>NZ_LWBV01000004.1:0-478687 GCF_001642705.1 Pseudomonas sp. p21
CTTTAGGGGATTCAAGATCCCAGTGAGATCTCATCTTGAGGCAAGTTTCCCGCTTAGATGCTTTCAGCGGTTATCTCTTCCGAACATAGCTACCCGGCAATGCCACTGGCGTGACAACCGGAACACCAGAGGTTCGTCCACTCCGGTCCTCTCGTACTAGGAGCAGCCCCTCTCAAATCTCAAACGTCCACGGCAGATAGGGACCGAACTGTCTCACGACGTTCTAAACCCAGCTCGCGTACCACTTTAAATGGCGAACAGCCATACCCTTGGGACCGGCTTCAGCCCCAGGATGTGATGAGCCGACATCGAGGTGCCAAACACCGCCGTCGATATGAACTCTTGGGCGGTATCAGCCTGTTATCCCCGGAGTACCTTTTATCCGTTGAGCGATGGCCCTTCCATACAGAACCACCGGATCACTAAGACCTACTTTCGTACCTGCTCGACGTGTTTGTCTCGCAGTCAAGCGCGCTTTTGCCTTTATACTCTACGACCGATTTCCGACCGGTCTGAGCGCACCTTCGTACTCCTCCGTTACTCTTTGGGAGGAGACCGCCCCAGTCAAACTACCCACCATACACTGTCCTCGATCCGGATAACGGACCTGAGTTAGAACCTCAAAGTTGCCAGGGTGGTATTTCAAGGATGGCTCCATGAGAACTGGCGTCCCCACTTCAAAGCCTCCCACCTATCCTACACAAGCAAATTCAAAGTCCAGTGCAAAGCTATAGTAAAGGTTCACGGGGTCTTTCCGTCTAGCCGCGGATACACTGCATCTTCACAGCGATTTCAATTTCACTGAGTCTCGGGTGGAGACAGCGCCGCCATCGTTACGCCATTCGCACTTCTGATACCTCCAGCAAGCTTCTCAACTCACCTTCACAGGCTTACAGAACGCTCCTCTACCGCGTCATCAAAGATGACACCCGTAGCTTCGGTGCATGGTTTGAGCCCCGTTACATCTTCCGCGCAGGCCGACTCGACTAGTGAGCTATTACGCTTTCTTTAAAGGGTGGCTGCTTCTAAGCCAACCTCCTAGCTGTCTAAGCCTTCCCACATCGTTTCCCACTTAACCATGACTTTGGGACCTTAGCTGACGGTCTGGGTTGTTTCCCTTTTCACGACGGACGTTAGCACCCGCCGTGTGTCTCCCATGCTCGGCACTTCCAGGTATTCGGAGTTTGCATCGGTTTGGTAAGTCGGGATGACCCCCTAGCCGAAACAGTGCTCTACCCCCTGGAGTGATACATGAGGCGCTACCTAAATAGCTTTCGAGGAGAACCAGCTATCTCCGAGCTTGATTAGCCTTTCACTCCGATCCACAGGTCATCCGCTAACTTTTCAACGGTAGTCGGTTCGGTCCTCCAGTCAGTGTTACCTAACCTTCAACCTGCCCATGGATAGATCGCCCGGTTTCGGGTCTATACCCAGCGACTAAACGCCCTATTAAGACTCGCTTTCGCTACGCCTCCCCTATTCGGTTAAGCTCGCCACTGAATATAAGTCGCTGACCCATTATACAAAAGGTACGCAGTCACCTAACAAAGTAGGCTCCCACTGCTTGTACGCATACGGTTTCAGGTTCTATTTCACTCCCCTCTCCGGGGTTCTTTTCGCCTTTCCCTCACGGTACTGGTTCACTATCGGTCAGTCAGTAGTATTTAGCCTTGGAGGATGGTCCCCCCATATTCAGACAAAGTTTCTCGTGCTCCGTCCTACTCGATTTCATTGACAAGAGATTTTCGTGTACGGGGCTATCACCCACTATGGCCGCACTTTCCAGAGCGTTCCACTAATCTCAAATCAACTTAAGGGCTGGTCCCCGTTCGCTCGCCACTACTAAGGGAATCTCGGTTGATTTCTTTTCCTCAGGGTACTTAGATGTTTCAGTTCCCCTGGTTCGCCTCTTGCACCTATGTATTCAGTACAAGATACTCAGCTTATGCTGAGTGGGTTCCCCCATTCAGAGATCTCTGGATCACAGTCTGTTTGCCGACTCCCCAAAGCTTATCGCAGGCTACCACGTCTTTCATCGCCTCTGACTGCCAAGGCATCCACCGTATGCGCTTCTTCACTTGACCATATAACCCCAAGCAATCTGGTTATACTGTGAAGACGACATTCGCCGAAAATTCGCATGTTGCTCTTTCGAGCAGAACTCACAAATTTTACCTTAGCCTGATTAACCAGCAGTGAAACTGGCCATCAGTCTATATCTATCACATATCCGAATTTTTAAAGAACGATCTGACAAAAGTCAGAAATCAACATTCGAACTGAATGCTCATTTCTGAGTTCTGACAAGCTACTGCGTACGGCGAAAGTGGTGGAGCCAAGCGGGATCGAACCGCTGACCTCCTGCGTGCAAGGCAGGCGCTCTCCCAGCTGAGCTATGGCCCCGTATTCTACGGCTGAACCATGTAATGGTAGGTCTGGGCAGATTTGAACTGCCGACCTCACCCTTATCAGGGGTGCGCTCTAACCAACTGAGCTACAGACCTATAACAGGGTCGCGTTACAGCATCGTCTTTTACAATGAATCAAGCAATTCGTGTGGGAGCTCATCAGCAGGCTGATGTCGTCGATTAAGGAGGTGATCCAGCCGCAGGTTCCCCTACGGCTACCTTGTTACGACTTCACCCCAGTCATGAATCACACCGTGGTAACCGTCCTCCCGAAGGTTAGACTAGCTACTTCTGGTGCAACCCACTCCCATGGTGTGACGGGCGGTGTGTACAAGGCCCGGGAACGTATTCACCGCGACATTCTGATTCGCGATTACTAGCGATTCCGACTTCACGCAGTCGAGTTGCAGACTGCGATCCGGACTACGATCGGTTTTGTGAGATTAGCTCCACCTCGCGGCTTGGCAACCCTCTGTACCGACCATTGTAGCACGTGTGTAGCCCAGGCCGTAAGGGCCATGATGACTTGACGTCATCCCCACCTTCCTCCGGTTTGTCACCGGCAGTCTCCTTAGAGTGCCCACCATAACGTGCTGGTAACTAAGGACAAGGGTTGCGCTCGTTACGGGACTTAACCCAACATCTCACGACACGAGCTGACGACAGCCATGCAGCACCTGTGTCAGAGTTCCCGAAGGCACCAATCCATCTCTGGAAAGTTCTCTGCATGTCAAGGCCTGGTAAGGTTCTTCGCGTTGCTTCGAATTAAACCACATGCTCCACCGCTTGTGCGGGCCCCCGTCAATTCATTTGAGTTTTAACCTTGCGGCCGTACTCCCCAGGCGGTCAACTTAATGCGTTAGCTGCGCCACTAAAATCTCAAGGATTCCAACGGCTAGTTGACATCGTTTACGGCGTGGACTACCAGGGTATCTAATCCTGTTTGCTCCCCACGCTTTCGCACCTCAGTGTCAGTATCAGTCCAGGTGGTCGCCTTCGCCACTGGTGTTCCTTCCTATATCTACGCATTTCACCGCTACACAGGAAATTCCACCACCCTCTACCGTACTCTAGCTCGCCAGTTTTGGATGCAGTTCCCAGGTTGAGCCCGGGGCTTTCACATCCAACTTAACGAACCACCTACGCGCGCTTTACGCCCAGTAATTCCGATTAACGCTTGCACCCTCTGTATTACCGCGGCTGCTGGCACAGAGTTAGCCGGTGCTTATTCTGTCGGTAACGTCAAAACAGCAAGGTATTAACTTACTGCCCTTCCTCCCAACTTAAAGTGCTTTACAATCCGAAGACCTTCTTCACACACGCGGCATGGCTGGATCAGGCTTTCGCCCATTGTCCAATATTCCCCACTGCTGCCTCCCGTAGGAGTCTGGACCGTGTCTCAGTTCCAGTGTGACTGATCATCCTCTCAGACCAGTTACGGATCGTCGCCTTGGTGAGCCATTACCCCACCAACTAGCTAATCCGACCTAGGCTCATCTGATAGCGCAAGGCCCGAAGGTCCCCTGCTTTCTCCCGTAGGACGTATGCGGTATTAGCGTTCCTTTCGAAACGTTGTCCCCCACTACCAGGCAGATTCCTAGGCATTACTCACCCGTCCGCCGCTGAATCAAGGAGCAAGCTCCCGTCATCCGCTCGACTTGCATGTGTTAGGCCTGCCGCCAGCGTTCAATCTGAGCCATGATCAAACTCTTCAGTTCAATACTGCTTGGGTTTTTAAGAAACCCTAAACTTGGCTCAGCAATCTCAAATGACTATGTGATTTCTCGCATGGTCACTTGTGATGCTGATAATCTTTGTGACTATCAGTCCGTACTCACAAGCACCCACACGAATTGCTTGATTCGATTTGTTAAAGAGCGTTTGGTTAAGAGCTTTTCGTCTCAACCGAGGCGCGCATTCTACGCTTTCCTCATTTGCTGTCAAGCGTTTATTTTGAAGTTTTTTGCGAGAAACTCGTTTAGCTTCAAACACTTGACTCGCTGCGATCTCTCGTAGCGGGAGGCGAATCATACAGCGTTTAAAAACGCTGTCAACCATCATCTCAACCGCTGGCGATCATTTGATCGTAACCCTTTCAGTTCTTTCTGAACAACCTAACTCGTTGAATTTCAAGAAGTTTGTCGTTCCGATGTCGCTGGAAGTGGGGCGCATTATAAGGGGATTCGAAGGGGCGTCAACCTTTAATTTCATTTATTTGAAATGTTCCAGGCGAAGACCCTATCAAGGCCACCAGGTGCTGGCCACAACACCTTCTGCGCCTATGAGATCGAGCGCCGCCCGCGCGGCGCTTCGCAGCACAAGGCTGCTCCTACATCTGTTTCGGGCCAATTATTCCTGCGCCATTGGCGCGCGCACCCTGGGTGCATGGCTGGAGATTGATGAAGAACAGCAGGCGCAACCTTCGATATTGAATGGAACAGACAAGGCGGTCGCGCGCGCCAGGCACAGGAGAGACTGGCCCGAAACAGATGTAGGAGCAGCCTTGTGCTGCGAAGCGCCGCGCGGGCGGCGCTCGATCTCACAGGCGCCAGAAGAACAAAGGCAGGCACCTTTCACAACCAGTGAGGTTCAGCGCGCCGCCACCACACGCTCATTCGCCTGCCCCCGCTGACGCAGAGGCCGCGGCTGCCACCAGTTCTGCCCCGCGTGCGGAGAGTCAAGGCTGACCCGCTCCCCCATCTGCGGCGTGCTCAAGCGCACCTGCGCCTGGTTAGCCAGCGCCAGGATGCGTTCAAACGGCTCCTGCCAGCCGTGGATGGACAAGTCGAAGGTACCGTTGTGAATCGGCAACAGCCAGCGCCCGCGCAAATCCAGATGGGCCTGCAGGCTCTGCTCTGGCTGCATGTGCACATCGGGCCAGGCAACGTTGTAGGCTCCGGTCTCGATCAGGGTCAGGTCGAATGGCCCGAAGCGCTCGCCAATCTGCTTGAACCCATCGAAGTAGCCGGTATCGCCACTGAAGAATACGCGCACATCCTCGTCGACGATCACCCATGACGCCCACAAGGTCCGGTTGCTATCCAGCAGCCCGCGCCCGGAAAAGTGCTGCGCCGGGGTGGCAACGAAGCGCACGCCCTCGACCTCGCTTTCCTGCCACCAGTCCAGCTGCCGCACCTTCGCCGGTGCTACACCCCAGGTCATCAGCAGGTTGCCTACGCCCAACGGCGCCAGGAACACTCCCGTGCGCGGCGCCAGTTGGCGAATGGCCTGTTCGTCCAGATGGTCGAAGTGATCGTGGGACAATACCACCGCGGCCAACGGCGGCAACTGGTCCAGCGCCAGAGGCGGCGCATGGAAACGCAGCGGACCGGCCCACTGCACCGGCGAGGCGCGCTCGGCGAACACCGGGTCGGTAATGAAGAAACGCCCGCGCAACTTGAGCAATACCGTGGAGTGCCCCAGGCGCCACAGGCTACGATCAGGTGCGTCGAGCACCTGTTGCCGGGTCATGGGCTGGAGGCTGACCGGTGTGGCCGGCCGGGTTTCCGGCGGCTTGCGCAGGAACAGGTACTTGAGCCCGATGCGCAGCTTCTTCAATACGCCATCCTGTGGCAACAACGCCTGGTTGTGAAAACGTCCTTCCCGCTGGGGCGCCGGCTCGCCTGCGGGGTTGGCCAAAGGGACCATCAGCAACACTCCGAGCAACAGGAAAGCCTTCATGTTACCCCACAGTGATCGGATCAACCGTGAATTGGCTTGTAAGGTCATTTGTCGTCGATGAAACACTGTTCAACAATATTCATGCGAGTTATGCGATAAACGGCGCTCCGGCAGAAGAACGATGACCGAGATGGATAAACGCAGCGGCAAAGGCCTTTCATTCGTCAAACGCATCTACCTGCCGCGTGTCATCGGCCTGGGGATCGGCCTGTTCAGCGTCATGGCCGCCATGGCCCCGCTGTCACCGCCTACCTGGGCATGGCTGCTGGTGCTGTTCAACGGCCTGCTGTGGCCGCATGTGGCCTACCTGTGGGCCTCCCGTTCGGCCGCGCCCTACCACGCAGAACAGCGCAACCTGGTGCTCGACTCCCTGATGGGTGGGTTCTGGACCGCCGCCATGCACTTCAACCCATTGCCCAGCGTGACCGTGCTGTCGATGATGACCATGAACAACGTTGCCGCCGGCGGCAAACGCATGGTCTTTCGCGGGATGCTGGCCCAGCTGGCCGGCATGCTCGTCGCCATCCTGCTGCTCGGCCCCGGCCTGCAACTGAACGCCACACCTCTGCAGGTCTATGCCTGCCTGCCGATGCTGACGCTCTACCCGCTGGCACTGGGCTGGGTCTGCTACCAGCTGGCGATCAAGCTCGCCGAGCACAAGCGCCGCCTGAGCGCCCTGAGCCTCACCGACAGCCTGACCGGCTTGCTCAACCATGGCGCCTGGAAAGACCTGCTGCTGCTGAAGTTCCAGGCCTGCCAGCAGCAACAAGGGCACGCGGTGATTGCCCTGATCGACATCGACCACTTCAAGACCATCAACGACACCTTCGGCCACGTGGTCGGCGACTGTGTGTTGCGCCAGCTCAGCGCCGAGCTGCGGCGTAACCTGCGCGAAGGCGACCAGGCCGGGCGCTACGGCGGTGACGAATTCTGCGTGATCCTGCCGGACACCAGCGAGGCCCAGGCCTGCCAGGCCATGGAGCGCCTGCGCGAGCGGGTCGCCAGCTACCGCAACCCGCAGTTGCCACACCTGCGCATCAGCCTGAGCATCGGCCTGTCGGCATACGAGGTCGACCTGGCGTCACCCGAGCACTGGCTCGAACAGGCGGACAAGGCGCTATACACCGCCAAGCATGCTGGCCGCGACCAGGTCAATTTTTGCCCACAACAACGCCGCGGCGCTCAGGCTGGCCTATCCTGATTGAACCTCCTTCCTGACTACCTGGCGGGAGGCTGCCTGAAGGAGCCGCTCGCGCATGGCCAGGACCGCCAACCCTCCACCCGCTAGCCCTACACCGCGTTTCCAGGTGCGTCGCCTCATTGCCGGCTTCAGCGCAGTTTTCGGCCTGGTCTGCCTGGTCATCCTCGGCGCCCTGTTCAATATCGCGGGCACTCTTGACCACCAGGAGCGCCAGCGCAGTGCCTTGCAGGCGACCAAGGCGCTGGAACAACGGCTGCTCGCCTCGCGCCAGTTCCTGTCCAGCTACGCCGTTTGGGATGCGGCCTTCGAGCACCTGGCGGGCCAGGCAGACTGGAAATGGGCCTACGAAGAAAAGAACGTGGGCGAGTCGCTGTACAGCGCCAGCGGCTATGAAGGGGTGTTCGTGGTGGAGGACGCACGCACCACCTATGCCTTGTTCAAAGGCCAGCCTACCCAGGCAGCGGCCAATACCTATATTGATGCAGCGCTTCAGCCAATCATCGACCAGGCCCGGGCGGCGGCCGTCCCACGTGAACAGATCACCCGTTTCGTCCTGTTCAACGGTTGGCCGGCCGTGCTCAGTGCCGCGGCGGTGCGCCCGGACCGGGATGTCACCGATAGCGAGGTGAGCCAGGCGCCGGTAATGCTGTTCGTCGACCAGCTCACCGAGGACAAGCTGGCACAGCTGAGCAGCGGTGCCGGCCTTACCGGCATGCACGTGGAAAACAATGATGTGGGTGAGCACGACCACCTGCGCATCGACCTCGGCGATACCGGCTACCACCTGTCCTGGAGCAGCCCGCTGCCAGGGCACCAGTTGTTGCGGGCGGTGTTGCCCCCACTGGCAGGTGCCTTGCTGATACTCGGCCTGATCATGCTGTACCTGTTCCGCCATGCCTTGCGCAGTTCGCGGGCGATCGACCTTACGCTCGCCCATCTGCAGCAGAGCAACCAGGCCCTGGAGGCCAGCGAACAGCGTTTTCGTGCGGTGGCCGAGTCAGCCTCCGACTGGATCTGGGAAACCGACCGGCACCAACGCCTGACCTACCTGTCGCAGCGCTTTGTCAACGTCACCGGCTACCCGGTGGACGACTGGCTCGGCCAACCGCTCAATCAGTTGCTGGCCTGCGATACCACGCCGCTCTCGCCGTGGCTGGATGCCCTGGCCGCGGCCGACCCGCAACAACTGGCCAACCTGCGCTGTACCTACCGCGACCAGAATGGCCAGAACCGCTACTGCCGGATTTCGGCCCGCGCCATCTGGTACGACGGCAAGCCCGTCGGTTATCGCGGCACCGCCAGCGACATCACCGACGAAGTCGACGCCCATGCGCGCATCCAGCACCTGTCGCTGCACGACCCGCTGACCGGGCTGGCCAACCGCAACAAGCTCGCCCGGCACCTCGAGCAGGCACTATTGCGCGGCAGCGATTCGCCGCCACTGACCCTACTGCTGCTGGACTTGGACAACTTCAAGCCGATCAACGACTCCCTCGGCCACCCCGCCGGTGACGCCGTGCTGCAAGAGGTAGCAACGCGCCTGCGCGACAGCACCCGCGACGGCGACATGGTCGCGCGCCTGGGCGGTGACGAGTTCCTCCTGGTGCTCAGCGGCATGGACAACCGCAGTGAGATCGACCGCTTCTGTGCGCGCCTGATCAGTCTGCTGCAGCAACCGATCGTCTTCGATAACCAGCCCCTGCACGTTGGCGCCAGCATCGGGGTCGCCCAGACCCGCACCCAGGGCTTCGATGCCGGCGAACTGATCCGCTGCGCCGATATCGCCCTGTATCAGGCCAAGGCCGACGGCAAGAACACCTGGCGCTATTTTGCTGCCGAAATGAACCAGCAGATCCAGTACCGCCGCCAGTTGGAGAACGACATGCGGCGAGCCCTGCGCAACCAGGAGTTCGAGCTGTATTACCAGCCGCGCTACCGCCTCAACGACCTGCGCATCGTCGCGGTCGAGGCGTTGCTGCGCTGGCAGCATCCGCAGGAGGGGTTGCTTGGGCCGGACACTTTCATCCCGTTGGCCGAGCAGAGCGACATCATTGTCGCACTGGGCCGCTGGGTGTTGCGTGAAGCCTGCCGCACCGCCCACGACTGGCCTGCCGATGTGCTGGTTTCGGTGAACCTGTCGCCTGCGCAATTCCTGCGCAGCGATGTAGTGGCTGATGTACGCGAGATCCTGCTGGAAACCGCCTTCCCAGCCCAGCGTCTGGAGCTGGAAATTACCGAGAACGTGATGCTCAACGACATCGAAGGCGCGCTGGGTACCATGCTGTCGCTCAAGGAGCTGGGCGTACGCCTGAACATGGACGACTTCGGCACCGGCTACTCGTCGCTGGGCTACCTGCGCACCTACCCGTTCGACAGCATCAAGATCGACAAGCGCTTCATCGGCGGACTGAACAACACCGGCGGCAGCGACCGCGCCGTGGTCCAGGCCATCATCAACCTGGGCGAAGCGATGGGGCTTACGGTGACGGCCGAAGGGGTGGAGAGCGAGCAGCAGCTCAGGGCACTGACGAAGGACCGTTGCCACGAAGTGCAGGGCTATTACATGAGCCGGCCGCTGGACAGTGCCGGGCTCGAGGCTTTGTTACGGCAGGCAGCCCAGCGCTCGGCACCCTACCCGTAGCGTAGTTTGAAGGCTTGCGCAGTCCCTGTGGGAGCGGGCGCGTCGAGGCGTCGAACCGCCGCGAACACCGGCGAAGCCGGTGCCATACACCGAGTTGCATTCTTCGCGGGCACGCCCGCTCCCACAGGGATTTTCAGCACAGCTGCCGCAAGCTGCGCTCAGCCACGATTTCCGGCAGGTCGCGCCGGCGCAGGTAGGTGCGTAGCGGTTCACCGATGTTCAAACGGTCATCCACATGCTGCTCCAGCAACAGCGCCAGCCGTTCACGGCACAGGGCCATGCGCTGCCCTTGCTCGGGCCGCCAGACAAACTCGCTGCAGGGCGTGATGCTGGCGTCGGCCACGTCCATGCCGAACGAATCCTCGGAAAAACGCACGATATGCACACCGCGCTTGCCATGAAAACCGACAAAGCCCTTGAGCTGGTCGGCAGCGTTGCAGATGTCCTGGGAAGTGATGGCCATGACGTAACCTCGCAATGAAATCGGAAGATACGCACGCCAGGCGGGGGTGGTTGCCTCTACCGGGCAACTCGTGACTGGCAGCCTAACGCAAGCCGTCGCACAGGTGCCACGGTTTTCATCGATCAGCGACCATCGTCAACCTGCGAATGCAGCACCTCGCCCAGCCACTGCATGAAGGCCTGCACCCGGCGTGGCACGTGCCGTTGCCGGGCATACAACAGTGACACCGGCATGGCCGGGGCCTGCCAGCTTTCCAGTACCGAAACCAGCTCGCCGCGCTGCAGGTGTTCGGCCACACCCACTGCCGGCACCTGGATCAGCCCCAGCCCGGCCAGGCAGGCTGCCGAGTAGGCCTCGGCATTATTGACCGTGACCACGCCGGCCATGGCCTGGAAGTGCAGTTCACCGCCCTGCAGGTATTCGAAACCGGCGCTGCGCGCACCCAGCGTGCGCACATAATGCACAAGGTGGTGCTCGGCCAGGTCCTGCAGCGTGCGCGGCACGCCGTAGCGGGCCAGGTAGGCGGGGCTTGCACAGTTGCGCATGCTCAGTTGCCCGACCGGGCGCGCCACCACGTCCAGGTCGTGCAGGGCACCAATGCGCATCACGCAATCGAAGCCCTCACGCAGCAGGTCGACTTGGCGGTCGGTACAACTGAGCTCCACCTCCAGGCGCGGGAAGCGCTGCAGAAACTGCGGCAGCGCCGGAATGATGACCCGACGAGCCATCATGGTCGGCAGGTCGACCCGCAGGCGCCCGGCAAGCTCGGCATCGTCGGCACGGAACAGGGTCTCGATCTCATCCATGCCCGACAGCAGGTCCTTGCTGCGCTCATACAGCAAGGCGCCATCCTGGGTTGCCTGCACCCGGCGGGTGGTGCGGTTGAACAACTGCGTACCCAGCAAACGCTCCAGCACCCTGACCTGCTCCGACACGGTCGAGCGTGGCAGCCCCAGGCTCTCGGCAGCCAGGGTGAAACTGCTGACCTCACTGACCCGCACAAAGGTACGCAACAACTCCAGCTTGTTCACTTGGGGGCCTCGACTATCCGGTTTTACCGAACAGTATTTCCAAATTCGCTGGATTTAACAGCACCACACCGACCAATAACCTGTACCCATCAGCCCACCATGAGGTTTTCACCATGACCCGCAAGATTGCCCTGATCACTGGCGCCAGCCGCGGCCTGGGCCGCAACGCTGCCGAACACCTGGCCGCACGCGGCATAGATGTCATCGGTACTTACCACAGCAAGGCGGAGGAAGCCCAGGCCGTGGCCGCCCGGCTGGAGCAGGCCGGGGTCAAGGCCGCCATGCTGCAACTGGACGTCAGCGATAGCGCCAGCTTTGCCGGCTTCGCCGAACGCGTTGGCGCCACCCTGCAGCAACACTTCGGCCGCGAGCGTTTCGACTTCCTGGTGAACAATGCCGGGATCGGCTTGAACGTGCCATATACCGAAACCAGCGAGGCGCAGTTCGACCTGTTGCTGAACATCCAGCTGAAAGGGCCGTTCTTCCTCACCCGGCGCCTGCTGCCGTTGCTGGCCGACAATGGCCGCATCGTCAACATTTCCACCGGCCTGACGCGCTTTGCGCTGCCGGGGTATGCCGCTTATGCCGCTATGAAGGGGGCGATGGAAGTGCTGACCCGCTATCAGGCCAAGGAACTGGGGGGGCGTGGCATTCGCGTGAACATTCTGGCCCCGGGGGCGATCGAGACTGATTTTGGTGGCGGCGTGGTGCGGGATAACCGCCAGGTGAATGAATACATTGCTGGCAATACGGCGCTGGGGCGCGTGGGCTTGCCGGATGATATCGGGGCAGCGATTGCGCTGTTGCTGGAAGATGGCAATGGCTGGATCAACGGGCAACGGCTGGAGGTTTCGGGCGGGATGTTCCTCTGAAATCGAGAATTTGGGGCCGCTTTGCGGCCCATCGCATGAGCCTGGCTTGCCAGCGTTCGGGCCACAGAGTGGCCCCTGCCTCATTGCTCATGCACCTGCACACTGGCGGTCATCCCCGCACTCAGGGTCACCCCCTCCGGCACCTGGTCCAGGCGAATCCTCACCGGTATGCGCTGCGCCAGACGCACCCAGTTGAAGGTTGGCTCAACCTCCGGCAGCAACTGGCTGTCCGGGTTGCTATTGCGGTCGGTGATACCGCGGCTGATGCTCTCAACATGCCCTTGCATCGGCTCGCCCGCGCCCATCAGCCAGACTTTCACCGCATCCCCCACGCGAATGCGCGGCAGCTTGGTTTCCTCGAAATAGGCCTGGATATAGAAGGTTGAATCGTCCACCAAGGCCATCACCGACTCCCCGGTGTTCACATAGTTGCCCTCGGCCAGGCGCAGGTTGGTGATATGCCCGCTGCGCGGTGCCCGCACTTCACTGCGCGCCAGGTTGATCCTGGCAACCTGCAACTGCGCCTGGGCCTCGTGCAGCTCACCGCGGGCTATGGCCGCATTGATCTGTGCATTTTCCCGCAATTCGGCACTGATCGCCTCCGGCCCCAGGGCGGTACGCCGGGCCGCTTCACGCTCGCGCAGGTGCAGTTGCTGGGTGCGGGTCTCGGTCACGGCGCTGGCCTGGTCGAAGGCCGCCTGGAAGCGCTCGCGATCGATGCTCATCAGCAGGTCGCCGGCCTTGACCTGCTGGTTGTCACGGGCCTTCAGCTCGCGCACCCAGCCAGACACATCGGGGGCGATCACCACCACATCGGCGCGCACGCGGGCATCGCGGGTCCAGGGAGTGAGCATGTAGTACTGCCACAGCTGATAGCCGGCGAACACGGCAAGGGCCACCACACACAAGGTGACCAGGGTACGTACGGCCGCACGCATCGAAACACTCCTTTATAAGGTTCCCAGCAGTCGCACCACCAGGAACAACACACAAACGAACAGCGCCGCGTCGAACAGCGCCTCATGCCAGATCCAGCGCCCCAACGGCGTGGCCTGCACCACCAGACGCAGCAAGCCGGTGAGCACCAGCGCCAGCAACACATAAACCAGAAAGGGACTGAACAGCACGCCGCCCACTTCCCACTCACGCAACCCCATGGGCTTCCTCCTGCCAGCGGCACCACTTGCCCCAGCTTTTCTGCAATTGCAGCACCGCCCCTTCGGCCAACCGCAGCGGATCGCTTGAGGGTAGCCGGCGCAAGGCGCCAATGAACTGTTCGCTCGCAGCATCCAGGCGCTGACCACGCCCGGGCGCCGGCCCCTTGGCCAGCACTGCCTCTACCTGCTGCAGGTACTCGCGCTCGGCCCGCCCTAACGGGGCCTGGGCAACCGCCAGGCACATGCGCAGGTGCACCAGTTCATCGCCGATATCCAGGCCGTGCAGGCCATCGTCCCAGCGCTGGCGCTCGCTCTCGGGTAGGTCGCCGGCATGCCGCGCCAGTTGCATCAGGCGGTCGGCCATGCGCCCGCCAAACCAGCTGTCGGCCCCGCGCAGGTCGCGCCGGGTCAGGCGCACCAGGTCGCTCTGGGTCGCCGCGCGCAGACGCCGGCCCAGCCAGGCCGGGTGGCGAAACACCAACAAACGGAAGGCCATCACCGCCGCCGACACTCCCACCAGCATGGCCAAGGCACTGTTGAGCATGCTGGCCACGCCGAACTGCATGGCGTTGAGCGGCGACACCAGCACGATGAAGTGCAGGCAATAGGAGGTAGCCGTCGCCCCGGTCCGTGGGTGAGCCATGCCCAGTGCCCCAAAAAACAGCGGCACGCCCATGCCCAGGCTGAGCATGGCAAAGCTGCTCCATTGCGGCAGCAGTATCTGCCCGACCAGAAACGCCGCGGGTATCGCCAGGAAGATCCCGCGCAAAAAGCTCAGGCCGATCTGCGCACCGTTCTCGCGGCTGGCGAACAGGCTGCAGACCACGCAGGTCAGCACCAGGCCCCCCGGTGCCGAAGGCCAGGCGGTGGCCAGCCAGAAGCCGCTCATTACCAGAAAGGCCAGCGCACTGCGTGAGCCGAACAGCAAGGCCAGCGACCAGTCGCGGTGCGCGGCCAGGCCTTGGGACACATCCTTGGGTGCCCTGCCCGCCTCCACATCCTCCAGCGCCTGGCTGGCGGCCATGGCGTAATCCAGCAGTAGTGCCATGCGCGCCAGGCAGAAGTGCTCCGCCGGGCTGATCTGTTCATCGTGGGCGGCATCCCAGATGCGCTGGCGCAACAACAACAGGCTGGGCTGGTCGGGCTTGCCCAGCAGTGCCCTCACCTCCTCCAGCCAGGGCGCCAGGCGTTCGGCTTCGCGCTCATCAAGTTGCCGCCATTGCCGGCGCACCGAGCGGGAGATGCGCAGCAGCACCATCAGTTTCTGGCTCAGGCCACGAATGGCGCGGGCACGCTGGCGCCCGCGGGTGCCTTCGAACCAGGCGTGTTCGCGCTGGCTGTCGATGGCAACGATACGCCCCAGGCTCTCCAGCAAGCCTTTGCGTGCCTCGTCTTCGCCGCCCAGCATGGCACTGGCGGCCTGCAGGCCATTCTGGCAGGCCTGGCGGGCCTGCCCGCCCAGTTGCTGCTCTACCCGCATGGGCCAGAGCAAGGCACTGCTGGCGGTGGCACAGAAGATACCCAGGCAGATCTCGGTACAGCGCGCCACAGCCTGGTCGAACACCTGCAAAGGGTGGTTGATAGCCGGCAGGGCGATGATCGCCGCGGTGTAGCCAGCCAGCACGAAGGCATAGGCCCAGGCGCTGCGCAGCTGGGTGGAGGCGGCAGTACACAGGGCCAGCCACAGGGCCAAGGTAAGCAGGAACAGCCATGGGGTCTGGGCGAACAGGCCGATGAACAGCACCGACGCAAACGTACCGACCAGGGTGCCGGCCAGCCGCGCCAAGCCCTTCTGCACCACCATGCCCGACAGTGGCTGGGCGACGATGAAAGCGGTCATCAGTGCCCAGGACGGTTGCTCCAGGCCCCAGCGCATCGCCAGCCACAACGCCAGGCCACCACCGAGCAGGGTCTTGATGGCGAACTTGAGGGCGAGGCTGCTGGGGGCGAACAGGGCCTGGAGGGTGATGGGCACGAGGCGGACCTTGCGGGGATGTTCTTGTAGAAAAGATAGACAATGATGGGAAGGATAAAGCAGAGACGATTAATTAGCTAGCTAATCATCTTTATGATCGACCGGTCCTCCTGTGCGGACCTCTTCGCGGGCACGCCCGCTCCCACAAGGATCGCGCAAAATCCGAACCCTGTGGGGTCGCTACAGGCAACACAAAAATTGCAGGCAAAAAAATGGGCGACCGAAGTCGCCCTAAATGCCTTGCGTGCTCGTGTACCCGGAAGGTCAGCGCGGCTTGCGCTTGTTCGAGTCCTTCCAGATGAAAATGCCCAGACCAGCAAAGAAGGCGACCATCAACCCGACCGTTACCACTCCGGCGATAACCACGTTGTCGAAGAACATGCTGGCCTCCCCATTCGTTTGCCGTTGTCCGATGGGTGCAAGTTAACCAATGTGGGGGCGGGAAAAATTGATCGGAGTCAATGGTGCCCGGGGCCGGGCACGCGAGGCGGGTGCAGGGTTGACCTGCGTCAAGTTTCAGCGCTTCTTCGGCTTGCCCTTGGGCTTCTTTTTCTTGGTGGTGTTCAACGGCAGGGCCTGCTCGAACGCATTGCGCATTTCGTTCAGACGCTTTTCCTTGAGGTCGTGGACGCGCTTGGCGCGTTCGGCATCGAAATCGATGAGGTTGTCTTGGCTCATGGGTGGGCTCGACGATCAACTGAGACTTGCATGATGAAGCCAGGCACGGGCGCTGACCAGCCCCGCGTCAGACTTCGATGTCCACCAGCAGCCCCTGGCGTACGTGCTCGCCCATCAAGGGTGCCACCGGCACGGTGTTGTCGGCGTTGACCTCGTCCCCCGGCATCGCAGTGTAGCGTTCGTCGTCGCCCTTCTGCCGGCGTTGCTGCTGGCGGCGCTGCTCATCGCGCAGCAGCAGCGCCTGCTCCCGCGGGTCACGCTGGTGCTTGAGGTCGATGGCACTTTCACCGGATGCAGGCTGCGTCGGCACCACCGGCTTGATGTCGGGGGTCGGTTTGACCGGGTCCTGTTGCGAGGTCACCGGGGCGGCACTGAGCGGAATGATCGGCGGCAGCATGGACGTTCTCCTATGCCCCTGTATCGGCGGGCGCGGGTTTACCTTGATGGCATGCACGACACTTATTCAGCTTCGTCGTCAGGGTCGTCGTCGCTTGGCTGGCTGGCCTCGCTCCAGGGCCGCTTGTACACCTGCTGCCAGACCGCGTCCATGTGCTCGCGCAGCACCTGCGGCGCGCCTTTGAGCGAGGCGCTGTCCTCGCGCTCACCACCGATCGGTTCTTCACCTGCCGGGGTAATCAGCGACTGGCCGGTGATGCTGTAGCTGGCCTGCCCTTCGCGCATCTCGATGGCGATGTCGTGCGGGTCGATACCGCCGCCACAGAAGGCGTGGCTGGCAACCGTCACCTCGGCGACACCATCCTTGTTCAGGTCGCCGACATCGCTGACGTCGTTATAGAAGTCCACATCCAGGTCCAGGCCCGGGCAGGTGGTTTCCTGCTCGATCTGCCAGCGCGCCTTGAACGCGTCGCTTTCGGCGGTGCGCCCGTACAGCGTGGCCTTGAGTACCACCTTGTCCACTTCCTGCTCGCTTTCCGGGTCGCTGGCCTGGCCATCGCTGCGGCTCAATACCAGCAGGCCCTCACCGTCGCGGTCACGAAAGTGCACGCTCTTGATCGGCGTCTGCACGCCCAGTACCTCAAGCTGCTCCATCGGGATGGCGGGCAAGGTTTCGAAGTTTTTCTGCTCGCAGGCGGCCAGCAGCAGCAGGCTGCCCACGGCCATCGAAGTGCTGATCCAGCGGTGCTTGGCAGACATGTTGATCCGAGGCCCTCGTCGCAGCACGGTGGGGGGCGATGAAGCGGCTAGACTGTTGCACTAGCTTTCGCACTTCGGCACCTTTCGATGCGCTCGGCACTTTGGTCTGACCGGCCGATCCGTTAACATAATCGGCTTTTTCATCGCGGGAGTTCAGGCAGTATGGCGCAGCAGTATCAACCGGGGCAACGCTGGATCAGCGACAGCGAAGCAGAGCTCGGCCTGGGTACCATCCTGGCGCAGGATGGCCGCCTGTTGACCGTGCTCTACCCGGCCACTGGCGACACCCGCCAGTATTCCCTGCGCAATGCGCCGCTGACCCGCGTGCGCTTCTCGCCAGGTGATCAGATCACCCACTTCGAAGGCTGGAAGCTGACCGTGCGCGAGGTCGAGGACATCGACGGGCTGATGGTCTACCACGGCCTGGACGGGCAGAACCAGCCGCGCACCCTGCCAGAAACCCAGCTGTCGAACTTCATCCAGTTCCGCCTGGCCAGCGACCGCCTGTTCGCCGGTCAGATCGACCCGCTGTCGTGGTTCAGCCTGCGCTACAACACCCTGCAGCACAACAGCAAGCAGATGCAGTCGGCGCTGTGGGGCTTGGGCGGCTGCCGTGCCCAACCCATCGCCCACCAGCTGCACATCGCCCGCGAAGTCGCCGACCGCAGCGCGCCGCGCGTTTTGCTGGCCGACGAAGTGGGCCTGGGTAAAACCATCGAAGCCGGCCTGGTGATCCACCGCCAGCTGCTGTCGGGCCGCGCCAGCCGCGTACTGATCCTGGTGCCGGAAAACCTCCAGCACCAGTGGCTGGTGGAAATGCGCCGCCGCTTCAACCTGCAGGTGGCCCTGTTCGACGCCGAACGTTTCATCGAAAGCGACGCCAGCAACCCGTTCGAGGATGCCCAGCTGGCGCTGGTGGCCCTGGAGTGGCTGGTCGACGACGAAAAGGCCCAGGACGCGCTGTTCGCTGCCGGCTGGGACCTGATGGTGGTGGACGAAGCCCACCACCTGGTCTGGCACGAAGACCAGGTCAGCGCCGAATACGGCCTGGTCGAACAGCTGGCCCAGGTGATCCCGGGCGTGCTGCTACTCACTGCTACCCCCGAACAACTCGGCCAGGACAGCCACTTCGCCCGCCTGCGCCTGCTCGACCCCAACCGGTTCCATGACCTTGCCGCCTTCCGCGCCGAAAGCGAACACTATCGCCCGGTGGCCGA
Organism: Pseudomonas sp. p21; assembly: GCF_001642705.1. Lineage (NCBI taxonomy): Bacteria > Pseudomonadati > Pseudomonadota > Gammaproteobacteria > Pseudomonadales > Pseudomonadaceae > Pseudomonas > Pseudomonas sp. p21. Next base: position 18,480 of record NZ_LWBV01000004.1, read on the forward strand.
AGCCGTACAGGAACTGCTCGACGAAGGCCGCCTGTCGCCCAAGGCCCACGCCACCATCCAGGGCTTCCTGGGTGCCGAAGGCGAAGCCCTGCTGGCCGCGGTCAACGACGGTGATACCCAGGCCAGCGCGCGCCTGATCCGAGAACTGCTCGACCGCCACGGCACCGGCCGCGTGCTGTTCCGTAATACCCGCGCGGCGATCCAGGGCTTCCCTGAGCGCCAGCTGCACCCTTACCCACTGGCCACGCCCGAGCAGTACCGCGACCTGCCAGCAGGCGAACATGCCGAGTTGTACCCGGAAGTTGCCTTCCAGGCCCAGGGCGAGGTGGCCGATGACGAGCGCTGGTGGCGTTTCGACCCGCGCGTCGACTGGCTGATCGATACCCTGAAGATGCTCAAGCGCACCAAGGTGCTGGTGATCTGCGCCCATGCCGAAACCGCGATGGACCTGGAAGACGCCCTGCGCGTACGCTCCGGCATCCCGGCCTCGGTGTTCCATGAAGGCATGAGCATCCTCGAGCGCGACCGCGCCGCCGCCTACTTCGCCGACGAAGAGTTCGGCGCGCAGGTGCTGATCTGCTCCGAGATCGGCAGCGAAGGCCGCAACTTCCAGTTTGCCCACCATCTGGTGATGTTCGACCTGCCAGCACACCCCGACCTGCTCGAACAGCGCATCGGCCGCCTCGACCGTATCGGCCAGAAGCACACCATCCAGCTGCATATCCCGTACCTGCAGGACAGCCCGCAAGAGCGCCTGTTCCAGTGGTATCACGAAGGCCTGAACGCCTTCCTCAACACCTGCCCTACCGGCAACGCCCTGCAGCACCAGTTCGGCCCACGCCTGCTGCCGCTGCTCGAAGGTGGCGAAAGCAAGGCCTGGGAAGCCCTGGTGGCCGACGCCCGCAGCGAGCGCGAACGCCTGGAAGCCGAACTGCATACCGGCCGTGACCGCCTGCTGGAGCTCAACTCCGGTGGTGCCGGCGAAGGCCAGGCGCTGGTCGAGGACATTCTCGAACAGGACGACCAGTTCGCACTGCCGATCTACATGGAGACCCTGTTCGACGCCTTCGGCATCGACAGCGAAGACCATTCCGAGAACGCCCTGATCCTCAAACCGAGCGAGAAGATGCTCGACGCCAGCTTCCCGCTGGGCGACGACGAAGGCGTGACCATCACCTACGACCGTGGCCAGGCGCTATCGCGCGAGGACATGCAGTTCCTCACCTGGGAACACCCGATGGTGCAAGGCGGCATGGACCTGGTGTTGTCCGGCTCGATGGGCAACACCGCCGTGGCGCTGATCAAGAACAAGGCGCTCAAACCCGGCACCGTGCTGCTTGAACTGCTGTTCGTCAGTGAGGTGGTGGCACCGCGTAGCCTGCAGCTGGGCCGTTACCTGCCACCGGCGGCATTGCGCTGCCTGCTCGATGCCAACGGCAACGACCTGGCGTCCCGCGTGGCCTTCGAAACCCTCAACGACCAGCTGGAAAGCGTGCCGCGCGCCAGTGCCAACAAGTTCGTCCAGGCCCAGCGTGACGTGCTGGCCCAGCGCATTGGCAGTGGCGAGGCCAAGGTCATGCCGGCCCACGTCGAGCGCGTGGCCGAAGCCCAGCGCCGCCTGACAGCGGAAGCCGACGAAGAACTGGCCCGTCTGGTCGCGCTGCAAGCGGTCAACCCGAGCGTGCGCGACAGCGAGATCGAGGCGCTGCGCAAGCAGCGCGAAGAGGGCCTGGCAATGCTGGAAAAGGCCGCACTGCGCCTGGAAGCCATTCGCGTGCTGGTGGCTGGCTAGTCCCGATCCAGAGCTCCCATAGGGCTGCCTTGTGCTGCATCCTGTGGGAGCGGGCGTGCCCGCGAAGCAGACACCGCGGTGAATGGCACCGGCGTCGCCGGTGTTCGCGGCGGTTCGACGCCTCGACACGCCCGCTCCTACAGAGGCAAACTCTATATTCCGGGCTGCGATCAGGTTCATAACCAAATCGTAGGAATCAATGTGCTATTAGTCAGGAAGGCTTAAACACCTCTTCCTATACTGCCTCTGGACAGTCTGCACAGGGTTGTAGCGCAGACGAGTGAAAACTCGATCATGAGGCATTCCATGGAGTGGCTGGGGCTGCAACTGTTCGTCGACCTGCCGGCAACCGGGCGCATCGTCATCGATTGTCGGCATGAACCGTTCCTGGTTCTGCTCGCCTACTTCGTCGCCTGTGCGGCCTGCTTCGCCACTCTGGACATGGCCGAGCGCCAATCCCACAGCGAAGACCCCACCGCCCACCGACAATGGAACATGCTCGGTGCCTGCTGCCTGGCCGGTGGTATCTGGGCCATGCACTTCATCAGTATGTTGGCCTTCCAGGCACCAGTGGAAGTGCATTACGACGCGTCCCTGACCATCCTTTCGCTGCTCATCGCCCTGGCCGTCGCCTGGCTGGCCATGCACAGCCTCGACCGCAGCCAGATGCGCGCACACCATTACCTGCAAAGTGCAGTGCTGATCGGCCTGGGGATCATTCTCATGCACTTCGTCGGCATGGCCGCCCTGGAAACCGGCGCCCGCCAGTACTACCAGACCGGCCTGTTGCTGGCCTCTGCCACCATTGCCATGCTCACCAGCCTGGCAGCGCTCTGCCTGGCCCGCTACTTCCGTCATGGCAGCGGTACCCTTCACCAGGCCATGAAATATGGCGCCAGCCTGCTGATGGCCGGCGGCATCGTCGCCACCCACTTCACCGCGATGTCCGCCATGACCCTGGTCATCCCGGCCGACACCGCCCTGCGCCTGCCCTCTGGCGACAACAGCCTGCAACTGGGGCTGGGCATCGGCTTCATCACCCTGCTGATCAGTGGTGCCAGCATCAGTAGCGCGCTGGCCGACAAGAAGCTGCAAAGCAAGGAGCACGACCTGCGCCGGGTCAGCGTGCTGCTCAGCCAGCTGGACCAGGCCCGCGCGTCGCTGCAGCAGGCCGCGCACTACGATGCCCTGACCAACCTGGTCAACCGCCGCGGTTTCAACCAGGTGTTCGCCGAACGCCTGGCCGAACACCAGGCCACGGAAAACCGCCTGGCGGTGATGTTCCTCGACATCGACCATTTCAAACGCATCAACGACAGCCTCGGCCACGACGCCGGCGACGAACTGCTCAAAGTGATCGCCGGCCACATCAAGGCCGCCACCCGCAACCACGACCTGGTCGCGCGCTTTGGCGGCGACGAGTTCTGTGTGGTCACCAGCCTCAACAGCCGCGACGAAGCCCGCCACCTGGCCCAGCGCATCATGCAACGGATGAAAGAACCCATCGATCTGGGCGGCCGACGCATGGTCATGACCACCAGCATCGGCATCAGCATCTTCCCCGACGACGGTACCACCGCCGAAGAGCTGCTAAAGCATGCCGACCTCGCCCTGTACCAGTCCAAGGGCAGCGGACGCAACAGCCTGAACTTCTTCAACGACAGCCTGAAGACCCGGGCCTCGATTGCTTTGCAACTGGAAGAAGAACTGCGCCTGGCCCTGCTCGAGGAGCACGGGCTGTGCGTGCACTACCAGCCAATCTTCGACCTGCGCAGCAGGCAAGTGGCCAAACTGGAAGCCCTGGTGCGCTGGCAACACCCGCAACACGGCCTGCTCGGGCCCGAGCGTTTTGTCGCCATCGCCGAAGCCAATGGCCTGATCATCGACCTCGACCTGTGGGTACTGCGCCATGCCTGCGCCGACCTGGCCTACCTGCAGCGCCACGGCTACGGCAGCCTCAAGGTCACGGTCAATTGCTCGGCCGTCACCCTCAGCCACGACGAACTGCCCAACGAAGTAGAGAAGGCGCTGTTCCACGCAGGGCTCGCGCCCTGGCAGCTGGAACTGGAAGTGACCGAGAACGCCCTGATGGGTGACGTCCAGCGCACGGTCAACCTGCTCAAGCGCGTGCGCGCTCTGGGCGTGGCGCTGTCAATCGATGACTTCGGCACCGGCTACTCGTCACTGGCCTACCTCAAGCGCCTGCCGCTGGATGTGCTGAAGATCGACCGCAGCTTCCTGCAGGATGTACCGGGCAGCCAGAAGGATCGCGAGATCGTACAGGCGATCATCGTCATGGCGCATACCCTGCATTTGCAGGTGGTCAGCGAGGGCGTGGAAACCACCGAACAGCTGACGTTCCTCGAAGCCCACGGCTGCGACTACCTGCAAGGCTACCTGCTGGGCCGCCCGGAGCCGCTGGCCGAACTGCGGCCGCTACTGGAGCGGCTGCAGCGCCAGAGCGGTGTGTTCAACCCTTGCTGCGGTACAGTTCAACCAGGGTCGCCGGATCTTTTTGCAGGTACCCCTGGCTTGCGTGCAGGCGCATCAATTGCGCAGCGAGGCCACTGAGCGGCGTCGCCGAGCCTTGCTCGCGGGAGAACTTGACCGCGCCATCGAGGTCCTTGAGCAACGTGCGCACGTGCCACTTGATCGGTTCGAAGCGGCTCTCGGCCATTTGCGGCGCGAGGATCTGCAACGGTTTGGAGTCGGCAAAGCCGCCAGCCAGCGCTTCGGCGATCAGCGTCGCATCGACACCGGACTGTTCAGCCAAGGCCACCACTTCGGCGATCACCAGGGCATTGCAGGCCACGATCATCTGGTTGCAGGCCTTGGTCACCTGGCCCGCCCCCACCGCCCCCATGTGCGTCACACGCTGGCCAAGTACCTGCAGCACCGGGCGGGCGCGCTCCAAGTCGGCCGCCTCGCCACCGACCATGATCGCCAAGGTGCCGGCTTCGGCCCCGGGTGTACCACCGGACACTGGCGCATCCAGCCAGGCCATGCCGCACAGTGCTGCCAGTTCGGCGGCCATCTCACGGGTGGCGGTGGGTTCGAGGCTGGAAAAATCGATCAGCAACTGGCCGCTGCGCCCGCCCTGGGCAATGCCTTGTTCGCCGAACACCACCTCACGCACCACGGCCGTGTCGGCCAGGCACAGCAGCAGCATGTCGCTGTCGCGGCACAGTTCGGCAGGGCTGCTGGCCAGGCGCGCGCCGGCGGCGACCAGTGCGGCGCACTTGTCCGGGCTGCGGTTCCATACGGTCAGCGGGTAGCCCGCGGCCAACAGGCGCCGGCACATGGGCAGGCCCATCAGGCCGATGCCGGCGAATCCAAGCGAAGGTAGTTGTGAGCTCATAAATGACTCCAGACAAATTCGATATCGATCCGGGCCGCTTTGCGGCCTTCGCGGGCACGCCCGCTTCCACAGGACCGGTGCTGGTCTGGAGAACAACATCTGACCTGTGGGAGCGGGCATGCCCGCGAAGGGCTGCAAGGCAGCCCCCATTACGCATCCCGTAAACTGTTACCGCCACGCCGAATTGTTACTTCCCTCTACCCGCCCTGAGCGCCCTCAAGCACCAAAACGAGGCTGCTGCGCATTTTCGCGCACCAAAAACGATCATGCCTCTGCCGGGCACTTCACCTGGATCACGATAAACGGCGAAACCACCACCGCCCAGATCTCTGGATCGCGGCTTTGCAGGTCCTGGGCCTGCTCGGCCGTCACCGGCCCAACAGTGCCATCACTACGCCACTTGGCGAAGATCTCGCTGCGATTCTCGGCCATCGCCTCGGCAACGGCGATCAGGTCGAGACTTGGGTCGACCCAAATCAGGTCACCCTTGGCCCAGAAACGCTCCAGCGCTTTCCACTCGATGATTGCCGTCTCGCCAAGCAATTTGGCATAGAGGGTGCTTGTTTGATCAGTCATGGGTGGTATCCGCAAAAATCGGCCAATAAAAAAGGTCGGCATTTTTGCAGAAAAACCCGGTTTCAAATATGTAATTTGGTCGATTGATCCCGAACTTGTGGGGTGGGGTCGCAGATACAGGCAGTTTGATGGCGCCTTTCTGTATCTTTGTGTCGATCAAGCGACAACCCAGGAAGCAGGCACTTTTCGACCGCTTTTCAAGCGCTCGAACAGCGCTCTACACTGTACCGGTACAGTTCCGGGACATGTTCCGGGGGAAGGTGGGCTTGCGCGTTGGCATGGCCACGCCGCAAATCCCGCCCGGTCTGTAGCCCTGGCCGCCAGGACTATAAGAATTACAACAGAATGAGTGGAGCACTATGATCAAGATTTCCAAGCTGTTCGCCGCAATGGTTCTGGCCGGGGTAGCCAGCCATTCGTTTGCCGCCGATACCATCAAGATCGGGATCGCGGGCCCTAAGACCGGCCCTGTGACCCAGTACGGCGACATGCAGTTCATCGGCGCCAAGCAAGCCATCAAGGATATCAACGCCGCGGGCGGCGTGGATGGCAAGATGCTCGAAGCCAAGGAATACGACGACGCCTGCGACCCTAAACAGGCCGTAGCAGTCGCCAACAAAGTGGTCAACGACGGCGTCAAGTTCGTCATCGGCCACCTGTGCTCCAGCTCCACCCAGCCTGCGTCCGACATCTACGAAGACGAAGGCGTGATCATGATCACCCCGGCTGCCACCTCCCCGGAAATCACCGCCCGTGGCTACAAGCTGATCTTCCGCACCATCGGCCTGGACAGCGCCCAGGGCCCGGCCGCCGGCAACTACATCGCCGACCACGTCAAGCCGAAAGTGGTCGCCGTCCTGCACGACAAGCAGCAGTACGGTGAAGGCATCGCCACCGCGGTCAAGCAGACCCTGGAAGGCAAAGGCACCAAGGTTGCGGTGTTCGAAGGCCTGAACGCCGGTGACAAGGACTTCTCCTCGATCATCCAGAAGCTCAAGCAGAACAACGTCGACTTCGTCTACTACGGCGGCTACCACCCAGAGCTGGGCCTGATCCTGCGCCAGGCTCAGGAAAAAGGCCTGAAAGCCAAGTTCATGGGCCCGGAAGGCGTGGGCAACGACTCCATCTCGCAGATCGCCCAGAACGCCTCCGAAGGCCTGCTGGTGACCCTGCCGAAATCGTTCGACGCCGACCCTGCGAACAAGAAGATCGTCGACGCCATCAAGGCTGACGGCAAGGACCCAAGCGGCCCGTTCGTGTTCCCGGCCTACTCGGCTGTCGAGCTGATCGCCCAAGGCATCAAGGAAGCCAAGTCCGAAGATGCCGACAAGGTGGCAGCCGCCATCCACAAAGGTACCTTCAAGACCCCGACTGGTGACCTGTCGTTCGACGACAAAGGCGACCTGAAAGACTTCAAGTTCGTGGTCTACGAATGGCACTTCGGCAAGCCGAAGACCGAAGTCTCCCCTCAGTAACTGCGTGACTAATAGCTGACCTACGAGCCCACTGTGCGAGCAGTGGGCTTTGTTTTATGAGGTTCATGGGCCTGATCCCCGCGATCCGGGGGCGGGCTCACCTGAAAATCTTAAAACCGTCACCCGCGGTTTCCTGGCCTACCCCCGCCAGCGAAATGCAAATCAGGTTTTTAGGAGCGCTGTAATGCCTGAGATCTACCATTTCTTCCAACAACTGGTTAATGGATTGACCATCGGCAGCACCTATGCCTTGATCGCCATCGGCTACACGATGGTGTACGGCATCATTGGCATGATCAACTTCGCCCACGGCGAGGTGTACATGATCGGTTCCTACGTGGCCTTCATCGCCCTGGCGGGCCTGGCCATGATGGGTATCCATTCGCTGCCGATCCTGATGACCGTCGCCTTCGTCGCGACGATCTTCGTCACCAGTGCCTATGGCTACAGCATCGAACGGGTTGCCTACCGCCCCCTGCGCAACAGCAACCGGCTGATCCCGCTGATTTCCGCCATCGGCATGTCGATCTTCCTGCAGAACACCGTCTTGCTGTCGCAAGACTCCAAGGACAAGTCCATCCCCAACCTGATCCCCGGCAGCTTCTCGTTCGGGCCGGGCGGTGCTGAAGAAGTACTGATCAGCTACATGCAGATCCTGGTGTTCGTGGTCACCCTGGTGGCCATGACCTGCCTCACCCTGTTCATCTCCCGTTCCCGCCTGGGCCGCGCCTGCCGCGCCTGTGCCGAGGACATCAAGATGGCCAACCTGCTGGGCATCAACACCAACAACATCATCGCCCTCACCTTCGTCATCGGTGCCGCCTTGGCGGCGGTGGCGGCCGTGCTGCTGAGCATGCAGTACGGGGTGATCAACCCCAACGCCGGTTTCCTGGTGGGCCTGAAGGCCTTCACCGCGGCGGTGCTGGGTGGCATCGGCAGCATCCCGGGCGCCATGCTCGGCGGGCTGGTGCTGGGCGTGGCCGAAGCGTTCGGTGCCGATATCTTCGGCGACCAGTACAAGGACGTGGTGGCATTCGGCTTGTTGGTTCTTGTCCTGCTATTCCGGCCGACCGGCATCCTGGGCCGCCCGGAGGTTGAAAAAGTATGAACAGAAATCTCAAACAGGCGTTCTTCAGCGCCTTGCTGGTATGGGCCGTGGCCTTCCCGGTACTGGGCCTGAAACTGAGCATCGACGGCATCAGCCTGTCCGTGCACAGCCAGGGTTCGTTCAACCTCAGCATCATTGCCCTGTGCTCGGTGCTGATGTTCCTGCGCGTGCTGTTCGACAAGCAGTGGAGCTCGGTAATGGGCCGCCGTTCGGATCGCAAGCTGATCCCGCCGGCCGTCAGCAACTACCTGACCCTGCCGAAGACCCAGCGCTACGTGATCATGGGCCTGATCGTCGCGGCACTGGTGTGGCCGTTCTTCGGCTCGCGCGGTGCGGTCGACATTGCCACGCTGATCCTGATCTACGTGTTGCTGGGCCTGGGCCTGAACATCGTGGTCGGCCTGGCGGGCCTGCTCGACCTGGGTTACGTCGGCTTCTACGCCGTCGGCGCCTACAGCTACGCCATGCTCTCGCACTACCTGGGCTGGAGCTTCTGGGTATGCCTGCCAATCGCCGGCCTGATGGCCGCAACCTTCGGCTTCCTGCTCGGCTTCCCGGTGCTGCGCCTGCGCGGTGACTACCTGGCGATCGTGACCCTCGGCTTCGGCGAGATCATCCGCCTGTTCCTGCGTAACCTCACCGACTGGACCGGCGGCCCCAACGGCATCAGCAACATCCCCAAGCCGGAGTTCTTCGGCCTGACCTTCGAACGCCGTGCCGCCGAGGGCATGCAGACCTTCCATGAGTTCTTCGGGCTGGAATACAACTCGATCAACAAGGTCATCTTCCTCTACCTGGTGGCCCTGCTGCTGGCCCTGCTGGCGCTGTTCGTGATCAACCGCCTGCTGCGCATGCCGATTGGTCGCGCCTGGGAAGCCCTGCGCGAAGACGAAATCGCCTGCCGCGCACTGGGCCTGAACCCGACCGTGATCAAGCTGTCGGCATTCACCCTGGGCGCCTGCTTCGCCGGTTTCGCCGGCAGCTTCTTCGCTGCGCGCCAGGGGCTGGTGACGCCGGAGTCGTTCACCTTCATCGAGTCGGCGATCATCCTCGCCATCGTCGTGCTCGGCGGCATGGGCTCACAACTGGGCGTGATCCTCGCGGCCATCGTGATGATCCTGCTGCCCGAGCTGATGCGTGAGTTCAGCGAATACCGGATGCTGATGTTCGGTGCGCTGATGGTGTTGATGATGATCTGGCGTCCGCAAGGCTTGCTGCCTATGCAACGTCCACACATGGAGCTGCGTCGATGAGCCGCGAAATTTTGCAAGTCAGCGGCCTGAGCATGCGCTTCGGCGGCTTGTTGGCGGTCAACGGCGTGGGCCTGACCGTCAAGGAAAAGCAGGTGGTGGCATTGATCGGCCCGAACGGTGCCGGCAAGACCACCGTGTTCAACTGCCTGACCGGCTTCTACAAGCCCAGCGGCGGCACCATCCTGCTCGATGGCCAGCCGATCCAGGGCCTGGCCGGGCACCAGATCGCCCGCAAGGGCGTGGTGCGGACCTTCCAGAACGTGCGCCTGTTCAAGGAAATGACCGCACTGGAAAACCTGCTGATCGCCCAGCACCGCCACCTGAACACCAACTTCTTCGCCGGCCTGTTCAAGACCCCGAACTTCCGCCGCAGCGAGAAGGAGGCCATGGAACGCGCGCAGTACTGGCTGGAGAAGGTCCACCTGACCGAGTTCGCCAACCGTACCGCCGGCACCCTCGCCTACGGCCAGCAGCGCCGCCTGGAAATCGCCCGCTGCATGATGACCCAGCCGCGCATCATCATGCTCGACGAACCGGCAGCGGGCCTGAACCCGAAGGAGACCGAAGACCTCAAGGCGCTGATTGCCTACTTGCGTGAGTCGCACAACGTCACCGTGCTGCTGATCGAGCACGACATGAAGCTGGTGATGAGCATTTCCGATCATATCGTGGTGATCAACCAGGGTACCCCCCTGGCCCACGGTACGCCGGAAGAGATCCGCGACAACCCTGACGTGATCAAAGCCTACCTGGGGGAAGCGTAAATGCTGAAGTTCGAGAACGTTTCCACCTTCTACGGCAAGATCCAGGCGCTGCACAGCGTCAACGTGGAGATCAACCAGGGCGAGATCGTTACCCTGATCGGCGCCAACGGTGCCGGCAAGTCGACCTTGCTGATGACCCTGTGCGGCTCGCCGCAGGCGCACAGCGGCAGCATCAAGTACCTGGGTGAAGAACTGGTCGGCCAGCCGTCTTCGCACATCATGCGCAAGAGCATCGCGGTGGTGCCGGAAGGGCGCCGTGTGTTCTCCCGCCTGACCGTCGAAGAAAACCTGGCGATGGGTGGCTTCTTTACCGACAAGGGTGATTACCAGGAGCAGTTGGACAAGGTACTGCAACTGTTCCCGCGCCTGAAGGAGCGTTATATCCAGCGTGGCGGCACCATGTCCGGTGGCGAGCAGCAGATGCTCGCCATTGGCCGGGCGTTGATGAGCAAGCCCAAACTGCTGCTGCTCGACGAGCCCTCGCTGGGTCTGGCGCCGATCATCATCCAGCAGATCTTCGACATCATCGAACAGCTGCGTCGTGATGGCGTGACGGTGTTCCTGGTGGAGCAGAACGCCAACCAGGCACTGAAGATCGCAGACCGGGCCTATGTACTGGAGAACGGCCGGGTGGTGATGCAAGGCACCGGTGAGGCACTGCTGACTGACCCGAAGGTGCGCGACGCGTACCTGGGGGGTTGATCGGGAAAAGGGCCTTCGGGCCCTTTTTTCTGCCTGCCGGATATTGTATCGCCTGTACCGGCCTCTTCGCGGGCTTGCCCGCTCCCACAAGTACGGCACAGGCTTCGAATACTGTGCGGTACCTGTGGGAGCGGGCAAGCCCGCGAAGAGGCCGGTACAGGTTTACCAAAGGCTTGTGATCCCCGCCGAGCCTGAGTAACGTGGCCAGCTCTTTGGCAAAAGATCCCCCGGAGCCCGCCCCATGCGCCTCACCCCCACCCTGCTGCTCACCGCCCTGCTGCCCCTGTTCGCCGGCTGCCAGCTCATGGCTGACGCCCCCAGCGACCCCAACATCGGCACCACGCGCATGCAGGGCGAGCTGCGTGCCGCCGGTGGCCAGCTGCTGTTCAAGCCGTGCAGCGAAAACCGCACTTTCGTGATCAACGACGTCGCCGCTACCGGCATCCTGCAGGAAGCCGCCAACCTCGCCAAGGACGCCAACGACAAGCTGTTCGCCGACGTCCGTGGCCGCCTCACCGGCAGTAGGCAAGCCAACAACGACGGCCAGCTGGAAGTACGTCGCCTGTACCGCCTGGAACCTTCCACCCGCGCTTGCGAAGACCCCAACTTCAAGCAGCTGACCCTGCGTGCCAACGGCCACGAGCCAGACTGGGACATCAAGGCCAGCGGCAAAGGCATGGTGCTCAACCGCGTCGGCCAGGAACCCCTGCCCCTGCCCTTCCTGGAAGAAGAAGTACCCGGCGGCGGCCTGACCCTGACCAGCGAAGCCAACAGCCAGCACGTGGAGCTGTGGGTTGCGCCACAACGCTGCGTAGACACTGCCACCGGTGCCATCCGCCACCTGCGCGCCGAACTGCGCATCGACGGCAAGACCCTCCAGGGCTGCGGTTACTACGGCGGCGCGCGAGACAACTGATCGCCGGGCGCTTTTATCCTGCCAGTCGAGGCGGCGAACAGCTTATACTTGGCGGTTTGTGTAAAGCCGCCGGCCGCCCATGGCCGGGATACTGGACCCTGCCATGCTACGAATCACCGAACTGAAGCTGCCCCTGGACCATCCCGACGAAGCCCTGCGTGAAGCCATCGTCCAGCGCCTGGGCATCCGCGACGAGCAACTGCTCAGCTTCAACCTGTTCAAGCGCAGCTACGATGCGCGCAAGAAGAACAGCGAACTGCTGTTCATCTACACCATCGACCTGGAAGCCAGCAACGAAGCCGAGCTTCTCAGCAAGTTCGCCGACGATCGCAACATCGGCCCGGCACCAGACGTAACCTACAAATTCGTCGGCCAGGCCCCGGCCGATCTGCAGGAGCGCCCGATCGTGGTCGGCTTCGGCCCATGCGGCATCTTCGCCGGCCTGTTGCTGGCACAGATGGGCTTCAAGCCGATCATCCTCGAGCGCGGCAAGGAAGTACGCCAGCGCACCAAGGACACCTGGGGCCTGTGGCGCAAGAGCGTGCTCAACCCCGAGTCCAACGTGCAGTTCGGCGAAGGCGGCGCCGGCACCTTCTCCGACGGCAAGCTGTACAGCCAGATCAAGGACCCGCAGCACCACGGCCGCAAAGTGCTGGAAGAGTTCGTCAAGGCCGGTGCACCGGACGAGATCCTGTACATCAACAAGCCGCACATCGGTACCTTCCGCCTCACCGGCATGGTCGAGCAGATGCGTCAGGACATGATCGCCCTCGGTGCCGAAGTGCGCTTCCAGCAGAAGGTCACCGACCTGCTGATCGAGGATGGCCAGCTGACCGGCGTGGTGCTGGAGAGCGGCGAACAGCTGCACTCGCGCCATGTGGTACTGGCCCTGGGCCACAGTGCCCGTGACACCTTCCGCATGCTGCATGCCAAGGGCGTGTACATGGAAGCCAAGCCGTTCTCGGTGGGCTTCCGTATCGAGCACCCGCAAACGCTGATCGACAAGGCGCGCCTGGGCAAGTACGCCGGCCACCCGAAACTCGGTGCCGCCGACTACAAGCTGGTGTACCACGCCAAGAACGGCCGTTCGGTGTACAGCTTCTGCATGTGCCCGGGCGGCACCGTGGTCGCCGCCACCAGCGAGCCGGGCCGGGTGGTTACCAATGGCATGAGCCAGTACTCGCGTAACGAGCGCAACGCCAACTCCGGCATCGTCGTAGGTATCGACCCCGAGCGCGATTACCCGGGTGGCCCGCTGGCCGGCATCGAACTGCAGGAACGCCTGGAAGCCCACGCCTACGTTATGGGCGGCAGCAACTACCAGGCCCCGGCGCAGCTGGTGGGTGACTTCGTCGCCGGCCGGCCGTCGACTGCGCTGGGCAGTGTCGAGCCGTCCTACAAACCTGGCGTTACCCTGGGCGACCTGGCGCCGAGCCTGCCGGACTTCGCCATCGAGGCCATCCGCGAAGCGCTACCGGCATTCGACCGGCAGATCAAGGGCTACAACCTGCATGATGCGGTGTTGACCGGGATCGAAACCCGTACCTCGTCGCCGCTGCGCATTACCCGCGGCGAGGACTTCCAGAGCCTGAACCTGAAGGGTCTGTTCCCGGCGGGTGAAGGGGCCGGGTATGCGGGCGGGATCCTGTCGGCAGGTGTCGATGGGATTCGCATTGCCGAGGCGGTGGCGCGGGATATGCTCGGCCTGTAATTTTGCATCGACCCTTTCGCGGGCACGCCCGCTCCCACAGGTACAGCACAGCCTTTGAAAACCGTGCAGTACCTCTGGGAGTGGGCGTGCCCGCGAAAGGGCCCTGACAGGCATCAGAAAAATCCACAACCAACATCAGACTTCCCCTCCCCCATCCTTCCCCATCTGCATCTAGGCTTCCCTCAGCCTAGCCAGCAACACCATATAACAAAAACGAATATAGTTTTTGTTTTAAAGCATATCGTCACAGGCTAGGGTGTAAGCCCGCTCCAATCGTAAACTGCTCATGGAGAGCCCATAGCCCGTGCGTAGCCTGTTAACCCGTTTCATCCAGCTCGAAGCCGCCAGCGGCCTGCTACTGATTGCTGCGGCCATCCTGGCCCTGGTCATCAACAATTCACCGCTGTCGTACCTGTACAGCGGCCTGCTCGACGTCCCCGTCGCCGTCCAGGTCGGTGCACTGCAGATCGCCAAGCCATTGCTGCTCTGGATCAACGACGGCCTGATGGCCCTGTTCTTCCTGCTCATCGGCCTGGAGGTCAAGCGCGAGGTGGTCGACGGCCACCTGTCCAAGCCCTCCCAGGTAATCCTGCCTGCCACCGCCGCAGTGGGGGGCATGGTGATACCTGCCCTGATCTACTGGTTCATCAACCGTGACAACCCCGCGGCCGTGGCCGGCTGGGCGATCCCGACCGCCACCGACATCGCCTTTGCCCTCGGTGTGCTGGCCCTGCTGGGCAAGCGCGTGCCGGTGTCACTGAAACTGTTCCTGATGACCCTGGCGATCATCGACGACCTGGGTGCGATCATCGTCATTGCCCTGTTCTACTCGGGTACCCTGTCGAGCGTGTCACTGCTGCTGGCCGCCACATGCCTGGTCGTGCTGGTGGCCATGAACCGGCTTGGCGTGGTCAAGCTTGGGCCGTACATGGTCGTTGGCCTGATCCTGTGGGTCTGCGTGCTCAAGAGCGGCGTGCATGCCACCCTCGCTGGCGTTGCCCTGGCGCTGTGCATCCCGCTGCGCACGCGCCATGCCGAGCGCTCGCCGTCGCTCGCCCTGGAACACGCCCTGCATCCGTGGGTCGCCTACGCCATCCTGCCGCTGTTCGCTTTCGCCAATGCCGGTGTATCGCTCGCAGGCATGAGCGTAGAAAGCTTCACCCACCCGGTGCCGTTGGGCATCGCCGTCGGGCTGCTGCTGGGCAAGACCGTGGGTGTCTTCGGACTGACCTGGATCGCGGTCAAACTGCGCCTGGCCGCACTGCCTGTCGGCGCCAGTTGGGGGCAATTGCTGGGTGTGGCGATACTCTGCGGTATCGGCTTCACCATGAGCCTGTTCGTTGGCTCACTCGCCTTTGTGCCGGGCAGCAGTGATTTCGCCGGGATGGACCGCATGGGTATTCTCACCGGTTCGTTCTTCGCCGCCGTGATCGGCTATGCGATAACCGCCATGGCCAGCCGCAAGCCCAGCATCGACTGACTTGACCACAGCATGAAAAAACCCCGACTGGCGAGCGCCATGTCGGGGTTTTGTTTTATTGCGCTACGGTCAGTGCGAGACGCGGCTGGTACCGTCGACGGTCATGATGCGCACGCGGTCGCCAACGCGGAAAATCTCGTTCTGCTGCACAGCCTGCACATAGGCACGCATGCTGCCATCGTCCTCACGCACGGTGATTT
This sequence comes from Pseudomonas sp. p21, assembly GCF_001642705.1. Taxonomy (NCBI): domain Bacteria; kingdom Pseudomonadati; phylum Pseudomonadota; class Gammaproteobacteria; order Pseudomonadales; family Pseudomonadaceae; genus Pseudomonas; species Pseudomonas sp. p21. Next base: position 33,815 of record NZ_LWBV01000004.1, read on the forward strand.
CGACACCCTGGGTGCGAGTCAGGCCTTCTTCGGCGGCAGAACCCGCCAGGCCACCAGCAACGGCACCGATCACGGCGGCGACGATGCTGCCACGACCACCGCCCACGGCGCTGCCGGCCACGCCACCGACGATGGCGCCAGCACCACCGCCGATCGGGGTCTTGGTACCTTCGATCTTGACCGGGCGCAGGGATTCGATGGTGCCCATACGCACGGTTTGCACGCGGCGGGCCTCATCACGGGAGTAGCTGTCACCGGTCAGGCTCGAGGCACAGCCACCCAGCAACAGCGACATGGTGGTAAAGGTTGCCACCAGCAAAGCGGATTTACGCATGGGTAAGGTCTCCATAAGTCAGGTGCTCATTAGACGCTGCACGTTGACGGCTGTCACGGTACAAACGCAATAAAATTGTTTTCATTCAGCCGAGGTACAGCCTGCATGGCTGTGTCGAGGCCTTTTCAAGTGAGACCAAGGATAGCCATGGATTACTTCATCGTCGTGGTCACCACCGTTGCGGGGCTGTATTTCCACGGGTGGCTGTATGTGCGCATGCGCCGCTGGATGGACCGTGACCTGGCGTTGTCGCTGGCCGGGTCGGACCCTGGAAAACGCGCGTATATGCTGCAAAGGCTGGAGCAGGCGCGGATGGAGAAGGTGGGGCGCAAGCAGTTGGCGGGGTGGTTGGAGCGGGAGGCTGCGGGGTATCCGGGGTAGCCTGATGCAATGCCGGGGCCGCTTTGCGGCCCCAACAATCTCAGGGCGCCAACCGTTCCCGCAGCCACTGCCCGTCCACCAGCCGGTAGTTCAGTCGGTCATGCAGGCGGCTAGCCCGCCCCTGCCAGAACTCGATGCGTTCAGGCAGCAAACGATACCCACCCCAATGCTCCGGGCAATGCGGCTGGGTGTCGGAGAAACGCGCCTCGGTGGCCTTGACCAGCGCCTCCAGCTCCTCACGGCCGGCAATCACCTGGCTCTGCGGTGAAGCCCAGGCCCCCAGGCGGCTGCCCAGCGGGCGCACCTGGTAGTAGGCGTCCGACTCCTGGGCCGTGACCTTTTCCACCCGCCCTTCGATACGTACCTGGCGCTCCAGCGCCGGCCAGAAGAAGGTCATGGCAGCGAAGGGGTTAACCAGCAGTTGCTGGCCCTTGGCACTGTCGTAGTTGGTGAAGAAGGTGAAACCACGCTCATCGAGCCCCTTCAGCAGCAAGATGCGGCAGTGAGGGCGACCTTCACCATCGACAGTGGCCAGGGTCATGGCGTTGGCTTCCACCGGTACCTGCTCGGTTTTCACCGCATCGGCGAACCACTGGTGAAAGAGGGCGAACGGCTCCCCCGGGGCCTGGGCTTCAGCCAGGCCATCACGGGTGTAGTCGCGGCGCATATCGGCCAGGGATTGGGTCATTGCTGCGTTCCTTGACGATCAGTTGGTCTTCGCAGGGCTGTTGGCAGCTACTTTCTTGTCAGCGGTAGCTTTCTTGGCGACGGGCTTGGCCGGCGCGGCTTTTTTCTTGGCCGTGGTCTTGGCTGGCGACTTGGCCTTGGCTTTGGTTACAGGCTTCTTCGCCGCAGCCTTGGCGGCAGGCTTGCTGTCGGCAGCCTTGGCGGCAGGCGCTTTTACATCCTGCACCGCCACCATCGGGGCCCGCGCCGGGGCGGCTTGCTGGTACTTGGCCAACAGGGCGACCATGGTGTTCTGCGGGGTCAGCAGCATTTCCACGCGACGGTTCAGGGCACGGCCTTCGGCGCTGTCGTTGGCGGCGCGCGGCATTTCCGAGCCCATGCCCTTGAGGGTCAGGCGGTCACGCTGCAGGCCGCTGAGGCGGAAGATGGCCGACACCGAAGCGGCGCGCTCCAGGCTGAGCTTCTGGTTGGCGGCAGCGACACCGCTGTTGTCGGCATGGCCAAGCACCAGCACGGCGGTCTTGGCATCGCCTTCAACGGTCTTGGCCACACGGGTAATCGGACCCAGGGTCATCGGCAGCAGCATGTTCGGACGGTCAGGGTTGTACGAGCTGTCCACCGGGATAGTGACGGCCAGCACGTTGTCGCGGCGCTCCAGCTCCAGCTTGCTGCCCTTGATCGCCTCACGCAGCTTGGGCTCGTACTCGTCCAGCCAGGCCTGGGTAGCCTTCTGGTCGATCTTCGGTACCACCGGCCCCTTGGCCTGCTTCTCGTCAGCGCCGAACGGCCACCACCAACGGCTGGCATTCTCGGACTTGGCGTCGGCCTTGGCCACGTTTTCAGTGACGGCTTGCTTCACTTCCTGCTCGGCAACCTTGTCCGAACCGAAGGGCCACCAGCTCGAGGCGCTGTCCTTCGAGCCGTCCTGGGGGTGACTGGCACAGCCGGTAACGGCGGTCAGGCACAGGGCGAGTGCTAAGGTTTTGTGTGAAGACATCAGCGATACACCATGAAATAGAAAGAAATTTTGCCTACGCCCTTCAGGCGTTGGCATTGAGGATAGTCAAAGGGGTGGGGCAATACCCGCATTACCCGATCAAAGGCAACTGGCAAGGACACGTACCAGGTTCTGGGCTCGCGGGTCCATGAGCACATAAGGGCCAAGGGTATTGACCACGAAACCGAAGGCCACATCGTACTCCGGGTCGGCGAAACCGACCGAACCACCGGCACCGGGGTGGCCAAAGGCGCGGGCACCGAGGCCGAAGGTGGCATTGGCCACGTCGGGCTGGTCGAGCATGCAGCCCAGGCCAAAACGGGTCTGGGTGAGCAAGGTGCGGTCCTGGCCGAGGCTGTGCTCACGGGTCAGTTCGTCGAGCAGTTCGGATTCGAGCAGGCTGCCGTCCAGCAAACCGGCATAGAAGCCCGCCAGGCTACGCGCATTGCCGTGGCCATTGGCCGCTGGCTGCTGCATGCGCCGCCATTCCGGCTTGTTGGTGCTGGTCAGGATCGCCGGCGGATTGGTGAAGGCCCGGGTCGACAGGGCCTCGGGTTCGCGCATGGTCACCTGCAGCAGGCGCTGCGCCGCTGCATCCCCGGCGTTGCCCTTGCCACGGGCGATATGCGCCACGCGATGGAACTCGTCGTCCGCCAGGCCGACATGAAAATCCAGCCCCAACGGCCTCGCGGTACGGGCGACGATCGAGTCGCCGGGGCCACGGCCATCGGCACGGCGGATCAGCTCGCCGATCAGCCAGCCGTAGGTGATGGCGGCATAGCCGTGCTCGGTGCCGGGTGTCCACCAGGGCGTTTCGGCAGCCAGCGCATCGACCATGGCCTGCCAGTCATACAGCGCTTCGGCCGGCAGCAGCTCACGGATGGCCGGCAAACCGGCACGGTGGCTGAGCAACTGGCGCAGGGTAATCGCCTGTTTGCCGGCCTGAGCGAACTCGGGCCAGTAGTTGGCTACCGGGGTATCGAGGGCCAGCTTGCCTTCACCGACCAGCTGCAGGGCGGTGACGGCGGTGAAGGTCTTGGTGCAGGAGAACAGGTTGGCGATGGTGTCGCTATGCCAGGCCTGCTGGCCATCCTTGTCGGCACTACCAGCCCACAGATCGACCACGGTTTCGCCACCGACCTGGATGCACAGCGCAGCGCCACGCTCCTGGGGATCATCGAACAGCGCGGCAAAGGCTTCGCGCACTGCTTCGAACTTCAGCTCATAGTGACCCTGGATCTGCACCCGCTGTTCTCCGTACGACCATTTCCGAAAATGGTGTGCATTGTTTCAGTAGTTTGGCGTTTTGCAAACTGGCTTGGGCTGGGTGGTTACGATGAACGGTAGCCAAGCTGGACTTAATGTGGGAGCGGGCGTGCCCGCGAACACCGGCATAGCCGGTGCCATCCACCCGGTCGCCTGATTCGCGGGCACGCCCGCTCCCACATCCATTTGCACTAGTCAGGGAATCGGTTTTTCCAACTGAGTACGTAGCTGGCTCATTGCCTGCAAGTTGCTCTTGCGCACGGCATCGACAAACCCGGGGTAAGGCATATCGGTGATCGCCACCAACCCGAGGTGGCCGTTCTCGCCATCGAGCAGGCGCCCGCTGGCCGGCTGGTCGAGGTACTGGAACCAGTGCGCGCCAACGATCATCGGCTGCGCCAGGGCCGCCTTGAGGAAGTTGCCGTAGGCCGGGCCGCGGTCTTCTTCACGCGCCAATTCCAGCGGCCCCGGCCAGAACGGCCCGCGATCGCGCGAGCCGAACTGGAACTCGGACACCAACACCGGCTTGTCCAGCTCGGCCAGGCTGGCGAAGTCGTAGCCGTCCTGCGGCTTGAGGGTATAGAAGTTGAAGCTGAGCACATCGCAAAACTCGGCACAGGCCTTGACCGCCTCAGGCGTGCTGACGGCATAGCGCCCCCCCAGCAACAGGTGATTGGGCGCATGCCACTTCAACGAGTCGGCAATGGTCCTGAAGTAGGTTTCGGCAAACACCTGCTGGAAGTGCTGGTAGTCACGCTCGATTTCCGGATGCTCCGGGTCGGGCAGCGGTGCCTCGAAGCCCGGGTCCTCCATCAGCTCCCAAGCGGTCAGCTCGATGCCCCAGGCCTTGGACAGCCCTTCCTGGTTGCGGTACTTGTCACGCAACTGCTTGAGGAAGGCGCGCTTGGCCGGCACGTCGGTGGTCAGGCGCAAGGTTCCATAAGCCAGGCCGTAACGCGCCTTGGGATCGCTACCGGGGGCTGCCCAGGCCAGTTCGTTGTCGGCGAAATAGCCGATCAGCCAGGGGTCGTCACGGTGATCGCGGGCGGCAATGGCCACGGCGCGCTCGGTGGCCATGGCAAAACGCGGGTCGAACGGGTCGGGCATGCTGCCCCACCAGTCCATGCCGGTGCTGATGCTGGCGTAATCCCCCACGATCGACAGCGGCAAGGTATACGGCATGCGCTTGGCCTGGCCCAGGGCCGGCTCGCTCCAGTTGCCGACCGTGTTGAAACCCCAGGCCTGCAGGCGGTCGAGTGCATGCGCCTGCCAGCGGGCGGCATCCAGCGCCAACGGTGGGCAGTTGGCCGGCTGCCCCTCTGCCGCGGGCAGGCAGGGTTTGCCATAGGTGCGCTGCAGGTTGGCGGCATAGAAATCGAACCAGCGCCCCTGTTTGAAGTTGCGCCCTTGCGACGAAGCGTTGCCGTCGTCGTTGTTGCCCTCGCCATAGAATGCGGCCAGTGCATCGCCCTCGCCCGGCAACGCCTTGAACATCCCCTCACGCCCGGCAACGTAGGTTCGCCCGCCATCCGCGGCCACGGCATTCACCCCCAGGGAATAGAACGGATGCCCCTCGGGTGTTACCAGGTACCAGCGGCCGTCACGTTTTTCCGTGCGGAAGAAGCCTTTGGCCTCGAACGCTGGCCCGGCCAGCAGGCCACCGTATGCGTCCAGTTGCTGCTTGCCACGCTCTGCCAGCCAGCCTTTGAGCTGTTGCTGCTCGCGCACATCGGCCGCCTTGAGCTGCTCGTCATTGGCAACCTTCTCTGGCCAATGGCCGCGGGTGGACTGGCCATAGGCATCGATCAGCTCGTGGTAGGCCGCCTTGTAGGCCTGGTCGTCATCCTGGATGCCCACCCGTTCGATCAGCAGGTTCTGCGCCACCTTGGGGTTGGGGATGCTCAGGCTGACCGAGGCAACCTGCTTGAGGTCGACCGCGCCGGTGCTGCTGGTCAGCAGCAGGCGCTGGCCGCCATGGTTCCAGGGCATGGGCGGGCCGGCGCGCATGCCCTGACTCAGCGGCGAGCTGGCCGTCAGCGGCACCATCACGGTTTGTGCAGGACCGGCCGGCAGGTCGATGCGGCTGGTCAACGTGCGGCCATCACTGCCCTGCACCATGACATCCACGGTCAGCGCCCAATCCATCGCGCTTTGCAGGCGCAAGGTCAGGAATTGCCCGCTGGACCAGTCCCACACACCGCTTTGCGGGCTCAGGCGCAGGGTCGGCCGCTGGGCCGGGTTGAACACCACGCGCCGCAACACTTCGCCTTCGGCCGTCTGCTCCGCGTTGTACTGCGGCATGCCGGCATCCTCGGTCGCCACATTGACCACCGAGGCCGGGCGCACGAAGCTGAACAGCGTCTGCTGCCCAGCCAGCAAGGGCGAGCTGAACAACAGGGCGAAAACGGCGGGCAAGGTGCGGCGGACCATAAGGCTGGGGCTCTCCTTCAGGGCCCTCATGGCCCAAGACTGAGTAATGGACAACGCGCCGGAGCAAGTGCTCCGGCGGTCAGGAAATTTCCCGCCGGAACGGCGGCAGCGCATTGAGAATAGCCTTGCCGTAGCGCTGGGTGACCAGGCGCCGGTCAAGCAAAGTGATGACACCGCGATCCTGTTCGGTTCGCAGCAGGCGGCCGCAGGCCTGGATCAACCGCAGCGAAGCGTCAGGCACGGCAATTTCCATGAACGGGTTGCCGCCACGGGCCTCGATCCACTCCGCCAGCGCCGCTTCGACCGGGTCGTCGGGCACGGCAAAGGGAATCTTGGCGATCACCACGTGTTCGCAGTAGGCGCCCGGCAGGTCGACACCCTCAGCAAAGCTGGCCAGGCCGAACAGCACGCTGTGCTGGCCATCGTCGACCCGCGCCTTGTGCTTGTTCAGGGTTTCCTGCTTGGACAGGTTGCCCTGGATCAGCACCAGCTTGCGCCAGTCACGGTCCAGCCCGTCAAACACGTCCTGCATCTGCTTGCGCGAGGAGAACAGCACCAGCGCGCCGCGGGCGTCCTCGACGATGCTCGGCAGCTCGCGGATGATCGCCGCGGTGTGCGCCGCCGCATCGCGCGGGTCGGCCTTGAGGTCGGGGACCCGTAGCAGGCCGGCATCGCCATGCACGAACGGGCTGGGCACCACGCAGGTGACCGCGTCACGCGGTAACCCCGAGCGCATGCGGAAGCGGTCGAACTTGCCCAGCGCGGTCAGCGTCGCCGACGTCACCAGCGCGCCATGGGCCACGCTCCACAGGCTGCGGCGAAGCATTTCGGCGGCCAGGATGGGGCTGGCGTTGACTTCGATGTCGAACAGCGCACCGCTCTCGGCCAGGGTCAGCCAGCGGGCCATGGGCGGGCTGTCTTCCGGGTCTTCGGCGGTAAAGGCCGTCCACAGCTCCCAGTTGCCCTGGGCGCGGGTGACCAGGCTACCGAACAGCGGGTACCACTCCTCGGCCTGGTGGCTGGCGATGCCGATGCTGACCTCGCCGTCCATGCCTTCCTTGAGCAGGTCGGCCAGGCGGGTGAACAGGTCGTTGAGGCGGGCAAAGCCCTTTTTCAGCTCGATGCCCACTTCGCGGATCTGCTCCGGTACCACGCCGCCTTCGAAGCGGTAGCGGGGGCGCTCACGGCCTTCGTTGTCCTCACTGGGGCGGAAGTCGGCAACCTGCTCGCACAGGGTGAACATGAACTGCTGCTGCGTGCGCACTTCCCGCGCAAGCTCCGGCACCTGCTCGATGTACTTGCCCAGGTCACCGGGCAGCGGGTGCTGGGCCAGCAGCTTGGTAAGATTCTTGGCGGTCTGCTCCAACCAGTCGGCAGTGGAACGCAGGCGCGAATAGTGGGCGAAATGGCCGATGGCCTTGTCTGGCAGGTGGTGGCCTTCGTCGAACACGTACATGGTGTCGCGCGGGTCGGGCAATACCGCACCGCCGCCCAGGGCCAGGTCGGCCAGCACCATGTCGTGGTTGGTGACGATCACGTCGACCTTGCCCATGCCTTCGCGGGCCTTGTAGAACACGCACTGCTGGAAGTTCGGGCAATGACGGCCAGTGCACTGGCTGTGGTCGGTGGTCAGGCGCGCCCAGTCCTGGTCTTCCAGGGCTTCGGGCCAGCTGTCGCGGTCACCGTCCCAGCGGTTGCCGGCAAGCTTCTCGATCATGCTGTTGAACAGCTTCTGGCTGCGCTCGTCAACTTCGATGCGGAAGCCTTCTTCCTCGAACAGCTGGGCGGTGGCCGACTGGGCGTGGCCCTCCTGCAGCAGGATGTCGAGCTTGGACAGGCACAGGTAACGGCCACGGCCCTTGGCCAGGGCGAAGCTGAAGTTCAGCCCGCTGCTGCGCATCAGGTCGGGCAGGTCCTTGAAGACGATCTGCTCCTGCAGCGCCACGGTGGCGGTGGCGATCACCAGGCGCTTGCCGGCAGCCTTGGCGGCCGGAATGGCAGCCAGGCTGTAGGCTACCGTCTTGCCGGTACCGGTGCCTGCCTCCACTGCCACCACGGCAGGCTCGCCAGCACGGCGGCCTTCTTCGTCACAGGCGATGTCGCCGAGCACCTTGGCCACTTCGGCGATCATCAGGCGCTGGCCATAGCGTGGCTTGAGGCTCTTGGCTTCGAGAAAACGCGTATAGGCGCCCTGGATGGTGGCTTTGAGTTCGTTGCTGATCATGGTCTGCAGGCGCCCGGAGGGCTGGATATATTTTCAGTGTTTCGCATGGGGCGGCTATCATACCCCGCTATTGCCCTTTATGCCGCATGGAGATCCGGATGCTTGCCTTTGCCCTGCCCTACACACTGCATGTACTGGCCGCCCTGGTGTGGGTCGGCGGCATGTTCTTCGCCTGGCTGGTGCTGCGCCCGGCAACGGTTGCAGCCCTTGAAGGGCCTGCCCGGCTGCGCTTGTGGGTGGAAGTTTTCCGACGCTTCTTCGGCTGGGTCTGGCTGGCCGTGGCGATTTTGGCGATAAGTGGTATCGGCATGTTGCACATGCGCTTCAGCGGCTTCGAGACTGCACCGAAGTATGTGCAGGTGATGATCGGAGGGGGCATCGCCATGTTTGCCCTGTTCATGCGCATCCAGGCATTGCTGTTGCCGGAACTGAAGGCGGCGGTGCAGGCCGAGGACTGGCCGGCGGGTGCGGCAGTGCTGGGGCGGATTCGGCGGATGGTGGGGATCAACCTGCTGCTGGGCCTGGCGGTGGTAGCCGTGGCCAGTTCGCGGCTGATGCTCTGACAGGATCTGCTCGGCCCCTGTAGGAGCGGCCTTGTGTCGCGATGGGCTGCGCAGCAGCCCCGGCAATTTGTGCGAAGGCGCTGAAATCCTGGGGCTGCTGCGCAGCCCATCGCGACACAAGGCCGCTCCTACAGGGGGCGCGGCAAGACTTCAGAGGCGCTGCAGAATCAGCTCTCCTGCAGCCCCGGCCAATCCAGGCTGGCCCGGCTGCCCCGGCCGGCCGTTGGCGCCGGCGTCTGTGCGGTACACCAGGCAACCCTTGCTAGCCCCGCCCTTGCCGGCCTTGCCCGGTGCGCCACCGTCCAGGCGCACCACGATGCGCTCCTGCGGGAAGCCCTGCGGCACGCTCAGGCGGATGCGGCCACCCGGCGCGCCATCGTGCCCGTTGCCGCCGTCATCACCATTGGCACCGCGGCTGGCTTGGCCCCAGGTGCAGCCACCGGCCTGGCCGTTGGCACCATCGAGCCCCACGTAACCCGGCGCACCAGCACCGCCACGGGCATCGATCGCCAGCCGCTCGGCATCCACTTCAGCCAGTTTCAGGTCCAGGCTGCGGCCCGAGCGGGCTCCCCGCTGGTAAGTGCCCGCCGCCCCCGGCGCACTGAATTCGCTGCCCTCACCCAACCGCGCGCTGCGCGCCTCGATCAGCAACGGGCTATCGGACGGTGCAATGGCGATACGCGCATCGCGCCCCAGTTCCAGCTGGTCGACCTTCAGTTCCGCGAGCGAGGCAGGCAGCAGCAGGGTTGCGGCGTCAGCGACACGCAGGTGCGCAAGGTGCACGCTGGCCGACTTGTCGGGCAGACGCAGCATGGAGTTGGCAGCGACCACGAGGCTTTCGGCCTGGGCCAGGGGGGCGGCCAACATGGCCAGCAATATCAAATTACGCATTTCGCGGCGCCTCCTGCGCACGGGGAATGGACATGACATGGAAGATACCCGTCAACAGGATCTGCAAACGATCGAACCAGCGGTGGCTGCGCCCGCGCAGGCTGCCATTGAAGAACAGCACTTCGAGCAGGTGCAGGCCCAGCAAGGCGATGCCCGCGGCGTTGATCAGCAGATTGAAGGGCAAAGGTTGTGGCATCAACTGATTGAACAACACCACACCCCAGAAAGCGACTGTCAGGACCTTGCCCAGGCCCAGGATGAACTTCATACCCCGCCCCCATGGATTGTTGTTATGTCGAGACGGCCCGTTCGAGCGGGCCGTGCGACCAACATTAACTGCAATGCCAAGGCAGGCGCCAGCACCGCTCAGTTGAGGTGCAGCTCCACCCGTCGGTTGCGGGCGCGGCCCTCCTCGCTTTCGTTGTCGGTAAGCGGTTCACTCTCGCCGCGCCCCTGACTGGTGACCTTGCCCGGCGCCAGCCCCTGGCCGATCAGGTACTCGGCCACGCTGCCGGCGCGGCGCTCGGAAAGCGCCTGGTTATAGCTGTCGGAGCCTACGTTGTCGGTATGCCCGATCACGCTGACCTTGGCCACCGTCGGTGAATCGAGTTTCGCCACCAGGCCCTGCAGGCGCTGTTGGGCCGCCGGGGTCAGCTCGGCGGAGTCGAAGGCGAACATCACCGCGCCGTTGTCATCCAGGATGATCACCTCTGGCGAGGGTTCAGGTTCAGTGGCAGGCGGCGATGCGGGGTACACTTTCAACGGGCAACCCATGTGGTCGACCGTAGTGTTGACGGGGGTATCGGAGCAACGATCGCGGCGGTCGAAAATGCCGTCGCCATCTTCGTCACCATCCTGGGCGTAACAGATCAGGCCCCCGGCAATGGCACCAAGGGCACCGCCGCCGGCCGCCCAGCTTGAACTTTCGATGGCCCCCAGGCCACCACCGACCAGGCCGCCGAGCAGACTGCAGATGGGCCAGGTCCTTTGGTTGAGGGGCGCGCTGCCATCGCTGTGGGTGGCGCAGCCCGTGAGCAGGCTGGCAGCCACCAACAGCGGCAGCGCCGCCTTCGACGTCACACTCATGCTGAATGCTCCTGTGTCATTGGCCACGAACGGCTGACCGCCGTCAAGGCACGCCCGTGCCACTGCTCAAGGCACGGGCGCACGCCGTTCTACCGCTGGATCTTGATCTCGGTACGGCGGTTCATGGCACGCCCGTCGGCCGTGGCGTTGTCAGCCACCGGCTGGGTTTCACCGGCACCGACCACCGACACGAAGCTGCTGCGCGGCACACCGCTCTCGACCAGGTAATCGGTCACCGAGTGGGCACGGCGCTCGGACAGTTTCTGGTTGTAGCTGTCGGAGCCGACGCTGTCGGTATGGCCGCTGACGCTCAGGCGGGCAGACGGCGCTTCCTGCTTCAGGCGCGTGGCAATGGTGTTGAGGCGCTCCTTGTCGCTGGCGGTCAGGCGCGCAGAGTCAAACTCGAAGTGCACATCGCGGATGACGATGACTTCTTCCTTCTGCACCACCACTTCCTCCACCACCGCAGCCGGCTGCGGCGGGCAACCGTTGGCATCGACCTGCACACCCCGCGGGGTGCCAGGGCACTTGTCACGGCTGTCCGGCACGCCGTCGCCATCCTCGTCGCCATCGCCATGGGCCCAGCAATAGCCCGCCGCCAGGCCACCGCCCAGCAACGCGCCCCAGCCAGCCCAGCTGGAACTCTCGATGGCGCCCAGGGCAGCGCCGCCTACACCCCCGACGGCAGCACATTTCGGCCAGTCGGTCTTTTGCAAACCTGCACAACCAGTCAACACACTGGTGAGCAGGACCAGGGGTATCGCTGTGCGTACTATGCTCATTTCATTGCTTCTCCTAGGGGGAATCGGCATAAGGCCGATCTCTGGGAGTAAAGACCGAGCATTTGATCCCTGCCACCAATAAGCCACGACTCGGTCACATGCCTCTTTGCCCGCACGCTGCGGCCCGCTAGTCTTGGACGACTTCAACGAGGATTGCCAATGACCGAAGGTTTTTCCCAGCGCACCCCGCAGCAGGCCCTGGCGGCCCTGCTGGAGCGCTTCACCCCGCAACGCCTGCTGCTGGTAGGCACGCGTTTTCCGGCGCTGGACGCTTTCGCCCAGGCGCACCCACAGGTAACCATCGCCACTGCCGCCCCAGGCCCGCTACCGGCCGAACTGGCAGCCCAGCGCTTTGACCTGGCGGTACTGGTGGACTGCCTGGAGCACCTGCCCAAACGCACCGGCCTGGAATTGCTCGGTGGCATTCGCAACCTCAATGCCAGCCGGGTCGCGGTGCTGACCGACCTGGCCGCCTGTGGCTGGCAAGATACCGATTTCTTTGCCCTGGCCCTGTCGGCCAGCGAGAAATTCCGCCGTGACCAGCAGGTATTGAGCCTGTTCACCTATGATCTACATGACTACAAACAGGTACCGGACTGGCTCAACGCCAAGTTATGGGCCAACCCCGAAAACTTCGGCAAGTACTGGTGGTGATGATGAGTGTCTCGGTCTGCCCTTGTGGCAGTGGCAACCTGCTCGAAGCCTGCTGCGGGCATTACCATGCCGGCACCCCGGCACCGGATGCCCAGGCCCTGATGCGCTCGCGCTACAGTGCCTACGTGCTGGGCCTGGTCGACTACCTGGTGGCCACCACCCTGCCGGCCCAGCAAGCCGGCCTGGACCGCGCCGCCATGGCCGCCTGGAGTGCCCAGAGCACCTGGCTGGGCCTGGAGGTGGAAAGCGCAGAAGTGCTGGGCGGCCAGCCGGAGCACGGTTTCGTCACCTTTACCGCTCGCTGGCACGACCAGGAGGGCGACCATCAGCACCGCGAGCGCTCGGCATTCGTCCAGCATGCCGGGCGCTGGTACTTCATCGACCCCACGGTCGGGCTCAAGGCCGGGCGCAACGACCCCTGCCCCTGCGCCAGCGGCCAGAAGTTCAAGAAATGCTGCGCCAGTTACGTGGGTAGCTGAACATGATCGCCCGCCCCCGCCCGTTGCTGTTCGCCGCCCTGATGGCATGGCTGGCACTGCTGGCGGGCTGCGCCAGCTGGGGCGGTGACGACTGGCGCGAACCCGAGGTGCACCTGGTCAAGGTGGAGACGGTCAAGGCCAGGTTGCTGGAGCAGGAGTTCGTGCTGCACCTGCGGGTCGACAACCCCAATGACAGCCGCCTGTTCATCCGCAACTTGTCGTATGCCATACGCCTCAACGACCTGTTGCTGGTGCAGGATGAAACCAGCCTGTGGCGCAGTGTCGGCGGGCATGCCCGGCGTACCTTCAAGATCACCGCGCGGACCAACCTGTGGCAGCACCTGAAGCCACTGGCCAAGCTGCTGAAAAGCGAGCAACCGCTGCATTACAGCCTGCAGGGCGAGCTGGCGACCGGGTTGCTCATCCATCGGGACCTGCACTTGTCGCGCAGTGGTGAGATAATCCCCGGCGATTACAACCCGGAGTAACCCTGCAATGTCCCAACAACCCCACGTTCATGGTCCTGACTGCAACCACGATCATGACCACCACCACGATCATGGCCATGTACACGGCCCGCACTGCAACCACGGCCACCAGGAGCCGGTACGCAACGCCCTGAAAGACGTTGGCCGTAACGACCCTTGCCCATGCGGTAGCCAGAAAAAGTTCAAGAAGTGCCACGGCGCCTGACCTGAACAGCACTTGCGCGTCCCTGCTGCGGGCCGCGCTGTGGGTAGTCGGGGCCTTGCTGCCTAGCTGGCCCTTGCAGGCCCGGCTACCTTGCGCTGCAGCACCCCGGCGGTGGCCATGAGCAGCACGATGCACAGGGCCATGCAAATGGCATTGGTGCCGTCCCAGCCGACCGAGCCCAGCAACAGCGACGGGCTGAATGCGCCAATGGTCGCGAACACCGCAATAGCCAGATCGTTTTTCCCCTGCATCTGCATCGCAGCCGGGCTGTTTTGCAGCGTTTGCGCCAGCAGCGCCCCTCCGCCCACGTAGGTCAGGTTCCAGCCCAGACCGAGGGCTATCAGCGACAAGGTCATCATCGCGTAGCTGTGCGACCACATGTTCATGGCCGTGCAGCCGATCAACAGGCCCAGGCCGAGACAGATGGTGGCCCTGATCCCGAGCTTGTGAATGATGGCGCCGGTGAAGAACGACGGGGCAAACATGGCAATCACATGCCATTGAATCGCCAGGCGAACGTCGGAAAAGTCCTCGTGCATGTGTTTCATGTGCATCGACGCCTGGATCATCAGCAAATTCATGATCCCGTAGCCCAGCGCGGCCACTGCCATGGCCAAGGCGACCACCGGGCTAAGCGATTCAGCGGCTGTACCAGCCGGTTTCGCTGCACGGTCGTTACTGGTGATACCGCTGTCGCCGGGCAGGCAAGCCGCTATCAGCAAGGACATCACCGCCAGGCCGACAAAGGCGGCGTAACACAGCGAAAACAGCGGATACCCGCCAACGTCGCGCAGCCATTCGGTGAGCGCTGGCCCGACCACGGCAGCGATCACACCACCTGCCACGACCAGCGAAAGCGCTCTTGGCTTCAGGTTCTGGGCCAGATTGTCGGTGGCCGCGAAACGATTGAAGTTGGCAAACGCAATGTAGATGCCCAATGCCGAATGGCTGATCACCAGCGTCGGGAAGTGCTGGTACAGCACGGCCAGATAGCCAGTGATGCCAGACACCGCCAAAGGTATCGAGCCCAGCATGAACGCCCGCTTGCGGCCGATACGGCTCATCAGCCCGGAGACCGGGTAGGTAGCCAGCATCATGCAGAGAAACTGGAAACCGTAAGGCACCGTGGACCACGTGGCGGCAGGTGCCAGTGCCGCCCCGACGATGGCCGCCATGGTCACGGACATGACCGCCGTCGTCAGGTTGATCGATTGCGCGGTGAAAAACAGATACGTGCGCCGCGGAAGTGTGCTCGACATGGCATGTGCTCACGGTAGGTGGACGGGGTGATTTCGACATCGCGAAAAGTGCCGACAGGTGCATGGTGGCATCTGCCGCGCCCAGAGATGCGAACAGTCGACGCGCTTTCCGGTTAACTGTTAGGCTGTTTTTTCTAACAGCTGCTGGACCCGACATGCGCCCGCACAGCCTTCATGACCAGTTGAAACAACGCCTCGAAGCCGGCGAATGGCTGCCTGGCCAGCGCATGCCGTCCATCCGCAAGCTGACAGCGGCAGTCGACTGCAGTTACCACGATGTCGTCTCCAGTTATGCCCGGCTGGTCAGCGAAGGTGTGTTGACCGCCACTCCTGGTCGCGGCTACTTCGTGGCCAGCCATACACGGCAAACCGGCACGGTGGATGCGCCCACAGGCATGGCCGGCGACCCATTGTTCAGGCTGCTGCAGGGGGGCCAGCACTACACCAAACTGGGCAGCGGCTGGCTGCCACCCGCCTGGCGTGACACCGAGCTGCTGGCCAAGGCGATTCGGCGCACGGCGCGGCTGGAGCAGAGTTCGCTGGCGGAATATGGTGACATCCAGGGCTACCTGCCCATGCGCAAACAGTTGTGCATGCACCTGAAACGCCTGACCCGTGTCGACACCCGGCCAAGCCAGTTGCTGACCACACTGGGCGCCACGCAAGCGCTGGACCTGGTGGCGCGGTTGTTGATCAAGCCAGGCGATCACGTGTTCGTCGACGAGCCCGGCAATGGCAACCTGATCAAGCTGATCCAGTTGGCCGGTGGCCACGTGGTCGGGGTGCGGCGAACCCAGGACGGACCGAACGTGGACGACATGAAAGAGCACCTGGCCAGGCACAAGGCCAAGGCGTTCTTCTGCAACAGCACCTTCCACAACCCGACCGGCGGCAATATCAGCCCGCACAATGCCTTCAGCATCTTGCGTCTGGCGGTGGAACACGACTTCTTCGTGGTCGAGGATGATGTCTACGGCGACTTCAGCCCGGGCGTGCGCCAGACCTTTGCCGAACTGGACAACCTTGAGCGGGTCATCTACATCGGCAGCTTCTCCAAATGCCTGTCCGCTTCATTGCGCGTGGGCTACATCGCCTGCTCGACCGACCTGATAGAGCCGCTGACACGCCTGAAACTGCTGACTTGCGTGGCGGTGCCGGCGTTTTGCGAACGCTTCGTCAACACCATCCTGTCCGACGGCACCTATGCCCGGCACATGCAAGACCTGCAGCAGCGCCTGATCCGCCAGCAGGCGCAGACCCAACGGTTGTTAAGGGAACGCGGCTGGCAGTTCGACATAACGCCGCAAGGCGGCATGTTCCTGTGGGTCCACCACCCCGAACTGGCCGACCTGCAGCCCTTCATGCATCGCCTGGAACAGCACAAGGTGTTGTTGATGCCAGGCTCGGCCTTTGCCGTCAGCCGTGACTATCAACGCCATGCGCGCATCAACTGCACGCACTTTTCCGACGCCGTGGCCGAGCATTTCAAGGTTTAAGTGCCTGTCTTGAGTTTTGAGAGGGTGCGTAAATCGAGCGCCGCCCGCGCGGCGCATCGCGAGCGAAGCTCGCTCCTACATCTGTTTCGGGCCAGTATCGCCTGTGCCAGCGCACGCGACCGCCTTGTTTGTACGACGCGATATCGAGCCATGCGCCAAGGCGTTCGCGCGCAAATCCCACAGGAATAATTGGCCCGAAACAAATGTAGGAGCGAGCTTCGCTCGCGATGCGCCGTGCGGGCGGCGCTCGATCCCACAGGCGCCACACACCCCACGCCAAGCACAAAAAATAAAGCGCCCAGGGACCTTGCACGGCGCCTGCGCGCTAACTACCTTAGCGCCTTTCCAAAACCGCCACGCCTTGCAGGAGCCCTTGTCATGGCCGCCCCCGCCTTTCCTCCCTTCCGCCCGCGGTTCGCAACCGCTGCCACGCTGCTCGGCATGCTCGGGCTGGCCGGCTGCCAGACGGGCGGCTACCAGGACAGCGTGCCACCGACCAGCGGCGTGCAGCCGCTCAAGGGCCTGGCGCAGAACGTCTCGGTACGGCGCAACGCCATGGGCGCGCCACTGATCGAAAGCAGCAGCTTCCATGACGCTCTGTTCAGCCTGGGCTATGTGCACGCCGGCGATCGCATCGAGCAGATGGTCGCCATGCGCCTGCTGGCCCAGGGCCGGCTGGCCGAGCTGGCCGGCAGCGACGCGCTGGACATCGACCGGCTGATGCGCGCGGCCAACCTCAAGCAGAGCGCCGCCCAGCAGTACGCCGATGCCTCGCCACGGCTCAAGCGCTTCTTCGAGGTGTACGCACGCGGGGTCAACGCCTACCTGTTCCGCTACCGCGACAAGCTGCCCGCCGGCCTGGCCAGCAGTGGCTACCGCCCCGAGTACTGGAAGCCCGAAGACTCGGCTCTGATCTTCAGCCTGTACGCCTTCAGCCAGTCGGTGAACCTGCAGGAAGAACTGAGCGCCCTGGCCCTGGCGCAGAAAGCCGGTAGCGACAAACTGGCCTGGCTGCTGCCCGGCGCCCCGGACGAGCCGTTGGCCGAAGCCGAAGTGGACAAGCTCAAGGGCCTGAACCTGGCCAGCCAGTTACCGGGCCTGCCGGCCCTGGCGGCTGCCAGCCAGAAGCTCGCCGACCTCGACCTTCTGGGCAGCCCTGGATCGGCCAACCTGGCCCTGGCGCCGCAGCGCAGCCACAGCGGCAAGAGCCTGCTGGCCAGCGACAGCCGAGCGGCCTGGGCCCTGAGCCCGGTGCAGATCCACACCGGCAAGTACCAGGTCGCCGGCCTGTCGTTGCCCGGCCTGCCGATCGTGTTGGCCGGCTACAACGGCAAGCTGGCCTGGAGCAGCAGCGCGGTCATGGCCGACAACCAGGACCTGTACCTGGAGCAACTGCGCCAGCAGGGTAGCCAGCTGAGCTACCTGGCCGACGGCAAATGGCTGCCGGCCCGCGCCCGTAGCGAAACCTTCTTCGTCCGCGGCCAGCGCCCACTGCGCGAGGTGATGTACGACACTCGCCACGGCACCCTGCTGGCCCAGCCAGGCAATGCCAGCCTGGGCCTGGCGCTGAACCTGCCTCAGTTCAAGGGCGACCGCAGCCTGGATGCACTGTTCGACCTGACCCGGGCCAAGAGCGTGGAGCGTGCCTTCGACAGTACCCGTGAAGTGACCGCCGCCGCCCTCAACTTCATCTTTGCCGAACCCGAGCACATCGGCTGGCAAGTCAGTGGCCGCTACCCAAACCGCCGCGAAGGCCAGGGCCTGCTGCCCTCGCCGGGCTGGGACGGGCGCTACGACTGGGACGGCTATGCCGACCCGATGCTGCATCCTTACGACCAGGACCCGCCCGCCGGCTGGATCGGCCACGCCAACCAGCGCAGCCTGCCGCGTGGCTATGGCATGCAGCTGTCCAGCACCTGGTACTACCCCGAACGCGCCGAACGCCTGGCCCAGCTGGCTGGCAATGGCCGTCACGACAGCCGCAGCCTGATGGCCCTGCAGAACGACCAGACCACCCTGCTGGCCGACAAGCTCAAGCAGATGTTCGACGCCCCCGGCATGGCCCAGCCACTCAAGCAGGCCATCGACGCCCTGCCCGCCGCACAGCGCGACAAGGCGCGCGACGCGCTGGCCCGGCTCAAGGCCTTCGATGGCCGCCTGAGCCCGGTGTCGAGCGATGCCGCATTGTACGAACTGTTCCTCCAGGAAGTGGCCCGGCAAACCTTCCTCGACGACCTGGGCCCGGAATCCGGCCCGGCCTGGCAGGCCTTCGTCAGCAATGCGCGGTTGTCGTTCTCGGCACAGGCAGACCACCTGCTGGGCCGCGACGACAGCCCGTTCTGGGATGACCGCAGCACCCCGCAGAAGGAAGACAAGCCGGCCATCCTGGCCCGCAGCCTGGCTGGCGCAGTGGATGCCGGCACTGCGCAACTGGGTGCCGACCGCCGCGCCTGGCAGTGGGGCCAGCTGCACCAGTACCGCTGGCCGGCACCGGCCTACCACGGCCTGGGCGATACCATCAGCCGCTCGCCGCTGGCTGCCGGTGGCGACTTCACCACCCTGGCCCTGACGCCATACGCCTGGGGCAGTAACTTCGACACCCGCCTGCCGGCCTCGGCACGGATGATCGTCGACTTCGGCCAGGCCGAGCCGTTGCAGGTGCTGACCAGCAGCGGACAGTCCGGTAACCCGGCCAGCACGCATTACAGCGACGGCCTGGACGCCTGGTTCAAGGGGCGCTTCATGAGCCTGCCGCTGCAGCAGCAGAACTTCGGGCGAGCGTATGGCAACCAGCGGCTGACACTAGTACCGGCTCGCTAAGGGTTAAGGTTCCAACTCCTTATCCTCCATCCAGGTCTTTAACCTCCTCTGGACCGCGTGTGCTGTATCGGAACACGCGGTTTCCATTCATTTAGAGGATGTTCGTCATGACCACTGAAACCCTGAAGATCGAAGTCTCCTGGCCAGAAACGCAAGAAATTCCAGATGGCAGCACCATTGAATTACAGCTGTGGGCTGGTAATGAAAATGCGAGCTACAGCATGATCGACGTTGAAATTTGCAAACCGGCAGTTAGCTCGCCGGTCACCTTTGAAGTGCCCGTCAATGTACAGGAACTGCAAATTGAGGACGGTGCCACCAGCTGGGACTACTTCCACACATCCCCCAGGCTGGTGCAGGGAGGGTTGATCAAGAATATTGCCTACGCAGAAAAGATCAGCGTGGCGGAGGCCTTGGCATCCGGCTGGAAAATGTCCTTGCGCTGAACAGTGACTGACTAGTAGCGGCCATCGCCCCTCCCCTTGGTGCGATGGCCGCTGGACAAACCGGTGCAAGAGGCAGATGACCCGGCGACCTTAGCAGGCAATGCACGCCTGCAATAGCCAAGTTGCCTGTACTGGCCGAACACATCCGGAATGAGGCAGACGCGGCAAATCTATGCTTCTATCTGTGTGCCGACCCGTGTCGCAGACCGTTTTCGCCACGCAGCCAGGACCACCATGCACCATTCAACCCACGACCTGCTTTCCCCCGTTCCGGGCGTCACGCGCCAACTGCACAGTTTCCACTTCGGCCCCCGCGGTGGTGGCAAGGTCTATATCCAGGCCTCGCTGCATGCCGACGAGCTGCCCGGCATGCTGGTGGCCTGGCACCTCAAGCGCCACCTGGGCGAACTGGAACAGCAAGGCCGCCTGCAGCGCGAGATCATCCTGGTCCCGGTAGCCAACCCGGTCGGCCTGGAACAGGTGCTGCTGGACGCGCCACTGGGGCGTTTCGAGCTGCAAAGCGGAGAGAATTTCAACCGCAATTTCGTCGATCTGTCAGACAACATCGGCGACCAGATCGAACAGCACCTGACCGATGATCCAGCACACAACCTTGCGCTGATCCGCGAATACCTGCGCCGAGGGCTGGACGCACACCCCGCGCGCACCCCGCTGCAGGCCCAGCGCCTGATTCTGCAACGCCTGGCCTGCGATGCCGACATGGTGCTGGACCTGCACTGCGACTTCGAGGCAGTCGAGCACCTGTACACCACGCCAGACGCCTGGCCGCAAGTCGAACCGCTGGCCCGCTATCTGGGGGCCCAGGCCAGCCTGCTGGCCACCGACTCGGGCGGGCAGTCGTTCGACGAATGCTTCAGCCTGGTCTGGTGGCAATTGCAGCAACGCTTCGGCAAACGTTTCCCGATCCCGCTGGGCTGCTGCTCGGTCACCGTCGAGCTGCGTGGCCAGGCAGATGTCAGCCACGACCTGGCCAGCAAGGACTGCCAGGCGATCCTCGACTTCCTGACCCACGCGGGGGTGATCGAAGGTGCCGCAGCCGCCCTGCCCGCCTTGCGCTGCCCGGCCACGCCGCTGGCCGCCGTCGAACCGGTGATAGCGCCACTGGGGGGGCTGCTGGTGTACCACGCCAAACCGGGGCAGCACCTTGAGGCCGGCCAGCTGATTGCCGAAGTCATCGACCCGCTCAACGACCGGGTGACCGCCGTGCACAACAGCCAGCCCGGCCTGCTGTATGCCCGCAGTGTGCGGCGCATGGCAACTGCCGGCATGGTCATCGCCCATGTCGCCGGCGAGCAGGTATGCCGCAGCGGTTATCTGCTGGGTAACTGATCAGGCAAACCGTTGCAGCGTTGCTCAGGCCACAGGCGCGGGTGGCGGCTCGTCAGGCAGGGTCGGCTCGCCCGGCTCCATGGGTGGTTTTTCACCGGGGTCCGGTGGCTGCGGGTCATCGGGATCTGGCTG
Source organism: Pseudomonas sp. p21 (assembly GCF_001642705.1). Taxonomy (NCBI): domain Bacteria; kingdom Pseudomonadati; phylum Pseudomonadota; class Gammaproteobacteria; order Pseudomonadales; family Pseudomonadaceae; genus Pseudomonas; species Pseudomonas sp. p21. Next base: position 54,785 of record NZ_LWBV01000004.1, read on the forward strand.
GTGAGGTACGCCCCCCGCTTGCATAGGCAGCGGGTACGCCAGCAATGACCATGGCAGCAAACCGACGTGATTGGGCTGCAGGCCAGCCAGCTTGGCACTGATTGCGGGGTGGAGTTTCATTGGCAGCTCCTGGCGAGAGCCGTTGCGCATCATGCGCACCGGCGTTACCCATTGGAGTGCCAAAGGCGCGGGGAAATTCCCCGCGCTCGTCGGCTCAGGTACGCGGCAGGGTGACGCCGCGCTGGCCCTGGTACTTGCCGCCACGGTCCTTGTAAGACACTTCGCATTCTTCGTCGGACTGCAGGAACAGCATCTGTGCCACACCTTCGTTGGCGTAGATCTTCGCCGGCAGCGTGGTGGTGTTGGAGAACTCCAGCGTCACGTGGCCTTCCCACTCGGGCTCGAGCGGGGTGACGTTGACGATGATGCCGCAACGGGCGTAGGTGCTCTTGCCCAGGCAGATGGTCAGCACATCGCGCGGAATGCGGAAATACTCGACGGTGCGCGCCAGGGCGAAGGAGTTCGGCGGGATGATGCACACGTCGCTCTTGATGTCGACGAAACTACCTGCATCGAAGTTTTTCGGGTCGACGGTGGCCGAGTTGATGTTGGTAAACACCTTGAATTCATCGGCGCAGCGCACGTCATAGCCGTAGCTGGAGACGCCGAAGGAGATCACCCGGCTGTCCTGTTCGCCGCGCACCTGGCGCTCGACGAACGGTTCGATCATGCCGTGTTCCTGCGCCATGCGGCGAATCCACTTGTCCGATTTGATGCTCATGGCGGGGTGTCCTGAAGAGTTGCGAGGGGAAAAACCAGACGCGCATCTTACCGGTCCCCGCGCCAGGGTTAAAGTTCCATGCCTCATCCCGCGCCGGGCGGGGGCTGCAGCCGCCGTCGATCCGAATTTGCGTAAAGCGCCTTCTGACCATTGGCAGGTTGCGGAAAGTGGGGTAAGGTGGCGCCACTGTGCTGCACGTGACACCGAGAATCTCTAGTTTGATGCACGATCCTGATCGGCCCATCGCTGAATTTTCTGCTCTCTTTGCGCTCAGTCCCGGCCAGGGTTTTTCCTGACCGTTATCAAATTGTCCAAGGAGACAGAAAAATGTCCAACCGTCAATCCGGTGTTGTTAAGTGGTTCAACGATGAGAAAGGCTACGGCTTCATCACCCCTCAGTCGGGCGACGACCTGTTCGTGCACTTCAAAGCCATCCAAGCTGACGGCTTCAAAACCCTGAAAGAAGGCCAGGCTGTTACTTTCGTCGCTACCCGCGGCCAGAAAGGCATGCAGGCTGAAGAAGTTCAGATCGCCTAAGTCGATCGAAGCTTCCTAGCTTTCAAAAAACCCGCCTTCCGGCGGGTTTTTTTATGCCTGGCTGAAAGACCGAGTCGGCCTCTTCGCGGGTAAACCCGCTCCCACAGGTACAGCGCTGTACCTGTGGAAGCGGGTTTACCCGCGAAGCAGGCGACTCGGTCTGCCAGTCAATCTTCGCTGATGGTAATGCTAGGCATTGCCGGCGTCGCCGCTTCCTGCAGCACGATCCGCGCGCCCACCTGGCGGGCCAGTTCCTGGTAGACCATGGCAATCTGGCTTTCCGGCTCGGCAATCGCCGTCGGCTTGCCGCTATCGGCCTGCTCGCGGATCAGCATCGACAGCGGCAACGACGCCAGCAGGTCGACGCCATACTGGCTCGCCAGCTTCTCGCCACCGCCTTCGCCGAACAGGTGCTCGGCATGGCCGCAGTTCGAGCAGATGTGCACAGCCATGTTCTCCACCACACCCAGCACCGGAATGTTGACCTTGCGGAACATCTCCACGCCCTTCTTGGCGTCCAGCAGGGCCAGGTCCTGCGGGGTGGTGACGATTACCGAGCCGGCCACCGGCACCTTTTGCGCCAGCGTCAGCTGGATGTCACCGGTGCCCGGCGGCATGTCGATCACCAGGTAATCCAGGTCGTCCCAGGCAGTCTGGGTCACCAGCTGCAGCAGCGCGCCGGAAACCATCGGGCCACGCCAGACCATCGGCGTGTTGTCGTCGGTGAGGAACGCCATGGACATGACTTCCACGCCATGGGCCTTGATCGGCACGAACCACTTCTGCTCGCGAATCTGCGGGCGGGTACCTTCGGCGATACCGAACATCACGCCCTGGCTGGGGCCATAGATGTCGGCATCGAGAATGCCCACCCGCGCTCCTTCGCGGGCCAGCGCCAGGGCCAGGTTGGCTGCAGTGGTCGACTTGCCCACACCGCCCTTGCCCGAGGCTACGGCGATGATGTTCTTGACGTTGGCCATGGCCGGCACCTGGGCCTGGGCCTTGTGCGCGGCCACCACGCAGTCGATCGACACCTGGGCACTGCTGACGCCCTCGAGGTTGCCGATGGCGGTCTGCAGCACCTGGGCCCAGCCGTTCTTGAACAGCCCTGCGGCATAACCCAGCTGCAACTGCACGCTAACCTGCCCGCCCTGGATATCGATCGCGCGCACGCAGCCGGCGCTGACCGGGTCCTGGTTCAGGTAGGGGTCGGTGTACTGGCGAAGCACGCCTTCGACGGCGGCACGGGTGACGGCACTCATGGAGACTCCCATTGGCAAACTGAATGTGAAACAGACGCCTATCCTAACCCGTCAATCGTCAGCAGATGCTTCTGCTGGGTGAAATATATTCGCCAGCCCTTTATAGTTGCCGATCAACCTCATTTTTACCCCGTCGCCAGATAAGTAGCCGAGCCACCATGTCCGAGCCACGCCAGATTCTCGTCACCAGCGCCCTGCCCTATGCCAATGGATCGATCCATCTTGGCCATATGCTGGAGTACATCCAGACGGACATGTGGGTGCGCTTCCAGAAGCTGCGCGGCAACCAGTGCATCTACGTCTGCGCCGACGACGCCCACGGTTCGGCCATCATGCTGCGCGCCGAGAAGGAAGGCATCACCCCGGAACAGCTGATCGCCAATGTCCAGGCCGAGCACAGCAGCGACTTCGCCGACTTCCTGGTGGATTTCGACAACTTCCACTCCACCCACAGCGAAGAGAACCGCGAGCTGTCGGGCCTGATCTACACGCGCCTGCGTGAAGCCGGGCATATCGCCACCCGTTCGGTGACCCAGTACTTCGACCCGGAAAAGGGCATGTTCCTCGCCGACCGCTTCATCAAGGGAACCTGCCCCAAGTGCGCGGCCGAAGACCAGTACGGCGACAACTGCGAAAAATGCGGCGCCACCTATGCGCCCACCGAGCTGAAGAACCCCAAGTCGGCAATCTCCGGTGCCACCCCGGTACTGCGTGATTCCCAGCACTTCTTCTTCAAGCTGCCGGACTTCCAGGCCATGCTGCAGCAGTGGACCCGTAGCGGCACGCTGCAGGACGCAGTAGCCAACAAGCTGGCCGAATGGCTCGATTCGGGCCTGCAGGAATGGGACATCTCCCGCGACGCGCCATACTTCGGCTTCGAAATCCCGGGCGAGCCAGGCAAGTACTTCTACGTGTGGCTGGACGCGCCGATCGGCTACATGGCGAGCTTCAAGAACCTCTGCGCACGCCGCCCGGAGCTGGACTTCGACGCGTTCTGGAACGAAGGCTCCAAGGCCGAGCTGTACCACTTCATCGGCAAGGACATCGTCAACTTCCACGCCCTGTTCTGGCCTGCCATGCTCGAAGGCGCCGGCTTCCGCAAGCCGAGCGCGGTCAACGTGCACGGCTACCTGACCGTGAATGGCGCCAAGATGTCCAAGTCGCGCGGCACCTTCATCAAGGCCCGCACCTACCTCGACCACCTGCAGCCGGAATACCTGCGTTACTACTACGCGGCCAAGCTGGGCCGTGGCGTCGATGACCTGGACCTGAACCTGGAAGACTTCGTGCAGAAGGTCAACTCCGACCTGGTCGGCAAGGTGGTCAACATCGCCAGCCGTTGCGCCGGTTTCATCCACAAGGGCAACGAAGGCGTGATGGTGGCTGGCGATGCCGCACCGGAGCTGACCGAAGCATTCCTGGCGGCCGCACCGTCGATCGCCGACGCCTATGAAGGCCGCGACTTCGGCCGTGCCATGCGCGAAATCATGGCGCTGGCCGACCGTGCCAACGCCTGGATCGCCGACAAGGCCCCATGGTCGCTGGCCAAGCAGGAAGGCAAGCAGGATGAAGTGCAGGCCATCTGCGCCCAGGGCATCAACCTGTTCCGCCAGTTGGTGATCTTCCTCAAGCCGGTGCTACCCGTGCTGGCTGCAGACGCCGAGGCCTTCCTCAACGTGGCCCCGCTGACCTGGAACGACCACCTGTCGCGCCTGGAAAACCACCAGCTGAACCCGTTCAAGGCGCTGATGAGCCGCATCGAGCCGGCCAAGGTCGAAGCCATGGTCGCTGCCAGCAAGGAAGACCTGCTGGCCGCCGAAGCCAAGGCCCCGGCCGGCAACGGCGAGCTGGCCAAGGACCCACTGTCGGCGGAAATCGAATTCGACACCTTCGCTGCCGTCGACCTGCGCGTGGCGCTGATCGTCAAGGCCGAAGCCGTACCGGGTGCCGACAAGCTGCTGCAACTGACCCTGGATATCGGTGACGAGCGCCGCAACGTGTTCTCCGGCATCAAGTCGGCCTATCCCGACCCGTCCCAGCTGGAAGGCCGCCTGACCATGATGGTGGCCAACCTCAAGCCACGGAAGATGCGCTTTGGCGTCTCCGAAGGCATGGTCATGGCGGCCGGCCCTGGCGGTGAAGAGATTTACCTGCTGAGCCCGGACAGCGGAGCCAAGCCGGGCCAGCGCATCAAGTAACAAAACCTGCTGGACCTTGTGGGAGCGGGCGTGCCCGCGAAACGGACTACGCGGTGCATGGCACCGGCGTTGCCGGTGTTCGCGGGCACGCCCGCTCCCACAATGACTCCGGAACCCGGACAATCGCCCCGATTCCCGGCTATCGTCATTTCATGAGCGACTACATCCTGGTCCTGGTCAGCGCTGCGCTGGTCAATCACCTGTGCCTGCAACAACAGCCACTCCCCAGGCTGCACCTGCACCTGCACGGCCTTGCCTGCGCACTGTGCATTGCCTTGGGCGTGATCGGCGCACAGCTACTGTTGCGCGTGGTGCTGGCCCCGTTGCAAGCCCAGGACCTAGCCCTGTTCCTGTTGTTGCCCTGGCTGGCAGTGCTTGCCTGGAGCGTGCCATGGCTGCTGACAAGATGGCGCCCGACCTGGCCGGTGACGCAGCTGCCCGCGCTGCTGTTGAACAACGCGGCAGTGCTGGGGCTCACCCTGCAACAGGCAAACGACGACAGCACATGGTTCGCCACGCTGCTGCAAGGGGTGCTGGCCGGCTGTGGCTTCTGGCTGGCGTTGGCGTTGTTCGCCGACCTGCGCCAGCGCAGCGCCCATGCCGAAGTGCCCGGGGCGCTGCGCGGCCTGCCCATCGAACTGCTCGGTGCCGGCGTGATGGCCATGGCGTTTTCCGGCTTCAACGGGTTGTTCGCCCAATGACCACCAAACCCGACCCGCGGCTACGCACCAGCATGGGCCTTGTGTTGCTGGCCTGCGTGCCTGGCTTGCTGACGCTGTTCTGGTTGCATGGCTGGAGTCTGCTGCTGAACCTGTTGCTGAGCGCCAGTGCCGCGCTGCTGTGCGAGGCGTTGTTGCTCACCTTGCGAGCACAACCGCTGCGCATGGCGCTGAACGACGGCAGCGCGCTGGTGACCGCCGTGCTGTTGACTGCCGCCCTGCCCACCCTGGCGCCGTGGTGGTTGCCGGTGGTGGCTGCCAGTGTTGCCATCGGCATCGGCAAACAGGCCTTTGGCGGGGTCGGGCGCAACCTGTTTAACCCGGCCATGGTCGGCTACGCCTTCGTGCTGCTGAACTTCCCGTTGCAGATGAACCATTGGCCAGGGCCGGCACCTGGTCTGCTCGACAGCCTGCAGCAGGTGTTCGCCGGCAGCGAGCAGATCGATGCCTGGGCCCGGCCGACACTGCTCGACAGCCTGCGCCACAACCGCAGCCTGACCATCGATGAACTGTTCGCCAGCCACCCGGGCTTCGGCAGCATCGGTGGGCGGGGCAGCGAATGGGTCAACCTGGCGTTCCTGCTGGGCGGCCTGTTCCTGCTGCAGCGCAAGGTGATCAGCTGGCATGCGCCGGCTGGTTTGCTGGCAGGGCTGCTCCTGTTCAGCCTGCTGGGCTGGAATGGCTCTGGTTCGGACTCAAACGGCTCACCCCTGCTGCACCTGTTCTCAGGCTCGACCATGATGGCGGCGTTCTTCATTGCCACCGAACCGGTGTCCGGCCCCCGGCAGGAGTGGGCGAAGCTGGGGTTCGGCCTGGGAGCGGGCCTGCTGATCTACCTGATCCGCACCTGGGGCAGCTACCCGGACGGTACGGCGTTCGCCATCCTGCTGATGAACCTCATGGCGCCGAGCCTCGAACGCCTGGCCTTGCAGCGCCAGCAGGTTGCCCGATGAAGCGCCTGGTACGTGATGCGGGCCTGCTGCTGCTGACCGCAGCACTGGCGCTGTCGGCCACCCTGGCCTGGCGGCACTGGACCAGTACGGCCATCGCCGACGCCGAGAAACAACTGAATAGCCGCCAGCGGCTGGCGGTGCTGCCAGAAGGCAGTTACGACAACCAGCCACTGGACAACCCGCTGCCCATGCCCGCAGCACAGCGGCCAAACAGCCGTATCGTGGCAGCTTACCGTGCCACGCTGGCGGGCAAACCGACCGCTATCATCCTGGTCACCCAGGCCCAGGGCTATGCCGGGCCGATCGTGCTGAGCGTGGCCATCGCCGCGGACGGACGGCTGATCGGCAGCCAGGTGGTCGAGCAACAGGAAAGCCCTGGGCTGGGCGCACGCCTGGGTGATCCGCAGGTGAACTGGTTGGGGCAATTTGCCAACCGCCAGTTGGGCGATCACTGGGCGCTGAAGCGCGACCAGGGCGACTTTGACCAGTTGGCCGGCGCAACCGTGACCTCACGGGCAGTGATCGGCGCGCTGCAGGAGGCGCTAAGCTATTTCGATGAGCAGCGCAGCATGCTGGTGGAGGGCGCCACGCATGAATAGGGTCTACCTGCTGGGCGCAAGCCTCGTGCCCCTGCTGGGCGCCACCCGAACACTGGGCGAAAGCGCCACCATCGGCGCGTGCGCGGTGCTGATGAGCAGCCTTCACCAGCTGTTGCTGGCGCCCTTGCGCAATCGGCTCGCCACCTGGGCCTATGTGCTGGCCAGCCTGCTGCTGCTGGCGGCCCTGGCCAGTTGCCTGCAACTGGCCCTGCGTGCCTGGCTACTGCCAACGGCTCTCGCCCTCGGCCACTATCCCGCACTGCTATGCCTGCAATGCCTGGCCACTGACCACCTGCTGCCCGATCAAGGGCGCTGGCGCCTGCTCGCCAGCCACCTTTGTGCGCTGTTTGCCACCTGCCTGCTGCTCGGTGCCAGCCGCCAATGGCTTACCGACGGTGCCAGCCTGCATCTGGCCAGCATGGCCCCCGGCGCCTTGCTACTGCTCGGACTGCTGTTGGCCTTGTACAATCGCCTGCGTCCGGGCTCCGCCCAACCACGTCGTCAAGGAAAGCTCTGATTTCATGAATGCCGCCAAACGCCTGGAGATCTTTCGCAGGCTGCACGAAGACAATCCCGACCCGAAGACCGAACTGGCCTACACCACGCCGTTCGAACTGCTGGTCGCCGTGACACTGTCCGCGCAGTCCACCGATGTCGGCGTCAACAAGGCCACCGCCCGTCTGTTCCCGGTCGCCAACACCCCCGAGGCCATCTATGCCCTGGGCGTCGAAGGCCTGAGCGAGTACATCAAGACCATTGGTTTGTACAACAGCAAGGCCAAGAACGTCATCGAAGCCTGCCGGCTGCTGATCGAGCACCATGGCAGCCAGGTGCCGCAAACCCGCGAAGCCCTGGAAGCACTGCCCGGCGTGGGCCGCAAGACCGCCAACGTAGTGCTCAACACGGCGTTCCGCCAGCCGACCATGGCGGTGGATACCCATATCTTCCGGGTCAGCAACCGCACAGGCATTGCGCCAGGCAAGACGGTGCTGGAAGTGGAGAAGAAGCTGATCAAGTTCGTACCAAAAGATTACCTGCTCGACGCCCACCACTGGCTGATCCTGCACGGGCGCTATGTGTGTCAGGCACGCAAGCCACGGTGCGGCAGTTGCCGGATCGAAGACTTGTGCGAGTACAAGCACAAGACCTCCGACGATTGAGTCGATAGCTGGAAACCACCTGAGACGATTGAAAAAATCTTTTTTACCAGCGTCAGCTTTCTGGTTATAAGGACGGCCAATGGCCCCTTGGCTTGGAGCGACTCATGAGTAGCGATAAAGACGACCTGTCGATCGAAGATGATTTTGTTGCCGCAGAGGATGAAGCGGAACCCCAGGTGGAAACCGCAAAGACCAACCTGAGCAAACGCCGCACCATCGACAATATGCTGGAAGAAAGGCGTCTGCAGAAGCAGCTGGCCGACTTCGACTACGATCTGTAGCCCGGGACCTGCAGCCTTGGCAAAGCCTCCTGACAGGAGGCTTTACGGCCTTGGCGGTCAGTTCAACCCTTGCCGTTGCGCCAGCTCGATCAGGTCGACCAGCGAGCGCGCGTTGAGCTTGAGCAGCAGGCGCGACTTGTAGGTACTGACCGTCTTGTTGCTGAGGAACATGCTGTCGGCAATCTCCTTGTTCGAACGCCCTCGTGCCAGTTGTTGCAACACTGTCATCTCGCGTGCCGAGAGGCGGTTGACCATATCCGTCTCACTCCCGCCTCCCCTGCCACGTGACGGATGCAGAGCCTGGTTGGGGAAGTAGCTGTAGCCCGACAATACGGCCTTGATGGCGCTCAGCAGCTCGGTGAGCTCCTGTTGCTTGCACACATACCCCGCCGCCCCCGCCTGCATGCAGCGCATCGAGAAGTTGCCAGGGGGCTGCGATGTCAGCACCAGCACCTTGCTGCCCGGGCTGAAGGTCGCCATGCGGGTGATCACCTCCAGGCCATCCAGTTTGGGGATACCGATATCGAGCACCACGATATCCGGCAGGTGTTGCCGTGTCAGCTGCAGTGCAGCCACCCCGTTGTCGGTCTCCGCCACGACGTCATACCCATGCCGCTCCATCAGCATGCGTACGGCCAAGCGTATGACCGGATGATCATCTACGATAAGCACTTTATTCATGCGATATCCATTCATTGTTTTTGCTTTGGTTCGCCAAGATAACCGACAGAACGCTGGCTGGCGCGGTGATTTACCGGCGAAATACATGAGCAGATAAAACCTACAGCACTTACAGAAATTTCCTACACACAACTGCTGCAGTTGTAACAATCAAACTCCTTATTACCGGAATGAACGGTATCACCCGCCTGCAAAGGTGCACCAGTTGAAAACCGACCATTACCTGAGGAATTATCCAATTCAAACACGCTGAACAAACAGGGCTGTCAGGCTTTCGGGCGATTATTCCTCACCCGGGAAACTATCCAGTCTTTAGTTGAGCATCGCTGTAAGGTAATGATGGGCAAAATCGCTGGAGACGGCCCATATGCCCCAATCACAACCTGTCGCCCCACTGACGATCATTGCCATCTTCGCGGGGATTATCGAAGCCTCTGCCCTTGCCACACTGCCGTTTCTCAGCGAGTCCAGCCAAAATCTCTATACCTGGTTCCTGGTGGGCTTCCCGTTTTTCCTGACGGCACTGTTCTTCCTCACGCTCAACTTCAATTACAAGTCCTTCTACAGCCCGTCACCAAACAGAACGGCAAACGACAACACGCCAACATTGATCGCTCAGGCCAAACCTGCAATGCCCAGTGATGCCGGCGAAGCGCTACAGGGCGAGCCTGTCACGTTCATGTTTTCCGGCCCCGATGCCAATCGCATGATGGAGCAACAAATGCTGCTCACCCTTGCCCAACCGCCTCTGCCAGCGCGCACCTGGCGCTTTTGCAACCTGGATAAACGCCAATGCGCACAACTGTCGATCAGCGTGCTTGAGGGTCAGATAAAGAACGACGGCCATTGAATGCCCAAGCTTTCCACAGGCATAAAAAAACCCCGGTCTGGGCCGGGGTTTTTACTGCACATGCCAGCGATCAGAGCAGCGAGCGGCCCTTGTTGGCAGCAATGCGCATACGCAGGGCGTTGAGCTTGATGAAGCCGGCAGCATCCGCCTGGTTGTAGGCGCCGCCATCTTCCTCGAAGGTGGCGATGTTGGCATCGAACAGCGAATCGTCCGACTTGCGGCCAACCACGGTGACGTTGCCCTTGTACAGTTTCAGGCGTACCACGCCGTTCACGTTGACCTGCGAAGCGTCGATCATCTGCTGCAGCATCAGACGCTCCGGGCTCCACCAGTAACCGGTGTAGATCAGGCTGGCGTACTTCGGCATCAGCTCATCCTTCAGGTGAGCGACTTCGCGGTCCAGGGTGATCGACTCGATGGCACGGTGGGCCTTGAGCATGATGGTGCCACCAGGGGTCTCGTAGCAGCCACGCGACTTCATGCCGACATAACGGTTCTCGACGATGTCCAGACGGCCGATACCGTTGGCACCACCGATACGGTTCAGGTCGGCCAGGACGGTGGCCGGGGTCTTCTCGACGCCGTCGATGGCAACGATGTCACCGTTGCGGTAGGTCAGCTCGATGTAGGTGGCCTGGTCCGGGGCGTTCTCGGGCGAGACGCTCCAGCGCCACATGTCTTCTTCGTGCTCGGTCCAGGTATCTTCCAGGACACCGCCTTCGTAGGAGATATGCAGCAGGTTGGCGTCCATCGAGTACGGCGACTTCTTCTTGCCGTGGCGCTCGATCGGGATGCCGTGCTTCTCGGCGTAGTCCATCAGTTTCTCGCGGGACAGCAGGTCCCACTCACGCCATGGGGCGATGACCTTGACGCCTGGTTTCAGGGCGTATGCCCCCAGTTCGAAACGCACCTGGTCGTTACCTTTGCCAGTGGCGCCATGGGAAATGGCGTCAGCGCCGGTTTCATTGGCGATTTCGATCAGGCGCTTGGCGATCAGCGGACGGGCGATGGAGGTACCCAGCAGGTACTCGCCCTCGTAGACGGTGTTGGCGCGGAACATCGGGAACACGAAATCACGTACGAATTCTTCGCGCAGGTCGTCGATGTAGATCTCTTTAACGCCCATTGCCTGGGCCTTGGCACGGGCCGGCTCGACCTCTTCGCCCTGACCCAGGTCAGCGGTGAAGGTCACCACTTCGCAGTTGTAGGTATCCTGCAGCCACTTGAGAATCACCGAAGTATCAAGGCCGCCGGAATACGCCAGTACGACCTTTTTTACGTCCGCCATGCCATCACTCCACGGGGTTGTACGGAAAGGGATCGATTCTAACGACGTTGCGGATAAATTTACAGTGGGGCGACAGCTTCTGACGACAAAGCGACAGGAACTTTCGGAAGGGCGACGGGGGGATTTTTGGGGTATATCCAGGCAACAGAGTGCATGCCTCAAGATGGTATCAGGGCCCCAAGGTGTATGCCTTAATGCCTTCAGCGCCTATGAGATCGAGCGCCGCGCGGGCGGCGCTCGGTCTCACAGGCGCCGAAAATGTTGTGGCGGACACCTGTAGGCCCTGATGCAATCACCTGCCATGCACCAGGCGGTCAACCCGACTCAGGGCGCCTTCGCCCCCGGCGCGGCAGCAGCCGGGCTGGCTGGCGCTGGCGTCGGAGCAGCAGGCGCTGCCTGCTCAACCGGCTTCTCCACCGGTTTCTCAACCACCGCCACCCGATCCAGTTCAATATTCACCCGACGATTACGTGCCCGGTTGGCAGCACTGTTGTTCTTCGCCAACGGATAACGCTCACCATGAAAACGCACGGTAATCTGCTCTTCCGGGACGCCCTGGGCCTTGAGGTAGTCGGCCACGGCCAGTGCCCGGCGGCGCGACGTGTCGCGATTGGTCAGGCGGTTGCCGCTGTTGTCGGAGTGGCCGTTGAGCTCGACATGGTTCACCGTCGGGTCGGCTTTCATGTAGTCGAGGATCACATCCAGCCGCGCCTTGGCCGCGCCATCCAGCTCGATACCTCCCCCGGGGAAGCCCACCTGGGTCTGGCGCACCTGGTCGTAGTTCATCGGCAGCAGCTTGCCGGCACAGGCCTGGTAGTCGCTGTAGGCCTTGGCGAAACTGACCGGCAGCACACGCACTTCCATCGGCCTGCCCGCCTCGCCGGCGTAATTGCGCACCACCGTGCTGCGCCCGTCGAGCAGGCCGTTGATCAGGCGGCTGGCCTGGCCCTGGGACGAACTGAACAACACCCCGGTGCGGGCCATGCGCACGCTGCCCAGGTTGATGTCGCTGCGCCCGGGTTGCCACGGCGCAGCGGCTGCCAGCAAAGTGGCCGTTCCCGCTCCCAGTACGTTGCTGTCCGAGCGCAGCTGGAACACCGGCTGCTCGCCCGCGCGGCGTACGAACTCACCACTGCCAAAACCGTCGATCGGCTGGATCAGCCGGCATTCGAACTGGTCCCCCTCGACCTTCCAGGCAATGTTCTCCATGCGCGTCTGGAAAGTCAGTGCGCCGGCCGGCAGGCTGGCGAACAGGGTCAACAGGGCTAGGTAACGCTGGCGCACGGGCGGCTCCACAAATTCTGACGGCTTACCTGCAGGCTATCGGGCGCCTGCCGGAAAACTTGATAGCCGTGCTCCACCCAGGGTTTTCCGGTAGCATTGGGGCTTGAGTTCGACCCGCCTGGAATCCCCAATGTCCGATCGCCTGACCCTCCTGCGTCCCGACGACTGGCACATCCATCTGCGCGATGGTGCCGTCCTGCCCCACACCGTTGGCGACGTGGCGCGTACTTTCGCCCGTGCCATCATCATGCCCAACCTGGTTCCGCCGGTGCGCAATGCCGCCGAGGCTGGCGCCTACCGTGAGCGTATCCTGGCAGCCCGCCCGGCCGGCAGCCGCTTCGAACCGCTGATGGTGCTTTACCTCACCGACCGCACCAGCCCCGAGGACATCCGCGCGGCCAAGGCCAGCGGCTTCGTGTACGCCGCCAAGCTATACCCGGCCGGAGCCACCACCAATTCCGACTCGGGCGTGACCAGCATCGACAACATCTTCCCGGCCATCGAAGCGCTGGCAGAAGTTGGCATGCCGCTACTGGTGCATGGCGAAGTGACCCGCAGCGAAATCGACGTCTTCGACCGCGAGAAGCGCTTCATCGACGAGCACATGCGCCGTGTGGTCGAGCGCTTCCCGACGCTGAAAGTGGTGTTCGAGCACATCACCACCAGCGATGCCGCGCAGTTCGTCACCGAGGCCCCGGCCAACGTTGGCGCGACCATCACTGCCCAGCACCTGCTGTACAACCGCAACCACATGCTGGTTGGCGGCATTCGCCCGCACTTCTACTGCCTGCCGATCCTCAAGCGCAATACCCACCAGGTGGCACTGCTGGACGCCGCCACCAGCGGCAACCCGAAGTTCTTCCTGGGTACCGACTCGGCTCCCCACGCCCGTCATGCCAAGGAAGCTGCCTGCGGTTGCGCCGGTTGCTACACCGCCTACGCGGCCATCGAGATGTACGCCGAAGCATTCGAGCAGCGCAACGCGCTGGACAAGCTGGAAGGCTTCGCCAGCCTGCACGGCCCGGCCTTCTATGGCCTGCCAGCGAACACCGACACCATTACCCTGGTCCGCGAAGAATGGACCGCCCCGGACAGCCTGCCGTTTGGCGAGCAGACCGTGGTCCCGCTGCGCGCCGGCGAAAAACTGCGCTGGCGCCTGCTGGAGGAAAACGCGTGAGCGAAGACCTCTACGAAGACGACCTGGACACCCAGGGCAGCAGCGGCTCGCGCCACCCGATGGCCGAGCGCTTCCGCGGCTACCTGCCGGTGGTGGTGGACGTGGAGACCGGTGGCTTCAACAGCGCCACCGATGCCCTGCTGGAAATTGCCGCCGTCACCATCGGCATGGACGAAAAGGGCTTCCTGTTCCCCGAGCACACCTACTTCCACCGGGTGGAGCCGTTCGAAGGCGCCAACATCGAGCCGGCCGCGCTGGAGTTCACCGGGATCAAGCTGGACCATCCACTGCGCATGGCGGTAAGCGAGGAAAGCGCGCTGACCGACATCTTCCGTGGCGTACGCAAGGCGCTCAAGGCCAATGGCTGCAAGCGGGCAATCCTGGTCGGGCACAACAGCAGCTTCGACCTGGGTTTCCTCAATGCGGCGGTGACGCGCAACGATCTGAAGCGCAACCCGTTCCACCCGTTCTCCAGCTTCGACACCGCCACCCTGGCGGGCCTGGCCTATGGCCAGACCGTGCTGGCGCGGGCCTGCCAGAGCGCCGACATCGACTTCGACGGGCGTGAGGCGCACTCGGCGCGTTACGACACCGAGAAGACGGCCGAGCTGTTCTGCGGCATCGTCAACCGCTGGAAAGAGATGGGCGGCTGGCGCGATTTCAACGATTGATCTGCAAAAGCATTCGCGGGCAAGCCCGCGAAGAGGCCGGCACAGAACGGCAAAAAAAAAACCGGCCACCAGGGCCGGTTTTTTCATGCACGCGGCAATTACAGCTTGCCAGCGTTCTCGCTCAGGTAGGCAGCAACACCTTCTGGCGAAGCGTTCATGCCTTTGTCGCCTTTTTTCCAGTTGGCAGGGCAGACTTCACCGTGCTCTTCGTGGAACTGCAGGGCGTCGACCAGGCGCAGCAGCTCGTCCATGTTGCGGCCCAGTGGCAGGTCGTTGACGATCTGCGAACGGACAACACCGTTGGTGTCGATCAGGAAGGCGCCACGGAAGGCCACGCCGCCTTCGGACTCGACGTCGTAGGCCTTGCAGATTTCGTGGGTCATGTCGGCAGCCAGGGTGTACTTGACCTGGCCGATACCGCCGTTGTTGACCGGGGTGTTACGCCAGGCGTTGTGGGTGAAGTGCGAGTCGATCGACACGCCGATCACTTCCACGTTGCGCGCCTGGAAGTCAGGGATGCGGTTGTCCAGGGCGATCAGCTCAGACGGGCAGACGAAGGTGAAGTCCAGCGGGTAGAAGAACACCAGGCCGTACTTGCCCTTGATGGCCGAAGCCAGGTTGAAGCTGTCGACGATCTCGCCATTGCCCAGCACGGCCGGAACGGTGAAATCGGGGGCTTTCTTACCAACGAGTACGCTCATTGTAATCTCCTGATGAGGGTGAAAAACCGTTTGCCGGGCCAGACGGGCTTGCCCGACATCCAACAAAGGCCGACCATCATACACGGCTTCTGATGACAGGCCGACTCCAACGACAAAGCAACCGCCGGTCGCTCAAGCACGGCCCTTCCAGAAACTCCTTTGACAAGCATTCTCATTAACATTAAGCTCCACCCCATCGAGCCCACCAACGATGGTCAGCCTTTATGTATGTGTGTCTTTGTGTCGGCGTTACCGACGGACAGATCCGCGATGCGATCTATGAAGGATGCTGCAGCTACAAGGAAGTGCGAGCCGCGACCAATGTCGCCAGCCAGTGTGGTAAATGTGCCTGCGTGGCCAAGCAGGTGGTCCGCGAGACCCTGACCGAGCTTCAGGTCAGCCAGGCAGCCCTGCCCTACCCTGTGGAATTTACCGCGGCCTGAAAACCCAGAATTCAAAGAACCGGACTCAGCGTCCGGTTTTTTTATGCCCGAAATTCAATAAGTTAGCGCTCCAACGCGGTTCACAAACATTCTTATTTCCATTAATTTTCACTTATTATTCAAGAACTTAGGTTTGACACACCTATGTATCGGGCTCAAACTTCCCTGTATTGGCACATTTCTACAGGGCAGGAACCCGACATGAAAGGCGACGTAAGCGTCATCCAGCATCTCAACAAGATCCTCGGAAACGAGCTGGTCGCGATCAACCAGTACTTCCTGCACGCACGCATGTACGAAGATTGGGGCCTGAACAAACTCGGCAAGCACGAGTACAAGGAATCCATCGACGAGATGAAGCACGCTGACAAACTGATCAAGCGTATTCTCTTCCTCGAAGGCATCCCCAACGTCCAGGACCTGGGCAAGCTGCTGATTGGCGAGCACACCAAAGAGATGCTCGAATGCGACCTGAAGATCGAACAGAAAGGCCTGGCCGACCTGAAAGCAGCCATCGCTCATTGCGAAACCGCTGGCGACTTCGGCTCGCGTGACATGCTCGAAGATATCCTCGAGTCCGAAGAAGAACACATCGACTGGCTGGAAACCCAGCTGGGGCTGATCGACAAGATCGGTATCGAGAACTACCTGCAGTCGCAGATGGGCGAAGAATAAATATTCGCCCCATGAAAAAACCCGCGATCAGCGGGTTTTTTCATGCTTGCCGGAAAATCAGGCCTCGGAAGCCTTGGCCTTGGCAGCCGCTTCCTTGATCAGGGTTTGCAGCTCACCCTTCTCGAACATTTCCAGCATGATGTCGCTGCCGCCGACCAGTTCACCGGCTACCCACAGCTGCGGGAAGGTCGGCCAGTTGGCGTATTTTGGCAGGTTCGCGCGGATTTCCGGGTTCTGCAGGATGTCGACGTAGGCGAACTTCTCGCCACAACCCATCACGGCCTGCGATGCACGCGCAGAGAAGCCACACTGCGGGGCATTCGGCGAGCCTTTCATGTAAAGCAGAATGGTGTTGTTGGCAATCTGCTCTTTGATCGTTTCGATGATATCCATGTAGCACCTCGGCTGAACTTTCCGACGCGGTCGTCGGCACGGTGACGCATTGTAACGGAAAGCCGAGCAGCATGCTCGGCCTTACCGTTCCTTACGCGGCCTCTACCTGCACGGGTACGCCATTGAGGGCGGCATTGCCGGAAACCTGGTCACGCAGGCGCTCATCGGTGAGGTCGTTGGCGCTCACGCCAGGTTGCGCCTGGGCAATCTGCATACGCACGCCCTGGCGAGAATGACCGAAGCCATGGGGCAGGCTGACCACACCCGGCATCATGTCCTCGCAGGCCTGTACCTCGACTTCAAGGTCCCCGGTACGCGAGCGGATACGAACCCGCTGGCCGTCCTGCAACTGCCGCTGCTGCAGGTCTTGCGGGTGCATCAACAACTGATGTCGCGATTTGCCTTTCACCAGACGATGGAAATTATGCATCCACGAGTTGTTGCTGCGGACATGGCGGCGGCCAATCAGCAGCAGTTCTCCCGGCGTCGGGGGGGCTTGTTGCGCCAGCCTGCGCAGGTCGTCCAGCAACACCTGCGGCGCCGCTTCGACAGCCTTGCTGGCAGTCGTCAGCCGTGCAGCGAGGTTGGCGCGCAGTGGCCCCAGGTCAAGGCCATGCGGGTGCTCGTCCAGCACTGCCAGCGACAACTGCCAGGGCGTCGCTTCACCATAGCGCCCCTTGCGCAGGGCCAGGTCGATCATCTGCGCTGGCGCCCAGGTCGGTTTCAACTCCAGCCCGGCGCGCCTGGCAAACGCTTGTGCCAGCCCAACGAAAATCTCCCAGTCATGCAGTGCCCCTTCGGGCTTGGCCAGGATCGCCCGGTTGAAACGCGTCACGTTGCGCACGGCCAGCAGGTTGAACGTGCTGTCGTAATGGTCGTTCTCCAGCGCCGAGGTAGAAGGCAGGATCAGGTCGGCATGGCGGGTGGTTTCGTTGATGTACAGGTCGATGCTGAGCATGAATTCCAACCCCTCCAGCGCCATATCCAGCTGGCGGCCGTTGGGCGTGGACAGCACGGGATTGCCGGCCACCGTCACCAGGGCACGCACCTGCCCTTCGCCGGGCGTCAGCACTTCCTCGGCCAAAGCCGCCACGGGCAGTTCGCCGCCGTACTCGGGTAACCCCGACACACGGCTCTGCCAGGCGTTGAAATGGCCACCCGAGGTGGTCGCCACCAGGTCAACTGCAGGCTCGGTGCACAACGCGCCGCCTTCACGGTCAAGGTTGCCGGTCACCAGGTTGATCAGTTGCACCAGCCAATGGCAAAGGGTGCCGAAGGCCTGGGTCGAAACCCCCATGCGGCCATAGCACACAGCCTTGTCGGCCGCGGCGAAGTCCCGTGCCAGCTGGCGAATGTCTGCCGCAGCAATGCCACAATGCGGGCTCATGGCCTCTGCGCTGAATGGCGCGATCGCTTCGCGTACCTGCTGCAGGCCGGTGACCGGCAAGTGCGAGCCGCGCGCCAGGCCTTCAGCGAACAGGGTGTTGAGCAAGCCACACAACAAGGCCGCATCCCCTCCAGGGCGGATGAACAGGTGACTGTCGGCCATGGCCGCCGTTTCGCTGCGCCGCGGGTCCACCACCACCAGGCGCCCGCCCCGGGCGCGCAGGGCTTTCAGGCGCTTTTCCACGTCCGGCACGGTCATGATGCTGCCATTGGAGGCCAGTGGGTTGCCGCCAAGGATCAGCATGAAACCGGTCTGGTCGATGTCCGGGATCGGCAGCAGCAGGCCATGGCCGTACATCAAGTGGCTGACCAGGTGCTGCGGCAACTGGTCCACCGAGGTGGCAGAAAAACGGTTGCGGGTTTTCAGCAGGCCCAGGAAGTAGTTGCTGTGGGTCATCAAACCGTAGTTGTGCACGCTCGGGTTGCCTTGGTACACCGCCACGGCATTGCGCCCATGGGCCTGCTGAATCGCCCACAGCCTGTCGGCGGCCAGGGCAAAGGCCTCATCCCAGCCGATGGCGTGCCAGTGCTCGCCCACCCGCTTGTGCGGCTGGCGCAGGCGGTCGGGGTCGTTCTGGATGTCCTGCAGGGCCACGGCCTTTGGGCAGACATGACCACGGCTGAACGGGTCCTGGGGGTCGCCCTTGATCGAACTGATCAGCGCCCGCCCATCGTCGTCATGGCTGACTTCGATATTCAGCCCACAGATCGCTTCGCACAGGTGACAGGCACGGTGATGCAGGGTCTTGGTCATGGCCGCCTCTGCCTTGTTGTCGTAGAGATTGTTGTGAAGAGTTGTCGAACATCGACTATGCACCCAGCCCCCACCACCGGCCAGCGCGCTTCGCGGCGTGAATCCACCGACATCAGGCACACGATTTGCGACAGCCATTTGCCAAATTGCCAGCAAGCCGTGTACAACCCTCTGTAGCAAATAAAAAACAGCACAGCCCGTCGGGTAAAGACACCCTTTGCAACACCCTTTGGTATTGGGCAGCTGTTTCCCCTCTTGGCTTCAGGCGACATTTACTTATAGTATTGCGCCTTTCCCTATTTCGTCCGCCCCCGTGCGGCTTACGCCGCAGGTCACTCCCGTTGTCAAAAAAAACCATACGGTCGACCTGCATACCGTTGCAGATAAGGTAGTCAATCATGAGCGCTAGGCACTTTCTCTCCCTGCTGGACTTCACCACCGACGAATTGCTCGGTGTGATCCGCCGCGGCATCGAGCTGAAGGACCTGCGCAAGCGAGGCGTGCTGTTCGAGCCCCTGAAGAACCGCGTGCTGGGCATGATCTTCGAGAAGTCCTCGACCCGTACCCGAGTGTCGTTCGAGGCCGGCATGATCCAGCTCGGCGGCCAGGCCATCTTCCTGTCCCCGCGCGACACCCAGCTGGGCCGTGGCGAGCCGATCGGCGACAGCGCCATCGTGCTGTCGAGCATGCTCGACGTGGTGATGATCCGTACCCACGCCCACAGCACCCTGACCGAATTCGCCGCCAACTCGCGTGTGCCGGTGATCAACGCCCTGTCCGACGAGTCGCACCCGTGCCAGCTGCTGGCCGACATGCAGACCTTCCTCGAACACCGCGGCTCGATCCAGGGCAAGACCGTGGCCTGGATCGGCGACGGCTTCAACATGTGCAACTCGTACATCGAGGCGGCCAGGCAGTTCGACTTCCAGCTGCGCATCGCCTGCCCCGAAGGCTACGAGCCGGACCCACGCTTCATGGCCATTGGCGGTGACCACGTGCAGATCGTGCGCGACCCGAAGGAAGCCGTGCGCGGTGCCCACCTGGTGACCACGGATGTCTGGACTTCCATGGGCCAGGAGGAGGAAACTGCACGGCGCCTGGCGCATTTCGCGCCTTACCAGGTCACCCGCGAACTGCTCGACCTGGCGGCACCCGACGCCCTGTTCATGCACTGCCTGCCAGCCCACCGTGGTGAGGAAATCAGCCATGACCTGCTCGACGACCCACGTTCGGTCGCCTGGGACCAGGCTGAAAACCGCCTGCATGCACAGAAGGCCCTTCTCGAATTCCTTGTAGAACCGGCTTACCACCACGCATGAGTCAACCCCTACTGCTCAACCTGCGCAACCTCGCCTGCGGCTATGGCGACCAGCGCATCGTCCAGAACCTCAATCTGCACCTGAACGCAGGCGACATCGGTTGCCTGCTGGGCTCATCCGGTTGCGGCAAGACCACCACCCTGCGTGCCATCGCCGGTTTCGAGCCGGTGCACGACGGCGAGATCCAGCTGGCGGGCGAGGTCATTTCCCGCGCCGGCTTCACCCTGGCCCCGGAAAAACGCCGTATCGGCATGGTGTTCCAGGACTACGCGCTGTTCCCGCACCTGACCGTGGCGCAGAACGTTGCATTCGGCATCACCAAGCACCCGCGCCAGGCCGAGGTCATCGAAGAGATGCTCGAGCTGGTCAAGCTGGGTGGCCTGGGCGGGCGCTACCCGCACGAACTGTCCGGCGGCCAACAGCAACGGGTCGCCCTGGCCCGTGCGCTGGCACCGGAGCCGCAACTGCTGCTGCTCGACGAGCCATTCTCCAACCTCGACGTGGAGCTGCGCCGGCGCCTGAGCCATGAAGTGCGCGACATCCTCAAGAGCCGTGGCACCAGCGCCATCCTGGTGACCCATGACCAGGAAGAAGCCTTTGCCGTCAGCGACCAGGTCGGCGTGTTCAAGGAAGGCCGCCTGGAACAGTGGGACACGCCCTACAACCTTTACCACGAGCCGCAGACGCCGTTCGTGGCCAGCTTCATTGGCCAGGGGTATTTCATCCGTGGGCAGATGAGCAGCCACGAGGCAGTCAATACCGAGCTGGGTGAACTGCGCGGCAACCGTGCCTACATCATGGCGCCGGGCAGCTCGGTGGATGTGCTGCTGCGCCCTGACGATATCGTCCACGCACCGGGCAGCGCGCTGCAGGCGAACATCGTCGGCAAGAGCTTCCTTGGTGCATCGACCTTGTACCGCCTGCAGTTGCCGACCGGCAGCCAGCTGGAGGCGATTTTCCCTAGCCATGACGACCATCAGGTCGGTGAGGATGTGGGGATTGCGGTAAAGGCCGATCACCTGGTGCTGTTCCCGGTACCGGGTAGCGTGGCGGCGCAGTTGCCGCGGCAGGAAAACGGCGTGCGTCGATACAGTTCGGCAACCTGATTCAAAATCCTGGGGCCGCTTTGCGGCCCTTTCGCGACACAAGGCCGCTCCCACAGGTACAGCGCAACACTCACGGGCGGCGTTGTACCTGTGGGAGCGGCCTTGTGTCGCGAAAGGGCTGCAAAGCAGCCCCGAAAATTCTCAGCCCCGCCCGATCCCGGCAAACTTGCCCTGGGTATGCTCGGCCAATACCGCTGCCGCCAACTCCACCTCCAGCCCACGCCGCCCGGCGCTGACATGGATGGTTGCAAAGCTCTGTGCCGAGTCATCGATAAAGGTGCGCAGGCGCTTCTTCTGTCCCAACGGGCTGATCCCTCCCACCAGGTACCCCGTGGCCCGCTGCGCCGCCGCCGGGTCGGCCATCTCGCACTTTTTCACCCCGGCAGCATGGGCCAGGGCCTTGAGGTCCAGCGTGCCCACCACAGGCACCACCGCCACCAGCAACTCTCCCTTCTCGCTGCTCGCCAGCAAGGTCTTGAACACCTGCTGCGGGTCGAGACCGAGCTTTTCCGCAGCCTCAAGACCATATGACGCCGACTTGGGGTCATGCTCGTAACTGTGCACACGATGCTCGGCGCGGTGCTTCTTCAACAGGTCTAGGGCGGGGGTCATGCAGGGGCTCCGGTCGGGGACGGCTCGGTGGCTACTTTAGGATAATTCCCACATCGCAGCCAGCGCACCGCAACCGCACCCCTCTAGTACGCGGATCCGCACCGAATATCAGCAGACAGATCGTGACCGACCGTTCACTTTCGACCTTTGACATCAGCGTTTCTTGTCTATATTTTTTCGTTTCTGAATAAATGGTGCACTTTTAGGGTGCATTTCCTACATCTGCCTGGGGTCAATGGGGATAGACTCCGGGCTTTGCTGTCGAGCGCCACGCGCCTCACAACAAAAAAAACGAGGTCATACATGACGACTGCTCTACGCCAACCCACGCTGTCCAGCCAATGCCTGGCCGAGTTCCTCGGTACTGCACTGCTCATCTTCTTCGGTACCGGCTGCGTCGCCGCGCTCAAGGTCGCGGGCGCCAGCTTCGGCCTGTGGGAAATCAGTATCATCTGGGGCGTGGGCGTCAGCATGGCGATCTACCTCACCGCCGGCATTTCCGGCGCGCACCTGAACCCGGCGGTGAGCATCGCCCTCACCCTGTTCGCCGGTTTCGACAAGCGCAAGCTGCCCTTCTACATGCTGGCCCAGGTATGCGGCGCGTTCTGTGGCGCAGCGTTGGTCTACACCTTGTACAGCAACCTGTTCTTCGATTTCGAACAGGCCCACGCCATGTTGCGCGGTAGCGAAGCCAGCCTGGAGCTGGCCTCGGTGTTCTCTACCTATCCGCACCCGTCGCTGTCCACCGGCCAGGCGTTCCTGGTCGAAGTGGTCATCACCGCCATCCTGATGGCCGTGATCATGGCCCTGACCGACGACAACAACGGCCTGCCGCGCGGCGCCATGGCCCCGCTGCTGATCGGCCTGTTGATCGCCGTGATCGGCAGCGCAATGGGCCCGTTGACCGGTTTTGCCATGAACCCGGCCCGCGATTTCGGGCCAAAACTCATGACCTTCCTGGCCGGTTGGGGCGAAATCGCCTTCACTGGCGGTCGGGACATGCCTTATTTCCTGGTTCCGGTGTTCGCACCGATCCTTGGCGCCTGCCTGGGGGCCGCGACCTATCGCGGCCTGATCGCCCGCAACCTGCCAATGGCAGCCGCCGTGAACCCTGAGACAAATGACAATCGCCAGGGCGATACTCAAGTCAATTGACGCCGGCATCACGCCCAGCCCTGAACCCCTATTTTCGCAAGGCCTACGACCATGACAGACACCCAGGATAAGAACTACATCATCGCCCTGGACCAGGGCACCACCAGTTCGCGGGCCATCATTTTCGACCGCGACGCCAATGTGGTGGGTACCTCCCAGCGTGAGTTCGCCCAGCACTACCCGCAGGCGGGCTGGGTCGAGCACGACCCGATGGAAATCTTCGCCACGCAGAGCGCGACCATGGTCGAGGCCCTGGCCCAGGCGGGTATCAGCCACGCCCAGGTCGCCGCACTGGGTATTACCAACCAGCGCGAAACCACCGTGGTGTGGGACAAGGAAACCGGTCGCCCGGTGTACAACGCCATCGTCTGGCAGTGCCGCCGCAGCACCGAGATCTGCGCCCAGCTCAAGCGCGACGGCCATGAAGACTACATTCGCGAAGCCACCGGCCTGGTCACCGACCCGTACTTCTCCGGCACCAAGCTGAAATGGATCCTCGACAACGTCGAGGGCGCGCGCGAACGCGCCGAGCGCGGCGAGCTGCTTTTCGGCACCATCGATACCTGGCTGATCTGGAAGTTCTCCGGCGGCAAGGTGCATGTCACCGATTACACCAACGCCTCGCGCACGCTGATGTTCAACATCCACAGCTTGCAGTGGGACGAAAAACTCCTGGAAATCCTCGGCATCCCACGGCAGATGCTGCCCGAGGTACGCCCTTCTTCCGAGGTCTACGGCCACACCAAGAGCGGCATCGCCATTGCCGGTATCGCCGGCGACCAGCAGTCGGCGCTGTTCGGCCAGATGTGCGTGGAGCCGGGGCAGGCCAAGAATACCTACGGTACCGGCTGCTTCCTGCTGATGAACACCGGCAATCAGGCGGTGAAGTCATCCCATGGCCTGCTCACCACCATCGCCTGCGGCCCACGCGGCGAAGTGGCCTATGCGCTGGAAGGCGCGGTATTCAACGGTGGTTCCACCGTGCAATGGCTGCGTGACGAACTGAAGATCGTCAACGACGCCCTGGATACCGAGTACTTCGCCAGCAAGGTCAAGGACAGCAACGGCGTATACCTGGTGCCCGCCTTCACCGGCCTGGGTGCTCCGTACTGGGACCCGTATGCCCGTGGCGCCCTGTTCGGCCTGACGCGTGGCGTGAAGGTGGACCACATTATCCGCGCGGCACTGGAGTCGATCGCCTACCAGACCCGCGATGTGCTCGACGCCATGCAGCAGGACTGCGGCCAGCGCCTGTCCGAGCTGCGTGTGGACGGCGGTGCGGTGGCCAACAACTTCCTCATGCAGTTCCAGGCCGACATCCTTGGCACCTGCGTGGAACGGCCCAAGATGCGCGAAACCACAGCGCTGGGCGCGGCCTATCTGGCAGGCCTGGCCTGTGGCTTCTGGAGCGGCCTGGACGAGCTGCGCGACAAAGCGATCATCGAGCGCGAGTTCAGCCCACAGCTGGACGAAGCGCAGAAAGAGAAGTTGTATGCCGGCTGGAAAAAAGCGGTCGAGCGTACCCGTGACTGGGAAGATCACAAGGCCTGATCGCTGCCTGAACGACGAAGCGATCTCGACGCGGTGCATGGCACCGGCTGCGCCGGTGTTCGCGGCTAAAGCCGCTCCCACAGGGTCCCTGCTAATTCAATGAGTTATTTGCAGTCCTGTGGGAGCGCCGGCGCAGGCCAGAAAATCGATGCAGGGCCTTTGTCCCCGCGGCCGCCCCGATAGTCTACTGGTCGTAGTCCGCGTCCTACGGCATCATTGCAGCATTTGTCCGGCAGCCCCAAAGGACCGCCCATGAATCTGCCCCCTCGCCAACAACAAATCCTCGAACTGGTGCGCGAACGCGGTTACGTCAGTATCGAAGAAATGGCGCAGCTGTTCGTCGTCACTCCACAGACTATCCGCCGTGATATCAACCAGCTGGCCGAGCTCAACCTGTTGCGCCGTTACCACGGTGGCGCGGCCTATGACTCGAGCATCGAGAACACCGCCTACGCCATGCGTGCCGACCAGATGCGCGACGAAAAGCAACGCATCGCCGAGGCCGTAGCCCAGCAGATTCCCGACCATGCTTCGGTGTTCATCAACATTGGCACGACCACCGAGTCCATTGCCCGGGCGCTGCTCAACCATAATCACCTGAAGGTCATCACCAATAACCTGCACGTGGCCGCAATCCTTGCCGCCAAGGACGATTTCGAAGTGCTGGTGGCGGGAGGCACGGTGCGTCGTGATGGCGGTGTGGTCGGCCAGGCCAGTGTCGACTTCATCAACCAGTTCAAGGTCGACTTCGCCCTGGTGGGCATCAGCGGCATCGACGAAGACGGTAGCCTGCTCGATTTCGACTATCAGGAAGTGCGGGTATCCCAAGCGATCATCGCCAATGCCAGGCAAGTGATCCTTGCCGCCGACTCCAGCAAATTCGGGCGCAATGCCATGGTGCGCATGGGCTCGATCAGCCTGGTCGACTGCCTGGTGACCGACCAGGCGCCGACGGCCGCCCTCACCCAGCTACTGAACCAGTACAAGGTTCGGCTTGAGGTGGTTTGAGAGCTGACAGGCGCATGCCGCAGGGTTTGTCGCGCCTGTGAGATTCGAGCGCCGCCCGCGCCGCGCTCGATCTCACAGGCGCTATACCTTTCAAACCGATCATCCAAAATTTTCGTAAATGTTCACTTCCATTGTCATCTGATCAGTTTTTTCTATAAAGACTGACTGGCGACCGGCTTTCTGTTGCGCTAGTATTTTCGAAAACGAACATCAATGTTCATATTCGATGTGAACAGCCCCCAGGAGGCCTTGCCCGTGTCCCAGCCCGTTTCGTCCCAGCCCCCACTCGCCGACTGCTATGACCTCGCCGTGATTGGCGGCGGCATCAATGGCGTGGGCATCGCTGCCGACGCCGCCGGGCGCGGCCTCAAGGTGTTCCTGTGCGAAAAGGACGACCTTGCCCAGCACACCTCGTCGGCCAGCAGCAAGTTGATCCACGGCGGCCTGCGCTACCTGGAGCACTACGAATTCCGCCTGGTGCGTGAAGCACTGGCCGAGCGCGAAGTGTTGCTGGCCAAAGCCCCGCACATCGTCAAGCCCATGCGCTTCGTGCTACCGCACCGCCCACACCTGCGCCCGGCCTGGATGATTCGCGCCGGCCTGTTCCTGTATGACCACCTGGGCAAACGCAAACGCCTGGGCGCCTCGCGCAGCCTGCGCTTTGGCCCCGGCTACCCGCTCAAGCCAGAGATCACCCGTGGTTTCGAATATGCCGACTGCGCGGTGGACGATGCCCGCCTTGTCATACTCAATGCCATGGCCGCCCGTGAAAACGGCGCGCACATCCGCACCCGTACTCGTTGCTTGCGCGCCGAGCGCAGCGAAGGGGTCTGGCAAGTCGAGCTGCAGCACGCCGACGGCAGCCTGCAGACCATCCGCGCTCGCGCCCTGGTCAATGCGGCCGGCCCGTGGGTAGCCAGTTTCATCAAGGATGACCTCAAGCTCGATGCGCCCTATGGCATCCGCCTGATCCAGGGCAGCCACTTGATCGTGCCGCGCCTGTACGAGGGTGAACACGCCTACATCCTGCAGAACGAAGACCAGCGCATCGTCTTCTGCATTCCCTACCTCGACCGCTTCACCCTGATCGGCACGACCGACCGCGAATACACCGGCGACCCAGCCAAGGTGGCGATCACCGACCAGGAAACCGACTACCTGTTGAAAGTGGTCAACGCGCATTTCAACCATCAACTGGGCCGCGGCGATATCCTGCACACCTATTCGGGCGTTCGCCCGCTGTGCAACGACGAATCTGACAATCCATCGGCAGTGACCCGCGACTACACCCTGGCGTTGTCCGCCGAGGAAGGCCAGGCGCCGTTGCTCTCGGTGTTCGGCGGCAAGCTGACCACCTACCGCAAACTGGCCGAGTCAGCCATGGCCGAGCTCAAGCCGCACTTCCCACAGATGCGCGGTAGTTGGACAGCCAGCTCGCCACTGCCAGGTGGCGAACGGATGACCACCGTGCAAGCCTTGGTCGA
Source organism: Pseudomonas sp. p21 (assembly GCF_001642705.1). Lineage (NCBI taxonomy): Bacteria > Pseudomonadati > Pseudomonadota > Gammaproteobacteria > Pseudomonadales > Pseudomonadaceae > Pseudomonas > Pseudomonas sp. p21. The sequence continues at coordinate 81,873 of NZ_LWBV01000004.1, forward strand.
TGCGGTGCTGGCCCGTTGTGGATGGCTGCCGGTTGATATCGCCAAGCGCTGGGTTCTGACTTATGGCAGCCGCGTATGGCAGTTGCTCGAGGGTGTGCAGGGGCCGCAGGACCTGGGGCAGTCCATCGGTGGCGGGTTGTTCGCTCGTGAAGTGGACTACCTCATGCGGGAAGAATGGGCCATGAGCGCGGACGACATCCTCTGGCGTCGCACCAAGCTCGGCCTGTTCACCAGCGTCACGGAGCAAGAAGCGCTGATTGAGTACCTTCGCCACAAGCAGGCAACCCAGGCCGCAACTCGCGCGGCCTGACATCCCAGGGTAGCCGCCCGCAACGCGGGTGGCCGCCCCGCTTCACTCGGCAAATCGCCTCCACGCCTCCTCGGCCAGTGCCCGCAGCAACTCACGCTCGGCCGCTTCCAGCTGATGCATCAGCTCGTCGGCTTTTTGCAGGTAGAGCTGTTCGCTAGCGCTTGCAGCTTGCGCCTCATACTCGGCCAGGCGCTGGTGGTAAGGCTCCGCAAGCTGCTCGAACCGTTCGGCGTACCGCCGCCTGGTGTAGTCCACCCAGAACGGCCTCTGCGCCAGGGCCTGCTGAATGACCTGAGGCGTCTCGGTTTCCAGTACCTCCAGTCGAGCTTCGACCAGTTCGGCGTCCGTTATATTGGCATATGACGCGTAATGCATGTCCTCGACATGGATCGGCAGTTCAAGCGCCTGCGCCAGCTGGTTACGGAACAACAGCCTGACCTCGATTTCATCGACCCGGTCAATGGCACCTGCGCGCATGCGCTGCACATGCCGGGCTGCGATCGCGTCCACCAGATCCAGCCGGTAAAGCTGGCGCCCCAGGCGTACCAGGCTTTGTTCCATCATGGCCGGTGGTACACCGCTGACACCCTGCTGTACCAGCACACCGACTTCCAGCTGATTCAATATCAACAGCAAACGGTCTTCACAACTGCGCGGCCCCCCGACCTCGCGGAACAACTGCTCGCGCACCACTTCGCTCTGCTCACAGGCATCCAGGATGCGCCATATGCGCCGACGGTAGTGGCCCGGGTGTTCCGTAAAATCGTCCCCCTGGCTCAGATCAGCCAGAAACCGGAACAGGTCGCGCGACCCGACCTCCTGCTGCAACCGATCCCAGGTCGCCTCGCGCTGCCTGCGCAGCGCCGGGTCACGGGTTTGCGTCCACAGCTCGCGGACCTCCACACTGGCTTCACGATGCTTGTAGGAGGTGCTTCCTCGGGTGCCCGGGATTGTGCCGACATGCGTACGGTCGAGCTGCTCATGGCTGGCCCGGCTCAACGGGTTGTCATGCAGCTCGATTCGCGCCAGTCGCAAGTTCAGCCCTTGCATTTCCCGCTGCAGTTCGCGAATCCGGTTTTCTCGTGCGTCAATCAACGCTCTCCAGGAGGCGCGTGCCAGCAACTCCTCCAAATCCACCAACTCGGTCGCTCGCAGATGCAGTTGCCGCACATGACGCAAACCTGACAGGTCCGGCGCCTGGCGTAGCGGATTGAAACTCAGCTCGATCGTATCCAGCAACGCCAGCTGGGCAAAGCGATGATTGGCTTCGGCGTTGATCACGATCTGGTTACGTGCAAGGTTCAGGCGGCGCAGGTGTACCAGCCTTTCTATTCCCGGCGGCACCTGAGTGAGGCGGTTTTCGCTCAGGTCCAGTTCGACCAGGTTGGGGAAGCGGTGGAGAAAATCCGCTTCGATGCTCGCCAGGTTCATATTGCGCAGGACCAACCGTTGCACATGCGCAAATTCGAGCCCCGCAGGCAGCGTCGGCAGCTCACCGACATGCTCACCATCGATTACCAGCTCGTATTCGTCATTGGCATCCACCAGCTTGCGCCGCCAGCTGCGACGCAAGGTTTCGGCGACCCGACGGCGCCTCACGGCATCGGCAGGTGTTCGCCATTGGCCTTGCCATTCGCTCAAGGCCTGCCGCAGCTCCGCAAGCTGGCGTTGCAGCAGCTGGTAGTGATCCCAGAGACTATGGCCTTGCGCCCGCACAGCGTTCAGATAAGCCTGCAGCTGCAACTCGCTGAGCGTCGGAAAGATCTGGTGAATCCCGCGCCTGATCGCTTGCTGGCTGCTCTCCCCACCGCCGCTGAGCCTGTAGCCCAGGCGTCCGTCGCCAAAGCGCCTGGGCAGATGGATGCCTTCACCCGATGGCGCCAAGCCAATCAGCCGGCCAGCCAGTTCGCGATCGGCACTGGCTGCTTCCATCAACCAGTCACGTAGTTGCCTGGCATCGAGGCTACTGGAGCCCAGTGCGACCTTCTGCTCTTCGTCCAGGCATTGCACCACCACCTTCAGCAACGACTGGCCAGCACCCTCCGTGTTCGCACCATCGCCCTTGTCGAGGCGGTAACCTGCCCCGCTCCTCACGATGACCCTGGCCTGGGCTTTCGACTCGGGATGACTGGCAAACTTCACGCGACCATTCCGGCTGCCCGAGCGCAGCTCCACAGGGTGCGAAGAGGGCCATGGCGCCTTCTTCGCAACCAGCCCCATCACCAACTGCTCGCTGTCTGCGTTGATCATGCCATGCAAGCGCATGCCGAGGCAGGCCTTGTCCAGACGGCTGTCCCGAGCATACCCGCGCGCCCGTTCAGCCATGCTCAGCGGCGGGCGCCCAGTGGTGCGGAAGCTTTCCAGCTGAGCCGTGCTGGTGTGCCTGATGATTTCCGCAGCCCCATGAGGCGTCAGGCCCTTGAACGCCTGCATCAGAATCACCTGGTCTGAATCAAGGGGTTCGCTCAGGGCGGCGAACGCCTCTTCGAACGATGGGCCTTCAAGCCCGGCTGAACTGCGATGCAGGCCTATGCGCTCATGCATGTCCTGGATCCGTGCCGGGACCGGCGCCAGCTCTACGCACAGGCGGCGCAGCTCATCGGTGCCGTAGCCAGTGACAGCCACAAGCGTGCGCGCATCATCCTCCAGCACACTGCCGAGCGTTTGTGGGGCGAGAGCTTGCAATAACGCTGCAGGACTTTGCTCCACGTGCGCATGCGTGCTGCCGTGCATGAGTTTCACCTTGCCCCCTGCGGCCAGTCCAGGTTCCAGCGCATCAACAAACGGAATGCGCGGCAATACATGCATGGTCCCGGAAACCGCCCCGGCCAGTGCCAGGTTCTCGGCAACGCTGAACAGGTGAGCCAGCGCTGCTTGGCGATCCCCTAATCGCCAGGCCTCATAGCCTTCGTAGACCTCGTCCAGCAACTGTGCGGCGTTGATCACCAGCAGCACCTCGCCCAACGTGGGTACGAAAAAAGCCGCCATCCCCAACAGGTCAAGCCCTGCGGACAGCATCTGCTGCAACCGCTGCTGCCTGCTCTGGCGATCTTCATCATCCGTGGGCACGGCAATGAACCGCGCATCGTCGAAGATTCTGGCCATCTGCTGCGCCTGGACGTGGGCGAACACATCACCCGTGACGGGCAGGTTTCGGCCGTCTAGCTGTAGCGACGAGCCAGGAGCGGATGCTGCAAGCAGACTGGTCAACACCTGGTTGAATCCGCTGCAGTCGCGAGCCTTGATGAACCGCTCGAAAAACCGGCGGAACGAGGGCGTACGCAAGCGCATGCCCATGTCCTGGTAGGCTTGCGGCCAGCTATCGTAGTGACGGATGGCCTTCTCAGGATCGTCAGGAACCCACAGGATGACTTCATCGATCACATCGTTGCCGGCCACTCGCCATTCGAACGCGATTACACCGACGATGCACTTGCCAAGCAAATAGAGCTGACGCGCAATCAAAGTACCGTTGGCACCATCCCTTTCACTCTGCGGGGTGAAACATGACAGCAATCGCCGCAGGTCCGCTTCGTCCATATGCCCCTTGATCCTGGCCTCGTACAGCGAAGCTCTCAGACGGGTACGCTGGCAGTCCTGGAAAAGCTGCTCGATTTCCTTGCGCGCCTGATCCCTGGGTTGGCCACGGCCCGACTTGGGCTGCAGCGTATTCTTCAGCAATGCCTGATAGCCCGCACCAATATCCAGGCTGCGGCACATCGCGGCGAAATGCTCAAACGAAAGGGGCAAGGCTACGCCCTGGGCGCCGACCAGCTTTGCCTTGCGCAAGAGCCAGGGCTGGGTTTCATGGTCCTGGAAGTTGTGCAAAGCCGCCGCCAGCAAACTGTGCCGTGACTTGTAGGTTTCCATGGGTTGGTACAGTTTCTCGGCGGCCGAAGGCAGTTTGAATTGTTCTTCGATCGAGACGAACGCCCGCCGCGGATCAACCTGCTCCAGCCCGGCATCGCGCAGGGCCGTTTCCAACCGAGCCAGGGCAAACGTCTCGATCGAAGGAACAGGCTGCATCACCTGGCGCAAACGCTCGGCGCAGGCCTGCTGGGCCAGCAAGGCCTGGCGAAAGGCTTGTGCATGCGCAGCCTCGGCATTGACGAGCCAGGAAGGAAGTTGTCGCGCTATCAAGTGATCGACAGAGGTTTGGGCAAATGAATGAATTGCAGCCACTGAGGGATCTCCAGTTTGGAAAGCCCGGATGTGAACACGTGCACTGATCCACCCCGTGGTACATATGTCGGCTCGACACAGCTTGCCGACCTGCCATTCGGATTTCCGAACACCAAGCAAGCATTCGTTCGGAAAACCGTCACGACATGGCAAGCCTGAAAACCGAAAAATCGTTTGTATCCCTCGGAATATGCGACGTTATGATCGATATCAGGGCTTGGCACGACTCATGCTCTACACTTGGTAGCCGAATGCACTCGCTTCTTGCGGTATTCGTTGAACGAAAGAGTCCGCCAACGGCTCCATAAAAAAAACAAACACGTCGAGGAAAATTTGATGCGTATCGTTCGTCAATTGCTGGGCGCCGCCATCGCGGCCGCTGTGATCGCTTCGCCGGCCATGGCCGAAGAACTGACCGGCACCCTGAAGAAGATCAAGGATTCGGGCACCATCACCCTGGGCCACCGCGACTCCTCCATCCCGTTTTCCTACCTGGCCGGCAAGCCCGAGCCCGTGGGCTACTCGCATGACATCCAGCTGGCTGTCGTCGACGCCCTGAAGAAGCAACTGGGTACGGACATCAAGGTCCGCTACAACCTGGTCACTTCCCAGACCCGCATCCCGCTGGTGCAGAACGGCACCGTGGACCTCGAGTGCGGCTCCACCACCAACAACGTCGAGCGCCAGCAGCAGGTCGGCTTCTCGGTCGGCATCTTCGAAGTCGGTACCCGCCTGCTGACCAAGGTCAAGGACGGTCAGCCAGCATACAAGGACTTCCCGGACCTGGCCGGCAAGAACGTGGTGACCACCGCTGGTACCACCTCCGAGCGCATCCTCAAGGCGATGAACGCCGACAAGCAGATGAAGATGAACGTGATTTCCGCCAAGGACCACGGTGAAGCCTTCAACATGCTCGAAAGCGGCCGCGCCGTGGCCTTCATGATGGACGACGCCCTGCTCGCCGGCGAAATGGCCAAGGCTCGCAAGCCGTCGGACTGGGTCATCACCGGTACCCCACAGTCGTACGAAATCTACGGCTGCATGGTGCGCAAGGATGACGCAGCCTTCAAGAAAGCGGTCGATGACGCCATCGTCGGTTACTTCAAGTCGGGCGAAGTCAACAAGAGCTACGACAAGTGGTTCCAGCAGCCGATCCCGCCAAAGGGCCTGAACCTGCAGTTCCCGATGAGCGACGAGCTGAAGAAACTGATCGCCGAGCCGACCGACAAGGCCGCGGACGAGAAGAAGTCCTGACTCTCAGATAGTGGCTTGGTGCTCAACAGCACCAATCAATTCTGCAGGCCACCCATTAGTGTCTAACCTTTCATCCGAGGGCGTTCGCCGCCCTCGGATGCTCGAAAGTGCCCGTGAAACAATCGTCTGAGGGGAAATCCCGATGAATTACAACTGGGACTGGGGCGTGTTCTTCAAGTCCACCGGCGTGGGCAGCGAGACCTATCTGGACTGGTACGTCACCGGTCTGGGCTGGACCATCGCCATCGCCATCACCGCCTGGATCATCGCCTTGCTGCTGGGTTCGCTCCTCGGCGTCATGCGCACCGTGCCGAACCGTGTGGTAGCAGGTATCGCCACTGCCTACGTGGAGCTGTTCCGCAACGTGCCGCTGCTGGTGCAGCTGTTCATCTGGTACTTCCTGGTGCCAGACCTGCTGCCAGAAGGCCTGCAGGAATGGTTCAAGCAGGACCTCAACCCGACCACCTCGGCGCTGATCAGCGTGGTCATCTGCCTGGGCCTGTTCACCGCAGCCCGCGTGTGCGAACAGGTGCGTACCGGCATCCAGGCGCTGCCCCGCGGCCAGGAAGCCGCCGCCCGCGCCATGGGCTTCAGCCTGTCGCAGATCTACACCAACGTGCTGCTGCCGCAAGCCTACCGGATCATCATTCCGCCGCTCACCTCGGAATTCCTGAACGTGTTCAAGAACTCGTCGGTGGCGTCGCTGATCGGCCTGATGGAACTGCTGGCGCAGACCAAGCAGACCGCCGAATTCTCGGCCAACCTGTTCGAGGCCTTCACCCTGGCCACGCTGATCTACTTCACCCTGAACATGGGCCTGATGCTGCTGATGCGCATGGTCGAGAAGAAAGTCTCGGTGCCCGGCCTGATTTCCGTAGGGGGCAAATAAATGGACATGGATTTCAGCGAAATCATCCCGGCCCTGCCAGCCCTGTGGGAAGGCATGGTCATGACCCTGCAGCTGATGGTCATGGGCGTGATCGGCGGCATCGTACTGGGGACCATCCTGGCTTTGATGCGCCTGTCGTCGAGCAAGCTGATGTCGAACGTGGCCGGTGCCTACGTCAACTACTTCCGCTCGATCCCGCTGCTGCTGGTAATCACCTGGTTCTACCTGGCTGTACCGTTCGTGCTGCGCTGGATCACCGGCGAGGACACCCCGGTGGGTGCCTTCACCTCCTGCGTGGTGGCATTCATGATGTTCGAGGCCGCGTACTTCTGCGAAATCGTCCGCGCCGGCGTGCAGTCGATCTCCAAGGGCCAGATGGGCGCCGCCCAGGCCCTGGGCATGACCTACGGCCAGACCATGCGCCTGATCATCCTGCCCCAGGCCTTCCGCAAGATGACCCCGCTGCTGCTGCAGCAAAGCATCATCCTGTTCCAGGACACCTCGCTGGTATACACCGTGGGCCTGGTGGACTTCCTCAACTCGGCACGCTCCAACGGCGACATCATCGGGCGCTCCCATGAGTTCCTGATCTTCGCCGGTGTCGTGTACTTCCTCATCAGCTTCTCCGCTTCGTGGCTGGTCAAGCGCCTGCAAAAAAGGATCACCGTATGATTTCCATCAAGAACGTCAACAAGTGGTACGGGGACTTCCAGGTACTGACCGACTGCAGCACCGAGGTCAAGAAGGGTGAAGTGGTAGTGGTGTGCGGCCCGTCGGGCTCGGGCAAGTCCACCCTGATCAAGTGTGTCAACGCCCTGGAGCCGTTCCAGAAAGGTGACATCGTGGTCGACGGCACCTCGATCGCCGACCCCAAGACCAACCTGCCCAAGCTGCGTTCGCGCGTTGGCATGGTGTTCCAGCATTTCGAGCTGTTCCCGCACCTGTCCATCACCGAGAACCTGACCATTGCCCAGCGCAAGGTGCTTGGCCGTAGCGAAGCGGAAGCGACCAAGAAGGGCCTGGCCCTGCTCGACCGCGTCGGCCTCGGTGCCCACGCCAAGAAGCACCCCGGCCAGCTGTCCGGCGGCCAGCAACAGCGCGTGGCCATCGCCCGCGCCCTGTCGATGGACCCGATCGTCATGCTGTTCGACGAACCGACCTCGGCGCTGGACCCGGAAATGGTCAACGAAGTACTGGACGTGATGGTCGAACTGGCCCACGAAGGCATGACCATGATGTGCGTGACCCACGAAATGGGCTTCGCCCGCAAAGTGGCCAACCGCGTGATCTTCATGGACAAGGGCAACATCATCGAGGATTGCCAGAAGGAAGACTTCTTCGGCAACCCGAGCGCCCGCCACGAGCGTACCCAGCACTTCCTCAGCAAGATCCTGCAACACTGATTTTGCTTCACTGAAGCGGTCGGCGCTGCTGCCCTTTCGGGCAGCAGGCGCTGGTCGTGACAAGGCCACTGTGATGAAATGCGATCCTTCGCTTCTTCTCCCTGCCAAGCCTGCCGTGAAATCCCGCCTCCTCCGCCAATTGCTGTTGCCGCCACTGATCATCCTGCTGATGGTCGGCCTGGGCATGGCTGGCTACCTGATCAGCGAGAGCAACGGCATCCGCACCCTCAGCGAAAACGGCGAGCGCCAGCTGGAGCTGCACGCGCGCACGGTCGAGAGCGAAATCAGCAAGTACACCTACCTGCCGAGCCTGCTGGAGCTGGAAGACAGCGTCTCGCACCTGCTCACCGACCCTGACGGCGGCTCGCGGCAGACCGTCAACGAATACCTCGAAGGCCTGAACCGGCGCAGCCGCAGCCGGGCCATCTTCGTGCTCGACACCAACGGCCGGGTCCAGGCCACCAGCAACTGGCGCGATGCCGACTCGTTCCTCGGCGAAGACCTGTCGTTCCGGGCCTACTTCCAGACCGCAGTGCGCGGCGAGCCCGGGCGTTTCTACGGTATTGGCAGCACCACCGGCGAGGCCGGCTATTACCTGGCCCATGGCCTGGAAGAGCACGGCAAGATCATTGGTGTGGCGGTGATCAAAGTGCGCCTGGACACCCTTGAGGAGCGCTGGCAGCGTGCCCGCCTGGAGGCGTTCGTCAGCGACGAGAACGGCATCATCATCCTCTCCAGTGACCCGGCCCGGCGCCTGAAGTCGGTACGCCCGCTGACCCCGCAAATCAAGGAGCGCCTGGCCCGTAGCCTGCAGTACTACTGGTGGCCGCTGAACGAGCTGCAGCCCCTGGCCCGGGAAACCCTGGCCGATGGTGTGGAAAAGCTGACCTTCCCGGCCAACAGCGAAACCGCACAGGGCAAGGCCCGCGAAATGGCCTACCTGGCCCAGACCCGGCGCCTGGCCGATACACCCTGGCATTTCACCCTGCTGACCCCGCTGCAGGACCTGCGCCGCGAATCCATGGTGCAGGGCATCCTGGTAGGCGTGGCCTTCGCCTTGCTGGCGATTCTCGGCATCGCCTGGAACGAACGGCGCAAGGTCATCGCCACCCGCCTGGCAGCCCGTGAGGCCCTGCAGGAAGCCAACAGCCAGCTGGAGCGACGGATTGCCGAACGCACGGCCGACCTGCGCGCCAGCAACGAACGCCTGAAAGGCCAGATTCGCGAGCGCCGGCATGCCGAGCAGACCCTGCGCCACGCCCAGGATGAACTGGTACAGGCTGGCAAGCTGGCCGCCATCGGGCAGATGTCGACCAGCATTGCCCACGAACTGAACCAGCCGCTGGCCGCGCTGCGCACACTGTCCGGCAACACCGTGCGCTTCCTCGAACGCGGGGCGCTGGAAACCGCCAGCACCAACCTGCGCACCATGAACGACCTGATCGACCGCATGGGCCGCATCACCGCCAGCCTGCGCTCGTTCGCCCGGCGCAGTGACGACAGCGGCCAGGCCTCGCTGGCCAAGGCGGTGGACGCTACCCTGCAGGTGCTGGCCAACCGCATCAGCGCCTGCCACCTGCAGTTGCACAATCAGTTCGAGGACCAGCAACTGGCCATCGACCAGACCCGCCTGGAGCAGATCCTGGTCAACCTGATCGGCAACGCCCTGGATGCCATGGCCGCCCAGCCACTACCGCAGCTGTGGCTGGAAGGCGAGCTGCAGGGCGACAAATACCGTTTGCAGGTGCGTGACAATGGCCACGGCATCGACGCCGAGGCGCGCAAGCACCTGTTCGAACCCTTCTTCACCACCAAACCGGGCGAACACGGCCTGGGCCTGGGCCTGACCCTGTCGGCGAGCCTTGCCGCCGCCGCCAAGGGCAGCCTCAACGTCGAGCACCCCGCCAGCGGCGGCACGGCCTTCGTCCTGGCCCTGCCGCTGGTATCACCCCCTAGCGAATCGGCAGAGCACCCATGAACCAAGCGCCTCTTACCGTCCTGATCGTCGAAGACGACCCGCATGTGCTGCTCGGCTGCCAGCAGGCGCTGGCCCTGGAAGATATCGCCTGTGAAGGCGTGGGCAGCGCCGAGCAAGCGCTGGAACGCATCGGCGACGACTTCGCCGGCATCGTCGTCAGCGATATCCGCCTGCCGGGCATCGATGGCCTGGAGCTGCTCAACCGCCTCAAGGCCCGCGACCGCAGCCTGCCGGTGGTGCTGATCACCGGCCACGGCGATATCGACATGGCGGTCGGCGCCATGCGCAATGGCGCCTACGACTTCATGGAAAAGCCCTTTTCCCCGGAGCGCCTGGTCGACGTGGTACGCCGCGCCCTTGAACAGCGCGGGCTGTCGCGCGAGGTGGTGGCCCTGCGCCGCCAGTTGGCCGAGCAAAGCAGCCTGGAGGGGCGCATCATTGGCCGCTCGCCAGCCATGGAGCACCTGCGCGAACTGATCGCCAACGTCGCCGATACCTCGGCCAACGTGCTGATCGAAGGCGAGACCGGTACCGGCAAGGAACTTGTCGCCCGCTGCCTGCACGACTTCAGCCGCCGCCAGGGCCAGCCCTTCGTGGCGCTGAACTGTGGCGGCCTGCCGGAAAATCTGTTCGAAAGCGAGATTTTCGGCCACGAGGCCAACGCCTTCACCGGTGCCGGCAAACGCCGCATCGGCAAGATCGAACACGCCAACGGCGGCACGCTGTTCCTAGACGAAGTGGAGAGCATGCCGATCAACCTGCAGATCAAGCTGCTGCGCGTACTGCAGGAGCGCACCCTGGAGCGGCTGGGCTCGAACCAGAGCATTCCGGTGGACTGCCGGGTGATCGCCGCAACCAAGTCCGACCTGGATGCAATGGGCCAGAGCGGCCAGTTCCGCAGCGACCTGTATTACCGGCTGAACGTGGTAACCCTGGAGCTGCCGCCGCTGCGCGAGCGCCGCGAAGACATCCTGCAGCTGTTCGAACACTTCCTGCAGCAGTCGGCCCTGCGCTTCGACCGTGAAACACCTGCGCTGGACAGCCAGACCCTGTCGCGCCTGATGGCCCACGACTGGCCAGGCAACGTGCGAGAGCTGCGCAACGTCGCCGAACGCTATGCCCTCGGCCTGCCGGCGTTCAAGAAAGGCCCCAGCGGTGGTGCCAGCCAAGGTCTGGGCTTTGCCGAGGCGGTGGAAGCGTTCGAGCGCAACCTGCTCAGCGACGCCCTGCAACGCACTGGCGGCAACCTGAGCCAGGCCAGCCAGGAGCTGGGCATGGCCAAGACCACGCTGTTCGACAAAGTGAAAAAATACGGCCTCGGCTGACCTCAAACCCAACCTGGAAAGACAACGTGGACCTGGTATTCAAAGCGGCCCTTGGCGCTGGCGTGGTGCTGCTGCTGGCGGTGCTGTCGAAGACGCGCAATTACTACATCGCCGGGCTGGTGCCGCTGTTCCCTACCTTCGCCCTGATTGCCCATTACATCGTCGGCAAAGGGCGCAGCATTGCCGACCTGAAGACCACCATCCTGTTCGGCATGTGGTCGATCATTCCGTACTTCGTGTACCTGGCGACCTTGTATGTGCTGGTCGACCGCCTGCGCCTGGAGGCATCGCTAGCACTGGCCACGGTGGCCTGGCTGATGGCCGCGACCGTGCTGGTGACCTTGTGGGTGCGGATGCACTGATCGGAATCGGCGCTGGCCTCTTCGCGGGTAAACCCGCTCCCACAGGTTCCTCACATTGCCTGAGGTCTGTGCCGTACCCGCGAAGAGGCCTACGCGGATTCAGAGCCCTGCGATATGCGTGACATCCTGCCGATGCGCCTGCAGGTAGGGCAACACAGCCCCCAGCAGCGGCGCCTTGAAAGGCTCCTGGAAGCGGTGCGCCAACCCCGGTATCAAACGCAACTGGCTACCTTGAATATGTGCCGCAAGGTGTACGCCATGCATTACCGGCAACAACGGGTCGGCCGTACCATGCACCACCAATGTCGGCACCCTCAACCGGTTCAATAGCTCGACGCGGCTCGGCTCGGCCAGGATCGCCATGATCTGGCGCTTGGCCCCGTCAGGGTTGAACGCCCGGTCGTAGGCCACGGCCGCCTGCTGCAGCAAGGCTGCACGGTCGTCATGCACCTCGGGGCTGCCCAGCGCCGCCAGCAGGTCGGCCTGCTGTTCGATGGCCACTTCACGGTTCGGCGCGCTGCGCCGGGCCAGCAGTTGCACCAGCGCCGGATCCGGCGCCGGCAACCCCGCCGCCCCTGAACTGGACATGACCAGCGTCAGGCTGCGCACGCGCTCGGGCGCCATGGCCGCCAGGTGCTGGGCAATCATGCCGCCCATGCTCACCCCCAGCACGTGGAACTGGCGCACGCCCAACGCATCCATCAGGCGCAGACCATCGTCCGCCATGTCGGTCAGCGTATAAGGCGCAACCACCGGCAGGCCCAGTTTGTAGCGCAGCAATTCGACCGTCAGGTTGGCCGACGGTGGCAACTGGCTCCAGCGTGACAGGCCGACATCGCGGTTGTCATAGCGGATCACCCGAAAGCCCTGGCGGCACAATGCCTCGACCACATCGTCCGGCCAGTGGATCAGCTGCCCGCCCAGGCCCATCACCAGCAGCAAGGCAGGGTCGCGTGGCGCACCGACACTCTGGTACACCAGGCTGACCGCCCCCAGCTCGGCCCGCTGCACCGGCACCTGGGCGTCACAACGCTGTTCAGCGAAACTCGCAGGTACGCCGAATACACAGAAAAGAAAAAGCCAAAAAGCCCGCATGAAAGAAACACCAGAATGCAGATCCCCAGTAGAGCGCGAGTCTGATGAATTCTGTTCGGGCGCGCTGCCACAGTTCAGTGACAGTTTGATGACTCCCGCCAGGCGGTGCGACCGAACGCCCAGTCGACAGGCGCGGCAACATGAGGGAAACTCAACTCATTCCCTATTTCCTCAAATCCACACCCCGGAGTCAGCAGTGCTGGAGATCCGTCACCTGAAAACCCTTCATGCCCTGCGCGAGGCCGACAGCCTGGTGGAGGCTGCGGAGCGCCTGCACCTGACCCAGTCGGCGCTGTCGCACCAGTTCAAGGAGCTGGAAGAGCGCCTGGGCCTGCCGCTGTTCGTACGCAAGACCAAGCCGATCCGCTTCACCAGCGCCGGGCTACGCCTGCTGCAACTGGCCGATGCCACCCTGCCGCTGCTGCGCAGCGCCGAACGAGACATCGCGCGCCTGGCCGGTGGCACCGCCGGGCGCCTGCACATGGCCATCGAATGCCACAGCTGCTTCCAGTGGCTGATGCCGACCATCGACCAGTTCCGCGATGCCTGGCCGGAAGTGGAGCTGGACCTGGCCTCAGGCTTTGCCTTTGCCCCGCTGCCGGCCCTGGCCCGCGGCGACCTCGACCTGGTGGTGACCTCCGACCCGCTGGACCTGACGGGCATCACCTACGTGCCGCTGTTCACCTACGAGGCGATGCTGGCGGTGGCCAACCAGCATCCGTTGGCCAGCAAACCCTACATCGTGCCGCAGGACCTGCTCGACCAGACCCTGATCACCTACCCGGTGGAGCGCGATCGCCTGGACATCTTCACCCGCTTCCTGGAGCCGGCCGACATCGAGCCGGCCGCCGTGCGCACGTCGGAGCTGACGGTGATGATGATGCAACTGGTGGCCAGCGGCCGTGGCGTTTGCGGCATGCCGCACTGGGCGCTGCACGAGTACAGCTCCCGCGGGTATGTGAAGGGCAAGCGCCTGGGCGAGAAAGGCCTGTTCGCCACGCTTTACGCCGCCGTGCGCACCGACATGCTCGATGCGCCGTACATGCGCGACTTCTTGCTGACAGCCAAGGACACCTCGTTCGCCACCCTCGATGGTGTCAGCGCGGTGCGCTGACGGCCTGGCGGTACAGCGGCAGGATCAGGTCGCGGGTCAGGGGAGCCAGGTGCATGGCGGGTACCTGGTCAGCGGCCAGCCAAACCACCTCTTCGATCTCCGCGGCCGGGCACACGGCGGCGGCGCTGTCGACACGGAACAGTTCGGCCTGTACCTCGAAGCCCGGCTCGTTGGCGGCCGGGGCGCTGAACTGGCCCAGGTGCACGGCCTGGGCCGGGTCGAGGTGCAGGCCCAGTTCCTCATGCAGCTCGCGCACCAGCGCCTGCAGCGGGGATTCGCCAGCATCGATCTTGCCGCCAGGTTGCATGAAGGCCTGGGTGCCGCGCTTGCGAACCAGCAAGGTGCGGCCCTGGGGGTCGATCAGCAGGGCGGCGGCGATGCGGATGGTCTTGGGCATGGGCTGGGCTCGCTTGAAACAATGGCCGGGGAGGATCCCATGGGGGTCCTGGCCTGACAAGGCCAGTGTTTCCTGTGCCGGCCCTTTCGCGGGCACGCCCGCTCCCACAAGTCCTGCGCAGCACCTGTGGGAGCGGGCATGCCCGCGAAAGGGCCGCCACAGGATATAGCCGACCTGCCAGACGAACGGCCCCTTGCCAACCCGTCCCACACCCGCCATAACCAACACATGAACCTGCCCGCCAAACACCACCCGGTGCTCGAGCTGTTTCACCCTGCTGTGCGCACCTGGTTCCGTCGCCATTTCGCCACGGTCACCGATGCCCAGGCCAAGGCCTGGCCGTTGATCCACGCGGGCAATTCAATGCTGCTGGCCGCGCCGACCGGCTCGGGCAAGACCCTCAGCGCGTTCCTGGCCGTGCTCGACGAACTGTTCCGCCAGGGCCTGGAGCACCAGGGCGAGCTGCCTGCGCAAACCCAGGTAGTCTACGTTTCGCCACTCAAGGCGCTGTCCAACGATATCCGCCTGAACCTGCAAGCCCCGCTCGAAGGCATTAGCCAGGCCCTTGCGGACCAGGGCCTGAACGCCCCGCGCATCACCACGGCCGTACGTACCGGCGACACCCCGCAGAAGGACCGTGCCGCCATGCGCAAGCTGGCTCCGCACATCCTGGTGACCACACCCGAATCGCTCTACGTGCTGATGGGCTCGGCTTCGGGCCGTGAAGGCCTGGCCAGCGTGCACACGGTGATCGTCGACGAAATCCATGCGTTGGCCGGCAACAAGCGCGGCGCCCACCTGGCATTGACCCTGGAGCGCCTGCAAGCCCTGTGCAACCAGCCGCTGCGGCGTATCGGCCTGTCGGCCACGCAACGCCCGGTCGAGCGGGTGGCGCAATTCCTGGTCGGCAACGGCCGCCCCTGCACCATCGTCGATGTCGGCCATGCCCGGCAGCGCGACCTGGCCATCGAGGTACCGCCAGTGCCGCTGGGTGCAGTGATGGCCACCGACGTCTGGGGCCTGGTCTACGACCGCCTGGCTACCCTGGCGCGCGAACACCGCACCACCTTGGTGTTCGTCAACACCCGCCGCCTGGCCGAGCGCATCACCCGCCACCTCAGCGACCGCCTGGGAAAAGAGGCGGTTGCCGCGCACCATGGCAGCCTGGCCAAGGAACTGCGCCTGGAGGCGGAACAACGCCTGAAAAGCGGCCAGCTGCAGGTGCTGGTGGCCACTGCATCGCTGGAACTGGGTATCGATATCGGCGACATCGAACTGGTCTGCCAGATCGCTTCGCCAGGCTCGATCGCAGCCTTGCTACAGCGGGTTGGCCGCGCCGGCCACCAGGTCGATGGCGTGCCCAAGGGGCGCTTGTTCCCGACCTCGCGCGATGACCTGATCGAATGCGTGGCCCTGCTCGACTGCATACGCCGGGGCGAGCTGGACGAACTGCACCTTCCCCGGGCGCCGCTGGATGTGCTGGCCCAGCAGATCGTTGCCGAAGCCAGCAACCAGCCCTGGCACGAACAGGCGCTGTTCGACTGCCTGCGCCAGGCCACGCCCTACGCAGAACTCGACCGGCAACACTTTCAGGCCCTGCTGCGCATGCTCGCCGAGGGCTTCAACGGTCGCCAGGGCGTGCGCAGTGCCTACCTGCACCGCGATGCGGTGAGCGGCACGCTGCGTGGCCGCCGTGGCAGCCAGCTGACCGCTCTGACCAGCGGCGGCACCATCCCCGACAACGCCGACTACGCCGTGCTGCTCGAACCGCAGGCGCTGAACATCGGCAGCGTCAACGAAGACTTTGCGGTGGAAAGCATCGCCGGCGACATCTTCCAGCTGGGCAACGCCTCCTATCGCATCCTGCGCGTCGAGCCGGGCCGGGTGCGGGTGGAGGATGCCCATGGCCTGCCGCCGACCATTCCATTCTGGCTGGGCGAGGCGCCGGGGCGCAGCAACGAGCTGTCTGCCGCGGTGGCCCGGCTGCAGGCACAGATCGACCAACAGCTGGCGAGCGCCAACCAGGCCGAGGTGCTGGCCTGGTTGCAGGACACCTTCGACCTGGGCGAAGCTGCCGCCGGCCAGTTGCTCGACTACCTGGCCCGCACCCGCGAAGTGCTCGGCGCCCTGCCCTCGCAGGACACGCTGGTGATGGAGCGCTTCTTCGATGAGTCCGGCGGGACCCAGCTGATCATCCATTCGCCCTACGGCAGCCGCATCAACCGCGCCTGGGGCCTGGCCCTGCGCAAGCGCTTCTGCCGCACCTTCAACTTCGAGTTGCAGGCGGCAGCCAGCGAGGACGCCATCGTGCTGTCGCTGTCCACCAGCCACAGTTTCGAACTGGACGATGTGTGGCGTTACCTGAATAGCCGCAGCGCCGAGCCGATTCTTGTCCAGGCGCTGCTCGATGCGCCGCTGTTTGGCGTGCGCTGGCGCTGGAACGCCAGCGTGGCCCTGGCCCTGCCGCGCTTTGTCGGTGGGCGCAAGGTGGCGCCACAGATCCAGCGGATGAAGAGCGAAGACCTGATTGCCGCCGTGTTCCCCGACCAGATCGCCTGCCTGGAGAATATCGTCGGCGAACGGCAGATTCCTGATCATCCGCTGGTCGAGCAAACCCTCGACGACTGTCTGCACGAGGCGATGGACTGCGAAGGCTGGCTGGCGCTGTTGCGGCGCATGGAAAGCGGCACGGTGCGCCTGCTGTGCCGCGACCTGCCCGCCCCTTCGCCGCTGGCTTCGGCCATCCTCAATGCCCGTCCCTATGCCTTTCTGGATGATGCGCCGCTGGAAGAACGGCGCACTCAGGCGGTGCTCAACCGGCGCTGGAACGAGCTGCACAGCAGCGACGCCCTGGGCGCACTGGACGCCGATGCCATTGCCGCCGTTGCTGCCGAGGCCTGGCCGCAGCCGGGCAATGCCGATGAAATGCATGAGGCGTTGATGGGCCTGGGTGCCATCAGCCAGGAAGAAGTGCAGGACAATGCCAGTTGGGAGCTGCTGCTCAGGCAGTTGGCCCAAGCCGGCCGGGCCTTGCGCCTGGTGGATGAAAAGCTGTGGCTAGCGCGCGAGCGGTTGAGCCTGCTGCAGGTGCTGTATCCCGGCTCCCGGCTGGAACCTGCGTTGCAGGTACTGCCAGGCTTCGATCAGGCCATCGAGCCGGACATTGCGCTGGTCGAACTGCTGCGAGCCCGCCTGAGCGGCCATGGCCCGCTGACCCGTGCGCAGATTGCGGCAGCACTTGGCAAACCGCTGCCGGCCATCGAACAGGCACTGGCCCGCCTGGAAAGCGAAGGCTATGTGCTGCGTGGGCATTTCAGCCCGGGTGCAAGCGAACTGCAGTGGTGCGAGCGCCATTTGCTGGCGCGTATCCACCGCTACACGGTCAAACGCTTGCGGCGGGAGATCGAGCCGGTCAGCCTGCAGGACTTCATGCGCTTTCTGTTCGACTGGCAGCACCTGGCCAACGACACACGCCTGCGCGGCCCGCAAGCGGTGGCCGAGGTACTGGGCCAATTGCAAGGCTTCCCGAGTGCCGCTGGCGCCTGGGAGG
The DNA here is from genome assembly GCF_001642705.1 of Pseudomonas sp. p21. Taxonomy (NCBI): domain Bacteria; kingdom Pseudomonadati; phylum Pseudomonadota; class Gammaproteobacteria; order Pseudomonadales; family Pseudomonadaceae; genus Pseudomonas; species Pseudomonas sp. p21. The sequence goes on from NZ_LWBV01000004.1 coordinate 99,732, forward strand.
CCGAACTGCTGCCGGCACGCATCAAGGACTACAGCCCGCACTGGCTCGACGACGCCTGCCGCAGCGGGCAGTTTGCCTGGAGCCGGCTGGCGGCGACCGTGTCGAGCAACACCTTGTCGAGCACACCGCTGGTGCTGCTGCCGCGCGAGCACCTTGGCCTGTGGCGCAGCCTTGCCCCCGTGCCAGCCCTGGATAGCCTCGGCGCACGGGCGCAACGCGTCCACGAGGTGCTGCATGCACATGGCGCGCTGTTCTTCGACGAGCTGACACAGGATGCCCACCTGCTGCCCAGCGAACTGGAGACGGTCTTGCAGGAGCTGGTAGGTGCAGGCCTGGTTGGGGCCGACAGCTTCACCGGCCTGCGCAGCCTGATCACCCCGGCGGCGAAACGTGCTTCACGCAACAGCCGACGCGGCCACCCGCCGCTGTCCAGCAGCATGTCCCATGCTGGGCGCTGGGCCCTGTTGCGCACGGGCGCGGTGGACGACAGCCAGCGTCTGGAGCACATTGCCCGTGCCTTGCTACGGCGCTATGGCGTGGTCTGCTGGCGGCTGCTGGAGCGCGAAAGCGATGTGCTGCCGCCGTGGCGCGAGCTGCTGCGCTGCTATCACCGGCTGGAAGCGCGTGGCGAGATTCGTGGCGGGCGCTTCATTGCCGGGCTGGCCGGTGAACAATTCGCCTTGCCAGAGGCGGTGGGGCTGCTGCGGCAGGTGCGGCGGCGTGAGCTGGACGGGGCACTGGTAGTGGTGAGCGCCAGTGACCCGCTGAACCTGGTCGGGTCGTTGCTACCGGGGGCGAAAGTGCCGGCGGTCAGTGGCAACCGCCTGTTGTATCGCGACGGGGTACCAGTGGCGGTGCGGGTGGCCGGGCACTATTCGTACCTGGTCGAAGCGCCGGCACAAGAGCAGGAAAGCTGGCGGCAGAAGCTGCTGCGCGACACCATCTCAATGTTTTTTGCTGTACGGGCCCTATCGCCGGCAAGCCGGCGATAGGGCCCGTACAGCCTGCACAAGGCTTGGCGAGAATGATTTTCGCTACCCCGATTTTAATTTGCACAGCCGTGCAACTTGGCTATGGTCGGGGTTTGCCCCAGGCCCTGAGCCTGACCGCGCCATCGCAAGGACCCTGTATGAGCCTGTCACTTCTCAGCCGCTATGCCTTCTTCGCCGCCTGTGTGCTGTTCACCCTGGCGAGCCTGCCCTTCACCCACCACGAATGGTTGTGGCCGTTCACCCTGACCACTGCCATCCTCAGCCTGATCGGCCTGTTCGACCTGCTGCAGCAACGCCACGCAGTACGCCGCAACTACCCGATCCTGGGCAACATCCGCTACCTGGTCGAGGCCATTCGCCCGGAAATCCGCCAGTACCTGCTGGAGGCCGACAGCGACGCCCTGCCGTTCTCCCGCGCCCAGCGCTCGCTGGTGTACGCGCGGGCGAAGAACGAAGCCTCGGACAAACCTTTCGGCACCCTGATCGACGTGTACGAGTCTGGCTTCGAGTTCATCGGCCACTCCATGCGTCCGGCGCCATTGGCCGACCCGGCCAGCTTCCGGGTCGTCGTCGGCGGGCCGCAGTGCAGCCAGCCCTACTCGGCGTCGATCTTCAACATATCGGCGATGAGCTTTGGCTCGCTCAGCGCCAATGCCATCCGTGCCCTCAACCAGGGCGCCAAGCTGGGCAATTTCCACCATGACACAGGCGAAGGCAGCATCAGCCCCTATCACCGCGAGCACGGCGGCGACCTGGTCTGGGAACTGGGCAGCGGCTACTTCGGGTGCCGCACGCCGGATGGGCGCTTCGACCCCGAACGCTTCGCCGCCCAGGCGCGCAGCCCGCAGGTGCGGATGATCGAGATCAAGATGAGCCAGGGCGCCAAGCCCGGCCATGGCGGTATCCTGCCCAAGCACAAGGTAACCCGGGAAATTGCCGAAACCCGTGGCGTGCTGATGGGCGAAGACTGCATCTCGCCGTCGCGCCACAGCGCCTTCTCCACCCCCATCGAGATGATGCAGTTCATTGCCCAGTTGCGTGAACTGTCTGGCGGCAAACCGGTAGGTTTCAAGTTCTGCCTGGGCCACCCGTGGGAGTTCATGGGCATCGCCAAGGCCATGCTGGAAACCGGCATCCTGCCCGACTTCATCGTCGTCGACGGCAAGGAAGGCGGCACCGGCGCGGCGCCAGTGGAGTTCACCGACCACATTGGCGTACCGCTGCGCGAAGGGCTGCTGTTCGTGCACAACACCCTGGTCGGCCTGAACCTGCGCGACAAGATCAAGCTGGGCGCCAGCGGCAAGATCGTCAGCGCCTTCGACATTGCCAGCGTGCTGGCCATTGGCGCCGACTGGGCCAACTCGGCACGCGGCTTCATGTTCGCCATCGGCTGTATCCAGTCGCAGAGCTGCCACACCAACAAGTGCCCGACCGGTGTGGCCACGCAAGACCCGCTGCGCCAGCGGGCGCTGGTGGTGCCGGATAAAGCCCAGCGGGTGTTGAACTTCCACCACAACACCTTGCGGGCCCTGGCCGAAATGCTTGCGGCAGCGGGCCTGGAGCACCCTGCGCAACTGGAAGCCAAGCACCTGGTGCGGCGCATCTCGGCCACCGAGATCAAGCTGTTCTCGCAGATGCATGTGTTCCTGAAGCCGGGTGAGCTGCTGACTGGCGAGGTGAACGGGCAGTTCTATTCGCGCATGTGGCAACTGGCGCGGGCGGACAGCTTCGAGCCGCACAGCGAGGTGGCGGCCTGATTGAACCTGGGGCTGCTACCCAGCCCATCGCGACACAAGGCCGCTCCCACAGGAGTACGCGATCTCTTGTGGGAGCGGCCTTGTGTCGCGAAAGGGCCGCAAAGCGGCCCCAGCCATTTCAGATCAGGAAGCAGTACTGGCCACACCCTGCGCGTCTTTCGGCGCCAGGCGCAAGGCGTAGTACAGCACCGTCAGCAGCACCAGGAACGCCGGGCCGATGTACAGGGCCACGCGGGTATCCTCGAAGTACGCCATCAAGCCGACCACCAGCACCAGGAAGGCCAGCGCCAGGTACGAGCTCAGCGGCCACAGCCACATACGGTACTTCAGTGCCTTGCGTTCAGTGGTGCTCAGGCCGGCGCGGAACTTCAGCTGCGCCAGCAGGATCATCACCCAGGTCCAGATCGCGCCAAAGGTGGCGATCGACGTAACCCAGACGAAAACCTTTTCCGGCACCAGGTAGTTGGCCAGCACGCCCAGCAGCAGCGCACCGATCGACAGCAGCAGCGCATTGCGCGGCACGCCGTTCTTCGAGGTACGAGCGAAGGCCGCCGGGGCCTGGCCGTTCTGTGCCAGGCTGTAGAGCATGCGCCCGGTGCTGAAGATGCCGCCGTTGCACGACGACAGCGCTGCAGTGATGACCACGAAGTTGATGATGCCGGCGGCGGTCTTGATGCCGAGGCGCTCGAAGGTCATGACGAACGGGCTACCCTGGCTGCCGATCTCGTTCCACGGGTAGATCGACAGGATCACGAACAGCGCACCGACATAGAACAGCAGGATACGCCAGAACACCGAGCCGATGGCCTGCGGAATGGTCTTTTGCGGGTTGCGTGCTTCACCGGCGGTCAGGCCGATCATTTCCACGCCCAGGTAGGCGAACATCACCATCTGCAGCGACATCAGCACGCCGGTCACGCCGTTGGGCATGAAGCCGCCATTGCTCCACAGGTTGGAGATACCCATTGCCACGCCATCATTGCCGAAGCCAAAGGCAATGATGCCGATGCCACCAAGGACCATGGCGATGATGGTGACAATCTTGATCAGGGCGAACCAGAACTCGAATTCACCAAAGGCCTTCACTGCCACCAGGTTGACCGCCCCCATGCTGCCCAGCGCCGCCAGGGCCCAGATCCAGCGCGGTACGTCGGGGAACCAGATGCCCATGTAGATGGCCACCGCGGTGATTTCGGCAACGCAGGTCACCAGCCACAGGAACCAGTAGTTCCAACCGGTAAGGAAGCCCGCCAGCGGGCCGAGGTAGTCCTGGGCATAACGGCTGAACGAGCCGGCGACAGGGTTGTGCACGGCCATTTCGCCAAGGGCGCGCATGATCACCAGAATGGCCAGGCCGCCGATGATGTAGGACAGCATGATGGCAGGGCCGGCCATTTCGATGGCCTTGGCCGAACCGAGGAAGAGACCGACACCGATACAGGCGCCCAGCGCCATCAGGCGGATGTGCCGTTCGCCCAGTTCACGTTTGAGCGGGCCGCCTTCAGTGGCCTGGCCGTGGGCAGGGTGGTTGCCGACTGGCATAGCAATACAACCTCATTTTGTTATTGGATTTGACCTTCGTGCAGCACCGGCCAGGCCGATAGGCGTGGCGTTGGCTTGCCGGGCTGGCCTCGTGGGCCGGCCCGTGTACCGGAATAGAGCGGCCGGCAGGGCGAAGGGGGCAAGCAGTATAGGAAGACCGTTGTAGGGTTTTTCGCTGTATAAACAGGAAAATTCAGCAAGATCTCTGGGGCCGCTTCGCGCCCCAAAATCGCCTGGGCACCATAGCAACATCGCCGTATGAAGAAACCCACACCAAAGCCGCATAGCCCTACACCACTTTTCTCCACCTCTTACAAAATTTTCACCTCACCCGCTCAACGTCTAAGCTTCAGACAAGCAAGACGAAAATACCTGGCCGGATAGAAGACTATGGGCGCACTGTGGCAATCGGAACCAAGCAGAACGGAAGCACCCGAGATACCTCCGGCCGAGACGCCACAACCCGAATCCCCCCGTCAGCGTCGGCTATGGTGGCGGCTGATCATCCTCATCCTGCTGGTGGCGCTGGTGGCCATCGGCTTCGCTGCGTATGACGAATTCCGCACCTCCAACCTGCAGTCGCGGGAATTCAGCAAACTGGCCAGCACCCTCACCTATTCGCTGCAGCCAGGCCCCAGCGATGCCATCGTCTACCCCGGTGAAGGGCCGTTCGACAAACGCCTTGGCTACAGCGCCCTGGGCGAGTTCCTGCCGCGCCTGCTCAAGCGCGACTACCTGATCAGCGAGCAGGTGAGGTTCTCGCCGGCGTTGATGAACTACGTCGATCATGGGCTGTTTGCCCCCTATATCGAGAAAATCCAGGCGGGCCTGTCGATCACCGACTGCCGCGGCGACATGCTGTACCAGTACAACTACCCGCAACACCTGTACCCGGACTTTGCGGCGATCCCGCCGGTGATCGTCAACAGCCTGCTGTTCATCGAAAACCGCGACCTGCTCGACACCAAGGACCCGCGCAACAACCCGGCCGTGGACTGGCCGCGCTTCGCCAAGGCCGCCTACAGCCAGGTGGCCAAGTACCTGGCCTTGCCCGGCCAGTCCGCTGGCGGCAGTACCCTGGCCACGCAGCTGGAAAAGTACCGCCATTCACCGGACGGCCTGACCGTGTCCGGCGCCGAGAAGATCCGCCAGATGATTTCCGCCAGCGTGCGCGCCTACCAGGGCGGCCCCGACACTACCGAGGCGCGCCAGCGCATCGTGCGTGACTACCTCAACAGCGTGCCGCTGTCGGCAGTGCCTGGGCATGGCGAAGTACATGGCATGGCCGAAGGCCTGCGGGTGTGGTACGGCGCCGACTTCGACCAGGTCAACCAGGCACTGAGTTCCACCGCCAGCGACCCCGAGAGCATGGCCGCGCGCGGCCTGGCCCTGCGCCAGGTGCTGTCACTGATGATTGCCCAGCGTCGGCCCTCGCACTACCTGTCCAAGGGCCGGGTCGAGCTGGCCGAACTGACAGACGCACACATTCGCGTACTGGCCGCCAACAAGGTCATCGAGCAGCCACTGGCCGACGCAGCACTGGCCAGCAAGGCGGTATACCGCGACTGGGTGGCGCAACCGACCATCGTGCCGATCGTCACCAACAAGGGCATCAGCCTGGCACGCAACCGCCTGGCGGCCATGCTCAACCGCCCGCTGTACGACCTCGACCGGCTCGACGTATCGGCCACCAGTACCCTGCAATCCGACCTGCAGTTGCAGGTCAGCCAGTACCTGAAAAACCTTGCCGACCCTGAATTCGCGGCGCAGATCGGCCTGATCGGCGAACGCCTGCTAACGGCCAAGACCACCGACCAGGTGAGCTACAGCTTCACCTTGTTCGAGCGCACCGCCGACGGCTCGCGGGTGCGGGTGCAGACCGACAGCACCGACCAGCCCTTCGACATCAACGAAGGCAGCAAGCTGGAGCTGGGCTCCACCGCCAAGTTGCGGGTGCTCACCACCTACCTGGAGATCATCGCCGAGCTGCACGACAAGTACGCCGGCAAGCCTGCCGCGGAGTTGAAGAAAGTCGAAGTCGCCGAACTCGACCGCATCAGCCAGTGGTCGCTGGAATGGCTGGCACAGAACAGCAAGAACCAGAGCCTGGACTCCATGCTCGATGCCGCGCTGGAACGCAAGTATTCGGCCAACACCGGCGAAGCCTTCTTCACCGGCGGCGGCATGCATGTGTTCAACAACTTCCGCAAGGAAGACAACAGCCGCAACCCGACCCTCAAGGATGCGTTGCGCGAATCGATCAACCTGCCGTTCATCCGCCTGATGCGCGACCTGGTGCGCTACGTGACCTACCAGCAGCCGTATAACCGTGTGCCGCTGCTCAAGGACGACTCCGACCCGCGCCGCCAGGAATACCTGGCCCGTTTCGCCGACAAGGAAGGCACCAACTACCTGATGCGCTTCTGGAAGAAATACCAGCGCAAGACCTCGCAGCAGCGCCTGGACACCTTCCTCGACAGCATGCGCGTGACCCCGCAACGGTTGGCGGCCGTGCACCGCTACCTGTTCCCCGAGGCTGGTCAGGAAACCTTCAACGCCTTCGTCCGCGCCCACCTCAAGGGCGACAAGATCGTCCTGGGCAAACTGACCGATGGCCGTCTGTCGGAGATGTACGACGCCTATGGCCCGGGCAGGTACGACCTGCCCGACCAGGGCTATATCGCCAAGGTCCACCCGCTGGACTTGTGGCTGCTCGGTTACCTGCTGAAGAACCCCGGCTCGACCTTGACCGAAATGGTCAATGCCAGCCGCTTCGAGCGCCAGGAGGTCTACGGCTGGCTGTTCAAGAGCCGCCATCAGGGCGCCCGTGACAGCCGTATTCGCACCATGGTCGAGATCGAAGCGTTCCTCGACATTCACCAGCGCTGGAAGCGCGTGGGCTATCCGTTCGACCACCTGGTGCCTTCGCTGGCCACCGCCATCGGCAGCTCGGGCGACCGCCCTGCCGCCCTCTCCGAACTGGTTGGCATCATCCAGAACGACGGCGTGCGCCTGCCGACCTTGCGTATCGACACCCTGCACTTTGCGGCCAACACGCCTTACGAGACCAAGCTGGTCACCGACCCGGACCGGGGCGTACGGATTCTGCCGGTCGAAGTGGCGCGCGCCCTCAAAGGCGCCATGTCGCAGGTGGTGGATGCGGGCACCGCGCGGCGTATTTCCGGCAGCTTCAAGCTGCAGGACGGCACGCCATTGGTAATGGGCGGCAAGACCGGTACCGGTGACAACCGCATCGAAAGTTTTGGTGCTGGCGGTCGGCTGATCGGCTCGCGCTCGCTGAACCGTACCGCCACCTTCGTGTTCTTCCTGGGTGACAACCACTTCGGCACCTTGACTGCGTTCGTGCCGGGGCGCTCGGCAGAGGCCTTCAAGTTCACCTCGGCGCTGCCGGTGCAGGTACTCAAGGGCATGGCGCCGATTCTCATGCCATACCTGCAACCGGGCAATCCGAATGAGTGCAAACCGCCGCAGGTGGCAATGCACACAGCCACGCCACAAGGGGATGCATCGAACAACTAGATGATAATCATCTGCAATTAAGGGCTTGTCTTTAGATATATCTTGAGTAATATCTTACGATATATCGCAAACGACGGAGCCCTTGCCCCATGCGCGAACATACCCCCCATGACCCCTTCGAGCGGCGCCCCGGGCGTGGCGAACGCGGCCCTCGCGTCTTCGCCCCCGGCGACCTCAAGCTGCTGATGCTGGCCCTGCTCGCCGAGCAGCCAGGCCACGGCTACGACCTGATCCGCCAGATCGAGAACCTGTTCGACGGCAGCTACAGCCCAAGCCCCGGGGTGATCTACCCCACCCTCAACTTCCTCGAGGAAGCCGAGCTGATCAGCGGCCAGGTGCAGGGCAGCAAACGCCTCTATGCCATCACCGAAGCCGGCCGCACCGCCCTGGCCGAACAGGCCGTTGCCCTGGACGGCGTGCGCATGCGCATCGAAGTCAGCAAACGCGCCCTGCGCGGCCACGACCGCCCGCCAGAGATTCATGAAGCGGTCGGCAACCTGCGCCACGCACTGCACATGCACAGCGGCCGCTGGACACCGGAAGAAATCGAGCGGGTCCGCGACCTGCTCAACCACACCGCCAAGGCCATCGCCTCCGGGCCGGCCGAACCTGTCAGGGAGACACCCCATGAGTGACACCATTCACCGCGTCAACCACGAGATCCGCCAACGCCGCCTGCAGGTGCTGCGGGTCACCGAACTGACCCCGCGCATGCGCCGCATCACCCTCGCTGGTGCCGAGCTGCAAGGCTTCACCAGCGTGGGCAGCGACGACCATATCAAGCTGCTGTTCGCCGAAACGCCGGAGCAACAGCAAGCCATCGAGGCCCGTAATCTGGGCCGAGAAGGTGGCGCACGGCCCACCATGCGCGAATACACGCCGCGGCGCATCGACCTGGTGGCCAATGAGCTGGATATCGACTTCGTGCTGCACGGCGATGGCCCTGCCTCCACCTGGGCCGCCCAGGCCGCACCCGGGCAAACCCTGGACATCGCAGGGCCGCGGGCTTCGATGGTGGTGCCGGACATCTTCGACAGCTATCTGCTGATCGGCGACGAAACCGCCATTCCGGCCATTGGCCGCCGGTTGGAGGAATTGCCGGCAGGCCGCCAGGTGCTGGCGGTTATCCAGATCGAAGACGAGCAGGAACGCCAGCCACTGCCGAGCAAGGCACAGGTGGAGGTGATCTGGGTACGTCGCCAACAGGAAGACTTGCTGGCACTGGTGAAGAACCTGACCTTGCCAAAAGGCCGGTTGTACGGCTGGGTGGCGCTGGAAAAAGCCCTGACCCGCCAGGCCAAGGCGCTGTTGCTGGAGAAAGGCCTGCCTGAGGATGCGCTGAAGGCTGTGGCCTACTGGCGTGCCGACGGGACTGCGGACGACGAATGATTGTTTATTGCCTGCACTGGCTTGTTGGCGACAGGGCCAGTGCAGGTCAAGCCAATCTGTGCAGCCCCCGCCACCGATCCAGCCCCAGCAACACCAGCCCAATCCCCCAGAACCCCGCCAGCACCCCCAGGGCATTGAGCATCACCTGCCCATACCCCAGGCTCGCCACATCGATGAACGGGTAGGCATATACGCCAATCTCGCTCCCTCGCCACAGCGCGTAGGCAAAATACACCGCCGGGTACACCGCCCAGACCAGCAAGTGCCATAGCCGCAACCTGCCCTTGGGCACTTCGCACCACCAGTACAAGGCATAGAGCACGGGCATCACATCGTGCAGCAACTCGTCCGCCAGCCATTGCCAGCCCTGTGGTTGCCACAAGTGGCGCAACAGCACGCTGTAGGCCAATGCCACCAGCACGATGCTGGCGGCCACCGCGGAACCCACCGAAGGCGACAGGAAAAAGCGCTTGGCACGGCCTTCCCGGCCGAACGCCGCATAACTGAGCACCGTTGCCACCAGGGTATTGGTCAATACGGTGAAATACCCAAACACATTGATCAGGCCGCCAACCAGGCTGGCCTGTTCCTGCCAACGCGCCAGCAGCACCAGATACACCTGCACGGTCAAACCGAACCAGCCCAGCACGGCCATGCCGGTCAGCCAGGTACGACGCGGCATGTCAGGCCTGGCGCTGCAGTTTCACGTACAGCTGCTCGACCTTTTCCCGTGCCCACGGTGTCTTGCGCAGGAAGGTCAGGCTCGACTTGATGGTCGGGTTGCTCTTGAAGCAGCGTACATCGATGCGCTCGGCCAGGCCCTGCCATTGGTAGTGCGCCACCAGCTCGGTGAGGATCTGTTCGAGGGTCTTGCCGTGCAGCGCGTTGTGTTGGGCCGTGCTCATGCCAGTGCTCCATAGGAAAGATGCGCACCTTACACGAGTGTAGTGGTGGGTGGGATCAGGCGAGTCGACAGAAAAAGCGCTGGCCAGGCGCAAAACCTCTGTGCTGAAATAGAGATGTTATATTGTAACAATACAAAAGCATCTGCCAAGGAACGCCCCATCCCCATGCTGTACACACCGCTTCGCCTCTCTCCCCTCGCCGTCGCGCTGTGGCTGGCCGCAGCACCCAGCCACGCGGTGGAACTCGAACCCCAGGTCATCACCGCCAACCCTTTGGGCAACCGCCAGCTGGCCGCCCCCAGCAGCGTGCTCGAAGGCGACAACCTGCTGCAACAGCAGCACGGCAGCCTCGGTGAAACCCTGAACAAGCAGCCCGGGGTCGCCTCCACCTGGTTCGGCCCTGGCGCCAGTCGCCCGGTAATTCGTGGCCTGGATGGCGACCGCATTCGCATCCTGCGCAATGGCGTCGGCGCCCTGGATGCTTCGTCGCTGTCCTACGACCACGCGGTGCCGCTGGACCCGGTGACCGTCGACCGCGTCGAGATCGTCCGTGGGCCGGCTGCCCTGCTCTACGGCGGCAACGCCATTGGTGGTGTGGTCAACACCTTCGACAACCGCATCCCGGACACCCCCATCGAGGGCATCCACGGTGCCGGTGAACTGCGCTACGGCGGTGCCGACACCACCCGCAGCAGCGCTGGCAAGCTGGAGGCCGGCGACGGTGCCTTCGCCCTGCACCTGGATGCCAACAGCCGCCAGTTCAACGACCTGCGCATCCCCGGTTACGCCCGCAGTTCCAAGGTGCGTGATGCCGACGAACGCGGTAGCAAACACCGCCTGGAAAACAGCGACGGCCGCCAGGACGGTGGCGCTGTGGGTGGCGCCTACCATTGGGATCACGGTTACGCCGGCCTGTCGTACAGCCGCTACGACAGCAACTATGGTTCGGTGGCCGAACCAGGTGTGCGCCTGAACATGAAGCAGGACCACTACGCCTTCGCCTCCGAGCTTCGTGACCTGGACGGCCCGTTCACTTCGGTCAAGGTCGATGCCGGCTACACCGACTACGAGCACAGTGAAATCGAAGAAGGCGAGGTCCACACCACCTTCAGGAACAAGGGCTATGAAGCACGCATCGAAGCCCGCCACCAACCGCTCGGGCCGGTGGAAGGCGTGATCGGCGCCCAGGTCAGCCGCAACGAATTCTCTGCCTTGGGCGAGGAAGCCTTCGTGCCGCACACCGACACCGACAGCCTGGCGCTGTTCATGCTGGAGCAGTGGCAAGCCACCGAGCGCCTGAACCTGAGCCTGGGTGCTCGCATGGAGCACACGCGGGTCGACCCGGATGCCAAAGGCAACGAGAACTTCGTCGACGCAGGCAGCGCCAGCAGCTTCAACGCCTTCAGCCTGTCCTCCGGGGCGGTGTACCAGCTCGACCCGATCTGGTCGCTGGCCGCCAACCTCGGCTACACCGAGCGCGCCCCGACCTTCTACGAGCTGTATGCCAATGGTGCCCACGTTGCCACCGGGGCCTTTGAAGTCGGCGATGCCAGCCTGAACAAGGAAAAAGCCATTTCCGCCGACCTTGCGCTGCGGTTCGACAACGGCACCCACAAGGGCAGTGTCGGGGTGTTCTACAGCCACTTCCGCAACTACATCGGCCTGATCGGCACCGGCAATCTCCGCGAGGGGCATGACCACGACCATGACGAGGATGACCACGACCACGATCATGACCACGATGGCTTCCCGGAATACCAGTACCAGGGCGTGCGGGCGCGCTTCTATGGCATCGAGGCCCAGGACCGCTGGCAACTGGCCGAGAACCGTTATGGCAGCTTCGCGCTGGAGCTCTCCGGTGACTACACCCGGGCGAAGAACCTCGACAGTGGCGAGCCGCTGCCACGCATCGCCCCGCTGCGCCTGAACAGCGGCCTGGTCTGGGAGCTGGAGCGCTGGCAGGCGCGGGTCGATGTGCAGCATGCTGCGTCGCAGCACCGCAAGCCGGCCAACGAAACCAGCACCGACGGCTACACCACGCTGGGGGCCAGCGTTGGTTACCGCTTCGAAGTTGGCCAGAGCCAGTGGCTGGCGTTTGTGCGCGGCGAGAACCTGACCGACCAGACTGTACGCTATGCCAGCTCGATCCTGCGCGATATTGCCCCGGCGCCGGGGCGTAGTGTGGAAGTGGGTCTGCGTACCACCTTCTGATTGCAAATGAGTATCTGTGGGAGCGGGCATGCCCGCGAAAAATCCAATGCGGTGGATGGCACCGGCTTCGCCGGTGTTCGCGGGCACGCCCGCTCCCACAAAGATCTCGCAAGCTTTGGACTGTTGCCAGATCGGCAACAATCCACTGCGACAATTTGTCTTTTTTTCTTACAACTTCCCCTATATCCTCCCCGCCGCAAGCTGAATCGCTTCATCGAAACCATCTTGTCGCCATATCCATTGGAGGGCCCGCCCTTCGATGCGCTTGCCGTTTGTTCAACAATCAAAAGATAGCGCTATCTCATGCTCCAACTGCCCAAAACCTGTTACATCGGCCTTGCCCTCAGTGCCCTGGCGGCCCCCACTGGCGCCAGCGAGATGTTCGCCAGCGACTCCCCATGGATGCTCGGCGACTGGGGTGGCACCCGCAGCGAACTGCTGGAAAAAGGCTACGACTTCACCCTCGGCTACACCGGCGAGATGGGCAGCAACCTGCACGGTGGCTACGACCACGACCGCACCGCGCGCTACAGCGACCAGTTCACCTTCGGCAGCCACCTGGACCTGGAGAAGATCCTTGGCTGGCACGACACCGAATTCCAGCTGACCATCACCGAGCGCCACGGCGACAACATCAGCAACGACCGCATCAACGACCCGCGAGTCGGCGGCTTTACCTCGGCCCAGGAAGTGTGGGGCCGTGGCGAAACCTGGCGGCTGACGCAAATGTGGATCAAGCAGAAGTACTTCGATGGCGCACTGGACGTGAAATTCGGCCGTTTCGGCGAAGGCGAGGACTTCAACAGCTTCCCCTGCGATTTCCAGAACCTGGCCTTCTGCGGCTCGCAGGTAGGCAACTGGGTGGGCGGCATCTGGTACAACTGGCCGGTCAGCCAGTGGGCCCTGCGCGTGCGCTACAACCTCAGCGACGCGCTTTACGCCCAGGTCGGCGTGTTCGAGCAGAACCCCTCCAACCTGGAGTCGGGCAACGGCTTCAAGCTCAGCGGCAGCGGCACCCAAGGCGCGGTAATGCCGATAGAACTGGTATGGAGCCCACAGGTCAATGGTCTGAAAGGGGAATATCGCGCCGGCTACTACTACAGTAATGCCAAGGCACAGGATGTTCTCAAGGACAGCAACGGCCAGCCGGCAGCCCTCAGCGGCGCCGCCTACCGCAGCAGTTCGAGCAAGCACGGCTTGTGGCTCGGCGCCCAGCAGCAGGTGACTTCGCTGGCGTCCGACCAGTCGCGTGGTCTGAGCCTGTTCGCCAATGCCACGGTACACGACAAGAAAACCAATGCCATCGACAACTATGTGCAGGCAGGACTGGTGTACAAAGGGCCCTTCGACGCCCGCGCCAAGGACGACATCGGTTTCGCCCTGGCCCGCGTGCACGTCAACCCTGCCTATCGCAAGAACGCGCGCCTGGCCAACCAGGCCGCCGGCCTCGACGACTACGACAACCCCGGTTTCCTGCCAGTGCAGGACACCGAGTACAGCGCCGAGCTGTACTACGGCATCCACCTGGCCGACTGGCTCACGGTCCGCCCCAACCTGCAGTACATCCGCCACCCGGGTGGGGTGTCGCAGGTCGATGGCGCCCTGATCGGCGGCCTGAAGATCCAGAGCAGTTTCTAACCCCCCCTTTTTGACCTGACGGAGAACCTACGATGAGCACTGAAGGTGCCAACAATGGAAGCCGCTGGCTACCGCGCCTGATCGGCGCGCTGCTGTTGCTGATGGGCCTGGCTCTGCTGGCCGGCGGCATCAAGCTGAGCCAGCTGGGCGGATCGCTGTACTACCTGATCGCCGGTATCGGCTTTGCCCTGTCGGGCATCCTGCTGCTGGCCCAGCGCCGCATCGCCCTGGGCCTGTACGGTCTGGTACTGTTGGGCAGTACCGTGTGGGCCCTGCTCGAAGTGGGCCTGGACTGGTGGCAACTGGTACCGCGCCTGGCCATCTGGTTCGCCATCGGCGTGGTCCTGCTGCTGCCCTGGGCGCGTCGCCCGCTGAGCGGCCCGGCCAGCAAGGCCAACACTGCGCTGCTCAGCGTTGCAGTGATCGCTTCGGGCGCTTGCGCCGTGGGCAGCCAGTTCACCCACCCCGGTGAAGTGTTCGGCGAGCTGGGCCGCGACAGCAGCGAAATGGCCAGCGCCGCCCCGGCCATGCCCGACGGTGAATGGCAGGCCTACGGTCGCACCGAACACGGCGACCGCTATTCGCCGCTGCGCCAGATCACCCCGCAGAACGCCTACCGCCTGGAAGAGGCCTGGCGCATCCGCACCGGTGACCTGCCGACCGAAAACGACCCGGTGGAGCTGACCAACCAGAACACCCCGCTGAAGGTCAACGGCATGCTCTATGCCTGCACCGCGCACAGCCGCTTGCTGGCCCTGGACCCGGACACCGGCGCGGAAATCTGGCGCTATGACCCACAGGTCAAGAGCCCGGTCGGTACCTTCAAAGGCTTTGCCCACATGACCTGCCGTGGCGTTTCGTACTATGACGAAAACCGCTATGTCAGCCGCGACGGCAGCCCGGCACCGAAGATTACCGACGCAGGCCAGGCCGTGGCCCAGGCTTGCCCGCGCCGCCTCTACCTGCCGACTGCGGACGCCCGCCTGATTGCCATCAACGCCGACAACGGCAAGGTCTGCGAAGGCTTCGCCAACCAGGGCGTGATCGACCTTACCACCGGCATCGGCCCGTTCACCGCTGGTGGCTACTACTCCACCTCGCCTGCTGCGGTCACCCGTGACCTGGTAATCATCGGTGGCCACGTCACCGACAACGAGTCGACCAACGAGCCGTCCGGCGTGATCCGCGCGTATGACGTGCACGATGGCCACCTGGTGTGGAACTGGGACAGCAACAACCCGGACGACACCCAGCCACTGGCTCCCGGCAAGATGTACAGCCGCAACTCGGCCAACATGTGGTCGATCGCCAGCGTCGACGAAGACCTCGGCATGATCTACCTGCCGCTGGGCAACCAGACGCCCGACCAGTGGGGCGCCGACCGTACCCCGGGCGCCGAGAAGTACAGCGCCGGCGTGGTCGCCCTGGACCTTGCCACCGGCAAGGCCCGCTGGAACTACCAGTTCACCCACCACGACCTGTGGGACATGGATGTGGGTAGCCAGCCGACCCTGGTCCACCTGAAGACCGACGACGGCGTGAAGCCGGCAATCATCGTGCCGACCAAGCAAGGCAGCCTGTACGTGCTCGACCGCCGCGACGGTACGCCGATCGTGCCGATCCGCGAAATCCCCACCCCGCAAGGTGCGGTGAAGGGCGATCACACCTCGCCGACCCAGGCCCGCTCCGACCTCAACCTGCTCGGCCCCGAGCTGACCGAACAGGCCATGTGGGGCGCCACGCCGTTCGACCAGATGCTGTGCCGCATCCAGTTCCGCGAGCTGCGTTACGAAGGCCAGTACACCCCGCCGTCCGAGCAAGGCTCGCTGGTGTACCCGGGTAACGTCGGTGTGTTCAACTGGGGCAGCGTGTCGGTCGACCCGGTGCGCCAACTGCTGTTCACCTCGCCCAACTACATGGCCTTCGTGTCGAAGATGATCCCGCGTGAGCAGGTGGCCGAAGGCAGCAAGCGCGAAAGCGAAACCAGCGGCGTGCAGCCGAACACCGGCGCGCCGTATGCCGTGACCATGCACCCGTTCATGTCGCCACTGGGCGTACCGTGCCAGGCCCCGGCCTGGGGCTATGTCGCCGCCATCGACCTGTTCACCAACAAAGTGGTGTGGAAGCACAAGAACGGCACTACCCGCGACAGCACCCCGGTGCCGATCGGCTTGCCGGTTGGCGTGCCGAGCATGGGCGGCTCGATCGTCACCGCCGGTGGCGTCGGCTTCCTCAGCGGCACCCTGGACCAGTACCTGCGCGCCTATGACGTGAACAACGGCAAGGAACTGTGGAAAGCCCGCCTGCCAGCGGGTGGCCAGGCCACGCCGATGAGCTACAGCGGCAAGGATGGCAAGCAGTACGTGCTGGTGACTGCCGGCGGGCATGGCTCGCTGGGCACCAGGATGGGCGACTACATCATCGCCTACAAGCTGGCTGAGTAATCCAGAGATGCGGCAGTGAACCTGCTGCCGCATTTGCGGGTAAACCCGCTCCCACAGGTACGGCGCTGTTCCCAAGCTCGGCGCCATACCTGTGGGAGCGGGTTTACCCGCGAAGAGGCCGGTCCAGGCATCACTCCTCTCTACACCCATCATCTACCATTGAAACCCATCCCCCCGCGCCCCATCTAAGCACCATAGTCATTCACGCAGGTGCCCCATGAGCGACCAGCAGGATTTCCCGGAACATCCCGACGAACACAGCGAAGTCGAGCACACTCCCCACCAGGCCGAAGCCGGCCACGCCCTCGCCCTGCCCGGCCAGCAGCTGCCGGACAAGGTCTACGTGATCCCCATCCACAACCGTCCGTTCTTCCCGGCCCAGGTGCTGCCGGTCATCGTCAATGAAGAGCCTTGGGCAGAAACCCTCGACCTGGTCGCCAAGTCACCAGACCACTGCCTGGCCCTGTTCTTCATGGACACCCCGCCAGAAGACCACCGTCACTTCGACACCTCGGCGCTGCCAGAGTACGGCACGCTGGTGAAGGTGCACCACGCCAGCCGCGAAAACGGCAAGCTGCAGTTCGTCGCCCAGGGCCTGACCCGGGTACGCATCCGCACCTGGCTCAAGCACCACCGCCCGCCGTACCTGGTGGAGGTCGAATACCCGCGTCAGCCCGCCGAGCCGACCGACGAGGTCAAGGCCTATGGCATGGCGCTGATCAACGCGATCAAGGAGCTGCTGCCGCTCAACCCGCTGTACAGCGAGGAGCTGAAGAACTACCTCAACCGCTTCAGCCCCAACGACCCGTCGCCGCTCACCGACTTCGCCGCCGCCCTCACCTCGGCCACCGGCAGCCAGTTGCAGGAAGTGCTCGACTGCGTGCCCATGCTCAAGCGCATGGAAAAGGTCCTGCCGATGCTGCGCAAAGAGGTGGAAGTCGCGCGCCTGCAGAACGAGATCTCGGCCGAGGTCAACCGGCAGATCGGTGAGCACCAGCGCGAGTTCTTCCTCAAGGAACAGCTCAAGGTCATTCAGCAGGAGCTGGGCCTGACCAAGGACGACCGCAGCGCCGACCTCGAACAGTTCGAGCAGCGCCTCGAAGGCAAGACCCTGCCGGACCAGGCGCGCAAGCGTATCGATGAAGAGATGGGCAAGCTGGCCATCCTCGAAACCGGTTCGCCCGAATACGCCGTCACCCGCAACTACCTGGACTGGGCTACCGCCCTGCCCTGGGGCGTGTACGGCAAGGACAAGCTCGACCTCAAGCACGCGCGCAAAGTCCTCGACCAGCACCACGCCGGCCTCGACGACATCAAGGAGCGCATTCTCGAATTCCTCGCCGTGGGCGCCTGGAAAGGCGAGATCAGCGGCTCGATCGTGCTGCTGGTGGGCCCACCCGGGGTGGGCAAGACCAGCATCGGCAAGTCCATCGCCGAATCGCTCGGCCGGCCGTTCTACCGCTTCAGCGTCGGCGGCATGCGTGACGAAGCCGAGATCAAAGGCCACCGCCGCACCTACATCGGTGCCCAGCCCGGCAAGCTGGTGCAGGCCCTGAAGGACGTCGAAGTGATGAACCCGGTGATCATGCTCGACGAGATCGACAAGATGGGCCAGAGCTACCAGGGCGACCCGGCTTCAGCGCTGCTGGAAACCCTCGACCCGGAGCAGAACGTCGACTTCCTCGACCACTACCTCGACCTGCGCCTGGACCTGTCCAAGGTGCTGTTCGTGTGCACCGCCAACACCCTGGACTCGATCCCTGGGCCATTGCTCGACCGCATGGAAGTGATCCGCCTGTCCGGCTATATCACCGAAGAAAAACTGGCCATCGCCAAGCGCCACCTGTGGCCCAAACAGCTGGAAAAGGCCGGCGTGGCCAAGACCAGCCTCGGCATCAGCGACAGCGCCCTGCGCACGGTGATCGAAGGCTATGCCCGCGAAGCCGGGGTACGCCAGCTGGAGAAGCAACTGGGCAAGCTGGTGCGCAAGGCCGTGGTCAAGCTGCTGGAAAACCCCGATGCCAAGCTCAAGATCGGCACCAGGGACCTGGAAGCCGCGCTCGGCATGCCAGTGTTCCGCAGCGAGCAGGTGCTGGCCGGCAAAGGCGTGATCACCGGCCTGGCCTGGACCAGCATGGGCGGCGCCACGCTGCCGATCGAAGCTACCCGCATCCACACCCTCAACCGCGGCTTCAAGCTGACTGGCAAGCTGGGCGAGGTGATGAAAGAGTCGGCCGAAATTGCCTACAGCTACGTCAGCTCCAACCTCAAGCAGTTTGGTGGCGACCCTGGTTTTTTCAACGAAGCGTTCATTCACCTGCACGTGCCCGAAGGCGCCACGCCCAAGGACGGCCCGAGTGCCGGCATCACCATGGCCAGCGCCCTGCTGTCGCTGGCCCGTGACCAGGTACCGAAGAAGGGCGTGGCCATGACCGGCGAGCTGACCCTGACCGGGCAAGTACTGCCGATTGGTGGTGTGCGCGAGAAGGTGATTGCGGCGCGGCGGCAGAAGATCTTCGAGCTGATCTTGCCGGAGCCTAACCGTGGCGATTACGAAGAACTGCCGGACTACCTGCGCGAAGGCCTGACCGTGCATTTCGCCAAGCGCTTTGCCGACGTGGCCAAAGTTCTGTTCTAGCCAGCACCGGCCTCTTCGCGGGTAAACCCGCTCCCACAGGGATAGCGCAGGGCTTGAGCCCAGTGAGCCCCCTGTGGGAGCGGGTTTACCCGCGAAAGGGCAAGTACTGGCAACACAAAAGCCCACCAGCATCGGTTATCCTCAGGCCATCGCCAGCCTACGGAGCCAACATGACCGCCCTTCGTCTGCTCGTTCCCCTGAGCTTCGCCCTGCTTTCTGCCTGCGCCCAACAGCCCACGCAACCTGTCGCACTGGACGCCGAAAGCGAATGCCCGACGCGCCTGCAAGTTGGCCAGACACTGACCCTGACCTTGCCCAGCAACCCCTCCACCGGCTATCGCTGGCGCGTTGAAGACCCCGCCGCGAACGTGCTGCAAAGCCTGGGCCCGGAGGTGTACAACGCCCCCGAAGAAGACGTGGTCGGCAGCGCCGGTGTATCCACCTGGCGCTACCAGGCCAACAGCGTCGGAACATCCCAGTTGGTGCTGGTTTACCAACAACCCTGGGCAAAAGATGTCGCCCCGGTGCAGATCTTCGAATGCAAAGTCATCGTCCGTTGAGGGCAATCAGCTGCGGTCATACGCCATCTGAACCACCATCAGATATTCGCAGAACTCTTGCAAAGCGGCCGTGCCATCCGGCAACGCCATCGTCGAGTCGAGCTTTGCAGCTTGAGCCTGCCACTGCAGTTCCAACTTGCGAAGCTCTTGCAGCCACTCATTCTTGAGTGGCTCGACCCGGACCAACGCCTTGACGGCATCGCGCTCATCCAAGGTGCTTTCCAAGGTTTGCTGAACATGCCGCCGGTCTCTCAGCGCCCCCTCGATTCTTGCATCAAGCCTGCTGCAGGCGTCACTCAGGTCACTGAATGTCTTGACCCCCTCCAGCACATCGGCATGCTCGCGCAGCTTTTGCGTTGCTGCCTTGAGCACACTCAAATCGATTTTCGGATCCGTGATCAAGCCTGCTATCTGGTCAATGTCGTC
This sequence comes from Pseudomonas sp. p21, assembly GCF_001642705.1. NCBI lineage: Bacteria > Pseudomonadati > Pseudomonadota > Gammaproteobacteria > Pseudomonadales > Pseudomonadaceae > Pseudomonas > Pseudomonas sp. p21. The sequence goes on from NZ_LWBV01000004.1 coordinate 119,774, forward strand.
ATCTTTCGGTATCAGCCCCTTCAAGGCACTGGCAACAGAAGGCTTTTCCAATAACTCGATAGCCGCGACCATATCTGACTGTTTTTGCCGCAGTTCAGCCAAACGCTCATCGAATGCCACGACTTGTTGCCTATGCAGGTCGACGCGGCTTTCGAGTTCCGGCAGTAACTCAATCAAGGTGGCTAACGAGAAGAGCTCCAAGCGCTGATTTTGCCTGGCCAACACCGAGTGAAGCTGACTCAGACGATTCAGAACAGTTGCCAGTCTGTGGTGGGGATCAGCGCCTGGTTGGCTCGAAACAAACTGCCGATCCTCCAGCAACACGATAGCGCCTATCAGGCTTTCCTTGAAAGAACGCTCGACCGCAAGTAACAGTGATCGCAAATCACCAAGTTGCTCACGCGCCCGCGGGAGCACTTTCATGCCCCATGCGTCTACAAGGCTGAATATCTGATCTTGCGCTTGCTGCATGCGTACGAAATCGGGCACAGCGGCTTTAATATCTACTACGTCCATGTCAGGCATCCTCATACTCTTCAACAAGTTCATCAAACAGTTCAGACAGCGTGTGGCAGATGCTTCCTATTTTTTGCCATGGCCGGATGACTTCCGAAAAATCATGAACGAACGCCTCCAACTGAGTTATATCCCTCAACTCTTTTGCTTCATTTACCGAATTATTGGCATACGAGGCCAGGAACAACCAGACATCCGCCAGACGCCGGGTTGCCGATGACAGGTCCTTGCACCTGAATTGCAAATCCCTGACCAATGTCGAGATACGCTCGAAATCTTGGAGGGCTGGCAAGAGCTTTGCCATTTCTTGCGTCAGTTCATCACGTTTTTCGATCAGTGCATTCTTTTCTGCACGAATACTTTCGGCTCTGGAGCCAAAGACACCGCCGGTCACGGCTACCCCAATCGGTCCGAACCAAAGACCAGTAAATGCATAGCCCACGTTGGCAGAATAATCAGACGCCAGCTGATCGATCTTTTCATCCCACTCATCGAGTTGCTGCCGTTTTTGCATGATGACTTCACTGGAAGCCTTTTCGTCGAAATGCGCGATCAAGCGCCCCAGGCGCGGCCTGATCTCGCGTTTGATTTCACTGTTGAACCAATTGGCGCGGGCGTCCACTTCATCGATGCGGCGCCGAGTACCTTCGATTTCCCTTACCAATTCGGTAATGCCGGGTGCCAGGACACTTTTCAGCTGTGCCTGCTCATCTTCACTCAACGCCGTGACATACACGTCGTCACCTTGTTCGGCCCTGGATCTCTTGAGCGCCAGGAACACATCGCTGCTTTCCAGATTGTTCAACAACGTGCCACCACGCTGTACCAGGCTCTCAGCGAACAGCTCGATTTCCGGGCCCAGTTGCTTGACGCTACGCTCGAGTTTGTCCCATTCATCAATATGCCTGTGTAGCGCACGATAAAGCTCATACACAAGCTCAGCGTCCAACCCCAAGGTTGCGTAATCAACTTCCTTCTCGACCTGGTTCAAGGTACGCGGCAACTGACTCACCACGTTGGCATACCTTTTTATTGCTTTCAGGTTCTCCGCAGTCAACAAGCCCCCTGCTTGCTGACCACTGCTCAGCCGGCTTTCAAGAAACTCAAAATAGCGTTCAGGTAGCATTTTAACCTTACTAAGCGGATCCATTTCATCTACGGTAAATTTTTCCAAGTCAGTTGCGACAGCCATTACTCACCTCAAGCGATTGACTACTGCATGAACAGTCATGCACTTGAATTTTGTTTCTTCGTCGGCCTCGATACTGTCGCTTTGATAACGTATCGATGTGGGAAACTTCGATTTATTCTGGACTCACTGGCCAGCCCTCTCGTAGCATTACCATGGCAAGACGGGTGGCCTTTGGCTAAAATGCGCCTCCGTTTCACCCTGTATCGAGCCTGCCGTGAGCAAACAACCCGACCGCCTTTTCGCCCAGCCCCTGGAGCAGGTGCCCGACTTCGTCTTCAACGAGGATGTGGTGCGTGTGTTCCCGGACATGATCAAGCGCTCGGTGCCGGGCTACCCGACCATCGTCGAGAACCTCGGCGTGCTGGCCGCACGCTTTGCCCAGCCGCATACTGCGCTGTACGACCTGGGCGCGTCGCTGGGTGCCGTTACCCAGTCGCTGCGTCGCCATGTGCGCAGTGACGGCTGCCGAGTGATTGCCGTGGACAACTCCGCAGCCATGGTCGAGCGTTGCCGTCAGTACCTCACCGCCCAGGACTCGATGTTCCAGGAACTGCTGCCGGTGCAGGTGCTGGAAGCCGACATCCTGGCCCTGCCCTTCGAGCCCGCCTCGGTGGTGGCGATGAACTTCACCCTGCAATTCATCGCCCCCGACCAGCGCCTGGCGCTGCTCGGCCGCATCCGCCAGGCGCTGTTGCCCGGTGGCGCGCTGATCCTCTCGGAAAAGCTGCGCTTCGCCGATGCTGAACAGCAGGACCTGCTCAATGAACTGCACCTGGACTTCAAACGCGCCAATGGCTACAGCGAACTGGAAATTGCCCAGAAGCGCAGCGCCATCGAGAACGTGATGAGGCCCGACACCCTCGAAGCCCACCAGGCGCGCCTGCGCGCAGCCGGTTTCTCGAAGGTGGTGCCTTGGTTCCAATGCCTTAACTTCGCCTCTTTGATAGCCCTGCCATGATCGATCTGTCCCCCCTCGTCCGCCGCCTGGCGGGTACGCCCCTGGCTTCCTGGTCGCAAGGCCTGCAAGCGCAACTGGAAGCCAAGCTGGAGAAGGGCCACGGTGACCTCGACCGCTGGCGCGGTGCGCTGGAGGCCCTGCCCGCCCTGCAGCCAAGCGAAATCGACCTGGTCAACGGGCTGCGCCTGGACTGCGATTGCGACGACGCGACCCGCGCGCAGATGCGCCAGGCACTGATGGACCTGTCGCCCTGGCGCAAAGGGCCGTTCGACCTGTTCGGCGTGCATGTGGACACCGAATGGCGTTCGGACTGGAAATGGTCCCGGGTTGGCCCGCACCTGGACCTCAAGGGCAAGCGCGTGCTCGACGTGGGCTGCGGCAACGGCTACTACCAGTGGCGCATGCTCGGTGCCGGCGCCGACATGGTGATTGGCGTCGACCCCAACTGGCTGTTCTTCTGCCAGTTCCAGGCCGTACAGCAATACCTGCCCGAGCTGCCCGCCTGGCACCTGCCGTTCGCCCTGGAAGACCTGCCGGCCAACCTCGAAGGGTTCGACACGGTGTTTTCCATGGGGGTGTTCTACCACCGCCGCTCCCCCATCGAGCACCTGCTGGCGCTCAAGGACTGCCTGGTCAAAGGCGGTGAACTGGTGCTGGAAACCCTGGTGATCGAGGGTGACGAAAACCAGGTGCTGGTACCTGAGGACCGCTATGCGCAGATGCGCAACGTCTGGTATCTGCCGTCGGTGCCGGCCCTTGCACGCTGGTTGCGCCGTGCCGGTTTCAGCGATGTGCGTTGCGTCGATGTCAGCGTGACCAGCGTCGAGGAACAGCGCAGCACCGAGTGGATGCGCTACCAGTCACTGGGCGACTTCCTTGACCCGAACGACCACCGCAAGACCATCGAAGGCCTGCCGGCCCCACGCCGCGCCACCCTGCTGGCGCGCAAATAAAAAAGGCGCCCGGATGGGCGCCTGAATACACCTGCGCCGAGGAGCTGTCGCGGCGCAGGTGCTGTTACCTCAGTCCTTGGCCAACTCGCGGGCCGTCTCCTGTGCTTTGCGCTCACGCTCGGCAACGGCCTGTTGCTTGTCGCCGTACAGGCGCTGCTGGTCTTCGCGGAACGCTTGCCAGAATTGTTTCGAACGTTCCGCACCGCCCTCGGCGTAAACACTGGCGCTGCCCAGGGCAAGGGTGGCCAACAGCAGGTATTTGGTCAGGTTCATCGTGGTTGCCTCGTGATAACCGATCAGACAGGGCCATCCTAACGAGGGCTAGCTAACGGCAAGGTGAGGCGGGGATTACAGTCTTGCAATGTGGCCCTGTGTTGTCTGTGCTGGCCTCTTCGCGGGTTTACCCGCGAAAGGGCCGCAACAGGCAGCCAGATAACAGCAGCATTACAAATCCGTTATCTGCACCGCAGGTCCTTTCTCATGCCGTAACATCCTGCCCCTTGACCCTGATGTCACTACAGGGTCAAGAATCGCCTCCCGTCATCACACCGAGCCCCCCCATGCGCCTACTGATCATCGAGGACGAACTGCGTACCGCCGACTACCTGCAACAGGGCCTGCGGGAGAACGGCTATGTGGTTGACTGCGCCCACACCGGCACCGACGGCCTGCACCTGGCCCGCCAGCAGCCCTACGACCTGGTCGTCCTCGACGTCAACCTGCCCGAACTCGATGGCTGGACCGTGCTGCAGCGGCTGCGCGCCGAATCGGCCACGCGCATCATGATGCTCACCGCCCACGGTCGCCTGGCCGACCGGGTCAAGGGCCTGGACCTGGGTGCCGACGATTACCTGCTCAAACCCTTCGAGTTTCCGGAGCTGCTGGCACGCATCCGCAGCCTGCTGCGCCGCAATGACCAGCAACTGCAGCCCAGCACCCTGCGCGTCGCCGATCTGGAGCTGGACCCCGGCCGCCACCGCGCCTACCGCGCCGGGCAGCGTATCGACCTGACCGCCAAGGAATTCGCCCTGCTGCACCTGCTGATGCGCCAGACCGGCGAGGTGCTGTCGCGCACCCAGATCATCTCGCTGGTATGGGACATGAACTTCGACTGCGACACCAATGTGGTGGAGGTTTCGATCCGGCGCCTGCGGGCAAAGATCGACGACCCGTTCGACAACAAGCTGATCCATACCCTGCGTGGCGTCGGCTACGTGCTCGAGGCACGCTTTTGAAAAACGCCAGCCTGTCACTGCGCCTGGGCCTGAGCATGACGCTGATGGGCGCCGCACTGGTGATGCTGTTGGCCTGCCTGGCCGTGCTTGCCCTCGATCACGAACTGGACAGCCGCGCACGCAAAGACCTGGCGCGTAAGATGCTGCAGGTCGAACACAACCTGCGCGTCGACCTGCGTAGCGAAGACCTGGGCACCCGCGCCCATCCCTTGCTCGACCTGGTGATGGGGCATGACAACCTCAGCCTCAGCGTGCTCGCCCTCGAAAGCCGCCACCCGCACCTGCTCAGCCTAGGGCCAGCACTGGAATCGCAGGTTGGCGAACTGCGTACCGATGCCCGCCTGGCCTTTCATGCGTGGCGCGACAGCAATGGCAACCAGATACTCACCGTGACCCGGCTGATGCGCCTGCGCGACGACACCCCGGTCAAGGTGATGATGTCGCTCAACCGCGCCGACGACAACGCCCTGCTGCAGGCCTACCTGCACTCCACCTTGCTCGCGCTGCCGCTGCTGTTACTGCTGATCGGCGCTGGCGCCTGGTGGCTGATGCAGCGCGGCCTGAAACCACTGAGGCACTTCCGGCGCATTGCCGGGCAGGTGTCGGCCCAGGACCTGCAACATCGCCTGCCCGCTACCGGCCTGCCGCTGGAGCTGGCAGAGCTGGCCAGCAGCATCAACGTGATGCTCGACCGCCTCGACCAGGGTGTCAGCCAGCTGTCGCAGTTTTCTGACGACCTGGCCCATGAACTGCGCACACCGTTGAGCAACCTGATGGGCAAGGCGCAAGTGACGCTGGCCCGCGAACGGGACAACGCGAACTACCGGGAAGTACTGGAAGACAGCATCGAAGAGCTGACCCGGCTCAACCGCATCATCAACGACATGCTGTTTCTCGCCCAGGTCAGCCAACCCCAGGCCCAGGTTGCGCTCAAGCCCATGGCATTGGCCGACGAGACTGCGCGGGTCGTCGAGCTGTTTGCCTTCAGTGCCGAGCTGAAAGGGATTGAATTGCGTGTTCAGGGCTGGGGGACGGCGCAGGGTGACCGGCTGATGTTTCAGCGGGCATTGTCGAACCTGTTGAGCAATGCCATTCGGCACTGTTCCGATGGCAAGCCTGTGGAGCTGCGCATCGAGCGCCTGGGCAGCGAAGTTCGGCTGTCGGTGCAGAACCAGGGGCCTGGTATTGCTCAAGAACATCAGTCGCGCTTGTTCGAGCGGTTTTACCGGGTGGGCTCGGGGCGCTCGCGGCTGGAGGGTGGGACCGGGTTGGGGCTGGCGATCGTGAAATCGATCATGCAGTTGCATGGCGGGCGGGTCGAGGTTAGCAGCAGCCCCTTGGGGCCTACCCGCTTTACCCTGGTGTTTCCTGCCGATTGATCGGCTGCCTGTACCGGCCGCTTCGCGGGTAAACCCGCTCCCACAGGTACCCTACAGGCCTGAGGCGTGTGCGATCCCTGTGGGAGCGGGTTTACCCGCGAAGAGGCCGGTACAGGCGACCAGCGGTTAGCGCGAAGCCGCCACGATCAGCGCCTTCATCTCGGCCACTGCGGCCTTGAAGCCGACGAACAGCGCATGCGCCACCAGCGCATGACCGATGTTCAGCTCATTGATGCCCTTGATCGCCGCCACCGCCTCGACGTTGTGGTAATGAAGCCCGTGGCCGGCATTGACGATCAGCCCCTGCCCCACGCCAAATGCCACGCCATCAACGATACGCTTGAGTTCCTCGGCCACTTCGGTCGGGGTTTCGGCATCGGCGTAACGCCCGGTGTGCAGCTCGATGGCTGGCGCACCAACCCGGCGCGATGCCTCGATCTGCCGTTCGTCGGCATCGATGAACAGCGACACTTCGGCACCGGTACGCGACAGGCGCTCAACCGCCGCCTTGATCCGTGCCTCCTGGCCCGCCACGTCCAGGCCACCTTCGGTGGTCAGTTCCTGGCGGGTTTCGGGTACCAGGCAGATGTGCGCCGGGCGAATCTTCTCGGCAAAGGCCATCATCTCTTCGGTGACGCCCATCTCGAAGTTCATGCGGGTCTGCAGCACATCCTTGAGCAGTACCACGTCACGCTCCTGGATGTGCCGGCGGTCTTCACGCAGGTGCACGGTGATGCCATCGGCGCCTGCTTCCTCGGCATCCAGAGCAGCCTTGACCGGATCAGGGTAACGCGTGCCCCGGGCCTGGCGCAGGGTCGCCACGTGGTCGATGTTTACGCCAAGAAGCATGCGGTTGCTGTGAGTCACGAAAGGCTCTCCTGAAGATTGAGCCCCACAGCATACGTCGTGATCAGCGCTTGCGAAACAGTTCCCGGCTGACCAGCGGTTTTGCCCCCAGGTGAACCGCCAGTGCCTGGCGCATCAGGCGCTTGGCGGCGAGCAAGGCACCTGGGGCATCCCAGTCGGCTTCGGCCAGGGCCAGCAGCTCGGTACCGCGGAACAGCCCGGGTTGCACCAGTTCGATTCGCTCCAGGCCGGCATCCACACGCAAGCGGTACAGGCCGTCGGCCGTGATCGGCTGATCATTGACGTCGTGGTGCAACGAAAACGCATAACCGAGCTCGTCCAGCAGCCGCCATTCGAAGGAGCGCAGCAGCGGCTCCAGCGGACGACCGGCGGCCAGGGCCTGCAGGGTCAGGGTGTAGTGCTCGAACAGCACCGGGAAAGGCGCTTCGGCGGGCAGCAGGCGCATGAGCAGTTCGTTGAGGTACAACCCGCTGAACAGGGCATCGCCATGCAGCCAGGCGGCGATGCCGGCGCTGTCCATCCGACCGACATTCTTCAGCTCGCCACGTCCGCGCAGCTCCAGCTCCAGCGGCACGAACGGCCGTACCAGGCTGCCACCCTTGCCACGCGCACGGCGCAGCACGGCGCGCATGCGGCCCTGCGGGGTGAAGAAGTCCACCAGCGCGCTGGTTTCCTTGTAGGCACGGCTGTGCAGCACGTAGGCTGGCTGGCCGACAGGTTGTTCCATGGAAGATCACTCAGCCCAAGTTTGATGCAAATCCCTGTGAGAGCGGCCTTGTGTCGCGAAAGGGGCGCGCAGCGGCCCCAAGATCTTGGCTATTGCATAGATTCTGGGGCCGCTTCGCAGCACTATCGCGACGCAAGGCCGCTCCCACAAAGGGGGGCCGTGCGAGGCTTACAGGTCGCCGTAACCCAGCGAACGCAGGGCGCGCTCGTCGTCGGACCAGCCGCCTTTCACCTTGACCCACAGGTTGAGCATGACCTTGGAGTCGAACAGCACTTCCATGTCCTTGCGCGCCTCGGAGCCGATGCGCTTGATGCGCTCGCCCTTGTCGCCAATGATGATCTTTTTCTGGCCGTCGCGCTCGACCAGGATCAGCGCGTGAATGTGCAGCACGTGGCCCTGCTGCTTGAATTCTTCAATTTCCACGGTGATCTGGTACGGCAATTCCGCACCCAGCTGACGCATGATCTTCTCGCGCACCAGTTCGGCGGCCAGGAAGCGGCTGCTGCGGTCAGTGATCTGGTCTTCCGGGAAAAAGTGATCGTTCTCGGGCAGGTGCTTGGCGATCTGTGCTTCCAGTGCCTGGAGGTTGTGCCCCTGCTGTGCGGAAATCGGCATCACTTCGGCGTTCGGCAACTGCTCCTGCAGCCATTGCAAGTGCGGGATCAGTTCGGCCTTCTCTTCCATGCGATCGGTCTTGTTGACCGCGATGATCAGTGGGCCGGTCACGTACTGCACGCGCTCCAGTACCAATTGGTCCTCGTCGGTCCACTTGGTGCGGTCGACCACGAAGATCACCACGTCGACGTCCTTCAGGGCCGCCGAGGCGTTGCGGTTCATGTAGCGGTTCAAGGCCTTGTCGTTGGCCTTGTGCATACCCGGGGTATCGACGTAGATCGCCTGCACGTCACCCTCGGTCTTGATGCCGAGCATGTTGTGGCGGGTGGTCTGCGGCTTGCGCGAGGTGATCGCCAGCTTCTGCCCGAGGATGTGGTTGAGCAGGGTCGACTTGCCTACGTTCGGGCGGCCGACAATGGCCACGTAGCCGCAGCGGGTCGGGTTGCTATCAGTCATTGCCATTCTCCACGCCCAGGGCGATCAGTGCAGACGCGGCGGCGACTTGCTCGGCGATACGCCGGCTAACGCCCTGGCCACGGCTCTTGTTGTTCAGCAGCACCACTTCGCATTCGACGAAGAAGGTCCGGCAGTGCGGTTCGCCCTGGATATCAACCACTTCGTAACGTGGCAGCTCACAGCTGCGCGACTGCAGGAACTCCTGCAGGCGGGTCTTCGGGTCCTTGTTGGTATCGACCAGGGTCAGGCCTTCAAACTCATCGGCCAGCCAGGCCAGCACGCGCTCCCGCGCCGTTTCCATGTCGGCGTCCAGATAGATGGCGCCAATCAGCGCCTCCAGGGCGTCGGCCAGGATCGACTCGCGGCGGAAGCCGCCGCTCTTGAGCTCGCCCGAACCCAGGCGCAGGTGATCACCCAGGTCGAAACCACGGGCCAGGCGGGCCAGGGTCTCACCCTTGACCAGGCGCGCGCGCAGGCGCGACAGCTGGCCTTCGCGGGCCTGCGGGAAGCGCTCGAACAGCGCTTCGCCGGCGACGAAGTTGAGAATGGCATCACCGAGAAACTCCAGGCGCTCGTTGTTGCGCCCGGCGTAGCTGCGATGGGTCAGTGCCAGGAGCATCTGGTCCTGGTTCTTGAAGGTATAACCGAGCTTTCGCTCCAGACGGGCAAGGGGAGCACTCATGCAGCCACCCGTTCGTTGTTCAACGCGTTGTTCAAATCAACATCCTGAAAGACTGTTTGGCTGTGGCCCGCCGCGATTTGCGACGAATCTCCCGATCCCTGAGAACACAGCCTATGTCAGAAATGCATTCGGCGCTGCCTGCTGGCCAGCGCCGATGGGTATCAATGGATCAGACCGACCCGCGACAGGTTGGGCAGGTGGCTGAGCTTGGGCTCTGGCCAGCTCATCCACACCGCGAAGGCCTTGCCGACGATGTTCCGGTCCGGAACCATGCCGTGCAGTTCCTTCGGGATGTTCGGGTCATCCCAGTAACGGCTGTCGTTGGAGTTGTCGCGGTTGTCGCCCATCATGAAGTAATGGCCTGCCGGCACGGTCCATTGCTGGTCCGGCGGCATGCGGTAACGGCTCATTTCCTTGCGGATCAGGTGTTCGGCCTCGCCGAGCTTTTCCTTGTACAGCTCGGCGCTGCCCAGGGTGCCCGGCTCGGTGCCCACCAGTTGTTCGGCAATCGGCTGGCCGTTGACGAACAAGCGCTTGTCGTTGGTGTAGCGCACCACGTCGCCTGGCAGGCCGACCACACGCTTGATGTAGTTGACGTTCGGGTCGCTCGGGTAACGGAACACCATCACATCACCGCGTTGCGGGTCACCCACCTCGATGACCTTCTTGTCGATCACCGGCAGGCGAATGCCGTACGAAAACTTGTTCACCAGGATGAAGTCGCCCACTTCCAGGGTCGGCTTCATCGACCCCGAAGGGATCTGGAACGGCTCGACCAGGAACGAACGCAGCACCAGCACGATGAACAGCACCGGGAAGAACGACTTGCCGTACTCGACCAGCAACGGCTCCTTGCCCAGGCGCTCGACCACCGCCATCTCGGGCTGGCTGACGCTGCCCTGGTAGTTGGCGATTGCCGCACGCCGGCGCGGGGCCAGGAACAACAGGTCGATCAAGCCCAGCAGGCCGCAGACGAAGACGGCGATGACTAGCAACAGCGGGAAATTTAGCGACATAGGACCTAGCTATCCAACCTGAGCACGGCGAGGAAGGCTTCCTGTGGAATCTCCACGTTGCCCACCTGTTTCATGCGTTTCTTACCGGCCTTCTGCTTCTCAAGCAGTTTCTTCTTACGGCTGACGTCACCACCGTAGCACTTGGCCAGTACGTTCTTTCTGAGCGCCTTGACGGTTGTCCGCGCAATGATCTGGCCGCCGATAGCTGCCTGGATCGCCACGTCGAACATCTGCCGAGGGATCAGTTCCTTCATCTTCTCGGTCAACGCACGGCCTTTGTAGGCCGCGTTGTCGCGGTGCACGATCAATGCCAGGGCATCGACCTTGTCGCCGTTGATCAATACGTCCAGCTTGACCAGGTTGGCCGACTGGTAGCGATCGAAATGATAGTCCAGCGAAGCATAGCCGCGGCTGGTGGACTTGAGGCGATCGAAGAAGTCCAGCACCACTTCGTTCATCGGCAGGTCGTAGCGCACCTGCACCTGGCTGCCGAGGAACTGCATGTCGCGCTGCACGCCACGCTTCTCGATGCACAGGGTGATGACGTTGCCCAGGTGCTCCTGCGGCACCAGGATGGTGGCGGTGACGATCGGCTCGCGGAAATCGGCGACCGCCGAGACGTCTGGCAGCTTCGATGGGTTGTCGACGGTGATGGTCTCGCCGGTTTTCAGTTCCAGCTCGTAGATCACGCTTGGCGCAGTGGTGATCAGGTCCAGGTCGTATTCGCGCTCCAGGCGCTCCTGGATGATCTCCATGTGCAGCATGCCGAGGAAGCCGCAACGGAAGCCGAAGCCCAGGGCGTCGGAGCTTTCCGGCATGTATTGCAGCGACGAGTCGTTCAGGGTCAGCTTCTGCAGCGCATCGCGGAAGTCCTCGAAGTCGTCGGAGCTGACCGGGAACAGGCCGGCGTAAACCTGCGGCTGGATCTTCTTGAAGCCTGGCAGCACCTCGACCTCAGGGGTGGTGGACAGGGTCAGGGTGTCACCGACCGGGGCACCGTGAATGTCCTTGATGCTGGCGATGATGAAGCCCACTTCGCCGGCTTTCAGGTCGGCGGTCTGGGTGTGTTTCGGGGTGAACACGCCCACGCTGTCGACCAGGTGCACCTTGCCGGTGGACTTGACCAGGATCTTGTCGCCTTTCTTGACGCGGCCGTGGCGCACGCGCACCAGCGACACCACGCCCAGGTAGTTGTCGAACCAGGAGTCGATGATCAGCGCCTGCAGCGGCGCCTCGATATCGCCTTCCGGCGCGGGGATGGTCTGTACCAGGCGCTCGAGCACCTCGTCCACGCCCATGCCGCTCTTGGCACTGCAGGCCACGGCGTCGGTGGCGTCGATGCCGATGATCTTCTCGATCTCGTCCTTGACGCGATCCGGGTCGGCCTGGGGCAGGTCCATCTTGTTCAGTACCGGCATGACCTCCAGGCCCTGCTCGATGGCGGTGTAGCAGTTGGCCACGGACTGGGCCTCGACGCCCTGGCCGGCGTCCACCACCAGCAGCGCGCCTTCACAGGCCGCCAGCGAGCGCGAGACTTCGTAGGTGAAGTCGACGTGACCGGGGGTATCGATGAAGTTCAGCTGGTAGACCTTGCCGTCCTGCGCCTTGTAGTTGAGCGTGACGCTGTGGGCCTTGATGGTGATACCGCGCTCACGCTCCAGGTCCATGGAATCGAGCACCTGGGCTTCCATCTCGCGTGCCGACAGGCCACCGCACATCTGGATGAAACGGTCGGCCAGCGTCGACTTGCCATGGTCGATGTGGGCGATGATGGAGAAATTGCGGATATGACTCAAATCACTCACGGGTCAACACTCGAAAAGGCTGCGAGCCGGACGCCCGCCGAAAAATAGCCGGGAATTGTACCTTAAGCTGCCGGGATATGGGAGATTCCTCTATCGGGCTGTACACAGCATTGGCCCCTGAATTGTGAACTTTCATGAAAAAGGGCAGCCGAAGCTGCCCCTTTTCTCCTTGCGAAGCCGCTTATTCAGCCAGCTTGAAGGTAATGAAGCTGGCACGGCCCTGACGCAGCACGCGCATCGACACCGAACGGTTCTTCGGCAGTTCCTTGGCGATTTCGGTGAACTCCTTGGCCGAACCGATGGCCTGGTTGTTCAGGTGGCTGATGACGTCACCCGGGCGCAGGCCGATCATCGCGGCCGGGCCATCCTGGACTTCCTTGATGACCACGCCACCCTTGAGTTCCAGGGCTTTCTTCTGCTCGGCGGTCAGATCGGCCACCGAGACGCCCAGGCGGTTGCTGCTGCGCTCGGCACTGCCTTCGGCGCCGGCAGCGATGTCGGCATCGTCGTCCGGCAGTGCGCCAACGCTGATGTCGAGGTTCTGGCGCTTGCCGTTGCGAATGATCTCCAGCTTGGCCTTTTCACCATCCTTGAGGCTGCCGACCAGATGCGGCAGGTCGGCCGACATGATGATCGGCTGGCCGTTCATGCTCAGGATCACGTCACCCACCTGCAGGCCGCCCTTGGCTGCCGGGCCGTTTTCCAGCACCTGGGCCACCAGGGCGCCAGCCGGCTTGTCCAGGCCGAACGATTCAGCCAGGTCCTTGTTGACCTCCTGGATCACCACGCCCAGCCAGCCGCGGCTGACTTTGCCGTCTTTCTTCAGCTGGTTGGAAACGTCGATCGCCACGTCGATCGGGATGGCGAACGACAGGCCCATGAAACCGCCGGAACGGGTGAAGATCTGCGAGTTGATACCCACCACTTCACCGTTCATGTTGAACAGCGGGCCACCGGAGTTGCCCGGGTTGATGGCCACGTCGGTCTGGATGAACGGTACGTAGGTGTCATTAGGCAGGGTACGGCCCTTGGCGCTGACGATACCTTTGGTCACCGAATGGTCGAAGCCGAACGGCGAACCGATGGCCAGCACCCACTCGCCCACCTTGAGTTTTTCGGAATCACCCAGCTTGACGGTCGGCAGGTTCTTGCCCTCGACCTTGAGCAGGGCCACGTCGGTGCGCGGGTCGGTGCCGACCAGTTTGGCCTGCAACTCGCTGCGGTCCGACAGGCGGACGATGATCTCGTCGGCATCGGCTACCACGTGGTTGTTGGTCAGCACGTAGCCATCGCTGGAAATGATGAAGCCCGAGCCCAGCGACTGGGCCTCGCGCTGGCGGTCGCCACGCGGCGAACGCGGCTGCTGCGGCATGTTGCGCTCGAAGAACTCGCGGAACATCGGCGGCAGGCCTTCCAGGTCGGGCATCTGCCCGGCGGCCATGCGGCGGTCCGGCAGCTTCTGCTTGGTACTGATGTTGACCACGGCTGGCGAGGCCTGCTCGACCAGCGTAGTGAAGTCCGGCAGGGCTTCCTCGGCCTGGGCGCTGAGCACCTGGCCGAGCATCAGCACGGCGGCGAACATCGATAGGTAGGATTTCAAGCGTGGTATTGACATACGGCTCCCGTCACAACGAGCGGTAGTTTAGAAAGGCCCCTGCACAAAGCAGGAAAGGCCAGGCTCCAAGAAGCCTGACCTATAGAAAATTTGCCGAAGGATTGCAAATGACAATGCTTTAATTTCATTTCAGCGGCATGTACGCGCGCCTTGGCATGGCCCGCACACCAGGCCCGCAAAAGCGCACCATCACTGGCGCGCCTGGTCATCCTGAGGGCGCATCGACAGCGCCACACGCTCTGCGGTACCCAGCGGAATTTCGCCGACCACAGTGACCATTACCCTGCCCTTTGGCGTGTTCAGCCGACGCGAAACCGCCGAAGTCGGGCCAAGCTGGGTACGCATGTCAGTACCGCCCTCATCCTTCACCGGTTCGAGGAATACCGAGAAGCGCGCCAGGCCATCGTCATACATCAGGCTGCTGACCGTGCTGTCATGCTTCGGATCGCGGCGTACCGAGCTGTTGACCAACTCGAAGCCTGGCGGCAGCCAGTCCGAACGCCAGCCGACGACCCTGTCATTACCGGCAGCAGCCACCTGCTGCACCGGCTTGCACGCAGCGCTGGGGCGCAGGTCATCGTCGCTGAGCAGCCCGTCGGTTTCGAGGCGGGTCATCTGGAAGCGCTCCAGCAACTGCCCCTTGTCATTGATCATCAATGAGCGCAGCGGCAGGCCGGTAGAATGGTCCAGGTGCAATTCGAAGGCATAGCGGTGCTGGTCGCGCGGGGTGAGCGTCACGATCACGGCATCGCGCCCGGCGACCCGTGACTTGCCCGCCACGCTCAAGTCATACCAGCCCATCAGTTTCAGCGGATCAAGCACACGCTGCGCGGCGTCCGGGGGTGTCGTAACACCACTTGCCAAGGCCCCGCTGACGCACTCTACCTTGCCATCCACGCGCACGATTTCCTGGGCGGCGCCATCGAGCTGCAACAGCCGCTCGCTGACCTTGCCGTCGTCGACCCTGTGCCAGATCTCGTGGGAAGAGAAGCTGCCGTTGCGTTCGTAGACAAAAGAGCCCTGGTAGCTCTGCTTTTGCTCGGCCTGTGCCAGCTTGTTCAGCCACTCGCTCGCCTCGGGCGAGGAATTGGCTGCCAATGCTGGCACCGTCATGCAGCTGCCAATCAGCAGCGACAGGAGAGGTAGCGCGCGCATGATCCTCCTTACTTAACGGTTTTCCAGGCTGGCGGCGCGGGCATACGGCAATGCGGTTTCAGTGCCCTTGAGCGCAGACTCCTGGGCATGCTGGCGCAGGTAACCTGGCAGACGCTGATCCCAGCCGGCCTGGTTCTGCAACACGCCGTTGGCCATCGGCCCGGTTGGTTGCTCACTGCTCTCACTATAGCCTGCCAAAACGGCTGGGCCTTGGGCTTGTGGCACACTCAGGCCTTGCTGGGCAGGTTGCTGGGCAGCCAGCTCGGCGCCGGTGATCTCGTCCTGGTTGTACATGCGTACACCAGCCAGCACCGCCAGGGTGACCGAGGCAGCTACCGCCAGGCGGCCAATGCTGCGCCATGGGCCTTTCTTGACCTTGGCCGGCACCGCTTCGTCAGCCAGCGCTGCAGACACCGCCGAGGCGATATCCAGGTTAGGCAGCAGCAGCTCCTTGTGCATGGCTGCGCGGGCAACCTGGTAACGCGACCAGGTGGCACGGGTTTCAGCATCGTCTACGGCGTTCAACACCCGACGCAGTTCAAGCTCGTCCGCTTCGTTATCCATCACCGCGGACAGCGATTCCTGCAAAGCTTCACGACTCATGGCGGTTCCTCTCTTGGCTGTCGCCGCTGTCTCAGGTTTCCTGCAGCAAAGGTTGCAGGGCTTTGTCTATGGCCTCCCGAGCGCGGAAGATTCGAGAGCGCACGGTACCCACCGGACATTGCATGACACTGGCAATGTCTTCGTAACTCAGCCCGTCGAACTCGCGCAGGGTCAGTGCCGTGCGCAGGTCTTCAGGCAGCTGCTGGATGGTGCGATGGACGGTGCCTTCGATTTCATCCCGCAACAAGGAGCGCTCTGGGGACTCGAGATCCTTGAGACCATGATCGCCGTCATAAAACTCCGCATCCTCGGAGCTCACATCGCTGTCTGGCGGCCGTCTTCCACGGGACACCAGGTAGTTCTTCGCCGTGTTGATGGCGATGCGGTACAGCCACGTATAGAACGCACTGTCTCCGCGGAAGTTGCCAAGCGCACGGTAGGCCTTGATGAAGGCTTCCTGTGCTACATCCTGGGCCTCGTGGGTGTCGTGAACGAACCGCACGATCAACCCGAGAATCTTGTGCTGATACTTCAGCACCAACAGATCGAACGCTCGCCTGTCACCGCGCTGAACGCGCTCGACAAGCTGCTGATCCTCTTCCTGGGTTAGCATGAACACTCCTCAGTGAACTCGAAGGAGCGCTGCAACGGCCATCGTTCAGGCTTGCAACCATAGACTCGGGCTTTGCGCAAAAGTTCTCCCCTCCAAGCAAGTTTCCTGCAGCCCTTGGTCGGCTTGCACGAAAGACGCGGCGCGGTCACGGCCGGCTACGTCGATAATCAGGTTTCGAGTACGCAGGGACAGCCCGGACGGGCCTGCCACCCTGCGTCGCCGCGGCATGTTGTGGCGCGTGGGCAGCCTTCATAGGATTTCCGGCCATGTCGGAAAGTTCCCACAAAGGTTGTCGCGACCAGGCAAGTGGCATGGAAATTGGCCACCCGGGGCTGCTATAAAGGCAACCCGGCCAGCTTTAACGATAGTTTCACAATGCCATCGGCGCGTGACTATTGTGCCGCGCCCCTTCCAAAGAATACTAGTGTCCCGACATGAGCCAACAATTCCAACATGATGTCCTGGTGATCGGCAGCGGCGCCGCCGGTCTCAGCCTGGCACTGAACCTCCCCAGCCACCTGCGAGTCGCCGTACTCAGCAAGGGCGACCTGGCCAACGGCTCTACCTTCTGGGCCCAGGGCGGTGTCGCGGCGGTGCTGGACAATACCGATACCGTGCAGTCGCATGTCGAGGACACGCTCAATGCCGGCGGCGGCCTGTGCCATGAAGAGGCGGTGCGCTTTACCGTCGAGCACAGCCGCGAAGCCATCGAGTGGTTGATCGAGCAAGGCGTGCCCTTTACCCGCGACGAGCACTACAGCGTCGACGACGGCGGCTTCGAGTTCCACCTGACCCGCGAAGGCGGCCATAGTCACCGGCGTATCATCCACGCCGCCGACGCCACCGGTGCAGCCATCTTCACCACGCTGCTGGAGCAGGCCCGCAAACGCCCGAACATCCAGTTACTGGAGCAACGCGTTGCGGTCGACCTGATCACCGAACGCCGCCTCGGCCTGCCCGGCGAGCGCTGCCTGGGCGCCTACGTGCTCGACCGCAACAGCGGCGAGGTGGACACCTTCGGTGCGCGCTTCACCGTGCTGGCTACTGGCGGCGCGGCCAAGGTCTACCTGTATACCAGCAACCCCGATGGCGCCTGCGGCGACGGCATTGCCATGGCCTGGCGGGCCGGCTGCCGGGTGGCGAACCTGGAGTTCAACCAGTTTCACCCGACCTGCCTGTACCATCCACAGGCCAAGAGCTTCCTGATCACCGAAGCCCTGCGCGGCGAAGGCGCGCTCCTGCGTTTGCCCAATGGCGAGCGTTTCATGCCACGCTTCGACCCGCGTGAAGAGCTGGCCCCGCGCGACATCGTGGCCCGCGCCATCGACCACGAGATGAAGCGCCTGGGCGTGGACTGTGTATACCTGGACATCACGCACAAACCGGTCGACTTCATCAAGAGCCACTTCCCCACCGTGTACGAGCGCTGCCTGGCGTTTGGCATCGACATCACTCGCCAGCCGATCCCCGTGGTACCGGCGGCGCACTACACCTGCGGCGGGGTAATGGTCGACGACCGTGGCCACACCGACGTGCCGGGCCTGTACGCCATTGGCGAAACCAGCTTCACCGGCCTGCACGGTGCCAACCGCATGGCCAGCAACTCGCTGCTGGAATGCTTTGTCTATGGCCGTGCCGCCGCGTCCGACATCCAGGCGCACCTGGATGAAGTGGCCATGCCCAAGGCCCTGCCCGGCTGGGATGCCAGCCAGGTCACCGACTCGGACGAGGATGTGATCATTGCGCACAACTGGGACGAACTGCGGCGCTTCATGTGGGACTACGTCGGCATCGTGCGCACCAGCAAGCGCCTGCAGCGAGCGCAGCACCGCATTCGCCTGCTGCTGGACGAAATCGATGAGTTCTATAGCAACTACAAGGTCAGCCGCGACCTGATCGAATTGCGCAACCTGGCGCAGGTGGCCGAGCTGATGATCCTGTCGGCCA
This sequence comes from Pseudomonas sp. p21, assembly GCF_001642705.1. Taxonomy (NCBI): domain Bacteria; kingdom Pseudomonadati; phylum Pseudomonadota; class Gammaproteobacteria; order Pseudomonadales; family Pseudomonadaceae; genus Pseudomonas; species Pseudomonas sp. p21. Next base: position 138,108 of record NZ_LWBV01000004.1, read on the forward strand.
TGCAGCGCAAAGAAAGCCGCGGGCTGCATTACACCCTGGATTACCCGGGGATGCTGGACGAGGCCAAGGACACCATTCTCAGCCCGATCTGAGTCCGGCCCCTGGCGCGGCAGCTTCAGCGCCTGCGACATCGATCTCGCAGGCGCTGAAGCTGCCACGACGAACACCTGTCAGCCCTGACTCGCCCCCACCTCTGCCCACCTGCGCCGGCTGAACTTCAACCGCACCCGCAAGCGCCGGTGCTCATCAGCCCCTAGTGCATCCCTCGGTACGCATTGGCTCTGCCCCAACCAGCGCCCTGCCCGCACAAAGCGCAACACCACCAGCCCAGGCAACGCCACACTGTCCCGGCACAAGCGCACCGGCTGCCAGCCACGGGCACGGCTGAACACCTGCCAGCCGCGCATATCACGGCGCAAGCCAACAACGGCATGCTCATGCGTCAGCAAAATACGTCGGGGAATGGCCCAGCCAGCGCGGGCAATACAGGTGGCGACAACAGCAAGGGCCAACCACCCGGGCAGCGGGCTCGCCCATACGGCGAACCACGCCAGTACCTGGCAACCCAGGTAGGCCGCTAGCAGCAGGCGCGAGCCTTGCCAGCGGCACTCGAAGCACTCACTTGGGCTGGACACGGTCCAGGATGATGCGGACCATGCGCTGCAGCTCCGGGTCTTCGGACTCGGTGCGCTCCATGAACCAGCCGAACATGTCCTGATCCTCGCAGCTCAACAGACGCACGTAGAGTTCGCGGTCGGTCTCGTTGAGCGTGGGGTAGACTTCCTGGGTGAAAGGCACCAGCAGTACGTCCAGTTCCAGCATGCCGCGGCGGCTGTGCCAGAAAAGCCGGTTGAGTTCAGTTTGTTCGACCATGGGGCCCTCCTCGAATGGCCCGCCAGTATACAGCCAGGCGAGCGAAGCGACACCGGGCGTTGGTCTAGTCACCTACCTATTTTGTTACCGGCGTTCTATGATGGCCGCCAGTCTTTAGCCACCTCGATGACCCATGGCCGATTCCGCTTTCTTCTGCCCCCTGTCCCATGAGGGCATCCTCGCCGTCCGCGGCTCCGATGCAGGCAAGTTCCTGCAAGGCCAGCTGACCTGCAACATCAACTACCTCAGCCAGGAACACGCCAGTCTAGGCGCCCGCTGCATGGTCAAGGGGCGCATGCAGTCGAGTTTCCGCATCCTGCCCGAAGGCAACGGCTACCTGCTGGCCATGGCCAGCGAGCTGCTTGATGCCCAGCTGGCAGACCTGAAGAAGTACGCCGTGTTCTCCAAGGCCACGCTGACCGATGAAAGCGCTGCCTGGGCACGCTTCGGCCTGCAAGGCGGCGATGCGGCGCTGCAGGCGCTGGGGCTCGATGTGCCTGCAGCAGCTGGCAGCACCGTGCGCCACGACGGGTTGATCGCCATTGCCGTGTCCGCTGGCCGCGTGGAGCTGTGGGTGCCGGCTGACAACGCCGTCAGCGTTCGCCAGGCGCTGGCCGCCGCGTTGCCCGAAGGCAGCCTCAACGACTGGCTGCTGGGGCAGATTCGCGCCGGGATCGGCCAGGTCATGGGGCCGACCCGTGAACTGTTCATCCCGCAGATGATCAACCTGCAGGCCGTCGACGGCGTCAGCTTCAAGAAAGGCTGCTACACCGGCCAGGAAATCGTTGCCCGCATGCAGTACCTGGGCAAGCTCAAGCGCCGCCAGTACCGCCTGGCACTGGACCAGCCGGCCATTCCGGCCCCGGGCGCCGAGATCTTCTCCCCCACCCATGGTTCGTCGGTCGGTGAAGTGGTCATGGCTGCCAGCAACGGCGCAGCCTGCGAACTGCTCGCGGTGCTCAGCGCCGAAGCGGTGGAGGACGACAACCTGCACCTGGGCAGCCTCGAAGGCCCGCGCCTGCAGCTGCTGACCCTGCCCTACGAACTGGACCGCGACCGGGAAATCCAGCGCTGACCAGCCTGCCCCGCCTACGTGGCGGGGCCGCACCACCAACGCGGTAGACACGCCCATGAACAAGCTGGCCGAGATGGTTCAAGCACAGTTGCTCGATGCCATCGAAAAGGATGACCTGGTCCTGCCGACCCTGCCCGAGGTTGCCTTGAGCATCCGCGAGGCAGCGGAAGACAGCGAGATCAGCGTAGCGGCCCTGAGCAAGGTGATCGGTCGCGATGCGGCCCTTTCAGCGCGCCTGATCAAAGTCGTCAACAGCCCGCTGCTACGCGCGGCGGTCGAGGTCACCGACCTGCACACCGCCATCACGCGGCTGGGCATCAACTACAGCTGCAACCTGGCCGTTGGCCTGGTGATCGAGCAGATTTTCCACGCCCGCGCGCCGGCGGTTGAGCAAAAACTGCGCGATATCTGGGCCAACAGCCTGGATGTGGCGGGTATCAGCTACGAAATCTGCCGCCGCTACACGCAACTCAAGCCCGACCAGGCCACCCTCGGCGGGCTGGTCAACCAGATCGGCGCGCTGCCGGTGTTGATCTATGCCGAAGAGCACAACGAACTGTTGTCCGATCCGGTGTGCCTGCATTATGTGATCGAGCAGATCCAGCCGGTGCTGGGCGACAAGATCCTCAAGGCCTGGGAATTTCCGGAACAACTGGTCAACCTGCCGAGCCAGGTACAGGACCTGGACCGACAGACCGGCAAGATCGACTACATCGACATCGTGCAAATCGCCCGCTGCATCAGCCAGCCCGGGCGCCACCGGCCGCTGGCGGCACTGCCGGCGTACCGCCACCTGGGCTTGCCGTTTGGTACCGAGCTGGAAGTGGATGAACTGATCGAGGCGCGGAGCATGTTGCGCTGACCGGTGTCAGCCTGTGCCGGCCTCTTCGCGGGTAAACCCGCTTCCACAGGTATAGCGCAGCCTTCAGCAGCGGCTCGGTCCCTGTGAGAGCGGGTTTACCCGCGAAAGGGCCGGTACTGGCAACACATCAATCCGCGATAAAACTCACCCGCACCCGCAACCCGCCCTTCGCACCGTCATGCAGGCTCACTTGCGCCAGGTGCGCCCGGCAGATCTCGCCAACAATCGCCAAGCCAAGCCCACTGCCCTGCGCACTGCGCCGGTAGAAGCGCTCGAACACCCGCTCACGCTCGGCCTCGGGAATCCCCGGCCCGTCGTCCTCCACCTCCAGCACCGCCGGTGCCAGCACCCGCAAGATCACGTTACCGCCCGCTGGCGTATGGGCCAGGGCATTGTCCACCAGGTTGCTCAACAGCTCGTTGAGCAGCGTCGGCTCCCCCTTGAGCCACACCGGTGCCTCGGCCTCCAGGGCCAGCGCAACCCCGCGCTTGTGCGCCAGCGGTGCCATGGCCATCCCCAGCTCGCGTGCCAACTGGCTCAGGTCCAGGCGCTGCGCGCCGCCTTCGGCAATCGCCCGAGCACCGTTCTCGACCCGAGCCAGCGACAGCAGCTGGTTGGCCAGGTGGGTCAGCCGATCGGTGCCCTGGGCGGCAGACTCCAGCGTCTGCCGCCACTCCTGCGGCTCGGCCGAACGCAAGCCCAGCTCGACCCGCGCCTTCAGCGCGGCCAGTGGCGTGCGCAACTCGTGGGCGGCATCGGCGATGAACTGCGCCTGGCGCTCGAACTGGCCGCGCAAACGCTCGGTGAAGTGGTTCAAAGCTCGCACCAGCGGGCTCAGCTCACGCTGCACCTGCACCACCGGCAAGGCCCGCAGGTCGTCCGGCTGGCGCTCTTCCACCGCCGTGCGCAGGCGCTCCAGCGGCCGCAACGCGGCACTCACAGCAAACCACACCATCACCAGCGCGCCCAGCGCCAGCATGCCCAGGCGCAGCAGGGTGTCGGCCATCAGGCCACGGGCCATGCGTACCCGCGCTTCCTCGGTCTCGGCCACGCGGATTTCCGCCATGCCGTTCATGTTCGGCTCGCTCACTGGCTTCAGCAGGCTGACCACGCGCACGTCCTGGCCCAGATAGGTGGCGTTGTAGAACCGCGCCAACGCCGGGTAGTCGTCGGTACGTGGCGTGCCCGGCGGCGGCGCTGGCAGGTTCTCGTAACCGGAAATCAGCCGCTGCTGGATGTCCAGTACCTGGTAGTAGATGCGCCCGGCACTGTCGTAGGCGAAGGTGTCCAGGGCCACGTAGGGCACATCCGCGCTCAGCGAACCGTCCCGCTGGGACAGGCCCGCGGCAATGGTCCGCGCCGAGGCCAGCAGGGTCCGGTCGTAGGCAGTGTCGGCAGCCTCACGGCCGTTCCAGTAGGCGCTCAAGCCGCTGGCCAGCATCAGCACCACCAGCAGCAAGGCCAGGTTGCCGAGCAAGCGCCCGCGCAAGCTGCCGTTGTCACGCATCACGGTGCTCGAGCAGGTAGCCCAGGCCGCGGAAGGTGACAATGGCCACCGGCTGGCCGTCGAGCTTCTTGCGCAGGCGGTGGATGTAGATTTCGATGGCGTCGGGGCTGGCCTCTTCATCCAGGCCGAACACCTGGGCAGCCAGTTGCTCCTTGCTCATCACCCGGCCCGGGCGGGCGATCAGCGCTTCCAGTACGCTTTGCTCGCGTGAGGTCAGGGTCAGGTTGTCGCCACCCAGCGTGAAGCGCCGGGTGTCCAGGTCGTACACCAGCGGCCCGCAGCGTTGCTGGCGCTCGCCACCCAGCACGCTGCGGCGCAGCAGGGCCTTGACCCGTGCTTCCAGCTCGGTCAGCTCGAACGGTTTGGCCAGGTAGTCGTCGGCGCCCAGGTTAAGGCCGTGGACCCGGTCCTTGACGTCGCTGCGTGCGGTCAGCATCAGCACCGGCAGGGTCTTGCCACGGCCACGCAGGCGCGCCAGCACCTCGAAGCCGTCCATGCGCGGCAAGCCGACATCCAGCACCGCCACGGCGTATTCCTCGCTGGCCAGGGCCAGGTCGGCAGCCACGCCGTCATGCAGCACATCAACGGTCAGGCCATGGCTCTTCAAGGCCTGGGCCACGCTTTCGGCCAGTTGCAGGTGGTCTTCGACCAGCAGCACACGCATCGGAATCTCCCTGCTCGGGTGGGACGGTGGCGCGGAGTGTACCGCTGTCGGCAGGCCTGTGAAGCCCCTGTCGACAAACCTTTCACGCTGAAAGGTTAGCGAAAGGTTGGTTACCTAGCATCGCACCACGGTCGCCCTTCGCGCCGAAAAAGCACCAGCAAGGTGCAACGAATAAGAACAATAAACGGAGCCATCAGTGATGCTGTCATTGCAGCCGCAGGCGTTTGCGCCTACCCGTTCCTTTGCCGCACGCCCCTCCGCCATCGCCAGCGCCCTTGCGCTTGCCGGTGTCGCCCCGCTGAGCCAGGCAGCCTTCTTCGAAGACAGCACGGCCACCTTCGAAACCCGCAACATGTACTTCAACCGCGACTTCCGCGACGGCACCAGTGCGCAGCAATCCAAGCGCGACGAATGGGCCCAGGGCTTCATCCTCAACTTCGAGTCCGGCTACACCGATGGCACCGTGGGCTTCGGCCTGGATGCGCTGGGCATGCTCGGCATCAAGCTCGACTCCAGCCCCGACCGCACCGATACCGGCCTGCTGCCGACCCACGATGACGGCAAGGCCGCCGACGAGTACTCCAAGCTCGGCCTGACCGGCAAGGTGAAGGTGTCGCAGACCGAGCTGAAGATCGGCACCCTGATCCCCGAACTGCCGACCCTGCAGCCCAACGACGGGCGCATCCTGCCGCAAACCTTCGAAGGTGGCCTGCTCACCTCGAAGGAGGTCAAGGGCCTGACCTTCACCGGCGGCCGACTGGACAAGGCCAAGGACCGCAACGACACCAACTGGGAAGACCTGGCCCTGAACAACAAGAACGGCCGTTTCGGTGGCTCGTTCAGCGCAGACAACCTGGACCTGGCCGGCCTCGACTACCAGTTCACCGATCGCATCACCGGCAGCTACCACTTTGCCCAGCTCGACGATATCTACCGCCAGCACTTCATCGGCATGGTCGCCACCCAGCCGTGGGGCCCGGGTACCTTCGGCGCCGACCTGCGCCTGGCTGTGAGTGACGACGCCGGCGCCGCCAAGGCCGGCAACATCGACAACACCACTGTCAACGGCATGCTCAGCTACGCCCTGGGCGGGCACAAGGTCAGCGCCGCCTGGCAGCAACTGTCCGGTGACAGCGCCTTCCCGTACGTCGATGGTGCCGACCCGTACCTGGTCAACTTCGTCCAGATCAACGACTTCGCCGGCGCCGACGAGCGCTCCTGGCAGGCGCGCTACGACTACAACTTCGCTGCACTCGGCGTGCCCGGCCTGACCTTCATGACCCGCTACATCAGCGGCGACAACGTCAGCCGCGCCGCCGGTGGCGAGGGCAAGGAGTGGGAGCGCAACACCGAACTGAAGTACGTGGTACAAAGCGGCCCGTTGAAGAACGTCGCCGTGCGCCTGCGCAACGCCACCTTCCGCTCCAACTTCGCCCGCGACGCGGACGAGGTACGGCTGCTGGTGAGCTACAGCGTGGCGCTGTGGTAACCCCATAGCGATAACTTGATAACAACAACGCTCACGGAGATTGACGATGACCTTTTCACTGCGCCGCCTCGTCCTCGCTACCGGCTGCCTGCTGTTGGCCGGCAACGCCCTCGCTGCCGAACCTAAACGCCCAGAATGCATTGCCCCCGCCTCGCCCGGCGGTGGCTTCGACCTGACCTGCAAGCTGGTGCAGAGCGCCCTGGTGCAGGAGAAGATTCTCAGCAAGCCGATGCGCGTCACCTACATGCCCGGTGGTGTCGGCGCGGTGGCCTACAACGCCGTGGTCGCACAGCGCCCGGCCGATGCCGGCACCTTGGTGGCCTGGTCCAGCGGCTCGTTGCTGAACCTGGCCCAAGGCAAGTTCGGCCGCTTCGACGAGAACGCCGTGAAATGGCTGGCCGCCGTCGGCACCAGCTACGGCGCCATCGCGGTGAAGAGCGACTCGCCCTACAAGACCCTCGACGACCTGGTCGCAGCGCTGAAAAAAGACCCGAGCAAGGTGGTGATCGGCTCTGGCGGTACCGTGGGTAGCCAGGACTGGATGCAGACGGCGCTGATCGCCAAGGCCGCCGGCATCAACCCGCGGGACCTGCGCTACGTGGCGCTGGAAGGCGGCGGCGAAATTGCCACGGCGTTGCTGGGCGGGCATATCCAGGTCGGCTCAACCGACATCTCCGACTCCATGCCGCACATTCAGAGCGGCAACATGCGCATCCTCGCGGTGTTCTCGGAAAAGCGCCTGGACGAGCCCGAGATGAAAGACATCCCCACCGCCAAGGAACAGGGCTACGACATCGTCTGGCCAGTGGTGCGCGGCTTCTACCTGGGGCCAAAGGTGAGCGACGAGGATTACGCCTGGTGGAAGCAGTCGTTCGACAAGATGCTGGCCTCGGAAGACTTCGCCAAGCTGCGTGACCAGCGCGAGCTGTTCCCGTTCGCCATGACCGGCGAAGAGCTGGACGTCTATGTGAAGAAGCAAGTGGCTGACTACAAGGCACTGGCCAGGGAGTTTGGCCTGATCCAGTAAGCCGCCACCGCCCTTTCACCGATCACTGTGGGAGCGGGCGTGCCCGCGAAGAAGACACCGCGCTGCCTGGCACCGGCATTGCCGGTGTTCGCGGGCATGCCCGCTCCCACAGGGTCCATGCTCAACGAGGACTCTCTGATGATCCTGCAACGCATCTTCGCCCTGGCCCTGCTGGCGGTGTGCGCCGCCCTGGCCGTGATGGCCTGGCCTTACCAGGCGGCGTTTTCCTATGAACCGGTGGGCCCGCGCGCCTACCCGCTGTTGATGCTCGGCCTGATGGGCCTGGGTCTGCTGTACCTGGTGTTCCGCCCCACGCCCATCGTGCGCAAGGACGACGAGCCGGAAATGGACCGCGAAACCCTGATCAAGATCGCCGCCTGCGTCGGCCTGCTGATCGTTTTCGCCAGCACCTTCGAAGCCCTGGGCTTCATCCTCAGCGCCATCCTGGTCGGCGTGCCCATGGCCCGCCTGTACGGCGGCCGCTGGCTGCACAGCGTCATCGTGGTGGCGGGCATGAGCCTGTTCCTCTACTGGCTGTTCGACCGCGTCATGGACGTGCCCCTGCCCCTTGGCCTGCTGAGCGTACTGGAGAACTGACACATGGATACCTTGAGCTACCTGGGCCAGGGCTTCGGCGTCGCCCTGTCGCCCTATAACCTGGTCACCGCCCTGTCCGGCACGCTGATCGGTACCGTGGTCGGCCTGCTGCCGGGCCTGGGCCCGATCAACGGCGTGGCCCTGCTGATCCCCATCGCCTTCGCCCTCGGCCTGCCGCCGGAATCGGCGCTGATCCTGCTGGCGGCGGTGTACCTGGGCTGCGAGTACGGTGGGCGCATCAGCTCGATCCTGCTGAACATCCCCGGCGAAGCCTCGACCGTAATGACCACCCTCGATGGCTACCCGATGGCCCGCAATGGCCTGGCGGGCGTAGCGCTGTCGCTGTCGGCCTGGAGTTCGTTCATCGGTGCGCTGATCGCCACCTGCGGCATGGTGCTGTTCGCCCCGCTGCTGGCGAAATGGGCAATCGCCTTCGGCCCGGCGGAGTACTTCGTGCTGATGGTGTTCGCCATCGTCGCTCTTGGCGGCATGGCCGGCGACAAACCGTTGAAAACCTTCATTGCCGCACTGATCGGCCTGTTCCTGTCGGCAGTCGGTATCGATGCCAACAGCGGCGTGTACCGTTTCACCGGCGACAGCGTGCACCTGGCCGACGGCATCCAGTTCGTGGTGCTGGTGCTGGGCCTGTTCTCCATCAGCGAAATCCTCCTGCTGCTGGAAAAGACCCACCATGGCCACCAGGCGGTCAAGGCCACCGGGCGCATGCTGTTCAACTTCAAGGAAGCGGCCTCGGTGTTCGTGGTCAATATCCGCTGCGGCCTGCTGGGCTTCATCATGGGTGTGCTGCCAGGTGCCGGTGCAACACTGGCGAGTGCCGTGGCCTACATGACCGAAAAGCGCCTGGCAGGTGAAAAAGGCCAATTCGGCAAGGGCGACGCCCGTGGCCTGGCCGCCCCGGAAACCGCCATTGGCGCCTCCTGCTGCGGCGCCCTGGTACCGATGCTGACCCTGGGCGTACCCGGCTCGGGCACCACCGCGGTGATGATCGGCGCACTGACCCTGTACAACATCACCCCTGGCCCACTGCTGTTTGAACAGCAGCCAGACATCGTCTGGGGCCTGATCGCCTCGCTGTTCATCGCCAACATCATGCTGGTGATCCTCAACATCCCGATGATCCGCATCTTCACCCGCATCCTCGCCGTGCCGAACTGGGCGCTGGTGCCGGTGATCGCCATCATCACGGCGATCGGCGTGTACGCCGTGCATGCCACCACCTTCGACCTGTTCCTGATGGTCGGCATCGGCATCATGGGCTATATCCTGCGCAAGCTGGACTTCCCGCTGTCGCCGATTCTGCTCGGCTTCATCCTCGGTGGGCTGATGGAGCAGAACCTGCGCCGGGCGCTGTCGATCTCCAACGGCGAACTGGGCATCCTCTGGTCGAGCCCGATCAGCATGTCGGTGTGGGTACTGACCCTTTGCATGCTGACCCTGCCGCTGCTGCGCATCTGGCGCAAACGCAGCCTGCAGCGCCGGGCGATGGCCGATGCCTGATCGCTGGTTGCCGTTGTTTGTCGCAACCGGGCTGGTCGGCCTTGCTGGCGGTTTTGCCGCCAGCAAGGTCGGCTGGCCTTTGCCGTGGATGGTCGGCTCGCTGCTGGCGATCATCCTGGTACGCTGCCTGACACGCTGGCAGCTGCCGGAAATCCCCAATGGCCGCAAGTGCGGGCAGTGGATCATCGGCATCGGCATTGGCCTGCACTTCACCCCAGCGGTGATCGAGCAGGTGGCCAGCCATTTCGCGCTGATCTTCTTCGGCGCGCTGTTCACCACCCTGTCCAGCGTGATCAGCGTATGGCTGCTGCGGCGCTCCGGTGAGGACCGCGCCACGGCGTTCTTCGCCAGCATGCCGGGTGGCTCGGGGGAAATGGTCAACCTTGGCGCGCGCAATGGCGCGGTGCTCAGCCAGGTGGCGGCGGCGCAGAGCCTGCGCGTACTGGCGGTGGTACTGTGCGTGCCGGCGCTGTTCAAGTTCCTGCTAGGTGACGGAGTGCCGTTGAATCACACCGGCAGCGTGAACTGGGGCTGGCTGGCGCTGATTGCCCCGCTGGGCGTTGCCGCTGCCTTGCTCTGGCAGCGTTTGCGCCAGCCCAACCCGTGGTTGTTCGGGCCATTGCTGGTGGCAGCGACGGTGAGCCTTGCCGGCAACCTGCAGATTGCCCTGCCCACTGGCGCCAGCCAGATCGGCCAGTGGCTGATCGGCAGCGGCCTGGCCTGCCACTTCAACCGGGCGTTCTTCCGCCGCGCACCCTGGTTCCTTGGGCGTACCCTGGTGGCCACGGCGTTGTGCATGGCGATTGCCGGCAGTGCGGCCTGGGTATTGAGCGTGATGAGCGGGCTGGATTTGCGTTCGCTGACGCTAGGGATGATGCCGGGCGGGATTGCCGAGATGAGTCTGACGGCAGAGACCCTGCAGTTGTCGGTGCCGCTGGTGACGGCACTGCAGGTGATGCGCTTGTTGTTCGTGCTGTTTCTGGCGGAGCCGTTGTTCCGGGTGTGGAATGCAACCCCGGAATGACTGTGACGGCCTCTTCGCGGGTAAACCCGCTCCCACAGGGACCACACAGGCCCTGAGGGTAGCGCTGTACCTGTGGGAGCGGGTTCACCCGCGAAGAAGGCGACGCGGTCTTTCAGGTGATCACAGCGGCGGCAACGCCCAGTTGATCGGCGCCAGCCCGCGCTGCTGGAGGAAACTGTTGGCCCGGCTGAAATGCCCGCACCCCAGGAACCCACGGTAAGCCGACAACGGCGACGGATGCACCGACTTCAGCACCAGGTGCTTGGTCCCGTCGATCAGCTTCTGCTTGCTTTGCGCATGCGAACCCCACAACAGGAACACCACGTTCGGGCACTGCTCGCTGACCACCTGGATGACCCGGTCAGTAAAGAACTCCCACCCCTTCTTGGCATGCGACGCGGCATTGGCGCGCTCCACGGTCATGGTCGTGTTGAGCAACAGCACACCCTGCTCGGCCCAGCTCTGCAGGTAGCCATGATTGGCAATCGGGATGTTCAGGTCGCGCTGCAGCTCCTTGTAGATGTTGACCAGCGACGGTGGCGTGGCCACGCCCGGCTGCACCGAGAAGCACAGGCCATGGGCCTGGCCCGGCCCGTGGTAAGGGTCCTGGCCGAGGATGACCACCTTCACCTGGTCCAGCGGCGTCGAGTTGAGGGCATTGAAGATCAACGGCCCTGGCGGGTAGATCTCTTTGCCGGCGGCGTATTCGCTGCGCAGGAACTCGCGCAGCTGATGCATGTAGGGCTGGTCGAATTCGGCGCGCAAGGCGGCCTTCCAGCTGGGTTCGAGTTTGATGCGATCGTCGTCAGTCATGGGGCCTTCCATAAACAATGGCGCGACACTAGGTAAGCCCTTCCCGCTTGTCAAACGATCCGACCGACGACCGGCATGTTCGGCCAGGCAAGCCATACTTGTGCGATGACTTGCGCGAGGTTGTCCATGGCCATTCATTGCGAGGTACTCACCGGCGCCGATGGCGCCCGCATCGGCATCGCCACCCTGGATGCGCCCAAGGCGCTCAATGCGCTGAACCTGCCGATGATCGAGGTATTGGGCGAACAGTTGCACGCCTGGGCTCGCGACCCGGGGATCGTCTGCGTACTGCTACGCGGCAACGGTGCCAAGGCCTTCTGCGCCGGCGGCGATGTGCGTGCGCTGGTACAAGCCTGCCGCGACCACCCCGGCAGCGTGCCCCCGCTGGCCGCCGCCTTCTTCGCCGCCGAATACCGCCTGGACTTCGCCCTGCATACCTATCCCAAGCCGCTGCTGTGCTGGGGCCATGGGCATGTGCTGGGCGGTGGCATGGGCCTGCTGCAGGGCGCCAATGTGCGCATCGTCACCCCCAGCAGTCGGCTGGCCATGCCGGAAATCAGCATCGGCCTGTACCCGGACGTGGGCGCCAGCTGGTTCCTTGCCCGCCTGCCGGGCAAGCTGGGGTTGTTCCTCGCTCTGACGGGCGCGCCGATCAATGCCCACGACGCCCTTGACCTGGACCTGGCCGACCGCTTCCTGGGCGAACACCAGCAAGATGCGCTGATCGAGGAACTGCTGCAATTGAACTGGCAGGAACAGACCGCCCTGCAACTGAACAGCCTGCTCAAGGCCGAACAGCACCGCGCCTGCGCCGAGTTGCCCGAGGCCCAGTGGCTGCCGCGACGGCAGGTGATCGATCAGTTGCTTGACGTGGCCGATGCCGCCGCCGCCTGGCGCGCACTGGAGGGGCTCAAGCACCACGACGACCCGCTGCTGGCAGATGCCGGCCAACGGTTGCATGAAGGTTGCCCGCTGACCGCCCACCTAGTGTGGGAACAAATATCCCGGGCACGCCACCTGTCGTTGGCGCAGGTGTTCCAGATGGAATACAGCATGAGCCTGAACTGCTGCCGCCACCCGGAATTCAGCGAAGGTGTGCGTGCGCGCTTGCTGGACAAAGACAACCAGCCGCGCTGGCACTGGCCCGATGTGGCGCAAGTGCCGGCGGCGGTGGTCGAGGCGCATTTTGCCAAGGTGTGGGAGGGGCGGCATCCGCTGGCGGATCTCGGGTAGCTTCGAGAGTCTGGGGCTGCTTTGCAGCCCATCGCGACACAAGGCCGCTCCCATAGGTACAGCGATGGTTTCCAATGCTGCGCCGTACCTGTGGGAGCGGCCTTGCGTCGCGAAAGGGGCGCAAAGCGCCCCCGGTTTTCAATTCACCTAGCGCTGCCAGTTCCCCCCTTGCCCGTGCCCACGCCGCCCGTCCCAACGCCGGTCACCGTCCCCCCGCCCGTTGGAGTGCCAACGGTCATTCTCGTAGCGCTGGCTGCCACCGCGATAATCATGACGGTCCCGGTCGCGCCCATAGTCATACCGCTGGCGGTTGCCATAGTCATAGCGCGGGTTGCCATGCCACTGCTTCATCCCCGGCTGTGGATAAGACCGGTAATGAGGCGCTGGCGCCGAGCGGTAGTAGTAGCGCGGCGCCGGCTGGTAGTAATAGCGCGGTTGCGGCGTCACGTAATAACGGTCATAGCGGTAATAATCCGGTGACACATAACGGTCGCTATAGTAGTTGTCCGACCGGTAATAGCCCTCGCTCTCGTAGTACGGAACGCAGGCGGAAGTCATCAGCCCCAGCAGGGCGATCAACAGGATTCGATAGAACATGGCGGCCTCCTGGACCGCTGGAGTGCCCGAACAGCGGCGCTGGCGAGCGTCGATGTGAAATGCGATCATCGACATCGAATAAGACAGTGGCGCCGAAGTGCAGTGCCATTTCTGCAACAATTTGATACATGTGAGCGGCAGCCATGCATGACAACCAGCACTGCCCCGCCTGTGGTGCCCTCAACCAGTGCAGCCTGGCCGACCCGCGTCGGGCCACCCAGGCCTGCTGGTGCTTCGGCGTGAGCATCGACCCGGCCGTGCTCCAGGCCCTGCCCGCCGAGCTGCGCGACAAAGCCTGCCTGTGCCCGCGCTGCGCCGCCGTTGAAGAACAAACCCGCTCCCCCGCTTCCCACTGACCGTTTGCCATGCGCCTCGACCGTTTCCTCGCCAACCTGCCCAGCCACAACCGCCAGCAAGTCCGCCTGATGCTGGCGCAACGCCGCGTGCGGGTGGATGGCCAGGTGGTCAGTGACCCGCTGGCCGAGGTGCGCGAATTCAGCCGTGTGGAGCTGGACGACCAGTTGCTGCAGGCTGGCCGCCCGGCGCGCTACCTGATGCTGCACAAGCCCACTGGCTGCGTCAGCGCCACCCAGGACCCGCAACATCGCACCGTGCTCGACCTGCTGCCCGCCGCGTTGCGTGAGGACCTGCACATTGCCGGGCGCCTGGACTTCAACACCACCGGCCTGATGATCCTGACCAACGATGGCCAGTGGTCACGGCGGCTTACCCAGCCCGCGACCAAGCTGCCCAAGCACTACCTGGTGGAAACCGAGGACGAGATTGGCGAGCACTATGTGGCCAAGTTCCTCGAAGGTTTCTACTTCGCTTTCGAAAACCTCACCACCCTGCCCGCCCAGCTGGACATCCTGGGGCCACGCCAGGCGCGGCTGGCAATCGTCGAAGGGCGATATCACCAGGTCAAGCGCATGTTCGGCCATTTCGACAACAAGGTGGTGGGGTTGCATCGCGAGAGCATGGGGGCGATCCGGCTGGACCCGGGGTTGGCGCCGGGGGCGTTTCGTGAATTGACCGCGGATGAAATAGCGACGGTCTAGTCAGCCTGTACCGGCCTCTTCGCGGCCTCGCCCGCTCCCACAGGTACACCACAGGCCTCCGGGCTGGTGTGATCCCTGTGGGAGCGGGCGAGCCCGCGAAGAGGCCGGAGCAGACAGATCAGGGTCGTCATACGACCGCTCAGCGACAAAAGTCACATTTTCCCCCGAATGGCACTTGCGGGATTCCCCACCCACTGCTTGAATCCAAATCGTCAGTCTGCATGTGACTACCAAGTCACGATTGCGGTCGAAGACACCTTTTGTCGGCCACCCGGGGCCTCGATGCCTTGGGGCACGGCAAATTGCCCGCCAAAAACAATACCGTCGACGCACGTGCCAAGGATCGACACAGGGCCCCCCGGTTTCTCTTCAGGCAAATGCCTACCTGTCATAAAGAACGTGCACCCTAGGTGACGCGAATACCCTTTTTGCGCCAGGAGTCGATGACATGAGGCCAGAAATCGCTGTACTTGATATCCAAGGTCAGTATCGGGTTTACACGGAGTTCTATCGCGCGGATGCGGCCGAGAAAACGATCATCCTGATCAATGGCTCGCTGGCCACCACGGCCTCGTTCGCCCAGACGGTACGTAACCTGCACCCGCAGTTCAACGTAGTACTGTTCGACCAGCCATACGCGGGCAAATCCAAGCCGCACAATCGCCAGGAACGCCTGATCAGCAAGGAGACCGAAGCACATATCCTCCTTGAGCTGATCGATCACTTCCAGGCAGACCACGTGATGTCGTTCTCGTGGGGTGGCGCAAGCACGCTGCTGGCGCTGGCGCACCAGCCGCGGCACGTGAAGAAAGCGGTGGTGAGTTCGTTCTCGCCGGTGATCAACGAACCGATGCGCGATTACCTGGCCCGTGGCTGCCAGTACCTGGCCGCCTGCGACCGCTATCAGGTCGGCAACCTGGTCAACGACACCATCGGCAAGCACCTGCCATCACTGTTCAAGCGCTTCAACTACCGGCACGTCAGCAGCCTGGACAGCCACGAGTACGCGCAGATGCACTTCCACATCAACGAAGTGCTGCAACATGACATGGAGCGGGCCCTGAACGGCGCGCGCAACATCGACATCCCGGTGCTGTTCATCAACGGCGACCGCGACGAATACACCACGGTCGAAGATGCCCGGCAGTTCAGCAAGCATGTGGGCAAGAGCCAGTTCAGCGTGATCCGTGACGCGGGCCACTTCCTCGACATGGAAAACAAGGCCGCCTGCGAGGACACCCGCAGCGTCTTGCTCGGCTTCCTCAAGCCGACCGTGCGCGAGCCTCGTCAACGCTACCAGCACGTACAACAGGGGCAGCATGCATTGGCCATCTGAGCGCATCGGCGCCCCGTAGGTGATACCCGCAGGCTATGGGGTGCCGACAAGCTTTTTTATAACTTGGGCTTCTAATTCGTGGAGGGTTCTGGTAAAAAGTGCAGCGCAGATGCGGGTATAGTTTAGTGGCAAAACGAAAGCTTCCCAAGCTTTAGTTGAGGGTTCGATTCCCTCTACCCGCTCCACCCCTCCTTGTCTCCCCAGATGAACGTCATCCCGCAAGCCGGAACGCGTCTGCCATTCGGTCCTGCTCCCGTGCGGCCAGGCCCAGGCTCTGAGCCAGGGTTCGCCATTGACCCACAATGTCCTGGAAGTCCTCGATGATCTCGTCTGCCTCTGGTAGGTCCAGGCGGAAGTAACCGGCAACCTCCCGAGCCAACTCAAGATCGAGCGCGTTATCCGCATCAGTAATGTTGAGCTTCAGGCCATCGGCATGGGCGACAGGGTTCATGTCATAAGCCTGGGAAAGCTTCCAGCCACGGCCTGGCTCCAGGATGAAGCCGTGGTTACGAAGGTGGTCGTCAGTGTTGGAGACCAGAATGTTGAAGACAATTCGCGACCACAGTTCTCGCAGGTCCTCATTGGGTTGCGAGCCCTGATTCATGAGTACCTCTGCGAGTTCCAGATAGCTCACCCCTGTCGAAGCATCGTCGCCATCACTGTGTCCAGTCATGGTCATCGCCGAGGCAAAATGCAGCCGACGCCCTGCATCGGTCCGATCGAAGCGGCGTACAATGAAACAGTGATAGTCACTGGCGAACCTCCGAGCCTGCGCCGGAGCGACGTCAAGCCCGCAACCGTTGGCCAAGGCATTGACCACCATTTCCCATCCGCCTACATCATAGGTATCCCGTGTGCTTGGGAATTTGGCGATGTACAGGCGCCCCGCATCGTCCGCGACGCTTGCCTTGGGCCTGGCACCACCGAGCGAACCGCCTGGCGCGATGAGCATACGCAGCCAGTCCTGCCCATGAACAGCGACGTTGTCGGGGTCCTGTTCAAGCGCACGACTAGCCTGTTCCAGAGCGCGGATTTCAGTAAAAGGCGGGGCCGCGACGTTGATTCGGTTATCGAGGAAATCCCCGGCATCTTCAAGTCGGTACCGTAGCGCGCCCACTCGATACATATCGTGCCCCCCGAGCAGATAATCCGACTCGTAGAGTCGTGCATCCGCGGGCACCAGAGCTGCCCGCTTGTCACGCTCGAATCGTCTATCCATCAAGAGGCGTCCCCAACGGTCAGGACTGGAGTCATCGAAGACCCCGAACTTGTCTCTGGGTGGGGTGGGGTACTGCGGGCCCCCGAAGGGTTGAATGCTCGGGTCCAGCTGAAGCCCAGCAAGAAGAGGATCTACCAGCGCGGCATCGTCGTATTCGAACTCGAATCGCTCAGTCGCTCTGGTCCTGCGGCTGTGCAGAAAGCCAAGGCGTAGGGGGCCAGGCAGTCCATCCCAATCGGCATATACGGCAATCATGCTCATGACGGCGCATTCCCTTTACGTTTCGGCTTGCGGAGCAAAGAGGCCAAACTGTCCGTACTCGCCGCATCGGTGAATAACCCCGTTTTCTCGTCACAGACCTGCTTCCTTGCGCCTTCAGCCGTCGGCTTGTCGCCCTTCGCTTGCGCTTTCTTTGCCTTAGGTGAAGAGGAACCGTGCGGCGCACGGGCTATCGGAGCCTGGTTGCGAACGGCTTTCTGGGCAACCCTTGGGCGGCCAGGTACAGCATCGTTCCTTATCAATCGAGCGTCCTGAAGTTGTCGACCAAGGTCATCCGCAACTGCAAGCTTTGCGAAATCGCCAGCCAACCCAAGAACCTGCATGACGGACAGGTAAGCGCCAATCGTGACGCCCGACCCACCAGCCTCCAGCGAGCGCAGAGTCATGGGAGACATGCCCGCTCGTTCGGCGACTTGTTTGGCGGTCAACTTTCGACGCAGGCGCGCAAGCCTCAGCCGCTGACCGAATTCGATGAGAAGGTTGTTTGTCGCCGGCAAGAGTGGGGCTGTCTTCTTCGCCATGGCTAATATTCCGTCTCTTTTCGCAGAAAACAGCCAGAATATTAGCACTTCAACGGTGAAATCTCTAATCCCGTACGCTCTAGCCGACCCAGAGCAAGGTTGTTGGTGCCAATATTCCATGCTTTTATGGAAAAAAAAGCCAAAATATTTACACCTGGACAGTGAGCTGAGCCGCCTCTCGTTAGCGTACTTGAGCAGATCGCTGTTTGTGCCTTTTCTACCTTGACCTGGCCCATGGCCATTTGCCTGTTGATCCGCTTCAATGCGCAACGGGTGCATGCGCGATCAAGCGAAACGGCTTGAGGCGGATATGCTCAATGGATTCGTGAAACATTTCGAAAGGACGACGCATGTTTCTCTCCCGCTGGCTACCGGGCCTTGCCAACCTGCTGCACTACCGCCGCGAGTGGTTCCACGCCGACTTGCAGGCCGGCCTCTCGGTGGCGGCGATCCAGATCCCCATTGCCATCGCCTACGCGCAGATCGTCGGCCTGCCGCCGCAGTACGGCCTGTACGCCTGTGTGCTGCCGATGATGGTCTACGCCCTGATCGGCAGCTCACGCCAGCTGATGGTTGGCCCCGACGCCGCCACCTGCGCGATGATCGCCGGCGCCGTGGCGCCGTTGGCCATGGGCGAGCCGCACCGGATTGCCGAACTGTCGGTGATCGTCACCTTGCTGGTCGGGGTAATGCTGATCGCTGCCGGCGTGGCCCGGGCCGGGTTCATCGCCAGCTTCTTCTCGCGGCCGATCCTGATCGGCTATCTCAACGGCATCGGCCTGAGCCTGATCGCCGGGCAGTTGTCCAAGGTGGTGGGGTTCAAGATCGAGGGCGACGGCTTCATTCTCAGCCTGATCAACTTCCTCCAGCGCCTGGGCGAAATTCACTGGGTGACGCTGCTCATCGGCATCGCCGCACTGGGCCTGCTGATCTGGCTGCCACGGCGCTACCCACGCCTGCCCGCGGCGCTAACGGTAGTGGCGCTGTTCATGCTGCTGGTCGGCCTGTTCGGCCTCGACCGCTTCGGCGTCGCCATCCTCGGCCCGGTACCTGCCGGCATCCCGCAACTGGCCTGGCCACACAGTAACCTGGCAGAAATGAAAAGCCTGCTGCGCGACGCCCTGGGTATCGCCACCGTCAGCTTCTGCAGCGCCATGCTCACTGCACGCAGCTTTGCCGCCCGGCACGGCTACGCGATCAACGCCAACCATGAATTCGTCGCCCTGGGCGTAAGCAACCTGGCAGCCGGGGTTTCCCAAGGTTTTGCCATCAGCGGCGCCGACTCGCGCACCGCGGTCAACGACATGGTCGGTGGCAAAAGCCAGCTGGTGGGCATCATTGCTGCGCTGGTCATCGCCCTGATCCTGCTGTTTTTCACCGCACCGATGGCGTGGATCCCGCAGGCTGCGCTGGGCGCCGTGCTGCTGATGGCCGGCTGGGGGCTGATCGATATCAAGTCGCTTAGGCACATCCGCCGCCTGAGCCGCTTTGAGTTCTGGCTGTGCCTGCTGACCACGGTTGGCGTGCTGAGCCTGGGCGTGCTGCCCGGCATCGTGTTTGCCGTGACCCTGGCGATCCTGCGCCTGCTGTACAGCATCTACCAACCCACCGACGCGGTGCTGGGCTGGCTGCCGGGCACCGAAGGCCAGGTGGACATCCGCAAACACAAGGATGCCCGCACCGTACCAGGGCTGGTGGTGTACCGCTTCGACGACGCGATCCTGTTCTTCAACGCCGACTACTTCAAGATGCGCCTGCTCGAAGCGGTGCAGAGCCAGGACCAGCCCAAGGCCGTGCTGTTCGATGCCGAAGCGGTAACCAGCATCGACGTCAGCGGCATCGCCGCCCTGCGCGAGGTACGCGACACCTTGGCGGCCCAAGGCATCTTTTTCGCCATCGCCCGCGCCCGCGGCACCTTCCTGCGCATGCTGGTGCGCTCGGGGATGGCAAGGGAGATGGAAGACAAACTGCTGTTCGGCTCGGTGCGGGCGGGCATCCGCGCGTATCGGGTGTGGCGTAACAGGAGCCGCAGTGTGAAGGTGGCTGAGCAAGGTTGAAGAGATGCATTGTTGCCACTGGCCCTATCGCCGGCAAGCCAGCTCCCACAGGTATTGCACTGACCTCGGATTCAGTGCAGTACCTGTGGTAGCGGGTTCACCCGCGAAGAGGCCGGCATTGCCGACACAAGGCCCTTGCCTGGATACAACCCTCGCACACCTTGCATGACATGCTAAAGTCGCCCCCGTTCCCGCTCCACCCAACGGACCCCAGCATGCCCGCACTCGACGCCACCCTCACCCCCTGGCCAGAACTCGCCGCCCTACACCCTTGCGACGCACTACTGCTGGGCAACGGCGCTAGCCGCGCGCTGTGGAAGCCGTTCGGTTACTTCTCGCTGTTCGAGGAAGCGCAACGCGCCGGTCGCAAGAAAGGCCTGGCCGTCAGCGACCAGGCATTGTTCAAGTCGCTGGGCACGGAACTGTTCGAGCCGGTACTCAGCACCCTCAACACCACAGTGCGCGCCAACGCCGCGCTGGCCATCAACTCCACCGCGCCGCTGAACCGCTACTACTCGATCAAGGAAGCGCTGATCCACGCCGTACGCACGGTGCACCTGCCGTGGCCACTCATGCCGGCGGCCACCCTGGCAACCCTCAACCAGGCCCTGCGCGGCTACCGCAGCGTCTACACCAGCAACTATGACCTGCTGCTACCGTGGGCCGTGCAACACGCCCCGCACGGCTTCACCGAACTGTTCGACGAGCAAGGTTTCTTCGACGTGCGCCGCACCAGTGGCGAAGGCACCCGGGTGCTGCACCTGCATGGCGGCCTGCACCTGCTGAAGCTGCCCGACGGCACCACCCGCCAACGCAGCGCCGACAGCGCCGAACTGCTCGATGGTTTTGCCGTGAACATCCCGGGCGAAGTGCCGCTGTTCGTCAACGAAGACCGCAGCGACGAGAAACTGCGCGCCATCCGCAACTCGGATTACCTGGGCTGGTGCCTGGGGCAACTGGCGCGGGAAAGCCAAGGGCTATGCCTGTTCGGGCAGCACCTGGACAGCAGTGACCAGCACCTGCTCGAAGCCATCCGGCTGGCCCGACCGACGCATCTGTCGATTGCCATAAGGCCGTTGAGCGAGGCATCGGTGATCAACCAGAAGCAGCATTTCATCGATCGCTTCAGGGATATGCCGCGGACAGCGCTGCATTTCTTTGACGCCGGTACGCATCCGTTGGGGCAAGCAGCGCTGGCTATTGAAGCGCCGCTCCCCCACAGGTGAAATGAACCAATTAGGGGCCGCTTTGCGGCCCATCAAGGCGCCGATGCCGTTGTCACCTGCACGGCCGGGCCAACTGCAACGGGCTCGGGCATCGCTACATCGCCGCCCATCTGGCGGATTTGCCGAATCTGCTGGACCCTGTTCAGGTTTTCCCAGGCGACGGGATAGTGCCCCGGCGACAACTCGATGGCGCTGCGGAAAAACTGCTCGGCCACATCCAGCTTGCCTTCCACCAGGCAGACATAGCCGACATCATTGCTGGCCTCGGCACGCTTTTCGACCTGTTCGAAGGCAGACACTGCCTCCTCATAGCGGCCCATGCGAGCCAGCAGCAACCCATAGTTGCGCCAAAGCGGTTTGTAGGTCCCGTCGTAGCTCACACCACGTTTGTAGCGGAGCTCGGCATCGGCCCATTGCCCGGCCATGTAGTAGGAATACCCCAGGCTGTTCTGCACCAACGCCGAACGTGGATCGATGAGCTCGGCCAGGCGGTAGTACGTCTGTGCCTCGGCGAAGTTGTCGGCCAGATCCGCAAGCACCCCCAGCCCGTTGTACGCCTTGAGCGGTGACTTGCTGTCGACCCTGAGCGCAGCCGCCCCTGTCTGGGTGTTGGCCGGGTCCTTGGTGAAGCGCTGCTGATCCACGGCAACTGCCTTCAACAGCATTGCCTTGGCTTGCTCATGTTTACGCATGGACAGATTCAGCAGGCCCATTTCGGTCAGGGCATCGGGGTTTTCAGGTGCCTTGCCCAGCACCTCGGTGAAGGCCATCTCGGCCAGCTGATTATTGCCGCGTTCGCGGTGGATACGGCCAACCCAGACCAGGGCCTCATAACGTTCGGGCGCCAGTTCAAGGACGCGCAAGTACTGGTACAGCGCCTGGTCCAGGTCACCGGCCTGGTAAGCCATCGCCGCCATCTGCATCGCCTGGTCGGGCGAGTTGCTCTGTGACTGCACCTGGTACAGCACCGAGTTGCCAGCGGAATAGACTGAACGTACACCATTCAACTCTGGCCCCATGCTCTGGCACCCAGAAAGCACGGCTATCATGGTCAACAGCAAACTGATCCTGTTCATGTCATGACTTCCCGAACGTTTTAAGTATCCCGATGATCACCGGGCCGATGGCAACCAGAAAAAAGCTTGGCCACAGACAGAAAATTAGCGGAAAAACCAGCTTTGTTCCGATTTTCGCACCCATCTCCTCAGCGGCCTGCATGCGCCGGTCACGAAACTCCTCGGCATAGATGCGCAACGTAGCCGCTACGCTGGTACCAAAGCGGATGCTCTGGGCCAGTAGGCTGACCAGTCCCTGAATGTCTTCCAGGCCGGTGCGATCCGCCAGTTGCCTGAGCGCTTCGGTACTGGAAATACCGGCGCGAATTTGCGCATTGACCAACGCCAGTTCCTCGGCCAGCTCGGCCTGGCTGACGGCCATTTCTTCGGCCACCCGCTCGATAGCCTGGGGCAACGCCAGGCCCGACTCCACGCAAACCACCATCAAGTCCAAGGCATCAGGAAAAGCCGCACGCAAACGCCCCTGCCGAGCCGTCTTGCGCTTGTCGACATACATTGCCGGCAGCAGCCATCCGGCGGCAGCCCCCATGGCCACCAATCCCACGCCCGTCATCAGGGAAAGGTTTGGAACCAGTGGCAATACCAACAGCGAGATGCCTACCAGCATCAGCGGCAATAGCAAACGCACCGCCCAGTACACCTGTACCGCCGACGCCGAACCATACCCCGCGTGGGTCAACAGGGTTCGAGTGGCCGACACCTGCCCATCGGTAGACGGGGTAACGCGCCGACCAACCCGCTCCAGTAGAAGCTGAAGGTTTCCTGGCGCCTCCCGCCCGGCCGCAGCGCTGGAGTGGTCACGCTTGATCAATGCAAGACGGCGTTGCAGCGGGCTCTGCAACCCCAGCACAAGCAACGTCACGGTGATGACCGCAATGACCGTGCTCATCCCGATCGCACCGACGATCAGCAGGCGTGCCAATGCCTCGTTGTCCGTCACCCCACTCAACAAACCGAGCAAATAGTCCATGACCGACGCCCCCATGCGAGAACTGCCTAAATCTGGATACGGATGATTTTACGAATCCAGAAAATCCCCACCAACATGGAGCCAAAAGCCCCCATGACCAACGTTTGCCCAGTGGGATCCTTTATCAGTAACGTCAGGTAATCCGGGCTCGTGATAATGATCGCTGCCGCCAGCAGGAAGGGTATGGCCACCAACACCCAAGCCGACATACGCCCTTCGGCCGACATGGTCTTGACCTTGCGCTGAAAGCGGAAACGCCCACGGATCAGGTTACTCAGGCGCTCCAGTACTTCGGTCAGGTTGCCCCCGGTCTCGCGGTGAATGAGGATCGAGGTGACCAGCATCATCACCGTCATGCTTGGCATCCGCTCCAGCAGGCCAAGCATGGCCCGGCGCACATCATTACCGTAGTTGATATCAGCGAAGGTCAGGCCGAATTCATGCGCCACCGGCCCCTTGTGTTCCTCTGCCACCAGGCGCAGGGTTTCATTGAAGGGGTGCCCGGCGCGCAATGCCCGGCACATGGCTTCCAGCGCATCCGGCAAACCCTCTTCGAATTGGGCGAAACGCTTGCCACGGTCATGGGTGATTTTCAGCAGCGGCAGCCAGAACGCCACGAACGCAGCCGCCAGCGCCAACCACCAGTAAGGAAAGAACAGCCAGGCCAGCATCCCGGCAGCCGCTGCCAGCACGAGCCCCAACAGCAGTACCCGATAGGCCCGGTACTCATGCCCGGCCTGCTCGATCAGTTGCGTCAGCGTCGCCATGAAGGGCAATTGCTCGAGCCGCGCCTCCAGCGGCGACAAACGTGTCAGGTACTTCTGGCGCAGCACGGTCTGCATGTTCGGCAGATGGCTTGCCCGCTCCAGGATCACCAGTCGGCTGCGGATACGTTTACGTACCTTGCCCGCCTCGCCGAACACCGGCACCACCAACCCTTGGCTGAGCAGAAACACGGCAATGAACACCATGCCGAGAAATATAAGGATGTATTCACCGGGTATCTGGCTCATGGCTGACGAGCCTCCATCCATTCAGGCCTGAACATCGTCAGCGGCAGTTCGATCCCGCGCTTGGCCAAGGCATCGCGAAAGGCCGGGACCATGCCACTTGGCCGGAAGTCGCCAAGCACCTGGCCCTGCTCGCCCACACCATTGCGGACAAAAGAGAAGATCTCGGTCATGGTGATGATTTCGCCTTCCATGCCATTGATCTCCTGCACGCTTACCAACCGCCGCTTGCCGTCTTCCTGCCGCTCCAGCTGGATCACCACATCGATGGCCGATGCGATCTGCTGACGCATGGCCTTGATCGGGAACGTGGCGCCAGACATCAAGACCATGTTCTCGACCCGGCCCAACGCATCGCGCGCGGTGTTGGCGTGGATGGTAGTCAGTGAGCCATCGTGGCCGGTGTTCATCGCCGTCAGCATGTCCAGCGCCTCGGCACCACGCACCTCACCGATCACGATACGGTCCGGGCGCATCCGCAGGCTGTTGCGCACCAGCTCCCGCTGGCCCACCTCGCCGCGCCCCTCGATGTTCGCAGGCCGTGTTTCCAGGCGCACCACATGTGGCTGCTGCAGTTGCAGCTCGGCAGAGTCCTCGATGGTGACGATGCGCTCGTTATGGGGAATGAAACTGGACAGCACATTGAGCATGGTGGTCTTGCCACAGCCG
The DNA here is from genome assembly GCF_001642705.1 of Pseudomonas sp. p21. Classification (NCBI taxonomy): domain Bacteria; kingdom Pseudomonadati; phylum Pseudomonadota; class Gammaproteobacteria; order Pseudomonadales; family Pseudomonadaceae; genus Pseudomonas; species Pseudomonas sp. p21. The sequence goes on from NZ_LWBV01000004.1 coordinate 162,808, forward strand.
GTGCCGCCCGAGATCAGCACGTTCAGTCGGCCCCGCACGATCGCCTTGAGCAGCAACGCGATGGCGGGCGTGAGGGCGCCCGCCTGGATCAGACTGTCGGTATTGAGCAAGTCCACCGCGAAACGGCGGATCGAGATACTTGGCCCATCGATGGCCAGCGGTGGGATGATCGCATTGACCCGTGAACCATCCTTGAGGCGGGCATCGACCAACGGCGAAGACTCGTCGATACGCCGGCCGAGGCTGGAGACGATGCGGTCGATAATGTTGAGCAGGTGCTGATCGTCGCGAAAACGCACATCGGTGCGCTGCAACTTGCCGAACCGCTCGACGTACACCGAGTCATGCCCGTTGACCAGGATGTCGGACACCGTGTGGTCGGCCAGCAGCGGCTCCAGCGGGCCAAGGCCAAGCACTTCATCGGTGATCTGCTTGATGATCAGCTGGCGGCTGACAGAGCTCACCGGCGCCGAATGCTCATCGAGCAGACGTTGGCAGATATCGCGGATCTGCCGCACGGCCTCGGCCTGCTCGAGCGAGTCGAGCAAGGACAAGTCCATGACCTTGAGCAGTTGCTGATAGGTCTTCTCCCGCCACTCGGCTTCCACCTGGGTGACCTGGCTTCTGGTTTCAAAAAGTACGTCCGGCGCTGAATGCTCCCACGCCATCAACGCCTCTGCCGGGTCCTTTGTAGCGCCACCCTGTTTCGACGGCGTCGATGCCTCGGGGGTGACTGCCTGTTTGCGCAAACGGTTACGGATATCGCTAAGCATGGTTCACCCCCGAAAAACACGCTTGAAGGCGCGTTTGAACAGTCCGCTGTCAGTGGCCACCTGCTTGCCAACCAGTTCCTCGGCCATCCCACGCAGCGCCTGGGTGATCGCCGACCGAGGTGCTTGCAGGCCTAATGGCACACCCGTGTTCTGACTCTGGTTGATGACGCTGAAGTCATTGGGCAGTTTCACGATATTGGTGCAGCGCATCGCCTCGCCGATATCCTTGAGGCTGACCGGTGCCGCCTTGTCGTAGCGGTTGACCACCACCTCCAGCTGATTGCCACGTACGCCCAGGTCATCGCGCAGAATGCGCGCCAGGGAACTGGCGTCGCGCAGGTGGTTGACGCTCTGCTGCACCACAACGTACACCCGGTCCGCCTGCTCCAGCACTGACGCGGTGATGTGGTCGATCTGCCGTGGCAGGTCCGCCACGACCCAATCATAGTTGGCGCGCGCCAATTGCAGCAGCGCATCGAGCTGTTCGGCCTGGACATCCTGCGGCAAGCACAGCTCATTGGCGCGACTGCCAAGCACATGCAAGGATTGGCTGAAATGGCTGCAGAACCCGCGCAGTGCCACCCCGTCCATCTCTTTTATCTGCTGCAACACATCCAGTTGGGTGTGCGACTGCGCGACATCCAGGTGATGCGACACACTGCCAAACTGCAGGTCCAGGTCAAGCAACAGCGCGTTGCCCTTGAGGCTGAGCTGATGCGCCAGGTTACAAGCCAGTACCGTACCGCCGGAGCCACCCTTGGCATTCATCACTGCGATCAGTTTCCCGGTTGCCGTACTGCTGGTCTGGGTCTCCATGACCATACGGTTCAAGGCTGCGATAAGCTCCGTGGCAACGATGGGTTCCGGCAGAAAATCGCGGGCACCGGCCTGCATTGCCAGGCGCATGCCTTCCCGATCGTCCAGCAGGCCGCACACCAACAGCGGCGGGCGTTCATGGGCCGGGCGTTGCAACAGGGCTGCCAGCTCCTCACGCCACAAGTGGCCAACGCGCAAGAGCAAGAAGTCGGGCTTGCGGTCCAGCCCGAAAAGCGGGTCGGAATGCCCATTGCTCACCTGGCGAACATTCACCTCCAGACCGGAGATGCGCTGACAGATTTCTTGCAACTGACGCAAGGCCAAGGCGTCAGAGCTGCTGATCAACAGACGCATCCCGGGCTTGATGGAGGTAGCGGATACGGAAGACTCCCTAAGATTCAGCATGGCGTGATCTCCGGTGCGACATCCGCCTCGGTATGACGCCCGAGGCTCTCGCGAGGTAAGGTCGCCTTGAATACTGGCAGGGTAATGGGCACCCCAAAACCTGGAATAAACAGGCTGAATTGAAAGTTCTGCAGGGTCAGCTGGACATAGCGGACAGCGGCAAACCCGGTGGCACTCACCAGATCACCAGGGTTGGCTACCAGCGCACCGTTCTTGTCCAGGTAACGCAGGGTCAGGTCCCCGGTGTCCAGGTCGGCCAGCAGGGTACTGGCGCCACTGTTGCCGGCGCTGTTGAATATCGCCCGACGCAGCACTACCGGGTCGCTGATATTGCAGACCGCTGCCAGACGTGCGCCACGCCGAACGGATTCATTCAGCACGTTCACGGTGTAGTACAACCGGCCTATTTCCAGCACCCCGAACAACAGCGTGAACAGCAATGCGCTGATGATCGCGAACTCTACGACGTAGACGCCTTCCTGCATGCCTCTGCGCTTCATCACAGTGCCCTCATCACGGTGGTGGCGACCAATGGGAAGTTCAGCGCCGTGCTGCCTCCGATAAAGGCCGGAATGCCGTTGGCGACCAGCGGGGAAAAGACAGAGCTGATGGTCACCTGCACGTGGTCGTTGGTGCCTGCCACCTTGGCCACCTGCACAGTGATGTTGGCCGGCATGCCGGTCAGGCTGCAGGGCGGCGCGGAAGGTGCACCGTACACCGCCACTTTCTTGGTCATGCACTCGAGATCGGCACTCACCTCGACCTTGCCCAAGGTCGAGTTCCAGGCCTGGCTGGCGACATAGCGCGCAGCATCACGGCTGCCCTGCAGCAAGCTGTTGTACTGGTAAAGCATGCGGCCGAATTCGCCAAAGGCCAGCAAAGTCAGGAGCAACAGCGGCAGGGTGATGGTGAACTCGACGATTGCCACCCCTTGCTGGCGCTGCGCACGTTTGAACCGGTGAAGTTCCATGACAGCTCCTCAGGAGTCGGTGCTCGGTGTGCCACTGCCACTGATAAAGGTTTTGTACAGCTGGATGATCTGCGGGCCGGAATCGTCCTGCGGCGTAGGCCCCGGCACACCGTCGCCCTCGCATTGCTTGACGAACTGGCCGAAGATCTGCGAATCCCCACCCGAGTTGTCGGCCGGCTGCACCACATAGAAGCAACCGAAACCGAGGACCGGAATCGAGGATGCCCCCGCGTTCTTGCCCGAGCAGTTGCCCACTACGATCTTCAGTATCCGCCGCTCGAAAACCCCGTTTGACTGGCACCCCGTCCCCCCGCCGGCGACACATGCGGCGCTCTGAGCGGCATAATCGTTGTAATCGAACAGCGACGTACCGCCAGCAGAGAGGTTGCCATTGCTCGAAGTGACAGGTTGGCCCTGATGCTCCAGTCGCGCCGGTGTGGTGCTGTCGTTGTACTTGATCTTCGGGTTGTCATAGGTCGTCACCAGGTCGGGTGGATAGTCCGTCCCCTTGAACGACCCTGTGTAGTCGCCAAAGCGCGTATTCAAACCTTGAACGGAAGGGCCCACAGTGTTGCCTGGCTTGGTGTCGACATTTTCCCCGACATTGCGGCAAACCGAGCCGCCGCCAGCCATGAGTTCGCCAACCTCCTTGCCGCCCGAGCCAAAATCGAGCAGCTGAAAATTGCCGGGGCCAATGGGGTCACTGTTCTTGGCGGCTGACTTCAAGACCTCCAGGTCACCGAAGCGATAGCCCCAGAATATGCCTGCATCCGGGTTGTATTGAGCCGGGTTGCCACACACCAGCAGCGGCGCAAGATCGCATGGGCTGGTCGGGCTCGGCCCGGCGGTGGCAATCGCCGTCACGCTCTTGGTCCCCACGGTTCCCGTACCGATTGACTGGGCGAAGCTCCAGAAAAAACCCGCCAGTGAGTAATTCGATACCGAGACCCGCACATAAGTGGCATTGACCGGCCCCGGGAAGGAGAAAGGCCCATAGACATTGTCTGCCAGCTCCACCACGGCGAATGCTCCAGGGTTGCCGCCGATTGCCGTCAACAGTTCGTTGTTGCCTGCGGCCTTGGCATTTTCGTTCAGGGTGAAGAGCGCGGCGGCTCGCGCGGTACTGGCACTATTGCCAGAGCCCATCACCTGGCTCAGGGTCTTTGCGCCACTCAGGGCGGCAGCGTCCACAGCATTCTGCAAGCGTGTCTTGTTCAACAGCATGTGGCCCCCGTCGAGCACCAACGCTGCCATCATCAATATCGCTACCAGAGCGATCACGATCATGACAGTCACTGCCCCCCGCTGTTGGCCTGGCCGCGCGGTGAACATCCGTTGAGCTCGAGGAGACATGGTCACACCCTCAATCAGCGAGTTGAATCAGTGACTTGGATCTGGATCGGCTGACCGACCTGCTGCGCATCGCCAGTCGCCCCCCGATAACCATTGATCACATTCTCCAGCAATGGCCCATCGGCGCCGGCGGCAGGCAGTTCGGTGCCTGGGTTGGCGGCCACTTGCTTGTCGGCAATCTGCTGGTAGGTGGTCTGGTAGACGCTGTAGCCCAACGGACCAACACGCCCTTCGTCATACGTCATGCAGCCGGACAACCCCGATACAAGCGCGCAACCCACGATCATGCTTTTCATGCTGGTTCTCTCCGATCAGTTCACATCATGGCCAAAGTTGCCACCGCTGACCCCGAGGCTGACGGGCACCGCGCGCCCAGGCTCACTGCCCTTGGTCTTGCCGAGCAGGTAGAAGTCCAGGTCACTGGGCTCGACGAACTTCTCGGTGGGCAGGCGCACCGCCTTGGCATCCACAGGCTTGGCGAGGTGCGGCGTCACCAGGATCACCAGTTCGGTTTCACCGTTGATGAACGATTGGCTGCGGAACAGGTGCCCGAGTATCGGCAGGTCTCCCAGCCCGGGGAAACGGCTGACGAAATCGCGGGTGTTTTCACTGATCAGACCCGCAATGGCGATGGTCTGGCCATTGCCAAGCTCGACAGTGGACTCGGCGCTGCGCTTGGTCAGCGACGGAATGACCTGGGTAACACCATCGCCCAGGACACTGCTCAGGCCCGTGTCGAGCACCAGCGAGTTGACGTTGGAAAGCTCGCTCACCGAGACATTCAGGTTGAGGTTGATGCGCCCGGAGTCGAGCACCACCGGCAGGAACTTCACCCCGACCCCGAATTCCTTGTATTCGACGGTGATGCCGTCATCCTCGGTGATCGGCACCGGGAACTCGCCACCGGAAATGAACTCCGCCTGCTGGCCGGTCAGGGTGGTGAGGGTGGGTTCAGCCAGCACTTTGGCCGAACCATTGTCCTTGGACGCCTCCAGCACCACGTTGAAGAGGAAATCGTCGGACAGGAACTGGGCGAACAACCCTTTGCCGCCACCAATCAGCGAACCAGGCGAAAGGATCGACCCGCCACCGGGAGTCAGGCCCAGCCCTTGACCATTGTTGAACCCGCCACCGCTCCAGTTGCCGGAGGTGCCAAGGGCATTGAAGCGCACGTTGAGGTTCTTGATCAGGCTGCGCTGCATCTCCGCCACCTTGACTTCCAGCATTACCTGCTGGCTGCCACCGACACTGAGCAGGTTGATCACCTCCAGCGACTGGGTAGGCGTCGCCTCGGCGGCTTCACCCTTGCCTTGCACCACGCTGGCGGTTTGCGCGGCATAGGTCTTGGCAACCTTCATCGCCGTGTCCATGGCGGCAGCGCTGCGCACCTGGCCACGCAGCACCAGCGCGCCCTGGGCACTGAACACCTCGATATTTTCCTCGGGCAGCAGCTGGTGCAGTTTGGTCTTGAGCCCGGTGAGGTCATGCACGACCTCCACATCCAGGGTCTCGATCAAGCGGTTGTTGCTGTCCCAAAGCAACACGTTGGTAGTGCCCAGAGAACGGCCGAGCAGGTAGAGCTGGGTCGGGCTGGTGATGAGGATGTCGGCAATATCCGGGTTGCCGACCGAGATTTTCCTGACCGGTGTACGAGCGCTGATCGTCCGCGACTTGTAGATGGGTACCTGGATCATGTTGGTATTGGCCGCCGGCATGGCGCTGTATCCCGCCCCCGGTCCTTCAGCCTGCGCCACGCCAGCCAACAGCAGCTGCGTACCCAGCCCACACAACAGGTACAGCCCTAGTCTCTGCAAAGTATTCATTGACTACTCCCTGCGAGGTGATCTTGTTCCTGCCGAAGGTTAGCTATTCGGACGCCAGCTGCCTTAAAACCTTGCTTTTGCTATCTCGACTTCAGTCCCGCGGATGATGGTGACCGCGCCAACGCCACTGCTGCGATTCACCACCGGTTTTGGTTGCGGCCTGGCGGCTGGCGGCGCGGCCTTGGCCGGCTCGACAGTGGCAACGACTGGTGGCTGCTTCTGAGCGTCCAGCGGGTTGCGCAGGGCCAGTTGCAACCTCCCTTCCGATTGCGCCTTGACCAGGACCTCGGCCTCTTTGGCCGACATTTCCAGGGTCACGGCACGCACCACCACCGGTTGCGTCTTGTCCGTCCCCGCGGTCTGGTCCACGGCCAACACCCGCAAGTCCTGGAGGATGGTCGTGGACTCTGCTTCATTACTGCTGCCATTGCTTTGCCTGGTCGCCAGTACATCGACCCGGTTACCCGGCAAGAGGAAGCCCCCCACCCCAACCACGTCATCGACACGCACCGAAATGGCACGTTTGTCAGGGGCGATCAACGAAGCCAGGGTACTGCCACCCAGGTGCTCGGCCAGGCGTGCGCTGCGCAGGACATCGCCGCGCAGCAGAGCGAAGGTGGCGATCTTGCCCAGCACCTTTTCGTTGCTGTCGAAGGCATCATCGGGTACCGCATCCTTGGGCATGCGCACGATGGCAACCTGCTGGGCCTCGATCATCTGCCCGAACGGGATCTCCACCGTGGCGACCACCACGTTCTTCATGTTGTCATCCGGGGTGGTGTTGAGCCGCCCATTGAGCCAGTTGTTGGCCATCCAGGCGGCACCAAGCCCCAGGGTCAGGGAAACAGCAATCAGGGTAAGCGTACGGGCGCTCATGTCTGCAACTCCTTATCCGAGGAAGTCGATCTGAACGAAGTAGCTGTGCCAGGCCCATTCCAGCTCCTGCGGCGACAGCGGACCATCGCCGCCCTGGTATCGCTGGCGGTCGAGCGCCATGCTCAGCAGGTCGCGAGGGTGGCATGGCACCAGCGGCACGCCTTCGGCCTCGTACAGCGTCTGTAGCGCATAGCGCAGCAGCGACGGATCGTAAGCCAGGCCCAGGCGTTCGCATTCCTGGCGCCAGATGCGTTCGTACTCATCGACTTTCAGGTAGCTGAACTGCAGCTTGTAGCCAATGCGCCGCAAGAAAGCCTCGTCAGCCAGCTCCAGCGGGTTGAGGTTGGTGGAGAACACCAGCACCAGATCGAACGGCAGCTCGCAATGACGCCCGCCGCCAAGGTTGAGGAAGTCGCGCTTCTCTTCCATCGGCACGATCCAGCGGTTGAACAGTTCGGCCGGGGCCATGCGCTGGCGCCCCATGTCGTCGATGATGAACAGGCCATTGCTGGCCTTGAGCTGCAGGGAGGCCTGGTACTGACGGGTACTGGGATCGAAACGGACATCCAGTTGCTCCATGCCCAGTTCGCCGCCGGTGATAACGACCGGGCGCTTACATCGCACCAGCCGGCGATCGATTCCTTCGTTGAGCAACAGGCTGTTCGGTTGGCTCTCTTCCTCCAGACGCTGATGCACCTGGGGGTCATACACCTCGATGACCGACTCGTTGATCTCTATGGCATGAGGGACCCAGATGTATTCGGCGAACAGGCGAATCAACCGGCTGCTGACGTAGGTCTTGCCGGTGCCTGCGGGGCCGTAAATCATGATTGCGCGCCCGGAGTTCAGCGCTACGCCCAGTTGATCGAGCATGCTCTCCGAAAGCACGACACCGGTGAAGGCCGTATGCATGTCCTGCGTAGTGATGCGGCCATGGTGAATGGTCTGCAGCTTGAGCAGGTCACGGTAGGCACTTACCGGGAAGGGCGCCGCGCCGATGTAGCCGCTGCGCGCCAGTGCATCACGGGCGGTACCGCGACCACGTTCGGTCAAGCCGTAGCGCAGCACCTGCCCCCCCGTTTGCACACCGACCTGGCCCAGTACTTCGACGCGGCCATCCTTGCGCAGAAAGGCCAGCACTTCTTCCACCACCGCACCGGTCAGCGCCAGGCGCTCCACCAGACGCGACAGGTCCAGCGTACCGGCGTCATGCAGGTGCTTGCACAACAAATCACCGAGAAAGCTTTCTGCCAGGCCAGTCTCGCGAACCGTACGTGGCTGAGGTGCCAGGCCCTGCACTGCGTCCTTGGCACAGGCGCAGGCACCACTGTCTCTGAGTGCGTACATTGTTAGCCTCCCAGGCTATAGGCCAAGCGGTTGCCAATAAAGGCTGACAAGGGTTCCGGACAGGATCGCGACTGAATAAGGGAACGGTTTACCTGCCACCTCATCCGCCTTCGGCGCAAAATAGGCCTGCGCAGTCAAGATCAACCAGTAGCGTTCTAACGTCTGTTTCAACTGTCCGCGCAGGAGCACTATCAACATCCCGCACACGCCACCGGCGATCAGGCTAAAAAGTGCTGCTGAAAGTGCGTCAGGTGGTGCAAGAAAACTACCGACCATGGCCATAAGTTTGACGTCGCCGGCTGCCATGCCCCCCAGCGCGTACATCGGAATAAACACGGCAAATCCGATAAACATACCCAGTACGCCATAACCTAGCCCGGTAAGTTCTGCGGAATAAACCTGGCCCGCCAACCCCAACCCCAACCCCAGCAAGACCAGAAAGTTGGGAATGCGGTGGTTACGAAGATCCCCGACCACCGCAATACCCAGCAGCCCTAGCAGCACGACAATGGCGAACAGAGACTCTGCTGACATTGCTGCATCCCCCTTGGGGCTTAGTTAAGAATGAGTTCAAGGGGCAGCGGTGCCTCCAAGCGCAGTGATCAGCCCGTTGATTTTCCCCTTGACCGCGGTTCCCAAGTTGGTGAACGCAGTAATAAGGGCAAGGGCAACCAACCCACCTGCTACCGCATATTCCACGACGGTCAGGCCATCTTCATCTTTGACGAACTTCATCAACGAAGCCTTGATAGTTTGCATATTCATTTCGCTCACCTCGCTAAGGACATTATTTTTATTCCCAGGCAGTGGTGTTTTGCACTACCTGTTGGGAATCCTAGTCAGAGGGTGACAGTGGTGGTTAGGAGATTTTTGCGAATCGCTAGGACTTTTTTGCGGCCATTTGCCAGCATCGAAAAAAGTGACAGGCCACCAGGGAAACAAGCGGGAAAGGATAATGTGAGAAGCACTTTCGAACGCATTTGCACTCGATTCAGCATAAGCGTACGGCCCACTCAGTCAAAGGCGACAAGCGGTCGTTCTGGCCAAACACCAACAAAAATCCGCAGCCCGTCTAGCATGAGGGCTTTAGCCAACACATAGAACGCAATAGACAAAAACTACCTAGCCTAATAACCAAATTAATCGGCGAGCTGATGGCATGTTGTCAATACTGCAGCACGTAGGGACACCCTCAGGAGCAGGTTAAGTCATGATGTCTAACCCGGGCAAAAAGCCCCTGTTGTTGTGGTTCGATCTGACACGTGATCGCTCCACCGAAGCGTTGATGGCACAGTTCAGTCATGTCTGCGAATGCAAGCTGGCAAAGACGGTCGCGCATTCCGAACGTCAGCAGGCAGACATGATCTGCATGCATTTCGATCGTCCCGATACCCTGAACCTCAACCTGCTCCTTGAGGTAAAGCGCAGCTCGCCTGCCATCCCGATCACCATGCTCACGGTGCAGCATTCTGAAGAACTGGCCGTCTGGGCCATGCGTTCGCGTGTCTGGGAATATCTGGTGTTGCCGCTTACAGCCAGCGAGATGAGCCGCTACCTCGGTGTCCTGAAGCAGCTTTGCGAAGTCCGCCGCACTATCAAGAGCCAGGGCAATTCGCAGCAGATCGACCATCTGCCGTCGCTGCCCGACAGCATTCGCCTGACTGGCGAACACCACAAGCACCAGGCGCTCAGCAAGGTGATGCCGTACATCGACCAGCATTTTCGCGAATGCATCGATCAAAAGGACCTGGCGCAGCGCTGCGGCATGACTACCGCTCGCTTCAGCCGCCTGTTCAAGGAGGTCAACGGCGTGGGGTTTCTGGATTATATCCTGAGCAAGCGCATGAACCTGGCCATGGACCTGCTGGTCAACAGCCAGATGCCGATTACCAGCATCGGCTATGAGGCCGGCTTCAAGGACCCGTCCTACTTCGCCCGCGCCTTCAAGCAGGTCAGTAACTGCACGCCCAGCGAATACCGCCAGGCCCGTCAGCTCGGAGCAATGGCCGGCGAAACCGAGCCCCTGAAAGGTTCAAATGCGCTACTACCGGATAAAGTGTTACCGAGTGCGGCACATCACAAGAACCGCTGAAAAATCACGCCCTCGGCAGCAACCCATCCGCCCGCAACAATGTCTCCAGGCAATGCTCCTGCACCCCATAGAACGCCTTGAGCTGCCCGATCTTCTCCAGCAACGCCCCGTTGTCCCCTGCCTGGCGCCGCTTCACCGCAAGAATCATCTTGTTCTTGTTGGTGTGCTCCAGCGAGATGAACTCGAACACCTTGGTCTCGTACCCGCAGGCTTCCAGGTACAGCGCGCGCAGGCTGTCGGTCAGCATCTCGGCCTGCTGGCCCAGGTGCAGGCCGTATTGCAGCATCGGTTGCAACAACCCCGGGCTGTGCAGTTGCGGGCGGATCTGCTTGTGGCAGCACGGCGAGCACATGATGATCGCGGCGTTGCAGCGGATGCCGGTGTGGATGGCGTAGTCGGTGGCGATGTCGCAGGCATGCAGGGCGATCATCACTTCGATCGCCTCGGGCACCACGCTCCGCACGTCGCCACACTGGAACTCCAGGCCCGGGTGTTCCAGGCGCGAGGCGGCGGCGTTGCACAGGTCGACCATGTCCTGGCGCAACTCGACGCCGGTTACCTGCGCTTCGCGGCCCAGGCTGTTGCGCAGGTAGTCGTGCATGGCAAAGGTCAGGTAGCCCTTGCCCGAGCCGAAGTCGGCCACCCGCAGCGCCTGCTCCACCGGCACCGGGGCGCTGGCCAGGGCGTGGTCGAAGACTTCGATGAACTTGTTGATCTGCTTCCACTTGCGCGACATGGACGGGATCAGCGCGCCTTGTGCGTCAGTTACGCCGAGGTCACGCAGGAACGGCCGTGACAGCTCCAGGTAGCGCTTCTTCTCGCGGTCATGGCCACTGCTGGTGGCAGCTTCACGCGGGGCCTGTGCGCCGTGGCGCTGGAGCATGGGCTTGCCCTTCTTACTGAAGGTCAGCTGCACTTCGCCGTCGGCGTCGAACAGGTGCGCGTTGCGGAAACTGTCCGGCAGCAGCTCGGCGACCAGCGCCTGGGCCTGCTCCAGTGGCAGGTTGCGGGTGATATCGCGGGTCTGGTGGCGGTAGACCAGCGACAGGCACAGCTGGCCCTTGACCTGCAGCGGCTTGGCGATGATCCGTTGCAAGGTCTGGTCGGCACCGACATGGCGCGCCAGCACCAGTTTGACCAAGGTATTGCCATGCAGGGCGGCGTTCAGCAGGTCGAGAAACTGGGTGCGCGCATCCGGCGCGGATGGGGCAGAAGTACTGGCGGACATGGAGAAACGGTGCCTCGGATAGCGGGGAGCGCTTGGCGCAATGCACGCATTCTACAGGGTGGCTAACTTCCTGTGGGAGATCGCCCGGTCCTTTGGGCTGCGCTGTCGCGTAGAGAGCTGAATTCGCAAGCGGCCCGCGTTCCCTGTGTGCATGGCACCGGTTTGAAATGTAAACGATGTCTCCGGTTTGTACCGCGGGCGCGCCCGCTCCCACAGGGGAAGCATCAAGCCATCGGACGCCGACTCAATCGAGAATCACCAGCCGGTTGGGCAACTCGTTACGCGCATGGGTAGGTGGCACGTGCTCGCTGAGCAGCTCGCCGCACGCCTCGATGCACTCGACAAAACCCTGCAAGGTACGGCCCTGGCGTACCTGTTCGGCAAAGCGGGCGACGATGGCCGCGCGGGCGGTGGCATCCAGGTAGTGCTCGATGCCGCGGTCGACCAGGATCTCCACATGCCGCTCCGCCTCGCTGACAAAAATCAGTACGCCCGTGGCACCAGCAGTACGCTGCAGGTTCTGCTCGCGAAACTGCTGGCGGGCCAGGCGCGAAGCGCGCCAGCGGCGCAATGTCCGGGGGATCAGCCAGCCGGCCAGGCGTGGGTTGCGCAGCAGCAGGCACAGGCCGACGAACAGCAGCACATTGGCCACCAGCAGGCCACGCACGCCGGGCCAGCCCAGCAGCCAGTGCATCAGGCACGGCACGGCCAGCGCCAGCACGGCGGCCCAGAACAAAGGCCAATAGGCGTAATCATCGGCACGGCGGGCCAGCACCGTCACCAGTTCGGCATCGGTGCGCCGCTCGGCACGGGCAATGGCTTCAGCGATCTGGCGCTGATGGTATTCGTCGAGGGGGGTCATGCCGTCGGTCTCTTGAGCGTTCTTATAGTTGTTGTCCCGGCATTCGGGGCTTCGTCCGCAGGCGACATATTCAGGCATAATCCGCCGCTGGAAGAAATGCCTGCAAATCGTACAACAATAGCCGCCTGAAAAACTCGGCCGCGTACGTATCACCGTGGATACGGCAGAGGCCCCATAACGGAATTGATGATGAAACTGTCTTTGCTGGGCCTGGCCATGGGCCTTGCCAGTCAGGCGGCCCTCGCCGCCCCCTCCGCCCCGCCCCTGCAGGACAAGCAGGCGTTCATCGACCATCTGATCAGCCAGATGACCGAAGCCGAGAAGATCGGCCAGCTGCGCCTGATCAGCATCGGGCCGGAAATGCCCAAGGATAAGATCCGCGAGGAAATTGCCGCCGGGCGCATCGGCGGTACCTTCAACTCACGCACGGCCCCCGAGAACCGCCCCATGCAGGACGCGGCGATGCGTAGCCGGCTGAAGATTCCGATGTTCTTCGCCTACGACACCGTTCACGGCGAACGCACCATTTTCCCGATCGGTCTGGGCATGGCCGCGACCTGGGACATGGACGCCGTCGCCAAGGTCGGCCGCACCGCTGCCATCGAAGCCGCTGCCGACGCCCTGGACATGACCTTCGCACCGATGGTCGATATCGCCCGCGACCCGCGCTGGGGCCGCACCAGTGAAGGCTTCGGTGAAGACACCTACCTGACCTCGAAGATCGGCCAGGTGATGGTCCGCTCGTTCCAGGGCAGCAGCCCGGCCAACCCCGACAGCATCATGGCCATCGTCAAGCACTTCGCCCTGTATGGCGCGGTGGAAGGCGGGCGCGACTACAACACGGTCGATATGAGCCTGCCGAAAATGTACAACGACTACCTGCCGCCCTACCGCGCCGCACTCGACGCGGGTGCCGGCGGGGTGATGGTGGCGTTGAACTCGATCAACGGCGTGCCGGCCACCTCCAACACCTGGCTGATGAATGACCTGCTGCGCAAGGAGTGGGGCTTCAAGGGCGTGACCATCAGCGACCACGGCGCCATCCAGGAACTGATCCGCCATGGCGTCGCCCGCGACGGCCGCGAAGCCGCCAAGCTGGCGATCAAGGCCGGCATCGACATGAGCATGAATGACACCCTGTACGGCGAAGAGCTGCCAGGCCTGCTGAAGTCCGGTGAAGTTACCCAGGGCGAGCTGGACCAGGCGGTGCGCGAAGTGCTTGGTGCCAAGTACGACATGGGCCTGTTCAAGGACCCGTACGTACGCATCGGCAAGGCCGAAACCGACCTGAAGGACTACTACGGCAACGACCGCCTGCACCGCGACGCCGCGCGTGACGTGGCGCGCCGCAGCCTGGTGCTGCTGGAAAACCGCAACCAGACCCTGCCGCTGAAAAAGGCCGGCACCATCGCCCTGGTCGGCCCGCTGGCCGATGCCCCGATCGACATGATGGGCAGCTGGGCTGCCGACGGCAAACCGGTGCACTCGGTGACTGTGCGCGAAGGCCTGCGCCGTGCCGTGGAGGGCAAGGCCAAGCTGGTCTACGCCAAAGGTTCCAACGTCACCGGCGACAAGGCGATGTTCGATTACCTGAACTTCCTCAACTTCGATGCCCCGGAAATCGTCGACGACCCGCGTCCGCCTGCAGTGCTGATCGACGAAGCGGTGAAGGCGGCGAAGCAGTCCGACGTGGTAGTGGCAGTGGTCGGCGAATCCCGCGGCATGTCTCACGAGTCGTCGAGCCGCACCACCCTGGAAATCCCGGCCAGCCAGCGTGAGCTGATCAAGGCCCTGAAGGCCACCGGCAAGCCGCTGGTGCTGGTGTTGATGAACGGCCGCCCACTGTCGATTGCCTGGGAACGCGAGCAAGCCGACGCCATCCTCGAAACCTGGTTCGCCGGTACCGAAGGCGGCAACGCGATCGCCGACGTGCTGTTCGGCGATTACAACCCGTCCGGCAAGCTGGCCATCACCTTCCCCCGTTCGGTCGGGCAAATCCCGATGTACTACAACCACACCCGTATTGGCCGCCCCTTCACGCCGGGCAAGCCGGGCAACTACACCTCGCAGTACTTCGAGGAGCCCAATGGCCCGCTGTACCCGTTCGGCTATGGCCTGAGCTACAGCAGCTTCGAGCTGTCGGACCTGACCTTGTCCACCAACAACCTCAAGCGTGGCGACACACTGTTGGCCAAGGTAACAGTGACGAACACCGGCAAGCGTGACGGTGAAACCGTGGTGCAGCTGTACTTGCAGGATGTGTCGGCGTCCATGAGCCGCCCGGTCAAGGAACTGAAGAACTTCCAGAAACTGATGCTCAAGCCTGGCGAGTCGCGCACATTGAGCTTCCGCATCAGCGAGGAAGACCTGAAGTTCTACAATGGCCAGCTGCAGCGGGTTGCCGAGCCAGGGGAGTTCAATGTCCAGGTAGGGCTGGATTCCCAGGCGGTGCAGCAGCAGAGCTTTGAACTGCTGTAACTGACAGGTTTTGCCTGTACCGGCCCCTTCGCGGGCTTGCCCGCTCCCACAGGTAATGCACAGGTCCATCGGGCTGTGAATCTCCTGTGGGAGCGGGCAAGCCCGCGAATAGGTCGGCCCTGATGTCCCATTCATCCGGATCCGCCCCATGCCCTTTTCCGTTCGCGCCCTGCGTCTGGGGCTGATCACCCTGCTGATCGTGCTGGGCACCGCCTTCAGCGCCGGCTGGGCCATGCACCAGGCCAAGCGCCAGGCCATGGAAGACGACGCCCGGCGTGCCAGCCAGCAGTTGGGCCTTTACGCCAATGCCCTGCACACCCTGATCGATCGCTACCGCGCCCTGCCCGCCGTGCTGGCGCTGGACCCGGAGCTGATCGCCGCCCTGCGCGGCCCGGTCAGCGAACCGGTGCAGGACGCCCTGAACCGCAAGCTTGAGCGCATCAACGGTGCCGCCAATTCCTCTACCCTCGAACTGCTCGACCGCACCGGCCTGGCCATCGCCGCCAGCAACTGGCGACTGCCCAGCAGCTACGTGGGCTCCAACTACGGCTTCCGCCCCTATTTCAAGCAAGCCCGCAGCCAGGGCAGTGGCCGCTTCTACGCCGTGGGCGTGACCAGTGGCGTGCCGGGCTACTTCCTCGCCAGCGCGGTGAACGACGAGCATGGCCGCTTCCTCGGTGCCATGGTGGTGAAGCTGGAGTTTCCCGAACTGGAGCGCGAGTGGCGCCAGGGCAGCGATATCCTGCTGGTCAGCGATGCCCGTGGCATCACCTTCATCGCCAACCAGGACGGCTGGCGCTACCGCGAGCTGCAGCCACTCAGTGGCGCCGACCGTGCCGAGCTGGCCGAAACCCGTCAGTACGACAAGCAACCGCTGGTGCCGCTGCAGCACCAGGTGCTGACGCGCTTTGCCGCCAATAGCACCCTTAGCCGCGTGCAAGGCCCGGAGGGCAATGCCGAGTACCTGTGGGAAAGCCTGCCGCTGGAGGGCGAGAACTGGACGCTGCACCTGCTGCGCAAGCCGCAGGTCGCCGCCGACGGCCGCAATGCCGCGCTCGGCGCCGCCGCCGTATGGCTGAGCCTGGTGTTCGCTGCACTGTTCGTCAGCCAGCGCCTGCGCCTGGCCCGCCTGCGCCAGCGCAGCCGGGAGGAGCTCAAGCGCCAGGTCGAGGAGCGCACCCGGGAGCTGCGCACCGCCCAGGAAGGCCTGGTGCAATCGGCCAAGCTGGCCGCGCTGGGGCAGATGTCGGCAGCCATGGCCCATGAAATCAACCAGCCGCTGACCACCCAGCGCATGCAGCTGGAAACCCTGCGCCTGCTGCTCGACCATGGCCGCCATGACGAAGCACGCCGGGCGCTGGAACCGCTGGAGCAGATGCTCACGCGCATGGCCGCGCTCACCAGCCACCTGAAAACCTTCGCCCGCAACAGCCCGGTCGGCCTGCGCGAGCGCCTCGACCTGGCCACCGTGGTCGACCAGGCCTTGCACCTGCTGGAAGCGCGCATCCGCAGTGAAGAAGTGGAGGTAGCCCTGTACCTGGCGCGCCCGGCCTGGGTGCGCGGCGATGCCATTCGCCTGGAGCAGGTGCTGATCAACCTGCTGCGCAATGCCCTCGACGCCATGGCCGACAAGCGCTACAAACGCCTGGAAATCCGCATCGAGCCCGACGGCGAACTGTGGCGCCTGAGCGTGCTGGATTCGGGCGGCGGCATCGCCGAGGCCGACCTGGCCAAGGTCTTCGACCCGTTCTTCACCACCAAGCCGGTGGGCGAAGGCCTGGGGCTGGGCCTGGCCATTTCCTACGGTATCGTCCATGAGGCCGGTGGCCAACTGCAGGCCGAAAACCTGCCCGGCGGTGCGCGCCTGAGCCTTACCCTGCCCCGTGACCTGGAGCCTGTATGTTGAATTCAGTGATCGTCGTCGACGATGAAGCCAGTATCCGCACTGCGGTCGAACAATGGCTGAGCCTGTCCGGCTTCAGCGTGCAACTGTTCGCCCGCGCCGAGGAATGCCTGGCGCACCTGCCGCGGCACTTTCCCGGGGTGATCATTAGCGATGTGCGCATGCCGGGCATGGATGGCCTGCAATTGCTCGAACGCCTGCAGGCGGACGACCCCGACTTGCCGGTGATCCTGCTGACCGGCCACGGCGATGTGCCCATGGCGGTGGAAGCCATGCGCTGCGGGGCCTATGACTTCCTGGAAAAACCCTTCACCCCGCAGCACCTGCTGGGCAGCCTGCGCCGGGCCCTGGAAAAGCGCCAGCTGGTGCTGGAAAACCGCCGGCTGCACGAGCAGGCCGACCTCAAGTCACGCCTGGAAGGCACGCTACTGGGCATGTCCCAGGGCCTGCAACAGCTGCGCCGGCAAGTGCTGGACCTGGCCAGCCTGCCGGTCAATGTGCTGATCCGTGGCGAAACCGGCAGTGGCAAGGAGCGCGTGGCCCGCTGCCTGCACGATTTTGGCCCGCGCGCCGGCAAGCCGTTCGTCGCCCTCAACTGTGCAGCCATCCCCGAGTCGCTGTTCGAGGCCGAGCTGTTCGGCCATGAAAGCGGCGCCTTTACCGGCGCTCAGGGCAAGCGCATCGGCAAGCTGGAGTACGCCAACGGTGGCACAGTGTTCCTCGACGAAATCGAAAGCATGCCACTGGCCCAACAGGCCAAGCTGCTGCGGGTGATCCAGGAACAGAAGCTGGAGCGCCTGGGGGCCAACCAGAGCATCAGCGTCGACCTGCGCATCATTGCCGCGACCAAGCCCGACCTGCTCGAAGAAGCCCGCGCCGGGCGCTTCCGCGAAGACCTTGCCTATCGCCTGAACGTGGCCGAGTTGCGCCTGGCGCCATTGCGTGAGCGACGTGAGGACATTCCACTGCTGTTCGAGCACTTTGCCCGTGCCGCCGGCGAAAAGCTTGGCCGTGCGGCCCCGCCGCTGTCGGGTGCACAACTGGCGCAGCTGCTGTCGCATGACTGGCCAGGCAACGTGCGTGAACTGGCCAATGCGGCGGAACGCCATGCGTTGGGGCTGGGTTCGCCGAACATCGAGGTGGCGCCTGCCGGGCAGTCGCTGGGCGAGCAGATGGAAGCGTTCGAGGCGCAATGCCTGCGCGCGGCGCTGCGCCAGCATGGGGGCGAAATCAAGGCGGTGATGGAGGCCTTGCAGCTGCCGCGGCGCACGCTTAACGAAAAGATGCTGCGGCATGGTTTGGTACGCGAGGATTTTATTGGGCGGGAATGAGCGAAAATCCGCCTATAGCGCTCAGCCAGTAAGCAAAAAGCCGCTCATTTTCAAGATTTTTTGGGGCTGCGTTGCAGCCCTTCGCGGGCACGCCCGCTCCTACAAAGAACTGCGACACGTCAGGCGCCACGCGGTACCTGTAGGAGCGGGCGTGCCCGCGAAGGTGCGCACAGCGCCCCCATTTGAAGCCCCATGCACCCATTTGGCACACCTTCTGCAATCACCTGTGCAAGCTGCGCCACGGCGCGCTCCACAAAAACAACGAGAAGGTATCCCTGATGGATAATGCCACCTCCCTGCCCGCCGGGGCGGCCACCGCGCCTGCCGCAGAAAAAACCACCGCCAGCCGCCTGAAGTCGATCTTCAGCGGGTCCATCGGCAACATGGTCGAATGGTACGACTGGTACGTCTACGCCGCATTCTCGCTGTACTTCGCCAAGGCCTTCTTCCCGGCCGGCGACTCCACCGCACAATTGCTCAATACCGCCGCGATCTTCGCTGTGGGCTTCCTCATGCGCCCGATCGGTGGCTGGCTGATGGGCCTGTACGCCGACCGCAAAGGCCGCAAGGCCGCATTGATGGCTTCGGTGCTGCTGATGTGCGCCGGCTCGCTGGTCATCGCCCTGACCCCGGGTTACGAAACCATCGGCGTCGCCGCGCCAATCCTGCTGGTCATCGCACGCCTGATGCAGGGCCTGTCGGTGGGCGGTGAATACGGCACCTCGGCTACCTACCTGAGCGAAATGGCCAGCAAGGACCGCCGTGGCTTCTTCTCCAGCTTCCAGTACGTGACCCTGATCTCCGGCCAGCTCATCGCCCTGGCGGTACTGATTGTCCTGCAACAGACCCTGACCACCGAGCAGCTGTATGCCTGGGGCTGGCGCGTTCCGTTCGTGATCGGTGCGCTGTGCGCCGTGGTAGCCCTGTACCTGCGTCGCGGCATGGAAGAAACCGCCTCCTTCACCAAGAAGGAAAAGGCCAAGGAAAGCCTGATGCGCACCCTGCTGCGCCACCCCAAGGAGCTGATGACCGTGGTCGGCCTGACCATGGGCGGCACCCTGGCCTTCTACACCTACACCACCTACATGCAGAAGTACCTGGTCAACACCGTGGGCATGAGCATCAGCGACTCGACCACCATCTCGGCCGCGACGCTGTTCCTGTTCATGTGCCTGCAGCCGGTGATCGGCGGCCTGTCCGACAAGATCGGTCGACGCCCGATCCTGATCGCCTTCGGCGTGCTCGGCACCCTGTTCACCGTACCGATCCTCAGCACCCTGCACACCATCCAGACCTGGTGGGGCGCTTTCTTCCTGATCATGGCGGCGCTGATCATCGTCAGTGGCTACACCTCGATCAACGCCGTGGTCAAAGCCGAGCTGTTCCCCACTGAAATCCGCGCCCTGGGCGTGGGCCTGCCGTATGCCCTGACCGTGTCGATCTTCGGCGGCACCGCCGAGTACGTGGCCCTGTGGTTCAAGAGCGCGGGCATGGAGAGCGGCTTCTACTGGTACGTCACCGCCTGCATCGCCTGCTCGTTGCTGGTGTACGCGACCATGAAGGACACCAAGCAGCACTCGCGAATTACCACTGAGTGATGCTGGCCTGGCAATACTGAAAAGGGGCGCTCCAGTGCATGGGGCGCCCCTTTTTTATCGGGCGTTTGAGGATATGTCAGGGTTGCCAGGCGTTCGTCGTGAGCGGTTCAGCGCCTATCAGATCGAGCGCCGCGCGGGCGGCGCTCGATTTCAGCAACACCGCAAACATCAAGCCATACCTCCAAAACCCTCTGACGAGCCGATTAGAAATCCTATTCGGCTCACCATGTGAGCCGAATAGCCCAATTAATCGGCTCATAGGTACCTGAAAGCAGGCTCAGGACATCTCCAACACCTGACGCGGTTCACGGCGCTGGTACCAGGTGGCCATCAGCACCAGCACCAGCAACACCCCGCCCAATACCGCCGAAGAGCCGACCGTGCCGAAGTCCAGGCCGCCCTTCTCGTGAGGCTTGGTGAGGAAGTCGCCCAGGGTGGCGCCGAACGGCCGGGTGAGCACGAACGCAACCCAGAACAACACCACGCCGGGGATGCGCGTCCAGTAGCGGGCCACCACCACCAAGGCGATGGCACTGCCGATCAGCAGTGCACCACCGGCAAACCCGAGCCCCGAGTCATCGGCCAGGTAGTCGCCCAGAGCAGTGCCCAGCGTGTTGGAAAACAGGATAGCCACCCAGTAGAACAGCTCGCCCGTGCGGTTCTTGATGCGGGTGACATCCAGTGGGTTGCCGCTCAGGCGCCATACCAGGAAGGTCAACAGCAGGATGCCGATGAGGATGGCCGAACCTGCGGCATAGCCCAGGCCCAGGGTGCGGTCCATGAAGTCGGACATGGTGGTGCCGGCAGTACTGGTAGAGAGGATCACCAGCCAGTACAGCATCGGGTGGTAGCGGCGCGAGTACAGCTGGCCGAGCAGGGTCAGCAGGAACACGCTGATCAGCAGCAGCGAGCTAAGGGCATAGCCGATGTTCAGGGTCATCGACAGCAAGTCACCTGCCGTTTCGCCAAGGGTGGTAGCGCAGATCTTCATGACCCAGAAGGCCAAGGTGATTTGCGGGAGTTTGTTCATTGTTGTGCCGCTCCGGTTTGAGGTGCGGCGATGGTGCTGAGCAGCATTTGAAAAATCGGTTGGTGATGTATGAAAAATGCGTTGAGCAGCCTTCAATGAAAGATCTTTCATCCTTAACGCCCCATTAATTTCCCCCTCTCAAGCTGAAATGGCTGGCAGAACGTCGCCTTATGGGCAGGCACATCCTGAGCCAGAACCGCTGCCAGAGCCACAGAATCCACGCCAACACATATCGAATTATTCGATTTTTAAGCACTATTATTTGCGCTTTTTAATCAAATTAATCGGCGTAGGATTAAACCCATAGAAACAAACAACCTCAAGAACCCCTGGAGCAACGACCATGAAAAACAAACTGATCCTCACCCTGGCCCTCTCGGTTTTCGCTACTGGCGCCTTCGCCGAAGATGGCTTCAACCGCACCAACGCCCACACCTTCGCAGCGGCCCAGAGCCAATCCGCTGCCTACGCTGAAGATGGTTTCGACCGCACCGGCGGCCAACGCTTCGCAGAAGACGGCTTCGACCGCACCGGTGGCCAGCGCTTTGCTGAAGACGGTTTCGACCGCACCGGTGGCCAGCGTTTTGCTGAAGACGGTTTCGATCGCACCGGTGGCCAACGCTTCGCCGAAGACGGCTTCGACCGCACCGGTGGCCAACGCTTCGCCGAAGACGGCTTCGAACGCACCAACGCCCACCGCATCAGCTGATCCCTGATGCGCGCACCCAGCCCGGCTTCGGCCGGGCTTGATCATTTGCAGGCGAGCACAGGCTTGGCACACTAGGCACCTTGTCCACCAGGAGGTAGGGCCAGCAAGCCCAGCACAGATGTATTACTACGAACCCGCCAAAGGCCACGGCCTGCCCCACGACCCGTTCAACGCCATCGTCGGCCCCCGCCCTATCGGCTGGATTTCCTCACAGGACCGCGAAGGCCGCCTGAACCTGGCGCCCTACAGCTTCTTCAACGCCTTCAACTACATCCCGCCGATCATCGGTTTCTGTAGCGTCGGGCGCAAAGACAGCCTGAACAACATCGAGCAGACCGGCGAGTTCGTCTGGAACCTGGCCACCCGCCCGTTGGCCGAGCAGATGAACCAGAGCTGCGCACCGGTTGCCGCCGAGATAAACGAATTCGAATTGAGCGGCCTCACTGCCACAGCGTCGAGCATTGTCAACGTGCCGCGTGTCGGCGAAACCCCGGTGGCCTTCGAGTGCAAGGTCAGCCAGATCGTCCAGCTCAAGCGGGCCGATCAGGAACCGGTGCCCAGCTGGCTGATCCTGGGTGAAGTGGTGGCGGTGCACATTGCCGAGCACCTGTTGAAGAACGGCATCTACGATACCGCTGCTGCCGAACCGATCCTGCGTGGCGGTGGCCCGGCAGACTATTTCGAGCTGGGCAACCTGTTCAAGATGGCCCGCCCGCCGGCCTGATCACCAGATCAGCTCACCTTCTTCGCTGACGCCCTGCAGGCGTTGCAACTCGGCCGTGGCCGCTTCGTCGGCGGCCACGGCGCCCTTGAACACCTGGCCGTCAAGAATCTTGTGAAAGCGCGGCGCACCGCCCATGCCCAGGGCCTTGACCGCGATGGCCGCGTTGTAGCCACCACCTTCTACCGGGACCATCGCCGAAACCGCTTCGAAATGCGGGAATTCCCTACGTGCCATGTTGCAATCTACCTGGTTGATCAAGGGGCAGCATCTTACCCTATTCACCTGTACCGGCGATGAGGCCAGAACAGGCAACACCTCAATCAAAGGTATGCAAGTCCAGACTACTGACCACTCGCGCCTGTACCAACTCACCAAACACCTCCAGCGTTGGCGAAGCAAAGTAGCCACTCATCGCCTGCTGGTCCCGCCAGCTGCCACTGAGCAACCACAAGTCGGCATCAGCTTGCGAACGCTGCACCGTGAAACTCAGGCAGCCCGGTGCCCGCAGCGATGGCTCGAGCAGGTCACGCAGGCGCGCGCCCAGCTCCGCCGAGCGCCCGCTGCTGGCACGGATGAAAGCAAGGTGGGTGACCGGTTGTGTCGGGGTCATTGCACAATCTCCTTGAAGCAGGCGGACGGAAAAGCCAGGTTGCCAAGGTTAGGGGCTCACCCGCGCGGCGCGTTAGGCCATTACTGCTCGGCGATTGCCTGATCCTGCGGCGCGGCAGGATCAGGCAATCGACGTGCAGCTTTTGACTAGCGCCCGCCATTGCCCAAACCTATGCTGCGTCGGTCAGCAGAGGAAAGCCATCATGACCACCGCCACGTCCATCGACCCGAGCCTGGAACTGCAACGCCAGGAGCTGGCCGAGCTGATCCGCCGCCACGCCGGCGAGCCTCACGGCCCGGCATCGGCCATCGATGACCTGTACCTGGTGCGCTACACCGAGAACGTGCGCTCGGTGCCGACCCTGGCGCAACCCGCGCTGTGCATCCTCGCCCAGGGCAGCAAGAGCCTGTTCCTCGGGGACGAGCAGTACGCCTACGACCCGCTGCACTACATGGTGGTTTCGGTAACCTTGCCGTTGAGCGGCGTGAGGCTCGACGCCAGCCCCGAGCACCCCAGCCTTGGCCTGCGCATGGACCTGGACCCGGCCGAGATCAGCCAGCTGATCGCCGACAGCGGGCCGATGCTGGTGCCCAACCGGCCTTCCGGTCGTGGCCTGTATGTGGAAAGAACCGATGCCGCGTTGCTCGACGCCCTGCTGCGGCTGATCCGCCTGCTGGATACCCCGCGCGACATCGCGATGCTGGCGCCACTGTTCCGCCGGGAGATTCTCTACCGCCTGCTGCGTGGGCCGCAGGGTTATCGGTTGTACGAAATCGCCTTGGCCAACAGCCAGACCCACCGGGTTTGCCAGGCCATTACCTGGCTCAACCAGAACTACCAGCTGCCTTTGCGCATCGAGGACCTGGCACGGGAGGTCAACCTCAGCACCTCGACCTTGCACCACCGGTTCAAGGCCGTGACGTCGATGAGCCCGTTGCAGTACCAGAAGCAACTGCGCCTGCAGGAGGCGCGGCGGTTGATGCTCAATGACGGGCTGGAGGCAGCGGTGGCGGCCTATCGGGTGGGGTATGAAAGCCCGTCACAGTTCAGCCGTGAATACAGCCGGCTGTATGGCGCGCCGCCGATTCGTGATGTGGCCAGGTTGCGGGCGACTGCTGGCTGAAGTTCAGCCTTCGCCTGCCCCGGCCCTTTCGCGGGTAAACCCGCTCCCACAGGTTTTGCACAGAAACTGAAAACTGTGCAGTACCTGTGGGAGCGGGTTCACCCGCGAAGAGGCCAGCTCAGGCAATAGCAATTCCTCAACCCAACACAGCCCCCTGCCACTGATTCTGGTCAACCTGGATCAGGGTCGGCCCCTTGCGCTCCACCGCGTGCCCCAACGCCGCCTGCAACTGCGCCACATCCGCCACCTGCTCCGCCGCCGCGCCCAGGGCCCGCGCCACACCAATGAAGTCCGGGGTGTGGATATCCACCCCGACCGGCTCGATCGCCCGGTTGACCATGTATTTCTTGATCTCCTCATACCCCTGGTTGTTCCACAGCAGCACGATCAGCGGCACTTGCGCCTCCACCGCGCTGGCCAGCTCCGGCAAGGTGAACTGCAAACCGCCATCACCAATCAGGCACACCGCAGGCGCACGCTCGCCGACCTGTTCCGCGCTGCCCAGCCAGGCGCCCATGGCCGCCGGCAACGCATAACCCAGGGTGCCGTAGCCGGTCGAGGCATTGAACCAACGCCGTGGCTGGTCCATGTCCAGGGTCAGGTTGCCGGTGTACACCGGCTGGGTCGAATCGCCCACCAGAATGGCATTGGGCAGGCGCTCGAGAATCGCCGTCAGCAAGCGCGTCTGGCTCAGGGTCGGCTGGTCCCAACCCGTCGCCAGTGCCTGGCGCAGATTGGCCACGCGCGCCACCCCCCAGGTGCTTTCGCGCATCGGCTGCGGCAGGGCCTGCAAGGCACCGAGCAGCGCTTCGGCGGCCAGTGCGGCATCGGCCACCAGCGAAAGCTCCGGCAGATAATTGCGCACGGTCTGGTCCGGGTCGATATCGATGCGCAACAGGCTGCCCGGGATCTCGAAACCACCCTTGAAGGTCACGTCATAGTCGGTTTCGGCCAATTCGGTACCGATTGCCAGTACCACGTCGGCCTCGGCCACCAGCGCCCGTGTGGCCGGCAACGACTGCGTCGAGCCGATCTGCAGCGGGTGGCTGGACGGCAGCAAGCCCTTGGCATTGATGGTCAGCGCCACCGGGGCCTGAAGGAGTTCGGCCAGGCGCGCCAGCGCAGCGCCGGCAGCCAACGCGCCGCCCCCGGCCAGGATCAATGGCCGCCGTGCATTGGCCAGGCGCTCGGCCATCTGCGCCACGCCCTGTGGCGCTGCCCCCGCCCGGCTGCCATGCACCGGGCGCCCCGGCAGCAGGTGATCGGCCGGTTCGACCAGCACGTCGAGCGGGATCTCGATATGCACCGGCCGCGGGCGGGCGCCTTCGAACACGGCGAACGCCCGGGCCAGCACCTGTGGCAGGTCATCGGCACTCATCAAGGTGTGGGAAAACGCAGCAACACCCGACACCAGTGCCGCCTGGTTGGGCAGCTCATGCAGCTTGCCGCGGCCACCGCCCAGCTGGTCGCGGGACTGCACGCTGGAAATCACCAGCATCGGGATCGAGTCGGCATAGGCCTGGCCCATGGCGGTGGTGATGTTGGTCATGCCCGGGCCGGTGATGATGAAGCACACCCCGGGCTTGCCGCGGGTCCGCGCATAGCCGTCGGCCATGAACCCGGCACCCTGCTCGTGGCGCGGGGTGACATGACGGATGGACGAGCCGGCCAGTCCGCGGTAGAGCTCCACGGTATGTACACCAGGAATGCCGAAGACATGGTCCACGCCATAGCCTTCAAGGAGTTTTACCAGTACTTCGCCGCAGGTTGCCATCGGGTTTCACCATGAATCTTGGTTGGGTTATGCCCTTATTGGACCCAGCCACGGCTATCGCCACAATGCAAAAAAACACATACTAGCCATGTTCTGTAATCATGGCTTAGCGCAATGAAACGCCTCCCCCCCCTACCCGCCCTGCATACCTTTCTGGTCACCGCCCAGCACTGCAACTTCACCCGTGCAGGGCAACAGCTGCATATCACCCAGGGCGCCGTCAGCCGGCAGATCGCGGCCCTCGAGGAGCACCTGGGTTATGCCTTGTTCCAGCGCCAGGCCCGCGGGCTGAGCCTGACCCGTGAAGGCCAGGACTGGCTGCCACGAGTGCAGCAGGTGTTCGCGCTGATC
Organism: Pseudomonas sp. p21; assembly: GCF_001642705.1. NCBI lineage: Bacteria > Pseudomonadati > Pseudomonadota > Gammaproteobacteria > Pseudomonadales > Pseudomonadaceae > Pseudomonas > Pseudomonas sp. p21. Next base: position 188,984 of record NZ_LWBV01000004.1, read on the forward strand.
GAACAAGGGGTGCGTGAGGTAGGTGGGCGCAGCACTACCTTGCAGCTCAAGGCTCCGACCTGCGTGATGCGCTGGCTGCTGCCGCGCCTGATGGAATGGCAGGCGTTACGCCCGGATGTGCCGGTGGAGCTGACCACCACGGTGCAGCATGGGGTGGATTTCCGCCGCGAGGGTTTCGATGCGGCGGTGGTCTACGGCGAGGCGCCGAACCACGGGCTGCGCGTGCGCAAGCTGTTCGATGAGCAGCTGACGCCGGTGTGCGCGCCGTCATTGCGCCAGGGGCCGGTACCGTTGCAGCAGGTCGAGGACCTGGCGCGACACATGCTGCTGCACCCGTCGCGGGATGAGCATGACTGGCGGTTGTGGCTGCAGGCAGCGGGGGTGACGCTGGGCACTCAAGGGCCGAAGCAGCATTTCGAGACGCTGGACATGGCGATGGCCATGGCCTCGCAGGGGACCGGCGTGGCCATCGGCGACTGGTCGCTGATCGGCGATGACTTGCGCGGGGGGCGGTTGTGCATGCCGTTTGCGCTGAAGGTGATGACCGGCAAGGGGTATTACCTGGTGAGCCAGGCCAGGAGCTTGCCGGCGGGGTTGGGGGAGTTGCTGGATTGGCTGGAACACCAGGCCAGCAAGTGAGGGCCTCTTCGCGGGCACGCCCGCTCCCACAGGTACTGCACAGATTCCAAGACCTGTGCTTTACCTGTGGGAGCGGGCGTGCCCGCGAAGCAGGCGACTCAGTACCCGACCGTGAACCGCTGCCGCGAATGTTGCGGCTTTTCCAGCTCGTCGAGCATGGCAATCGCGTAATCGGCAAAGGTGATCCAGCTCTTGCCATCCGCACCGATCAGCAGATGATCCTTGCCCAGCGTGTAGTGCCCGCTGCGCTCACCTTCAACGAACTCCGCCGACGGCGACAGGAAGGTCCAGTCCAGGTTCGGCTCCCGTTGCAACACCTCCAGAAAACGCACACCGGCAGTGGCCTCGGCCTTGTATGCCTCGGGGAAGTCCGGGCTGTCGATCACTCGATGCCCCGATGGCAGCAACAGGCTGCCGGCACCACCCACCACCAGCAGGCGCCTGACCCCGGCCCGCTTGACCGGCTCAATGATGGCGTGCGGTTCGATGGTCGAGAAATGCGCTGCACTCAGCACCGCATCCACACCCGCGACCGCCGCTTGCAGGGCCGCGCTGTCCTTGGCATCCAGCGCCTTGACGGTCACCCCGTCCCGCCCCTGCAGCCGCGACGGGTCGCGGGCGATGGCCAGCACACTGTGGCCACGGCGCAGGGCCTCTTCCAGCAACTGGCTGCCAGCGCGGCCAGTGGCACCGATGATTGCGATCTTGCTCATGGGATACTCTCCATCAGTTGAACGGAATTACCACTTCATCTCGCCCTTGGCGACCTTGGCCCCCAGCTCCAGCGAGCTTTCATCAGCCAGGCCCGGGTAACGTCGCTTCATCGCCGCGATCAACGCACCGGCGTCTTTCGCCTTGGCGGTCTCGGCGTCGAAATCACGAATATAGTTCGCCGTGAAATGCACGGCCTCAAGCGATCGGCTGCTGTCCCCCAGGTAGTGCCCGGGGATGACCGTGCGCGGCGCCAGCGCTTCGATGTGCGCCAGGGTGCCGAGCCAGTCGGCGTGGGATTTGGCCGTTTGAGTGTCGGCCATCCACACATGAATGTTCTCCGACACCACCACGCCACCGACCACCGCCTTGATCGACGGAATCCACACAAAACTGCGGTCAGGTTGCGGGCCGTCCAGGCCGATCACCTCGAGGGCCTGCCCTTCCAGCGTCAGGCGGTTGCCTTCGAGCACCTGTGGCAGCACCAGCCGCGCTGGCTTGTCCGCGCCCATCTGCGGGCCCCAGTAAGCCAGCTTGGCATCCATGGTCTGGCGGATATGGGCAACCGTGGCGGCCGAAGCCAGCACCTTGGCGTCGGGGAAGGCCTGGGTCAGGGTATCCAGGCCGAAGTAGTAGTCCGGGTCGCCATGGCTGATGTAGATGCTGGTCAGCTGCTTGCCACCTGCCCGCAGGCGCTGCACCAGCTGCTCGGCCTGGGCCTTGCCGAACTGGGCATCGACGAGGATGGCTTCGTGCTCGCCACTGACGATCACCGAAGAGACCGGGAAAATCGCCTCGTGCCCGGGGTTGTACACCTCCAGCCGCAAGGGTTCGGCAGCCAGCGCCGGGCCGGCCAGGGTCACGCAAGCCAGCAGCAAGCCACGCAAGGGAGTGAAAAGAGACATCGCAAACACCCGTCAGATGAACAATGCCCACCAGCTTAGTTGCCCAATCCATGACAAAAAATGCGATGCTCGAACATAGTTTGTTTCTGAAATCGGGCAAATCATGGACCGTCTCAACGCCATGCGCGTTTTCGTCACCGTCGTCGACCTGGGCAGCCAGTCGGCGGCGGCGGATCATCTGCAGCTGTCCCGACCGGTGGTGTCGCGCTACCTGGCAGAGCTGGAAGACTGGGTTGGCGCACGGCTGATGCAGCGCACCACGCGCAAGCTCAGCCTCACCGCCGCCGGCCAGGAAACCCTGCCCCGCTGCCGGCAACTGCTGGAACTGGCCGGCGACCTGCAGGCCGCGGTGCAGCAGCCGGATGACGCGCCCAAGGGCGCACTGCGCATCAGTGTCAGCACCTCGTTCGGCCAGGCACAGCTGGTGGATGCAGTGGCTGCCTACGTGCGGCGCTACCCCGGGGTGAAGGTGGAACTGCAGATGCTCGATCGCACGGTCAATCTGGTGGACGAGCGCATCGACCTGGCCATCCGCACCAGCAATGACCTTGACCCCAACCTGATCGCCCGGCGTCTGAGCGTGTGCCGCTCGGCGGTATGTGCGGCACCGGCCTACCTGCGCGAGCACGGCACGCCGCAACGGGTCGAGGAGCTGAGCCGGCACAATTGCCTGACCCATGCCTACTTCGGCCACAGCCTGTGGCATTTCGAGGTGGCCGGCCAGCAGGTCGCTGTGCCGGTGGCGGGGAACATCAGTGCCAATGAGGCGATGACACTGCAGAAGGCGGCGCTGGCCGGCGCTGGTATCGCCATGCTGCCGACCTACCAGGCTGCGCAGGCCCTGCGCCGGGGCGAGCTGGTGCGCCTGCTGCCCGAGGCCAGGCCGCGCGAGCTGAACCTGAATGCGGTGTACACCTCACGCAAGCACATGCCGGCGACCTTGCGCAGCATGCTGGATTTTCTCGTGCAGCGGTTCCAGGACGAACCCGAGTGGGATCGGGACCTGTGACGCTCCTACAGGGAGCGCGCTGTCACTCCTCGACGCTCATGTATTCCTTGGCCCAGCGGATGTAGTCCTCGGGCTGGGTGTAGGTGTGCGAGAGCTCGGTGGCGCTGAGGTTTTCCGACTTGTTCTGCTGGCCGCGCTGCAGCCGCAGGCAGTCGTAGGTGGCCTTGATCGCGGCAAAGTAGGCCGCGTGACCATCGACCACGATGCGCACGCCCAGGCGCGCCAGGCGCTCGTCGTCGCGCAGGTTCGGGTTGCCGTAGGTCACCAGCATCAGCGGCACCGTCAGGTGCTCGGCAATCTGCTCAAGCTGCTCGAAGTCCTTCACCCCCACCATGCAGATACCGTCGGCTCCGGCCTTCTGGTAACTCTGGGTACGCACGATGATTTCTTCGGTAGTGAGCACGCCAGCGTTGGTCCGGGCAATGATCGAAAGCGACGAATCGACCCGTGCCTCCAGCGCCGCACGGATCTTGCCAACGCCCTCTTCAACCGGGATCAGGTCGGTGGACTTGCGCCCGAACTGGGCCGGCAGCAGGGTGTCCTCGATGGTCAGCGCAGCCACGCCGGCGCGCTCCAGTTCGATGACCGTGCGCATGACGTTCAGCGCGTTGCCATAGCCGTGGTCGGCATCCGCCAGCACCGGCAGTTGCGCCACGCGACCAATACGGGTGGCCTGCTCGACGAACTCGCTGAGGGTAATCAGGGCGAAATCCGGTGCGGCCAGTACCTGCAACGAAGCGACGGAACCACCGAGGATGCCGACCTCGAAGCCCAGGTCTGCGGCAATGCGTGCCGACATCGGGTCGAACACCGATGCGGTGTGATAACAGGAACCTGAAGCGAGCAGCTCGCGGAAGGCAAAACGCAGATCTTGATGGGAAGCCTTGGGCATGATCACTCCGCAAAATAAGTTGAAATTCGAACGGTAACTACCGACCCCTGTAATCGGGTCTACCTGGGCTGTTCCAACCGTCGCCATCTGGGCGGTCATGCTCGACATGCAGGCAGAGGAATAAAAGGTGTGGGAGACAGCGGCGCGAAAACCCTGCGGCATAATGCTGCACCAAGCTGGTGCAGGCCCCGGTTTTCAGCCTCTGTGGCATACCAACGATATCACGCAGCCATGCCGCACTGGATGAATGCGCCAATGCCGATCTTGCATAGGGGATGCAGATAGTACATAGGAAGCTACCTAACTCAGGTTACAATCCAAGGGCCCTTTCGCGGGTAAACCCGCTCCCACAGGTACGGCGTTGCCCTCAGGAACAGCGACATACCTGTGGGAGCGGGTTCACCCGCGAAGAGGCCGCCAAAGACAAACAAGGTATCCCCGTGACCGCCGCCCTGCCCCCCACCACCCTGCGCAACGTGCTCACCGCCCTGATGCTGGCCATCTTCCTCGGCGCCCTGGACCAGACCATCGTCGCCGTCTCGCTGCCGGCGATTTCGGCGCAGTTCAACGATGTCGGCCTGCTGGCCTGGGTCATCTCTGGCTACATGGTGGCGATGACCGTGGCCGTGCCGATCTACGGCAAGTTGGGTGATCTGTATGGGCGGCGCCGGATGATCCTCACCGGCATCAGCCTGTTCACCCTGGCCTCGATCGCCTGCGCCCTGGCCCAGGACATGCAGCAACTGGTGCTGGCCCGGGTACTGCAGGGCATTGGCGCCGGCGGCATGGTCTCGGTGAGCCAGGCGATCATCGGCGACTTCGTGCCCCCGCGAGAGCGCGGCCGCTACCAGGGCTACTTCAGCAGCATGCACGCGGTGGCCAGCGTCGCCGGGCCGGTGCTGGGCGGCTGGCTGACCGAATACCTGTCCTGGCGCGGGGTGTTCTGGATCAACCTGCCGCTGGGGCTGGTTGCACTGTGGGCGATCCGCCGCGCCCTCGGCGGCATGCCGGCGCAGCGCCGCGAGGCGCAGGTGGACTACCTCGGCGCCGTGCTGCTGATCCTCGGCCTGGGTAGCCTGTTGCTGGGCATTACCCTGGTTGGCCAGGGCCACGCCTGGGCCGCCCCACCCGTGCTGGCCCTGTTCGCCTGCGCCGCGCTGGGCCTGGTGCTGTTCATCGCCCATGAACGCCGCTGCCCGGAGCCACTGCTGCCGCTCGGCCTGTTCGGCAACCGCGTGGCGGTGCTGTGCTGGGGCGTGATCTTCTTCGCCAGCTTCCAGTCGATCTCTCTGACCATGCTCATGCCGTTGCGCTACCAGAGCATCACCGGCGCCGGTGCCGACAGCGCGGCCCTGCACCTTCTGCCGCTAGTGATGGGGCTGCCCATGGGTGCCTTCACCGGCGGGCGCATGACCAGCCTGACCGGGCGCTACAAGCCGCAGATCCTGGCCGGCGCGCTGCTGATGCCGCTGGCCATTTTCGCCATGGCACTGACCCCGCCACAGTCGGCCTTGCCCAGTGCGCTGTTCATGTTGCTGACCGGCATCGCCTGCGGGCTGCAGTTCCCGACCTCGCTGGTAGGTACGCAAAGCGCGGTGGACAGCAAGGACATCGGCGTGGCCACCAGCACCACCAACCTGTTCCGCTCGCTGGGCGGGGCCATGGGGGTGGCGTGCATGTCCAGCCTGCTGCTGGCGCTGCTGCACCAGGGCGGGTTCGAGTCGCTGGGTAATCCGTTGCTGGGGAGCCTGAAGGCCGGCGAAGTGGACCTGGTGACACAGGGGCGGTTGCTGGAGACGTTCCGGCAGTTGTTGATGGGGAGTGCCGGGGTAGCCGTGCTGGGACTGATTGCAGCGTTTGCATTGCCCGACCGGCAACTGCGCGGACGCTGAAGGCGGCCGTACTTTTGTGGGGCTGCTGCCTTGCTGCAAACCTGCGTCTTGTGCGATCCCTGTGGGAGCGGGTTCACCCGCGAAGAAGGCAGCGCGGTGGATGGCACCGGCTTCGCCGGTGTTCGCGGGTAAACCCGCTCCCACAGAGACCTCGGCGCGCCGGCAGAACCTGCACAGCTGAGCAATCCGAAAGCATTAATCGCCCCTTAACACAAAGGGGTAACACTCCCTCACAATCCTTCACAAAGAGTCATTTGCGCAGAGCCGGGCTCAAGCGCAGCATATCCAGCCCGGTGTCGACCCATTTTTCGACATCCTTCAACAAATCGACACTGTCAGGCAGCAACAGCCAGCGCCCGATCAGGCCATCGACATAGGCGAACATGGCCACCGCTGCGCGCTCGACATCCAGCTCGCCTGGCAACTGGCCCCGGCGCACGGCATTGGCCAGCGCCAGGGTGATGCCCTTGTGGCAATCCAGCACCGCACCCTGGCGCTGCTGGCGAATTTCACACATGTCATCGGTGAACTCGCACTTGTGATGCAGGATTTCATTGATACGCCGGGTTCGGGCATCGAGCACCAACTCGTTGAACACTTGCAGCAACAACTTGCGCATGCAGCCAAGCGGGTCCACTTCGTCCTCGCTTTCGCTCGCCCGCGCCAGGTGGTCATGGGTTTCATGCAGGCTGTCGAGCAGCGCCTGCACCAACTCGGCCTTGTTGTTGAAGTGCCAGTAGATAGCCCCCCGCGTCACACCCGCCAGTTCGGCGATGTCGGCCAGGGTGGTTCGCGCAACCCCGCGCTTGTAGAAGGCCTTTTCCGCCGCCTCGATGATCTGGGCGCGGGTTTCCTGGGCTTCTTCTTTGGTTCGACGGACCATGGCAGTACAAACCTCATCTGCCCCGAACGCGCAGCGCGTGCGGGGAACACTCCGGGGGCACCTCTGCAGGGTGCCTCGCGGATGAGCTAATCAAGGACTGTGGCAGTACCCGAGTACAACCCAGCGGTATTTACAAACAACCATGAATGTAAGTATATTCCTTAGCAAGCTATTTATCCACCGGATAGCAATTTTTCCAGATCAAGACTCTTCCACTACTCTTGAGCGTCTCCCAGCTCCAGCGACCCGAGGATCCTCATGCAATTCAAGCCAGCCGTTACCGCTCTGGTTTCCGCCGTCGCCCTGGCCACCCTGCTCAGTGGCTGTAAGAAAGAAGAAGCAGCGCCAGCGGCGCAGGCTCCTCAGGTCGGCGTCGTGACCATCCAGCCCCAAGCCTTCACCCTGACCTCGGAATTGCCGGGGCGTACCAGTGCCTACCGCGTCGCCGAAGTGCGCCCGCAGGTCAACGGCATCATCCTCAAGCGCCTGTTCAAGGAAGGCAGTGAGGTCAAGGAAGGCCAGCAGCTGTACCAGATCGACCCTGCCGTGTACGAAGCCAACCTGGCCAATGCCCAGGCCAACCTGCAGGCCACCCGCTCGCTGGCCGAGCGCTACAAGCAGCTGATCGACGAACAGGCTGTCTCCAAGCAGGAATACGACGACGCCAATGCCAAACGATTGCAGGCCGAGGCTTCGCTCAAGAGCGCGCAGATCGACCTGCGCTACACCAAGGTCCTGGCACCGATCAGCGGCCGTATCGGCCGTTCTTCGTTCACCGAAGGTGCACTGGTGAGCAATGGCCAGGCCAACGCCATGGCCACCATCCAGCAACTCGACCCGATCTACGTCGACGTCACCCAGTCCACCGCCGAGCTGCTCAAGCTGCGCCGTGACCTGGAAAGCGGCCAGCTGCAAAAGGCCGGCGACAACGCCGCCTCGGTACAGCTGGTGCTGGAAGACGGCAGCCTGTTCAAGCAGGAAGGCCGCCTGGAGTTCTCCGAAGTCGCGGTCGACGAGACCACTGGCTCGGTCACCCTGCGCGCCCTGTTCCCCAACCCCGATCACACCCTGCTGCCAGGCATGTTCGTGCATGCGCGGCTCAAGGCCGGGGTCAACGCCAACGCCATCCTGGCCCCGCAACAGGGCGTGACCCGCGACCTGAAAGGCGCGCCGACCGCGCTGGTGGTCAACCAGGAGAACAAGGTCGAACTGCGCCAGCTCAAGGCCAACCGTACCCTGGGCAGCGACTGGCTGATCGAGGAAGGCCTGAACCCGGGTGACCGCCTGATCACCGAAGGGCTGCAGTACGTGCGCCCGGGCGTCGAGGTCAAGGTCAGCGAAGCCACCAACGTCAAGAAGCCGGCCAGCCCTGTTCAGGCCAACGCGGCGAAAGCAGACGCCAAAGCGGAGTAAACCATGTCGAAGTTCTTTATCGATCGCCCGATCTTCGCCTGGGTGATCGCCTTGGTGATCATGCTGGTCGGCGCCTTGTCGATCCTGAAGCTGCCGATCAACCAGTACCCCAGCATCGCGCCGCCGGCCATCGCCATCGCCGTGACCTACCCGGGCGCCTCGGCGCAAACCGTGCAGGACACTGTGGTACAGGTGATCGAGCAGCAGCTCAACGGTATCGACAACCTGCGTTATGTGTCGTCGGAAAGTAACTCCGACGGCAGCATGACCATTACCGCCACCTTCGAGCAGGGCACCAACCCCGACACCGCGCAGGTGCAGGTCCAGAACAAGCTGAACCTGGCCACCCCGCTGCTGCCGCAGGAAGTGCAGCAACAAGGTATCCGCGTCACCAAGGCAGTGAAGAACTTCCTGCTGGTGATCGGCCTGGTGTCCGAAGACGGCAGCATGACCAAGGACGACCTGGCCAACTACATCGTCTCCAACATGCAGGACCCGATCTCGCGTACTGCGGGTGTGGGTGACTTCCAGGTGTTCGGTGCGCAGTACGCCATGCGTATCTGGCTTGATCCGGCCAAGCTGAACAAGTTCCAGCTGACCCCGGTCGACGTCAAGACCGCCGTGGCCGCGCAGAACGTGCAGGTGTCCTCCGGCCAGCTCGGCGGCCTGCCGGCCATGCCGGGTACCCAGCTGAACGCCACCATCATCGGCAAGACCCGCCTGCAGACTGCCGAGCAGTTCGAGAAGATCCTGCTCAAGGTCAACAGCGACGGTTCGCAGGTGCGTCTGGGTGATGTCGCCCAGGTTGGCCTGGGTGGTGAAAACTACGCCGTCAGCGCACAGTTCAACGGCAAGCCGGCCTCCGGTCTGGCAGTAAAGCTGGCCACCGGCGCCAACGCCCTGGACACCGCCAAGGCCCTGCGCCAGACCATCGCCGACCTGGAACCGTTCTTCCCGCCCGGGGTGAAAGCGGTATTCCCGTATGACACCACTCCGGTGGTCACCGAATCGATCAGCGGCGTGATCCACACCCTGATCGAAGCCGTGGTCCTGGTGTTCCTGGTGATGTACCTGTTCCTGCAGAACTTCCGCGCCACCATCATCACCACCATGACCGTACCGGTGGTGTTGCTGGGTACCTTCGGCATCCTTGCCGCTGCCGGCTTCAGCATCAACACCCTGACCATGTTCGCCATGGTCCTGGCCATCGGCTTGCTGGTGGACGACGCCATCGTCGTGGTGGAGAACGTCGAGCGGGTGATGTCCGAGGAAGGCTTGCCGCCCAAGGAAGCGACCAAGCGCTCGATGGAGCAGATCCAGGGTGCCCTGGTGGGTATCGCCCTGGTGCTGTCGGCGGTACTGCTGCCCATGGCGTTCTTCGGCGGCTCCACGGGTGTGATCTACCGGCAGTTCTCCATCACCATCGTCTCGGCCATGGGCCTGTCGGTGCTGGTGGCGCTGATCTTCACCCCGGCCCTGTGCGCCACCATGCTCAAGCCGCTGAAGAAGGGCGAGCACCATGTGGCCAAGCGCGGCTTCTTTGGCTGGTTCAACCGCAACTTCGACCGCAGCGTTACCGGCTACGAGCGCAGCGTGGGCACCATCCTGCGCAACAAGGTACCGTTCCTGCTGGCCTACGCACTGATCGTGGTCGGCATGATCTGGCTGTTCGCCCGCATCCCTACGGCGTTCCTGCCGGAAGAAGACCAGGGCGTACTGTTCGCCCAGGTACAGACCCCGGCCGGCTCCAGTGCCGAGCGCACCCAGGTGGTGGTCGACCAGATGCGTGAGTACCTGCTCAGCGAAGAGGCCGACACCGTGGCTTCGGTGTTCACCGTCAACGGCTTCAACTTTGCCGGCCGTGGCCAGAGCTCGGGTATGGCATTCATCATGCTCAAGCCGTGGGATGAGCGCTCCAAGGAAAACAGCGTGTTCGCCCTTGCCCAGCGCGCCCAGCAGCACTTTTTCACCTTCCGCGACGCGATGGTGTTCGCCTTTGCCCCGCCTGCGGTGCTGGAACTGGGTAACGCCACCGGCTTCGACGTGTTCCTGCAGGACCGCGGTGGTGTCGGCCATACCAAGCTGATGGAGGCACGCAACCAGTTCCTGGCCAAGGCCGCGCAGAGCAAGATCCTCAGCGCCGTGCGCCCGAACGGTCTGAACGATGAGCCGCAGTACCAGCTGACCATCGATGACGAACGTGCCAGCGCCCTGGGCGTGACCATCGCCGACATCAACAACACCCTGTCGATTGCCCTGGGTGCCAGCTACGTCAACGACTTCATCGACCGTGGCCGGGTCAAGAAGGTGTACATCCAGGGCGAGCCGAACGCGCGGATGAGCCCGGAAGACCTGCAGAAGTGGTACGTGCGCAACGGCGCCGGCGAAATGGTGCCGTTCTCCTCCTTCGCCAAGGGCGAATGGACCTACGGTTCGCCGAAGCTGTCGCGTTACAACGGCGTCGAGGCAATGGAAATCCTCGGTGCACCGGCCCCGGGCTACAGTACCGGTGAAGCCATGGCCGAAGTCGAGCGCATTGCTGGCGAACTGCCAAGCGGCATCGGCTTCTCCTGGACCGGCATGTCCTACGAGGAAAAACTCTCCGGCTCGCAGATGCCGGCGCTGTTCGCCCTCTCGGTACTGTTCGTGTTCCTGTGCCTGGCAGCCCTGTACGAAAGCTGGTCGATCCCGATCGCCGTGGTGCTGGTAGTACCGCTGGGTATCATCGGTGCCCTGATCGCCACCAGCCTGCGCGGGTTGTCCAACGACGTGTACTTCCTGGTCGGCCTGTTGACCACCATCGGCCTGGCGGCGAAAAACGCCATTCTGATCGTCGAGTTCGCCAAGGAACTGCACGAGCAGGGCCGCAGCCTGTACGACGCGGCGATCGAGGCGTGCCGCATGCGTCTGCGCCCGATCATCATGACCTCGCTGGCGTTCATCCTCGGCGTGGTACCGTTGACCATCGCCAGTGGCGCCGGCGCCGGCAGCCAGCACGCCATCGGCACCGGTGTGATCGGCGGCATGATCAGTGCGACCGTGCTGGCTATCTTCTGGGTACCACTGTTCTTCGTCGCAGTGTCGTCGCTGTTCGGCAGCAAAGAGCCGGAAAAAGACGCCACCCCTGAAACTCCACGTTATGAGGCTGGGCAATGACCAAGTCTTTGTTGTCCCTGGCGGTAACCGCTTTCATTCTTGGCGGCTGCTCGCTGATCCCCGACTACCAGACCCCGGAATCGCCGGTGGCTGAGCAGTGGCCGCAAGGCCCTGCGTACTCGCCGACGCAATCGGCGGAGGTTGCCGCCGCCGAACAGGGCTGGCGCCAGTTCTTCCATGACCCGGCACTGCAGCAGCTGATTCAGACCGCGCTGGTCAACAACCGCGACCTGCGCGTCGCCGCGTTGAACATCGACGCCTACCGTGCGCAGTACCGTATCCAGCGTGCCGACCTGTTCCCGGCGGTTTCGGCCACCGGCAGTGGCAGCCGCCAACGCGTACCGGCAAACATGTCGCAGACTGGCGAAGCAGGTATCACCAGCCAGTACTCGGCTACCCTGGGCGTCAGCGCCTATGAGCTGGACCTGTTCGGCCGTGTACGCAGCCTGACCGAGCAGGCCCTGGAAACCTACCTGTCCAGCGAACAGGCGCGTCGCTCCACGCAGATCAGCCTGGTAGCCAGCGTGGCCAATGCCTACTACACCTGGCAGGCCGACCAGGCGCTGTTCAAGCTGACCGAAGAAACGCTGAAGACCTACGAGGAAAGCTACAACCTCACCCGTCGCAGCAACGAAGTCGGCGTAGCCTCGGCACTCGACGTCAGCCAGGCGCGTACCGCCGTGGAAGGCGCTCGGGTCAAGTACTCGCAGTACCAGCGCCTGGTCGCCCAGGACGTCAACAGCCTGACCGTGCTGCTGGGCACCGGCATTCCCGCCGACCTGGCCAAGCCACTGGAACTCAATGCCGACCAACTGGCCGAAGTACCGGCTGGCCTACCGTCGGACATCCTCCAGCGTCGTCCGGATATCCAGGAAGCCGAGCACCTGCTCAAGGCCGCCAATGCCAACATTGGCGCGGCCCGCGCAGCGTTCTTCCCGAGCATCAGCCTGACCGCCAATGCCGGCAGCCTGAGCCCCGACATGGGCCACCTGTTCTCGGGCGGCCAGGGCACCTGGCTGTTCCAGCCGCAGATCAACCTGCCGATCTTCAACGCCGGCAGCCTGAAGGCCAGCCTGGACTACTCGAAGATCCAGAAGGACATCAACGTCGCCAAGTACGAAAAGACCATCCAGACCGCCTTCCAGGAAGTCTCCGATGGCCTGGCGGCGCGCAAGACCTTCGAAGAGCAGCTGCAGGCGCAACGCGACCTGGTGCAGGCGAACCAGGATTACTACCGCCTGGCCGAACGCCGCTATCGCATCGGTATCGACAGCAACCTGACCTTCCTCGACGCCCAACGCAACCTGTTCAGCGCCCAGCAGGCGCTGATCGGCGACCGCCTGTCGCAGCTGACCAGCGAGGTCAACCTGTACAAGGCGCTTGGCGGTGGCTGGTACGAGCAGACCGGGCAGGGCAACAACCAGCAGGCAGCGGTGGAAGCACCGAAGAGCTGATCAGCCCTGTTACAGCAAAGAGCCCACCTTTAACGGTGGGCTTTTTGTTTGTCGGTTGCCTGTACTGGCCTCTTCGCGGGTAAACCCGCTCCCACAGGGTTTTGCACGAATTCTGAAGGCAGTGCAGTACCTGTGGGAGCGGGTTTACCCGCGAAGAGGCCAGTACAGGAAAACAATTAACCAACCGGAACATTCCGTTCGATTATCGCCCGTTTCCGTTTGCGGCGAATTGCCTCACCCCTGCCCTACCCCGCACCATCCTCCCCACGCAACGTTGCCCCGGTTCATCCAAAAAGACCCGCACCTGCAGGCCGCATCCTGCAGCGCACCGGCTCGCCCATAAAAACAAGAGATCCACGACAGATGAGCACTTTGCAACCCGCACGCCAGCTGCTGCCCGGCCTGTTGGCCATGTCCTGCGCACTCCCCGTGTTCGCCGCCGACAACGGTGGCTTTCTGGAGGACGCCAAGGCCACCCTCAACCTGCGCAACTTCTACATCAACCGCAACTTCGTCGACCCGGCCCACCCGCAGGCCAAGGCCGAGGAATGGACGCAGAGCTTCATCCTCGACGCCCGCTCCGGCTTCACCCAGGGCACCGTCGGTTTCGGCGTGGACGTACTGGGCCTGTACTCGGTCAAGCTCGACGGCGGCAAAGGCACTACCAACACCCACCTGTTGCCGGTGCACGACGATGGCCGCCCCGCCGATGACTTCGGCCGCCTGGGCGTGGCACTGAAAGCCAAGCTGTCCGAAACCGAGCTGAAATTGGGTGAATGGATGCCGGTACTGCCGATCCTGCGCTCGGACGATGGCCGCTCGCTGCCGCAGACCTTCCGCGGCGGCCAGCTGACCTCGAAGGAAATCGCCGGTCTGACCCTGTACGCCGGCCAGTTCCGCGGCAACAGCCCACGCAACGACGCCAGCATGGAAGACATGTCGCTGAACGGTAAGGCAGCGTTCACCTCCGACCGTTTCAACTTTGGCGGCGGCGAGTACACCTTCAACGACAAGCGCACCATGATCGGCCTGTGGGATGCCCAGCTCAAGGACATCTACCGCCAGCAGTACCTCAACCTGGTGCACAGCCAACCCTTGGGCGACTGGACCCTGGGCGCCAACCTGGGCTACTTCATTGGCAAGGAAGACGGCGCCGAACGCGCTGGCGAACTGGACAACCGCACCGCCTCGGCCATGCTCTCGGCGCGGTACCAGGGCCACACCTTCTACGTCGGCCTGCAGAAGGTCAGCGGCGACAACGCCTGGATGCGGGTCAACGGCACCAGCGGCGGCACCCTGGCCAACGACAGCTACAACTCCAGCTTCGACAATGCCAAGGAACGCTCCTGGCAGGTGCGCCATGACTTCAGCTTCGCCACTGTCGGCGTACCCGGCCTGACCCTGATGAACCGCTACATCAAGGGTGACAACGTCACCGCAGGCGGCGTGGACGATGGCAAGGAATGGGCACGGGAAACCGAGCTGGCCTATGTGGTGCAGTCGGGCAGCTTCAAGGACCTGTCAGTGAAGTGGCGCAACTCCACCATGCGCCGGGACTTCAGCACCAACTCGTTCGACGAGAACCGGTTGATCGTGAGTTACCCGCTGAATCTGCTTTGAATTCTTCGCGGGTAAACCCGCTCCCACAGGTTCACCACAGTTTCAGAATCTGTGGTGAACCTGTGGGAGCGGGTTTATCCGCGAAGAGGCCAGATGCCACCGCAAATAACCTCAAGCTATAAACAAATCAATAAACCTTCTTTGACGACATATGCAGCAACCGCTTGAATAGGCCCCTGATCCCCGCCCCAGAGCCGTGAAATGGACCTCCGTCAGCTGCGTTACTTCATCGCCCTCACCGAATACCGCAGCTTCGTCCGCGCCGCCGAGGCCATGGGTATCACCCAACCCGCCTTCAGCCGCGCCATCCAGAGCCTGGAGCACAGCTTCGGCTGCCCATTGGTCGACCGCGCCAGCAAAGCCCTACCGCCCACCCCCGAAGGCCTGGTGGTGCTGCAACATGCCCGGCGCCTGGTACAAGGTGCCGCACAACTGAGCAACGAAGTGCTGCAGATGACCAAACTCGACGCCGGCGAGCTGCATTTCGGTAGCGGCCCGGCGCTGGCCGTGCGCCTGGTGCCCGATGCCCTGCGCCACTTCCTCGAACGCCACCCAGGCATCCGCACCTCGCTGCTGGTGGACAACGCCGAACGCCTCGGCCAGGCCCTGCGCCGCGAACAGATCGAGTTTTTCGTCGACGATATACGCCCGTTCGAAGCCGACCCCAACTTCCACACCGAGCCCCTTTCACCGCGCCCCGGCCTGTTCTTCTGCCGCCCGGGGCACCCGTTGCTGGCCAAGGACAGCCTGTCGACCAACGACCTGTTCAGCTACCCGCTGGCCAGCGCCCTGCTCGCCCCTGGTGTGCGCAAGCGCCTGGCCAACCTGAGCGGGCGCAGCGACTTCACACCGCACCTGCAGACCGAGCACCTGGCCGTACTGCGCAGCGTGGTGCAGGCCAGCGACGCCATCGGCAGCGCCAGCGAAGAAGCCGTTGCCGAAGACCTGGCCAGCGGCCGCCTGGTGCGCCTGCACTGGCGCAACCTGCCGCCGGCGCTGGAAGTGCTTAGCGTGCGCTGTGGCGTCGTCAGCCGCAGCGGTTACCGACTGTCGCCGGCGGCGCGGGCGATGATCGAGACGCTAGTGGGGCTGGATACGCCAGTGCGGGCTGCTGCCATTCGCTGAGCTGATGATGGTGGCAGGGGCGGTCTATCCTGAGCTATACCGGTCGCCTGTAGCGGCCCTTTCGCGGGTGAACCCGCTCCCACAGGGTCACCACAGTTCCTGAGGGCTGCGCTGTACCTGTGGGAGCGGGTTCACCCGCGAAGAGGCCAGAACAGGCAATACACCTCGATCAGGCAACCAGGGAGGCACAACAATGAAAAACCTCGTCGACCACCTGAGCCAATACGCCAGCTACCACCGCGACCCACGCAACATCGCCACCCACTTCGTGGGCATCCCCATGATCGTGCTGGCGGTCACCATCCTGTTGTCGCGCCCGGGTTGGGACGTGACCGGTATGTGGCTGTCCCCTGCCCTGCTGGCAGCATCAGCCTCGGTCTGGTTCTACCTGCGTCTGGACCTGCGCTTCGGGCTGGTGATGGGGGTGTTGCTGGGGCTATGCCTGTGGGTCGGCCAGGTGCTGGCGATGCAGACGACAGCGCTGTGGCTCGGCGCCGGGCTGGGGGCGTTCGTGGTGGGCTGGATCATCCAGTTCGTCGGCCATTACTACGAAGGCCGCAAGCCGGCGTTTGTCGATGATGTCAGCGGGCTGATCATCGGGCCGTTGTTCGTGGTGGCAGAAGCGGCATTCATGCTCGGCCTGTGCCCGGCCCTGAAACGCGCCGTCGAGGCCAACGCCGGGCCCGTGGCCATGCGGCAGAAGAATGCGGCCCTGTAAACATTCATGGCCCTATCGCCGGCAAGCCAGCTCCACAGGGACTGCACTGCCCTCAGGCCTGATGCAATCACTGTGGGAGCTGGCTTGCCGGCGATAGGCCGGTACAGGCATTACTGCTGTCGCGACTCCACGCCCAGCTCATCCCACACCGACTCCGCCATGTGGAAGGTGGCATTGGCCGCCGGAATGCCGCAATAGATCGCGCTCTGCATCAGCACCTCCTTGATCTCGTCGCGGGTCACGCCGTTGTTGGCCGCCGCGCGCAGGTGCAGCTTCAGCTCGTCGTTGCGGTTCATGCCGATCAGCATGGCGATGGTAATCAGGCTACGGGTATGCCGCGGCAGGCCCGGGCGGGTCCAGATGTCACCCCAGGCGTGACGGGTGATCATCTCCTGGAACTCGCCGTTGAAGTCGTTGAGCTTCTCCAGGCTGCGGTCCACGTGGGCATCGCCAAGCACTGCACGGCGTACTTGCATGCCGGCGTCGTAACGTTGTTTCTCGTCCATGGCGGTGTCCTCAGTGAGCCAGCAGGAAGTCGAGCACGCGGCGGCTGAACGCCTCGCCGATCTCGACGTTGGACAGGTGCGCCGCCGGGAAGTCGACGTACTCGGCACCCACGATACCGGCCTGCATGAAGCGGCCGTGCTCCGGGGTGGTCACCACGTCTTCGGTACCGGCAACGATCAGCGCCGGCACCTGGATGCGGCCCAACTGCTCGCGGTAGTCGGCATCGCGCACCGCGGCGCAGTTGCCGGCGTAGCCTTGCGGGCTGGTTTGCGCCAGCATCTGGCAGATACGCTGGGCTTGCGCTGGCTGGGCCTGGGCGAAGCCCGGGGTGAACCAGCGGGCGATGGAGGCATCGCGCAGGTCGACCATGGCCTGCTGGCCGCCCTTGAGCACGGTGTCGATACGGGTGTTCCACACCTCGTCGTTGGCGATCTTGGCCGCGGTGTTGCACAAGGTCAGGCTGTGCAGGCGCTGGCCAGCATTGATGCCCAGCCACTGACCGATCAGGCCGCCCATCGACAGGCCGACGAAATGCGCCTTGGCGATGTCCAGGCCATCGAGCAGGGCCAGCACGTCACGCCCCAGCTGCTCGATGCGGTAAGGGCCTTCAGTGACCAGCGACCCACCGTGGCCACGGGTGTCGTAGCGCAGCACGCGAAAGTGCTGGCTCCACAGTGGAATCTGCGTGTCCCACATGCCCAGGTCAGTGCCCAGCGAGTTGGACAGGACCAGCACCGGGGCGTTTTCCGGGCCATCGATCTGGTAGTTCAAAACGCCATCGGCCAGTTGCAAGTGCGCCACAGCGGTCTCCTTCAGGCAGTGAAACGTTGATGTTCGGACACGGCGCGCGCCACCCAGACGCGGGCCTGCCCCAGGTAATGGGCAGGGTCGAGCAAGCGATCGAGTTCTTCGGCGGACAGTTCGGCGCTGACCTGCGGCTCGTCACCCAGCACGGTGCGCAGGTGGCGCTGTTCGGCTACGGCGCGCTGGCAGCACTGCTCCAGCAGGTGGTGGGCGCGGTCACGGCCCAGGCGTTGGGCGAGGACGATGCTCACCGCTTCGGCCAGCACCAGGCCCTGGGTCAGGTCGAGGTTACGGCGCATGCGCGCGGCATCCACTTCCATGCCCTCGGCAATCACCTGGGCCTGGCGCAGCGCGCCAGAGACCAGGCAGCAGATGTCCGGCAGGGTTTCCCATTCGGCATGCCACAGGCCAAGGCTGCGCTCGTGCTCCTGGGGCATGGCGGCGAACAGCGTCGAGACCAGGCCCGGCACTCGGGTCGCGGCACCGATCAGCACTGCGGCGCCCACCGGGTTGCGCTTGTGCGGCATGGTCGAGGAACCGCCCTTGCCCGGCGCGGAAGGCTCGAACAGCTCCCCCGCCTCCGTCTGCATCAGCAGGCTGACATCACGGCCGAACTTGCCCAGGCTACCCGCGACCAGGCCCAGCACCGAGGCAAACTCCACCAGGCGGTCGCGCTGGGTGTGCCAGGGCTGCTCGGGCAGGCTCAGCTTGAGCTGCTCGGCCAGGCCTTCGGCCACCGGCATCGCCTTGCTACCCAGGGCGGCCAGGCTGCCGGAGGCGCCGCCGAACTGCAGTACCAGCAAACGTGGGCGCAGCTCCTGCAAGCGCTGGCGGTGACGGGTCAAGGCGCCCAGTACACCGGCCAGTTTCATGCCCAGGGTTACCGGGGTGGCGTGCTGCAGCCAGGTGCGCCCCACCAGCGGCGTGTCGGCGTGCTGCAAGGCCTGGCGCGACAGGGTATCGGCCAGCTTGCCAAGGTCGGCTTCGATCAGGTCGAGGGCTGCGCGCAGCTGCAGGACCAGGCCGGTGTCCATCGCGTCCTGGCTGGTGGCGCCCAGGTGCACGTAGCGTTCGGCCTCGGGCACGCCACTGGCGATCACCTTGCCCAACGCCTTCACCAGCGGGATTGCCGAGTTGCCAGCAGTGGCGATGGCATTGGCCAGGGCGCCAATGTCATAGCGCTCGGCGTGACAGGCCGCCTCGATGGCCGCTACCGCGCTGTGCGGGACCAGCCCGGCGGCCGCCTCGGCCCGAGCCAGCGCCGCTTCGAAATCGAGCATACCCTGCAGGCGGCCACGGTCGGAGAAGATCTCGCGCATGGCCGGCGCGGTGAAGTAGGCGTCGAACAGTTGGTTGGTCATGCCACGTCCTTAATTATCGTGGTGCAGGTACGCCGCCTGCTTCGGCAGGCGCAGGCTGAACAGGAAGGCAATCGCCATCATCGCCGTCACGTACCAGTAGAATGTGTTTTCCATGTCCAGGGTCTTCAGGCCCAGGGCCACGTACTCGGCCGAACCGCCGAACGCCGCATTGGCCACCGCATAGGCCAGGCCCACACCCAGCGCGCGCACCTGCGGCGGGAACATCTCAGCCTTTACCAGACCGCTGATCGAGGTGTAGAAACTGACGATACACAACGCCAGGGTAATCAGCACGAAGGCCATGAACGGGCTGCTCACGGTTTTCAGCGCCATCAGCAGCGGCACTGTGAACAACGTACCCAGGGCGCCGAACAGCATCATCGAATTACGCCGGCCGATGCGGTCGGAGAGCATGCCGAAGAACGGCTGCAGTACCATGAACAGGAACAACGCACCGGTCATCACATAGCTGGCGTTTTTCGCGGTCATGCCAGCGGTGTTGACCAGGTACTTCTGCATGTAGGTGGTGAAGGTATAGAAGATCAGCGAACCGCCCGCGGTGTAACCGAGCACGGTGATGAAGGCCGCCGTGTGGTCGCGGAACAGGCCCTTGATGGTGCCGGCATCCTTGTCCTTGCGGGTTTCGGCGCTGCTGGTCTCATGCAGCGAGCGGCGCAGTATCAGCGAGATCAGCGCGGCGATGGCACCGACCACGAACGGAATGCGCCAGCCCCAGGCGCGCAGCTCTTCTTCAGTGAGCAACTGCTGCAGGATCACCACCACCAGCACCGCCAACAACTGGCCACCGATCAGGGTCACGTACTGGAACGAGGCGAAGAAGCCGCGCTGGCCACGCAGGGCCACTTCACTCATGTAAGTGGCAGTGGTGCCATATTCGCCGCCTACCGACAGGCCCTGGATCAGCCGGGCCAGCAACAGCAGCGCCGGAGCCCAGGTGCCGATGCTGGCGTAGGTAGGCAGGCAGGCGATCATCAGGGAGCCGAAGCACATCATCAGCACCGAGATCATCAGGGAATTCTTGCGACCATGGCGGTCAGCGAGGCGGCCGAAGATCCAGCCACCGATGGGGCGCATCAAAAAGCCCGCGGCGAATACGCCCGCCGTGTTCAACAGCTGTACGGTGGGGTCGTCGGAGGGGAAGAAAGCCGGGGCAAAGTAGATTGCGCAGAAGGCGTAGACGTAGAAGTCGAACCATTCCACCAGGTTGCCTGAAGAGGCACCAACGATAGCGAAGATGCGTTTGCTGCGTTCTTCGCCGGTGTAATAGGCTGAGGTCATGACGGTTTTACTCCTGGAGGGTCGCAGGTAATTCTAGACACACCTGGTAACACACTCGTTCCGCAATCTGGCTGGCAATTGGCCTTATGTCTGGCAGGGCCGGCCTCTTCGCGGGTAAACCCGCTCCCACAGTGAGAGGCGTGGTCCCCCTGTGGGAGCGGGCGTGCCCGCGAAGAGGCCGGTACAGGTCAAACCCGCTCGATGGCCAGCGCCAAACCTTGGCCGACACCCACACACATGGTCGCCAGGCCCTTGCGCCCACCACTCTTCTCCAGCTGGTGAAGCGCGGTCAGCACCAGGCGCGCACCGCTCATGCCCAGCGGGTGGCCCAAGGCGATGGCACCGCCGTTAGGGTTCACCTGCGGCGCATCGTCGGCCACACCCAGCTCGCGCAGCACCGCCAGACCTTGGCTGGCAAAGGCTTCGTTGAGCTCGATCACATCGAAATCATTCACCGCCACACCCAGGCGCTCGGTCAGCTTGCGCACCGCCGGCACCGGGCCAATACCCATCACCCGCGGTGCAACACCGGCACTGGCCATGCCCAGTACTCGGGCACGTGGGGTCAGGCCGTGCTTCTTCACCGCCTCGGCCGAAGCCAGGATCAGCGCCGCAGCACCGTCGTTAACGCCCGAGGCATTGCCAGCGGTGACGGTCTTGTCCGGGCCGTTGACCGGCTTGAGCCTGGTCAGGGCTTCCAGTGTGGTTTCCGGCCGCAGGTGCTCGTCATGCTCGACGATAGTCTCGCCTTTCTTGTGCGCGATACGCACAGGCACGATCTCTTCGGCGAAGAAGCCGGCGGCCTGGGCGGCAGCTGCCTTCTGCTGGCTGCGCAGGGCGAAAGCGTCCTGGTCAGCACGCGAAACCTGGTAATCGTCGGCCACGTTGTCGGCAGTTTCCGGCATGGAGTGCACACCATACTGGCTCTTCATCAGCGGGTTGATGAAACGCCAGCCGATGGTGGTGTCTTCAAGCTTCATGTTGCGCGAATAGCCGCTTTCGGCCTTGCCCATGACGAACGGGGCACGCGACATCGACTCGACGCCGCCGGCAATCGCCAGTTCCATTTCGCCGCTGGCAATGGCGCGGAAGGCAGTGCCGACAGCATCCATGCCCGACGCGCACAGGCGGTTCAGGGTAACGCCCGGGATGCTCTCCGGCAGGCCGGCCAGCAGCAGCGCCATGCGCGCCACGTTGCGGTTGTCTTCACCGGCCTGGTTGGCGCAGCCGAAGAACACTTCGTCAACCTGATCCCACTGCACGCTGGGGTTGCGCTCGATCAGCGCCTTCAGTGGCACGGCGGCCAGGTCGTCGGCCCGCACGCCGGCCAGGGCGCCGCCGAAGCGGCCGATCGGGGTGCGGATGGCGTCACAGATGAATACGTCGCGCATCAGGCTTCTCCTGCCACCTGGCCATGGGCCACGGCGGTGCGGGCTTCGAGGTCACGCAGGGCGGACAGCTCGACTTCGGTAGGTTCGGCAGTGGTCTGCACATCATCGGCAAAGCGGATCGCCCAGCCAGTGGCGGCGATGATCTGCTCACGGGTCACGCCCGGGTGGATGGCGGTGACGACGAATTCGTGGGTGCCGGCTTCCGGCTCCATGATGCACAGGTCGGTGATGATGCCGACCGGGCCATCGCCTGGCAGGCCAAGGCGTTTGCGCGAGTCGCCGCCTTCACCATGGCCAACCGAGGTGATGAAGTCCAGCTTGTCGACGAAGGCTCGCGGCGACTGCTTGAGGATGATCAGCACCTGCTTGGCGGAACCGGCGATTTCCGGTGCGCCACCGGCACCCGGCAGGCGGGTTTTCGGGGCGTGGTAGTCACCGACCACGGTAGTGTTGATGTTGCCGAAGCGGTCGACCTGGGCGGCGCCAAGGAAGCCGACGTCGATGCGACCACCTTGCAGCCAGTAGCGGAAGATCTCGCCGGTCGGCACCACGGTGTCAGCGGTTTCGGCCAGCTCGCCGTCACCGATCGACAGCGGCAGCACGCTTGGCTTGGCGCCGATCGGGCCGGATTCGTAGATCAGCACCACGTCAGGCGACGAGGTCAGGCGCGCCAGGTTGGCAGCCTTGGACGGCAGGCCGATGCCGACGAAGCACACAGCACCGTTGCGCAGGCGACGGGCTGCGGCGACGGTCATCATTTCGGAAGTGGAGTAGCTCATTGTGCGGCCTCCGCAGTGCTGGCCAGCTTGGCCTTGAATTCGTTGAAATCGGCAGTGCCACGGATGTAGGTGTCGATCCAGGCGGTGAACGATTCACGGCTACGCGCGATCGGGTCCCAGGCCTGGTAGAAGCGGTTGTCACGCTCGTAGTAGCCGTGGGCATAGGACGGGTGCGCACCACCCGGTACCAGGCATACCGCGCTCAGGGCCCAGGTCGGCAGCACACAGGCGTTCATCGGGGCCTGCAGGTCGTCGACGATTTCCTCAACGGTGACGATGCAGCGCTTGGCGGCCAGGGCGGCCTCCTTCTGCACACCGAGGATGCCCCACAGCAGCACGTTGCCTTTGCGGTCGGCCTTTTGCGCGTGGATCACGGTCACGTCCGGGCGTACCGACGGCACGGCTGCCAGCACTTCACCAGTGAACGGGCAGGTGACGCTCTTGATCAGCGGGTTGACCTTCGGCAGGTCGGAGCCGGCGTAGGCACGCAGCACGGCGAACGGCAGGCCCGAAGCACCGGCGACATAGGCGTTGGCCAGGTCGGCGTGGCTGTGCTCTTCGATTTCGATGGCGTGTGGCCACTGCTTCTCGACGGCATCACGCAGGCGGTGCAGCGAACCGACACCCGGGTTACCACCCCAGGAGAAAATCAGCTTGCTGGCGCAACCGGCGCCGATCAGCTGGTCGTAGATCAGGTCCGGAGTCATGCGCACCAGGGTCAGGTCGCGTTTGCCCTGACGGATGATCTCGTGGCCGGCGGCAGTCGGGATCAGGTGAGTGAAACCTTCGAGGGCGACGGTATCGCCGTCCTGGATGAACTGCTTCACGGCTTCGTGAAGCGGGAGAATTGCAGCCATTTGGAGACTCCTGGTCAGGGTGCTTCGGTGAGCTCAGATTAAGGAGACTGGTGGGGGGCTTACAATCCGATAATCGACTATTCGTGCGATTATCGAACCAATTATTGCGTCCCTACCTATCTCCCCTGGCTGCCTGTAGTGGCCTCATCGCCGGCAAGCCCACGATGAGGCCATTACGTCAGGTCGCGTCAGCGTGGCTCACCAGCCCTTTCACGATCACACCCACGGTCGCCAGCCCCGCCGGCACCAGCAATGCCGTGAGCACCTGTTCGAAGTTCCAGCCCAGCCCCAGCAGCGTCGCCCCACTCCAGGCGCCGAGAATCGCCCCGAAGCGGCCAATACCCAGCATCCACGATACGCCCGTGGCGCGGCCCTGGGTCGGATAGAAGCGCGCCGCCAGCGACGGCATCGCCGACTGGGCGCCGTTCACGCACATACCGGCAACCAGCACCAGCGTGGCCAATACGGTGATATTGCCCAGGCTCTGCCCCACGGCGTAGGCGAACACCCCGGCCAGCAGGTAGAAAATGCCGATCACCTTGTGCGGATTGAAGCGGTCCATGGCCCAGCCCACGCCGACGGCACTCAGCACGCCACCGAACTGGAACAGCGCGCCGATGAAGGCAGCCTGCTCCATGCTCGCGCCGCTGTCGCGCATCAAGGTTGGCAGCCAGCTGGTCAGCAGATAGACGATCACCAGGCCCATGAAGTAGGTCAACCACAGCAGCATGGTGCCCATGCCGTAGGTGCCGGAGAAAATCAGCGCAAACACGTTGCGCGCGGCCACCGCCTTCTGCTCCGGCACGCTGAAGCTGCCCGCCTCGGCCACCACCTGCGGCGCGATGGGCGATAAGGTCTTGCGCACCTTGTCGGTGCCCCGGTTGCGCACCACCAGGAACCGCGCCGACTCCGGCAACCACACCATCAGCACCAGCGCCAGCAGCAACGGCAGCACGCCACCGATCACCAGCAGGCTGTGCCAACCGTAGGCAGGGATCATCTTGGCGGAAATGAAACCACCACCGGCCATACCCAGGTTGAAGCCACAGAACATGCTGGTCACCAGCAGCGACTTGAGGCGCTCGGGGGTGTATTCAGACAACAGCGTGGTGGCGTTGGGCATGCCTGCGCCAAGGCCCAGGCCGGTCAGGAAGCGCAATACCAGCAACTGGTCGACGTTGGTGGCGAAGGCCGAGGCCAGGCTGAAGCCGCCGAACACCAGCACCGCGCCCACCAGCACGCCCTTGCGGCCAAAGCGGTCGGCCAACGGGCCGGAGCCGAGGGCACCGAATACCATGCCGATCAATGCAGCACTCATGACCGGGCCGAGGCTGGCGCGGTCAATCCCCCACTCCTGCGACAGGGCCGGGGCGATGAAGCCCATGGCGGCGGTGTCCAGGCCATCGAGGAAGACGATCAGGAAGCACAGCAGCACCACCCGCCACTGGTAGCGGGACAGCGGCTGCTGATTGATGAACGACTGGACGTCGAGGCTTTTACCGACGTTGGTTTGCGCTTGGTTCATTATTGTTGTCCAGAATGAGGGGCACAGCCAGGCCACTGCACGCGATCAAACGGTACAGAGGACGATGGTTTGGGGGAATGGGGCCGGCGTCAGCCTGGATACAACGGTACTGCGCGCGAGTGCGGCCGCGGCAGCGAGGGGACAGTATTCATGGTAAGTGCCTCTTATGTTTTTCTTGTTCGGTCGGCATAGCCGACTGCGGAGACATTAATCAGCGGGCGGTGGTGGCGCAATTGACCGCGAACGACACTGTGCGTTTATCGCACAGGAAACGGTTTTGCCTGTTCCAGATTTGAAAGGGGGCGCTTTACGGCCCCCTGCAGGCTCAGCCAAACAACTGATGGCAAAGGTCCCGGCTAGCCGCCAGCAGGATCGGCAGGAACCGCTGCTCCAGTTCACTGCGCGTCACCCGCCCGACATGGGTACTCACATTCAACGCTGCCAACACCTGCCCCGAGGCGTCATACACCGGCACGGCAATCGAGCGCAGCCCCTGCTCCAGCTCCTGGTCCACCACGCACCAGCCCTGGGCGCGCACCTGCTGGATACAGGCGAACAGCGACTCGGGGTCATGCAAGGTACGACTGGTTCGCGCCTTCAGGTCGGCACGTTCCAGGTATTCACGCAGGCTGGTGTCATCCATGGCCGCCAACAGAATGCGCCCCATCGATGTGCAATAGGCCGGCAGGCGCCCGCCCACCGACAGGTCGACCGAAATCAGCCGCTCCACCGTGGCCGAACGGGCTATATAAAGAATGTCGTCACCTTCGAGCGTGGCCATGTTGGCCGCCTCGTGCAGCTGATCGCTGATGCGGTCCAGGTAAGGCTGGGCAGAAATCGCCAGCGGCGTCGACGACAGGTACGCATGCCCCAGCGTCAGCACTTTGGGCAACAGCGAATAGGTGCGCCCGTCAGTGGTGGCGTAGCCCAGCTTGATCAGCGTATGCAGGCAACGGCGCACCGCCGCCCGGGGGATTTCGGTGCGGTGGCTGATCTGGGCGATGGTCAGGTGGCGCTTGCGTTCCTGGAAGGCCTGGATCACAGCCAGGCCACGCGCCAGGGAGGTCATGAAGTCCGGGTCGCCGGTAAAGGCCTGGATGCGTTTGGCCGGGGAAGCCACGATCGGCGGT
This sequence comes from Pseudomonas sp. p21, assembly GCF_001642705.1. Taxonomy (NCBI): domain Bacteria; kingdom Pseudomonadati; phylum Pseudomonadota; class Gammaproteobacteria; order Pseudomonadales; family Pseudomonadaceae; genus Pseudomonas; species Pseudomonas sp. p21. Next base: position 215,054 of record NZ_LWBV01000004.1, read on the forward strand.
GCCAGGGCTGCCGAGGCAGATCGTGCCTGCTCTGGATTGGCCGACTCTGGATTGACGGAATCGTTGACCAGGGTTTCGTCACTCATCGCACACCTCAAAAAAACGCCCACTCGTGCGATTATCGAACAAACGGCCGATAATCGCAATTGACCGCTGACACTTTTACTTATACCTTTCTCCTGCCACTTGTGGCTTCTTTGGAGAGACTGGTCAGGTACCCACCGTAGAAGTCCCCAGGCAACGGCCTCGCCTTTTGGCGAGGCCGTTTTTCATTACCCTCCCGGTCAACGGACCCGCTACTGCATTGCAGCGAACTTTTGTCCGTCTTGCCTTTCAAACTTGCACGAAAGGCCCAAACTGTTGTCGGACGCATCCCGTTACTTGCGTCAGGTGATGTAAGGGTTGGGTAAACAACGATGTTCGGCGCAATATCGGTTGCTATAATCGAATGCGCAGGCCTCGACGATGCCGTGGTAACGGAACCTTCCGCTGTATCAAGCCGTTGCGGCCAGCAAGGCATGTGCACGCGGTACAACGCACAACAACACTCATCGAACTTGATTCAGGTACTACTGTGACGAAAGATGAACTGCGCGCGGAACTCGAGCGCCAGGCGGAGCGTTACAAGGATGTTTACGGTGGTGAAGTCACCACTTACGCCGCACAACCGGACCCGGAACGCAAACCTTGGCGCAAGCGTGCCAGCGTGCGCGACCAGGCCTTCAGCCAGGAACTGGAACGTATGGAAAAGGAACTGCGCAGCGACAATCCCTGACTCCCGGGACCACGCCAGCGCGTCGCCGCCCGGCCTGCCGGGCGCGGTCGATCTTTACTGTCAGGCCGAAGATGAAATGGAATCACACAAATTTCATACGATCGTTTGAATAGTAGGGGAACGGCTTTTTCTCCATCTTTTTGCCGGCTTTAGCCAGATTTCGCGCTTTTTAGCAGACATTTCCCTGCCTGCACGCCCTGACGTTCACATCGCGCTCGCGTCAGGAAGATTGCCGTCGGTCTGTCGCAGATGCATCGATTGCCAAGGTTTTCTGGCATAATCCCGCCCCCCTAAGACCGCCAGACAACCTTCATGATCGAATTATTCAGCGGACTGGATGCCTGGGTGTTGGTGAGCCTGCTGCTCGCCTTGACCTTCGTACTCGCCTTCGAGTTCATCAATGGCTTTCATGACACCGCCAATGCGGTAGCTACCGTCATCTATACCAAAGCCATGCCGCCGCACCTCGCCGTGTTCTTCTCCGGCGTGTTCAACTTCCTTGGCGTTCTGCTCGGTGGTGTCGGGGTGGCCTATGCCATCGTGCACCTGCTGCCGGTAGAGCTGCTGATCAATGTGAACACCGGACACGGCCTGGCCATGGTCTTCTCGCTGCTGGCTGCTGCCATCACCTGGAACCTGGGCACCTGGTACTTCGGCATTCCCGCCTCCAGCTCGCACACGCTGATCGGCTCCATCCTCGGCGTCGGCCTGGCCAATGCCCTGATCAACGACATCCCGCTGGGCGACGGTGTCAATTGGCAGAAGGCGATCGACATCGCCATGTCGCTGGTGATCTCGCCCATGGCCGGCTTCGCCGTTGCCGCCCTGGTGCTGATCGGCCTGAAGTGGTGGCGCCCGCTGTCGAAGATGCACAAGACCCCCGAGCAGCGCCGCAAGCTGGACGACAAGAAGCACCCACCGTTCTGGAACCGCCTGGTACTGGTGGTTTCGGCCATGGGCGTGAGCTTCGTGCACGGCTCCAACGACGGCCAGAAAGGCATCGGCCTGATCATGCTGGTGCTGATCGGTATCGTCCCGGCCAAGTTCGTCCTCGACCTGAACAGCACCACCTACCAGATCGAGCGCACCCGCGACGCCACCCTGCACATGAGCCAGTTCTACCAGCGCAACGCCGCCACCCTGGGCGAGTTCCTGGCACTGGGCAAGGCCAAGTCCAGCGACCTGCCGGAGCAGTTCAGCTGCAACCCGCAGCAGACCGAGCCGACCATTGCCGCGCTGCAGTCCTCGCTGCAAGGCGTTACCGACTACCACAGCCTGAGTGCCGACAAACGTGTCGAAGTGCGTCGCTACCTGCTGTGCCTGGACGACACGGCGAAAAAGGTCGGCAAGCTGCCGGGCCTGGAAGCCCGTGAAAAGGCCGACCTGGAAAAACTGCGCAAAGACCTGACCGCCACCACCGAATACGCCCCGTTCTGGGTGATCGTGGCCGTCGCCCTGGCCCTGGGCCTGGGTACCATGGTCGGCTGGAAGCGCGTGGTACTGACCGTTGGCGAGAAGATCGGCAAGCAGGGCATGACCTATGCACAGGGCATGTCGGCGCAGATCACCGCGGCTTGCGCCATCGGCATGGCCAACATCTTCGCCCTGCCGGTATCGACCACCCACGTGCTGTCGTCCGGTGTGGCCGGCACCATGGTCGCCAACAAGAGCGGCCTGCAAGGCGGCACCGTGAAGACCATCCTGCTGGCCTGGGTACTGACCCTGCCTGCGTCGATGGGCCTGGCGGCCGGCCTGTTCTGGCTGGCGTCCAAAGCCATTGGCTGAGTGATACGGCTCTGAAAAAGGCGGCCTTCGGGTCGCCTTTTTTCTGTAGCGGCCCCTTCGCGGGTAAACCCGCTCCCACAGGTCATGCACAGCTCTTAATATCTGTGAAGAACCTGTGGGAGCGGGCGAGCCCGCGAAGAGGCCGGTACAGGTAACCTACCTTTTCTTGCCCCCCAGCAACGACCCCATCAACCCCCGCACCAACTGGCGCCCCAACTGGTTGGCCGCCTGGCGCACCGCCGACTTGATCGCCTGCCCTGCCGCACTCTGCAAAAACTCACCGGCCTTGTCGGCAAAGCTCTCCTCATCCGCCTTGGGTTGCGGCGTCGGCTCCACCGGTTCGCCCTTGCGCTGGGTCAGCATTTCATAGGCCGACTCACGGTCCACCGGCTTGTCGTAACGCCCCGCCAGCGGCGAAGCGGCAATCAGCGCACTGCGCTCAGCCGCGCTCAACGGCCCGATACGCGCCTGCGGCGGTGCAATCAGTACCCGTTGCACCATCGCAGGCGTGCCCTTCTCTTCCAGCGTCCCCACCAGCGCCTCACCAATCCCCAGCTCGGTCAGCACCGCCAGAGTGTCGAACGCCGGGTTGGGGCGGAAGCCATCGGCCACCGCCCGCAGCGACTTCTGCTCCTTGGCGGTAAACGCCCGCAAGCCATGCTGAATGCGCAAACCCAACTGGGCCAGCACCGCATCCGGCAAGTCCCCCGGCGACTGGGTGACGAAGTACACCCCCACGCCCTTGGAGCGGATCAACCGCACCACCTGTTCCAGGCGGTCCTGCAATGCCTTGGGCGTATCGTTGAACAGCAAGTGCGCTTCATCGAAGAACAACGCCAGCACCGGTTTGTCGGCATCGCCGCGCTCGGGCAACTGCTCGAACAACTCGGCCAGTAGCCACAACAGGAAGGTCGCGTACACCTTGGGTGCTTCGTGCACCAACCGGCTGGCGTCCAGCAGGTGGATCCGCCCACGGCCGTCCGGGTCTGGCCGCAGGAGGTCCTCGAGCTGCAACCCCGGCTCACCGAACAGCGCCTCGGCGCCCTGCTGCTCCAGGGTCGCCAGCCGGCGCAACAGAGCCTGGGTGGAGGCCGTGGTCATCAGCGCACTGTCTTCGCCCAGCAGTTGCGGGTTGTCCTTCAGGTGCGCGAGCAGCGCCTTGAGGTCCTTGAGGTCGAGCAGCAGCAGGCCTTCACGGTCGGCCACCTTGAACGCCGCGTACAGCGCCGCCTGTTGGCTGTCGGTCAGCTCCAGCAAGTTGCCCAGCAGCAGCGGCCCCATTTCACTGAGGGTGGTGCGCAGCGGGTGGCCGGACTGCCCGGCAATGTCCCACAGGCTCACCGGGTAAGCCTGCGGCCTGTGCCCTAGCCAGGGCATACCGGCGATACGCTCGGCCACCTTGCCCTGCGGCGCACCAGCAGCGCCCAGGCCGCACAGGTCGCCTTTGACATCGGCGGCGAACACGGCCACCCCCGCATCACTGAACGCTTCCGCCAGATGCTGCAGGGTGACGGTCTTGCCAGTACCCGTCGCACCCGCCACCAGGCCATGGCGGTTGGCCAGCCTCATCGCTTGCCCAACTGGCTGGCCATCCGGGCCAGCGCCTACAACGATGGTCGAAAATTCCGACATCTCTTTAATCCTCTGCTCAAGCTTTGCCTTAATTCGGCCGATACCTGTGGGTGATATTCGCCTTAATAGAGAGGGACAACCGAAAAGGGACTTTTCGGGATGTTGCACTGCATTGCGACTCCACGCGTGCAAACGCCTGATATAAAACCTTAGCGGAACCGATTACGCCATGAACAAAAGCCTTCGTTTCAGCCACAAGATTCTTTTGGCCGCATCACTGATCGTGATACTCGCCTTCAGCCTGTTCACGCTCTACAACGATTACCTCCAGCGTAATGCGATCCGCGAGGACCTGGAAAACTATCTGGAGGAAATGGGCGCCTCCACTTCGACCAACATCCGCAACCTGTTCGAAGGCCGTATCAAGCTGGTGGAAAACCTGGCACAGAACATTGCCCAGGACCCGGCTAACGCCGAAAACCTGTTGGGCCAGAATGCACTGATCTCAAGCTTTCTCACGGTATACGTGGGCAAGGTCGACGGCGGCTTCAGCGTGCGCCCGGACACGAAGATGCCCGACGGCTACGACCCACGTACCCGCCCCTGGTACAAGGACGGCATGAACGCCGCCGGTGCGATCCTGACCGAGCCTTACATCGACATGGCCACCAACAAGATGGTCATTGGCATCATCGACAAAGTGTCCAGTAGTGTCGGCGTGGTCGGTGGCGACCTGGCCCTGGACGGCCTGGTGCAGATCATCAACTCGCTGAACTTCGGCGGCATGGGCTACGCCTTCCTGGTCAACGACCAGGGCAAGATCCTGGTGCACCCGGACAAAGACCTGGTGATGAAGTCGCTGTCGGACCTGTTCCCGCAGCACACGCCGAAACTGACCGGTGAGCTGACCGAAGTGCAGAGCGAAGGCCAGGCCCGCCTGCTGACCTTCACTCCGATCACCGGTCTGCCGTCGGCCAACTGGTACATCGGCCTGTCAGTGGACAAGGACAAGGCCTTCTCGATGCTCAGCACCTTCCGCACCTCGGCGGTGATCGCCACACTGGTGGCGGTGGTGATCATCATCGGCCTGCTCGGCCTGCTGATCCGCGTGCTGATGCAGCCGCTGCACACCATGACCCGCGCCATGGAAGACATCGCCGAAGGTGAAGGCGACCTGACCAAGCGCCTGCGCATCCACAACCACGACGAATTCGGCATCCTGGGCAGCGCCTTCAACCGTTTCGTCGAGCGTATTCACAGCTCGATCCGCGAAGTGTCCTCGGCCACCGAACAGGTCAACGAAGTGGCCCTGCGGGTAATCAGTGCCTCGAACTCGTCGATGACCAACTCCGACGAACAGTCCAACCGCACCAACAGCGTGGCCGCCGCCATCAACGAACTGGGCGCCGCCGCCCAGGAAATTGCCGGCAACGCCGCCCAGGCTTCGCAGCACGCCAGCTCGGCGCGGTTGCTGGCAGAAGAAGGGCAGCAGGTGGTGGAGCGCAACATTGCGGCGATGAACCGCCTGTCCGACCTGATCGTCACCTCCAGCGCGCACATCGAGACACTGAACAGCAAGACCGTCAACATCGGCCAGATCCTCGAGGTGATCACCAGCATTTCCCAGCAGACCAACCTGCTGGCGCTGAACGCGGCCATCGAAGCGGCCCGTGCCGGTGAAGCCGGGCGTGGTTTTGCCGTGGTCGCCGATGAAGTACGCAACCTGGCGCACCGCACCCAGGAGTCGGCGCAGCAGGTGCAGACCATGATCGAAGAACTGCAGGTCGGCGCCCGCGAGTCGGTCGAAACCATGGACCAGAGCCAGCGCCACAGCCAGGACAGCATGCAGATCGCCAACCAGGCCGGTGAGCGGCTGGACAGCGTTACCGTACGTATCGGCGAGATCGACGGCATGAACCAGTCGGTGGCCACCGCCACCGAAGAGCAGACCGCCGTGGTCGAGGCGATCAACATGGACATCAACGAGATCAACATGCTCAACCAGGAAGGCGTGGAAAACCTGCAGGCCACCCTGCGTGCCTGCTCCGATCTGGAGCAGCAGGCCGGCCGCCTGAAGCATCTGGTCGGCAGCTTCCGCATCTAGTCATACACCGCGTCGCCTGCTCCCACAGCAACTGCACAGCCCCTGGGGCCTGTGTAATCCCTGTGGGAGCGGGCAAGCCCGCGAAGAAGCCCACACCGCTCCCCCGCCTTACCCTGCCCCGCCCAACCCCGATCGAACAAACTATCCTTCTGATAGGTCAACCTTTAGGCGCGTCATCGCCGGCCCGCTAGCGCCGGATGACGGACCCGAAGACGATCCCGGAGGGATGCTGATCGTGCACATCGCCGACATCACCATGTTCTACGCCCCCGCCAGCGGCGGCGTACGTACCTATCTTGATGCCAAACACCACCGCCTCGACGCCATCCAGGGCGTGCGCCACAGCTTGCTGATACCCGGTGCCAGCGCGCAACACGCCGATGGCATCTACCAGGTACCCGCACCACCGCTGCCGTTCGGCAACGGCTACCGCTTCCCGGTGCGCCTGGCCCCCTGGTGCAATGTACTGCGCAGGCTCAAGCCCGACCTGATCGAAGTCGGCGACCCCTACCTGACCGCCTGGGCTGCGCTGGAGGCCCGGCGCAAGCTCGATGTGCCGGTGATCGGCTTCTACCATTCCGATCTGCCGCTGCTGGTCAGCAACCGCATGGGCAACTGGTTCACCCCTAACGTTGAAGCCTATGTCAGCAAGCTGTACGGTAATTTCGACCGGGTCCTGGCCCCCAGCCAGATCATGGCCGACAAGCTTCGCCGCCTCGGAGTGCGCGATGTGCATGTGCAGCGCCTGGGCGTGGACCTGGCCACCTTCCACCCCAGCCGGCGCGACCCGCAGCTGCATGCCGAACTGGGCATTGCCGACACCAGTCGCCTGCTGATCTACGCCGGCCGTGGCTCGCGGGAAAAGAACCTGCCGGTGCTGCTCGACTGCATGCAGCACCTGGGCCACCCCTACCACCTGTTGCTGGTGGGCTCGAACATGCCGGCCAACGTGCCGCAGAACGTCAGTGTGATCGATCACTTCTGCCCGGCACCGGAAGTCGCTCGGCTGATGGCCAGCGCCGACCTGCTGGTGCACGCCGGCGACCAGGAAACCTTCGGCCTGGTCATTCTCGAGGCGATGGCCAGCGCCACACCAGTGGTGGCCGTGCGTGCCGGTGCCTTCGGCGAAATCGTCAACCAACAGTTCGGGCGCCTCTGCCGCCCCAACGATAGCCAGGCCATGGCGACAGCTGTACAAGAGGCGTTCGAAGCCGGCGTGCGCAAACTCGGGGCACAGGCCCGTCGCCATGCCGAGCAACACTATTCGTGGGACCATGTGGTCGCCGGCCTGCTGCAGCACTACCAGGCCGTGCTCGGCCACCAGCCGCAGGTTCGTGCCCATGGCTGAGCCACTGCCGGCATCGCGCAGCCTGATGCTGGTGCTGCACGATATCGCGCCCGAGACCTGGCCCGACTACCAACCTTTCGTCCAGGCCATCGACGCCATCGGCGGCATCCCCATGACCTGGCTGGTGGTGCCGGACTTTCACCACTGCAACCCACTGCAGCGCTCGCCCACCTTCTGTCGCTTGCTCGAACGGCGCCTGGCCCTTGGCGACGAGCTCGCCCTGCACGGCTTCTACCATGCCGACAACGGCCCGCCACCGCGCATGCCCGGCGAATACTTCATGCGCCGCATCTATACCCATGAAGGTGAGTTCTACGCCCTCGACCGGCAGCAGGCCCTGCAACGCCTGGAGCAAGGCCTGGCCCTGTTCGGCCAGCAGGGCTGGCCAGTGGCCGGCTTCGTCGCGCCCGCCTGGCTGATGAGCGAAGGCACCCGCCAGGCCTTGCGCTGCCTGCCGTTGCGCTACACCAGCACCCCGCAGCACCTTTACCGCTTGCCAGACTTCACCGCGATCAAGGCCCCAGGGCTGGTCTGGAGTGCCCGCAGTGCCTGGCGCCGCGGCCTGTCCCGGGTGGTGTGCGACTGGCAATGCCGGCGCTGGCGCGACGCCGAGACCCTGCGCCTAGGCCTGCACCCGGTAGACATGCGCCATCGCGCATCGCGCGACTATTGGCTGAACACCGTGCGCACCCTGCTGGCACAGGGCCGCGAGCCCCTGACCAAGTCCACCTGGCTCGACCGCCAGGCCAGCGCATGACCCGCCTGGCCTGGCTGGGCCTGGCACTGCTCGGCGCCGTGCTGGTGCCGGCCCTGCTCGGTGGCAGTGAGCTGCTGCCAAGGCTGCAGCGCTTCGCACCCAGCCTGATGCTGACCCTGCTGGGCATGATCCTGCTGTGCTGGGTAATCAACGCCATTCGCCTGCGCCTGCTGCTCGGCCAGCAAGGGGCAAGCCTTGGGCGCCTGCGCAGCCTGGGCGTGGTGATGGCCACCGAGTTCGCCATCTGCACCACCCCCGGTGGCAGCGGCGGCCCGTTGACCCTGATGGCCCTGCTGGCACGCGACCGTATCGGCCCGGCGCGCAGCGGTGCGGTGTTTGCCATGGACCAGTTGAACGACCTGGTGTTCTTTTTCTGCGCAATGCTGGCGATTGCCGGCTATGCGCTGTTCCACAGCCTGGGCCGCAGCCAGGAAAGCATGTTGCTGGGCAGTGCGTTGCTACTGTGCACGGCACTGGCCGGAGTGATCGGCCTGTTGCGCTACCGGCGCACGGTAATGCGCGTGAACGGCAGGTTGCTACGCTGCCTGGGCATGAGCCGGCAGCGCAAACGCCGCTGGGCGCGCAAACTGCTGCACTTCATCGGCGCGCTGGCGCAGACCTGGCGCCTGCCCAAACGTACGCTGACCCTGGTGTTCACTCTGACCTGCGCCCACTGGGGCCTGCGCTACAGCGTGTTGTACCTGGTATTGAGAGGGTTGGGGGTAGACCTGGCGTGGATCCCCAGCTTCCTGGTGCAGATGCTGTCGCTCAGTGCCGGCCAGTTCAGCCTGCTGCCTGGCGGTGCCGGTGCCGCCGAGCTGACTTCGGCCAGCCTGCTGACGCCACTGGTGGGCAGTTCGACCGCGGCTGCGGCGGTCCTGATATGGCGGGCGGTCACTTACTACTTTTATCTGCTGGCGGGTGGGCCAGTGTTCGTGTGCCTGCTGGCGCGCCCGCTGCTGGAGCGCTGGCGGCGTCAGGCGGGTTGAGCTGCTGCCACAGTTCGGCGGCGCCGGGGAAATCGGTGCCATCGGTGTCGGCCAGGGCTTCGGGGTCGTAGCGCGCCAGGCAGCCTTCGCCGAGGGTAGGTGGGGGTGAGGCGGTGGGGTTGTTGCGGGTCTTGGCCATTGCGTATCCCTCAGGATTGCCGGGGGCGCCTTGCGCCCCTTTCGCGACACAAGGCCGCTCCCACATGGAACGGGGTACAGCATACCTTTGTGGGAGCGGCCTTGCGTCGCGAAAGGGCTGCGCAGCAGCCCCAGGATCTCACCGACAACCCGACTCTGTCAGTCAAACACCACAGTCTTGTTGCCATGCACCAGCACCCGGTCTTCCAGGTGGTAACGCAGGCCACGGGCCAGCACCATCTTCTCCACATCACGGCCAAAGCGGACCATGTCGTCGATGCTGTCGGCATGGCTGACACGCACCACGTCCTGCTCGATGATCGGGCCGGCGTCCAGCTCTTCGGTGACGTAGTGGCAGGTCGCGCCGATCAGCTTCACACCACGCAGGGCGGCCTGGTGATACGGCTTGGCGCCGACGAACGACGGCAGGAAGCTGTGGTGGATGTTGATCACTTTTTCAGCATAGTCCTGGCACAGTTGCGGCGGCAGGATCTGCATGTAGCGGGCCAGCACCACCACGTCGGCAGCGTGCTCCTGCACCAGGCGCGACACTTCGGCAAAGGCCGGGGCCTTGTCCTTGGGGTCGACCGGTACATGGAAGAACGGAATACCGTGCCACTCGACCATGCTGCGCAGGTCGTTGTGGTTGGAGATCACGCAGGGGATCTCGCAGTCCAGCTCATCGGTGTGCCAGCGGTGCAGCAGGTCGGCCAGGCAGTGCGACTCGCGGCTGGCCATCAGCACCACGCGCTTTTTCTGCGCCGAGTCGGTAATGCGCCAGGTCATGGAGAACTCTTCGGCGATCGGCGCAAACGCCTCGCGGAAGGCTTCGATACCGAACGGCAGCGATTCGGCGCGGATTTCATGACGCATGAAGAACCAACCGCTCTGCTCATCGGAGTGGTGGCTGGCTTCGTTGATCCAGCCATTGTACAAGGCCAGGAAATTACTGACTTTCGCCACGATGCCAACACGGTCGGGGCAGGCGATCACCAGACGATAGGTGCGCATGAATGAGACTCCAGAACTTCGCAAAGGCGCTCATTCTAGCGGCCCGCCAGGAAAAACGCAGTATTGATCGCTGCGGCCGTAGCCTGTGTAGCTGTCGAGATGCACCGCCGTCACTCTCTGACAGACATGACGAAATGCCGGGTTAATTGTAAATTTTTGTTCACGCAGAGATATGTTGTCACAGCTTAATTAACAGTTAATTGCCCAACAATATGTTTACTTGCGAGTATCGCCTGTCTATTATTGCCCCACACATTTCTGAAACGCATTAAGGAACACTCCATGTCCCTGATCAACGAGTACCGCGCTACCGAAGAAGCCATCAAGGAACTTCAGGCCCGCCTGGCCAACCTGTCGCAGGATGACAAGCTGAAGAAAGAACTGGAGTTCGAAGGCAAACTGCGCACACTGATGGGCGAGTACTCCAAGTCGCTGCGCGACGTGATTGCCCTGCTCGACCCAGATTCGAAACTGAGCAAAGCCCCTCGTGGTGCGGTCAAGACTACCGCCACCAAGCGTGCGCGCAAGGTCAAGCAATACAAGAACCCGCACAACAATGAAGTGATCGAAACCAAAGGCGGCAACCACAAGACCCTGAAAGAGTGGAAAGCCAAGTGGGGTGGCGATGTGGTTGAAAGCTGGGCAACCCTGCTGGACTGATAGTCCGCATACGCCTTTTGCTTATCGCAACGAAAACGCCGGCACATTGCCGGCGTTTTTGTTTGTCCGCGTTTTTTTCAGCGCTCAGCCAACTGCAAACTGTGTCTGCAATTGCCGGGCATGCACCTGCCAGGCCTCCAGCACACGCCGCCCCGCCTCGTCGGCGCCTTCCCAGGCCTGCTGCCGCGCCCGTTCGAAGTCGCCCAGCGTATTCGGCGCCCCCCACTGCGGGTCGCTCAGGCGTTGCTGGCAGAAGCTGAACCAGCGTTGCCGCTCTTCGCCGGTCAAGGTCTCGGGGAAGTTGCGCGCCCGATAGCGGAACAACAGTTCAGGCAGGCGCGGGTCATCGAACATCCAGTGCCCGCGGCCCAACTGCGCCGGTTCCAGTGCACGAACTTGCTCGCATAAGCGGCGGTCACGGTCCCCCAGAAAACCGTCATACAACTGTTGCTCCGGGTCTTCACTCGGGGCGAAGTCTTCCTTGCCGTAGATGTGTTCCAGCTTGTCTTGCCATTGCGCCTGTTGCTTGGCCAATGCTTCGCCGCGCAATTGTAACAACGTCAAGTCCAGGCCCAACCGTTGTTGATCGGCCGGGCGCAATACCGAGAGTGGCGCCAGTACCGGGCAGCGATTGATCTGCACCAGTTTGAGCGGCACGGGTAATTCACCCTCGGCCAGTTCTTCATGGCGGGTATACAAACGCTGGCGTAGAACTTCAGCACTTTCCCGTAGTAACGGTAGGGTTTCCTGATGCAGGTCGCACACAATCAGTGCATTGCGATTACGCGGGTGCCAGGCTAATGGCAATATGATACCAAGGTAATTACGTGCCGCCGAAAAGCGCCCGGATATATGCACCAGTGGCTGCAACAAACGGATCTGTTCCATCACTTTATGCTTGCTGCGCAACTGGAACAGCCAGTCATACAACTTGGGCTGTTTCTGCCGGATCAGGCGGGCCAGGGCGATGGTTGCCCGAACGTCGGAAAGCGCTTCGTGGGCATGCCCATGGTCGATGCCATTGGCCTTGCTCAGCAGTTCCAGCCGCAGGCTGGTGCGCCCATCCTGTTGCGGCCACTCGATGCCGTCCGGGCGCAATGCATAGGCCGTGCGCACGATGTCGATCAAGTCCCAGCGGCTGTTGCCGCCCTGCCACTCTCGGGCATAAGGGTCGAAAAAGTTGCGGTACAGGCTGTAGCGGGTAACTTCGTCGTCGAAGCGCAGGGTGTTGTAGCCGGCACCACAGGTACCTGGGTGCGCCAGTTGGGCGTGCACCCGGGTCATGAACTCGGCTTCGCACAGGCCCTGCTCAGCCAACAGTTGCGGGGTGATGCCGGTCACCAGGCAGGCGGCCGGGTGCGGCAGGATATCGTCGGAGGGCCGGCAATAAAGGCTGATCGGCTCGTCGATTTCGTTGAGGTCGAAGTCGGTGCGCACGCCGGCCACCTGCAGCGGCCGGTCACAGCGCGGGTTGATGCCGGTGGTTTCGTAGTCGTGCCAGAAAATGCTGGAGGTCACGGGGTCGTCCTGTATCGAGGTCGACCCGATTCTAGCGCGATTCCGGCGCGACTCCAGCGAGCCAGGGCTCGGGGAGCTCAGGCGGAAGCGTTGGCAGGGCGGAAACTGAAATAGTCACGCAACGAGCGGACGAATTCGTCGTACTCGCGGGGCGCCTGCAGCAGCATGAAGCCCGAATCGTAGTGCCCGGGCGTCTGGTCTTCGCGGCACCACAGGCAGCTGGCGGTGAGGTTGACGAACTGATGCCCGCCGCCGACCAGCGGCAGGCGCAATTGCAGCTCGTAGTCGGGCCCTACCAGTACAGGCAGCTGGCTGATCAGCATCAGCCCGTCTTCGGAGGCGTTGCCCAGCTGGCCGATCGACTGACCGGTAAAGCGGTTGAACACCTTGAGAACACAAGGCAGCTGATGGCGTTCGATGTGGCGCTTGTTGAACATGATCGCAAGTGCAGTCCGTATCCGATGCCAGGAATACGAGGAACTGGCGGTTGTTGTAACAGCTGAGTTACAGATTAGCGCAGCGCGCGCGGCAAATCCCGTGAAATAAATCACACCTTGGTGTTAACGCCAAGGTGCGGCAGTCACCGGGTGGGCCACGGCGGCTTCGGCGCCGCGCAAATGGCCGAGTTTCTCCAGGGTCTGCAGGCGTGCCTGGGCGCGATAGGCATACTCATTGCCCGGGTACTGCTGGATCAGGTACTGGTAGGTTTGCGCGGCATCCACGTACAACGCCTGGCGCTCCAGGCACTGGCCGCGCAGCAGTGACACTTCGGGGTGGATGAACGGGCGCGCACGGCTGGTGCGGTCGACCTGCGACAGCTCGAGCATGACCCGTGCGCAATCGCCACGGTCGTAGGCGCGGTAGGCGTTGTTCAGGTGGTGGTCCATGGACCAGCGGGTGCAGCCGACGGCGCTGGCCGCCAAGACTAAAACGATCAGGGCTCGCATGGGGGTCTCCTTTGATGCCAGTGTATCGGCCTTTGCCGGCAAATCTTCACACCCTTTTGCAAGGATACCCTGCCCGTTCAAATGCCACCCTGCCTTGGTCGCAGGTAGTGCAACGGAACAATGACTACAGCGCAATTGAGGAGTAGCCTTTCGCTGCGCTTCACTATAGGAGTCTGTGCATGAGCATCCGCCGTACCAAAATCGTCGCCACCCTTGGCCCCGCCAGCAACTCGCCGGAAGTGATCGAACAGCTGATCCTCGCCGGCCTGGACGTGGCACGCCTGAACTTCTCCCACGGCACTCCGGACGAGCACAAGGCCCGCGCGCGCCTGATCCGAGACATCGCCGCCAAGAACGGCCGCCATGTTGCACTGCTGGGCGACCTGCAGGGTCCGAAGATCCGCATCGCCAAGTTCGCCAACAAGCGCATCGAACTGAAGATCGGTGACAAGTTCACCTTCTCCACCGCCCACCCGCTGACCGAAGGCAACCAGGACATCGTCGGTATCGACTACCCCGACCTGGTCAAGGACTGCGGCGTTGGTGACGAATTGCTGCTCGACGATGGCCGCGTGGTCATGCGCGTCGAGACCGCCACCGCAGACGCCCTGCACTGCGTGGTGATCATCGGTGGCCCGCTGTCGGACCACAAAGGCATCAACCGTAAAGGTGGCGGCCTGACCGCACCGGCCCTGACCGAGAAAGACAAGGCCGACATCAAGCTGGCCGCGGAAATGGACCTGGACTACCTGGCCGTGTCCTTCCCGCGTGACGCCAGCGACATGGAATACGCGCGCAAGCTGCGTGACGAAGCCGGCGGCAGCGCCTGGCTGGTGGCCAAGATCGAACGCGCCGAAGCCGTTGCCGACGACGAGACCCTCGACAAGCTGATCGCCGCTTCCGACGCCGTGATGGTTGCCCGAGGCGACCTGGGCGTGGAAATCGGCGACGCCGAGCTGATCGCCATCCAGAAGAAGATCATCCAGCACGCCCGCCGCAACAACAAGGCGGTGATCGTGGCGACCCAGATGATGGAGTCGATGATCCAGAACCCGATGCCGACCCGCGCCGAAGTGTCCGACGTGGCCAACGCCGTGCTGGACAACACCGACGCGGTGATGCTGTCGGCTGAAAGTGCCGCCGGTGCCTACCCGATCGAAGCCGTCCAGGCCATGGCCCGCATCTGCCTGGGTGCCGAAAAGCACCCGACCAGCCAGAAGTCCAGCCACCGCCTGCACACCACCTTCGAGCGCTGCGACGAGAGCATCGCCCTGGCGGCCATGTACACCGCCAACCACTTCCCGGGCGTGAAGGCGATCATCGCCCTGACCGAGAGTGGCTACACCCCGCTGATCATGTCGCGCCTGCGCTCGCACGTGCCGATCTTCGCCCTGTCGCCGCACCGCGCCACCCAGGCGCGCGCCTCGATGTTCCGCGGCGTGTACCCGATCGCCTTCGACCCGGCCTCGCTGCCGGCCGACAAGGTGAGTCAGGCAGCGGTCGACGAACTGCTCAAGCGTGGCCTGGTGGAGCAAGGTGACTGGGTGATCCTGACCAAAGGTGACAGCTACCACACCATCGGTGGCACCAATGGCATGAAGATCCTGCATGTCGGTGATCCGCTGGTCGGTTGATCCCGCCAAGGGGCCGCACCATGGCCCCGTTCGCGGGCACGCCCGCTCCCACAGGGTTAGCAACAAGCCTGAGGCTAGCGCTGTACCTGTGGGAGCGGGCGTGCCCGCGAATGGGCCGGCCCGCTCAACACAAATGCCTCAGGCATGCTCGACAAACACATCAGCAAACACCTGCCCCCGCGGCACCCCGGCAATGAACAGCCGTCGGGCAAACCGCTCGACACTCCCCGGCGCCCCGCACACCAGCGCCACCGTCTGCCGCGTTGAAGGCCGCAACCCGGCCAACGCTTCATCCAGCTGCTCCACCAGTACCAATTCGACATTCACATTCGCCATTTCCCGCAACGGCTCTGCCAAGTAATGCCCGGTGCTGTCCCGCGCCACATGCAGTACCCGAATCTCGCCACGGTGCCCCTGCCGCACTGCCTCGCGCAAGATGCCCCACAGCGGAGCAAGCCCCGTTCCGGCAGCCAGCAGCCAGAGCGGCCGATCCTGCCAGTCCGAGTCGTAATGCAAAGCCCCGCCCCTGAATTCACCCAGGCGCAGCACATCCCCCACCTGCAGGCCACGAACCTTGTCACAAAAAGCACCTGGGCGCTGGCAATCGATGTGAAACTCCAGAAAGTCATCTTCCCCCGGCAGGCTGGCCAGGGAATACGGCCGCGCTACCGACCCCTTCCACAACACCACATGCTGCCCCGCCTGGTAACGCACCGCACGCTCGGGCCGCAGCCGCACGCGCAACACATCGCCAAACCAGTCCAGGGCACAGACCTGAGCCGGCACACCATCCTGTTGCGGGTCGAACAACGCTACATGCAGGTCCTCGACCACACGGCACTGGCAGGCCAGACGCCAGCCCAAGGCATGCTTGTCCAGCGCCATGGCCTCAGGCAGCGCATCCAGCGGTTGCCCGGCCAGGCAGTGCACCAGGCAGGCATGGCAGCTGCCGGCGCGGCAGCTGTAAGGCACATTGAGCCCGGCCTCGTTCAAGGCATCGAGCAGGTTGCTGCCGGTCGGCACCGCCCAGCGGCGCTCGCCCACGCAAAGTTCGGGCATGTTCAGCTATCTCTTCCAGCTCTTGAGTTTCTGGGGCCGCAGGGCTGCCCCCTCCAAGCATCCTATCTCTACAGCAAGCCAGCAAGAACAATGCCTGCCCCCTGCCGACCATGGTCCAGACCACTCGCAGGTGTTTCGCACGGTGAGGCACGCTATACTGCCGCGCCCTTTTGCGTCGGCCATGCTGCCGGCGCGCCTTTGCAAGGCGTTTCGACACGCTGGTCGGCACCGTCGAGCGTCTATATGAATGTTCCCGTCTTTAAGAGGAGCGCGCTGCATGACCGTGATCAAGCAAGACGACCTGATTCAGAGCGTCGCCGACGCCCTGCAATTCATCTCGTACTACCACCCCGTCGATTTCATCCAGGCCATGCACGAGGCCTATCTGCGTGAAGAGTCGCCTGCTGCGCGCGACTCCATCGCCCAGATCCTGATCAACTCGCGCATGTGCGCCACCGGCCACCGCCCGATCTGCCAGGACACCGGTATCGTCACCGTGTTCGTGCGTGTGGGCATGGACGTGCGTTGGGACGGCGCCACCCTGAGCGTCGACGACATGATCAACGAAGGTGTGCGTCGCGCCTACAACCTGCCTGAAAACGTCCTGCGCGCTTCGATCCTGGCCGACCCGGCCGGTGCCCGCAAGAACACCAAGGACAACACCCCGGCAGTGATCCACTACTCCATCGTCCCCGGCGACAAGGTCGAGGTCGATGTCGCAGCCAAGGGCGGCGGCTCGGAGAACAAGTCGAAGATGGCCATGCTCAACCCGTCCGACTCGATCGTCGACTGGGTACTGAAGACCGTCCCGACCATGGGCGCTGGCTGGTGCCCGCCTGGCATGCTCGGCATCGGCATCGGCGGTACCGCCGAGAAGGCCGCAGTGATGGCCAAGGAAGTGTTGATGGAGTCCATCGACATCCACGAACTGAAAGCCCGTGGCCCGCAGAACCGCCTGGAAGAAATCCGCCTGGAGCTGTTCGAGAAGGTCAACCAGCTGGGCATCGGCGCCCAGGGCCTGGGCGGCCTGACCACCGTGCTCGACGTCAAGATCATGGACTACCCGACCCACGCCGCTTCGCTGCCGGTGTGCATGATCCCCAACTGCGCTGCCACCCGCCACGCCCACTTCGTGCTCGATGGCTCCGGCCCGGCCGAGCTGGAAGCGCCGTCGCTGGACGCCTACCCGGAAATCGTCTGGGAAGCCGGCCCGAGCGCCCGTCGCGTCAACCTCGACGCCATCACCCCGGAAGAAGTCGCCAGCTGGAAGCCGGGCGAAACCATCCTGCTCAACGGCAAGATGCTGACCGGCCGCGATGCCGCGCACAAGCGCATGGTCGAAATGCTCAACCGTGGCGAAGAGCTGCCGGTGGACCTGAAAGGCCGCTTCATCTACTACGTCGGCCCGGTCGACCCGGTCGGTGACGAAGTGGTAGGCCCAGCCGGCCCGACCACCGCTACCCGCATGGACAAATTCACCCGCCAGATCCTCGAACAGACCGGCCTGCTGGGCATGATCGGCAAGTCCGAGCGCGGCCCTGCCGCCATCGAAGCGATCAAGGACAACAAGGCCGTGTACCTGATGGCCGTCGGCGGCGCTGCCTACCTGGTGGCCCAGGCCATCCGCAAGTCGAAGGTCCTGGCCTTCGCCGAACTGGGCATGGAAGCGATCTACGAGTTCGAGGTCAAGGACATGCCGGTGACCGTCGCCGTGGACAGCAACGGTGAGTCGGTACACATCACTGGCCCAGCCCTTTGGCAGAACAAGATTGCCCAGAGCCTGGCAGTCGAAGTGAAGTAAGCCTGATGTAACCGTGTCGCCTTCTTCGCGGGTAAACCCGCTCCCACAGGGACAGCGCAAGCCTGGGGCTACGCGCTACCTGTGGGAGCGGGTTCACCCGCGAAGAGGCCGCCCCTGTTCTACACAATTCGTTCGAACTGCTCCGGCCAATCCCTGCGGGTAAACACCTGCCCTTCCCGCCTCACCCGCCGTACTTCCTCAAGGTCCACCTCACAGACCAGCCACTGACTAGTGGCAGGGCTCAATTCCTCACTCAAGGCCACCACCCCATCCCCCGGCATCCCGTGATCCGGCGGTACGAACAACCCTGCCCGGCCGATATTCTCGTCCAGCGCCGGCGACCAGGGCGCCAGCCCGACCGTAGGGCTCTGCAACACCGCAAGCTGGTTCTCCAACGCCCGCGCCTGCGCGCCAATGCGCACCCGGTGGTAACCCGCCTCGGTGTCGGTACAGCTCGGCGCCAGGATAAGGTCGGCACCAGCCTCGGCCAGGCGCCGGGCCAGCATCGGGAATTCGTTGTCGTAGCAGATCAGGATCCCCAGGCGCCCCAGTTCGGTTTCAAACACCTGCAGCCCCTGGCCCGCGGCTATGTCCCACTGCTCCCGCTCGAAACGGGTCATCATCAGCTTGTCCTGGTAGCCCAGTACACCCTTGGGGCCGAACAGCCAGGCACGGTTGCGGTAGCGCCCATCACTGTCCAGCACCGGTACGCTGCCCGGTTGCAGGTAGATCCCCCAGCGCCGGGCAATGCTCTCGCACAGCGCCTTCCATGGCTCGATCAGCGGCTGGATGCCGGCGATGGAAGCCTTCAGGTCACCTCGCTGCTCGACACTCAGCTGCCCGCTGAGCACCAGCCCGGCGTACTCCGGCAACAGCAGCAGGCGGGCCCCAGCTTCCACCGCCTCGGCGCACAGGCCTTGCAGGTGGTCGGCGTAGGCCTCCCAGGTTTCATGCAGCTCGATGGCATACTGGCAGGCCGCCAGGCGAATCATATCGGCAGTTCCTTGAGCCAGAACGACATCAGCTTGTCGGAGCTTTCCTGCTCGTCCAGGTCACGCCAGGCGTAGCTGGTGCGCAGCGACGGGTCGTGCAGGAAGCCGCGGTTTCGCCAGAAGCCGTGCAACGGTTTGTAGTCCACTGGCCGCCGCGGATGCACCCCTGGCCGCTCGACCGCGCAGAACGCGCAGTAATCGAACTCGGCCAGCTTGTGCGCGTAGGACTCGCGCTCGATGAAAAAGCGCACCCCCAGGCCCTGGCCACGGTATTCGGGCAGTACCACCGATTCACCGAAGTAGTACACGCTGGCCGGGTCACGCCCCTGGGCCAGGAACGGCTGCTGGAACTCGGGGGCGACATCCACCAGCGGCAGGCCGGTGGAGGCGCCGACCACCTTGCCGTCGTCCAGCGCCAGCACCACCAGGCTGCGCCCGGAGCGCGCATAGGTGGCCAGGTACTCGGCCTCGTACTCCGGGGTGCCGTCATAAAGGTAGGGAAACTCGCGGAACACGGTAAGGCGCAGGCGAGCGAGGTCATCGATGTAAGGCGCGATAGCGGCGCCGTGCAACAGGCGTATTTCCATGCTTGGCGGTCGTTTTGTCGATGTGGATGACGCGCTCGGCTAAGCCGGGCTTGAGGGGAAACCCTATCATCCGGAGCAACGACCCGCCTTTTCCCTCCACGACAGGTATTGTTCCATGACCGCTACCGAACTGGTAAATGCTTACTACGCCGCCTTCAACGCTGGAGACATGCCCGCCTTTCTCGCCCTGCTCAGCGAGGATGTGATCCACGACATCAACCAGGGCGAGCGGCAGATGGGCAAGGCCCGGTTTGCAGCGTTCATGGACAAGATGAACCGCTGCTACCGCGAGCGCCTGGCCGATATCGTGGTAATGCAGAACGCCGACGGCAGCCGCGCGGCGGCGGAGTTCACCGTGCATGGGGAATATCTGGCCGATGACGAAGGGTTGCCGGCGGCCAACGGGCAGACCTATGTGCTGCCGGCGGGGGCGTTCTTCTATATCCACTGCGGGAAGATTGCCCGGGTGACCAACTACTACAACCTCAATGACTGGGTCGAGCAGGTGGCCTGATCAGGGTGTATTGCCTGTACTGGCCTCTTCGCGGGCACGCCCGCTCCCACAGGGATCCCACACAACTTCAGAGCAGTGAGGTAAATGTGGGAGCGGGCATGCCCGCGAAGAGGCCCTGTCAGACAATACGGGTACCAAGCACCTTGAGGAAGGCAGCCAGCCACGCCGGATGCGCCGGCCATGCCGGTGCCGTCACCAGGTTGCCGTCCACATGCGCCTGGTCCACCGCGATATCGATGAATGTCCCACCCGCCAGGCGCACTTCCGGCGCACACGCCGGGTACGCACTGCATTCACGCCCTTCCAGCACACCGGCCGCTGCCAGCAACTGGGCACCATGGCATACCGCCGCGATCGGCTTGCCGGCCTGGTCGAACGCGCGCACCAGCTCCAGCACCTTTTCATCCAGACGCAGGTACTCTGGCGCACGGCCCCCCGGGATCAACAACGCGTCGTAACTCTCGGCCCGCACCCGCACAAAGTCATAATTCAAGGCAAAGTTGTGCCCCGGCTTTTCGCTGTAGGTCTGTTCGCCCTCAAAATCATGAATCGCGGTACGCACTGTCTGCCCCGCGACCTTTTCCGGGCATACCGCATGCACCGTGTGCCCGACCATGCTCAGCGCCTGGAACGGCACCATGACCTCGTAGTCTTCGACGTAGTCACCAACCAGCATGAGAATTTTCTTCGCCGTCATCGCACCCACTCCTTCGATTACCTTGAGACAGTCACTGCACGATAGCCGGTCTCAGTCGCGACGGTCGAGCAAGTTGACCACCAACCGGTCCAGCCACCCCCACAACCGCTGCTTCACCCGGCGCCACAGCGGCCGGGCATGCCAATGGCCGAGGTCGACCACCTCGCTCAAGGCGAAATCACGCTCGAAGCTGGCCTGCACGGCCGCCGTCAGCGGCGGGTCGAGTGCTTCGATATTGGCCTCGAGGTTGAAGCGCAGGTTCCAGTGATCGAAGTTGCATGAGCCGATACTGACCCAGTCGTCGATCAGCACCATTTTCAGGTGCAGGAAACACGGTTGATACTCGTAGATGCGCACCCCGGCGCGCAGCAAACGGGGGTAATAGCGGTGCCCGGCGTAACGTACCGAGGGGTGATCAGTGCGCGGACCGGTCAGCAGCAGCCGCACATCGACCCCCTTGCCGGCAGCCCGGCGCAGCGAGCGGCGCACGCTCCAGGTCGGCAGGAAGTAAGGTGTGGCCAGCCACACTCGCTGCTTGCCGCTGTTGATCGCCCGCACCAGCGAATGCAGGATGTCCTGGTGCTGGCGGGCGTCGGCATAGGCTACCCGGCCCATGCCCTGCCCCTGCGCAGGCACCTTGGGCAGGCGTGGCAGGCCAAAGCCCTCGGCGGGGCGCCAGGCGGTGCGACGGTTGTTGGCGTGCCACTGGCGGTCGAACAGCAACTGCCAGTCGTTCACCACCGGCCCCTGCATCTGCACCATCACCTCGTGCCATTCACTGGTCGCCTCGCCCGGCGTCCAGAACTCGTCGGTGACGCCCGTGCCGCCCACCACGGCCCAGCGCTCATCCACCAGCAGCAGCTTGCGGTGATCGCGGTACAGGTTGCGCAGGCCGCGCTTCCAGCGCAGGCGGTTGTACCAGCGCAGGTACACACCCGCCTCCAGCAGGCGCTGACGCAGCTTGCTGTTGAAAGCCAGCGAGCCATAGTCGTCGAACAGGCAGCGCACCCGCACGCCGCGTCGGGCGGCCTGCTCCAACGCTTCGACCACCGCATCCGCGCAGTCACCGGCCTCGACCAGGTACAGCTCCAGGTCGACCTGGATTTCGGCGCGCATGATCGCCAGGAGCATGCGCGGAAAAAACTCGGGGCCGTCGATCAAAAGTTCGAACTGGTTGCCATCCCGCCAGGGGAAGACCGGCCCCGACATGTCAGCGGGCGGTGAAGATCAGCACCGCACTAACCGGCACCGTCGGGTTGATGGACTTGAGCCCGGCGAACTTGCGCAGGCGTTGCAGCCCTGGCAGCAGGCCGAAATCCTCGGCGCGCAGCACCAGGGGCTCAAGGGTCACCACCTGGAAGCGTCGCTCGTCCAGGCGGGTGGCCAGCAGCAAGGCGTTGTAGCTGTGCGACTGGCCATGCAGGGTCACCGTCAGCGGCAGGCGCAGTTCGATCTGGGCACCGTTGGCCAGGTCGTTGATCGGCCGCAGGTCCAGTTGCGCCTGCACCTTGGCTTCGGCAAAACGCTCGACCTCGAACAGGTCCTCGCGCATGCGTTCGTCACGCAGCGGAACGCCACTGCTCACCGAGTCCATCTCGATGCTCAGCCCGGCAACGCCCTTGCGGTCCACCGTGCCATGCAGCACCAGAAAGCGGTGCACTTCGGCGGTGTTACCGTTCTTGCCGGTAATGAACGAAAGGCGCGAGGACTCGCCATCGAGGTGCCAGTTGGCGTGGGCGGGCAGGCAAAAAGCCAGCAACAAGGCGGGCAGCAGGCGGGGCAGCTTGAACATGACAGATCTCGTGAAACCAGGCCGCCAACCTTACCCGCCCGCCTTCACGGCAGCAAGCGGCAGCCCTCGCGTGGGCCTTGCCAGGCGGCCTGATTGCGTCGGCCCAGGCCTTCGGCGGTGACCTGCCGCTGTTGGCTGTTTTCCTCCAGCAGGCTCAGCGGCAGCCATTGCTTCACGTAGCCTTGGCAATATGCCGGTTCGAAACCCATGACGAAGCGGCACGAGCAGTATTCCTTGGCCGAGTAGGCCGAAAGGATACCGGGGAAGTCCGCCAGGGCCTGGCGCTCGTGCCAGGCCCAGTACACCAGCCCCAGCAATACCAGCAGCACTACCCGCTTCATGCCCCCTTCCCGGCCAGCGCCACCAGTATTAGCTTGAGCATCTCGTCGTGCTGGTAGCTGTCGTCGCGGTCATCGGCGTATCGCACGATCACCAGCTTTTGCGCGGGTAGCACGTACAGCGCCTGGCCCCAGTGGCCAAGGGCTGCGTAGGTGTCGGCAGGCGCACTCGGCCAAGGCCGTGCAGCGCCGGCCAGCGGCTGGTTGAGCCACCAGTGTCCGCCGGGGTTGGCCTCGCCGGGCACTGCTTCGGCCGCGGCGAACGGCGTGCGGTTGAAGGCCACCCAGGGCCTGGGCAGCAATTGCCGATCCTGCCAGCGCCCCTCGCGCTGCATCAGCAGGCCGATGCGTGCCAGGTCGCGAGCGCTGAGGTACAGGTAGGACGAGCCCACGTAGGTACCCGCCCTGTCACGCTCCCATACCGCGCTGTCGATCCCTAACGGGGTGAACAGCGCATGCCAGGGGTAGTCGGGGTACTGACTGGCATCGAGCATGCCGCGCAGCGCGGCGGCCAGCAGGTTGCTGTCGCCACTGGAGTAGAGAAACCGCTGGCCCGGGCTGGCCACCGTGTCCCGCGCTGCCGTATAGGCCGCCATGTCCTCGCGGCCACGGGTATACAGCATGGCCACCACCGAGGACTTGAGTGGGGCGTACTCGTAGTCCTCCTGCCAGTCCAGGCCGCTGGCCCAATGCAGCAGGTCGGCCATGCGCACGCCGGGATGGGCCTGCATGGCCGGGTAGAAGCGGGTGACCGGGTCCTGCAGCTGGAAGCGGCCTTCGCCCTGGGCTACCCCCAGCAGCGTGGCAAGCACGCTCTTGCTGATCGACCAGGTGAGGTGGGCGGTGGCGGCGCTGGTCGGGGGGGCGTAGCGTTCGTGGAGGATGCGCCCGTCGCGGATGATCAGCAGCGCGTCGGTGCGGATGCCGCTGCGTTCGGCAGTGGCGCGTGCGGGGAAGGCGTAGGCGTCGACGGCTTGCCAGTCGAGGGGGGCAGGGTCGTTGTGCCAGTCAGGGTCAGGCCAGACCTCAGCCTTGGCAGGGGCCATGGCCATACAAAAAAACAGCAGCAGACCTTTCAGCATCCCAGTACAGGCTCGCGTTATTTGGGGCTGCCTTGCAGCCCTTCGCGGGCCCGCCCGCTCCCACAGGGATCGCACCATTCATGGAGTCAGCGACATACCTGTGGGAGCGGGCAAGCCCGCGAAGGGCCGCACAGCGGCCCCAGGAATCATCGGATCACACCAACCTATCAGGCATTCATGACAATCCCGCAGCAGCCCACGCCTTGTTCAGCCGCTTCTCCCGCGCCGCCGCCGCCAGCGCCATCACCCCTTGGTCACGCTGCCAGATCTGCGCCCAATGCGCCGCCCCCGCCGCCAACGCGGCATCGATTTCCCCCCGCAGCGCCTGGAACTGCGCAAACAACCCGCCCAGCAACAAATGGCAGCCAACGCTGTCGGCACACTGCCGGCTACCCTCGGCACACCCGGCCAGCAGCCCAAGCAACTGCAGGCGCAGGGCCTGCGGCCAGGCGCACTCCTGCCCAACGCCATACAGCCAGGCCGTCAACGCCGTAAGCACATACAAGTCCTCCAGCGAACGGAACGGCTTCACATAGGCATCCCAACCATCACCGGCCAGCAACTCGCACGCAGCCTGCTCCAGCACCAGCCGCCCATGGCCCACCTCTGGCATCAGCGGCAGGGTGGGCAGCGCTTCCAGCGTCACCCCTGGCTCCCCGGGGTAGACCACCGCCAGGTTCAACTGCGGCGCCGCCCCCGTCGCCTCGCTGCGCGCCGCCACCAGCAGCCATTCCGCCTCCAGGCCCGCAGTGACGAAGTCCTTGCTGCCGGTCAGCCGCAAGCCGTCCAGGCGCGTGCGCATGTCCGCCGGCCGCACGCTGCGCCGTTCTGTGGCACACAGGGCACCGAGGCTGGGTGGGGCACTGGGCCACAGCACGCGCAAGGCGGCCTGGTAGCCGACCAGGAAAGCCAGGCCCGGGGTGGCCATTGCGCGCCCACCGAGCACCGCCAGTTCGAACGGGGCAACCGGGCCAAGGCGCTCGAGCAGCGCTGCATAGGTTTCGCCCAGGGTGCCCGCCAGCGCTTGGCGAAGCGGGTCGTTGAGTCGTTGCAACCAGGCCATCGGTCGGCTCCTTGCTGAGGGGCTTTCTGTTAAGACTCAGGGGGGTGTCACGCAAGCATCACCAAAGATTCACAGGGGTGACACCCCGTCTACCTAGGCTGACTTTGCACAACAAAGCCGACCGGCCGCAACCCTTCATGGCTGGCTTATGGAGACTCGTAATGACTCGGATCGCTCACGCTGGCGACAACAGCACCGAACGCCGTCTGCAAGCCGAACGCCTGGTTGGCGCCGCGGCCCTGCAAGAAGCCCAGGCCCTGCGCTACAAAGTGTTCAGCGCCGAATTCAAGGCCAGGCTAAATGGTGCCGAGCAAGGCCTGGACATGGACGACTACGACGTGCACTGCCGCCACATTGGCGTACGCGACCTGAGCACCGGCGAGTTGGTTGCCACCACCCGCCTGCTCGACCATCAGGCCGCCAGCAGCCTGGGCCGCTTCTATAGCGAAGAAGAATTCAGCCTGCACGGCCTGTTGCAGCTGCAGGGCCCGATCCTGGAGTTGGGCCGCACCTGCGTAGCCCCCGACTACCGCAACGGTGGCACCATCGCCGTGCTCTGGGGCGAACTGGCCGAAGTGCTCAACGAAGGCCGCTACAGCTACCTGATGGGCTGCGCCAGCATCCCCATGCAAGATGGCGGGGTACAGGCCCACGCGGTGATGCAGCGCCTGCGTGACCGCTACCTGTGCACCGAGCACCTGCGTGCCGAGCCGAAGAACCCGTTGCCCAAACTGGCCCTGCCAAACAACGTCATTGCCGAAATGCCACCGCTGCTCAAGGCGTACATGCGCCTGGGCGCGAAGATCTGCGGCGAGCCGTGCTGGGACGAAGACTTCCAGGTGGCCGACGTGTTCATCCTGCTCAAGCGCGACGAGCTGTGCCCGCGCTACGCCCGCCACTTCAAGGCAGCGGTCTGATGCCGAAGCTGCGGGTACTGGCCCGCCTGACTCGACTGCTGCTGGTACTGCTGCTGGGCATGCTGATGGCCAGCGTGATCGCCCTGGGCGAACGCCTGGGGTTCAAGGCGCCCATCGAGCGCCGCCAGCGCTGGACCTGCCTGTTCATGAAGCGCCTGGTCGCGGCCCTGCCCTTCGATGTGCGGGTGGTCGGTGAGCTGCCGCAGCGGCCGATGCTGTGGGTCAGCAACCATGTGTCCTGGACCGATATCCCCCTGCTCGGCATGCTGCTGCCGCTGTCGTTCCTGTCCAAGGCCGAGGTGCGCCACTGGCCGGTGGCCGGCTGGCTGGCGGAAAAGGCCGGCACCCTGTTCATCCGCCGTGGCGGGGGCGACAGCCAGCGCCTGCGTGAACAGATCGCCGGGCAACTGGGCCTGGCCCGGCCGCTGCTGATCTTCCCGGAAGGCACCACCACCAACGGCCGCAACCTGCGCACCTTCCATGGCCGTCTGCTGGCAGGCGCCATCGACCGCGGCGTGGCGGTGCAGCCGGTCGCCATCCAGTACCTGCGCGATGGCCAGATCGACCCGATTGCGCCGTTCATTGGTGATGATGACCTGGTGTCGCACCTGATGCGCCTGTTCGCCCAGCCGCGGGGGGAGGTTTGCATTCAGCTGCTGCAGCCGATCGGCAGTGTGGGCAAGGAGCGAGCGGTGCTGGCGTTGCAGGCGCAGCAGGCGATTCACCTGGCATTGTTCGGGGTTGAAGACGTTGAGCTGGCGCCACGGCGGCAGGCGCGGGCAGCCTGAATTCTTGCACTGCCAGTACCGGCCTCTTCGCGGGTAAACCCGCTCCCACAGGGATAGTGTGATCCCGAAGATAGCGCTGTACCTGTGGGAGCGGGTTCACCCGCGAAGAAGCTGGCACAGGACTAACAGCCAGACAACCGGCCAGCCGCGGCAAACACCTGCAACTGCGGATAAAACGCCCTGAAGTCCTCCAGCAATGGCTCATACAGCCGCTCCAGCTCCCCCATCACCCCAACCATCCCCTCCGGCCGCGACAAGCGCCGGGCAATGCCGTTGAACACCTGCTCCAGCGTGGCAAAATCCCCATACGCCCCCAGCCAGTCATCCGCCGCCATGAACGGCGCAATCCGCGCCAGCCGCCCCGGTAACTCGGGCTCCGCCAGCAACACCCGATAAAAGTCCCCGGTGAACTGCTCCAACGGTTGCTCGGCATAATCCCGCCAATGCCGCGCCAGGCAATGGTCGAAAAACACATCCAGAACAATGCCGGCAAAACGCCGCCGTTCCCGTGGGAAACGCGCCAGTGCCGCCAGCACCAACGGGTGCTGGTCGGTATAGCTGTCGATATGCCGATGCAGCCGGATGGCCGCCTCCAGCGCAGGTGGGAAGCGCCCTTCCAGCGAGCCCTTGACGAAGTCGCCATACAGGCTGCCAAGCAGTTGTTGCGGCGCCGGGCCGCCGAGGTGCAGGTGTGCGAGGTAGTTCATGAGCGCAGTCTAACACCGCCGGCCAGTATATCGTTATAACGCGATATAGCGATTCGCACTCAACTCAGAACCTCTTGGTATTTGTATATCGGGAAACCACGATTTACATTTCGCCCTATCGCGATATACCGCTACAACGAGCCTCAACCCATGCCTCTCGATCTCGACGAAATCATAAAAGCGCTGGCCCACCCGGTCAGGCGAGAAATCCTCAGCTGGCTGAAGGACCCGGCGACGCAATTTCCCGACCAGTACCACAGCACCGAGAACGGTGTGTGTGCCGGACAGATCGACCAACGCTGCGGCCTGTCGCAGTCGACCGTCTCCGCCCACCTGGCCACCCTGCAGCGCGCCGGGCTGATCAGCAGCCAGAAGATCGGCCAATGGCACTTCTTCAAACGTAACGAAACCACCATCCAGGCGTTTCTCGAACAACTGCGCCAAGCACTCTGAACAGGCAGGTAACCGTCATGACCACGCTTTTCGATCCGATCACCCTGGGCGACCTGCAACTGCCCAACCGCATCATCATGGCCCCGCTCACCCGCTGCCGGGCTGACGAAGGCCGCGTGCCCAATGCGCTGATGGCCGAGTACTACGTGCAGCGCGCCAGTGCCGGGCTGATTCTCAGCGAGGCGACTTCGGTCAGCGCCATGGGCGTCGGCTACCCGGATACCCCCGGTATCTGGAACGACGAGCAGGTGCGTGGCTGGAACAATGTGACCAAGGCCGTGCATGCCGCCGGCGGGCGCATCTTCCTGCAGCTGTGGCACGTTGGCCGCATCTCCCACCCCAGCTACCTGAACGGCGAGCTGCCGGTGGCCCCCAGCGCGATCCAGCCCAAGGGCCATGTAAGCCTGGTGCGCCCGCTCAGCGACTACCCCACCCCGCGCGCGCTGGAAACCGAAGAAATAATCGACATCGTCGAGGCCTACCGCAGCGGTGCCGAGAATGCCAAGGCTGCCGGTTTCGATGGCGTGGAGATCCACGGTGCCAACGGTTATTTGCTCGACCAGTTCCTGCAGAGCAGCACCAACCAGCGTACCGACCGCTACGGCGGCTCGCTGGAAAACCGTGCGCGCCTGCTGCTGGAAGTGACCGATGCGGCCATCGAGGTGTGGGGCGCAAACCGCGTGGGCGTGCACCTGGCGCCGCGTGCCGATGCCCATGACATGGGCGATGCCGACCGTGCCGAAACCTTTACCTACGTAGCCCGTGAGCTGGGCAAGCGGGGCATCGCCTTCATCTGCTCGCGGGAACGGGAAGCCGATGACAGCATCGGCCCGCTGATCAAAGAGGCGTTCGGTGGCCCGTACATCGTCAATGAGCGGTTTGACAAGGCCAGCGCCAATGCGGCCCTGGCCAGTGGCAAGGCCGATGCAGTGGCGTTTGGCGTGCCGTTCATCGCCAACCCTGACCTGCCGGCGCGGCTGGCGGCGGATGCGCCGCTGAACGAGGCGCGGCCGGAGACCTTCTATGGCAGGGGGCCGGTGGGGTATATCGATTATCCGCGGCTGTGATTGAGGGCCATTCGCGGGCACGCCCGCTCCCACAGGGACAGCGGCAAGCTTGAAGATTGTGCTGACCACTGTGGGAGCGGGCGTGCCCGCGAAGAAGGCTCAGTTGATCTCAGGGCCGGGCATTGATCTGCTGCTGCAGGTTCTGGATCTGGCTCTGCAAGGTATTCAGGTTGCGGGTCGTCTGCGCCCGGAACGCATCGAACTCCTGCACCGAAGCACCACCCGCCGACGACGCAGCCGGGCGGTTGTCGATCTGGCTCTTGAGCACCAGGATGTCCTGCTCCAGGTCCTGGATGGCCGCGCTCGGGTTACCCTGCTTCTTCAGCGCCGCCACTTCGCTGCCCAGGCTCTTGAGCTGCCCATCCAGCTTGGCGCCATCCACCTGCGCGGCCTTCAGCGCAGCAACCTGTTCGTTCAGGCCCTTGAACTGGGTATCCAGCTTGCCACCATCGACCTGACCAGAGCGCAACGCGGCCAGTTCGCCATTCACCAGCTTCAACTGCGCCTGCAACTGGCTTTGCAGCTCGGTCACGGCCTTCTGCTGTTCACGGGTATCGGCCAGCACCTGCTCCAGGCGCTTGCCCAGATCGCCGGTTTGCCCGGCCACCCCCTTCTGCAACTGGCGCAGCTGCAGCTTCAGCGCCTCGCTGTTGGTAGTGGCGCCGGATTCGCTGGCCGCCACCTTGCCGCTGATTGCCTGCAGGCGCCCGGCCGCCTCTTCGCTGATGCGGGCAAAGCTTTCCTGGGTCGCCACCAGCTGCTGCTCCATCAGCGAGATCTGCTGGAAGCTCCACCAGCCAAGGCCCGCCAAGGCGATGAACGAGGCCCCGAGCAATGCCCACAGCGGTGCCGTGCTGGCACCGCGAGCGGCTTTCTGACGGCTGCGCACCACGTGCGCCGGCATCAGTTCGTCATCGTCATGGGTGCCGGCCCGCAGGGTAGGCACGTCATCGTAGTCATCGTGAGCATGGTTACGCATGGATACATTCAACCGCGGTAGTCGCAAAGAGGCACGAGTATAAACCGCCAGCGCGGCGTGTTGATGTCCATTGTCGGCCCGGCGGTTTCACTGCCCCGGCGGCTGGTGCTTCCACCAGGCACAGAACTCATCCAGCGCCGTCCACAGGCTGACCTTGGGCTGGTAGTCCAGGTACTGCCGGGCGCGGCTGATATCCAGGGTGAAATCGCGGCTCATCACCTGCATCCCCAGGCGCGACAGGGTCGGTTGCGGGCGCCCTGGCCACAACATGCAGGCCGCCTCGTTCAGCGCGGCCAGGCTGTAGGCCAGGCCGTAGGAGCGGTAACGGGTAACTTGCGGCAGCTGCATCTGGCGCATCACGTAGTTGACCACGTCCCATAGCGGCAACGGCTGGCCGTTGCTGATGTTGTAGGCCTGGCCCAGCGCCCGGTCGTCGGCGAGCAGGGCGCTGAGCAGCGCTTCGTTGAGGTTGTGCACGCTGGTGAAATCGACTTTGTTCAGGCCGTTGCCGATGATCGCCACACGCCCCTTGCGCTGCATCTGCATCAGCCGCGGGAAGATACTGGCATCGCCGGCGCCGGTGACGAAGCGTGGACGCAGCGCCAGCACCTCGAGGCCGAACTCCTGGGCACCGAACACTTTCTGCTCGGCCATGTACTTGGTCTGCCCATAGTGGTCGTGGAAGCGGCGAGGCACCTGGTCTTCACGGATATCCAGGCGCGAGCGGCCATTGAAGTAGATCGACGGCGATGACAGGTGCACCAGGCGTCGTACGTGCTCCTTCAAACAACCCTCGACCACGTTTTCGGTGACCACCACATTGCCTTGGTAGAAGTCCTGGTAGCGCCCCCAGTTGCCCACCGCGCCAGCGCAGTGCACCACGGCCTCGACGCCCTGGCACAGACGGCGGGCCAGTTCGGCATCACCCAGGTCGCCGGGGATGAACTGGGCGCCGCGCTTGACCAGGTGCTCGACCCCTTCGGCTCGACGGCCGCTGACCCGCACGTCCAGGCCCTGCTCCAGGGCAACGCGCGCAAAGCGCCCGCCAATGAAGCCACTCGCGCCGGTGACCAGAATTCGCATGTAAGACTCCGTCTTGCCAGATTTCAGATGCAACTGACGCCAGCCGTGGCTACAAGGGCACCAGCCATTGCCGTGCGGTGTGCCGCAGGTGGTCGGTCAGTTGCGCGAGCAGTTGCCCGCCATTGCGCCAATGATGCCAGTACAGCGGCACATCGATGGGGGTATCGCTGCAGATTTCCACCAACTGGCCGCTGGCCAGTTGCTCGCGGGCCTGCAGTTCGGGCACCAGGCCCCAGCCCAGGCCGGCTTCGGTCATGCGCAGGAAGCCTTCGGACGACGGGCACAAGTGGTGCAGGAACCCGTCCTCGATGCCCAGCGATGCCAGGTAGCGGTGCTGCAGGAAGTCGTCCGGGCCGTACACGATCGCCGGGGTACGGGCCAGGCGGCTGGCAGCGAAGCCCTGCGGAAAATGCCGCGCCATGAACCCGGGGCTGGCCAGCGCCCGGTAGCGCATGGCGCCCAGTGGCAGGCTGCGCGCCCCGGCCACCGGCCGCTCGCTGCCACACAGGCAGGCCGCCACTTCGCCCGCACGCATGCGTTTCAGGCCCACTTCCTGGTCCTCCACCACCAGGTCGGTCAGCACGTTCTGCTGTGCGCAGAAATTGCCCACTGCGCCGGCCCACCAGGTGGCCAGGCTGTCGGCGTTGAGGGCGATGCGCAGGCGCTCCGGCATGCCCTCCTCGTCCAGCGCCGGCACCTGGCGCTGCAGGTCGCGTTCAAGCAGGCGCACCTGCTGCACATGGTTGAGCAACTGGCGGCCGACTTCGGTCGGGCTTGGCGGTGTGGCTCGCACCAGCACCGGCTGGCCGACCCGCGCCTCAAGCAGTTTGATGCGCTGGGAGATGGCCGACTGCGACAACCCAAGCACCTGCGCCGCGCGTTCGAAACCACCCTGTTCGATCACCGCGGCGAGGGCGGCCAGCAGCTTGTAGTCGAACATCGATTTTCCTAATGACTGATCAGCTCTATTTGTTTTTCTTATACAGCGTGGTTCATCACAATGGCCAGCATCTTTTAGCAATTCTTTTTTGGAGAGCACGCCATGTGGCAAAGCTATCTCAACGGTATGCTCGTGGCCTTCGGCCTGATCATGGCCATCGGTGCACAGAACGCCTTCGTCCTCGCCCAGAGCTTGCGCCGCGAGCATCACCTGCCGGTGGCGGCCCTGTGCATCGTCTGTGACGCCATCCTGGTGGCCGCCGGAGTGTTCGGCCTGGCCACCGTGCTGGCGCACAACCCGACCTTGCTGGCGATCGCCCGCTGGGGCGGCGCGGTGTTCCTGCTCTGGTACGGCGCCAAGGCTTTGCGCAGCGCCTGCTCCAAGCAGAGCCTGCAGCACCAGCAAGGCCAGGGTGCGCGCTCACGCCGCGCGGTATTGCTCAGTGCCCTGGCGGTGACCCTGCTGAACCCGCACGTGTACCTCGACACGGTGTTGCTGATCGGCTCGCTGGGCGCCCAGCAGGCTGCGCCTGGTGCCTACGTGGCCGGCGCCGCCAGTGCCTCGCTGCTGTGGTTCTCGACCCTGGCAATCGGCGCGGCCTGGCTGGCACCGTGGCTGGCCCGGCCAGCGACCTGGCGCATGCTCGACCTGATGGTGGCTGTGATGATGTTCGCGGTGGCGGCGCAGTTGATCGTCAATTGAATTCTGCGCCTGTCATAACATTTTCATCGCCTGGCAGATCGAGCGCCGCGCGGGCGGCGCTCGATCTGCCAGGCGCCACAAGGGGTAAGCCGAACACCACCGGTCGGCACGTACCAACCGCTCTGGAACCTCTATTCCCTATCTTTGTTGCGTGGTTATGCGCCGGGCCCGGTGCTATGATCCAGCCCTTGCGTCGCAAAGAGTACAAACTCGCCGACGCTCATCGGGCCGCCCGTGATCGGCCTTGCGCAAACCGCAAACAGACCTGAATCAGGAGATCCACCATGGCTTTTGAATTGCCGCCGCTGCCGTACGCCCACGATGCCCTGCAGCCGCACATCTCCAAGGAAACCCTGGAGTATCACCACGACAAGCACCACAACACCTATGTCGTGAACCTGAACAACCTGGTCCCAGGCACCGAATTCGAAGGCAAGACCCTGGAAGAGATCGTCAAGACCTCTTCGGGCGGCATCTTCAACAACGCCGCTCAAGTCTGGAACCACACCTTCTACTGGAACTGCCTGGCACCAAACGCCGGTGGCCAGCCGACCGGTGCCCTGGCTGACGCCATCAACGCCGCTTTCGGTTCCTTCGACAAGTTCAAGGAAGAGTTCACCAAGACTTCGGTTGGCACCTTCGGTTCCGGCTGGGGCTGGCTGGTGAAGAAGGCTGACGGTTCCCTGGCCCTGGCCAGCACCATCGGCGCCGGCTGCCCGCTGACCAGCGGCGACACCCCGCTGCTGACCTGCGACGTCTGGGAACACGCCTACTACATCGACTACCGCAACCTGCGTCCCAAGTACGTCGAGGCGTTCTGGAACCTGGTCAACTGGGCCTTCGTTGCCGAACAGTTCGAAGGCAAGACCTTCAAGGCCTGAGTCATTCAGTCTTGAGACAGAACCCCGGCGCCACGCCGGGGCTCTTCGAAAATCCGATGCCAGTCCTCTGGTATCGGATTTTTTTTCGGGGCATGCGAGCGGCCAGAACGCCGTATTTTCAGGAAACGTACCGATCAAGCCAGCCAAGGCTATCTACAGTGGCACCCGTAGGCCGATACTCACATCCAACCCACCCCGCATACCCGCGCTGCTCCAGCGCCGCCAACAACCCTGCAACATCCATCTGCCCCGTCCCCGGCTGATGCCGCCCCGGGCAGTCGGCCACCTGCACATGCACCGTCCGTTCAAAGAACTGCGCCAGCACATCGGCAGCATTTCCGGTCAGCAACTGTGCATGATAAAGATCAAGGATCAGCCCCATACCGGGATGCGCCTCCAGTACCTGCTGCGCCTTGCCGAAGTCGGACATGTAATACCCCGGCATTGCCTGCGTGCAGATCACCTCGATCAATGGCCGCAGCCCCTGGTCTTCAAAGTACTTCACGGCATAGTCCAGGTTGCTCGCATACACCTTGTCGGCGCCATCCTCGTGGGTTACCCCGGACATCAGGTGCACATCCGCACACGCCAGTGCGCGGGCATAGCTGACGGCCTGGCGTAACCCGTCACGGAACTCGGGCTCCTTGCCCGCCACCGCGGCAATGCCCTTGGAAACGCCAGCCGGCGCAGCGAACTGGACCAATGTCACCCCATATTGCGCCAGTTGATCAGCCAACAAACTCGCATCGAATTCATAGGGCGACGGAAATTCCACCGCACGAAATCCGGCGGCGGCAGCGGCTTCGATACGCTGCAGAAAAGGCAGTTCATTGAACTGGAAGCCGAGATGAGCATTGAATTTGAGCATGCGTATAGATCCATCCGTGTGTGGTATTTTCCTGCCCCCAGTCCGACCCGAATCTGCTGGATCGACTGAAGATAACCATTCGGAATACAGCCTGTGATAAAGAAAGATCTCGCCCTGCAGTTGGCCCCTCGCGTCATCGAGATGATCCGCGCCCGGTCGATGAAGGCCGGCGAGCCATTGCGCGAGCAGACCTTCGCCCAAGCCTTCGATGTCTCCCGCTCCCCCATTCGCAGGGTATTTGCCCTGCTCGCCGAGTGGAACATCGCGGTGCAGGAGCCCAATCGCGGCTACTTTCTGAAACAGGACGCCGGGCAGATCCAGGAAACCACTGTACCGCCCACCTGCGACCCATTCGAAGACTTCTACCTGCGCGTGGTGGACGACATCCTCAGCGGGGAAGTCCCCGCCGAATTCTTTGAGGCCCAATTACTGCGACGCTACTCCGTGCCCCGCGGGCAACTGCTCAAGGTCCTCAACCGGCTGGCCAGCGAAGCCATGGTAGAGCGCAAGCCCGGGCAAGGCTGGAGCCTTAACGAATTCGTACACAACGCCCAGACCCACATCCAGAGCTACCGCTTCCGCATGGCCATCGAGCCGGCCGCACTGCGCGAGCCAGGCTACAAGGTCAACCAGGCCGCATTTGCCAAAGCCCGGGAGCAACAGCAGGCCATGCTCGACGGCGAAATTCACCAGCTGTCACGTGCCCAACTGTTCGAAATTGGCGCCCAGTTTCACGAAATGATCGTGCAATGCTCGGGCAATCTCTTCTTCATAGATGCCATACGCCGGCAAAACCAGCTCAGACGCTTCATGAGCTACAAAGCCAACGTCGACCGCAGTCGCCTGATGACGCAATGCCTGGAGCACCTGCACCTGCTCGACTTGATCGAGTCCGGTCGGCGTGAAGAAGCCGCTCAGTTTCTCTGGAAACATCTGGACGAAGTCGGCCGGCTCAAGACCCGTCAGGATGCCTTGCTGGAAAGCCAGCAGGCGTAACCCCTTCCCCCGCCTACCTTTCATTACCCGCGCGTTCCGATCAGGGAAGGCAGCTTAGACATTGCCTCCTTTTCACGCAAGATACAAAACCACCCTGAGATTCAGCAGCAGGAGTAATTTTCGCGCCACTTATTGTATTTCATTGCAAGAATAAGCAATTATGCGCGCCGCTCGGACGCACTGTGGCACCGAATCACACAGGGATGATTGCAATGAAACAAGGAACGTTGGCTAACGGGACGGGGGTCTCCAGCCTGCTGTTCGGGGTGTACACGATTCTGCTGGCTCTGCTTGGCCTTACGCTGGCCTGTCAGGGAAGCACGCTGGTCAGTGCCGGCGGCTCGCCTTACTACGCAATGATGGGTACCGCATTGCTGCTATCAGCCGCACTCATGGGCCTGAAGAAGTCGCTCGGCATCTATCTCTACGGTGCAGCATCCCTGGCCACCTACGGCTGGGCAATCTGGGAATCCGGCTACAACGGCTGGGCCTATATCCCACGTCTGGCATGGCTGGCACTTCTCAGTGTGATCTTTCTGGCCTTCTGGCCTCTTGTCCGGCGCGACTTTGCCAAAGTCAACAAGGCACTGTATTTCAGCATCATGGGGGGGCTGCCGCTGCTGATGGCGGCCACCATCCTTACACCGCTGTTCTTCCCCAACACCGTTCACCTGGCCGACTCGCCCGCTATCACCGCGCATACACAGCAACCCTTCAGCCGCAGTACGGTGACCTCACCGGACGCCAATGTCGCCGCGTCCCACGACAAGACCAACTGGACCGCCTATGCCGGCTCCAACCTCGGCAACCACTATTCCGCTGCGACGCAGATTACCCCAAGCAACGTTTCCGGCCTGGTCAAGGCCTGGGAGTATCATCATGGCGATGTGAAACAGCCTGGCGAAAAAACCAAGTATCTGAACGAGGCCACGCCAATCAAGGTCGGCGACTCGCTGTATACCTGCACGCCCAAGCAAATCATCATTTCGTTGAGCGCCACTACCGGCAAAGAGAACTGGCGCTACGACTCGAAAGTCGACCCGGACTATTTCGCCAACGGTGGTGCCTATTGCCGTGGTGTCTCGTACTACGAAGTACCCAATGCCAGTGGCCTATGCGCCAAACGCATCATCTGGGGCACCAACGACATCCGCCTGGGTGCAGTTGATGCGCTCACCGGGCAGGCCTGCCCAGATTTCGGCACGGCAGGCTTTGCCGACCTCAAGGATGGCCTGGGCACGTTCCGCAAAGGCTCCACCGGCATCACTTCTGCACCATTGGTAATCCGCGGTGTGGTCATTACCGGTGGCCGGGTGCTTGACTCGGATGTGCGCCCGGCGCCGTCAGGTGTGGTTCGTGCCTACGACGCAGTCAGCGGCAAACAGAAGTGGGCCTGGGACCTCGGTCGCCCCGACAGCACTGCCCCTGCCGACGCCGATGAAACCTATACGCTCAGCACGCCCAACTCATGGGCGCCGATTTCCGCCGACGACGAACTGGGGCTGGTCTACATCACCACCGGCAATGCTGCAGGCGACTTCTATGGCGGTACCCGTACCGAACAGGAAGACAAGTTCAGCTCTTCACTGGTGGCCCTGGATGCGCTCACCGGCAAGGTCAAATGGCATTTCCAGACCGTCCATCACGACCTCTGGGACTACGACCTGAGCCCACAACCGGCGCTGATCGATTTCCCCACGGCCAGCGGCCCACGCCCGGCGGTCATCCAAGCCACCAAATCAGGCCAGTTGTTCGTCCTCGACCGCGCCACCGGTGAACCGCTGGTCGATGTCGTGCAGGCTGCCGTCCCGCAAGGCACAGCCCCTGGGGACTACACCGCGGCCACGCAGCCGCTGTCACCGGGCATGCCGAGCACCATGGGCCGCCCATCGAAAACCCCGGAAGTGCTGAACGAAGCCAATGCCTGGGGCCTGACGCCGTTCGATCAGTTGCAATGCCGCATCGAGTTTCGCCAGGCGCGTTACGAAGGGATCTTTACGCCACCGGTGGTCGGCCAGCAAAGCCTGATCTTCCCCGGCCATCACGGCGGCCTGAACTGGGGCGGGGTGATGGTGGACCTGCAACGAGGCCTGCTGATCATCAACAACCAGCGGCTGCCGTACATGCAGGGGCTGGTTCCACGGGAGCAGCTCGATGCGATCAATGCCAAGTCGTTCCAGGAGTCGCCGGGCAATAACCAGGGGTTCCGCGTCCAGGCCGGTCTGCCGTTCGGGGCAATCAAGGACCCATGGATGTCAGCGCTCGAACAGCCGTGCATCGCGCCACCCTGGGGGTTCATCTCCGCTATCGACCTGCGCACACGTGAAGTGCGCTGGAGCCGCCCGTTCGGCACCGGCTATGACAGTGGGCCCTTGGGCATCGCCTCGAAACTGCGCTTCGAAATCGGCACACCGAGCGACGCCACTGGCGTGGCTACAGCAGGAGGCGTGACGTTCATTGGCGCTGCCATCGACCGTTTCATGCGCGCCTACAACAGCGAAAGTGGTGAATTGCTGTGGGAGGAGCGCCTACCGGCCGGCAACCAGGCTTCGCCCCTGACCTACATGAGCGAAGGGCGGCAGTACGTTGTTGCCGTGGTCGGCGGGCATGACCGGATTCCGACCAAGCTGGGTGACAGCATCATTGCCTGGGCGCTACCGGAAAAATAGCGCGCCCGCTGCATAAAGGCGCTGCTCGGCACTGAAAGCCAGGCGCTGACATACCCGCTATCAACCAATCATCGACAGCCGATGGCGCGCCGTGCGCCGTCGGGTGGCTGCGTGCGCGCCACAAACAGCAACGAGCAACTGCGGTACAGAAGTGCCCGCTTGAATTCATGTCAATCAGACAGGAGTGACAATGTTTGAACTATCCGCTGGCCTATATGTTTTGGTGGGCGTCAGCTTTCTAACTTCTTTGATGACTGCCGCTATCGGCGTAGGCGGCGGAATTGGCCTATTGGCAGTCATGCCGCAGTTCCTGCCCATTTCTGCCGTTGTGCCGGTGCATGGCCTGATTCAGATGGTCAGCAACGGCAGCCGCTTCGCCTTCGATTACAAGCACGCAAAAATCGAGATTCTCCCGCGTTATCTCATCGGCTGCCTTTCAGGGGCAGCCATCGGTTACTTCTTCATTGGGCATTTCCCGGAAAAGTACCTGTCGTTGATTCTCGGCATCTTCATCCTGGCGATTACCTGGACCAAGCTGGTCGCCTCGCTAGGCTTTGTCCTGAAAAACTTTGCCATCGTTGGCTTCCTGCAAACGTTTCTATCACTGTTCGTTGCCGTCACCGGGCTTATTTCCCAGCCGATCCTGATGAGGATGAACATCAACAAGGATCAGGTCATCGTCACCCACGCCATGCAGATGAGTGTATTGCACGGCCTGAAAGTAGCTGCCTTTGTCTTTGCCGGCTTTGCCTTCATGGACTATGCCCAGTTGATCATCATCATGATCACCGCCTCCACCGCCGGTTCCTACCTGGGCGGCTTTCTTCGAAATCGAATATCGCAACCTGTTGGCGCCATCCTGCTTAAAGCCGGGGTGACGTTCTTCGGTTTGAAAATGATTGTGGACCACTTTATTCAAAACGTCTGAGCTTCATCCATTCAAACAAGGAGTTTGAAATGATCGCGCGTAAAAAGTTTGATTCCAAGGACACCCAGGGGATCTCGACTTTTCTTCATGAACATGGATATTGCGTAATCAAGCCCGAGGACGATTCGCTCGAGGCCTTTCGCGCGGTGGCAGGCCGGTTCGGCCTGATCCAGTTCCATACCAAATCCGACAAGACTGGCGTGGTCGGCGGCGGCGATCCGATCAACAAGGACTGGCAAGCGTTCAGGGACGACTACCACGGCGAACTGTCGAGCGACTTCTATCCCCATACGGATGGCTCGTTCCTCAATGGCATGGCGTATATCGATGGGGTTGCCAAGAAGATTACCCCGCCCAAATATGTCATTCTGCAGTGCGTTTCCAAACCGCAGTTTGGCGGCGACAACTTCCTGGTGGATGGGCAGCGCATTTATAATGACCTGCTGGTGAATCACCCCGACATCCTGAAGATCCTGATGACCAGTGGCAGTGTCACCTACTGCCGTGATGACCTGCTGTCGATCGATTGTTCTGTCTTCGAAAAGGTCAACGAGAACAAACTTCGTATTCGCTACCGCTATGACAGCACTGCATTCAGTCCGGAATGGGCCAGCTCCGCCTTCCAGTATATCCAGGATAAATATTCAACCAACCCGGACTACATCACCAACATTAGCCTGGAACCCGGCGAAATTCTGGTCATGGACAACTTGCGAGTACTGCATGCACGCCACCAGTTCACTGACGGCAACATGAAAAGAAAAGTCCGTCGTCTATGGATTGCCGATGACACCAGCATGGTATTCAAGAATATCCTCAACCAGTCGCCGGTGCGCCGGGCCATGTTGCCGTTCCAGAAATACAATATTGCCGCCGCCGAGAATGCGCCTGCATTCATTGATTACAGTTGCGGGATTCGGTTTCAGTCGGACCTATTCCTGACCCCACCCTGTGCCGAACTTGAACAAAGGCTGGCCAGCAGTGCCAATCGCCAATAACCCTCCCCCCGCAACACTGTAACTGCACAATATGCTTTCATTCACAGTGCCTGCCTGATGGCGGATGCTGTGCTCGTCTGCATGCGTACACAGGTGGTTGCCTTTCATCGCAGGGAACCGTCCGCTTCTCCAGCGGCGAGCAAATCCCGGTTCGCTCCCACAGGCTTTACTCTGTTCGAGGAATGTGCCATGCCTGTGGGGGCCGGCTTGCCCGCGAAGTGGCCTGCACATTTTTCACCTGCGCCCCACCTGCAAAGTGCTTGCTCAACCCGCATACCACGCTAACATCAAACCTTTGGAAGGTTGATACAGCGCATTCAAGTTGCGGGGTCAGGCAACCGATACACTGCTCATGCTCGGCCGGTAGTGTATCGTCATCGTTGATGGCAAAATGATGCCATGCGCATGGATTAAGGAAACCCCATTGAAGCTGGAATTGCGGAACAGCTTGTCGGTCAAGTTGCTCAGGGTCGTGCTGCTGTCGGCGCTGGCGGTCGGTGTCGTGCTCAGCTGTGCGCAAATCGTCTACGACACCTACAAGACCCGCCAGGCCGTGAACAACGATGCCCAGCGCATTCTCGACATGTTCCGCGACCCCTCGACCCAGGCGGTATACAGCCTCGACCGCGAAATGGGCATGCAGGTGATGGAAGGCCTGTTCCAGGACGAATCGGTACGAATGGCGTCCATCGGCCACCCCAACGAAACCATGTTGGCCGAAAAGTCCCGCCCGCTGCAGGATATGTCCATGCGCTGGCTGACCGACCTGATCCTCGGCCAGGAACGTACCTACACCACACAACTGGTCGGCCGCGGCCCCTACAGCGAATACTACGGCGACCTGAGCATCACCCTCGACACCTCGTCCTACGGCGAAGACTTTCTGATCAACGCCGTGATCATCTTCATTTCCGGCGTGCTGCGGGCCCTGGCCATGGGCCTAGTGCTGTATCTGGTCTACCACTGGCTGTTGACCAAACCGCTGTCGAAGATCATCGAGCACCTCACCCAGATCAACCCCGACCGCCCCAGCCAGCACCAGCTGCCGCTGCTCAAGGGCCACGAGAAGAACGAGCTGGGCCTGTGGGTGAACACCGCCAACCAGTTGCTGGCCTCGATCGAGCGCAACACCCACCTGCGCCACGAGGCAGAAAACAGCCTGCAGCGCATGGCTCAGTACGACTTCCTCACTGGCCTGCCCAACCGCCAGCAGCTGCAGCAGCAACTGGACAAGATCCTCGTCGACGGCGGCCGCCTGCAACACCGTGTGGCGGTGCTATGCGTAGGCCTGGACGACTTCAAGGGTATCAACGAGCAGTTCAGCTACCAGGTCGGCGACCAGCTGCTGCTGGCCCTGGCCGACCGCCTGCGCGCCCACAGCGGCCGCCTGGGCGCCCTGGCACGGCTGGGCGGTGACCAGTTCGCCCTGGTGCAGGCCAATATCGAGCAGCCCTACGAGGCGGCCGAACTGGCGCAGAGCATCCTCGACGACCTGGAAGTGCCGTTCGACCTCGACCACCACCAGCAGATCCGCCTGCGCGCCACCATCGGCATCACCCTGTTCCCGGAAGACGGCGACAGCACCGAGAAGCTGCTGCAGAAAGCCGAACAGACCATGACCCTGGCCAAGGCCCGTTCGCGCAACCGCTACCAGTTCTACATCGCCAGCGTCGACAGCGAGATGCGCCGCCGTCGCGAGCTGGAAAAGGACCTGCGCGAAGCCCAGGCGCGCAACCAGCTGTACCTGGTGTACCAGCCACAGATCAGCTACCGCGACCACAGCGTGGTCGGTGTCGAGGCACTGCTGCGCTGGCAGCACCCGGAGCTGGGCATGGTGCCGCCGGACCAGTTCATCCCCCTTGCCGAACAGAACGGCAGCATCATCAGCATCGGCGAATGGGTGCTCGACCAGGCCTGCCGGCAGCTGCGCGAATGGCACGACATGGGCTTCAGCGACCTGCGCATGGCAGTCAACCTGTCCACCGTGCAGCTGCACCACAACGAACTGCCACGGGTGGTCAACAACCTGCTGCAGGCCTACCGCCTGCCACCACGCAGCCTGGAGCTGGAAGTCACCGAGACCGGCCTGATGGAAGACATCAGCACCGCCGCCCAGCACCTGCTGAGCCTGCGCCGCTCCGGAGCACTGATTGCCATCGACGACTTCGGCACCGGCTACTCGTCGCTCAGTTACCTGAAATCGCTGCCGCTGGACAAGATCAAGATCGACAAGAGCTTCGTCCAGGACCTGCTGGACGACGATGACGACGCCACCATCGTTCGCGCCATCATCCAGCTGGGCAAGAGCCTGGGCATGCAGGTAATCGCTGAAGGCGTGGAAACCGCCGAACAGGAAACCTACATCGTCGCCCAAGGCTGCCACGAAGGCCAGGGCTACCACTACAGCAAGCCGCTGTCGGCCCGTGAGCTGACCAACTTCCTCAAGCAGGCGCAGCGCAACCAGGTTTCGATGTTCTGAGCCGCCTGCCCGGTTACAGGCCGTGACTGGCATTTACACGAATTGCACGCCCGCCCCCTTTACAGCAAATGCAAATCTTTCGCATGATGTTGTAGTTTCGCGTGCCACGGCGCACGGTCCACCCCTTGGTCCAACCACACGATGCAGGAAAACCAATAATGATTCGAATGCCTCTGGCCTCCGCCAGTCTGCTGGCCATTGCCATCGCTCTCGCCGGTTGCGGTGAAGGCAAGGACGACAAGGCCGCTGCGCCGCAAGCCCAGGCACCTGCTGCCGCCAGCAGCACCGCTGCAGCGCCCGGGGCTGTCGACGAAGCTGCCGGCAAAGCCGTGGTCAAGCATTACGCCGAGATGGTCTACACCGTCTACAGCGACTCGCTGAGCACCGCCAAGGCCCTGCAGACCGCGGTCGACGCGTTCCTGGCCAAGCCCAACGACGAAACCCTGAAGGCCGCCAAGGAAGCCTGGTTCGCCTCGCGCGTTCCGTACCTGCAGACCGAAGCCTTCCGCTTTGGCAACACCATCATCGACGACTGGGAAGGCCAAGTGAACGCCTGGCCGCTGGACGAAGGCCTGATCGACTACGTCGACAAGAGCTACGAGCACGCCCTGGGCAACCCGGCGGCCAGCGCCAACATCATCGCCAACACCGAGATCCAGGTGGGCGAAGAGAAGGTCGACGTCAAGGACATCACCCCCGAGAAGCTGGCCAGCCTGAACGAGCTGGGCGGCTCCGAAGCCAACGTTGCCACCGGCTACCACGCCATCGAGTTCCTGCTCTGGGGCCAGGACCTGAACGGCACCGGCCCAGGCGCTGGCAACCGCCCTGCGTCGGACTACCTGGAAGGCAAGGGTGCCACCGGCGGCCACAACGACCGCCGCCGCGCCTACCTGAAAGCAGCCACCGACCTGCTGGTCAAGGACCTCGAAGAGATGGTCGGCAACTGGGCACCGAACGTCGCCGACAACTACCGTGCCAAGCTGGAAGCCG
This sequence comes from Pseudomonas sp. p21, assembly GCF_001642705.1. NCBI lineage: Bacteria > Pseudomonadati > Pseudomonadota > Gammaproteobacteria > Pseudomonadales > Pseudomonadaceae > Pseudomonas > Pseudomonas sp. p21. The sequence goes on from NZ_LWBV01000004.1 coordinate 258,662, forward strand.
AGCCGGTCAACGACGGCCTGCGCAAAATGCTGTTCGGCATGGGCAGCCTGTCGCTGGGCGAACTGGCTGGCGAGCGTATGAAGGTTTCGCTGGAAGCCAACTCGCCGGAAGACGAACAGGACTGCTTCAGCGACAACACCCACTACTCGCACTTCTACGACGCCAAAGGCATCCGCAACGTCTACCTGGGCGAGTACACCCGCCCAGACGGCACCAAGGTGACCGGCCCGAGCCTGTCGTCGCTGGTGGCCAAGGTCGACCCGGCCGCCGACGCCACCCTCAAGGCTGACCTGGAAGCCACCGAAGCCAAGATCCAGGTAATCGTCGACCACGCCCTCAAGGGCGAGCACTACGATCAGCTGATCGCGGCCGACAACACTGCCGGCAACCAGATCGTACGCGACGCCATTGCCGCCCTGGTCAAGCAGACCGGTGCGATCGAGCAGGCCGCGGGCAAGCTGGGCATTGCCAACCTGAACCCGGATACCGCGGATCACGAGTTCTGATCCTGCTGTAGCGGTTCTGAAAAAGGCGGCCTTCGGGTCGCCTTTTTTGCTTACCGGCGATAGGGCCCGACCAGGCAACCACAATCCATGGCCAACTGACAGCGATTTCATTCAGCAATTGCAAATTGCTCTTATTCAAACTCCCCCACCCTGCTAAGCTTGCACGCCGGTTTTTCGCTCACGCCCAGGATTTTCGATGTCCTTGTCGCCGTCCCGACTCTCCCCCCTGCTGCTGGCCTTTGCCCTCGCCGCCTGTGACGACGCCCCGCGTTTCACCCAGGCCGAGCCCGGCGAAGCGCTGTCGGGCGGCAACGCCACCGTGCAGCGCACTGACCGTAATGCCTATTCCCTGCCCTCGGCCAACCTCTCGCCCGAGCGGCGCCTGGACTTCGCCGTCGGCAACAGTTTCTTCCGCAACCCCTGGGTGATCGCCCCGTCCACCACCACCGCACGTGACGGCCTGGGCCCGCTGTTCAACACCAATGCCTGCCAGAACTGCCACGTACGTGACGGCCGCGGCCACCCGCCAGAGCCGGGCGACAGCAATGCCGTATCGATGCTGGTACGCCTGTCGATCCCCGACCAACCCTACCTGGCCAAAGTGGTCGAGCGCCTCGGCGTGGTGCCGGAGCCGGTCTATGGCACCCAGCTGCAGGACATGGCCATTCCCGGCGTGACGCCGGAAGGCAAGGTGCGGGTGAGCTACACCAGCGAAACGGTGTCGTTCAAGGACGGCCACCAGGTCGAGCTGCGCAAGCCGGCCCTGCAGATCACCCAGCTTGGCTATGGCGTGATGCACCCCGACACGCGCTTTTCGGCGCGGGTGGCGCCGCCAATGATCGGCCTGGGCCTGCTCGAAGCCATCCCCGAAGCCGACCTGCTGGCCAACGAAGACCCCGACGACCGCAACCGCGACGGCATCCGCGGCCGAGCCAACCGGGTGTGGGACGACGCCCAGGGCAAGACCGTGGTCGGCCGCTTCGGCTGGAAGGCCGGGCAGCCCAACGTCAACCAGCAGAATGTGCACGCCTTTGCCGGCGACATGGGCCTGACCACCACCCTGCAGCCCAACGACGACTGCACCCCGGCGCAGGCTGACTGCCTGGCCGCGCCCAACGGCAACGGTGCCGATGGCGAGAAGGAAGTCAGCGACAACATCCTGCGCCTGGTCACCTTCTACACCCGCAACCTGGCCGTACCAGCCCGCCGCGACGTGGGCTCGCCGCAGGTGCTGGCGGGCAAGAACCTGTTCTACCAGGCCGGCTGCCAGGGCTGCCATACGCCGCAGTTCACCACTGCCGCCAATGCCGCCGAGCCGGAGCTGGCCAACCAGCTGATCCGCCCCTACAGCGACCTGCTGCTGCATGATATGGGCCCAGGCCTGGCCGACGAGCGCACTGAATTCGCCGCCAACGGCCAGGACTGGCGTACCCCGCCACTGTGGGGCGTCGGCCTGAGCGAAACGGTCAGTGGGCACAGCCAGTTCCTGCACGACGGCCGCGCCCGCAACCTGCTCGAAGCCGTGCTCTGGCACGGTGGCGAGGCCGAGGCGGCACGCAATTTCGTACTCACTTTCAATGCCGAGCAGCGTGCCGCGTTGCTGGCGTTCCTGAACTCACTTTAAAAAGCGCATAGGAGCCGGGCATGTTCCGACCCAAACTGTTGTTCACCAGCCTCGCCGCACTCGCCCTCGGCGCCTGCTCGCCGCAGGACCCGCAAGCCGTGACCTCCGCTGCCATCGCCAAGCAGGTGATCCTGCCTACCTACAGCCGTTGGGTCGAAGCCGACCGCACGCTGGCCGCCAGTGCCCTGGCCTACTGCGAAGGCAAGGAAACCCTGGACAAGGCCCGTGCCGCCTTCCTCAACGCGCAAAAGGCCTGGGCCGAGCTGCAACCGCTGCTGGTCGGCCCGCTGGCCGAAGGCAACCGTGCCTGGCAGGTGCAGTTCTGGCCCGACAAGAAGAACCTGGTCGGCCGCCAGGTCGAGCAGCTGGTCAACGCCGACCAGCCGGTCGATGCCGCGGCCCTGGGCAAGGCCAGCGTGGTGGTACGTGGCCTGTCGGCCTACGAGTACATCCTGTTCGACAGCAAGCCGGACATCGCCACTGCCGAGCAGAAAGCCCGCTACTGTCCGCTGCTGGTGGCCATCGGTGAACACCAGAAGGCCCTGGCCGAAGAGATCCTCAAGGGCTGGAACAGCACCGACGGCATGCTCTCGCAGATGACCAAGTTCCCCAACCAACGCTACGCCGATTCCCACGAGGCCATCGCCGACCTGCTGCGCGCCCAGGTCACCGCCCTGGACAGCCTGAAGAAAAAGCTCGGTGCACCGATGGGCCGCCAGAGCAAGGGTATCCCGCAGCCACTGCAGGCCGAAGCCTGGCGCAGCCACAGCTCGCTCAAGAGCCTGGAGGCCAGCCTCAAGGCCGCCGAAGCGGTCTGGGTCGGGGTCGACAACCAGGGCCTGCGCGGCTTGCTGTCCAGCGATCAGAAAGCCCTGGCGGACAAGATCGACGCCGCCTACGCTGCCTCACTCAAACTGCTGGCCGACAACCAGAAGACCCTGGGCGAGCTGCTGGCCGACGACGCCGGCCAGCAAACCCTGAACCAGATCTACGACAGCCTCAATGCCGTCCACCGTCTGCACGAAGGCGACCTGGCCAAGGCGTTGAACATCCAGCTGGGCTTCAATGCCAACGACGGTGACTGATCATGCTGCGACGCCAGGCCCTCAAACTCGGTAGCGTATTGCTCAGCGCCCTCACCCTGGGCGGCTGGAGCCTGTTCCGCAACAAAGGCAGCGAGCCCCTGCTGCTGTCGGCGCGTGACGACGGCGACGGCAAGCACTATGCGGTCGGGTTCCGCCTGGATGGCACCCAGGTGTTCAGCACCCAGGTCGCCCAACGTTGCCATGCCATCATCCATCACCCGGACCTGCCGATCGCCCTGTTCGTCGCCCGCCGTCCCGGCACCGAAAGCTACCTGGTCGACCTGCGCGACGGGCGCCTGCTGCAGACCGTCACCTCGCAGCCGAACCGGCACTTCTACGGCCACGCGGTCATCCATAAAAGTGGCGAATGGCTGTATGCCACCGAGAACGACACCACCGACCCGGGGCGTGGCGTACTCGGTGTGTACCGCTTCGAAGGCGAGCGCCTGGTGCACAGCGGCGAGATTCCGACCCACGGCATCGGCCCACACGAAGTGGCCTGGCTGCCGGACGGCGAAACGCTGATCGTGGCCAACGGCGGTATCCGCACCGAAGCCGAAAGCCGGGTGGAGATGAACCTCGACGCCATGGAACCGAGCCTGGTGCTGATGCAGCGCGACGGTACCCTGCTGAGCAAGGAAACCCTGGCCCAGCAGATGAACAGCGTGCGCCACCTGGCGGTGGGCAGCGATGGCACCATCGCCGCCTGCCAACAGTTCATGGGCGATGCCGATGAAACCGCCGAACTGTTGGCAATCAAGCGCCCGGGCGAGCCGTTCAAGGCCTTCCCGGTGCCGGAGCGGCAGTTGCAGGCCATGGCCCAGTACACCGCCAGCGTGGCTATCCACAGCGAGCTGCGGCTGGTAGCGCTGACCGCGCCACGGGCCAACCGCCTGTTCATCTGGGACCTGGACAGCGGCGCGGTACGGCTGGATGCGCCAATGCCCGATTGTGCGGGGGTGGGCGCGGTGCAGGACGGTTTTGTCGTCACCTCCGGGCAGGGCCGTTGCCGGTTCTATGATTGCCGCAAGGCCGAGCTGGTCGGGCAGCCGATGAACCTGCCGTCCGGTTTCTGGGACAACCACCTGCATCTCGTCTGATTTTTCTGCTGCCTTCACCGGCCTCTTCGCGGGCACGCCCGCTCCCACAGGGACCGCGCAACCCACTGACTGCGCGGTTCCTGTGGGAGCGGGCGAGCCCGCGAAGGGGCCGGCCCAGGCATTCCACTCCCCTTCCCCCCAAAAACAGTCAATACTTCCCCCATTCACACGTGGGCAGGATCGCCCGTTGTCGTGTCCAAGCGAATAACAACCGCATCCAAGGAACCGGACCTATGCTGCGCCGCCGCATGCTCATCATGTTGGCCGTGGTTCTGTTGATCGTGCTGGCCCTGGGGGGCTACAAAGCCTTTTCGATCTACCAGCAGATCCAGATGTTCACTGCCCCCAAGCCGCCCATCACCGTGGCGGCCGCCTTGGCCGAACAGCGCCCGTGGCAAGAGCGCCTGCCCGCCGTCGGCAGCCTCAAGGCGCTACAGGGCGTGGAGCTGAGCCTGGAGGTGGAAGGCATCGTCAAAGCCCTGCACTTCGACTCGGGCCAGCAGGTAAAGGCCGGGCAGCTGCTCCTGCAGCTCAATGACGACCAGGAAACCGCCCTGCTCGGCACTGCCCAGGCCGACCTGGGCCTGGCCAAGGTCGATTTCGGCCGTGGCAGCCAGCTGGTCGGCGACTCGGCCATCTCCCGCGGCGAGTTCGACCGCCTCACCGCCCAGTACCGGCGCAACCAGGCGGTGGTCGACCAGCTCAAGGCATCGAAGACCAAGAAGAGCATCAGCGCCCCGTTCAGCGGCACCATCGGCATTCGCCAGGTGGACGTCGGCGACTACCTGGCCGCCGGCACGGTGATCGCCACCCTGCAAGACACATCAAGCCTCTACGTCGACTTCAACGTACCGGAACAGGCCTTGCCACACCTGAGCCTGGGCCAGCAGGTGCTGGTGCAGGTGGCCGCCTACCCGGGCCAGACCTTCTCCGCCAGCCTCAGTGCCATCAACCCCAAGGTCGAGGAAACCACGCGCAACCTGCTGGTGCGCGCAACCATGGCCAACCCGGACGGCAAACTGCTGCCGGGCATGTTCGCCAGCCTGCTGATCCTGCTGCCCAACCCGCAGCCACAAGTGGTAGTGCCGGAAAGCGCCATCACCTACACCCTGTATGGCAACTCGGTGTACGTCGCCACGCCGAAGAAGGACAAGGACGGCAAGCCGGAAAACGACGACAAGGGTCAGCCGCAGCTCACCGCCGAGCAGCGCACGGTGCAGACCGGCGAACGCCGTGACGGCGTGGTGGTGGTCAGCAAGGGCCTGCAGGCCGGGGAACAGGTGGTCACCGCTGGCCAACTGAAGCTCACCCCCGGCGCCGCAATCCGCATTGGCCAGGACAAAGCCCTCAAGCCCGCACAGGGCGCGCCGGGCAAGGACTGACAGGAGGCTGGCATGGCGTTCACCGACCCGTTCATCCGCCGCCCGGTGCTGGCCAGCGTGGTCAGCCTGTTGATCCTGCTACTGGGCTTCCAGGCCTGGAACAAGCTGCAGATCCGCCAGTACCCGCAAATGGAAAACGCCCTGATCACGGTGACCACCGCCTACCCCGGTGCCAACGCCGAGACCATCCAGGGCTATATCACCCAGCCGCTGCAGCAAAGCCTGGCCAGCGCCGAAGGCATCGACTACATGACCTCGGTGAGCCGGCAGAACTTCTCGATCATTTCCATCTACGCACGCATCGGCGCTGACAGTGACCGGTTGTTCACCGAGCTGCTGGCCAAGGCCAACGAAGTGCGCAACAAGCTGCCCCAGGACTCGGAAGACCCGGTACTGAGCAAGGAAGCCGCCGATGCCTCGGCGCTGATGTACATCAGTTTCTACAGCAAGGAGATGAGCAACCCGCAAATCACCGACTACCTGTCGCGGGTGATCCAGCCCAAGCTGGCCACCCTGCCGGGCATGGCCGAAGCGGAGATCCTCGGCAACCAGGTGTTCGCCATGCGCATCTGGATCGACCCGGTGAAACTGGCAGGCTTCGGCCTGTCGGCCACCGACGTGACCAATGCCGTACGCCGCTACAACTTCCTCTCCGCGGCCGGTGAGGTAAAGGGCGAATACGTGGTCACCAGCATCAACGCCAGCACCGAATTGAAGTCGGCCGAGGCGTTCGCCGCGCTACCGGTCAAGACCAGTGGCGATAGCCGCGTGTTGCTGGGCGATGTGGCGCGGGTCGAGATGGGTGCAGAAAACTACGACACGGTCAGCTCATTCGATGGTACCCCATCGGTGTACATCGGCATCAAGGCCACACCAGCCGCCAACCCGCTGGACGTCATCAAGGAAGTGCGGCGCATCATGCCCGAGCTGGAAAGCCAGCTGCCCTCGGCGCTGAAGGTATCGATCGCCTACGACGCCACGCTGTTCATCCAGGCCTCCATCGACGAAGTGATCAAGACCCTCGGCGAAGCGGTACTGATCGTCATCGTGGTGGTGTTCCTGTTCCTCGGTGCCCTGCGCTCGGTGCTGATCCCGGTGGTGACCATCCCGCTGTCGATGATCGGCGTACTGTTCTTCATGCAGATGATGGGCTACTCGCTAAACCTGCTGACCCTGCTGGCCATGGTGCTGGCCATCGGCCTGGTGGTGGACGATGCGATTGTCGTGGTGGAGAACATCCACCGGCACATGGAAGAAGGCAAGTCGCCGTTCGACGCCGCCCTCGAGGGTGCCCGCGAAATCGCCATGCCGGTGGTGTCGATGACCATCACCCTGGCGGCGGTGTATGCACCGATCGGCTTCCTTACCGGGCTCACCGGCGCCCTGTTCAAGGAGTTTGCCCTGACCTTGGCCGGTGCGGTGATCATCTCCGGTATCGTTGCCCTTACCCTGTCGCCGATGATGTGTGCCCTGCTGCTGCGCCAGGAGCAGAACCCCAGCGGCCTGGCCCACCGCCTGGATGTGCTGTTCGAACGCCTGAAGGTGCGCTACCAGCGCCTGCTGCACGCTACCCTCGACAGCCGGCCGGTGGTGCTGGTGTTCGCCGTGATCATCCTGTGCCTGATCCCCGTGCTGTTGAAGTTCACCCAGAATGAACTGGCGCCCAACGAGGACCAGGGGGTGATCTTCATGATGAGCAGCTCGCCACAGCCGGCCAACCTTGATTACCTCAACGCCTACACTGACGAATTCACCCCGCTGTTCAAGGCTTTCCCGGAGTATTACTCGTCGTTCCAGATCAACGGTTTCAATGGCGTGCAGACCGGTATCGGCGGCTTCCTGCTCAAGCCCTGGAACGAGCGCGAGCGCACGCAGATGGAGCTACTGCCGCTGGTGCAGAGCAAGCTTGAGGAAATCAGCGGCCTGCAGATCTTCGGCTTCAACCTGCCGTCGCTGCCCGGCACCGGCGAGGGCCTGCCATTCCAGTTCGTGATCAACAGCGCTGGCGACTACCCGGCACTGCTGGATGTGGCTCAGCGCATCAAGGCCCGCGCCCAGGAATCCGGCAAGTTTGCCTTCCTCGACATCGACCTGGCCTTCGACAAACCTGAGGTGGTGGTGGACATCGACCGGGCCAAGGCGGCGCAGATGGGGGTGTCGATGGACACCTTGGGCGGCACCCTGGCGACCTTGCTGGGCGAGGCGGAAATCAACCGCTTCACCCTCGAAGGCCGCAGCTACAAGGTGATTGCCCAGGTCGAGCGGCCGTACCGCGATAACCCCGGCTGGCTGAACAACTACTACGTGAAGAACGACCAGGGCCAGCTGCTGCCGCTATCCACCCTGATCACCCTCACCGACCGCGCCCGCCCGCGCCAGCTCAACCAGTTCCAGCAGCTGAACTCGGCGATCATCCAGGGCGTGCCCACCGTCAGCCTGGGCGAGGCGCTGCAGACCGTGCAGGGCATCGCCCGCGAAGAGGCTCCGGAAGGTTTCGCCTTCGACTATGCCGGCGTGGCCCGCCAGTACGTGCAGGAAGGCAGCGCACTGTGGGTGACCTTCGGCCTGGCGCTGGCGATCATCTTCCTGGTGCTGGCGGCGCAGTTCGAAAGCTTCCGTGACCCGCTGGTGATTCTGGTGACGGTGCCGTTGTCGATCTGTGGCGCGCTGCTGCCGCTGTTTCTCGGCGTATCAAGCATGAACATCTACACCCAGGTCGGGCTGGTGACGCTGATCGGGCTGATCAGCAAACACGGCATCCTCATTGTCGAGTTTGCCAACCAGTTGCGAGAGGAACGCGGCCTGAGCGTGCGCGAAGCGATCGAGGAAGCCGCGGCGATTCGCCTGCGACCAGTGCTGATGACCACGGCGGCGATGGTGTTCGGCATGGTGCCGCTGATCCTGGCGACCGGGGCGGGGGCGGTCAGCCGCTTTGACATCGGCACGGTGATTGCCACCGGTATGTCGATTGGCACGCTGTTTACCCTGTTTGTGTTGCCTTGTATCTACACCTTGCTGGCGCACAAGGCGAAAGCCAGGGAACCCGCTGTAGCCTGATCCGGCCTCTTCGCGGGCTCGCCCGCTCCCACCTGGCCAGCATCGACCTTCAGGTTTGCGCAGGACCGGTAGGAGCAGCCTTGTGCTGCGAAGGGGCCATTACTACCGAAGAAGCTCTGGTGTCTTGCTGGCCTCTTCGCAGCACAAGGCTGCTCCTACAAATACTGCACAGGGCTTGAACCTTGCGCGTTCCCTGTGGGAGCGGGCAAGCCCGCGAAGAGGCCGGCAAGGCAGATGCAAAAATGCCAGAGGCCCCGCAATCGCGGGGCCTCTGGCATCCATCTACACCGGGTTCAACCGAACGGCCGCAACCCCTGGCGCATGCCGAACAGGAATAGCAGCAGGTCCTGATCCGGCGCGACCTCGGCCTGTTGCTGCGGTTTCACTTCCCGCGGCAACGCGCACTGGTCAGCCGTCTCGGCCTTGCTGAACACTGTCGGCCTCGGCTCTTCCCAGGCGGCCACCGCCACGGTGGTCACCGCCAGGCCAGCTACCAGGAACAAAGCTCGAGCTATTTCTAGTTTCATTGCCCTAACCCTTTGACAGCGCTGCCAAACGCCATCTGGTAAAAGTAGAGCAGGGTTTGCCATTCTGCGTCATTGATCGACGAATGGCGGCGCAGCTGGCGCAGGTCATTGCCCGCCGCACGCTGGCAGCTGATACGTCGCCGACACTTTTCCAGGTCCAGCAGCGCGACTTCGACCCGGGCCTGCTCACCCTCGCCAATTACCTTGATGAACACGTGCTTGCCATACAGGCAGCCGTGCTGCCAGTGCCCCAGGTGCATCCGCGCCAGGTTGTCCGCCAGGTCCTTGAGCATGCGCTCATGCACCACCTGCGGGTAACGCTCGCGGGCACCTTCGGCATGCCAGGTGTCGAGCTCGACGAAACCGTCGAGTGCTTCGCTCACCAGCAGCGCACGCCACTGGTGGTCGGCATCACGCTCGGCGCCACAGAAGACGATGCGCGGTACGCGCACGCCCAGTTGCTCGAAGCTGTTCAGCGCATCGAGTTCACGCAATACGGTTGGCCGACCGAAAGGGTGCAGCAGGCTCCGGTAGATATGCCCGACCTGGCGCTTGGCATACAGCAGCTTGCCATTGCCATCGTTGAGTCGTTGCACACCACTCTCGCCACCACGGCGCTGGTTAGGCTCCTCGACCCACTCGCCCTGCTGGCGCCAGTAAAAATCGAACCGCGACTCCCCTTTCTGGGCTACAGCCATCAAACACTACCCCTTACGCAATACATAGACCCGCCACATGGCATAGAACGGCAGGAAGTCGAGGCGTTCCTGGATTCTGAAGCCGGCGGCTCGGAATTCTTCTTCGACCGTGTCGGCCGGTAACACAAAACGGTTCTGGTAATTGTCCTGGTCGCCCTTCCTGGCGCTGCGGCGCTTTTCCAGTTTTTTCCGCCGCCAGGCCTTGAAGTTACCATCCACCCACAAAGACAGGATCACACTATCACGGCTAACACGTTGAAATTCCGAAAGAATGGTCTTTCTGTGCGCCGCTTCGCCAATGTGGTGGAACAGGCGCATGCAGAAGATGCTGTCCACCGAGTTGTCCGGCAAGTCGATGGCAAACGCCGAAGTCTGCAAAGGGCGTACCCGTGCGACCACCTCTGGCGCTTGCGCGGTACAGGCTGTCTCGATCATCGCCTCGGAGTTGTCGGCGCCGATGATCACCCGGTTGGGCTTTTCTGCCAGCAACGGCCAGAAGCGGCCGGCACCGCATGGCAGGTCGAGGACCAGGCCAGGCTCACCCGCCAATGCCAAGGCGCGACGCGCCAACTGCTCATCTCGCTTGTGGGAAAGGCGACGCGCCAGGCCATCCTGGTGCTTGAGAAAGTACTCGCGCGCATGTTCTTTGTCGTACTTCTCGGAAAATTCAAGCTTGATGGGGCTACGCATTGGGCATCTCCTGACTCCATTCCGCCCACATTAGGTAAGCAAGCGTAGGAATCAGGTCATGCCGATGTGAAAAAAATGTTGAGCCCCGCATGACCTGTTACAACAGATTACTAGACCAAAGCCTCCGGGTCGCCCTTGGCCGCGGTGTTGCTCAGGTCCACCCTGAAACGGCAGCCGTGCGGCAAGGTCGATGTCAGGGTGACTTTCCAGCCCTGGTCGTCACAGATCCGCTGTACCAGCGACAGGCCCAGGCCCAGGCCCTCGCCGCGCCGCTCATCGCCGCGCACGAACGGCCGGAACATCGCCTCGCGCTGTTCTTCCGGGATACCCACGCCACTGTCCTCCACGCTGAAACCGTTGGCTTCCAGGCTCAGGCGGATGTAGCCGCTGTCGGTGTAGTGCGCGGCATTGCGTAGCAGGTTGCCCATCACCGACTGCAGGAAGGTGGCGTTGTACAGCACCGGGCTGGCACTGACGCGGCCATCGAAATACAAGGCCAGGCCCTTCTGCTCGATGGTGTCGCGCCAGACCCCGACGAGTTCGTCAGCCACTTCCCGCAGGGTGGCCCGCGACGCCACCGCGCCCTCGTCGCGCTGGGCCCGGGCCAGCATCAGAAAGGTCTTGACCAGTTCGCGCATTTCTTCCGTGGCGCGCGCCACGCGCTCCACCTGGCTGCGCGAACGGGCGTCCAGCGTCGGGTTCTCCATCAGCAGTTCGCACGAAGTGGCCAGCACCATCAAGGGCGTACGCAGTTCGTGGCTGACGTCGCTGGTGAACAACCGTTCGCGGGTCAGCGCATCGCGCAGGCGACCCAGGGTATCGTCGAAAGCTACCGCCAGCTGGCCGACTTCGTCCGCGGCATAGTCCGGCGCCAGCGGTGGTGCCAGGCCCAGCAACTGGTCGCGGTGACGTACCTGGCGCGCCAGGCGGATCACCGGCGCCATCACCCGGCGCGCCACCAGCCAGCCGAGGATGACCGCCAGCACCAGGCTGAGCACGAAGCCCACCACCACCACCGCGAACAGCACGCGCTCGCGCTCTTCGAAGTCGCTCTGGTCCTGCAGCAGCACATAGCGGCGGCCATCGACGATCTCGACCATGGCGTGGTACGACAGCTGGTCGCGGAATACTTCGTGGAAGCCGCGGTCGAGGTGGCGCAGGTCCTTGGGCAGCTCGAAGTCGTCACGCCCGCCGCTGAAATAGAATAACTGGTCGGGGCGTGGCCGGTGGCTCCAGTCGCTGACACTGTCCATGCGCAGCAGGCGCTGCAGGTCACCGCCCAGCACCGAGGAAATCAACCGTTCTTCGACCAGGTGCACCGTGCCGACGATGCCGAAGGCGAAGGCCCCGGCCACCAGCGCGCTCATCAGGGCAAAGGCGATGATGATGCGCTGGGCAAGGCTTTGCTTAAACTCCATCACGGCCCTCGGCGAGGCGATAGCCGACGCCATGGACGGTATGCAGCAACGGTTTTTCGAACGGTTTGTCGATCACCTGGCGCAGCTGGTGCACATGGCTGCGCAGGCTGTCGCTGTCGGGGCAGTCATCGCCCCACAGGGCTTCCTCCAGCACTTCGCGGCGCAATACGTGCGGGCTTTTCTGCATCAGCACCGCCAGCAGCTTGAGGCCGACCGGGTTGAGCTTGAGCAAGCGGCCCTGGCGGCTGACTTCGAGGGTGTCGAGGTCATAGCTGAGGTCGGCCACCTGCAGGGTGCGGCGCCCGCCACCCTGGGCTCGGCGCAGCACCGCTTCGATGCGGGCTGCCAGCTCCGACAGGGCGAAGGGCTTGAGCAGGTAGTCGTCGGCACCGGAGCGGAAGCCTTGCAGGCGGTCGTCCAGTTGGTCGCGGGCGGTGAGCATGATAACCGGCGTGTCACGGCGGGCGTCTTCGCGCAGGCGCTTGCACAGGGTATAGCCGTCGATGCCGGGCAGCATGATGTCGAGCACGATCAGGTCGTAGTGCTCGGTGGCAGCCAGGTGCAGGCCGGACAGGCCATCCTGGGCGCAGTCGACGGTGTAGCCTTTCATGCCCAGGTAATCGGCCAGGTTGGCCAGGATATCGCGGTTGTCTTCAACCAAAAGAATGCGCATCGGTTTCTCCTGTGCGGCGCTTCTCGCTGTGGTGCGCGGCAGGCGCAGCTTAAGGCCTATGCCTGCAGGGTGCCAGCCCCAGGGATAATTCACCGCACTTGACGGTTTTTTCACTGATCCTTCACGGACACAGGATAGCGGGCGGCCGACAATGCCCGATCTTTTTCGCGCTCTGGAGCCGTCATGCAGCAACCTACCCGCCCTCGCCCGATCAATTTCTGGCTGTACCTTGGGCTACCCTTGGCGACCGCGCTGGGCTTGATCCTGCTGGAACTGACCTCGGTCGACATGGACATTGCCAACCTGTTCTTCGACCCTGCTGCCGGGCAGTTCATCGGCCGCCACAGCTATTTGCTGGAGAACATCCTGCATGACCGGGTCAAGCAAGTGGTGATCCTGCTGGGCGTGCTGTCGCTACTGACCTTTGCCTCCAGCTTCTTCGTGAAGCGCCTGTTCGGCTGGCGCCGTGAGCTGGGCTGCCTGGTGCTGGCGCTGGGCCTGTCCACGGCGTTTGTCACGCCGCTGAAGAAGGTGACCCAGGTGCAATGCCCGTGGAGCCTGACCCAGTTTGGCGGGGAGGAAACCTACAGCAAGCTGCTGGAGCCTCGGCCGGCGACCGACAAGCCCGGGCTGTGCTGGCCGGGCGGGCATGCCGCGACCGGGTTCTGCCTGTTTGGCTTGTTCTTCATGTTGCGTGATCGCAAGCCGCGGCTGGCGCGGGTCGCGTTGGCGGTGGCCTTCGTGGCCGGGTCGGTGCTTTCACTGGGGCGGATGATGCAGGGGGCACACTTCCTTTCGCATAACGTGTGGACGGCAGTGTTCTGCTGGTTGATCGGGTTGGGGTCGTATTACCTGGTTCTGTATCGTCGGGGAATGGCTGAGGTACCTGCCGCTGAGCGTAGCGTGGCCTGACCCAGGGGCCGCATTGCGGCCCTTTCGCCGGGAGATGGGCTCAAGGCTACCAGGTGCCTGCCTTGAGTTTTGAGGTGGTGCGTAAATCGAGCGCCCCCCGCGCGGCGCTCGATCTCCCAGGCGCCACACAACCCACGACAATAAAAAAAGCCCCGGTTCTCGCGAACCGGGGCTTTTTTATGATGCAGGGGGTAAGGCTGGCTTACATCATGCCGCCCATGCCACCCATGCCGCCCATGTCAGGCATGCCAGCAGCTGGCTTGTCTTCCGGCAGGTCAGCAACCATGGCTTCGGTGGTGATCATCAGACCGCCGATCGAAGCAGCAGCTTGCAGCGCCGAACGGGTGACCTTGGCTGGGTCCAGGATGCCCATCTCGATCATGTCGCCGTATTCGCCGGTAGCAGCGTTGTAACCGAAGTTACCCGAACCTTGCTTGACCTTGTCAGCAACCACGCTTGGCTCGTCGCCGGCGTTGGCAGTGATCTGGCGCAGCGGCGCTTCAACGGCGCGACGCAGCAGGGCGATACCGACGTTCTGGTCTTCGTTGTCGCCTTTGAGGTTGGCAATGGCAGCCAGGGAGCGAACCAGGGCCACACCACCGCCAGGCACCACGCCTTCTTCAACGGCTGCACGGGTAGCGTGCAGGGCGTCTTCAACGCGGGCTTTCTTCTCTTTCATTTCAACTTCGGTGCCGGCACCAACCTTGATCACGGCAACACCGCCAGCCAGCTTGGCCAGACGCTCTTGCAGCTTCTCACGGTCGTAGTCCGAGGAAGTTTCTTCGATCTGGGCACGGATCTGCTTGACGCGTGCTTCGATCTCGCCGTCGGCGCCAGCGCCGTCGATGATGGTGGTGTTTTCCTTGGACAGGATGACGCGCTTGGCGTTACCCAGGTGCTCCAGGGTAGCGGTTTCCAGGGACAGGCCGATTTCTTCGGAGATGACCTGGCCGCCAGTCAGGACGGCGATGTCCTGCAGCATGGCCTTGCGACGGTCGCCGAAGCCCGGAGCCTTGACCGCAGCAACCTTGACGATGCCGCGCATGTTGTTGACTACCAGGGTAGCCAGGGCTTCGCCTTCAACGTCTTCGGCAACGATCAGCAGTGGGCGGCCGGCCTTGGCAACGGCTTCCAGAACTGGCAGCAGCTCACGGATGTTGGAGATCTTCTTGTCGACCAGCAGCAGCAGCGGGCCTTCCAGCTCGGCAACCATGGTGTCCGGCTTGTTGACGAAGTACGGCGACAGGTAGCCACGGTCGAACTGCATGCCTTCTACGACCGACAGTTCGTTTTCCAGGCCCGAGCCTTCTTCAACGGTGATCACGCCTTCTTTACCGACTTTTTCCATGGCTTCGGCGATGATTTCACCGATGGAGTTGTCGGAGTTGGCGGAGATGGTACCTACCTGGGCGATGGCCTTGGAGTCGGCGCATGGCTTGGACAGGTTCTTCAGCTCGGCGACAACGGCAGCGGTGGCCTTGTCGATGCCGCGCTTCAGGTCCATCGGGTTCATGCCGGCAGCGACGGCTTTCAGGCCTTCGTTGACGATGGCCTGAGCCAGAACGGTAGCGGTGGTGGTGCCGTCACCGGCAGCGTCGTTGGCCTTGGAAGCAACTTCCTTGACCAGCTGGGCGCCCATGTTTTCGAAAGCGTCTTTCAGCTCGATTTCTTTGGCGACGGAAACGCCGTCCTTGGTAATGGTCGGCGCGCCGAAGCTCTTGGCCAACACTACGTTGCGGCCTTTCGGGCCCAGGGTAGCTTTTACCGCGTCAGCCAGAACGTTGACACCAACCAGCATTTTCTTACGAGCGGAATCGCCGAATTTTACGTCTTTAGCAGCCATGATCGTTTAATCCTTGGAATTCTTTGGAGTAACGGGAAGTCGGGAAAATCAGCCTTCGATAACGGCGAGAATTTCGTTCTCGGCCATGACCAGCAGGTCTTCGCCATCGACTTTCACGGTGTTGCTGCCCGAGTAAGGGCCGAAAACCACTTTGTCACCCACTTTCACGGCCAGCGCACGCACTTCGCCGTTGTCCAGGATGCGACCGGTGCCGACGGCGACAACTTCGCCGCGGTTTGGTTTTTCAGCGGCCGAACCTGGCAGGACGATACCGCCAGCGGTTTTCGATTCTTCTTCGCTGCGACGGATGACTACGCGGTCATGCAGAGGACGAAGCTTCATTGTCGATCTCTCCCAAATAGTGGTTTTCATCGGCCGGTGTCGACACCGGCGGGTTGATGCTGTCCGGCGTTGCCGGGGGTGGCCCGCAATGGGCGAACCACCTGAGTTATGCCTGGTGTTGCCACCAGAAACCTTGCGGTGACCACTACATGAGGCCGCCATATTCAATTACAAGGCTTGTTTCAGAAAATTTTTCATTAGCGTCTTTGGCCCTGTAAAAAGCTGGGGCCGCTTCGCGCCCCTTTCGCGACACAAGGCCGCTCCCACAGGAGGTATGCGTCCCCTGCTGGAGCGGCCTTGTGTCGCGGAAGGGGCGCGAAGCGGCCCCCGGTTGTTACTTGTCGCGGCGCTCGTACTCGCCTTCGATCACGTTCGGACGGTGCCCACCATCACGCGGCTGTGCCTGGAACGGGTCGTCCTGGAAGGCGCGCTGGCGCATGGCCTGGGCCTCGGCACGCTCGCGCATCTTGCGCGCGGCCAGGTGACGGGTGAATGGCAGCAGGCACAGCAGGCCCAGCACATCGCTGATGAAACCTGGCAGCAACAGCAGGCCACCACCAACGGCCAGCATCATGCCCTGGAACATGTCCTCGGCGGGCAGTTCGCCACGCTGCAGGCTTTCACGGGCGCGCAATGCGGTGGCCAGCCCGGCCACCCGCATCACCAGCACACCCAGGGCGGAGCCGGCGATGATCAGCAGCAGCGCCGGGAAAAAACCGATGGCGGCACTGACCTTCACGAAGACGAACAGCTCCAGCACGGGAAACAGGAGAAACAACAGTAGAAAAGCACGCATCAAAGCATTCCTCGTTGGAAGAGAACCTTCCTGTAAGACCAGCAGATGGATGCGTGCGCTCGGCTTTTCAACCCTCGACTTCCGTCGCAACCGGCCACTGGTCGGCGCGAGCCAGTAAAACCAGGGCTTCGCGGACTTGTGTCGGTGTGTTGCAAGTACTGGGGAAAGGTAACCAGTGCACCGCCTGACCGATACGCAGGTGCATGCCTTCGCTGTCCACCCCGACCATTTGCGCCGGCGCATGGCGTGGCAAATCAGTCAGCTCCACATAATGGGCGATGGCATTGGCGTGGTCATTGTTCATATGCTCGACCATGCTCGCCTCGGCCTTGCCGGCGAACGGGTTGGCCAGGGTCACCTGGTCGAGCCAGTGGATCGCGCCAAAGCCGCCGATGTAACGGTGGCGCACCGGCTGCAGCACCCAGAAGTCGAAGTCGTGGGCCTTGTGGTAGTTGGCCGCGTCCGGGAAATAGCGATAGTAGCGCTCGGCGGCGGCCTCGATGGCAGCCTCCTCCACCAGCTTGTGCGCCTCGGCCATCACCGTCAGGCGCCCCACGGCCTGTACGTCCTCGGCTTCGCGCTCACCCACCAACAGCGAGCACTTGGGGTCTTTCTGCAGGTTGTGGGTGTGCTGGGCGATGCGGCTGATCAGGATCAGCGGGTTGCCCTGGGCATCCAGGCAGTACGGCACGACCGAGCCGAAGGGGTAGCCGGGCATCGACTTGGAATGGGTGGAGAGCACGCCGCGGTACTCCTTGAGCAGCAGTTCCCGGGCGGGACGGATGGCGTTGGTACTCACTTGGGGGCGGCTCCTGGCGGACTGGATGGGGACAAGATAAGCATTATCAGGTCCAGTGCCAATGGGGCTGCTGCGCAGCCCCCGGCGGTTTACCAGGTAACGCCGAAGCCTGCGGTATAGCGGGTCTTGTCCAGGTCACTCTCTCGGGTACCGGTGATGATGTCCTTCTCCGCCTTGAGATTGAGCGAGGCCCACTCGGTGACTTTGTAGCGCAGGCCAACCTCGGCATCCAGCGCGTAGTCGGCCACGCCACCCAGTGGCTTGGCGAACTCGCCGTTGGTGAACAGCTGTACGTTCTTGCCAATCAGGTAGCGGGTGTAGTCCCACTTCACCGCCGCGGAATAGAAGTTGTCCTTGGCACCATCCTGGTATTCGAAGTCGGTGCGGTTGATCAGCGAACCCAGCGAGAACGCGCCCAGTTCGTCGTCCCAGAACTGGTAACCCGGGCCGGTACCCACGGTGCGCTGGCGGGCCAGGTCTTCGATGCGGTCGCGCTTGTACTCCATGCGCCCCTGCCAGAACCACTTCTCGGTGAGGAAGCGGTCCAGGGCGTACTCGGCACTCCAGTTGTCGGTGGTGGTGACGTCGTCCTTGGTCTCGCGGTTGTATTCGCCTTCGGCATTGTGCCGCCAGCGGCCGTGGCGGGCGCTGGTCTTGAAACCGACGTCGTAGTCGTCGGTATCGTTCTCGGCGCGCTTGTAGTCCAGCGCAACATCGACGTTGCCCTTCCACACGAAGTCCTCGACCAGCGGCTTGGGCTTCATGATCTGCTCGATGCTGGCCAGCTCCACGGTCTTCGGCGCCTCGCCATTGGCCAAGGTCACCTTGCCGGGCTCGGCGGCCTTCAGCGACTTGGCTCGCTCACCGCTGTAGGCGTCCTGCTTGACCAGCATCTCCTGGTCGCTCTCCAGGGTCTGGACCTCTTTCCAGTCCAGGGCGATGGAACCGCCATAGGGGGTTTCCAGCAGCAGCTTGCCGCCATCGAAGACTTTGATCTTGCCGCTGAGCCGGTCACCGTTCTTCATCCACACGGTGTCGGCGAACACCGGGGAGGCGCACAGGGAAACAGCAAGCAGGCACAACAAGGATCTAGAATACATAAGCGGGCTATTGTTTGCGGACTACGGGTTCGATTTGACGAAAAAAGCCGGGCATTATCCAGATAACGACGACCAGAGCAAGGACAGACCGGGAGCATGCCGTTGAGTTCAACTCTCATTTGCCAGACCGCCGGTCCGGTTTCATCTGCAGCCCAGGGGTGGCCTGATGTCTGATGGATATGAGCATGCCCTCGACGCCGCCGAGGGCCGACGGACGGCGCTGTATTCGGTACTCGGCCAAATACCGGCCGGCAAGGTGGTCAGCTATGGCCAGCTGGCCGAGTTGGCGGGGCTTGGGCGGGCGGCACGCTGGGTCGGGCGCACCCTTGGGCAACTGCCCGCGGACACCCGTCTGCCGTGGCACCGGGTGCTCGGCGCAGGCGGCCGGCTGAGCCTGGCACTGGGTACCCCGTCGGGGGATGAACAACGGGCGCGGCTGCGTGCGGAGGGTGTAAATGTAACCAACAATCGTGTGGATATGACGCGCCATGGCTGGCGCCCGATGGAGCACAGCGGTTAGAGTGCGCGCTTTGTTTTCGCAAACTTGAGGCAGATGTTGGCCCATGCCCCGTAAAACCTGGCGCGCTGCGCTTGCTGCCTATGCCAGCCCGTCAACCTTGGTACTTTTGCTGCTCGGCTTCGCCGCCGGTCTGCCCTACATGCTGGTGTTCTCCACCCTTTCGGTGTGGTTGCGCGAAGCGGGCGTGGCCCGCGAGACCATTGGTTACGCCAGCCTGATCGGCCTGGCCTACGCCTTCAAGTGGGTGTGGTCGCCGCTGCTCGACCAATGGCGCCTGCCGCTGCTCGGCAGCCTGGGGCGCCGGCGTTCGTGGCTGCTGCTGTCGCAGGCGCTGGTGGTGATCGGGCTGGTCGGCATGAGCCTGTGCGACCCGCAGCAGCACCTGTCATGGCTGATCGCCCTGGCGGTGCTGGTGGCCTTCGCTTCGGCCACCCAGGACATCGCCGTCGATGCCTACCGCCTGGAAATCGCCGACGACCAGCGCCAGGCCGCACTCGCCGCCAGCTACATGGCCGGCTACCGGGTGGCGGCCCTGCTGGCCACGGCTGGCGCACTGTTCTTCGCCGAGTGGTTCGGCTCCACCGGTTTCAGCTACCTGCACAAGGCCTGGGCCGGCACCTACGTCATGTTCGCGGTAATGATGCTGCCCGCCGTATTCACCACCCTGATCATGCGCGAGCCACCCGTGCCCATGCGTACCCAGCTGTCGGCAGCGCGCTATGGGCTGGTGCACCAGCTGGCCTCGGTGTTCGTGCTGATCATCCTGCTGGTGTCGGTACCGGCCAGCTTCACCCAGATGTTCAATACCGGCTGGTCCAGCGTCATCTCTGGTGATGCCACGCCACTGGACCTGCTACTGGAAGACCGCGCCTTCCTGCGCCTGATCCTTTACGTGCTGCTGACCTGGGCGTGCCTGTCGAGCCTGGGCCGTCGCGGCCTGGCCCCGGTGCTGACCCCGGTCAACGACTTCATCGCCCGCTACCGCTGGCAGGCCTTGCTGTTGCTCGGCCTGATCGCCACCTATCGCATGTCGGACACGGTCATGGGCGTGATGGCCAACGTGTTCTACATCGACATGGGCTTCACCAAGGACCAGATCGCCAGCGTCAGCAAGATCTTCGGCCTGATCATGACCTTGGTCGGCGCCGGGGTTGGCGGCCTGCTGATCGTGCGCTTCGGCATCATGCCGATCCTGTTCATCGGTGGCGCAGCTTCGGCCGCCACCAACATCCTGTTCCTGATGCTGGCCGACATGGGCCCGAACCTGCAAATGCTGGTGGTAACCATCTCGCTGGACAACTTCAGCTCCGGCCTGGCCACCTCGGCTTTCGTCGCTTACCTGTCGAGCCTGACCAACCTGAAGTTCTCGGCTACCCAGTACGCGTTGCTCAGCTCGATCATGCTGCTGTTGCCGAGGCTGATCGGGGGGTATTCAGGAGTCATGGTGGAGAAGTTCGGTTACCACGACTTCTTCCTGATCACTGCCCTGCTGGGCGTGCCGACCCTGATCCTGATTGCCCTGCAGTGGCGCCAGGAAGCCGGGCCGGGCAAGCCGGTGGCTGAGGAAGGTTCGGCGGTCGAGCGGCCCTGACAGATTTGTATTGCCTGTACTGGCCTCTTCGCGGGCTTGCCCGCTCCCACAGGTACAGCACTGCCCTTGAGAGCTGTGCAGTCCCTGTGGGAGCGGGCAAGCCCGCGAAGAGGCCGGTACAGGTAATCAACGATTACTGAGCAACAGCCCCTTCCCCAGGCCGTCCACCCACAACAAACCACAGCGGCCAAAGCGCCAAGGCCCCCGCCACACCCGCCGCCAGGGCAAAGTGCAGCAAGCTGGCCCCGGCACCAATCATCGCCAGCACCGCCCCACCCAGCCCCAGCAGGGCAATGGTGATCATCCCCAGCATGGCCGAGACCAGGCCTTTGCTCTGCTCGCTGGCGAACAGCGTCATGCGATACAGCACCGCGTTGGCCACGCCCAACCCCAGCGCGTACAGCGACATGCCCGCCACCACGCTGGTCACGCTCGGCCAGTACCAGGTCGCCAGTACCATCAGGCACAGGCCGGCCAGGTAAGGCCACAACGCACCACGCACCAGCGCCGGCAGCGGATAGCGGTCGGCGATGCGGTTGATGATCAGGTTGCCAAGGATCAGCCCGCCAAACACCGGCAACTGCCACAAGGCGTACGCCATGGTGCTCAACCCCTCGTCGTGGATCAGCAACACCGGTGACAGGCCGATCCAGCCAATCAGCGGCAAACCGACCAGGCCAAGGGCCGCGCTACCAGCGACAAAGCGGCGGTTGGCCAGCAACTGGCCGTAACCGGCCAGCAGCGGCAGCAGGTGGATCGGCGTGAACGCCAGGCGCGAGCCGTCACGGCGCTCCACGCCCAAAGTTTCCGGCATCAGCCGGTACAGCAGCAGCCAGGCCACGACCGCGCCGATGGCAAAGGCCACGAACAGCCAGCGCCAGTCCAGCCACTGCAGCAGCAAGGTACCCACCAGCGGCCCGAGCAGTGGCGAGAGCAAGGCGATATTGGCCAGCAGGGCCATCATGCGCACGGCGTCCGCTTCACTGAAGGCTTCGTTCAGGGCCGGATAGCTGACCGTGACCACAAAGCCCAGGCCGATACCCTGCAGCAGGCGCAGCAAGTTGAACAGGCCTATGTCGTGGACCCAGAAGGTGGCCAGGCAGGCCACGCCGAAGAACGCGCAGCCGGTCAGCAACAACGGGCGCCGGCCATAGCGGTCGGCCAGCGGACCGATCAGCCATTGCAGCACCACGCCGCCCAGCAGGTACAGGTTGAGGGCGTGGGGAATGTATTCGGGGCTGGCGTTCAGGTCGCCGACCACCACCGGCATGGCCGGCATGACGGCGTCGCTGGCCAGGTAGGTGAGCAGCTCGAACAGGGCCAGGGTCAGGCCGAACAGCAAGGCGCGCAGGGGGGTGATGTACAGCAGTGGTTTCATGATGGCGTATCGGGTGTGGCAGGTGGGGTCAGGCTATATGCCAGAAATCCCGGGGTATTGCTGTGAACAAGTGTAAAAAAGCCGGGGCCGCTTTGTGCCCCGGCTTCAGCGCGGTATTACTGCGCTGCAGTCTCCTGCACCACGCGAATCACCCGCTGCGGGAACGGAATATCGATCCCTTCGGCCTTCAACCGGTCACGCGCATGCTCGTTGAGCATGAACATCACATCCCAGTAATCGGCGGTCTTGGTCCACAAGCGCAACGACACGGTGATCGAGCTGTCGCCCAGGGTCGCGACCACCGCCTGCGGCGCCGGGTCGGGCAGCACACGCGGGTCCTGCGCCAGCTCCAGCAACACGTTGCGGGCCTTCTGCAGGTCGGCCTCATAGTCCACGCCCACGTCGAACACCACCTTGCGCGTCGGCTGGCGGTTGGTGTTGGTGATGATGCCGTTGGACAGGCTGCCGTTGGGCATGATCACAGTCTTGTTGTCACCGGTACGCACAACGGTGTGGAAGATCTGGATGCTGTCGACGGTACCGGCCACGCCTTGCGCCTCGATCCAGTCACCGATGCGGAACGGGCGGAACAGCAGGATCAGCACGCCACCGGCGAAGTTTGCCAGGCTGCCCTGCAACGCCAGACCGATGGCCAGCGTGGCACCACCAATCGCGGCCACGAACGAAGTGGTCTCAATGCCGATCATCGAGGCAACGCTGATCGCCAGCATGACCTTGAGGATTATGTTGGCCAGGGTGCGGATGAAGCCCTGCAGTGCCGGGTCTTGTACGCGCAAACCCACCAGCCTGGCGAGTCGATCACTGACCACGTTGGTAAGCCACCAGCCGATCGCCAAGGTCAGCAGTGCCAGCAGCAGGCGGCTGCCGTATTCCATGATCAAGGGGACCCAGGTCTGCGATTGGCGGACCAGCTGATCGACTTCAGCGCTCAAATCCATATTCATCTCCTGATGCCGAGCGGCATGTACACGTATAGCAGGCCGCCGTCGGTTCGGCGGCCATGGCCCCCATGGACATCATTACGCCATCGGGGTTCCGGACAACCCTGCGATCAGTCGCGGAAGTTGTTGAACTGCAGCGGCATGTCGAATTCCTTGGTACGCAGCAGGGCAATGGCTTCCTGCAGGTCGTCACGCTTTTTACCGGTAACGCGTACCTGCTCGCCCTGGATGGCGGCCTGCACTTTCAGCTTGGCATCCTTGATGGTGGCGACGATCTTCTTCGCCAGGTCCTTGTCGATGCCTTCGCGGAACTTGGCTTCCTGTTTCTTTTCCTTGCCCGAGGCGTACGGGTCCTTGGTTTCCAGGCACTTCACATCGATCTTGCGCTTGACCAGCGCCAGGCGCAGGATTTCCAGCATCGCTTCGAGCTGGAACTCTTCCTCGGCGGTGAGCATCACGGTCTGCTCTTTGTCCTTGAACTCGAAGGTACCCTTGCCCTTGAGGTCGTAGCGGCGGTCCAGGTCCTTGATGGCGTTGTCGACCGCGTTCTGCACTTCGTGCTTGTCCAGTTCCGATACCACGTCGAACGAAGGCATGGTTGTTCTCCCAAAATAAAAGCGCGCTCAGGCTGAAGATGGAGCGCGCTGGGTTTGACGGTTAAAATGCGGGCTCATTATAACGGGTTGCGAAACGCATATGAGCAGCACCTGGCATATTCTCGGCGCCGGCAGCCTGGGCAGCCTATGGGCTTGCCGCCTGGCGCGCGCGGGCAAGGCAGTGCGCCTGATCCTGCGTGACGGGCAACGGCTGCAGGCCTACCAGCAAGCCGGCGGCCTGACCCTGGTCGAACAGGACCAGCCACGCCACTACGCCATCCCCGCCGAAACCGCGCAGGCACACGGCCCGATCCACCGTCTGCTGGTGGCCTGCAAGGCCTACGACGCCGCCGCGGCGGTTGCCGGCGTGGCACCGCGTCTGGCCGAGGGCGCCGAAGTGCTGCTGTTGCAGAACGGCCTGGGCAGCCAGGACGAAGTCGCCGACCTGGTGCCGCGCGCACGCTGCATCTTCGCCTCCAGTACCGAAGGGGCGTTCCGCGAGGGTGACTGGCAGGTACGCTTTGCCGGCCACGGCTTCAACTGGTTGGGTGACCCACGCAACCCGACGATCCCGGCCTGGTTCGATGACCTGCACCAGGCTGGCATCCCCGCCGAGTGGACGCTGGATATCCTCACTCGTCTGTGGCGCAAGCTGGCGCTCAACTGCGCCATCAACCCACTGACCGTACTGCACGACTGCCAGAACGGCGGGCTGCTGGGGCACCTGGGCGAAGTGGATGCCCTGTGCGGCGAGCTGGCTCAACTGCTGCGCCGCTGTGGCCAACCAGAAGCGGCAGACGGGCTGGACGAAGAAGTACAGCGGGTGATCCTCGCCACCGCGGCCAACTACTCTTCCATGTACCAGGATGTACGCGCTGGCCGGCGCACCGAGGTGCACTACCTGCTTGGCCACGCCTGCCGCGCCGCTGGCCGTCATGGCCTGCAACTGCCAGAGCTGGAACACCTGCGGCAGCGCCTGGTCGATAACCTGCGCGTGCGTGGTTTGCCCTGCGACTGACGCGGCCCTTTCAACCGGATACGGACATTGCCTAGCCCATGACCTTGCGCCAACGCCTGGAAAACCTCCCGGTCGGGCAGAAGCTGCTGGCGGCCCTGCTGGTGTTGCTGGTGACCATCCTGCTGGTGGCCAACCTCACCTTCATCAGCGCCGCCTACTGGATCACCCAGGAAAGCATGGCACCGCAGGCGCTGCACACCATCGGCCGGCTAGTGGCCAACCCGCAGCTGGCGGCCCGCGCTGGCGACACCCCGGACACCGCCAGCGCCCTGCTCAAGGAACTGGACAGCTACACGCCGCTGCGCGCCGCCGCCGTGTACGGTGGCGATGGCCGCATACTGGCGCAGTTGCAGCACGGCGAGCCGCTGGCCCTGCCCAAGCGTTTTCGCGACATCGACGGCTGGCGCCTGATGGAGTTTCGCAGCACCCAGCTGATCCGCATGCCACGTGACGCCAACCCGCCAGCGCACCTGCTGCTGGTGGCCAGCAGCGAATTGCCCACAGCCTTCTACACCGGCACCCTCAGCGCCAGCCTGGGCATCCTGGTGTTCAGCATCCTGCTGTGGATCGTCATTGCCCGGCAAATCAAACGCCTGATCACCCAGCCGATCAACCAGCTCGAAGAGCTCAGCCGCCAGGTCACCCGCGAAGAGAGCTATGCCCTGCGCGCCCAGCGCGGCAACGACGACGAAATCGGCAGCCTGGCCGAAGCGTTCAACACCATGCTCTCGCGCATCGAAGCCCGCGAACAGCAGCTCAAGCGCACCCGCGACGAGTTCCAGGAGGCCTATGACCAGGCCCAGGGCCTGGCCGAGGAAACCCGCCACACCAACCGCAAGCTGGAGCTGGAAGTCCAGGTGCGCAGCAAGATCGAGAAAAAACTCACCGGCTTCCAGAACTACCTCAACAGCATCATCGACTCGATGCCCTCGGCGCTGATCGCCCTCGACGAACAGCTCTACGTGACCCAGTGGAACCACGAAGCCACGGTGCTTTCCGGCACGCCACTGGACGAAGCGCTGAATCAGCCGATCTTCATTGCCTTCGAACCGCTCAAGCCGTTCCTGCCGCAGTTGAAGGAAACCGTGGAGAAACACCGCGTTGCGAAGATCGAGCGGGTCACCTGGCCCAAGGGCGACGACCTGCGCCACTACGCCCTGACCTTCTACCCGCTGACCGGTGGCGGCGGCCGTGGCGTGGTCATCCGCATCGACGACATCACCCAGCGCCTGTCGCTGGAAGAAATGATGGTGCAATCGGAAAAGATGCTTTCGGTCGGCGGCCTGGCCGCCGGCATGGCCCACGAGATCAACAACCCGCTAGGCGCGATTCTGCATAACGTGCAGAACATCCGCCGGCGCCTTTCACCAGAGCTGCCGCGCAACCAGGAGCAGGCCGAGGAACTGGGCATCGACCTGCCCACGGTCAACCGCTACCTGGAGAGCCGCGAAGTGCCGCAATTGCTCGACGGCATCCAGCAGGCCGGAGCCCGGGCGGCGAAGATCGTCACCCACATGCTCAGTTTCAGCCGACGCAGCAATCGCCAGCTGGCGCCGTGCGACCTGCCGGCGCTGATCGACCAGGCGGTGGAGATTGCCAGCAACGACTTCGACCTGGCCATCGGCTTCGACTTCAAGGGCCAGGCCATCGTGCGCCAGTTCGACCCCGAACTGGGGCCCGTGCCGTGCACCGCCAACGAATTGGAGCAGGTGCTGCTCAACCTTCTGAAAAACGCCGCCCAGGCCATCCACCAGCGGCCGCAGCCGAGCGAGCCCGGGCGCATCATCCTGCGTACCCGCTTGAACCCGCCATGGGCGGAAATCCAGGTCGAGGACAACGGCGTCGGCATGCCCGAGGGGGTGCGCAAGCGCACTTTCGAGCCGTTCTTCACCACCAAGGAAATCGGCCAGGGCACCGGCCTGGGCCTGTCGGTCTCTTACTTCATCATCACCAACAACCACAAGGGGCAGATGGAAGTGCAGTCCACGCCCGGCCAGGGCACCTGCTTCACCCTGCGCCTGCCCCTCGGCCAGCCGGCAACGGCGGCGCCGGCCAAAACGGAGAAGTGAAATGGGCTACCGCCTGTCGAAGATCTACACCCGCACTGGCGACAAAGGCGAAACAGGCCTGGGCGACGGACGCCGGGTGCCCAAGGACCACCCACGGATCGAGGCCATTGGCGAGGTGGACAGCCTGAACAGCCAGTTGGGTTTGCTACTGGCGGGGCTGGCCGAACAAGGGCTGGATGAAGTGAGCGCGGTGTTGGCGCCGTGTCAGCACCGCTTGTTCGACCTGGGTGGTGAGCTGGCGATGCCCAGTTATCAGGCGTTGGACCTGGCGGAGGTGGAACGGCTGGAGGCGGCCATCGATGTGTGGAACGAAGAGCTGGGGCCGTTGAAGAACTTCATTTTGCCCAGTGGTTCGGCGCTGGTGGCACAGGCACATGTGTGCCGGAGCCTGGCGCGCAGTGCGGAGCGGCGGTGTCAACAGTTGAATGCGCTGGAGCCGTTGGCGGGGGTTGGGCTGGCGTATATCAACCGGCTTTCGGACCTGCTGTTTGTGGCGGCGCGGATCATTGGGCGGCGGCAGGGGGTGGCAGAGGTTTTGTGGCAGCCTGCACCAAAGCCGGAGGTTTGAGATTGCCGGGGCTGCTGTGCAGCCCTTCGCGGGCTTGCCCGCTCCCACAGGTACGGCACAGGTTTCAGGGCTTGTGAGTTCCCTGTGGGAGCGGGCGAGCCCGCGAATGGGCCGCAAAGCGGCCCGAATTACAGGCGACTCAGATCTCGGGCCAGAACGCCCGGATCCCGGCAACACCCTGCGCCCCCGCTTCCCAGGCCTGCTCGCGCTCGCCCGGCCCAACCCCACCCAGCAGGTAGACCGGCTTGTTGAAGCCGGCGATCAACCGCTGCGCCTCATCCCACCCCAACGGCACCGCCTCGGGGTGAGTCTGAGTCGCCTGGACAGGCGACAGGGTGACAAAGTCCACGCCCATCTGCTCCGCCAACGCCAGCTCTTCGGCACTGTGACAGGACGCCGCCAGCCAGCGATCCTTGGGGAACGGCCGGCCGTTGGCGGCATACTTGCGCAGTTGTGCAGCCGTCAGGTGCCAACCCGCGGCAGGAAAGTCACCCAGCCACTCCAGCGGCCCCTTGAGCATCAGCTGCGCCTTGCCCGCGCACAGGCCGACCGCATCCACCGCCACATCGCGGTACTTGGGGTCGTACATGTCCGGGGCACGCAACTGGATCAGGCGAATGCCGCTGGCCACCGCCTTCTGGATGCCCTTGAGCATCTGCGGCACTTCCAGGCCATCGGGGGTGATCAGGTACTGGTCCGGCAGGCGCGCGGCCGCAACGATCGGTTTATTGGCCTCGGGGAATTCGTACTGAGGCAAATCGCGTGGGGCAACCCATTCCAGTGGCTGGCCCTCGGCGCCATGCGGCTCGCCAGTGAACGCCTCGACTTCGCGCACGTCCAGCAGCACCTGCTTGTCCGGGTAGTCGTGGCTGACCTTGATCAGCGCGCGCGAACGGCTCACCTCGATGCCCAGCTCCTCGCGCAGCTCGCGGGCCAACGCCGCCTCGACACCTTCACCCTCTTCCACCTTGCCGCCCGGGAATTCCCACAGGCCGCCCTGGTGCTGGGTATCGGCACGGCGTGCGATCAGAATGCGGCCGTCAGTACCGCGAATGACGGCGGCTACAACATGAATCCGTTTCACCCTTCACGCTCCGCCAGGCCAGCCTGCTGCCAGGCCTGGAAGGCCGGCCACTGGTAAATGGTTTCGATATAGGCAGCCGCCTGCGCAGGCACTTCCACGCGGTAGGTGCGCAGGCGCACCGCCACCGGGGCGAAGAAGGCATCGGCCAGGCTCGGCTTGCCAAACAGGAACGGGCCACTGTCCTTGGCTACCAGCCGGCATTCGGACCACAGTGCAACGATACGGTCGATATCGATTTGTACATCCAGCGGTACGCTGTCCAGCGCCTGGTCGCGCGACAGGTCGAACGGCATGGCGCCGCGCAGGGCGAAGAAGCCGCTGTGCATCTGCGCGCAGGCCGAACGGGCCTGGGCACGGGCCGCCACGTCTGCAGGCCACAGCTGGGCGTCGGGGTGGCGTTCGTTGAGGTATTCGGCAATGGCCAGCGAGTCGGCGATCACACCGTGCTCGGTCTTGAGCAGCGGTACCTTGCCGGTGGCAGAGAAGGCGAGGATGCGCTGACGGGTGTCAGGCTGGTTGAGTTTGATCAGGGTTTCTTCGTAAGGCACACCAGCCAGCTCGAGAGCCAGGGCGCCACGCAGCGACCAGGAGGAATACAGCTTGTCGCCGATGATCAGGTGATAGCTCATGGTTCGGCTCCATCGTTTGGGAATTTTGGGGCTGCTCTGCAGCCCTTTCGCGACCCAAGGCCGCTCCCACATGGGGCGGTGTACGCAGATCCTTGTGGGAGCGGCCTTGTGTCGCGAAAGGGCCGCAACGCGGCCCCAATTGCATCAGGTCCGGTACTCGGCGTTGATCTTCACGTACTCGTGGGACAGGTCGGTGGTCCAGATGGTTTCGCTGCACTGGCCACGGCCCAACTCGATACGGATGGTGATCTCTTCCTGGGCCATTACCTTGGCACCCTGGTCTTCGGTGTAGCTCGGGCTGCGGCCGCCTTTGCTGGCAATGCACACGCTGTCCAGGTACACATCGATCAGGCTCACATCCAGCTCTGGTACGCCGGCACGGCCAACGGCAGCGAGGATGCGGCCCCAGTTCGGGTCGGAAGCGAACAGCGCGGTCTTGATCAGTGGCGAGTGGGCCACGGCATAGCCGACGTCCAGGCACTCCTGGTGGTTGCCACCGCCGTTGACCTGCACGGTCACGAACTTGGTAGCGCCTTCGCCGTCACGGACGATGGCCTGGGCCACTTCCATGCACACTTCGAACACCGCCTTCTTCAGCGCTTCGAACAGTGCGCCGCTGGCTTCGGTGACTTCCGGCAGGTTGGCCTTGCCGGTGGCGATCAACATGCAGCAATCGTTGGTCGAGGTGTCGCCATCGATGGTGATACGGTTGAACGACTTGTTGGCGCCGTCCAGCATCAGGTCCTTGAGCACCTTTGGTGCTACCTTGGCGTCGGTGGCGATGTAGCCGAGCATGGTGGCCATGTTCGGGCGGATCATGCCTGCACCCTTACTGATGCCGGTGACGGTAACGGTCACGCCATCGTGCTGGAACTGGCGGCTGGCCCCCTTGGGCAGGGTGTCGGTGGTCATGATGCCGGTGGCAGCTTCGGCCCAATGGTTTTCCGACAGGTTGTCGAGGGCGGCCTGCAGCGCGCCTTCGATCTTCTCGACCGGCAGCGGCTCGCCGATTACGCCGGTGGAGAACGGCAGTACCGACTCGGCCGGTACACCGGCCAGTTCGGCCAGCTTGGCGCACGTACGTTCGGCGGCGGCCAGGCCTGGCGCGCCGGTGCCGGCGTTGGCGTTACCGGTGTTGGTCAGCAGGTAGCGCACAGTGCCCTGTACACGCTGCTTGGACAGGATCACCGGCGCCGCGCAGAAGGCGTTGAGGGTGAACACGCCAGCCACGCTGGAGCCTTCGGCACAGCGCATGACCACCACATCCTTGCGCCCCGGGCGCTTGATGCCGGCAGAAGCGATGCCGAGTTCAAAACCCGGAACCGGGTGCAGGGTGGGCAAAGGACCAAGACCAACAGCCATTAGAGCGCTCCTAGAAAATACGGTGAACAGGTGATGGAAGAGCGGGGCCGCTTCGCGCCCCATTCGCGGCACAAGGCCGCTCCTACAAGGACATCGCAACCATTGGGGCGGGCGCGGTCCCTGTAGGAGCGGCCTTGTGCCGCGAATGGGCCGCAAAGCGGCCCCGGATGTTTCAGGTTACAACAGCCTGGTCAGATCACTCGATCTGCCCGTGGCAATGCTTGAACTTCTTGCCCGAGCCACACCAGCACGGCTCGTTGCGGCCCAGCTTTTGTTCGTTGCGCACCGGTGCCGAGGCGACGGCCACTTCGGCGCCCTCCTCGCTCAGTTGCTCGCTTTCCAGGCCCGGAGCGGCGGCATGCTGGAACTGCATGCGGCTGGCCAGTTCCTCGGCCTCGCGGCGCAGGCGGGCTTCCTCTTCGACCGGGTCTTCGCGGCGTACCTGAACGTGCGACAGCACACGGATGGTGTCGCGCTTGATCGACTCGAGCAGCTCCTGGAACAGGCTGAAGGATTCGCGCTTGTACTCCTGCTTCGGGTTCTTCTGCGCATAACCACGCAGGTGAATACCGTGACGCAGGTGGTCCATGGTCGACAGGTGGTCTTTCCACAGGTCGTCCAGCACGCGCAGCAGGATCTGCTTCTCGAAGGTACGCAGGGCTTCGATACCGGCCTGGTCTTCCTTCTCGGTGTACGCGCTGGTGATTTCGTTCAGCAGCTTCTCGCGCAGGGTCTCTTCGTAGAGGTGATCGTCCTCGTCGAGCCACTGCTGGATCGGCAGCTTCATGGCGAAATCGCTGGCCAGCGAAGCTTCCAGGCCGGCCACATCCCACTGCTCGGGCAGCGACTGCGGCGGAATGTGCTGGCTGATGGTAGCGTCCAGTACTTCCTTGCGGAATTCGACGATGGTGTCGCCGATGTTCTCGGCGGCGAGCAGGCTGTTGCGCATGTGATAGATCACCTTGCGCTGCTCGTTGGCCACGTCGTCGTATTCCAGCAACTGCTTGCGGATGTCGAAGTTGCGGCCTTCGACCTTGCGCTGGGCCTTCTCGATGGCGTTGGTGACCATGCGATGCTCGATGGCCTCGCCCGACTGCATGCCCAGCGCCTTCATGAAGTTCTTCACCCGATCAGAGGCGAAGATACGCATCAGGCTGTCTTCCAGCGACAGGTAGAAGCGGCTGGAACCCGGGTCGCCCTGACGGCCGGAACGGCCACGCAGCTGGTTGTCGATACGGCGCGATTCGTGGCGCTCGGAAGCGATCACGTGCAGGCCACCCGACTCGATCACTTGCTGGTGGCGTTTCTGCCAGTCGGCCTTGATCTGGGCAATCTGCTCGGCGGTGGGGTTTTCCAGGGCGGCCACTTCGGCTTCCCAGTTACCGCCCAGCAGGATGTCGGTACCACGACCGGCCATGTTGGTGGCGATGGTCAGGGCACCTGGCGCACCGGCTTGCGCGATGATCTCGGCTTCCTTCTCGTGGTACTTGGCGTTGAGCACCTTGTGGTCGATACCTTCCTTCTTCAGGAGGTTGGACATGTGCTCGGAGGTTTCGATGGTCGCAGTACCCACCAGCACCGGGCGACCCTGAGTCATGCTTTCCTTGATGTCGGCGATGATCGCGGCGTATTTCTCGTCGGCGGTCAGATACACCAGGTCGTTGAAGTCCTTACGCGCCAGCGGCTTGTTCGGCGGAATGACCATCACGTTGAGGGCGTAGATCTGGGCGAACTCGAACGCTTCGGTATCGGCGGTACCGGTCATGCCGGACAGCTTGGTGTACAGGCGGAAGTAGTTCTGGAAGGTGGTCGAAGCCAGGGTCTGGCTCTCGGCCTGGATGTTCAGGTTTTCTTTCGCTTCGATGGCCTGGTGCAGGCCTTCGGACAGGCGACGGCCGGGCATGGTACGGCCGGTGTGTTCGTCGATCAGCAGTACCTGGCCGTCCTGGACAATGTACTCGACGTTACGGTGGAACAGCTTGTGCGCGCGCAGGCCGGCGTAGACGTGGGTCAGCAGGCTCAGGTTGTGCGCCGAGTACAGGCTCTCGCCCTCGGCCAGCAGGCCCGACTGGGTGAGCATTTCCTCGATGTACTGGTGACCGGCTTCGTTCAGCTCGACCTGGCGGCTCTTCTCGTCGATGGTGAAGTGGCCTTCCTGGGTGACCTGGCCTTCCACTTCCTCGATGTGCTGCTTCAGGCGCGGGATCAGGCGGTTGATCTCGATGTACAGCTTGGAGCTGTCCTCGGCCTGGCCGGAGATGATCAGCGGGGTACGCGCTTCGTCGATGAGGATGGAGTCGACTTCGTCGATCACGGCGAAGTTCAGTTCACGCTGGAACTTCTCCTCCTGGCTGAACGCCATGTTGTCGCGCAGGTAGTCGAACCCGAATTCGTTGTTGGTGCCGTAGGTGATGTCGGACGCGTAGGCGGCGCGTTTTTCTTCCGGCGGCTGGAAGGCCGAGACGATGCCGACCGACAGGCCGAGGAACTCGTACAGCGGGCGCATCCAGTTGGCGTCGCGGCGGGCCAGGTAGTCGTTGACGGTGACCACGTGCACGCCCTTGCCGGACAGTGCGTTGAGGTACACGGCCAGGGTACCGACCAAGGTCTTGCCTTCACCGGTACGCATTTCTGCGATCATGCCCTCGTGCAGGGTCATGCCACCGATCAGCTGCACGTCGAAGTGGCGCATGCCCATCACGCGCTTGCCGGCCTCACGGGCCACGGCGAAGGCTTCAGGCAGCAACTGGTCCAGTGTCTCGCCTTTGGCCAGGCGTTCCTTGAACTCTGCGGTCTTGCCCCGCAGTTGCTCGTCGGAGAGGGCCACCATCTTCTCTTCGAGAGCATTGACGATGTTCACCGTCTTGAGCATGCGTTTGACTTCACGCTCGTTCTTGCTTCCAAAAAGTTTCTTTAACAAAGGCGCAAACATATCGGCAGGATCTTCCACACGTAGGGATGGAGGGCGGCCCCATGAGTCGCCCGTGCAGCCCTGAGGCCGCATGCGAACGAGCATTCTACCCGGAAACGATGGTGAGGAAAGTGGTGGATTGCCACGATGCTTGTACAGCGTTTTGGCGGGGGCTTGTTTTAGATAGGGGCATTTTCCCTGAGTTCAAGGTTCGGGAAGATGAAACGTATCGAGAATGAGTCTTGTCCTTGGTTGCCTGTGCCGGCCTCTTCGCGGGCTTGCCCGCTCCCACAGGTCACAAGTGTTGCGTAATAACGGTGGGAGCGGGCAAGCCCGCGAAGAGGCCGGTACAGGCTATAGAGGTGTTAAACTGCTGATCTTGTAACCTCATGCACATACCCATGGCCTACAAACCCTCCCCCGCCCAGCCGCCCTCCGCCCTGCTCCGCCAGGTGCGCCCGCTGCGCCTGCTGCTGAACCAGGCCGAACGCCTGGAACACTTGCAGCGCCTGCTGGAAAGCCAGCTGCAACCGGCCGCCCGCGAGCACTGCCATGTGGCGTCGTGGCGCGATGGCACATTGTTGCTGGTGGTAACCGACGGCCACTGGGCAACCCGCCTGCGCTATCAGCAGAAACGCTTGCTGGCGGCATTACAGGCCATGGAAGCATTCGGCAACCTCAGGCGCATCCTGTACAAGGTCCAGCCCCCGCTGGTGCCAGCCAAACGTGGCGGCCATGCCGCAGAGCTGTCGAACAACGCGGCCGAGAGCCTGCGCGATACCGCCGAGGGCATCAACGACCCCAAGCTGCGCGCGGCACTGGAAAGGCTGGCAGCTCACGCCCAGGACAAGCGCTGACACCTTCGGGACTGCTGTGCAGTCCATTCGCGGGCACGCCCGCTCCCGCAGCTCCTGCGCCGCTCCAGAGGCAGTGAGCACCCTGTGGGAGCGGGCGTACCCGCGAATGGCCGGACCTGCCGGGCAAAATGCGTCAGCCATAAAAAAGGCCACCCGAAGGTGGCCTTAATGAACTAGAGAGTGTTCGAACTTACACGGCCGCAACAGGGCGCATGTACGAGATCGGTGCCGTGCTGGCATCTTCGAAAGTGACCACTTCCCAGGCGTCTTTTTCGGCAATCAGCTTACGCAGCAGCTGGTTGTTCAACGCGTGTCCGGACTTGTAGCCCTTGAACTCGCCGATCAGGCTGTTGCCCAGCAGGTAAAGGTCGCCGATGGCGTCGAGGATCTTGTGCTTGACGAATTCGTCTTCGTAACGAAGGCCGTCTTCGTTGAGCACGCCGTCCTCATCGACCACGATGGCGTTCTCGACACTGCCACCCAGCGCAAGGTTGTGCTTGCGCAGGTACTCGATGTCACGCATGAAACCGAAGGTACGCGCGCGACTGACTTCCTTCACGAACGAGGTGCTGGAAAAGTCGACGCTGGCGCTCTGGGTCCGGTTGCGAAGCACCGGATGATCGAAGTCGATCTCGAAGCTCACCTTGAAGCCGTCGAAAGGCAGGAAAGTGGCGCGCTTGTCGCCCTCTTCCACGGTTACCTCACGCAGGATGCGGATGAACTTCTTGGCTGCGTCCTGTTCTTCCAGGCCGGCAGACTGAATCAGGAATACAAAGGGTCCGGCGCTGCCATCCATGATCGGCACTTCCGAGGCGGAGAGCTCGACGTAGGCGTTATCGATGCCCAGGCCCGCCATGGCGGAGAGCAGGTGCTCGACCGTATCGACCTTGACGTCACCGTTGACCAGCGTCGTCGACATGGTTGTCTCGCCGACGTTGGCCGCGCGCGCCGGGATTTCGACCACAGGGTCGAGGTCGGCGCGGCGGAAGACGATGCCGGTGTCAACAGGTGCAGGCTTGAGGGTCAGGTAAACCTTCTCCCCGGAGTGCAGACCGACACCTGTGGCACGGATGGTATTCTTCAGGGTGCGTTGTTTAATCATGGCATTGGCCGCTTCAGCGCAAATTGCGAACAGGTATCAACAAAGGCTGGGGATGATAACAGACCCAACCTTTGATGAATACCAATCACCTTTATACCCCTGATAAATTCCATTAATCAGCCTGACGACGCAGGAATGCCGGGATATCAAGGTAGTCCAGGTCATCCTGAGGGTTCAGTTTAGCGGCTGCAGCAGCACCTGCATGGGCCTGGTTGCGCATTACGGTCGGGCGCTCCAGGTCACGGTAGTTGACCGCAGGCTGCTCCTGGCGAACCGGCGCCGGGTTGGAAGCCTCATACACCTGCTGGGCAGTCTGCAGGGTGTTGTCGACCACCTTCACAGGCTTCTCGATGCGCGCGCCCAGGCCGGTGGCCACTACGGTCACGTGCAGCTCGTCACGCATGTCCGGGTCGATCACGGTGCCGACCTTGACCATGGCGTGGTCGGAGGCGAAGGCTTCGATGATGCTACCCACGTCGGAGTACTCACCCAGCGACAGGTCCGGGCCTGCGGTGATGTTCACCAGGATGCCGCGGGCACCCTGCAGGTTGACGTCTTCCAGCAGCGGGTTGCGGATCGCTGCCTCGGTGGCTTCACGCGCGCGGTTCGGGCCGCTGGCGCAGCCAGTACCCATCATGGCCATGCCCATTTCACCCATCACGGTACGCACGTCGGCGAAGTCGACGTTGATCATGCCTGGGCGCTTGATGATATCGGAGATACCGCGCACGGCACCGGCCAGTACGTCGTCAGCCTTGGCGAAGGCGGACAGCAGGCTGGCATCCTTGCCCAGGATGGTCAGCAGCTTCTCGTTGGGGATGGTGATCAACGAGTCGACGCTTTCGGCCAGCATGCGGATGCCTTCATCGGCGATCTGCATGCGCTTGCGGCCTTCGAACGGGAACGGACGGGTCACCACGGCAACGGTGAGAATGCCCATTTCCTTGGCCACTTCGGCGATGATCGGCGCTGCACCGGTACCGGTACCGCCGCCCATGCCAGTGGTGATGAACACCATGTTGGTGCCCTGCAGCACTTCGGCGATGCGCTCACGGTCTTCCAGCGCGGCCTGGCGGCCGACTTCCGGATTGGCACCGGCACCCAGGCCCTTGGTCACGCCAGTGCCCAATTGCAGGATGGTGCGCGCGCCGATGTTCTTCAGCGCCTGGGCATCGGTGTTGGCGCATATGAATTCCACGCCTTCGATGCTGCTCTTGACCATGTGGTTGACGGCGTTGCCGCCACCACCGCCAACACCGATCACCTTGATGACCGGGCTTTGCGGGATGTTGTCTACGAGCTCGAACATTTTCCCTCTCCTTACAGTTCTCTAGTTGTCGCGCCTACCACTACTGCTTTGAAACTTAGAAGTTGCCCTGGACCCAGCGCTTGAAGCGTTCAAGCACTGGAGCCTTCGGTTCATCGCCATAGCTGTTGCTGCTGCTGTTACCGGTCAGGGGCAGGTCTTCGGTCTGCTTCTGCAGGCCGTAGGTGAGCAAGCCCACGCCGGTGGAATAGATCGGGTTGCGAACCACGTCGCTAAGCCCACGAACGCTGTGCGGCACGCCCAGGCGTACCGGCATGTGAAAAATTTCCTCGGCCAGTTCCACCGCGCCTTCCATCTTCGCGGTGCCGCCGGTGAGGACGATGCCGGCTGGCACCAGGTCCTCGTAGCCGCTGCGACGCAGTTCGGCCTGGATCAGGGTGAAGAGCTCGTCGTAACGTGGCTCCACCACCTCGGCCAGGGCCTGGCGCGACA
This sequence comes from Pseudomonas sp. p21, assembly GCF_001642705.1. Taxonomy (NCBI): domain Bacteria; kingdom Pseudomonadati; phylum Pseudomonadota; class Gammaproteobacteria; order Pseudomonadales; family Pseudomonadaceae; genus Pseudomonas; species Pseudomonas sp. p21. Next base: position 295,620 of record NZ_LWBV01000004.1, read on the forward strand.
GCTCGCGCGGTGGGCGATCCCCCACGCTCGGCACCTTGATGGTCTCGCCGGCGCCAGCCAGTTTGGCCAGGGCGCAGGCGTAGCGGATCTTGATTTCTTCGGCGTACTGGGTAGGGGTACGCAGGGCCATGGCGATGTCGTTGGTCACCTGGTCGCCGGCAATCGGGATGACCGCGGTGTGACGAATCGCGCCTTCGGTGAAGATGGCGATGTCGGTGGTGCCACCACCGATGTCCACCAGGCACACGCCCAGCTCTTTTTCATCGTCGGTCAGCACCGAGTAGGCCGAGGCCAGCTGCTCGAGGATGATGTCGTCGATTTCCAGGCCGCAGCGGCGTACGCATTTCTCGATGTTCTGCGCCGCGTTGACCGCGCAGGTGACCACGTGGACCTTGGCTTCCAGACGTACGCCAGACATGCCCAGCGGCTCGCGCACGCCTTCCTGGTTGTCGATCACGTAGTCCTGCGGCAGGGTGTGCAGCACGCGCTGGTCGGCCGGGATGGCCACGGCCTGGGCGGCGTCGAGTACGCGCTCCAGGTCGGCCAGGCTGACCTCGCGGTCGCGGATGGCGACGATGCCATGGGAGTTCAGGCTGCGGATGTGGTTGCCGGCCACGCCGACGAAGGCCGAGTGGATGCGGCAGCCGGCCATCAGCTGCGCTTCTTCCACGGCGCGCTGGATCGACTGCACGGTGGACTCGATGTTCACCACCACGCCTTTTTTCAGGCCACGAGACGGATGGGTACCGATCCCGACGATTTCCAGGGTGCCGTCCTCGCCCACTTCGCCCACCAGCGCCACCACCTTGGAGGTGCCGATGTCCAGCCCGACGATCATTTTGCCGCTATGCGCGTTTGCCATGGTCCTGCCTCTCTCTAATTCTTCGCAACGGCGGGTTGGGCCGTCGTCGGTGCAATCGGTTCCCGCCAACCAACGGCAAGTCCGTTGGAATAACGCAGATCAATGCGGGCGATAGTGGTGATCTGGTCTTTGAGTGTCTTGTCGTATATGGCAATGAAACGGCGCATTTTCTCCACCAGATGGTCGCGCCCCAGCAGCAGCTCGATGCCCGGCCCGGCGCTGCTCGCGCCGGTAGTCAGGAACCAGCTGCCTCGCTCGCGCAGCTCCAGGCGAGCGATGGAAAAGCCCAGGGGGCGCAGCATCTGGCTCAATACCTGATACTGCTGCATTACTTGTTGCTGAGCACGCTGCGGCCCGGCCAACTGCGGCAGATGCTCGTAGTTGGCCAGCTCGCGCGGGGTGAAGGCCTGGCCCTGGTTGTTGAGCAAGGCTTCGTCCCCCCAGCGTGCTACCGGCAACTGTTCTTCCAGGCGGATCACCACCTCGTCGGGCCACACCCGACGCACTTCGGCATGGGCGATCCACGGCATCTGTTCGAGCTCCGCGCGCATCGCTGGCAGGTCGACGCTGAAGAAGCTCGCCGCCACGTAGGGCGCAATACGCTGCTGCACCGACTGCTGGCTGATGTAGCTGAGGTCGCCCTGCACGTCGATCTTGGTGATCGGCCGGTCGGCGTACGGCATCAGGCGAATGGCGCCCTCGTAGGCGCCAAACCCGGCGGCTACCAGCAGCACCGGCCACAGCAGGCGCTTGAGGCCACCCAGGCTTGGCCGCGGCAGGCGCGCCGATACGGGCTCGTCGGCCACCAGCCGACTGGCACCACGCGGCACCGGCTTGCTACGGCCGGTAACGGGTTGCTGCTGACGTATCATCGCGCCTTGCATGGTTGTTAACCTCGCGTCGCCACGCTTTCGGCCAGGATCGCCAGCACCAGTTGCTGGAAGTCCAGGCCGGCAGCGCGGGCCGCCATGGGCACCAGGCTATGATCGGTCATGCCGGGTGCGGTGTTGACTTCGAGCAGCCAGAACCGGCCCTGCTCGTCCTGCATCACGTCCAGCCGCCCCCAGCCTTCGATGCCGATGGCATCGCAGGCGCGCGCGGTCAGGTCGATCAGTTCCTGTTCCTTGACGCTGTCCAGGCCGCACGGAATGCGGTACTGGGTATCGTTGGCGATGTACTTGGCGTCGTAGTCGTAGAACACGTGCGGCGTACCCAAGGCGATCGGTGGCAGCACCTGGCCGCGCAATACCGCGACGGTGAACTCCGGGCCGTGGATCCACTGCTCCACCAGTACCTGGGAATCGTATCTGGCAGCATCCTGCCAGGCGGCGACCAGTTCCTGGGCGCTGTTCACCTTGGCCATGCCGATGCTGGAACCTTCATGGGCGGGTTTGACGATAAGCGGGAAGCCCAGTTCCGTAGCGGCCTGCAAACAATCGCTTTCGCTCGCCAGCACGGCGTGGCGCGGGGTCGGAATGCCCAGGCTCTGCCACACCTGCTTGGTGCGCAGCTTGTCCATGGCCAGTGCCGAGGCAAGGATGCCACTGCCGGTATACGGGATCCCCAGGCACTCGAGCAGGCCTTGCATGCTGCCGTCCTCACCGCCACGGCCGTGGAGGATGATGAAGGCGCGGTCGATCTTCTCGCTTTGCAGGCGGTCGAGCAGGTCGTCACCCACGTCGATGGCGACCACGTCGACACCGGCGGTAGTCAGCGCGTCAATCACCGCAGCGCCGGATTTGAGCGACACTTCACGCTCGGCACTCTTGCCGCCGTACAGCACGGCAACACGGCCGAACGCCTTGACGTCCAGGGCCGAGTGCAGCTTTTCGTAGGCGCTGGTCATTTCGACTTCTCCTGCTTGGCGCCAGCGAACAGCGGGCTTTTCATCAATTGCGGGGCCAGGCCGCCGACATCACCGGCACCCTGGCAGATCAGGATGTCGCCAGCACGCAGCAGTGGCTTGACCAGTGGCGCCAGGTCGACGCCACGTTCGATGTAGATCGGGTCCAGCTTGCCGCGCTGGCGGATGCTGTGGCACAGCTGGCGGCTGTCGGCACCAGGGATCGGCTCTTCGCCAGCCGGGTAGACTTCCATCAGCAGCAGCACGTTGGCATCGCCCAGCACCTGGACGAAATCGTCGTACAGGTCGCGGGTACGGCTGTAGCGGTGCGGCTGGTAGACGATCACCAGACGGCGGCTTGGCCAGCCACCGCGCACGGCCTTGATCACCGCAGCCACTTCGGTCGGGTGGTGGCCATAGTCGTCGACCAGCATCACGCTGCCGCCTTCGACCGGCAGTTCGCCGTACACCTGGAAGCGGCGGCCGACGCCCTGGAAGCCGGACAGGCCCTGGACGATGGCCTCGTCAGTGATGCCTTCGTCGGTGGCGATGGCGATGGTGGCCAAGGCGTTGAGCACGTTGTGGTTGCCGGGCATGTTCACCGACACCTCCAGCGGCTCGCGGTCACGGCGCAGCACGGTGAAGTGGGTCTGCATGCCCTTCTGGCGCACGTTGATGGCGCGGATGTCAGCCTCGTCGCTGAAGCCATAGGTCACGGTCGGGCGTTTGACCTGTGGCAGGATCTCGCGCACTACCGGGTCGTCCAGGCACATCACGGCCAGGCCGTAGAACGGCAGGTTGTGCAGGAACTCGACGAAGGTTTTCTTCAGTTTGTTGAAGTCACCTTCGTAGGTCGCCATGTGGTCGGCGTCGATGTTGGTGACCACGGCCACCATCGGCTGCAGGTGCAGGAAGCTGGCATCGCTTTCGTCCGCTTCGGCAATCAGGTAGCGGCTGGTGCCGAGCTGGGCATTGGTGCCGGCAGCGGTCAGGCGGCCGCCGATGACGAAGGTCGGGTCCAGGCCGCCGGCAGCGAACACCGAAGCCAGCAGGCTGGTGGTGGTGGTCTTGCCGTGGGTACCGGCAACGGCCACGCCATGGCGGTAGCGCATCAGCTCGGCGAGCATCTCGGCACGCGGCACCACCGGAATGCGCCGCTCCAGGGCGGTGGCGACTTCCGGGTTGGCCGGGTTGATGGCGCTGGACACCACCAGCACATCGGCGGTGGCGGCGTTCTCGGCGCGGTGGCCGACGAAGATCTCGGCACCGAACGATTCCAGGCGCTCGGTGACCGGCGAGGCCTTCAGGTCGGAACCGGACACTTCATAGCCCAGGTTCAGCAACACTTCGGCAATGCCGCACATGCCCACGCCGCCGATACCGACGAAGTGAATACGGCGGATACGGCCCATCTTCGGCTGGGGCATGGCTTTCTGGCTCTCAACCATGGGCCACCTCCAGGCAGATATCGACCACGGTGCTGGTTGCGGCAGGTTTGGCCAGGCGCCGTGCGGTGCCTGCCATGACGTTGAGTTTCTCGGGTTGCATCAGCACCTCGTTCAGGCGTTCAGCGAGCTGCGCTGCGCCAGTTGTCGCTTGTGGCATCAGGAAGGCAGCACCTTCCCGGGCCAGATATTGGGCGTTGTGGGTCTGGTGGTCGTCGATCGCGTGGGGCAATGGCACCAGCACCGAAGGCAGGCCTGCTGCCGCAAGCTCGCTGACGGTCAGGGCACCGGCCCGGCACACCACCATGTCGGCCCAGCCATAGGCTTGGGCCATGTCCTTGATAAAGGGCTCTACCTGCGCCTCGACACCCGCCTCGTGATAACGCTCGGCGGTGATCGGCGCGTGTTGCTTGCCAGCCTGGTGGAACACCTCTGGCCGCAGCGCGGCGGGCACCTCGGACAGGGCCTTAGGCAACAATTTGTTCAATGGTTCCGCGCCCAGGCTGCCACCGAGCACCAACAGGCGTGCACGGCGCTCGGTCAGGGGCGCACGATGCGCGTCCATGAACAGCTCCGGGCGCACCGGGTTGCCGGTGGTGCGACGTTTGTCGCTGGCCTCGAAGGTGTTCGGGAAAGCTTCGCAAACCCGTGCCGAGAGTGGCACCAGCAACCGGTTGGCAGTGCCGGCGCGGGCGTTCTGTTCATGGATCACCAGCGGTACGCCGCACAGGCGTGCGGCGACGCCGCCCGGGCCGGTCACATAGCCACCGAAGCCGACCACGCATACCGGCTTGAGCTCACGCACGATACGCCGCGCCTGCAGCACGGCCTTGACCAGGGTGAACGGCGCCTTGAGCAACGACAGCTTGCTCTTGCCGCGCAGGCCACTGACCTGGATCAGGTGCAACGGCAGGCCAGCCTGGGGCACCAGTTCATTCTCGATGCCACGCGGGGTGCCCAGCCAGTGCACGCTGTAACCACGTGCCTGGAACTCACGGGCGCAGGCCAGGGCCGGGAACACGTGGCCCCCGGTGCCGCCCGCCATGATCAGTACATTCTTGCCGTCAGCGGCCATGATTGGTCTCCTCGGCAAAATCGCTTTCGCTGAACTCGTGTTCCTCACTGCCCAGGTGCGTGCGGCTTTCCCACTCGATACGCAGCAACAGGCCCACGCAGGCACAGCAGATCACCAGCGAGCTGCCCCCGTAGCTGAGGAACGGCAGGGTCAGGCCCTTGGTCGGCAGCAGGCCGACGTTCACACCAATGTTGATCAGGAACTGGCCGATCCACAGGAACGCCAGCCCGAAGGCGACATAAGCGGCAAAGAACTGCTTGGCTTTTTCAGCCCACAGGCCGATGTACAGAGCCCGCACGGTCACGAACACGAAGAGCGCGATGGTCAGCAGCGAGCCGACCACGCCGAGTTCTTCGGCCAGTACCGAGAACACGAAGTCGGTGTGCGCTTCAGGCAGGTAGAACTGCTTTTGCACACTGTTGCCCAGGCCAACGCCCAGCCACTCGCCACGGCCGAAGGCAATCAGCGCCTGGGTCAGCTGGTAGCCCGAGCCGAACTGGTCGGACCACGGGTCGGTAAAGGTAATCAGGCGCGCCATGCGATAAGGCTGCGCCTGTACCAGAACGAACACCGCGACCACCGCCAGCACCACCATCAGGCTGAAGCGGAACAGCCCCACACCGCCCAGGAACAGCATGGCCGCCGCCGCGCCCATCATCACCACGGTGGCACCGAAGTCCGGCTCCATCAGCAACAGGGCCGCCATGGGTAGCAGCACGATGAACGGTTTGAAGAAGCCCATCCAGGTTTCGCGTACCTCGGTCTGCCGGCGTACCAGGTAGCCGGCCAGGTAGATGACCACGAACACCTTGGCAATTTCCGAGGGCTGCACGTTGAAGAAGCTGAAGCCGATCCAGCGCATGGAGCCGTTCACTTCGCGGCCGATTCCGGGCACCAGCACCAGCACCAGCAGGCCGAAGGCCCCCAGTAGCATCATGAACCCCATGCGCTGCCAGGTGGCGATCGGCACCAGCATGGTGGCGCCACAGGCGACCAGGCCGAGGAACACGTACACCAGGTGGCGGAACATGTGGTAAAGCGGGTTGCCCGACTGCACCGCAGCCACTTCCGAGGACGCCGAGGTGATCATCACCAGGCCCAGGCCCAGCAATGCCAGGCAGCCAGCGAGCATCGCGAAGTCCAGGTCGATGCCACGGCCGCTGATCAGCGGCGACGGATAGGGCTTGAGGATGCCGAAGATCATGCAAGGCCTCCCGCTGCCTGGGCGAACAGGCGCCCGCGTTCTTCGAAGTTCCTGAACATGTCGAGGCTGGCGCACGCCGGCGACAGCAGCACGGCATCACCCGCCTGGGCCAGTTCGGCGCATTGCTGCACGGCATCGTCGAGGGTTTTCACGCGGACCAGTTGCACACCATCGCCAAGGGCTTCGGCCAGGCGCTCGGCATCACGGCCAAGCAGTACCACAGCACGGCAGAAGCGCTGGACCGGCTCGCGCAGCGCAGCGAAGTCGGCGCCCTTGCCATCGCCACCGGCGATCAGCACCAGCTTGCCTTCGATATCGGCACCCAGGCCCTCGATGGCGGCCAGGGCAGCACCGACGTTGGTGGCCTTGGAATCGTCGTACCAGTTCACGCCGTTGCGCTCGCGCACCCACTGGCAGCGATGGGCCAGGCCACCGAACTCGCGCAGGGCTTCGAGCATCGGCTCGAACGGCAGGCCGGCAGCATGCCCCAGGGCCAACGCCGCCAAGGCATTGCTCTGGTTGTGGGCACCACGAATCTTCAGTTCGCGCACCGGCATCAGCGCCTGGAACTCGAATGCCAGGTATTTCTCACCGTCCACTTCGCGCAGGCCAAAGGCCTTGAAGTCTGGCTGGTTGAGGCCGAAGGTCCAGCATGGGCGGCCTTCGACCGGCAGTGGGCGGCTCAGGGCGTCCTGACGATTGACGACAACCTGTTTGGCGCCACGGAAGATCCGGTGCTTGGCCAGGTGGTAGGCCGGCAGGCCGCTGTAGCGGTCCATGTGGTCTTCGCTGATGTTCAGCACCGTGGCCACTTCGGCGTTGAGCTGGTCAGTGGTTTCCAACTGGAAGCTGGACAGTTCCAGCACGTACAGCTCGACATCATCGGCCAGCAAGTCCAGCGCCGGGGTACCGAGGTTGCCGCCCACCGCCACGCGCTTGCCGGCCTTGGCGGCCATTTCGCCAACCAGGGTGGTGACGGTGCTCTTGGCGTTGGAGCCGCTGATGGCAATGATCGGGGCCTTGGCGTAGCGGGCGAACAGTTCGATGTCACCGGACAGCTTCACGCCACGCGCGGCCGCCTGCTGCAGGGCCGGGGTGGCCAGGGCCAGGCCGGGGCTTACGTACAGCTCGTTAGCGCGGCACAGGAAGTCCACGTCCAGTTCACCACAGCGCACTTCCACCTGCGGGTAATCACGGCGCAGGGTGTCCAGTTCCGGCGGTTGCTCGCGGGTGTCGGCGACCGCAAAGGCAACGCCCCGGCTCGCCAGGAAGCGAACCAGGGACATGCCGCTCTTGCCGAGGCCGACAACGATGCGGAATTGGTCGGAAGCGATCAAAGACACGCTCATCTACCTCAGTTTCAGGGTTGCAAGGCCGATCAGCACCAGGATCACGGTGATGATCCAGAAACGGACGATCACCCGTGGCTCTGGCCAGCCCTTGAGTTCAAAGTGGTGGTGGATCGGCGCCATGCGGAACACGCGCTTGCCGGTCAGCTTGAAGGAGGCAACCTGGATCACCACCGACAGGGTTTCCATGACGAACACGCCGCCCATGATGAACAGCACGATTTCCTGGCGAACGATCACGGCGATGGTGCCCAGCGCGGCGCCCAACGCCAGTGCGCCAACGTCACCCATGAACACCTGCGCCGGGTAGGTGTTGAACCACAGGAAGCCCAGGCCGGCACCGATCAGCGCGCCGCAGAACACGATCAGCTCGCCCGAGCCCGGCACATAGGGGATCAGCAGGTATTCGGCGAACTTCACGTTGCCCGACAGGTAGCAGAAGATGCCCAGGGCACCACCGACCATCACCGTCGGCATGATCGCCAGGCCGTCGAGGCCGTCGGTAAGGTTGACCGCGTTGCTCGAGCCGACAATGACGAAGTAGGTCAGCACGACGAAGCCGATGCCCAGCGGAATGGTGACATCCTTGACGAACGGCAGGATCAGCGTGGTTTCGACGCTGGTCGGTGCGGTCTTGTACAGGAAGATGGCGGCTGCCAGGCCGAACACCGACTGCCAGAAGTACTTCCAGCGGCTTGGCAGGCCGCGCGAGTTCTTTTCGATCACCTTGCGGTAGTCGTCGACCCAGCCGATGGCACCGAATGCCAGGGTAACGATCAGCACCACCCACACGTAGCGGTTGGTCAGGTCGGCCCACAGCAGGGTGCTGACGGCGATGGCTGACAGGATCAGCGCCCCGCCCATGGTCGGGGTGCCGGACTTGGACAGGTGCGATTGCGGGCCGTCGTTACGCACGGCCTGGCCGATCTGGCGGATTTGCAGGGTACGGATCATCCACGGCCCCAGCCACAGCGCCAGGGACAACGCGGTCAGCACACCCAGAATCCCGCGCAGGGACAGGTACTGGAAGACCGCGAAGCCTTTGTGGAACTGTTGCAGATACTCGGCCAACAGCAGCAGCATTAATGTTTCTCCCCGCTGGCACCGCACAATGCCGCCACGACGTTTTCCATCGCAGCGCTGCGCGAGCCCTTGATCAAGATAGTGGTGTCGCTGGCATTCTCGGCGCCAACCGCGTCGATCAGTTCAGCTTGAGTAGCGAAATGGTGGCCATTGGCGCCGAACGCCTTGACCGCGTGTGTCATGTTGGTGCCCACCGCGTACAGGGCGTCTACCTTGCCACGCGCGTAGTCACCCACCTGACGGTGGCCTTCCTCCGCCCATTGCCCCAGTTCGCCGATATCCCCAAGCACCAGAACGGTGCGTCCGGAAAAGCCGGCGAGTATATCAATGGCCGCGCACATGGAGGTGGGATTTGCATTGTAACTGTCATCGATTACCCGCAGGCCGTTCGGCGCGATCTGCGCCACGGTACGGCCCTTGACCGGTTGCACGGCAGCCAGGCCGGCGGCGATGCCGCTCAGGCTCAGACCAACGGCATGGGCAGCGGCGGCGGCGGCCAGGGCGTTGCTGACGTTATGCGTACCCAGCAGGTTCAACTGCACCGGCACCTTGCCATCAGGCCCATGCAGGTTGAACGACGGGCAGCCACGGGCATCACGGCCGATGTCACTGGCATGGAAGTCGGCCTGCGGGTTGTCCAGGGCAAAGCTGAGGATGCGGTGGTTGCCGGCACGTTTGCGCCAGATATCGAAGGCCTTGTCGGCCAGGTTGAGGATGGCAGTGCCGCCCTCGCCCAAGCCTTCGAGAATCTCGCCCTTGGCTTCGACGATCTTTTCCGGGCCGCCGAACTCGCCAACGTGGGCGGTACCGGCGTTGTTGATGATGACCACCTGAGGCCGGGTCAGGCCGACGGTGTAGCGGATCTCGCCAATGCGCGAGGCGCCCAGCTCGATCACCGCGGCGCTGTGCTCTGGGGCGATCTCCAGCAGGGTCAGTGGCGCGCCGAGGTCGTTGTTCAGGTTGCCGCGGGTGGCGTGCACCGGGCCACGGGTACGCAGGATGCTGGCGAGCATCTCCTTGACCGTGGTCTTGCCGCTGGAACCGGTGATGGCCACCACCGGCTTGTCGAAGGCAGCACGGTTCAGCGCGCCAAGCTGGCCGAGGGCCAGGCGGCAATCGGCCACCAACAGCTGCGGCAGGTCGACATCGGCCACTTCACGCTCGACCAGGGCCGCGACAGCGCCCTTGGCCTTTACATCGGCCAGGTAGTCGTGGCCATCGAAGCGCGGGCCGGCCAGGGCAACGAACAGCTGCCCGGCGCCAACGCTGCGGCTGTCGATGCTGACGCCGGTAAACGTGGCGTCGGCACCGACTTGTTGACCACTCAGTGCTGTGGTCAGCTGGCTGAGTGACATCGGCTTAAGCATGTGGAGCCTCCCAGGCTGCAAGTGCCTTTTCGGCCTCGGTCAGATCGGAGAAGTCATGGCGCTCGCCATTGATCTCCTGGTAATCCTCGTGCCCCTTGCCGGCCAGCACGATCACATCGTTGGCAGCGGCGGTAGCGATCAGATGCGCGATGGCTTCGCCACGACCGGCAACGAACTCGACTTTGGCAGGCTTGGTGAAGCCCGGGCGGATGTCGTCAAAGATGCGCAGCGGGTCTTCAGTACGCGGGTTGTCGTCGGTGACCAGCACGCGGTCAGCCAGGCGCTCGGCCACTTCGGCCATCAGCGGGCGCTTGCCGCGGTCACGGTCGCCGCCGCAGCCGAACAGGCACAGCAACTTGCCGTGGGCGTGCGGGCGCAGGGCTTCGAGTACTTTTTCCAGGGCGTCCGGTGTGTGTGCGTAGTCGACCACCACCAGCGGCTTGTCACCGCCTCCCAGGCGCTGCATGCGGCCGACCGGCCCCTGCAGCTGTGGGGTGACCTTGAGGATTTCATCCAGCGCATAGTCCAGCGCCAGCAGGGTCGCCACGGCGGCGAGCATGTTGCTCAGGTTGAAGCGGCCCAGCAACTGGCTGCGCAGGGTACGTTCACCCTGGGCAGTGACCAGGGTGGCGCGCACGCCATCGTCATTGAACACGGCCTCACGGCAGAACAGCGAGGCCTCCGGGTTCTCCAGGCTATAGCTGAGCAACCGGGTCTCGATATGGTCGGAAGTTGGGCGGCGGGCAAAGTCGGCAGCCAGGCGACGGCCGAAGTCGTCATCCAGGTTGACCACCTGGCAACGCAGGCTCGGCCAGGTGAACAGCTTGGCCTTGGCGGCCTCGTAGGCCTCCATGCTGCCGTGGTAGTCCAGATGGTCGCGGGACAGGTTGGTCATGACCGCGATGTCGAACTCCAGCGCGGCGACACGCCCCTGCTCCAGGGCATGTGAGGAAACCTCCATGGCCACGGCCTTGGCGCCGCCTTTCCTGAGGTCGTTGAGGGTCGACTGCACGGCGATCGGGTCGGGCGTGGTCAGGCGGCCACTCTGCAACTCACCATAGAAGCCGGTACCCAGGGTGCCGATCAGGCCACAACGCTGGCCAAGCAAGTCCAGCGCCTGGGCCACCAGCTGGGTGACGCTGGTCTTGCCGTTGGTGCCGGTCACGCCCACCAGGTTCAGTTGGCGGCTCGGTTCGCCATAGAAGCGACCTGCGATATCCGAAAGCTGGGCGATCAGGCCCTTGACCGGGATGAGCGGCACATCGGTGATTGGCAACACGCTCGCGCCCTGTTCTTCATAGGCCACGGCGGCGGCACCACGGGCCAGGGCATCGGCGATATGCTCGCGGCCATCGACCTTGGCGCCCGGCACGGCCAGGAACAGGTCGCCCGGGCGCACGTTGCGGCTGTCCAGGGTCAGTTCACGAATCAGCGGGTCACGGCTGGCGTGAGCGAAAAGCTTGCTCAATGGCATTGTCATCATCCACGCCCTCCCTTGGCGGTTGCTGCTGCATTGACTTGCGATTGTTCAACGGGTGCTGGTGGCGGCAGGTTGTCTGGCGGCACATTCATCAGGCGCAGGGTGCCGGACATGACCTTGCTGAACACCGGCGCCGAAACCAGGCCACCGAAGTAGCCGCCCTTGCCTGGTTCGTCGATGACCACGACGATGGCGTAGCGCGGGTCGCTCATCGGCCCGAAGCCGGCGAACAGCGAGCGGTAGGCGTTTTCGGTGTAGCCCTTGGACCCCACGGTGGCCTTACGCGCGGTACCGGACTTGCCGGCCACGTGGTAGAACGGCACCTGGGCGCGGAACACGCCACGCGGTGCTTCGATCACCTGCTGCAGCATGCCCTGGACGGTTTCGGCGGTTTCCTTCGGAATGGCCTGCACGGCTTCCGGGGCCTTGTCGACCTTGAGGATCGACAGCGGCACCATCTTGCCGTCGTTGGCCAGCGCCGCGTAGGCATGCACCAGCTGCAGGGCGGTCACCGACACGCCATAGCCATAGGACAGGGTCGCGGTCTCGGCCTTGCGCCACTCGCGGTGGTTTGGCAGGTTGCCGACGCGCTCGCCGGGGAAGCCAAGGCCGGTGTACTGGCCCAGGCCGACCTGGGACATGACCCGGTAGATGGCCTCACCACCGATGTCGAAGGCGATCTTGCTCATGCCGACGTTACTGGAGTTGATCAGGATGCCGGTCAGGTCGAGGATCGGGCCCTCGCTCTTGGACACGTCCTTGATGGTGTAGCGGCCGATCTGCAGGCTGCCGGGGTACACCTCGACCTTGTCGGTCGGCTTCCAGCGGCCACTCTGCAGCGCCGCGCTCATGGAGATCGGCTTGACCGTGGAGCCTGGCTCGAACACGTCGATGATCGCGCGGTTGCGCATGGCGGCCGGGAACATGCTGCGGCGGTTGTTGGGGTTGTAGGTCGGCTGGTTGACCATGGCCAGAACCTCACCGGTCTTGACGTCCATGATCACCAGGCTGCCGGCCTTGGCGTCCTGTTCGGCAATGGCGTTGCGCAGTTCGCGGGTGGCCAGGTACTGCAGGCGCAGGTCTATCGACAACGCCAAGGTCTTCCCTGCCTTGGCGTTCTTGGTTACCTGAATGTCCTTGATCAGCCGGCCGCGCCGGTCCTTGATCACCTGCCGCTTGCCGGGTACACCGGCAAGCCACTCGTCATAGGCCAGTTCCACCCCTTCGCGACCGTGGTCATCGAGGTCGGTAAAGCCGACCATGTGCGCGGTGACATCACCGGCCGGGTAGAAGCGGCGGAATTCTTCCAGGCCGTATACACCCGGCACTTTCAGGTCGAGCACATGCTGGCCCTGCTCCGGGGTCAGGCCGCGGACCAGGTAGATGAACTCTTTGCTGGCCTGCTGGGTCAGGCGCTCGGTCAGTTGCTGCGGGTTCTGCCCCAGCGCGGCGGCCAGTTGTGGCCAGCGGTCTTTGGAGGCCTGCATTTCCTTGGGGTTGGCCCACAGGGTGGTGACCGGGGTGCTGACCGCCAGCGGTTCGCCGTTACGGTCGGTGATCAGGCCGCGGTGCGCAGGGATAGGGATGTGACGCAGGCTGCGCGCATCGCCCTGGCCCTTGAGGAAGTCACGGTCGACCACCTGCAGGTCGATGATACGCCAGCAGATGGCACCAACCATCAACGCCAGCAAGCCGATCACCACGCGGAAGCGCCACGGGTAGAGTGCGCCTTCGAGCTTCATCATGGCGCCACCATCCGTACTTCGTCAGCCGAAGGTACGCGCATCTTCAATTGCTCGGAGGCCAGGTTTTCGATGCGGCTGGCGGCGGTCCAGGTGCTTTGTTCGAGGATCAGCCGGCCCCACTCGGCCTGGGCCTTGTCGCGCTCGTTCAACTCGCCGTACAGGGTATTGAGCAACTGACGGTTCCAGTGCGCGCTGTAGGACACGGCGATGGCCGAAATCAGCACGGCAACGAACAGCAGAAGCATCAGGAAGCTTCCGCCTGGCAAGGGTTTGGCAAACAGCCTGCTCACCGCAGTTTCTCCGCCACGCGCATCACGGCGCTACGCGACCGTGGGTTGGCCTTGAGCTCGGCTTCGGAGGCGAACTGGGCCTTGCCGATGAGTTTGATTTTCGGCTCGAAGACCTTGTGCTGAACCGGCAGGTTGCGCGGCAGGTTGTCAGCCTCTCCCTTGGCCAGCTTGCGCATGAACAGTTTGACGATGCGGTCTTCCAGCGAGTGGAAGCTGATCACCGCCAGGCGGCCGCCCACTTCCAGTGCATCGATCGCGGCTTCGAGGCCCGCCTCGAGGTCACCCAGTTCGTTGTTGACGTGAATGCGCAGGCCCTGGAAGGCGCGGGTCGCCGGGTTCTTGCCCTTCTCCCAGGCCGGGTTGGCCACCTTCAGCACCTCGGCGAGGTCGCCGGTGCGGGTGAACGGTTGCTGTTCGCGGCGCTGCACCACGGCGCGGGCCATGCGCTTGGCGAAACGCTCTTCGCCGTACTCCTTGAACACGCGGGCGATTTCCTCTTCAGGCGCAGTGGCGATGAACTCGGCGGCGCTGATGCCCTGGTCCGGGTTCATGCGCATGTCCAGCGGGCCATCATTGAGGAAGCTGAAGCCCCGCTCAGGGTCATCCAGTTGCGGCGAGGACACGCCCAGGTCCAGCAGTACGCCGCTGACCTTGCCATCCAGGCCGCGCTCGGCCACTTCCGCGCCCAGCTCGGCAAAGCTGCGCTGCACAATGACAAAGCGGCCGTCTTCGGCCGCCAGCGCTTGCCCCGTGGCAATCGCCTGTGGATCTTTGTCGAAGCCCAGCAGCCGCCCTTGCGGCCCAAGCTTGCTGAGAATCAGCCGGCTGTGCCCGCCACGGCCGAAGGTGCCGTCCAGATAGCAACCGTCGGCGCGCAGGGCCAATGCCTCGACAGCTTCGTCGAGCAGGACGGTAATGTGGTTGAAGCCGCTATCTATGGTCACAGGATCAGGTCACGCAATTCGTCGGGCATGGCGCCCGGTTGTTGAATAGCTGCAAGGTCGGCTGCCGAAACCGCGTTCCAGGCATCCTCATCCCACAGCTGGAATTTGTTCAGCTGCCCCACCAGCATCGCCTTCTTGTCGAGCTTGGCGTACTCACGCAGACGGGGCGGCACCAGGAAACGCCCACTGCCATCGAGCTCCAGGTCAACCGCATTACCGATCAGCAAACGCTGCAGGCGGCGGTTTTCCTCACGCAACGATGGCAAGGCACGCAACTTGGCTTCTATCTGTTCCCACTCATCGAGGGGATAAACACACAAGCAGGGGTCAACGGCGTCGATGGTCACGATCAGCTGACCATTGCAACGCGAATCGAGCTCGTCACGGTACCGGCTCGGCATGGCGAGACGGCCCTTGGCATCGAGGCTGACGGCGTTGGCTCCGCGGAACACGGCTGCGATTCCCCACAATGTTAGCTTTTTTGTGCCAGAAAACCCACTTCATCCCACTTTCTGCCACTTGCGCACACTATAGGAATCCGCCCGCAGCACCGTCAAGGCACGTTCGGAAGGAAAAGCCTTACAGGACCGAGATTTAGCGTAATAAGGGAATGCGGAAGGATTACCAAGGAGAAAAAAACACGAGAAAAATCAAACCCACGCAAGCAGGTGGAGTTCGAAGTTAAAGTGATTTATCAAGAGTAAGATTTTTTCGGTATTACCAACGGGCATCTGCTATCGAATCAAGCAGGGAAGGAAAGGTGGAGAGTCGATCTGTAAGCCGGGTTTTGTCGAGGACAGTCATTCCTCTACGACGGCCATCGCTGGACGCCTCTAGCAACCTACCCGGTTCCGACGCGGGCCACGCCTGATGGAACCCTATTTGGTCTTGCTCCGAGTGGGGTTTACCTAGCCACGAACTGTTGCCAGCCGTGCGGTGCGCTCTTACCGCACCTTTTCACCCTTACCGGCACCGAAGCGCTTAGGCGGTTATTTTCTGTGGCACTTTCCGTAGGCTCGCGCCTCCCAGGCGTTACCTGGCACTCTGCCCTATGGAGCCCGGACTTTCCTCCCCCTGCTATTGCGGAACAAAAGCAGGCAGCGACTGTCCGATCGACTCTCCACCGCCAAGATTAACGGCACGCGCGCCCAAGAACAAGCAATACCGGCATTTATATCAATTAGCCACTACTCGGTTTTCTGCTTTTCCAGGGCAAGTTGATACAGCAGGTTCTTGCGCACCCCGGTAATTTCCGCGGCCAGCGCCGCCGCCCGCTTGAGCGGGAGCTCGGCCAGCAGCAGGTCGAGCACCCGCTGCGCCTCGGCACTGATCGCCTGCTCGCCCTCCGGCGCACTCCAGCCACCGACCAGCACCACGCACTCACCGCGCTGCTGGTTGCTGTCGCCAGCAACGAACGCGCGCAGTTCGGCCAGGGGCAGGCCCTTGAGGGTCTCGAAGGTCTTGGTCAGCTCGCGCGCCAACAGCGCCGGGCGCTCGCCACCGAATACCGCCTCCATGTCTTCAAGACACTCCAGGATACGGTGCGGGGCCTCATAGAATATCAGCGTGCGCGGTTCCTCCTTTACCTGCTCCAGGCGCGCCCGACGCCCCGCCGCCTTGGCCGGCAGGAAGCCCTCGAAGATGAAGCGGTCCGACGGCAGGCCGGCCGCCGACAGTGCGGCGATCAGAGCGCAGGCGCCCGGCACCGGCACCACGTTCACCCCCGCAGCCCGCGCCTGACGCACCAGGTGGTAGCCCGGATCGGAAATCAGCGGCGTGCCCGCATCGGAAACCAACGCCACATTCTCACCCGCCAGCAGCTTGGTGAGAAAACGTCCGCCCTCGTCACGCTCGTTATGCTCATGGCAGGCCGCCAGCGGCGTGTCGATGCCGAAGTGCTGCAGCAGGCGGATCGAATGACGGGTATCTTCCGCCGCGATCAGGGCCACGTCCGCCAGCACCTTCAGCGCCCGGGCGCTCATGTCGTCGAGGTTGCCGATGGGGGTTGCGACCACATACAGCGTCCCCACGGTGGATTTCGAAGCCCCTGCCACATCAGTCACTGCGCACACCTGTCGTTCGGATCAAAGGCGCCATTGTAGCCCGAGCGCCTGCAACAGGGCGCAAAGAACTTCGCCGACGACCGATGGCAGGCCACCTATAGTGAAGGATCGACACGGCGACATCGCGCCCCGGCCAGCGCTTGGGTACAATTGCCGGCCACCTTGATCGAGTAACAGGACCTTTACATGATCGCTTGCCTGCGGCTGTTCACAGCCCTCTGCCTTGCCGCCCTGCTGGCAGCCTGCGCCAGCTCGCCCTCATCCAGCCTGGGCGAACTGCCACGCACCCCGGACGCCAGCATCGAGCAACTGCTCGAAAAGGCTGCTTCCAGCAAGTCCGCGGAAGACG
This sequence comes from Pseudomonas sp. p21, assembly GCF_001642705.1. NCBI lineage: Bacteria > Pseudomonadati > Pseudomonadota > Gammaproteobacteria > Pseudomonadales > Pseudomonadaceae > Pseudomonas > Pseudomonas sp. p21. Next base: position 312,719 of record NZ_LWBV01000004.1, read on the forward strand.
CCGCCCTGCTGCGCCTGAGCGCAGCCGACCTGGCCTACAAGCAGAAGGACTTCCCACGCGCCGCACGCATCCTCGAGCAGGTGCCGCTGGACACGCTCAAGCCGGCCCAACAAGTGTTCGCCAGCACCCTCGGTGCCGAGCTGGCCATGAGCCGCAACCAGCCCAAGGCTGCCCTGACCGCCCTGGCTCACCCCAGCCTGCAACGCGTCTCCGAACTGCCAGAACAACAACAGGCGCGCACCTACAGCGTGCACGCAGCCGCCCTCGAAGCCGATGGCCAGGCCCTGGCCGCCGCGCAACAGCGCGTACTGCTGGCCCCGCTGCTCAGCGGCCAGGCCGCCAGCGCCAACAATGACGCCATTTGGGCCCTGGTCGCCTCGCTGCCGGCAGAGCAACTGCAGCAGCCAGGCAACGACCAGACCCTGGCCGGCTGGACCAGCCTGGCCTTCGCGGTAAAAAGCGCCGGCACCCTGGAGCAACAGCAAGCGGCTATCGAAGCCTGGGTCAAGCAGCACCCGGACCACCCGGCCGCCCAGCAACTGCCGCTGGCGCTGACCAAGCTCAAGGAGCTGGCCAGCCAGCCGCTGACCAAGATTGCCCTGCTGCTGCCCCAGGAAGGCCCGCTGGCCGGTGTTGCCCGCGCCTTGCGTGACGGCTTCATGGCTGCGCACTTCCAGGCCCAGCAAGCCGGCCAGCAGGCGCCAGCCGTGCAGGTATTCGACAGCTCGCGCATCGGCTCGCTCGACGACTTCTATCGCCAGGCCCAGGCCGCTGGCGTACAGCTGGTCATTGGCCCGCTGGAAAAACCGCTGGTCAAGCAACTGGCTGCCAAGCCACAACTGCCGATCACTACCCTGGCCCTGAACTACGCCGACGCCGGCCAGAAGGCTCCGCCGCAGCTGTTCCAGTTCGGTCTGGCTGCCGAAGACGAAGCCCGGGAAGTGGCCCGCCGCGCCCGCGCCGATGGCATGGTGCGCGCCGTAGCCCTGGTGCCGAGCGGCGAATGGGGCGACCGCGTGCTTGCCGCCTTCCGCCAGGACTGGGAAGGCAACGGTGGCACCCTGCTCGCCGCCGAGCGCATCGCCCAGCCGGTCGCCCTGGCCCAGCAGATTGCCGACCTGTTCCAGCTGCGCCAAAGCGAAGGCCGCGCCAAGAGCCTGCAGAGCACGGTAGGCGGCAGCATCGCCGCGCAGCCGTCGCGCCGCCAGGACATCGACTTCATCTTCCTCGCCTCGACCCCGCAACAGGCCCAGCAGATCAAGCCGACCCTGAACTTCCAGTACGCCGGTGACGTACCGGTCTACGCCACCTCGAACCTGTACAGCGCCAGTGGTGACGTCAACCAGTACAACGACATGAACGGCATCCGCTTCTGCGAAACGCCGTGGCTGCTCGACACCAGCAACAGCCTGCGCCAGCAGGTAGTGCAGCAGTGGCCGCAAGCCGCCGGCAGCCTGGGCCGCCTGTATGCCATGGGCATTGATGCCTACAGCCTGGCGCCACGCCTGGGCCAGCTGAAAGCGCTGCCGGACAACCGCGTCCTGGGCCTTTCGGGTAGCCTGAGCATGAACGCCAACCAGCGCATCGAACGCCAGCTGCCCTGGGCCGAGTTCGCCGGTGGCCAGGTCCAACGCCTGCCTGACACACCTCGCTGATGGCAGCAGCGTCGCCCACCCGCGCCGGGCAGGCAGCAGAAACCCAGGCCCTTGAGTACCTTCAAGGGCAGGGTCTGCAACTGCTGGCGCGCAACTGGCGATGCAAAGGCGGTGAGCTTGATCTGGTCATGCTCGACGCCGATACAGTAGTATTCGTCGAAGTCCGCTACCGGTTGCACGCGGGCTTCGGTGGCGCCCTCGGCAGTATCGACGGACGCAAGCAGAAACGGTTGGTGCTCGCCGCCAGCCTGTTCCTGCAGAAGGAGCCCCACTGGTGCGACCACCCCTGCCGCTTCGACGTAGTCGCCCTGCAGGGCAGCCACCATGCAGGCAGACCGCTTCAATGGCTGAAAAATGCCTTCGAATGCTGAACCCACTCCGATTTTTTTGCTCTATGTTTCGCGGGCTGGTCGTTGTTGCGCGTAGCAAAGGCCACCGCCCCATTTAAGGTCACCAGATGGACATGCAATCCCGAATTCGCCGGCTGTTCCAGGCCAGCATCGATACCAAGCAACAGGCAATGGACATCCTGGCACCGCACATCGAGCAGGCCAGCCTGGTCATGGTCAACGCGCTGCTCAACGAGGGCAAGATGCTCGCCTGCGGCAACGGCGGCTCGGCCGGCGATGCCCAGCATTTTTCCTCGGAGCTGCTCAACCGCTTCGAGCGCGAACGCCCGAGCCTGCCGGCCATCGCGCTGACCACCGACAGCTCGACCCTGACCTCGATCGCCAACGACTACAGCTACAACGAAGTCTTTTCCAAGCAGATCCGCGCCCTGGGCCAGCCCGGCGACGTTCTGCTGGCGATTTCCACCAGCGGCAACTCGGCCAACGTCATCCAGGCGATCCAGGCCGCACATGACCGCGAAATGATTGTCGTAGCATTGACTGGCCGTGACGGCGGCGGCATGGCTTCGCTGTTGCTGCCCGAAGACGTGGAAATCCGCGTACCTTCGACGGTCACCGCACGCATCCAGGAAGTCCACCTGCTGGCGATCCACTGCCTGTGTGATCTGATCGACAGCCAACTGTTCGGGAGTGAAGAATGACCCCTATGCGCCTCGGCCTGATGGCCCTGACCCTGTGCCTGAGCGTCACCGGTTGCAGCTCGGTACTGACCTCTACCCGCAATTCGCCGATCGAAGATGATCGCGGCACGCGCACCATCGGCAGCAAGATCGACGATTCGCTGATCGAAACCAAGGCCTCGGTCAATATCGCCAAGGCCAGCCCTGACCTGGACAAAGGTTCGCACATCGTTGTCAGCAGCTACAACGGCATCGTCCTGCTGGCCGGCCAGACCCCGCGCGCCGACCTCAAGAGCCTCGCCGAGCAGACCGCCAGCCAGGTGCAGCGGGTCAAGAAAGTGCACAACGAACTGCAGGTGATGCAGCCCTCTTCCATCCTGGCGCGCAACAACGACGCCTGGTTGACCACCAAGATCAAGGCCCAGATGCTGACCGACAATGCCGTCCCCAGCTCGCGCATCAAGGTGATTACCGAGAACGGCATCGTCTACCTGCTCGGCCTGGTGACCCAGCAGGAGGCCAACTCGGCCACTGCCGTGGTACAGGGTGTGTCGGGCGTGCAGAAGATCGTCAAGCTGTTCGAGTACATCGACTGATTCGTTAGCCTGTACCGGCCTCTTCGCGGGCTTGCCCGCTCCCACAGGGATCTCACAGCTTTCGAGGCTTGTTGTATTCCTGTGGGAGCGGGTTTACCCGCGAAGAGGCCAGTACAGACAACAAAGATGCTCCATTCTTCCAGATACCCAGGAAACACCGCATGAAAAAGCTTCTGCTGCCCGCCCTGCTGTTCGGCACTTTCGCCACCCTGGCCGGCTGCTCCACCCCAAGCCTGATCACCCTCAACGATGGCCGTGAATTCCAGGCCGTCGACGCACCGAAGTTCGACCGCGACGCCGGCTTCTACGAGTTCCAGCAACTCGACGGCAAGCGCACCCGCATCAACAAGGACCAGGTACGCACCATCAGCGACCTGTAACCCAAAGTTGGCGGCAAAGAAAAAGGCGATCCGGTTGGATCGCCTTTTTTGTCACTTGACCACTTTCAGGCTTGGTCGACCAGTCGGACGCGGCGGCTGGCCACCCCCTTCTGGCGGGCCATCGCCATCCGGCTGTACATCATCGTCCTCAAGGTCGTCGCCATCCGGCGACTCCAGTTCGAAGACCATACCCTGGCCATTTTCGCGGGCGTAGATGCCCAGGATGGCGCCAACCGGCACGAACAGCGAGTGAGCCACGCCGCCGAAACGGCCCTCGAAGCTGACCGCATCGTTGTCCATGTGCAGGCTGCGCACGGCGCTTGGCGAGATATTCAAGACGATCTGGCCATCACTGGCGAAACCGTCCGGCACCTGGACTTTCGGGAACTCGGCATTGACCAGCATATGGGGTGTGCAATCGTTGTCGACGATCCACTCGTACAGTGCTCGAACCAGATAGGGGCGACTGGAGTTCATCAACGGCTCCTTAAAGCTTGCGCATTTCACGTTCTACGGAGGACAGGCTCGCCTGGAAAGGCTCGCGGGCGAACTGCCGCTCCATGTAATCCAGCAGCGGCTTGGCTTGCCGCGGCAACTCGATTCCCAACACCGGCAAACGCCAGAGTATGGGCAGTAGACAACAATCGACCAGGCTTTGCTCCTCGCTCATGAAACAGGCGAACTCGCCGAACAATGGCGAGACCCCGGTCAGGCTTTCGCGCAACGCCTTGCGCGCCTCGGCACGAGCAGCCTCGCTGCTACGCGGGTCGAGCACGGTATCGGCCAGGGCACACCAGTCGCGCTGGATACGGTGCATCAGCAAACGGCTGTTGCCGCGCGCAACGGGGTACACCGGCATCAACGGCGGATGCGGGTAACGCTCCTCGAGGTATTCCATCACCACGGTCGATTCATACAACGCCAGGTCACGATCGACCAGGGTCGGCACGCTGCCGTAAGGGTTCACCTCGACCAGCTTGGGTGGCAGGCGACCAGGGTCGACATCGATGACCTGCACGCTGATGCCCTTCTCGGCGAGCACAAGGCGTACCCGATGAGAATAGTGATCAGCGGGGTCGGAATAGCAGGCTAACCTGTTGGTTGCGCCCATGTAGCGGCTCCTCGCACGGGATGCTTGTGAAACTGTAAATGAAAACGCGCCCGTGGTGACCTGGCAGATCTGCCAAGCCACCACGGGCGCGTTCAACAACCAGAAACTACTGCGTGATCAGTGCACGTCCTTCCAGTATTCACGCTTGAGCAAGTAGGCGAATACGAAGAAGAAAGCCAGGTACAGCAACACGTAGGTACCGATGCGCTGGCTTTCCAGTTTGACCGGGTTGGCCGAATAGGCCAGGAAGGTCACCAGGTTCTTGACCTTCTCGTCGAACTGCTCGGTCGTCAGGGTACCGGAATTCGGCGTAATGGTCAGCTGGTCGCAGGCTTCATGGGTTATCGGGGTGCCGGTCAACGGGTCGAATTGCTTCTTGCCATCGGTCACGGTCTGCACCTGTTTGCAACCAATATGCTGGTTGCCCTGCAGGCCAACCAGTACGTTGGGCATGCCGACGTTCGGGAACACCTTGTTGTTCACCCCATAAGGCCGCGACGGGTCCTCGTAGAAGCTGCGCAGGTAGGTGTACAGCCAGTCGGTGCCACGCACCCGGGCAACCAGGGTCAGGTCGGGTGGTGCCGCACCGAACCAGGTCTTGGCGTCACTGGGCTTCATGCCGATCTGCATGTGGTCACCGATCTTGGCACCCGTGAACACCAGCTTCTCCAGCATCAGCTCATGGGGAATACCCAGGTCATCGGCCACCCGCTCGTAACGCTGGAACTTGGCACTGTGGCAACCCATGCAATAGTTGGCAAAGGTACGCGCACCGTCCTGCATGGCGGCCTTGTCACTCAGGTCGATGTCGACCTTGTCCAGCTCCAGGCCGGGTTCGGCCGCGAAGGAAAAGGCAGGCATCACTGCCAGCAAAAATACTGCAATCAACTTTTTCATCAGCCAGTCACCCTTTCCGGAACCGGTTTGGTCTTCTCGAGCCTTGTGTAGAACGGCATCAGCAGGAAGTAGGCGAAGTACAGCACCGTGCACACCTGCGACAGCAAGGTACGCCCAGGTGTCGGCGCCAGTACGCCCAGCACGCCGAGGATGACGAAGGCCACGCAGAACACCAGCAGGAAGAGCTTGCTGATCCAGCCCTTGTAGCGCATGGAACGCACCGGGCTACGGTCGAGCCAGGGCAGCACGAACAGCACGGCAATGGCCGCACCCATGGCGATGACGCCCATCAGCTTGTCAGGCACCGCACGCAGGATCGCGTAGAACGGTGTGAAGTACCACACAGGCGCAATGTGCTCTGGGGTCTTGAAGGCGTTGGCCTGCTCGAAGTTCGGTTTTTCCAGGAAGTAACCGCCCATTTCCGGGAAGAAGAACACCACGGCGCAGAACACGAACAGGAACACCACCACGCCGACAATGTCCTTGACGGTGTAGTACGGGTGGAACGGGATACCGTCCAGCGGGATACCGTTTTCGTCCTTTTTCTTCTTGATGTCGACGCCATCGGGGTTGTTCGAACCCACTTCGTGAAGGGCAAGGATGTGCAGCACCACCAGGCCGAGAATCACGATTGGCAGGGCGACCACGTGCAGGGCGAAGAAGCGGTTCAGGGTGATGCCCGAGATCAGGTAGTCACCACGGATCCATTGGGTAAGGTCACCACCGATCACCGGGATGGCACCGAACAGCGAGATGATCACCTGGGCACCCCAGTACGACATCTGGCCCCACGGCAGCAGGTAGCCCATGAACGCTTCGGCCATCAGCGCCAGATAGATCAGCATGCCGAACAGCCACACCAGTTCACGTGGCTTCTGGTAGGAGCCGTAGAGCAGGCCACGGAACATGTGCAGGTAGACCACGATGAAGAACGCCGATGCACCGGTGGAGTGCAGGTAGCGCAGGATCCAGCCGTATTCCACGTCACGCATGATGTACTCGACCGAGGCGAACGCCTCTTCCGCCGAGGGCGTGAAGCTCATGGTCAGCCACACACCGGTGACGATCTGGTTGACCAGCACCAGCAGCGCCAGAGAGCCGAAGAAGTACAGGAAGTTGAAGTTCTTGGGCGCGTAATACTTGCTCAGGTGGTCTTCCCACATCTTGGTGGCAGGGAAGCGAGCATCAATCCAGTCCATGAACTTGCTCATCATGCGTTCTCCTGGTCAACGCCGATGACGACGATCTCGTCCGACTCGTAAGAGTGCGGTGGCACGGGCAGGTTGAGAGGCGCCGGCTGCGACTTGTAGACACGGCCAGCCAGGTCGTAGTGGGAGCCGTGGCACGGGCAGAAATAGCCACCGACCCATTTCGGGCCGAGGTCGGCGGGTGCGACTTCCGGGCGGAAGGTTGGCGAGCAGCCCAGGTGCGTGCACAGGCCGACGAGGATGAGAATTTCCGGCTTGATCGAACGAACCTGCGGATCGACGTAGGTCGGCTGCACCGAGGCCTTGGACTCGGGGTCAGCCAGATCACCGACGACTTTTTTCAGGTTGCCGAGAATCTCGTCCGTTCGCCGCACGATGAACACAGGCTGGCCACGCCACTCGGCCACCATCTGCTGCCCGGCCTCGACCTTGGCGATATTGACCTTCACCGGTGCACCCGCGGCTTTCGCCTTGGCACTGGGAAACCATGACCCCACGAACGGTACCGCAGCCCCCACTGCCCCCGCCGCCCCGACTACAGATGTCGCGGCTACGAGGAAGCGGCGCCGGCCTGCGTTGACGCCGTCATTGCTCATTCAGTCCTCTCCCATCAGCTTGCTTGGCCTGTTGAACCAGACCCTGTACTTAGGTTGTGTCAATGGCGCTAAAAATTGGCCGCCATGGTAAGAAACAAATCCACACACTGACAAGGTGATTACCCCAACCAGGGGCGACTACCCGTGCTTTGCTTGATCTGCGTCTATGCGACAAGTGGTCACTGACATGCTGACAGGTTAGTTCAAGACATAAAAAAAGCCCGGTTCCAAGGAACCGGGCTTTTTTCGACTGCCGAAGCGGTATTAACGCTTGGAGTACTGAGGACGCTTACGCGCTTTACGCAGACCCACTTTCTTACGCTCGACTTCACGAGCGTCGCGGGTGACGTAGCCAGCACGACGCAGAGCGCCACGCAGGGTTTCGTCGTATTCCATCAGAGCGCGGGTGATACCGTGACGGATCGCACCGGCCTGACCGCTGACACCACCACCGGAAACGGTGACGTAGATGTCGAACTTCTCAACGGTTTCGGTCAGCTCGAGCGGCTGACGAACAACCATGCGAGCGGTTTCGCGACCGAAGAACACGTCCAGAGAACGGTTGTTGATGGAAATGTTACCAGTACCCGGACGCAGGAATACGCGAGCGGTTGCGGTCTTGCGACGGCCAGTGCCGTAGTTTTGAGTCGCCGACATAATGAACTATCCCGTTAGATCTTCAGTTCTTGAGGCTGCTGAGCAGTGTGTGGGTGAGCAGCACCCGCGTACACTTTCAGCTTGCGGTACATGTCGCGACCCAGCGGGTTCTTCGGCAGCATGCCTTTGACCGCAGTTTCGATAACACGCTCAGGGGCCTTGGCGATCAACTTCTCGAAGTTGATTTCCTTGATACCGCCCGGGAAACCGGAGTGGGAGTAGTACATCTTGTCGGAAGACTTGGCACCAGTCACACGAACCTGTTCAGCGTTGATAACGACGATGTAGTCGCCGGTGTCAACGTGAGGGGTGTATTCTGGTTTGTGTTTGCCACGCAGACGGCTAGCGATTTCGGTAGCCAGACGACCCAGGGTCTGGCCAGCGGCGTCGACTACGAACCACTCGCGCTTTACTGTTTCCGGTTTAGCAGTAAAAGTTTTCATTCTCTAAAGCCTCAGAGGCCGCCCAGCGAAAAATAGACGGCGAATCTTACTGGATAGTGCACAGCTTGCCAAGGGCAAGCGCGCAGCCGAACGCTGACGCTTTGGGGGCTCGGGTCAGGCACGCCAATGTTCGACGGGGTTCTTCCTGCGTGGTGGTGCATCACTTCCGCCACACGGAGAGGTGCCGAATTATCCAGATTGCGCGAAAAATTTCAACCTGCTTTGATGGGCTTCTTTGCCAAGGAGTGTCTACCCGATGGAATACCGCCAGCTCGGCCGTACCGACCTCACCGTCAGCGCCCTGTGCCTGGGCACCATGACCTGGGGCGAACAGAACGTCCAGGCCGAGGCCTTCGAGCAGATTGCCCGGGCCAAGGCCGCGGGGATCAACTTCATCGACACCGCCGAGATGTACCCGGTGCCGCCCCGCCCCGAAACCTATGCCGCCACCGAGCGCATCATCGGCAACTGGTTCCGTGACAATGGCGATCGCGACGACTGGGTGCTGGCCAGCAAGGTCGCCGGCCCCGGCAACGGCATCAGCCACATCCGCGACGGCCAGCTCAAGCACAACCGCCAGCACATCGTCGCGGCGCTGGACGAGAGCCTCAAGCGCCTGCAGACCGACCGCATCGACCTGTACCAGCTGCACTGGCCCGAGCGCAGCACCAACTTCTTCGGCAAGCTGGGCTACCAGCACCTGCCACAGGACCACTTCACCCCGCTGGAAGAAACCCTCGAAGTGCTCGACGATCAGGTGCGCGCGGGCAAGATCCGCCACATCGGCCTGTCCAACGAAACGCCGTGGGGCACCATGAAGTTCCTGCAACTGGCCGAAAGCCGCGGCTGGCCACGGGCGGTGTCGATCCAGAACCCGTACAACCTGCTCAACCGCAGCTTCGAAGTGGGCCTGGCGGAAGTGGCCATCCGCGAGCAGTGCGGCCTGCTGGCCTATTCGCCGCTGGCGTTCGGCATGCTTTCCGGCAAATACGAGAACGGCGCACGCCCGGAAAACGCACGCCTGACCCTGTTCAGCCGCTTTGCCCGCTACTCCAACCCACAGACCGTGGCGGCCTGCAGCCGCTATGTGCAACTGGCCCGCGAGCACGGCCTGGACCCGGCGCAGATGGCCCTGGCGTTTGTCACCCGGCAGCCGTTCGTGACCAGCAACATCATTGGTGCGACCAGCCTCGAGCAGTTGGACAGCAACCTGGCCAGCCTCGAGCTGAGCCTGAGTGATGAACTGCTGGCGGCGATCGAGGCGATTCACCAGGAGCAGCCGAACCCGGCGCCTTGAGCCGACCCTGTGCCGGTTTCTTCGCGGGCTCGCCCGCGAAGAAACACGCGCGGTCCGGCAGGCTAGACACAATCGCCAAAAAATAAGACGATCCAGCCGGTGATTGACCACTCTACCCTATAAGAACAATGACAATGATGTTTACCCAACCCCCCGCGTCGCTGCGGCGCGTCAGCATCCTGGCCATTGACAAGGTGTTCGCTTCGACCTTGATGCAGGCCAAGGATTTCTTCCACCTCGCCAGCTTGCGCTACAGCAAACAGCTGGGCCTGGGCCTGAAACCCATGTTCGAGATCCGCCTGGTGAGCCCGGACGGCCAGCCCGTGGACAGCTTCAGCCATGTGCAACTGCCGGTCGACGGCGGCCTGGACGACGCCGATGTGATCATCCTCCCGGCTTTCTGGGACGACTTCGACAACCTGCTGCAACGTTATCCACAGGTGCTGCCGTGGCTGCGTGAACAGCATGCCCGGGGCGCGGTGCTGTGCGCCGAGGCCAGTGGCGTGTTCTGGCTGGCCGAGTCCGGCCTGCTCGACGGCAAGGAAGCGACCACCTACTGGCGCTTCTTCACCAGCTTTGCCGAACGCTTCCCGAAGATCCGCCTGAACCAGGACAAGCACCTGACCGACGCCGACAATATCTATTGTGCTGGCGGCGCCACTTCAGCCTGCGACCTGTACATCTACCTGATCGAACGCTTCTGCGGCGCCAACGTGGCCCGCGCCGTGTCCCGCGACATCCTCTACGAAGTACAGCGCAACTACACCCCCGGGCGCATGGGCTTTGGCGGGCAGAAGCTGCACCAGGACCTGATCATCCTGCAGATCCAGCATTGGCTGGAGGAACACTTCGCCGACAAGTTCCGCTTCGAGGACGTGGCTCGCAACCACGGCATGAGCATTCGCAACTTCATGCGCCGCTTCCAGGGCGCGACGGGGGACAAACCGCTGCACTACCTGCAACGGTTGAGGATCGAGACGGCCAAGGGGTTGCTGTCGAGCACGCGCAAGAGCATCAAGACCATCAGTTACGAGGTCGGCTATGACGATGCCAGTTTCTTTGCGCGGCTGTTCCGCCAGCACACCGAGTTGTCGCCGAACCAGTATCGGCAGCAGTTCATGCAGGAGGCTTGAGGCCTTCCGGGGCTGCTTTGCAGCCCCGGATTCTCAGGGCTTGTGCGCCCGCGCCAGGAACTCGTGCGACTGCATCTCCAGCAAGCGGCTCAGGGTGCGCTGGAACTCGAAGGCCAAGCGCCCGCCGGTATACAGGTCCTTGAGCTCCACCTCGGCCGAGATGATCAGCTTGACGTTGCGGTCGTAGAACTCGTCCACCATGTTGATGAAGCGGCGGGCGATGTCGTCGGTGGTGACGCCCATCTGCTCCACGTTGCTCAACAGCACGGCATGGAAGATCTTGCCCAGTTCGATGTAGTCGTTCTGGCTACGAGGGCCGTCGCACAGGGCGCGGAAGTCGAACCAGGCCACGTCGTCACAAGTCAGCAGGGCATTGATCGGGCGATTCTCGATCATCAGCACGTCGTTCTCGACCGCCTGGGTGCACTCAGGGGTCAACGCCTTGAAGCTGGCGCGCAGGCTCTGGTGTGCCGCGTCATCGAGCGGGTAGTGGTACAGCTCGGCCTGCTCCAGGTGACGCAGGCGGTAGTCGACCCCGCTGTCGACGTTCACCACGTCGGTGTACTGCTTGATCATGGCGATGGCCGGCAGGAAGCGCGCGCGCTGCAGGCCGTCCTTGTACAGGCCGTCGGGCACGATGTTGGAGGTAGCCACCAGCGATACGCCGTTCTTGAACAACTCTTCCATCAGGGTGCCGAGGATCATCGCGTCGGTAATGTCCGACACGAAGAATTCGTCGAAGCAGATCACCTTGGCTTCTTCGCTGAAGCGCTTGGCAATGATGGTCAGCGGGTTCTTCTCGCCCTTGAGGGTTTTCATTTCCTCGTGCACACGCTTCATGAAGCGGTGGAAGTGCGTGCGCATCTTCTGCTTGAACGGCAGCGCCTCGAAAAAGGTATCGACCAGGTAGGTCTTGCCGCGCCCTACCCCACCCCAGAAGTACAGGCCCTTGACCGGGGTCTGCTCCTTCTTGCCGAACAGCTTGCCGAACACGCCCGGCTTGTTGTTCTGCGCATGTACCAGGTCGTCGTACAGGCGCTGCAGGTGACGCACCGCAGTTTCCTGCGCCGCGTCATGGAAGAAGTCGGGACGTTTCAGATCTGCTTGATATCGTTCTAGGGGCGTCATGATTCGTTAGCGAGGCAACAAAAAACGGGCCGTCACTGTAGCGACAGGCCCGCTTAATGGCAATGCGACTTGCGTCAATATGCCTCATCCAGACCAACTAAGTGCTGGATGGCACCGGCTTTGCCGGTGTTCGCGGGTAAACCCGCTCCTACAGGCGAAATGCCTCAGTCCTGTTGTGGCTGAAGCGCTGCACGCAGGCTTTGAATGGCTGCATCACGGGCTTCGGCGCTGTCGAACTGCGGCCCGTCGGCAACCTGTTCGCCGTTCAGCCACAGGCCAAAGCCCAGGCCTTCGACGCGCACATCCGCCTCGCCACCTTGCTGCAGCTGCTTGCTCACGGCGCCGGCGCTCTTGCCGTCGGCGAAGCTGCGCGACAGCAGCAGTTGTTCTCCGTCGGCGGCCAGCAGGCGGAAGCGGAAGCTGCCGTCTTCGTCACGGAAGCTGACGAAACGCGCACTCTTGGCGGCCTTCTTCTTCACTTCGGTGCTGGCCTGCACGCTGCTGCGGAACGAACGCAGGCCAACGGCCTCGCGCAGCTGCTCGAGGAACGGCGTGGCGATCTTGCGGGCCTTGGCGGCGCCGGCCAGCAGGATGTCTTCCAGGTCCGCCGGGCGGGCGATCAGCTGGTGGTAGTACTCGCGCTTCTCGGCCAGCTGGCCATCCAGCAGCTGGAACAGGCGCTGCTTGGCCTCGCCCCAGCCCAGGCCCTGCAGCAGCTCTTCCCGGAACTCGGCGCACTGCGCCGGCGTCGAGAAGGCCTGGAACAGGGTGAACAGGTGCGCGTTGTCCGGGTCTTTCGCTTCGCCGGGCGCACGCGAGTCGGTGACGATGCGCGAGATCGCTTCCTTCATGTCCTTGGCACTGGTGAACAGCGGGATGGTGTTGTCGTAGCTCTTGGACATCTTGCGCCCGTCCAGGCCCGGCAGGGTCGCCACGCTCTCCTCGATCACCGCTTCCGGCAGGGCGAAGAAGTCCTTGCCCTGGCCGAACAGGTGATTGAAACGCTGGCCGATGTCGCGGGCCATTTCCACGTGCTGGATCTGGTCACGACCGACCGGCACCTTGTTGGCGTTGAACATCAGGATGTCCGCGGCCATCAGCACCGGGTAGCTGTACAGGCCCATGGTCACGCCGGCATCCGGGTCCTCGCCGTTTTCCAGGTTCTTGTCCACCGAAGCCTTGTAGGCATGCGCGCGGTTGAGCAGCCCCTTGGCGCTGACGCAGGTCAGCAGCCAGGTCAGCTCGGGGATTTCCGGGATGTCGGACTGGCGGTAGAAGGTCACCTTGTCCGGGTCGAGGCCACCGGCCAGCCAGGTGGCGGCGATTTCCAGGCGCGAACGCTGGATGCGCAGCGGGTCGTCGCACTTGATCAGGGCGTGATAGTCGGCCAGGAAGTAGAACGAGTCGACACCGGGCTGCTGGCTGGCACGGATCGCCGGGCGGATGGCGCCGGCGTAGTTGCCCAGGTGCGGAGTGCCGGTGGTGGTGATACCGGTAAGAATGCGCGTGGTCATGGGTGTTCGCTTATTCAGGCTTGGCTCAGTTCGAAAGGCGCGGCAGCAGCAGATCCTTCAGATCGGTCAGCTTGCCATGGAAGAAGTGTCCGCATTCTGCCACTTTCAGCAGCTCATGGGGGCGCGACAGGCTGTCGGACCAATCGTAAACCAGCTGCGGCGCGACGACTTCGTCGGCGTCCGGCTGCACCACGGTGATCGGGCAGCGCTGCGGCAGCGGGAACTCCGCCGTCAGGCGCATGACCGCCGGGGCGATCATGAACAGCTGCTGCAGCTCTACGCCGGCAGCTTCCAGGCGGCCGGCCAGGCTGGTGGCGACGAAGCCGCCGAAGGAAAAGCCCATCAGCACCAGCGGCAGGCCCAGGTGCTTTTCACGCAGCCAGGCCGCAGCGGCCTCGGCATCGGCCACCTCGCCAGCGCCCATGTCATGGCTGCCGGCGCTCTGCCCGACGCCACGGTAGTTGAAACGCAAGGTCACGTAGCCGGCGTCACGGGCGGTGCGTTGCAGGGTCGAGACCACCTTGTTGAGCATGGTGCCGCCCTGGACCGGGTTGGGGTGGCAGATCAGCACCACGCCACGGGCATTGGCCACGTCCAGGTACAAGGCTTCCAGCTGGCCACTGGGGCCATCGATGAACAAGGGGGTTTCGCGGACAAGCAAGGCACTACTCCGTGACCTCGGGAGGGGTCGATTCGTCTAGGTGAGGAATTCTGTTCTGATTTGCGATCGCTCGCGGTATACAGCGCAGGTCTGAGCCGTTAACGTAAAGCAAAGCCGTTTATAGAGGAAGGACTCGTGGAACTCTCGCTCCTTGTTTGGTTGTTGCCGACCCTGGCCCTGGTCATCGGCGTGGTAGTCGGTTTCGTCGTCGCTCGCCTGCTGCCCAATGCCGCGCCGAGCAGCACCCAGCGTCAGCTGGATGACATCCAGAAGCGTTTCGACAGCTACCAGAACGAAGTGGTCACCCACTTCAATAGCACCGCCGTGCTGGTCAAGAAACTGACCCAGAGCTACCAGGACGTCCAGGATCACCTGGCTGAAGGCGCCAACAGCCTGGCCCTTGATGACGTTACTCGCCAACGCCTGCTGGCGGCCCTGCATTCCGAGGGCGCGCAAGGCCCACGCGACCGCCTGACCCCGCCGAAGGACACCGCCGAAGTGCCACGCGACTACGCGCCGAAAGCACCGAACGCGCCGGGCATGCTCGACGAGAGCTACGGGCTCAAGCGTTGATCTGCCGAACATGACAAAGGCCTCGCAAGAGGCCTTTTTTGTGGGCTGGATGCACTGGCCTCTTCGCGGGCACGCCCGCTCCCACAGGTACGCCACAGCATTTGAAATTTGTGGGATACCTGTGGGAGCGGGCGTGCCCGCGAAGAGGACCGCCCAGGCAACCTAGCTGCAAGCCTTCAACGCCTGCTCGACATCCGCCAGCAGGTCCTCCACATCCTCCAACCCCACCGACAGGCGCACCAGCCCCTCCGATATCCCGTGATGCGCCCGCTCCTTCGCAGTATGGCTGGAGTGCGTAATGCATCGCCCAGCCTGCCTTGATGCGCCCAAGCAGCAAGATCCTACAAATCATCAGGTGTGGTCCTACACCCTGTTTGGCCGCTCTTCTGACATACAAAAAAGTCGTCATTAGGCACACTATAAAAACATTCAGAACGGCCTATGGCATAAGAATATTGAAACACCCTCTCATGTCCATTCCGTAACCAAGAGCGCTCGCAGGGCTTCCCTACTGAAATTTTCAATAACCCACTCAGAGATGACATATGAGTATTGAACTTCCGGCTTTGTATATCTATCCAAATAATTACGGCACAAGTCGTCCTAATGGCTTACAAGCACCACACCCCGCAGCCATGATAGGTCGTGCCATTGAGGAGCGTAGCGCTGGCTATGCACAAGGCCACTGGAGGGAAATGCTAAACCTGCATCTTCCTAAAATGCAGTACACCCGTCCCATCGCTTTTACGCTTGACGGTTTCCTGATTCGTGAACTCAAAGCTGGGTCTGGTGCAGACGCAATAATGCTGGCCAATTCGAGCATCAGTATTCCAGATGCTTGGAACAAAGCATTTGAGTACACCAAAGCAAATCTTGATACTGCCCCCTTAGCTCAACCTATTGAATTTTCTGGGGGGTGGTTCACTCCGTTCAGAGCAATTGCACACTGGCTTTTAGGGAAAGGGCAGCAGGCTAAAGTCAACATAAACAATATAGGCATCGCACCCGAATTGCATAAAATCCCTCAACTACAGGCAACATTCGCTAGAGCAAGCGCAGGCACTAGTCGGATTGATGTCACCTTCCCATATAACACAGGCATGGATAGTAATATATCACGCATCTACCTAGGTTCTATTACCCTACGAGTTATTGGCGACCTGAATAAGGGTAGTGACGGAAAGCTCATTTTCGTCGGTGTGGTTCGCGCCTATTCGGATAAATATGATGCAAATGCGAGCAGCCACCGCGGCGGGTTCGACGAGAAAGCCACGACACTGCTTCGTGAAGTTGGGCGCGTTGCAAATGCACAAGACTACGAAATTCTAATTGAAGGCGACCTACCGCTAAACATAGCAAATTAATGGGAGGCCGCGACAACGAAGCGCAGCACGGGCGACACCATTGATTTGGCTTTTATTCTATACTATCTTAGCCCACTGACTTCAAGGTGGATTATGAATATCTCGAAAACGCTCTGCACAGCTACGGCCTCAGCCTTGAACGTAATTGCAACAGCACTATTGTTTAGCGCTTCGGAAGCTGCGCTCGAAAACCCTGGTGACCCGCATGACACTTCAGGCATACCCGCGTTATCGATGTATATAGTACTGCTAATAATTTCTACCACATTTTCAGTATTTTTCATGCTTGGAGGAACGATAGCAAACAAGCTGCTCACTGGCAAACTACCCAAGGCCATCAGACTTTTTCTTGAATTTATCCCAACTTTCGCGACAGCAACTCTTGGTATTTTTGTTTCCTTCGCTTACACCGACAACACAATATCGATGAACATGACTGCGCTTATTTATTTCCTATCAGCCGGCTTCTCACTTGCTGCTGCGATTTTTCTTCAAAAGAAACCCAGGAAGCGGACCTGACTATCAGGTTCTCGGCTGCAACAGTGGCGGCCTGATCATCAGGAACCGTATGCTCTACGACATTGACGATACGCCGTTGTTTGCTCTCTCTTCGGGCGACCACACCATTGACATCAGCTTTGCACCACCTAACTAGCTTGATGTCAGCATCCAGTGATGCCGTAACGGTTTTTGCCGCGAAGAGAGAGCTTCGGCAATTTACCTACACGCGTCCAGCGCCTGCTCGACATCCGCCAGCAGGTCCTCCACATCCTCCAGCCCCACCGACAAGCGCACCAGCCCCTCCGATATCCCGTGATGCGCCCGCTCCTGCGGCGTATAGCTGGAATGGGTCATGCTCGCCGGGTGCTGCGCCAGCGACTCGGCATCGCCCAGGCTCACCGCCCGGGCAAACAGTTGCAGGGCATTCATGAACCTGCGCCCGGCCTCGATACCGCCCTTGAGCTCGAAGGCGATCATCCCGCCCGGCAAACGCATCTGCCGCTGCGCCAGTTCGTACTGGGCAAACGTCGGCAACCCCGGGTAGTGAATCAGCTCTACCTGCGGCTGCCGAGCCAGAAACTCCGCCACCTGCTGCGCATTGGCGCAATGCCGGTCCATGCGCAGGGCCAAGGTCTTGATCCCGCGCATCAGCAGCGCTGCGTCGTGGGGTGACAGGACCGCCCCGGTCATATCCTTCAACCCTTCCAGGCGAATACGGTCGACCAGCGCCTTGCGCCCCACCACCAGACCGGCAGTGATATCACCGTGGCCACTGAGGTACTTGGTCGCCGAATGCACCACCAGGTCCGCCCCCAGCTCCAGCGGACGTTGCAGGTAGGGCGTGCAGTAGGTGTTGTCGACCACCACATGCACGTCATGCCCGCGCACCGCCTCGGCCACCGCGGCGATATCCACCAGTTGCATGTTGGGGTTGGCCGGCGTTTCGAAGTAGATCATTCGTGTTTTGCTGTTGATCGCCGACTTCAGGGCCTTGGCATCGTTCAGGTCGACATGGCGGATTTTCACGCCGAATTCGCCAATGCCATGGTGCAGGAAGGCAAAGGTGCAGCCGTACAGCGTGCGCCCGACGATCAGCTCGTCACCGGGCCGCAGCAGGGTCCAGATCGTCGAGGTAATGGCCCCCATGCCCGACGCCAATGCCAGCCCCGCCTCGCCGCCCTCCAGCGAGGCCATGCGCTGTTCCAGCAGGGCCAGGGTCGGGTTGGAGATGCGGCTGTAGAAATGGCCGGGCTCCTCCCCTGCGAAGCACGCAGCGCCGTATTCGACGGTGGGGAAGGCATAGGTAGCGGTCTGGTACACCGGCGGCACCAGGGCGCCGCCGTGGGAAAGCGGGTCGTAGCCATGGTGAATGGCCCGTGTGGAAAAACCGGTGTTGTTATGGGAGTCGCGCATGGCAACAGCCTCTTGTGGTTTGTTATAAGCTTATGCCACCGAGCTGCCCGATTTTTTCCAAAGTTACCCACGCATCCGCGTGCTTGCTGGAACAAAAACAATAATTACCGGATCAGGAGGGCAAAACATGCCTTCAAGCCTCGACCGCACCGACCGCGCCCTGCTCGCCGCCCTGCAGGACAACGCCCGCCTCACCGTTGCCGAACTGGCCGACAAGGTGGCACTGACCACCTCGCCCTGCTGGCGACGGGTCAAGCTGTTGGAGGACAACGGCTACATCACCGGCTACCAGGCCATCCTCTCGCCCAAGTCGCTGGGATTTGGCGTGACCGCGTTCGTCAGCATCATGATGGACTCGCACACCAAGGACATGGCGTTGG
This sequence comes from Pseudomonas sp. p21, assembly GCF_001642705.1. Lineage (NCBI taxonomy): Bacteria > Pseudomonadati > Pseudomonadota > Gammaproteobacteria > Pseudomonadales > Pseudomonadaceae > Pseudomonas > Pseudomonas sp. p21. The sequence goes on from NZ_LWBV01000004.1 coordinate 331,256, forward strand.
CGTTCGAGCAGCGGTTGATGGAGATTCCCGAGATCGTCGCCTGCCACAACATTTCCGGGAGGTATGATTTTCTGCTGGAGATCCTGGCGCGAGATCTGGAGTCGTTTGGGGAGTTCACCCGGGAAGTGCTGCAGCGGTTGCCGGGGGTGAAGGAGATCTATTCGAGTTTTTCCTACAAGGCGGTAAAGGAACGGCGGGTGATACCGGTGTCGGAGAAACATATCTGAACGGCATGCGCGATCCAATTGGGGGCAACTGCCTTGCTCAAAATCCAGAAGCTTGCGCAGTCCCTGTGGGAGCGGCTTCAGCCGCGAACACCGGCACAGCCGGTGCCATCCACCGCGCCGCCTGCTTCGCGGGTGAACCCGCTCCCACAGGTACAGCGTGAGCCCGAAACATGCGCTGTATCTGCGGGAAAGAGGAATAAAAAACCCCGCCGAAGCGGGGTTTTTCTTTCAGGCAGCCTGGCGCTTAGATCGCGCCACGCTGACGCAGCACGTCCAGCACCTGCTTCACGCCCTCTTCCACGCTGGTGGCCTGGGTGTCGATCACCAGGTCCGCGTCCAACGGCACATCGTACGGGAAGCTTTCGCCCGGGATGTTGTCGCCACCAGCCGCGTACAGGCCTTGCGGGTCACGCTCGCGGCAGGCCAGCGGCGAGGCCTGGACGTAAACGGTCACCAGGCGCTCCTTGCCGATCAACGCCTTGGCCTGTTCGCGGCCTTCGGCATCCGGGGCCACGAACGCAGCCAGGGTCAGCAGACCGGCTTCGTTGAACTGGCGCGCCACATGGGCGGCGCGGCGCCAGTTCTCGGTACGGCCGGCGCGGTCCTGTGGCAGGCCCTTGTTCAGGTCATGGCGCAGGTTCTGGCCGTCGAGCACGTACACCGCTCGGCCCATGTCGAACAGCTTGCGCTCCACGGCGTAGGCCAGGGTGCTCTTGCCTGCGCCGGACAGGCCGCTGAACAGCACGGTGGCTGGCTGCTGGCCGAAACGCAGGGCGCGCTCTTCGGTGGCCACATGGCACAGCTTGCCATGATGGCCGGTGCTGCCGTGCGGCAGCACTGGCGGGGCGATGATCATGCCGGCGCCGACAGTGCCGTTGGTCAGGCGGTCGATGACGATGAACGCACCGGTGGTGCGGTTGCTGTCGTAACCGTCCAGGGCGATCGAGGCGTCCAGGGACACCTTGACGCGGCCGATCTCGTTCAGTTGCAGTGCGCTGGCAGCGCCCTGCTCCAGGGTGTTCACATCGACCTTATGGGTGATGCTGGCAATCGAGCCCGGCACGTAGCTGGTAGCGCGCTTGATGTCGTATTTCTTGCCCGGGAGCATCGGCTCCTCGGCCATCCACACCAACATGGCGTCAAACTGGTCGGTGACCGGCGGGACGTTGTCGGCATGCACCAGCAGGTCGCCACGGGAGATGTCGATCTCGTCTTCCATGGTCAGGGTCACGGCCTGGCCAGGGCCTGCGTTTTCCAGCTCACCTTCGTAGGTGACGATGGACTTGACGCGGCTGCTCTTGCCCGACGGCAGCACGACGATTTCGTCACCCTTGTGCACCACGCCGCTGGCAATGGTGCCGGCGAAGCCACGGAAGTTCAGGTTCGGGCGGTTGACGTACTGCACCGGGAAGCGCAGGTCGGTGAAGTTGCGGTCGGCCGACACTTCGACGGTTTCGAGGATTTCCATCAGCGTCGGGCCGGCATACCACGGCGAACGCTCGCTGGGGTTGACCACGTTGTCACCCTTGAGCGCCGACATCGGCACGAAGTGCAGGCTGCTCGGGGTCAGGTTGATGGCGTCAGCGAACTTCAGGTAGTCGGCCTTGATCGACTCGAAGACGTCCTGATCGAAGCCTTTGAGGTCCATCTTGTTGACCGCGACCACGATGTGCTTGATGCCCAGCAACGAAGCAATGTAGCTGTGGCGGCGGGTCTGGGTCTGCACGCCGTAGCGGGCGTCGACCAGGATGATCGCCAGGTCGCAGGTGGACGCGCCGGTGGCCATGTTGCGGGTGTACTGCTCATGGCCCGGGGTGTCGGCAATGATGAACTTGCGCTTGGCGGTGGAGAAGTAGCGGTAGGCGACATCAATGGTGATGCCCTGCTCGCGCTCGGCCTGCAGGCCGTCGACCAGCAGTGCCAGGTCGACTTCCTCGCCGGTGGTGCCGACTTTCTTCGAATCACGGGTGATGGCCTCGAGGTGGTCCTCGTAGATCATCTTCGAGTCGTGCAGCAGACGCCCGATCAGGGTGCTCTTGCCGTCGTCGACGTTGCCGCAGGTCAGGAAGCGCAGCAGTTCCTTGCGCTCGTGCTGGGCCAGGTAGGCGAGGATGTCCTCGCTGATCAGATCAGATTGGTGCGACATGGAGTAACCCTGAAATTAGAAGTAGCCTTGGCGTTTCTTGTCTTCCATGGAACCGGCGCCATCGTGGTCGATGACACGGCCCTGGCGTTCGGACGTACGGGTCAGGAGCATTTCCTGAATGATGTCCGTCAGGGTCTCGGCTTCCGACTCGACAGCGCCCGTCAGCGGGTAGCAGCCGAGGGTACGGAAACGCACCTTCTTCTTGACGATGCGCGCTTTCTCTTCATCGGTGAGATGTTCGAGGATGCGCTCGTCGTCGATCATGATCAGGGTGCCGTTCTTCTCGATGACCTCACGCTCGGCGGCGAAGTACAGCGGCACGATCGGGATACCTTCGAGGTAGATGTACTGCCAGATGTCCAGCTCGGTCCAGTTCGACAACGGGAAGACGCGGATCGACTCGCCCTTGTTGACCTTGCCGTTGTACACGTTCCACAGTTCCGGGCGCTGGTTCTTCGGGTCCCAGCGGTGCTTGCTGTCACGGAACGAGTACACGCGCTCCTTGGCCCGCGACTTCTCTTCGTCGCGGCGCGCGCCACCGAAGGCGGCGTCGAAACCATGCTTGTCCAGCGCCTGCTTCAGGCCCTGGGTCTTCATGATGTCGGTGTGCTTGGAGCTGCCATGGGTGAACGGGTTGATACCCTGCGCCACACCCTCGGGGTTGACGTGGGTGATCAGCTCCAGGCCCATTTCCTCGACCATCTTGTCGCGGAAGCTGTACATCTCCTGGAATTTCCACTGGGTGTCGACGTGCATCACCGGGAACGGCAGCTTGCCCGGGAAGAAGGCCTTGCGCGCCAGGTGCAGCATCACGGCGGAATCCTTGCCGATCGAGTACAGCATCACCGGGTTGTCGAACTCGGCGGCCACCTCGCGGATGATGTGGATGCTCTCCGCCTCCAGCTGTTTCAAGTGCGTCAGTTTGTCGACCATGGCTACTCACGAAAAACGATCTTATGGACGGCCTGCGGGCCGTGTTCGAGCGAGTCACTTTATCACAGCGGCTGCTTCTATTTAGGAGGCTGGCTAGATCGAAAAAGTCTAACGATATGACTGGGGGTTTGGGGTGGAATTGGGCCGCTCTGCGGCCCCTCGCGGGCGCGCCCGCTCACACAGGTGCAGCACAGTCGTTGTGGGAGCGGGCGCGCCCGCGAAGAAGGCGACGCCGATGTCAGATCGGGTTCGGGCAATCGATGAACAGGTGCTCCACGGCAAACCGCCGCGCCAGGTAATCACCCAGCGCCTGCACCCCGTAGCGCTCGGTGGCATGGTGCCCGGCGGCAATGAAGCTGACACCATTCTCGCGGGCACTGTGATAGGTCTGCTCCGACGCCTCGCCCGTCAGGTACAGGTCCACCCCGGCGGCGATCGCCGTATCGATGTAGCCCTGCCCGCCCCCGGTGCACCAGCCGACCCGACTGATCATCTGCTCGCCTTCGACCAGCAACGGCTCACGCCCCAGCACCTCCCTCACCCGCCGTGCGAAGTCGCGCGCGGTCACTGGCTCGGCCAGCGAGCCGACCAGCCCGACCACCTTGGGGTTCTCCGGGTCCAGCGGCCCTTCGACGGTGATGTCCAGCTGCCGCGCCAGTTGCACGTTGTTGCCCACATCCGGGTGCACGTCCAGCGGCAGGTGGAACGCCAGCAGGCTGATATCGTTGTTCAACAGGGTCTTCAGCCGGCGCTGCCGGATGCCGGTGACGCACGGGTTCTCACCCTTCCAGAAGTAGCCATGGTGCACCAGCACCAGGTCGGCCTGGGCCTCGACCGCCGCATCCAGCAACGCCTGGCTGGCGGTAACACCGCTGACGATGCGGCTGACCTGCGGCCGGCCTTCTACCTGCAGGCCGTTGGGGCAATAATCCTGGATCTTCGCGCTGCCCAGGTAACGCTCGGCTTCCTCGACCAGGGTGTTCAGAGCGACGGCCATGAAAATCTCCTCGAAATCTGCGTTTTTCTCGGGCACAACGCCCATGCAACGCCCGTATAATGCCGGCCATTATGAGCCGTCGCCGGCACTGGGGGAACCGGTGTATGATCGCGCGCGCTCATGCCCCACCGCGCGGCCACCGTACCCGCTCTTTCCAGGATTCATTCATGTTCAAGGCTTTGCGTTACTTTGGCTGGCCCCTGCTTACCGGCCTACTGATCGCCATGCTGATCATCCAGCGCTTCCCGGAATGGGTCGGCCTGCCCAGCCAGGACGTCAACCTGCAGCAGGCACCGCAGACCTCGCGGATCATGCAAGGCCCGGTGTCCTACGCCGATGCCGTGACCCTGGCCGCCCCGGCGGTGGTCAACCTGTACACCACCAAGGTGGTGAACAAGAGCGCCCACCCGCTGTTCGAAGACCCGCAGTTCCGCCGTTTCTTCGGTGACAACCTGCCCAAGCAGCGCCGCTGGGAATCGAGCCTGGGCTCGGCGGTGATCATGAGCCCCGAGGGCTACCTGCTGACCAACAACCACGTCACCAGTGGCGCCGACCAGATCGTCGTGGCCCTGAAGGATGGCCGCGAAACCTTGGCCCGGGTGATTGGTAGCGACCCGGAAACCGACCTGGCGGTGCTGAAGATCGACCTGAAGAGCCTGCCGGCGATCACCATCGGCCGCTCCGACAACATTCACATCGGCGACGTGTCGCTGGCCATCGGCAACCCGTTCGGCGTCGGCCAGACCGTGACCATGGGCATCATCAGCGCCACCGGCCGCAACCAACTGGGCCTGAACAACTACGAAGACTTCATCCAGACCGACGCGGCGATCAACCCGGGCAACTCCGGTGGTGCGCTGGTGGATGCCAACGGCAACCTGATCGGCATCAACACCGCGATCTTCTCCAAATCCGGCGGTTCGCAGGGCATCGGTTTTGCCATCCCGGTAAAACTGGCGCTGGAGGTGATGAAGTCGATCGTCGAGCACGGCCAGGTCATCCGTGGCTGGCTGGGCATCGAGGTACAGCCGCTGAGCCAGGAACTGGCCGAGTCGTTCGGCATGAAGGACCGCCCGGGCATCGTGGTGGCGGGTATCTTCCGCGAAGGGCCGGCGGCGAAGGCCGGGCTGCAGCTGGGTGACGTGATCCTGAGCATCAACGGCGAGCCAGCCGGTGACGGGCGCAAATCGATGAACCAGGTGGCGCGGATCAAGCCCAACGAGAAGATCACCATCGAGGTGATGCGCAATGGGCAGCAGTTGAAGCTGATCGCCGAGGTGGGGCTGCGGCCGCCACCGGCGCCGGCAGTCGCCACGGAAGAGAAGTAAGGCCGCGATCGGGTGTCTGGGGCTGCTTCGCAGCCCATTCGCAGCACAAGGCTGCTCCTACAGGAGATCGCATTTCCCTTGTAGGAGCAGCCTTGTGCTGCGAATGGGCCGCAAAGCGGCCCCCGGCTACATCAATGCAGGATCTGGCTCAGGAACAACTTGGTCCGGTCACTGCGCGGCCGGTCGAAGAAGTCATCCGGCGCCGCCTGCTCGACGATCTCGCCCTTGTCCATGAAGATCACCCGGTTCGCCACGGTCCGGGCAAAGCCCATCTCGTGGGTCACGCAAAGCATGGTCATGCCATCCTCGGCCAGCCCCACCATGGTATCGAGCACTTCCTTGACCATTTCCGGGTCCAGCGCCGAGGTCGGTTCGTCGAACAGCATGATCTTCGGCTTCATGCACAACGCACGGGCAATCGCCACACGCTGCTGCTGGCCACCGGACAACTGCCCCGGGTACTTGTGCGCCTGCTCCGGAATACGTACCCGCTCCAGGTAGTGCATGGCGATTTCCTCGGCCTTGCGCCGTGGCATCTTGCGCACCCACATCGGCGCCAGGGTGCAGTTCTCCAGGATGCTCAGGTGCGGGAACAGGTTGAAGTGCTGGAACACCATGCCCACCTCGCGGCGGATGGCCTCGATCTGCTTGAGATCGTTGGTCAGCTCCACGCCATCGACCACGATGCGCCCCTGCTGGTGCTCTTCCAGGCGGTTGAGGCAACGGATGGTGGTCGACTTGCCCGAGCCGGACGGCCCGCACAGCACGATGCGCTCGCCCTGGCGCACGTTCAGGTTGATGTCCTTGAGCACATGGAACTGGCCGTACCACTTGTTCACGCCCTGCATCTGGATGATGCCTTCGGGGCCGGCAGGCTGCTTGATCGCTTCACTCATTTCGAAACTCCTAACGCTTGTGGCCAGTGTCCAGCTTGCGCTCCAGATGCATGGAGTAGCGGGACATACCGAAACAGAAAATCCAGAACACCAGGGCGGCGAACACGTAGCCCTCGGTGGCCATGCCCAGCCAGGCTGGGTCGGCGGCGGCTTGCTTGACGCTGTTCAGCAGGTCGAACAGGCCGATGATGATCACCAGGCTGGTGTCCTTGAACAGGGCAATGAAGGTGTTGACGATGCCGGGGATCACCAGCTTGAGCGCCTGCGGCAGAATCACCAGGCCCATCGCCCGCCAGTAGCCCAGGCCCATGGCCGCAGCGGCTTCGTACTGGCCCTTGGGGATGGCCTGCAGGCCGCCCCGCACCACCTCGGCGATGTACGCCGACTGGAACAGGATCACGCCGATCATCGCCCGCAGCAGTTTGTCGAAGCTCATGCCCTCGGGCAGGAACAACGGCAGCATCACCGACGACATGAACAGCACCGTGATCAACGGCACACCGCGCCAGAACTCGATGAAGGTCACGCACACCACCTTCACCGCCGGCATCCTCGATCGCCGGCCCAGGGCCAGCAGGATGCCCAGCGGCAAGGCACCGACGATACCCACGGTGGCGATCACCAGGGTCAGCATCAGCCCGCCCCACTGGCTGGTCGCTACGTTTTCCAGGCCCAGGACGCCCCCATGCAGCAGGGTGTAGGCCAGCACCGGGTACAGCACCAGGAAGCCCAGGCCGTAGAAGGCCTTGCGCGGGAAACGCTTGATGAACAGTGGCGCGGCGCCGAGCACGGCAAGCCATACGGTCAGGTCCACGCGCCAGCGCAGCTCGGCCGGGTAGTAGCCGTACATGAACTGGCCGAAGCGCTGCTGCACGAACACCCAGCAGGCGCCCTCCTTGGTGCAGTCGGCACGGGTGGTGCCGACCCAGTTGGCGTCAAGCAACGCCCACTGCAGCAACGGCGGCACGATCAGCCACACCAGATAGATGGCGAACAGGGTCAGCAGCGTGTTGAGCCAGCTGGAGAACAGATTGGCACGCATCCATGCGAGCACGCCGACGGTTTTCACCGGTGGCGGCATATCGGGTTTGAAAACATGGGCATTCACGGGCGTATCCTCACCGCTCGATCAGCGCAATGCGCTTGTTGTACCAGTTCATCAGCAGCGAAATGCTGATGCTGATGGCGAGATAGACACTCATGGTGATGGCGATCACCTCGATGGCCTGGCCGGTCTGGTTGAGCACGGTACCGGCGAACAGCGAAACCATCTCCGGGTAGCCGATACCGGCCGCCAGCGACGAGTTCTTCGCCAGGTTCAGGTACTGGCTGGTCAGCGGCGGAATAATCACCCGCAGTGCCTGGGGGATGATCACCTTGCGCAAGGTCGGGCCCTCGCGCAGGCCCAGCGAGCGCGCGGCCTCGGTCTGGCCATGGCTGACCGAACGGATGCCGGAGCGCACGATCTCGGCGATGAACGCTGCGGTATAGATGGTCAACGCCAGGGTCAGCGCCAGCAGCTCGGGGATCAGCACCCACCCGCCGACGAAGTTGAATCCTTTCAATTGCGGCACTTCCCAGTGCACCGGGCTGCCGAACACCAGTACGCAAACGCCCGGAATGGCGATGAACAACGCCAGCCCCACCCAGAACTTGTGGAACGGTACACCAGTCTCGTCGAAGCGCTTGTTGGCAAAGCGCACCATTACCACGATGGCCAGCAGCGCCACGGCCACGGCCACGACGAACGGCCAGAAGCCATCGGCCATGGACGCGCCGGGCATGTTCAGGCCACGGTTGCTGATGAAGAAGGTGTCGTCGATATTGATACTGCCCCGCGGTCCCGGCAGGGTCAGGAACACGGCGAAGTACCAGAACAGGATCTGCAACAACGGCGGGATGTTGCGGAAGGTTTCCACATACACGGTCGCCAGCTTGTTGATCATCCAGTTCGGCGACAACCGCGCCACACCGATGATGAAGCCGAGGATGGTCGCCAGCACCACACCGATGAAAGTCACCAGCAGGGTGTTGAGCAGGCCGATGACGAACACCCGCGCATAGCTGTCGGATTCCACGTAGGGGATCAGGTGCTGGGCGATGCCGAAGCCGGCACTGCGGTCGAGAAAGTCGAAGCCCGAGGTGATACCCCGGTGTTGCAGGTTGGTTTGCGTGTTGTGGAACAGGTACCAGCCCAGGCCGACCACGAAGACGATCGTGAGGATCTGGAACAGCCACGCGCGCACACGCGGATCGTTAAGGGACAAGCCCTTGGGTGCGCCGATTTGATTTTGCATGAAGTGCCCCGGACAGTAGGGATTCGAACAGCCTGCGGCGGCGGGATGCCGCCGCAGGGTGCAGCCATCAGCGCACAGGTGGCGCGTACTGGATGCCGCCGTTGTTCCACAGGGCGTTCATGCCACGGTCGATCTTCAGGTCGGTGCTCTGGCCCAGGTTCTTCTCGAACACTTCGCCGTAGTTACCGACTTGCTTCACGATTTGCACTACCCAGTCCTTGGGCAGCTTGAGGTCCTTGCCGTACTCACCATCCGCGCCCAGCAGGCGGGCGACATCCGGGTTCTTGGTGCTTTTGGCTTCGGCCTCGACATTCTTCGAGGTGATGCCCGCCTCCTCGGCGTTGAGCATGGCGAACAGGGTCCACTTGACGATGCTGAACCATTCTTCGTCGCCTTTACGCACCACCGGGCCCAGCGGTTCCTTGGAGATGGTTTCCGGCAGTACCACGTACTCGGTCGGCGCGGCCAGTTTGGAGCGCTGGGCGAACAGCTGCGACTTGTCCGAGGTCAGCACGTCGCAACGGCCCGATTCCAGCGACTTGGCGCTTTCGTCCGAGGTGTCGAAGGTGATCGGGGTGTACTTCAGGCCATTGGCGCGGAAGTAGTCCGACACGTTCAGCTCGGTGGTGGTACCGGCCTGGATGCAGATGGTTGCGCCATCGAGTTCCTTGGCGCTGGATACACCCAGCTTCTTGTTGGCCAGGAAGCCAACGCCGTCGTAGTAGGTAACACCGGCGAATACCAGGCCCATGCCGGCATCACGCGAGCTGGTCCAGGTGGTGTTGCGCGACAGCACGTCGACTTCGCCCGACTGCAGGGCGGTGAAGCGTTCCTTGGCGTTGAGCTGGCTGAACTTGACCTTGGTGGCGTCGCCGAACACGGCGGCGGCCACGGCGCGGCACACGTCGGCGTCGATACCAACGATCTTGCCCTGCGCATCAGGTACCGAGAAGCCTGGAAGACCGTCGCTCACGCCACACTGGACGAAGCCCTTCTTCTTTACCGCATCGAGGGTGGCGCCGGCCTGGGCGTTGCTCACGGCGCCCAGCGCGGCGGCAGCGGTCAGGACTGCCAGGGTGGTTTTCAACATCTTCATTCACAACCTCCAAATCGCTCTTGTTGTATCGAGCCGGAATTGCACCGCACCCTTTTGAGGCGTGTCCGACCCGTATTGGCTTGTTATTGGGTCAAATGGCGCAATGGACTGTTCTGTGACAGCCTTCGCGTGCAAAGGGTGTTACCGTCACGGCCTGCCCTTTGCATCACAGGTTGAATTGCAAAGCGCGTACCAAAATTTCTGGCTGTAGCGTTTAAGCGCTCGTCAAGTAGGGAAAGTTGTATCGTTGCGACATTCTTTTTCAGACAATCATTTCCAGCGCCTTCTTTTCACGCACGCCATAACAAGACCCGCACACTTTCGGAGCAGTCATGACCAACCCGCTGATTCTCGAACCGCAGAAAACCGCAGACGCCTGTGTGATCTGGTTGCACGGTCTGGGTGCCGACCGTTACGACTTCCTACCAGTGGCCGAATTCATGCAGGAACGCCTGCTCAGCACCCGCTTCGTCATGCCCCAGGCACCCACCCGCCCGGTAACCATCAACGGCGGCTATGCCATGCCCAGCTGGTATGACATCAAGGCCATGACCCCGGCCCGCGCCATCGACGAAGCGCAGCTGGAAGAATCGGCCGAGCAGCTCATTGCCCTGATCAAGGCCGAGCAGGCCAAGGGCATCAGCCTGTCGCGGATCTTCCTGGCCGGTTTCTCCCAAGGCGGTGCGGTAGTACTGCACACCGCCTATATAAAGTGGCAAGAAGCGCTGGGTGGCGTGATCGCCCTGTCCACCTACGCACCCACCTTCAACGACCAGCATCAGTTGAGCGCCTGTCAGCAACGCACCCCGGCCCTGTGCCTGCATGGCGTGCACGACCCGGTGGTGATCCCTTCCATGGGCCGCACCGCCTTCGAGTACCTGAATACCTGGGGCGTCGCCGCCCGCTGGCACGAATACCCGATGGAACATGAAGTGGTGGTGGAAGAGTTGAACGACATCCACGACTGGTTGGGCCAGCAATTGCAATAAGCCAAGGCAGCCTGTAGTTGTGAGGCTATTCCGCTACGCCGCGCCTGAATCTTGCATTACACTGCCCGGCGTACATTCCTTAACCAGTTGATGAGACGATCGTGCTCAAGGCACTCAAGAAAATATTCGGCAAGGGAGACGCCGCGCCACAGGCCGTCGCTCCTGCTGCCAGCGTGACGCCGCCTGCGCCCGCGCCTGCCAGCGAGGCCCGGCCCGCAACAAAGCCGGCCACCCCGCGCGCCAACCCCACTCCCGAGGCTGAACAGCCTGCCGCCGTTACGCCAGCCACCGACAAGCCGGCCAAGGACAAACCGCGTCGCGAGCGCAAGCCCAAGCCGCAGGCCAGCCTGTGGAAACCGGAAGACTTCGTGGTCGAGCCGCAAGAAGGCAAGACCCGCTTCCACGACTTCAAGCTGTCCAACGAGCTGATGCACGCCATCCACGACCTGGGCTTCCCATACTGCACGCCGATCCAGGCACAAGTGCTGGGTTACACCCTGCGTGGCCAGGACGCCATCGGCCGGGCCCAGACCGGTACCGGCAAGACTGCGGCGTTCCTGATCTCGATCATCTCCCAGCTGCAGCAGACGCCGCCGCCGAAGGAACGCTACATGGGCGAGCCACGCGCGCTGATCATCGCGCCCACCCGCGAGCTGGTGGTGCAGATCGCCAAGGATGCCATCGCCCTGACCAAGTACACCGGCCTGAACGTGATGAGCTTCGTCGGCGGCATGGACTTCGACAAGCAGCTCAAGGCCCTGGAAGCGCGCCATTGCGACATCCTGGTGGCCACTCCGGGCCGCCTGCTGGACTTCAACCAGCGCGGCGAAGTGCACCTGGACATGGTCGAGGTGATGGTGCTGGACGAAGCCGACCGCATGCTCGACATGGGTTTCATCCCCCAGGTGCGCCAGATCATTCGCCAGACGCCGCCGAAAAGCGAGCGCCAGACCCTGCTGTTCTCCGCCACCTTCACCGACGACGTGATGAACCTGGCCAAGCAGTGGACCACCAACCCGGCCATCGTCGAGATCGAGCCGGAAAACGTGGCCAGCGAAACGGTGGAGCAGCACGTGTATGCGGTGGCCGGCAGCGACAAGTACAAGCTGCTGTACAACCTGGTGACCCAGAACAAGTGGGAACGGGTGATGGTATTCGCCAACCGCAAGGACGAAGTGCGGCGCATCGAGGAAAAACTGGTGCGCGACGGCATCAATGCCGCGCAGTTGTCGGGCGACGTGCCGCAGCACAAGCGTATCCGTACCCTGGAAAACTTCCGCGAAGGGCGAATCACCGTGCTGGTGGCCACCGACGTGGCGGGGCGTGGGATTCACATCGATGGCATCAGCCACGTGATCAACTTCACCCTGCCGGAAGACCCGGACGACTACGTGCACCGCATTGGCCGGACCGGCCGTGCGGGTACCAGTGGCGTGTCGATCAGCTTTGCCGGCGAGGATGACTCTTACCAGTTGCCGGCGATCGAAACGCTGCTGGGGCGCAAGATCAAGTGTGAAATGCCGCCGGATGAGCTGCTGAAGCCGGTGCCGCGCAAGCACCATTGACCTGTGCCGGCCTCTTCGCGGGTAAACCCGCTCCCACAGAGGTACTCCACAGCTTTCGAAACCTGTGCAGTACCTGTGGGAGCGGGTTTACCCGCGAACCGGGGCTACGCCCCGGCCATCAAACAAGGATCTACCAGCGCCCAGCGGCATCCTGGTCACTCTGCTTCCCTTCCACCCACCTTGCCCCTTCCTGGGTATTTTCCTTCTTCCAGAACGGCGCCCGGGTCTTCAGGTAGTCCATGATGAAGTTGCAGGCATCGAACGCCGCCTGCCGATGGGCACTGGCCACGCCGACGAACACAATCGGTTCGCCCGGTTCCAGCGCACCGATGCGGTGCAGCACCTCCACCTTGAGCAACGGCCAGCGCTGCTCGGCCTCGACCACGATCTTGGCCAGGGCCTTTTCGGTCATGCCCGGATAGTGCTCGAGGAACATCCCCGCCACCTCGCGGCCATCGTTGAAGTCCCGCACATAGCCGACAAAACCGACCACCGCACCCACACCGACATTGGCCGCATGCATGGCATTGGTCTCGCCCCCCGGGTCGAACGCGCCTTCCTGTACTCGCACAGCCATGTTCAGCCTCCGGTCACCGGCGGGAAGAACGCCACTTCATCGCCCTCTTCCAGCGGTTCATCGAGCTTGCACAGCTCTTCGTTGCGCGCACACATCAGGTTCTGCTCGGCCAGCACTTCGTACTGCCCCCCCTTGGCCACCAAGGCCTGGCGAACATCATCGAGCACCTTGAACACGCCCTCCACCCGCTCGGCATCCACGCCCAACAGTTCGCGGTAACGGGCGAAGTACATCACCTTGACCTTCATTACGCCTCCACCTTGTAGTGGCCGCTCTTGCCGCCAAGTTTTTCCAGCAGGCGCACCTGCTCGATGACCATACCTTTATCCACAGCCTTGCACATGTCATAGATCGTCAGCGCGGCCACGCTGGCAGCGGTCAGCGCCTCCATCTCCACGCCGGTCTGCCCGGCCAGCTTGCAGCGGGCGACGATGCGCACGGCGTCCTGCCCCTCGGCACTGAGCTCGACCTTGACACTGGTCAGCATCAGCGGGTGGCACAGCGGGATCAGGTCGCTGGTCTTCTTGGCCGCCTGGATCCCGGCGATGCGCGCCACGGCGAACACGTCGCCCTTGGGGTGTTCACCGTCGACAATCATCTGCAAGGTCTGCGGCAACATGCGCACCCGCGCCTCGGCGGTGGCCTCGCGCTCGGTCACGGCCTTTTCAGTGACGTCGACCATGTTGGCCCGCCCCTGGGAATCAAGATGTGTCAGCACTGCTCTGCTCCTGTGAAGGGAACTCGCAGTGTAAACCTGTGAGTCAGGTTTGAGCAGAGGGATGCGTCAACTGATCAGGCCTCTTCGCGGGCACGTCGGACCGCCAAGAGGCCGGGCGGCGAACCGCCCGGCGCAGAGGGTTACAGATGCGACTCGGCGTACTCGGCCAGCACCGAGCGTGGCACGCCCTGCAGGGTGATGTGCACGCCATGGGGGAAGTCCTTGAAGCGCTCGGTCAGGTAGGTCAGGCCCGAGCTGGTCGCGGACAGGTAGGGGGTGTCGATCTGCGCCAGGTTGCCCAGGCAGACCACCTTGGACCCGGAGCCGGCACGGGTGATGATGGTTTTCATCTGGTGCGGCGTCAGGTTCTGGCACTCGTCGATCAGGATCAGGCTCTGCTGGAAGCTACGGCCACGAATGTAGTTCAGCGACTTGAACTGCAACGGCACGCGTTCGAGGATGTACTCGACGCTGCCATGGGTACTTTCGTCATCCATGTGCAAGGCTTCGAGGTTGTCAGTGATGGCGCCCAGCCAGGGCTCCATCTTCTCGGCCTCGGTGCCCGGCAGGAAGCCGATTTCCTGGTCCAGCCCCTGCACACTGCGGGTGGCGATGATGCGCCGGTAGCGCTTGCTGACCATGGTCTGCTCGATGGCCGCGGCCAGGGCCAGGATGGTCTTGCCGGAACCGGCGGCGCCGGTCAGGTTGACCAGGTGGATATCCGGGTCGAGCAGGGCGAACAGCGCCAGGCTCTGATGGATGTCCCGCGGCTTCAGGCCCCAGGCTTCCTGGTGCAGTAGCGGTTCCTGGTGCAGGTCGAGCAACAGCAACTCATCGTTGCGGATACCCTTGATCCAGCCGACGAAGCCCTGTTCATCGATGATGAACTCGTTGACATGCACCGCCGGCAGGTTGTCGATCAATTGCACGCGGTGCCAGGTACGGCCACGCTCCTGGCGGGTATCGACCTTGCTCACCCGATCCCAGAACGAGCCGGTGACCGAATGGTAGCCCTTGGACAGCAAGGACACGTCATCGACCAGCTGGTCGGTGCTGTAGTCCTCGGCCGCGATGCCACAGGCACGTGCCTTCAGGCGCATGTTGATGTCTTTGGTGACCAGCACAACGTCCAGGTCGGTGCGCCGGGCCCGTACTTCGAGCAACTGGTTGATGATGATGTTGTCGTTGAGGTTTTCCGGCAGCAGCTTGTTCGGCTCGTTGCGCGGGGTCATCAGGATGGACAGGAAGCCCTTGGGCCCGCTCTTGCCACGCTGGATCGGTACGCCCTGCTCGACATCGCTGGGCGAGGCGTCACCAAGGGTCTGGTCGATCAGGCGAATGGCCTGGCGGCATTCGGCGGCGATGGTCTGTTTGCCGGTCTTGAGCTTGTCGAGTTCCTCCAGCACCGTCATCGGGATGGCGACATGGTGCTCCTCGAAGTTCAGTAACGCGTTAGGGTCGTGAATCAGGACGTTGGTATCGAGCACATACAGGATAGGCTTGCTGGAGGAAGGGTTGCGTCCTTGGTCATCCATACTCGGTCACCTTATGTCGAAGCCACACGGCGTGGTCTGTTACGCCGCAGAGTGACTGCCGCTGTCCCCGTATCCGCGTTGTTACGGGCGGGAAGCGAACCTGGCTAGGTGGGCCTGGATGACGCCACCTGTGCTGCAGGAATCGGCTGTCTGGTTTCTTCATACCGCAAAAATGATGACTAAAAAAAGTCTTTTTACGTGTAGGTGAAGTTTATTTTTCCAAATGACGAACAGGGGTTGGCGAGGGGGCGCGTGAGGACTACAGTAAAAATTCAGGCTGGCCTTGCCGGGGCCATCGCCAGCAGCCCATGCACGGTACCTGTGGGAGCAGGCTTGCCGGCGATGGGCCGCAAAGCGGCCCCCTACTCACGCCAGGCATACGCCTGACAGTCCTCCCAACCAATCCCGCTCTGCGCGGTATTGCGCAACAACCACTCCACCGCCGGCTGCGCCTTGGGCAGGCTGTCATGGAACTGGATCACCCCTTTGCGCCACAGCAGCATCAAGGTCAGCACCCGCTGCGCCGAGTCCTCGGCGCTCAGTGCGCCATCATCCTGGGCATCGATGTCCCACAATGACACCCGCAACTGCTGGCTGGCCATGAATGCCTCGCCATCGGCCCGGCGCTGCCCATAAGGCGGCCGGAACAATGGCACATACTGCTCCGGCAGGTCGGCCTGCACCCGTGCCTGGCTACGCCGCAACGAGTCCTGCCAACCGTTCCACAGCGCATGGGAGCGGTACTCCCACCCCTGGATCCCCACGCACTGCCCGCCATAGAGCTGACGCAAGGCATTCGCCACCCCGGCGTCGCGGCGTTGCTGCAGGCGGTTGCCGAGCACGAAGAACGTGCCTTCAAGCTTTTGCCGGCGCAGGTAATCAGCCAGCAGGTCGGTGCTGCCGCCCTCCGGCCCGGGCCCGCCGACGAAGGTCAGCAGGAACATGCGGTCGTTCAGTCCATCCCCGTTGCGCTCGCGCGAGGACAGCCGCTCCAGCTCGCTACTGGTCTGTGGCAGCAACGCAGCCTTGCGCAGTTGCTCGTCCAGGTAGCGCACATGGAACTGGTGACTCGGCTCGACCCAGCCGGTGTAGAACGTGCCGACATCGGCAGCGAACGTCGCCGCTTGCGTACGCAACTCCGCCATCGACGTTACCGGGTAACAGAACGACGCATCCTGCTCGCAACTGCGCTGCGCCTGTTGATAACCTTCCCACAACCGCTGCCACATGCGCGCCCGCACCAGGCGCACCTTCTGCAGGTTGATTTGCCGCAGCCCCAAGCGTGACGCCAGCGCTGCGTCGTCCAACTGCTCGCTTTCGTGCAGCACCTGGGCGAACGATAGGATTTCGGCCCGCGAGGCCACATCGAACAGCGCCGGGCTGTCCAGCTTTTCGGGCCACAGGCTGCGGTCCAGGCTAACCTGGGGTGACGGGGCGGCTTGCACGGCCAGGCTCAGCAGAGCGGCCAGCAAGGCAGAGGCAATGCGCACGGTAAAGGCTCCGCAACGGCAAAACGCGCACTATAGCGTCTGTACCGGCCATGGTCTGTGACTATCGTCGCCATAGTTTGGACTTGCACCGTCCAGCCCGTAGAATTCCCGGCCAACGATGCCAGGAGCCGACCCGATGCTGACGGTGATTTCCCCCGCCAAGACCCTCGATTACGACACCCCGCCGGTGACCGAGCGTTTCACCCTGCCCCAGTACCTGGACGACTCCCAGGAACTGATCCAGCAACTGCGCGACCTGTCGCCGGCGCAGATCAGCGAACTGATGCACCTGTCCGACAAGCTCGCCGGCCTGAATGCCGCGCGCTTCGGCAGCTGGACTCCGGACTTCACCCCGGCCAATGCCAAGCAGGCGCTGCTGGCGTTCAAGGGTGACGTGTACACCGGCCTCGACGCCGAGAGCCTGGGCGAGGACGACTTCAGCTATGCCCAGCAGCATTTGCGCATGCTTTCGGGCCTGTACGGCCTGCTGCGCCCGCTCGACCTGATGCAACCCTACCGCCTGGAAATGGGCACCAAGCTGGCCAACGCCCGCGGCAAGGACCTGTACGCCTTCTGGGGCACGCGCATCAGCGAATGGCTGAACCAGGCCCTGGCCGAACAGGGCGATGACGTGCTGCTGAACCTGGCCAGCAACGAGTACTTCAGCGCGGTGAAACGCAGTGCGCTCAAGGCCCGGGTGATCAACGTCGACTTCAAGGACCTGAAGAACGGCCAGTACAAGATCATCAGCTTCTACGCCAAGAAAGCCCGCGGCATGATGAGCCGCTTCGTCATCCAGCAGCGCATCAGTGACCCGGAGCAGCTCAAGCAGTTCGATGTGCAGGGGTACTACTACAGTGCCGAGCAGTCGAAGCCGGACCACCTGGTGTTCCTGCGCGATCATCCTTCCGAGTAAGCCTTCGGTGAAGGAGGGGCTGCCCGGCAAGACGAAGGGCTCCCCCTCCTTCATTTTTCACTGCAAGCCCAGCAATTTCGGGGCCATCGCCCTGAGCAGCGAGCATTCCGAGTACAGATTTTTTCCTTTGGACACGCTTGGCGAAGTTCAGAGAATCAGGGTAAGTGATTGCTTGAATTATGCAGGCGAAGTCATAAGCCGAAAATTCTGAACTTCATGTTCTGAACCCCTTATTGATTCACTCGGCCCCCGCCTGATTTTTAAACGCTGCGCGGGCCCTGTAGGAGCGGCTTTAGCCGCGAACACCGGCAAAGCCGGTGCCATCCACCACGTTGCCTGCTTCGCGGGCATGCCCGCTCCCACATGGACCGCATTACACCTGCAGGAGCAGCTGTCCTGCTCAGCTTCAAAAGCTAGCGCGGTACCTGTGGGAGCGGGCGTGCCCGCGAAGAGGCCAGCAGCCGTGACACATCCCCTCTGCCCTGCAACAGGGCACGCTGCAAATCGCCACAGCACCATAAATTTGACGCCACAAAACCGTCACTCACTGATTTATAGCCAAACGCCATAAGACCGTCCGTAGCTTTTTTGACGAATTTTTCAAAATATTTTTCGATGCTGGCATAAAAATATCTCGCAACAGTTTCGCCCTTTATATATAGGGGCAAAACCCCCGTGTGCTATCAGATTGAAATTGTCCGCCACTGAAAAAATATTTAGAAATCTTTCATCCGCGCCGAACCCACCTCGGAACTTCTGCTACGACAAATCGCTCATAGTGCCGTAACGATTTTCCTGCCCCCGGGCTGTGAGAGATGACTTACAAGTGACAACGGCAGGTATCCACTACCAGCCCCAACAACTTCGACAGGTATGACAGGCACCCCCTGAAAACCCTGTCCACGCAGGAGAGACGCGTCCCTTACAATTCGTCCTAGTGGTTGATTTCAAAGGATTTTTCCACTTGAAAAAACAAGCACAGCAACGCGCCATGTAGCGCATTGCAATAAAGACGGCTGCATTCCAGGGCACGTTTTTTAATTAATGGCTTTTTACTGCCACATTTGAGTGCATAACTTTTTGCGCTCCGGATTTATTTTGCCTGCGCTCGGCGAAGTGTGCATTTCGCCATGGGTCCGTGCGCCCGAAAACTGTTGTTAATCAACCCAGCCCGGCTCTTCCCGGAGAGGCCGGCGTGATAAACACATGAGGTGATAGCGATGCGTATCAGCATCTTTGGTTTGGGTTATGTGGGTGCAGTCTGTGCAGGCTGCCTGACGGCGCGAGGCCATGAAGTGATCGGTGTGGACGTGTCCAGCACCAAGATCGACCTGATCAATCAGGGCAAGTCCCCCATCGTCGAACCTGGCCTGGAAGCACTGCTGCAACAGGGCATCGCCAACGGCCGCCTGCGCGGTACTACCGATTTCGCCGAAGCCATCCGTGCCAGCGACGTATCGATGATCTGCGTGGGTACCCCAAGCAAGAAGAACGGCGACCTGGGCCTTGAGTACATCGAGTCGGTGTGCCGCGAAATCGGCTACGTGCTGCGCGATAGCGAGCGCCGTCACACCATCGTGGTACGCAGCACCGTGCTGCCAGGCACCGTGAAGAACGTGGTGATCCCGATCCTCGAAGACTGCTCGGGCAAGAAAGCCGGCGTCGACTTCGGTGTCGCGGTCAACCCGGAATTCCTGCGTGAAAGCACCGCGATCAAGGACTACGACCAGCCACCGATGACCGTCATCGGCGAACTGGACAGCGCCAGCGGCGACATCCTGCAGGCCCTGTACGAAGAGCTCGACGCACCGATCATCCGCAAGCCGATCGAAGTGGCCGAGATGATCAAGTACACCTGCAACGTATGGCACGCCACCAAGGTCACCTTCGCCAACGAGATCGGCAACATCGCCAAAGCGGTCGGCGTGGATGGCCGTGAGGTGATGGACGTGGTCTGCCAGGACAAAGTACTGAACCTGTCCCAGTACTACATGCGCCCTGGCTTCGCCTTCGGCGGCTCGTGCCTGCCCAAGGACGTGCGCGCCCTCACCTATCGTGCCGCCAGCCTCGATGTACGCGCACCGCTGCTCGACTCGCTGATGCGCAGCAACGAATCGCAGGTGCAGAACGCCTTCGAGCTGATCGAAGCCCACGACAAGCGCAAGGTCGCCCTGCTCGGCCTGAGCTTCAAGGCCGGCACCGACGACCTGCGTGAAAGCCCGCTGGTGGAACTGGCCGAGCGCCTGATCGGCAAGGGCTACCAGCTGGACATCTACGACGAGAACGTCCAGTACGCCCGCGTCCACGGCGCCAACAAGGACTACATCGAATCGAAGATCCCGCACGTGTCGTCGCTGCTCAACGCCGACTTCCAGAAGGTGATCGACAACGCCGACATCATCGTCCTGGGCAACCGTGACGAGCAGTTCCGTGCACTGGCCCAGCAAGCGCCGGCCGGCAAGCACGTGATCGACCTGGTCGGCTTCATGAGCAAACCGACCTGCGCCACCAGCCGCACCGAAGGCATCTGCTGGTAAGTGCTGGCCGGGCAGCGGGGGCCTCCCCCCCCCGCTGCCCACCCTTTCCCGAATTCTCGACGGATGCTGAACATGCAAAGGCTCCAGACAGTGCTGTTGCAGTGCGCCGGTTGGCTGCTCTACATGAGTCTGCTCATGCTGATCGCCCTGGCCCTGCCAGCCGATATCTTCGACTCGCAGTCGAAGCACTTCATCTTCCTGGTCGGCGCAGTCGGCATCTGGCGCTATTCCATGGGCGCCACCCATTTCATCCGCGGCATGATCTTCCTCTACGGCGTGTATCCGTACCTGCGCCGCAAGGTGCAGAAGATGGGCAAGGACGCCGACCCGTCCCACGTGTACCTGATGGTGACCAGCTTCCGCATCGAAGCACTCACCACCGCCCAGGTGTACAGCTCGGTGATCCGCGAGGCGATCAACTGTGGCTTCCCCACCACCGTGGTCTGCTCGCTGGTGGAAATGTCGGACGAACTGCTGGTGAAAAGCCTGTGGGCCAAATACAACCCGCCAGCCCACGTGAAGCTGGACATCGTGCGCATCGCCGGTACCGGCAAGCGTGACGGCCTGGCCTACGGCTTCCGTGCCATCTCGCGCATGCTGCCGGACGACAACGCCGTGGTGGCGGTGATCGACGGCGACACCGTGCTGGGCGATGGCGTGGTACGCAAGACCGTGCCGTGGTTCAAGCTGTTCCCCAACGTCGGCGGCCTGACCACCAACGAGTTCTGCGAAGTGCGTGGCGGCTACATCATGAGCGAGTGGCACAAGCTGCGCTTCGCCCAGCGCCACATCAACATGTGCTCGATGGCCCTGTCCAAGCGCGTGCTGACCATGACCGGGCGCATGTCGATGTTCCGCGCCAGCGTGGTGACCAACCCCGAGTTCATCGCCGACGTCGAAAGCGACTCGCTGATGCACTGGCGCCTGGGCCGCTTCAAGTTCCTTACCGGTGACGACAAGTCCAGCTGGTTCAGCCTGATGCGCCTGGGCTACGACACTTTCTACGTACCGGACGCCGCCATCAACACGGTCGAGCACCCGCCGGAGAAGAGCTTCTTCAAGGCCAGCCGCAAGCTGATGTACCGCTGGTACGGCAACAACCTGCGGCAGAACTCCCGCGCGCTGGGCCTGGGCCTGCGCCGCCTGGGGCTGTTCACCAGCATCGTGCTGTTCGACCAGCGCGTGTCGATGTGGACCAGCCTGCTGGGCCTGACCGTGGCGGTGATCGCCAGCCTCAAGTTCGGCCTGGGCTTCCTGCTGGTGTACCTGCTGTGGATCGGCATCACCCGCCTGATCCTCACCATCATGCTGCTGTGCTCCGGCCACAACGTAGGCCCGGCCTACCCGCTGATTCTCTATTACAACCAGATCATCGGCGCGCTGATGAAGATCTACGTGTTCTTCCGCCTCGACAAGCAGTCCTGGACGCGTCAGCCCACTGCCCTCAAGCGTGACCTCGCCAGCTTTCAACAATGGTTCAACACCTGGTCCTCGCGGACCATGACCTTCTCGGCTGCCAGCATCTTCGTTGCTGTGCTGTTCATGGTCGTGTGAGCCCAACCCGGATCGGAACTAACAGGAACAAACCACATGAATACCGCCGTGAACGTCAACGTCGTGCATGAGTCCGAAGCCCAGCGCCAGCATGCCCGGGTACGCATCCCCGCCAAGCTGCGGTTCCTCGACCCTCAGCGCCAGGCCCACGATGTGAAGGTCGACGACCTCTCCGCCGGTGGCCTGAGCTTCCACACCAAGCAACAACTGACGGTTGGCGACGTACTACGCGGACGGCTGCAGTTCACGGTCGACAACCTCGGCCTGTCGATGGACATCGAGTTCCAGGTGCGCTCCTACCACCCGGACAGTGGCCGCACCGGCGCGCAGTTCCAGAACCTCGAGCCACGCGACATCGCCACCTTGCGCCACATCATCACCTCGCACCTGTCGGGTGAGCTGATCACCGCTGGCGACGTACTCAGCACCTTGCAGCGCGACAACTTCACCAAGGCACGCAAGCAGAAGGATGGCGGCAGTGGCCTGAGCGCCTTCGGCCGCCTCAAGGCGGTCACCGTCACCCTCGGCGTGTTCGTGGTCGGTGTCGCCGCCTTCGGCTTCATCGCCAAGTCGCTGTACGGCATGTACTTCGTCAGCCACGCCGAAGCCGGCGTAGTCGCAGTGCCCACCACCACCATCACCATGCCGCGCGACGGCACCGTGAACAGCCTGGTCGACAGCGGTGGGCAGATCGCCAAGGGCGCGCCACTGGCCAGCTTCACCACCAGCATGCTGGACATGCTCAAGGGCAACCTGGAAGACGCACAGCTGGAGCCGGCGAAGATCGAGGAACTGTTCGGCAAGCAGCTCTCCGGCACCCTCACCAGCCCGTGTGATTGCGTGGTCGCCCGCCAGCTGGTGGACAACGGCCAGTACGCCGCCAAGGGCCAGCCGATCTTCCAGCTGATCCCGCGCACCACCAACCCGATGATCGAGGCGCGCTTCACCTACCGCCAGTTCGACGAAGTCAAGCCAGGTACCCGGGTCAACTTCCAGGTAGCCGGCGAAGACGAAGTGCGCACCGGCCAGATCGTCAGCAGCGCCAGCCTCAACAGCGAAGACCTGGCCGCCGACATCCGCGTGCAGATCAAGCCCGACAGCGCCCTGCCCGCCGAACTCGCCGGCCGCCCGGCTTCGGTCAACAGCGACCGTGGCCCGTCGCTGAACTGGCTGATCGACAAAGCCATGGCCCGTGGGCTGTAAGAGGATCACAACATGATTCCCTACAAGAAAAGCGCCAGCCTGGGCCTGTGTGCCCTGGCTGCAGCCATCACCCTGGCTGGCTGTGCCGGCCTGCCCGACCAGCGCCTGGCCAACGAAGCCATGAAGCGCGGTGACACGGCACTGGCCGAGCGCAACTACAAGGCCCTGGCCGACCTGGGCTACAGCGAAGCGCAAGTGGGCCTGGCCGACATCAAGGTCGCCACCCGCGACCCCGCGAAAATCAAGGAAGCCGAGGCCACCTACCGCGCC
Organism: Pseudomonas sp. p21; assembly: GCF_001642705.1. NCBI lineage: Bacteria > Pseudomonadati > Pseudomonadota > Gammaproteobacteria > Pseudomonadales > Pseudomonadaceae > Pseudomonas > Pseudomonas sp. p21. The sequence continues at coordinate 354,530 of NZ_LWBV01000004.1, forward strand.
GCGGCCGCCATTTCGCCGCGTGCCCAGGCGCGCCTGGGCCGCCTGCTGGTGGCCAAGCCCGACAGCACCCAGGCCGAGCGCGAAGAAGCCGAGACCCTGCTCAAGCAAGCCGCCAGGCAGGGCGAAAGCAACACCCTGATCCCGCTGGCGATGCTCTACCTGGGCTACCCGCAAAGCTTCCCCAAGGTCAACGCGCAGCAGCAGATCGACCAGTGGCGCGCCGCCGGCAACCCGGAAGCGGGCCTGGCCCAGGTGCTGCTGTACCGCACCCAGGGCACCTACGACCAGCACCTGGGCGACGTGGAAAAAATCTGCAAGGCCGCGCTGAACAGCACCGACATCTGCTACGTCGAGCTGGCCACCGTGTACCAGAAGCGTGGTCAGGCCGACCAGCAGGCCGCCCTGCTCGGCCAGCTCAAGGCTGCCTATGCCCGTGGCGCAGTACCGGCCACCCGGGTCGACAGCGTTGCCCGGGTACTGGCTGACCGCAGCCTCGGCCAGACCGACGAGAAAACCGCCAAGGACCTGCTCGAACAGGTAGCCCCGGCCAACCCGGCATCCTGGGTCAGCCTGGCGCAGCTGGTGTACGACTTCCCCGAGCTGGGCGATACCGACCAGCTGATGGCCTACATCGACAAGGGCCGCGAAGCCGAACAGCCACGCGCCGAACTGTTGCTGGGCCGCCTGTACTACGAAGGCAAGACCGTACCTGCGGATGCGGCCAAAGCCGAGCAACACCTGCAGGCTGCCGCCGACGCCGGCGAAGTCAGCGCCCATTACTACCTGGGCCAGCTGTACCGCCGCGGCTACCTGGGCAACGTCGAGCCACAAAAGGCCGTCGACCACCTGCTGGCCGCCGCCCGCGGTGGGCAGAACAGCGCCGACTATGCCCTGGCCCAGCTGTTCAGCGAAGGCCACGGCATTCGCCCGCAACCGGGTAACGCCTGGGTCTTCGCCCAACTGGCCCAGGTCAACCCGACGCCGCAGTCCGCTGAACTGCTGCAGCAGCTCGACCAGCAACTTACGCCTGACCAGCGCAGCCAGGCCCAGCAACTGCTGGCCCAAGAAAAGCAGGCGCGCGGCAGCATGAGCCAGGGCGCCAACAGCACCTTGGCCATCGAAGCCCTGCAAGACGACGAAAAAGAAGTTACCGGTGAGGACTCGCTATGACGCTCAATCCCCTCGTGAAAGCTGGCATCGGCCTGAGCTTCGCCCTGCTGTGGTCCTGCCCGACCCTGGCGGCAATGACCGCTGAAAAGAACTTCGGCCTGGATGTGAAAATCACCGGCCAGTCGGAAGACGACCGTGACCTGGGCACCCGCTCCGGCGGCGACGTCAACGGCCTCGGTCTCGATCTGCGCCCCTGGGTATATGGCGAGCGTGGCAACTGGAGCGCCTATGCCATGGGCCAGGCCGTCACCGCCACCGACACCATCGAAACCGACACCCTGCGCCAGAACGACGACGGCACCAGCACCGACACCGCCGCCGACGGCCGCGAGCAGGACAAGAGCTACCTGGCCATGCGCGAATTCTGGGTCGGCTACAGCGGCCTCACCGCCTACCCTGGCGAGCAACTGCGTTTCGGTCGCCAGCGCCTGCGCAGCGACGATGGCATGTGGCGTGACACCAACATCGAGGCGCTGAACTGGACCTTCGACACCACCCTGCTCAAGGCCGACCTGGGTGTGGCCCAGCGCTTCAGCGAATACCGCACCGACCTCACCGAGCTGGCCCCGGAAGACAAGGACCGCACACACCTCTACGGCAACGTCGCCACGCAGTGGACCCCAGGCCACTGGGTCGGCGTACGCGCCCACCACACCCACGACGGCGGCAGCCTGAAGAACCCGGGCGAAACCGTCGATGCGCTGGACAAGACCCGCACCGGCGACCTCACCTGGCTGGGCCTGGAAGCCAACAGCGACGCCTACAACTGGCGCAACGATCACACCGTCAACTACTGGGGCAGCGTCACCTGGCTGACCGGTGACCGCGACACCCTCAGCAGCCAGGTCGTCGGCGACCAGACCGTGGCCACCGGCAAGCAGAGCGGTGACGTCAACGCCTGGGCCACCGACTTCGGCGTCCGCCTGCGCCTCGACCCGCAATGGCAGGTTGGTGCGGCCTACGCCCGTGGCAGCGGCGGTGGTGGCGACGACGGTTCGAGCAACTACGAGCAGACCGGCCTGGAGAGCAACCGCTCCAACTACACCGGTACCCGTTCGCGCGTACACCGCTTTGGTGAAGCCTTCCGTGGCGAGCTGGGCAACCTGCAGGCGGCCACCCTGTTCGCCTCCTGGCAGCTGCGCGACGACTACGACGCCAGCTTCATCTACCACAAGTTCTGGCGTGTCGATGGCAACCAGAACATCGGTTCCAGCGGCATCAACGCGGTGGTCAACGACAACGGTGTGAACCGCCCACTGGTCGATGGCGAAAAAGACCTTGGCCAGGAAATGGACGTGGTCGTGACCAAGTACTTCAAGCAAGGCCTGCTGCCAGCTTCGATGAGCCAGGCCATCGACGAGCCATCTGCCCTGGTGCGTCTGCGTGCCGGTGTGTTCAAGCCGGGCGATGCCTACGGCAAGGAAGCGGACTCGTACATGCACCGCGCCTTCGTCGACGTGATCTGGCGCTTCTGAGGCCGGTAGAGGACTTACCGTTATGAACCTTCACCCGCACTTACGCCACAGCCTGTTGGCCAGCGCCTTGCTGCTGGCCAGTGGCCTGGTCGCTGCCGCAGAACCCCAGGTGATCGCCAAGGAACTGCAGCAAGCCAAGACCTACACGGTCTCCAGCGCACCGATCGAGCCGCTGCACATGGACCCGCCGAAGCTGCCTGACCTGACCGGCTACACCTTTGATGCGGTGCAGAAAAAAATCGACCGCCGCCACAAGGGCAAGGTCAGCCTGCGCCGCATGTTCCAGGAGGATACCCTCAAGGAATTCGTCGGTGGCGACAACAAGGCGGCCGAGTGGGTCCAGCGCCAGCATGGCATTCCGCAGGCGATCTTCGTCGATGACGGCCATGTCGACCTGGTCGAACTGAGCAAGAAGGTACCCAGGCAGTACCTCAGCGAAGTCGAGCCGGGCGTTTACCTGGCGCGCCTGCCGATCGTGGTCGGGCCGAAGGGCATCCTCGAGATCGACGGTAAGGTCAAGCAACTGCGCCTGTCCCAGGAAGGCGGTTCGTTCCTGGTCAACGACGGCAAGCTGTTCGTCACCGACACCCAGGTGACCGGCTGGCGGGAAAAGGACAACGGCCCGGCGACCTTCCGCTCACCCAAGGAATTCCGCCCGTTCCTGCTGTCGTGGGGCGGCACCGAGACCTACATCGTCAATACGAAAATGGCCAGCTTCGGCTATGCCAAGTCCAAGTCGTATGGCGTGAGCATCTCGCAGTACACGCCGAACATGGCCAAGCGCATGGGCCGCCCTGAACCCACCGGCTGGATCATCGGCTCGGAGTTCAGCGACATGTGGTACGGCTTCTACTGCTACGAGACCCAGGACTTCGTGGTCAAGGACAGCACCTACCGCGACAACATCGTCTACGGCATCGACCCGCACGACCGCTCGCACCGGCTGATCATCGCCGGCAACACGGTGTACGGCACCAAGAAGAAGCACGGCATCATCGTGTCGCGTGAGGTCAACGACAGCTGGATCATCAACAACAAGAGCTTCGACAACAAGCTCTCGGGCGTGGTGATCGACCGTAACAGCGTCAACAACCTGATCGCCTACAACGAGATCTACCGCAACCACACCGACGGTATCACCCTGTACGAAAGCGGCGACAACCTGATCTGGGGCAACAAGCTGATCAACAACCGCCGCCACGGCATCCGCGTGCGTAACAGCGTGAACATTCGCCTGTACGAAAACGTCGCCATGGCCAACGGCCTGGTGGGTGTGTACGGCCACATCAAGGACCTGTCCGATACCGACCGCGACATCGCCCTCGACCCGTTCGACACCAAGGTGTCGCTGATTCTGGTCGGTGGCGAACTGTCGGCCAACGGCTCCGGCCCACTGTCGATCGACTCGCCACTGTCGGTCGAACTGTACAAGGTGTCCATGCTCGCCCCGCGCAAGGCCAGCGGCATCAGCCTCAACGGCGTCCTCGGCGAACGCCAGGACGAAATCCTCGACCTGCTGGTACGCCAGCAAAAGGCTGTGCTGATCGACCCGGTCGAACGCCAGACCGAAATGATCGATTAAGGAAGCCCAGACCATGACGCCACATCTGATGAAACTGCTGGGCCTGTCCGCCGCCCTCCTGGCGATCAGCCAGGGCGTGCGCGCCGAAGACGTCAAGGCCCCCACCTTCAGCGCCGAGCCCTGCTGCCAGCTGTGCCCTGAAGCACATGACGCCAGCCGCTACACAACCCGCTACCAGCAGAACTTCACCACGCTGGTGCAGGCCCAGGGCGACTGGCTGTTCCGTACCCGCGAAGACCTGCGCACCGAGTTCAACACCACCCCTGCCGGCTACAAGCGTCTGCAGCAGGTGCACGACGCGTTCAAGAAGCGCGGCGTGGAACTGGTGGTGGTGTACCAGCCGACCCGTGGCCTGGTGAACCGCAACATGCTCAACCCGGCGGAAAAAGCCGCCTTCGACTACCAGAAGGCCCTGGGCAACTACCAGGCCATGCTCAAGCGCTTCGCCAGCATGGGCTACAACGTGCCCGACCTGTCGCCACTGACCAACGAACAGCTGGCCGCTGCCGACCAGGGCAAGGACTTCTACTTCCGTGGCGACCAGCACTGGACGCCATATGGCGCCGAGCGTGCAGCGAAGATCGTGGCCGACACCGTGCACAAGATGCCGGCCTTCGAAGGCATCCCGCGCAAGGAGTTCGAAACGAAGAAGTCCGGGCGCATGGGCAAGACCGGCACCTTGCATAACGTCGCCGGCCAGCTCTGTGGCACCAGTTACGCAGTTCAGTACATGGACCAGTTCGCCACCGAGCCGAAAGGCTCCGACGGTGGCGGTGACGACCTGTTCGGTGACGCCGGCAACGCGCAGATCACGTTGGTGGGTACCAGTCACAGCGGCAAGAACTACAACTTTGCGGGCTTCCTGCAACAGTACATTGGTGCCGATGTATTGAACGTGGCCTTCCCTGGCGGTGGCCTGGAAGGCTCGATGATCCAGTACCTGGGCAGCGAGGAATTCCAGAAGAACCCGCCGAAGATCCTGATCTGGGAATTCTCCCCGCTGTATCGCCTGGACCAGGAAACCATCTGGCGGCAAATCCTTGGCCTGCTCGACGACGGTTGTGATGACCGCCCGGCCCTGATGAGCGCCAGCGCCACCCTCAAGCCCGGCAAGAACGAGCTGATGGTCAACGGCAAGGGTGGCGTGCTCAAGGACCTGGTCAACCGCAACATACAAATGGACGTGAAGTTCGAAGACCCGTCGGTGAAGGTGCTGCAGGCCACCCTCTGGTACCTCAACGGCCGCCACGAGGACATCAAGCTGGAAAAACCGGAAACCTCCGACACCGACGGCCGCTTCGTCTTCCAGATGCGCGAAGACGAGGACTGGGCCAGCCAGAGCCTGTTGGCGTTCGAGGTGCAGGGGCCGGAAAGCGGTACCCAGAAGGTCGAAGCCAAGCTCTGCAAACGCAACAACTTCGCCGTGCCCGCGCAGACCGCGCAGGCCGGCCAGTGAGGCGACCATGATCCCGTTCAAGCGAATTTCCCGCCCCGCCCTGCTTGCCCTGGCGTTGTGCGGCGGTGCCGCGCACGCCGCGCTGGTACCACCCCAGGGTTACTACGAGGGGATCGAAAAGCTCAAGACCGGCGACGGCAACTTCCGCTGCGAGGCTGCCCCCAAGCCGTACACCAGCGCCCTGCAGTTCCGCAGCAAGTACGAAGGCTCGGACAAGGCGCGGGCCACGCTCAATGCCGCCTCGGAAAAGGCCTTTCGCAAGTCCACCGAAGACATCACCACCCTTGAGAAAGGTGTGAGCAAGATGATCGGCCAGTACATGCGTGACGGCCGCCCGGCACAGCTCGACTGCACCCTGGCCTGGCTGGGCAGCTGGGCCCGCGCCGATGCGCTGATGTCCACCGACTACAACCACACCGGCAAGTCGATGCGCAAATGGGCGCTGGGCAGCATGAGCGGTTCGTGGCTGCGCCTGAAGTTCTCCAGTTCGCAGCCGCTGGCCGCGCACCAGTCCGAGGCCGAGCTGATCGAGAAATGGTTTGCCCGGCTGGCCGAACAGACCGTGCGCGACTGGAGCGACCTGCCGCTGGAGAAGATCAACAACCACAGCTACTGGGCAGCCTGGGCGGTAATGGCCAGCGCCGTGGCTACCGACCGTCGCGACCTGTTCGACTGGGCCGTGAAGGAATACCGGGTTGGCGCCAACCAGGTCGACCAGCAGGGCTTCCTGCCCAACGAACTGAAACGCAAGCAACGCGCCCTGGCCTACCACAACTACGCCCTGCCGCCGCTGGCGATGATCGCCAGCTTCGCCCAGGTCAATGGCGTGGATGTGCGTGGCGAGAACAACAACGCCCTGCAGCGCCTGGCGCAGCGGGTACTGAACGGGTCGAAGGACCCCAGCGCGTTCAAGTCCCGCAATGGCGAGAAACAGGACATGAAAGACCTGAAGATCGACAGCAAGTACGCGTGGATGGAGCCCTACTGCAGCCTGTATGCGTGCAGTGGCGACACCCTGCAACGCAAGCGCGGCATGCAGCCGTTCAACAGCTTCCGGCTGGGTGGCGACCTGACCCGGGTCTACGACCCGAGCGCAGAATCGAAAAAGTAACGCAAAACCCCTGTGGGAGCGGGTTTACCCGCGAAAAGGCCAGACCTGCCATGTGCGGTGCCTGTGCCGGCCTCTTCGCGGGTAAACCCGCTCCCACAGGAATCTAGGTAGCCCGCCACGAACATGTGGGGGGTTTGGGGGGCGCTTTGCCCCGGATGCTGTGAACAAAAAGGAGAACCGGGATGGTCTTCTCGTCCAACGTGTTCCTGTTCCTGTTCTTGCCGATCTTCCTCGGCCTGTACTACTTGAGCGGGCAACGTTATCGCAACCTGCTGCTGCTGGTCGCCAGCTACATCTTCTACGCCTGGTGGCGGGTGGACTTCCTGGCCCTGTTCGCCGGGGTCACCCTGTGGAACTACTGGATCGGCCTGAAAGTCGGCGCCGCCGGTGTACGCACCAAGCCCGCGCAGCGCTGGCTGCTGCTCGGCGTCGGTGTCGACCTGGCGATCCTCGGCTACTTCAAGTACGCCAACTTCGGCGTCGACAGCCTCAACGCGATCATCTCCTCGTTCGGCCTGGAGCCGTTCATCCTTACCCATGTGCTGCTGCCGATCGGTATCTCGTTCTACATCTTCGAGTCGATCAGCTACATCATCGACGTGTACCGCGGCGATACCCCGGCTACCCGCAACCTGATCGACTTCGCGGCGTTCGTGGCGATCTTCCCGCACCTGATCGCCGGCCCCGTGCTGCGCTTCAAGGACCTGGTCGACCAGTTCAACAACCGCACCCACACCCTGGACAAGTTCTCCGAAGGCTGCACCCGCTTCATGCAGGGCTTCATCAAGAAAGTGTTCATCGCCGACACCCTGGCGGTAGTGGCCGACCACTGTTTCGCCCTGCAGAACCCGACCACCGGCGATGCCTGGCTCGGCGCCCTGGCCTACACCGCGCAGCTGTACTTCGACTTCAGCGGCTACAGCGACATGGCCATCGGCCTGGGCCTGATGATGGGCTTCCGCTTCATGGAAAACTTCAAGCAGCCGTACATCAGCCAGTCGATCACCGAGTTCTGGCGGCGCTGGCACATCAGCCTGTCGACCTGGCTGCGCGACTACCTGTACATCACCCTGGGCGGTAACCGCAAAGGCACCTTCAACACCTACCGCAACCTGTTCCTGACCATGCTGCTGGGCGGCCTGTGGCACGGCGCCAACTTCACCTACATCATCTGGGGCGCCTGGCACGGCATGTGGCTGGCCATCGAGCGCGCGCTGGGCATCGACACCAACCCGCAGCGTTTCAACCCGGTGAAGTGGGCGTTCACCTTCCTGCTGGTGGTGGTCGGCTGGGTGATCTTCCGCGCCGAGAACCTGGAGGTGGCCGGTCGCATGTACGGCGCCATGTTCAGCTTCGGCGACTGGCAGCTGTCGGAACTCAACCGTGCCCAGCTCACCGGCCTGCAGGTAGCCACCCTGGTGGTTGCCTACATCACCCTGGCGTTCTTCGGCCTGCGCGACTTCTACCGCAACGCCAGGCCAACGCCCAAGGCCACCCCGGTGGAGGTCAACAACGACGGTTCGATCGGCCTGGACTGGACCCGGGTGATGACCCGCGCCCTGGTGCTGCTGCTGTTCGTGGCCTCGATCCTCAAGCTTTCGGCGCAGAGCTACTCGCCGTTCCTTTACTTCCAGTTCTGAGGTTGATGACATGACCCGGACATTACGCATTACCTATTCGCTGTCGTTCCTCGGCCTGCTGGTGGGCATGGGCGTGTGGTCCACCGGTGGCCTGCAAAGCTTCCAGCGTACCGAGCAGATGACCCTGCTCAACGGCAAGCTGGCCAAGGCCGCCGAGACCCACTACGACGAGCAGTTCCCGATCAAGCGCCTGGGCACCAACCTGTGGGCGGCGATGGACTTCAAGCTGTTCAACGAAGGCCGCCCCGGCGTGGTTCTGGGCCGCGACCAGTGGCTGTTCAGTGACGAAGAGTTCAAGCCCACCGCCGGTGCCGAGCAGCTGATGCAGGAAAACCTGGCGTTGATCCGTGGCGTGCGCGACACCCTGCAGCAGCACGGCAGCCAGCTGGTGCTGGCGATCGTGCCGGCCAAGGCGCGGGTGTATGCCGAGTACCTGGGCAATGAGCTGCCGACCAGCCTGCATGACGACCTGTACAACCAGTTCCATGCCCAGGTGCGCCAGGCCAACGTGTTCGCCCCGGACCTGATGGCACCTATGGAGCAGGCCAAGGCCCGCGGCCAGGTGTTCCTGCGTACCGACACCCACTGGACGCCGATGGGCGCCGAAGTGGCGGCACAGGCACTGGCCGAAGCGGTAAGCCGCCAGAGCCTGCTCAATGGCGACCCACAGACGTTCATCACCGAAGCCGGCAGTACCGCGTCGTACAAGGGCGACCTGACCAACTTCCTGCCACTGGACCCACTGTTCAGCAACCTGCTGCCGGCCCCGGACAACCTGCAAAAGCGCACCACTCGCCCGGTCGAGGCCGAAGGTGAAACCGGTGACGCACTGTTTGCCGACACGCAGATCCCGGTTGCACTGGTGGGCACCAGCTACAGCGCCAACCCGCACTGGAACTTCCTCGGCGCGCTACAGCAGGCCCTGCGCAGCGACGTGGCCAACTACGCCGAAGACGGCCACGGCCCGCTACTGCCGATGCTCAAGTACCTGCAAAGCGATGCCTTTAAAAACGCCGCACCGCAAGTGGTGGTGTGGGAATTCCCCGAACGTTATCTGCCAATGAAGAACGACCTCAGCAGCTTCGATCCGCAGTGGATCGCCCAGCTGAAAAACACCCGTAAATCCGAAGAAAACCTGGCTTTGTCGTCCACCCGGACGAACCACTAATCAGAGGAACACACATGACTACCAAGACTTCCATTGCCAAAGCCCTCACCCTCGCTGCCGGCCTGTCCCTGGCTTCAATGCAGGCCTTCGCCGGCGCCGACGCCGCGCTGTATGGCCCGAGCGCACCGAAAGGCTCGACCTTCGTGCGCCTGTACAACGCTTCCAGCGCACCGGCTGCAGCCTCGGTCGGCAACACCCAGATCAAGCAGGTTGGCGCTCAGGCCAGCAGCGACTTCAGCTTCCTGCCAGGGGGTGACTACACCGCCCAGGTCGGCGGCAAGAGCGTGCCGGTCAAGCTGGCCTCGGACAAGTACTACACCCTGGTCAACAGCGCCAGCGGCAACCCGCAGCTGATCGAAGAGCCGCCGTTCAAGAACAAGCAGAAAGCCCTGGTTCGCGTGCAGAACCTGAGCGACCAGCAACTGACCCTGAAGACCGCCGACGGCAAGACCGAAGTGGTCAAGCCGGTGGCCGCCAACGGCCGTGGCGAACGCGAAATCAACCCGGTCAAGGTCAACCTGGCGCTGTACCAAGGAGACAAGAAAGTGGGTGACGTCAAACCCGTCGCCCTGGAGCGCGGCGAAGCCGCAGTGCTGTACGTAACGGGTTCCGGCAACGCCTTGTCGCCGGTGTGGGTAACTCGCCCCGTGGCTAGCAACTGATTCCCCTGCCTCTCAACGACTATTGGAGAAACATGATGATCCCGGTAATTCTTTCTGGTGGTAGCGGTTCCCGTCTGTGGCCTCTGTCGCGCAAGCAGTTCCCCAAACAGTTCCTGGCCCTGACCAGTGAACACACGCTGTTCCAGCAAACCCTCGAGCGCCTGGTGTTCGAAGGCATGGACACGCCGATCGTGGTCTGCAACAAGGACCACAAGTTCATCGTCCAGGAGCAACTGGCCGCGCTGAAGCTGGAAACCCAAGGCATCCTGATGGAACCGTTCGGCCGCAACACCGCGCCGGCCGTGGCCATGGCGGCCATGAAACTGGTCAACGAAGGCCGCGATGACCTGATGCTGGTGCTGCCCGCCGACCACGTGATCGAGGACCAGAAGGCCCTGCAACGCGCCCTGGCCCTGGCCACCGTGGCCGCCGAGCGTGGCGAGATGGTGCTGTTCGGCGTGCCGGCGACCAAGCCGGAAACCGGCTACGGCTACATCCGTTCCAGCCAGGACGCCCTGCTGCCTGAAGGCGTGGCGCGCGTAGCGCAGTTCGTCGAGAAGCCCGACGAAAAACGCGCCGCCGAGTTCGTCCAGGCCGGCGGCTACTACTGGAACAGCGGCATGTTCCTGTTCCGTGCCAGCCGCTTCCTCGAAGAGCTGAAGAAGCACGACGGCGACATCTACGACACCTGCGTACTGGCCCTGGAGCGCAGCCAGGAAGACGGTGATGTGCTGAGCATCGACGAGGCCACCTTCGCCTGCTGCCCGGACAACTCCATCGACTACGCGGTGATGGAAAAGACCCAGCGCGCTTGCGTGGTGCCGATGTCGGCAGGCTGGAGCGATGTAGGCTGCTGGTCGTCGCTGTGGGAGGTGCACGAGAAGGACGACAACGGCAACGTCACCAAGGGCGACGTGGTGGTGCAGGACAGCCGCAACTGCATGATCCACGGCAACGGCAAGCTGGTGTCGGTGATCGGCCTGGAGAACATCGTGGTGGTCGAGACCAAGGACGCCATGATGATTGCCCACAAGGACAAGGTCCAGGGCGTCAAGCAGATGGTCAAGACCCTCGACGAGCAGGGCCGCAGCGAAACCCAGAACCACCTGGAAGTGTATCGCCCGTGGGGCTCGTACGACTCGGTGGACATGGGCGGCCGCTTCCAGGTCAAGCACATCACCGTCAAGCCGGGCGCCAGCCTGTCGCTGCAGATGCACCACCACCGCGCCGAGCACTGGATCGTGGTGTCCGGCACCGCCGAGGTGACCTGTGACGAGAACGTGTTCCTGCTGACCGAGAACCAGTCGACCTACATCCCGATCGCCTCGGTGCACCGCCTGCGCAACCCGGGCAAGATTCCGCTGGAGATCATCGAGGTGCAGTCCGGCAGCTACCTGGGCGAGGATGACATCGAACGCTTCGAAGATGTGTATGGGCGTACCTCCACACCGGTCGAGCGTGGTATTTCGGTGAAGACCATCGCGCAGTAAGCAAGACCCTGGGGCCGCTTTGCGGCCCCGCTTTTTGAGCCACTCCCCATTTCGGGCTACGATGGTCAGACCCCGCGCAATCAAGGTCTGCCCGCCCCATGATCATCGGTGCCTTCCTCATCCTCACCTGGCTGGTGCTGCTGCTGCGCTACCCGGCCAAGGCCCTGCCGATCTCGCTGGCTGCCGTATGCGGCCTGGGCCTGGTGGCCCTGTTCGTCGTCTGGCAGGACACCCGCGAAACCTCGCAACTGGCCCGCCTGGACCTGCGCCTGACCTACGCCCCCGAACACTGCCCCGCCGACCGCGCTCTGCAGGTGCGCATGAAGAACGGCAACGACGTGCCGCTCACCGAACTGCGCTGGCGGGTGGCGGCCTATGCACCGGGCGATACCGTGAACCTGGCCGAGAATACCTACAACGCCCCGCGCTACCGTGGGCCGGGTGAACTGCAGCCAGGGGCCGAGTGGAAAGACTGCCTGCCGTTGCCGCCCCTGCGCTCCGGGTACCGGCCGCAGACCCTGGAATTTCGGGCAGAGCACCTGCAAGGTACGTTTGCCAATTGATTTATTGCCTGTGCCGGCCCTTTCGCGGGCTTGCCCGCTCCCACAAGCACTGCACAGTATTCAAGAGCTGTGGAGTACCTGTGGGAGCGGGCGAGCCCGCGAAGAGGCCAGCACAGTCAACATAACTTTCCCTGACAACAGGCCCCAACCATGCCCACCGTCCTGATCACCGGTTGTTCCAGCGGCATCGGCCGCGCCCTGGCCGACGCCTTCCGCGACGCCGGCCACCAAGTCTGGGCCACCGCCCGCAAACCAGAGGATGTCGCACAGCTGAGTGCCGCTGGCTACACCGCCCGGCAACTTGATGTAAACGACAGCGAGGCGCTGGCCCGCCTGGCCGAGGAACTGGAAAACCTCGATATCCTGATCAACAACGCCGGCTACGGCGCCATGGGCCCGCTGCTCGATGGCGGTGTGGATGCCCTGCGCCAGCAGTTCGAAACCAACGTCTTCGCCGTGGTTGGCGTTACCCGCGCATTGTTCCCACAGCTGCGCCGCTCACGGGGCCTGGTAGTGAACATCGGCAGCGTATCAGGCGTGCTGGTCACCCCGTTCGCCGGCGCCTACTGCGCCTCGAAAGCAGCCGTGCACGCCCTGAGCGATGCCTTGCGCCTGGAACTGGCACCGTTTGGGGTGCAGGTGATGGAAGTGCAACCAGGAGCGATTGCCTCGCAGTTCGCCAGCAATGCCCAGCGCCAGGCAGAGCAGGTGCTGGCGGCGGATTCGGCATGGTGGCCGTTGCGCGAGCAGGTGCAGGCTCGTGCACGGGCCTCGCAGGACAAACCTACTTCAGCGGCGGTGTTTGCCCAGGGCGTGCTGGCGGCGGTCGGGAAGTCGCCGGTGCCGGCGGTGGTGCGGTTGGGCAATGGCAGCATGGCGTTGCCGTTGATGGCCCGGTTACTGCCGCGGCGGTTGCTGGATTGGGCATTGCGCAGGCGCTTCGGATTGTTGCGCCCACTTTGAGCGATTGATTGCCTGTGCTGGCCTCTTCGCGGGCTTGCCCGCTCCCACAGGTATTGCGCCATCGTCGGAATCACTCTACCCCTGTGGGAGCGGGCGAGCCCGCGAAGAGGCCGGTACAGGCAAAACAGATCAGGCAATGGAACGCAGCACCCCGCCATCCACCCGCAAGGCAGCCCCGGTAGTAGCACTGGCCTGCATCGACGCCAGATACACCACCATGTTCGCCACCTCCTCCACCGTCGCCAGTCGCTTGATCAGCGAGGTCGGCCGGTGCTCAGCCAGGAAGTTGGCTTCCAGTTCTGCAGTCGACACCCCCTGCTCCTCGGCCAGCTTGGCAAAGAAGTCGCCCACCCCCTCCGAACGTGTAGGCCCCGGCAGCACCGAATTCACCGTCACCCCGGTACCAGCCAGCGTCTCGGCCAACCCACGCGACACCGCCAGCAACGCAGTCTTGGTCATGCCGTAATGAATCATCTCGGTCGGGATCTGTAGCGCCGACTCACTGGACAGGAACACCACCCGCCCCCATTTGCGCTCGGCCATGCCCTGGGCATAGTGGCGCGACAAGCGAACGGCACTGAGCACATTGACGTCGAAGAAACGCTGCCAGTCCTCATCCCCGATCTCGAAGAACGGCTTGGGCTCGAAGATACCCAGGTTGTTGACCAGGATGTCGGTGTGCGGCACCTGGTTGAACAGCTGCTGCGCACCGGCCTGGGTGGCCAGGTCGGCAGCGATGCCGATGATACGCGCCTGCGGCAGGCGTTCGCGCACAACGTTGAGGGCTTCGTCGACCCGGGCCTGGGTGCGACCGTTGAGGACCACTTCGGCCCCCGCCTCGGCCAGGCCGATGGCGATGGCCAGGCCAATGCCGGCGGTGGAGCCACTGACGATGGCGCGCTTGCCGTTCAGGGAAATGTGCATCTGAGCCTCCTCATCTGTCTGGGAAATCGCAGGGGCTGCTTTGCGGCCCTTCGCGGGCACGCCCGCTCCTACAGGTTCAACCTCCGGTCCCTGTGGGAGCGGGCATGCCCGCGAAGGGCCGCAGGGCGGCCCCCTGCCGCTATGCCTTCTTCACAGGCTGTTCATCGAATGCCTGCCAGCCACCACCCAGGGCCTTGTAAAGCCCCACCAGCGCCTGCGACACCGCCGCCGAACTGTCGATCCACTGCTCCTCGCTGGCCAGCAATGCACCCTGCACCGTCAGCACATTGAGAAAGTCCACTGCCCCTTCCACATACTGGCGCTGGGCAGTTTCCAGGGCGATGCGGTTCTGCCGCACTGCCTCGGCCAAGTGATCGCGGCGCAGCTGGCTGGCGTTGTACAGGCGTAGCACATCGTCGATTTCATGCCAGGCGCCCAACACCACCTTGCGGTAGTTCAGCGCCGCTTCCTGCTGTTGCGCCTCGCGCAGTTCCAGGGTGCCCGTGAGCCGGCCACCCTCGAAGATCGGCAGCGACAGCTGCGGCCCGAAGGCGAAACGGCGCGAATCCCAGGCGCCGAAATCGGACAGCTGCATGGCCTGGAACCCGACACTGCCCGACAGCCGGATACTGGGGTAGAAGTCGGCCTTGGCCACGCCAATGCTGGCGGTGGCGGCATGCAGGCGGGCTTCGGCCTGGCGAATGTCCGGGCGGCGCTCGGCCAGTTCGGACGGCAAGCCAATGGCGAACGTCTGCTGCGGCGCAGGCAGTTCGCCGCCCTGCAGCAACTCGGCCTGCAGGCTGCGCGGCGGTTCGGCGGCGAGCAGGCTGAGGGCGTTGATCAGGTCATCGCGCCGTGCTTCCAGGCTTGGCAGGCGCGACTCGATCGAGGCGACCTGGGCACTGGCCTGGGCCACATCCAGGCGCGTGGCGACACCTTCGGCCTGGCGGTTTTCAGACAACTTCAGGCTGTGCTGGGCAACTTTGAGGTTGTCGCGAGTCACATCGATGGTGTGCTGCACGGCGCGCAGCTGGATGTAGTTGCCGGCGGTTTCCGCAAGCAATGCCAGCAGCACACCGCGGCGGTCGTTCTCAGCCACTTCGACCGTGGCATCGGCAGCCTCGACCTGGCGCCGCACGCGGCCCCACAGGTCCACCTCCCAACCAGCCACCAGGTCGCCCTGCCAGAGGTTGAAGGCTTGCTTGCCCGCCTTGCCGGACGGGTCACTCAGGCCTTCGGCACTGTTGCGCGCGCGGCTGTAGCCGGCATTCACATCCACCGACGGTACTTCGTCGGCAGCCACGGTGCTGCGCAGGGCGCGGCTTTGCAGCAAGCGGGCGCTGGCCATCTGCAGGTCGAGGTTGCGCTCGGCAACGCGCTGGATCAAGGCACTCAGGCGGGCGTCGTGGAAGCTTTCCCACCAGCGCAGTTCCAGCGGTGCGGCCTGCGGCTGGCTGGCCGCCACCTCACCTTGCAGCGGCGCCCACTGCTGCGGTGCCTGGCTGTCAGGGCGCTGGAAGTCCGGGCCCAGCGTGCAGCCAGCCATCAACACGGCCAGCAGCAACGGGCTCAAGCGTAATGCCGGTTTCATCGTGCGCTTACCTCTTTGCCGTCGAGCTTGTCGCCACGGGTGTCGATGGTCGCTTCCACCGACATGCCCACGCGCAGGCGGGCAAGCAGCGGCTGGCCATCGTCGAAAACGATCTTCACCGGGATGCGCTGCACCACCTTGGTGAAGTTGCCGGTGGCGTTATC
This sequence comes from Pseudomonas sp. p21, assembly GCF_001642705.1. Classification (NCBI taxonomy): domain Bacteria; kingdom Pseudomonadati; phylum Pseudomonadota; class Gammaproteobacteria; order Pseudomonadales; family Pseudomonadaceae; genus Pseudomonas; species Pseudomonas sp. p21. Next base: position 370,489 of record NZ_LWBV01000004.1, read on the forward strand.
CGGCTTTACGGCGGCGAAGGTCACGCCGGTGGCCGGGGCGATGCTTTCCACATGGCCTTGCAGCTTCTCACCGGCAAAGGTGTCGACGCTGATGCTCACCGCCTGGCCGGGCTGCACGTGGGTCAGCTGGGTTTCCTGGAAGTTGCCGACCACGTAGGCATGCTGCAACGGCACCACCGACAGCAGGCGAGCGCCCGGGTTGACGTAGGCACCGACACGCAAGGCGCGCTCGCCGACCATGCCGTCCACTGGCGCGGTGATGCGGGTGTAGGACAAGTCGAGCTGAGCCTTTTCCAGCCCCGCTTCGGCCCGCTTCAGCTGGCCGTCGGCGCTGGCCACCTGGGCGGAAAGGATATCCACCTGCTTGCGCGCCGCGACCAGTGCCGCCTGGGCATTGGCCAGGCGCGCACGGGCCTGGTCGACCCCGCTGCGCGCCTGCTGGGCGTTCTGCACGGTGCCGGCACCCTGCTCGGCCAGGCGGCTGTAGCGGTTGACCTCATGGTCGGCGAACGCAGCTTCGGCCTGGGCCGCCTTCACCGCCGCCTCAGCCTGGGCAATCAGCGACGCCTGGCGCTCGAGGGTGGCGCGGGCATCGGCGCTTTGCGCCTGGGTCACCAGCAACTGCGCCTGTGCGGCATCCAGCGCGGCCTGGTAGTCACGGGCATCGATGGTCGCCAGCAACTGACCGGCCTTGACCTGCTGGTTGTCTTCCACCAGCACCTCCTTGATGAAGCCGGCGACCTTGGGCGCGACCACGGTGTAGTCGGCGATCACATAGGCGTCATTGGTGCTCTGGCGGTGGTCGCTGCCGAACATCCAGGGGCCGACGATGCCGGCCAGGACGGCCACGGCCAGCACCGAGCCGATGAACAGGGTTTTGCGGTTGTTGGTCATTTCAGTGGTTCTCGAATTCATCCAGGGTTCAGGCCACCGCACGCGGCGGATAGACCCGGGTAGGCACGAAAGGAATCAGGCAGATCAGGGCTACGGCAATGCAGGCCATGACCAGGTAGAGGTCGGCCGAGGTCAGCACCAGCGCCTGGTCGTGGATGCGCCTGGCCAGGCCGGCTGCGTTATCGTCGACCAGCGGGGCGTTGCCCAGGCTGTCCACCAGGTGGTTGGAATGGAAGTGCCGGCGCAGGGTGCCCAAGGCGTCCAGCAGGCCACCGGCAATCACTGCGGCCATGCCCTTGACGGTGTTGAACCAGCTGGAGGCGAACGGGCCTTCCTGCGGGGTCATGCCGTTGGTGGACAGCATCAGCAATGGCAGCACCGCCATCGGCTGGCCGAACACCTGCAGCAGGTAGAACGGGTAGAAATCGCCACGGATCCACTGGCTGGTCAACAGGCTGCTGCCCACGCAGGACACCGCCAGCATCGCCAGGCCGATACCCAGCACCCAGCGGCAGTCCACCGCACGGATGTTGCACAGCGCCGCCGTCAGCGGCAGGGCGATGAGCTGTGGCATGGCGACCAGCATCATCAGCGGGCTGGTCTGCGCCGGGCGGTAGCCCTGGATCTGCGCCAGGTAGGCCGACGGGATGCTGCCCACGCCCGAGAGCACGATCAGCACGCCAGCCAGGGTCACCAGGGCGAAACTCAGGTTGCGCCGCGACAGCATGCGCAACTGGAAGAACGGCAGCGGCTCGGACCATTCGTTGTACATGAACAGCACCAGCAACAGCAGGCCACCGCCGAGCAGCCAGCAGATCAGCGGCGAATCGAACCAGCCCCAGCGGTCGCCCAGCGACAGGCCCAGCACGGTGCAACTGATGGCCGGCAGGCCGAGCAGCACGCCGCGCCAGTCGAACTGCTTGAAGCGCTCCAGGCGCAGCGGGTCCTGCGGCAGGCCCCAACCGACGCAGGCAGCGGCCAGCGCCGAGGGCAGGATGATCTGCCAGAACGCCCATTGCCAGCCGACGTATTCGGTCCACAGCCCTGCCAGCGGCGTGCCGAGGTTGGGGCCGAAGGTAGCGGTGAGGGCATAGCAGGCCAGGCCATAGACCTTGATGCCCGGCGGCAGGAAGCGCAGCGCCACGCTCATCAGCATCGGTGGCAACGCGCCAGAGGCGAAGCCCTGGAGCACACGCAGCAGCATCAGGCTGTGCAGATTGGGGGCGAACGGTTGCAGCAGGCCGAGCACGGCGAACAGGCCGATGGCGCTCATGGTGAAGCGCCGCAGCGAGAACGTGGTGGCCAGCCATGGCGCGAAGGCCATGGCCGAGACCGAGGCGGCGCTGTAAACCGCCAGCAGCCAGGCGCCTTCGTCGGCACCGATGCCCATGGCCCCGCGGATATCGGCCAGGGAGATCTTGGTCACCGACTCGTTGAGGCCCGCGCACAGCACGGCCAGCAACACACCGAACAGCCCGACCACTACCTGCAGGCCAAACGCAGTCTGCGCAGGCGCGGCCGGCGCGGGGGCGGCGGCAAGCGCGGCAGACGGGGCGGACAGGGAACTCATGGGCAGACATCTCCAGCAACAAATTTGCGACTGGAGCAAGTCTAAGAAGGTCGAATGCTGACGAAAACTGACTTATCGGTAGGTTTATGTTGCGTTAGACGCAATTCACTTCAAAACCGAGTCGCCTGCTTCGCGGGCGCGCCCGCTCCCACAGGTACAGCACACCTCTCAAGACTTGTGATGTTCCTGTGGGAGCGGGCATGCCCGCGAAGAAGCCAACCCGGAATCAAGGGTCGACGCTGCAGCAAGCCTTCAGGGTCTGCCGCAACCACCGATGCGCCGGGTCATTGTGAAACCGCGGGTGCCAGGCCTGCAGCACGGTCACCCGCTCCAGCGGCACCGGGATCTGGAACGAGCGCAGCGGCAGCCCAAGCTTGTGCACGCTGTTGAGGATGTTCGCCGGCATCGGCAGGATCAGGTCGGAATCCGGTAGCGAGAACAGCGCCGAGTGAAAGCTCGGGGTAATCAGCGCCACCCGCCGCTGCACCTTGAAGTTGGCCAGCTCCACATCGATCGGCCCGTTGGCCCGACCACGGCGGGACACGCTGATCTGTGGATAACTGGCAAAGCTGGTCGGCGTGATCGGCTGCTCGAAGATTGGGTGGTCACGCCGCGCCAGGCCCACGTAGTAGGTCTGGAACAGGCTCTGCACCTTGATCTCCGGGCCCAGGTCCACGGTCGAGCTGATGATCAGGTCGGTACGGCCGTCGCGCAGCACGCTGTCGTCATCGCCGCCGGGGCTTTCCGGCACGAAGCGCAGCACCGTGCGCGGCGCCTGCTCGTGCATGCGCCGCAGCAACTGGGCGCCGTAAAGGGCGATGAACAGGTCATTGGTGCGAATGTTGAAGGCCCGGTCGAGCTTGGGCAGGTCGACCTCGTCGGCACTGCGGAACACCTCGCCAGCCTGCTCCACCAGTGCCGCCACCTGCTCGCGCAGGGCCAACGCCCGCGGCGTCGGCACCAGGCCACGGCCGGCGCGGACAAGAATCGGGTCACCCAATGCATCGCGGATACGCCCCAAGGTCCGGCTCATCGCCGCCGGGCTCAGGTTCATGCGCTGCGCCGCGCCAACCACGCTGCCCTCGTCGAGCAGGGCATCGAGGGCGACGAGCAGGTTCATGTCCGGGAGTTGCATGGCCGTTTTCCGTTACAGCTGTGAGCAATGGCGATGGTAGCAGGTTGGTGGAATGCACCAGACGCAATGCGCTCGTGCGTGGTAGGGCATTTATTCACTGGCAGTGTTCGGCCTTAAATGAAGCATTGGCAGGTCTGGCCTTTTCGCGGGCACGCCCGCTCCCACAGGAACCTCACAATGTCTGAGTGATGTGCGGTACCTGTGGGAGCGGGCATGCCCGCGAAAGGGCCGCCCCCGCAGATACATCAACCAGCTTTTGCCAAGGACCCCACATGCCCAGCCCCGTCCTGATCGCCATCGATGCCTCCCCTGCATCCACCGCCCTGCTCACCCTCGCCCGCCGCTACTGCCGCCCCGACGAGCACGAACTGCACGTGCTGCTGGCCATCGACTCTACCTTCGCCGTCCACGACCAACCCGCGCCCTACACCGCCGAGGAACTGGAAGAATACCCCGCCGCCTGCGAAGAGCAGCACCAGGCCGACCAGGCCGTGGCCAAGGCGGTGCGCGAGCTGCAGCAAGCCGGCTTCGCCAGCCAGGGCTGCATGGTAGCCGGGCAGCCGGTCGAGGCGATCGTGGCCAAGGCGCAGGAACTGAATTGTGAACTGATCATCATGGGCCACCGCCACCTGTCGCGGCTGGGGCGGTTGCTGGACCCGTCGATCAGCGCCAAGGTGATTGATCGGGTGAAGGTGCCAGTGTTGGTAGGAGCTGCGAGCTAACTGCTCTGCGAGAAGTGTTCATTGCTCCTGGCCTCTTCGCGGGCTAGCCCGCGAAGAGGCCAGGAGCCGCACTACCTCACCCCGGCTCATCCCTCGCTCGGCTTCACCACCACCGTACAAGTCGTCCCCGCCGCCAGCAAAAACCCGTCCGGCACTTCATCGATATGAATGCGCACCGGCACCCGCTGCGCCAGCCGTACCCAGTTGAAGGTCGGGTTCACATCGGCGATCAACTCGCGGCTCTGCGGGTTGTCGCGGTCGTAGATGCCGCGGGCGATGCTCTCCACATGGCCCTTGATGCGCTCGCCGCTCATCATCTGCAGCTCGGCCTGGTCACCCACCTTCACATGCGGCAGCTTGGTCTCCTCGAAAAACCCGTACACCCAGAACGAGTTTTCGTCGACCACCGCCATCACCGCTTCACCGGTGCGCGCATAGTCACCCTTGTGGATATTCAGGTTGGTCACGTAGCCGTCCACGGTGGCCACGATCTGCGTGCGCTTGAGGTTCAGCTCGGCCGCGGCCAGTTCGGCGAGGGCCTGCTGGTAGTCCGCCTGGGCGGAGTTGGCGATGTTGCTGGCGTCGTCGCGGTTCTCCTTGGAGATCACCAGGTTGTCCATGTCGGCACGGCGCTTGGCGTTGACCTTGCGCATCTCCCAGGTGGCCTTGCGCGATGCAACCTGCGCCTTGGCCTGGTCGACTGCCAGCTGGTAGTGCTCGGGGTCGATCTGGATCAGCAAGTCGCCCTTCTTCACCCGCTGGTTGTCCTTGACCGGCACGTCCACCACATAGCCGGGCACGTCGGCGGCGACGTTGATGATATCGGCGCGCACGCGGCCGTCGCGGGTCCATGGCGTGGTCATGTAATGCAGCCACAACTGGCGACCGATCACCACGGCAGCGGCCAGCACCAGCAGGGTGGCGATCAGGCTGAAGAACTTTTTCATCGAAGGATTCTCACCAGTAGAGCGACAGCGCCAAGGCGCCGAACAGGCAGACGAACAGGCTCAGGCGCAGCAGCGCCGGGTGCCAGAAGAAACGGTAGCCATCATGGCTGGCGATGAACCGGTCCAGGCCCCAGGCCAGGCCCAGGGCGAACAGGAACATCAAGGTCATGGTGGGCATGTACACGCCATGGAAGGCGATTTCACGGGGCATGGTTTCACGGAGCATCGTGCAGTCCTTTCGCCGGTGCCAACGGCGACTGTGGGTCGAGCAGGGAAGAACGGATGAAATGCAGGTAGCTTTGCGCGCGGCGCAGCACCGAGGTGTCGAAGTGGCGAGCGAAGGGCTCGTCGGTGGCCTGCACACGGGCAATGGCGTGGTCCACTGCCACCAGCGCGCGTTCGTGGTTGCTGGCGCTGGGCTGCAGGAACAGTCGGGCCAGGGCACGGCCCATCACGCGGATCGCTTGGCGCCAGGGCTGCGACTCGGCGTAGGCCGGGTGTACCGGCGCACGGGCCTGCTCCTTGCGCAGCTCGATGACCGCGTGGCCGATTTCCAGCACGGTGAACATCCAGCCCATCAACTGGCTTTGAACCTGTGGCTTGCCGGCTGCCAAGCCATAAGCCTGGTGCAGCAGGTCACGGGTGCGGCTTTCGAAGGCTGAACCCAGGCCGCGCAGGCGTCCGCTGATGGCAAACAGCACCTGCTCGCGCAGCTCCTGCTCCAGGCGGCTCCACAACCAACGGCTGTTGGGCGGCAGGATGATCGCCCCGGCCGCGGCACAGACGAACATGCCGATGACCATGCCGATGTAGTCGTTGATGAAGGTGTACGGGTCATACACGGTGAGGTTGTTCGGCACCGAACCGATGGCGAAGAACACCAGCAGGCCGATGCCGTAGCCGGCATAGGCCGGCCGTGACGAGAGGAACGCGCCCAGCACGAACACCGGCGCCAGGACCATGCACAGCAGTGGGAAACCGTCGATCCAGGGGAACACGAAGAAGGTTTCGAAGAAGCCGACGAAGGCACCGATCGCTGTGCCGCAAGCCATCTGGAACGACATGCGCTTGGGGTTCGGCGAGGCGGCCGAGAGGCCCACGGTGACGGTGGCGATCAGGGTCATCATGGCGCCGCTGGGCCAGTCGCTGAACAGCCAGTAGCTGCCCAGCAGCAACAGCACCGCCGAGGCGCGCACACCGGCGGCCAACGACACCAGCCAGCTGGTCTGCGCCACGTAGGGCTCATCCCACTGCTCGCGTTCGTGCCGGTGCGCGGCCAGCGAGGCGTGGGTTTCGGCGTAGCTGTACATCTCGTCGACGAAGCGGTAAAGCAGCTCGAAGGCGGTATGGAAGTCGAGCAGGTCGGACTCGCTCGGCTCGGTCGCCAGGTACTCGGCGCGCAGGCCGCGCACCTGGGCCTGCAGGCCTTCCTTGTAGGCGGCCAGCTCCAGGGTCAGGCGCAGCGCATCGGCGTCGGTCAGCGCCCGACCCACGTAAGGTTGCAACAGTTCCACCAGGGTGTTCAGGCCCGGTTCGATGGCGCCGACGATCTGCAGCGGGCCACGGGCGCGCAGGCGCTCCAGCAAACGGTGCAGGGCATTGAAGCGCGTGGTGATGGCCATGAATTCGCTGTTCATGCGCACCAGGCGACCAGAGCGCCGGCGCATATGCGGGTCCTCGAAGGCGGTGACGTTGCGCAGGCTCTCGAGGCCCACTGCTTCAGCGACGAAGCGCACGTTGCTGCTCTCGAAGCGGTCCCGCTGGCTATCGCCACGCAGGGCCTCGACCACCACCCCGGCGAACACGCCAAAGCGCTGGTACAGGGCGTTGCGCATGGCGGCACTGGCCGACTGTGGCAGGATCGCGGCGCTGACGAAGGTCGACACCAGAATGCCCAGGGCGATTTCCAGCACCCGCCATACCGCCGCCATGAACGCCTGGTCGGGGTGCTGCAGCACCGGCAGGCCGATCATCGCTGCGGTGTAGCCGGCCAGCACGAAGCCATAGGCGCGGAAGGTGCGGTAGCGCATGGCACCGGCCGAGCACAGGCCTACCCACAGGGCCAGGCTGGGCAGGAACAGCTCGGTGTTCTGCGGGAAAATGGCGATCAGCGCCACCATCATCGCCGAGCCGGCCAGGGTGCCGAGCACCCGGTAGAAGCTCTTGGCGAACACATGCCCGCTTTGCGGCTGCATGACGATGAACACGGTGATCATCGCCGTGCGCGGTTGCGGCAGCTCCAGGCGCATGGCCAGCCACAGGGTGATGAATGCAGCGGCCAGCACCTTGAAGATGTACACCCAGGTCACCCCGTCGGTGCGCGCCCAGGCAAAGAAGCCCCGGCGCCATTCCAGGCTCTGCAGCCAGCGCAAGGGCAAACTGGAAGTGCTCATTCGGCGTTTTCCGGCTTCTTGTCAAAAATGGCCAGGGTGGCCGGGGTTTTCGGTGCTGCCTGGCGCTCCTCTTCCGGCACGTCCTGACCGGCCTGCAAGCCGCCGCCCAGGGCGGTGACCAGCTCGGCATGGGCAATCAGGCGGGCGGCCTGCACCTGCTGTTGCACCTGCTGCTGGCGGAACAGCAAGGTCTGGGCGTTGAGCACGTTGAGGTAGTCGGTAAGGCCACGCTGGAAAGCGACCATGGCGATGTCGTAGGTTTTCTGCGCGGCCGCGACCGACTCGGCGGCGAAGTGCGACTGCTCCCTCATCGACTCGCGGCGGATCAGCTGGTCGGAGATATTCTTCAGCGCACCGACCACGGTCTGGTTGTAGCGCGCCACGGCCACGTCATAGCCCGCCGAGGCCACGCCCAGCTGCGAGCGCAGGCGGCCACCGTCGAAGATCGGCAGGCTGATGGCCGGGCCGACGTTGTAGTTGAACTTGCGCCCGGTGAGGAATTCCAGCGGGCCACCGCCGGTGGCCATGAAGCCAAGGCTGCCGACCAGGTCGACGTTGGGGAAGAAGCCGGCGTGGGCAACATCGATGCCACGCGCCTGAGCGGCTACCTGCCAACGGCTGGCAACCACGTCAGGGCGCTGGCCGACCAGTTCGGCCGGCAGGTTCGACGGCAGTTTCAGCGGCGCGGCCAGGGCCAGGCTCGGGCGCTGCAACTGCGCCCCCTCCCCCGGGCCCTTGCCGGCCAGGGCGGCCAGCTGGTTGCGGGCCAGGGCAATTTCTTCGTCGAGGCTGTCGAGCTGGCGGTGGGTTTCCGGCAACGGCGCTTCAGCCTGGCTGACTTCGAAGTGGGTGCCGATGCCGGCATCCAGACGGCGCTTGGCCAGGGCCAGGATCTGCTCCTGCTGTTCCAGCTCGGCCTTGACGATATCGCGCTGGGCGAAGTGCAGGCTCAGCTGAATGTAGGCGCGCACCACGTTGTTCTGCAGCTCCAGCTGCGCCTGGCGGGCTTCGGCCACGCTCATGTGCGCCTGGTCCACGGCCTGCTCGCTGGCATTGCGTTCGCGGCCCCACAGGTCGAGCGCGTAGCTGAAGCCAATCGCGGCGTTGTTGTCCCAGGTGTTGGCGCCGGACAGCGCGCCCGGGCCGTAGAACTGGTCTTCAGGCCAGTTGTGGCGCTTGAGCGTGGCCTGGCCATTGGCCTGGAGCTTTTCCGCCGACTCGACCACACCGGCCATGGCCCTGGCTTCGCGTACCCGCGCCGCAGCCATGGCCAGGCTCGGGCTGCCGGCCACGGCCAGGGCAACCCAGCGGTCCAGCTGTGGGTCGCCATAGGCGCGCCACCACTGCTGGTCGGGCCAATGGGCGTCGGTCGCGGCTTCACGTATGGCCGCGTCGGTGGTCAGGGTGTTGGCTTGCAGCGTCTTGCTTTGCGGGGCAATGCCCCAGGTTCCGATACAGCCGCTCAAGGTGAGGGCAAGGGCACAGGCACTGAACGCATTGAGCGTTCTGATGATGCGACGCGGCACAGCTGCGATTTCCCGAGGAAGAGGTGAAGAGGCCGGGCAATTCTAGGGGGCGTCAGCACTGGCGATAAGCGTGGATTCCTGCGAATCTTTGTTACCAAAACGGCGATAATCCGCCTTTGGTCGAAGGCAACTTTTCATCTCTTTTACGTTACTTCGTGACACAATTTTGTCCTCTACATCGAGAGTGACCCATGGACACCCTGCAAAACATGCGTGCTTTCAGTTGCGTAGCCCAACTCGGCAGCTTTACCGCTGCCGCCGGGCAACTGGATACGACCACCGCGAACGTGTCGCGGGCGGTCTCCAACCTGGAAGCCCATCTGCAAACAAGGCTGCTCAACCGTACCACCCGCCGCATTGCGCTGACCGAAGCCGGCAAGCGCTACCTGATGCGTTGCGAACAGATTCTTACCTATGTCGAAGAAGCCGAGGCCGAGGCCAGCGACGCCCATGCCCGCCCGGCCGGGATGTTGAAGGTGCACTCGATGACCGGGGTCGGTCAGCACTTCGTGGTCGACGCCATCGCCCGCTATCGCGAATCGCACCCGGACGTGACCTTCGACCTGACCATGGCCAACCGCGTGCCCGACCTGCTCGACGAGGGCTATGACGTGTCCATCGTGCTGGCCACCGAACTGCCCGACTCGGGGTTCGTGTCGCAGCGCCTGGGCATCACCTACAGCATTGTCTGCGCCTCGCCCGCCTACATCGCCCGCCACGGCGTGGCACACAAGCCTGCCGACCTGCTCAAGCACGCCTGCCTGCGCATGGTCAGCCCGGTGATCCCGCTGGAAAAGTGGCTGTTCGACGGGCCGGAAGGCCAGGAAATGGTCAACATCACCAGCTCGCCGTTCATGGTCAATACTGCCGATGCCATGAAGACTGCTATCCGCAGCGGCATGGGCGTGGGCGTGCTGCCGATCTATTCGGCCATCGACGGCCTGCGCGACGGCAGCCTGGTGCGGGTACTGCCCGAGTACCGGCTGCAGGAGCTCAACCTGTACGCCATCTACCCGTCGCGGCAGTACCTGGATGCCAAGATCAAGACCTGGGTCGAGTACCTGCGCAACTCGCTACCGGAGATTCTCGCGGCGCATGAGGCGGACCTGAAAACCCATCAGGTGATGATCGCCAACTAAAAAGCTGCTGCATTGCGGGGGCGGACAATGGTAGGTTGCTAACCAATGTCAGGCCATTCGCGGGCACGCCCGCTCCCACAGGTAATGCACAGGCCTTCAATCTGTGCGGTACCTGTGGGAGCGGGCGTGCCCGCGAAGAAGCCCCCACCGTCCCACGCCTTGCAGAGAAGTAGCCCGATGAAAAAGACCGTCCTGGCCTTCAGCCGTATCACCCCGGCCATGGCCGAACGCCTGCAGCAAGACTTCTACGTGATCATCCCGAACCCCAAGCTCGGCGATATCAACGCCCAGTTCAACGAAGCCCTGCCCGAGGCCCATGGCCTGATCGGCGTTGGCCGCAAGCTCGGCCGGGCGCAGCTTGAAGGCGCGGCCAGGCTGGAGGTGGTATCCAGCGTGTCGGTCGGCTACGACAACTACGATCTGGACTACTTCAACGAACGCGGCATCGCCCTGACCAATACCCCCGACGTGCTGACCGAAAGCACCGCCGACCTGGGCTTTTCGCTGATCATGGGCTGCGCCCGCCGCACCGCCGAGCTGGATGCCTGGACCAAGGCCGGCAACTGGCAGGCCACCGTGGGCCCGGCCCACTTCGGCAGCGATGTACATGGCAAGACCCTGGGCATCGTCGGCATGGGCAACATCGGTGCCGCCATTGCCCGTCGCGGCTGGTTCGGTTTCAACATGCCGGTCATCTATTCCGGCAATAGCCGCAAGACCGCGCTGGAGCAAGAGTTGGGGGCTCAGTTCCGCAGCCTGGAGCAACTGCTGGCTGAAGCCGATTTCGTCTGCATCGTGGTGCCGTTGTCCGATGCCACCCGCAAGCTGATCGGTGCGCGTGAGTTGCAACTGATGAAGCCGAGCGCGTTCCTGATCAACATCGCCCGCGGGCCGGTGGTAGATGAAGCTGCGCTGATCGATGCACTGCAGAACGGTACCATTCGTGGTGCGGGCCTGGACGTGTACGAGAAAGAGCCGCTGAGCGATTCGCCGCTGTTCAAGCTGCCCAATGCACTGACCTTGCCGCACGTTGGCTCGGCCACTGCCGAAACCCGGGAGGCCATGGCCAACCGGGCAATCGACAATCTGCGCGCAGCGCTGCTGGGTGAGCGGCCGCGGGACCTGGTGAACCCGCAGGTGTGGACACGATAAAGCAGTTACTTACCCAACTACGCTCGAGCCGGTAGAAAGAGTGTCACCACCTGCCCTCTGCCGGCCATATTACCCAATCGCAAAAAAACACGTGCAGTTGTATGTTTCCCTTGAGCCGATATAAGGGAGCAGCATGACAAATAAGTTTTGACATTCAGCATTTGACTTATTACTGCATCCATCAACAGCAGATTCAGCTCACTACGCAACTAGCAAATTTGCCAGTTCCCAAAGGAACCATTGCCACTGATACTAGCCACTCCAAAAACTGGAGGCACTGCAATGAGCAATAAAAATGAATCATCTGGCCTGAAAGATATTTATTTCCCCTATCCACGCCAGGAAGTCCCTCTAAATACATCCCTCCAAAATCCAGTTTGGACGCTTCAAGATCACCCACACGGACAGCTGGAAGGTAGTGGAAGCTCCGTCATATATATAGCCCCTGACTTCAGTAGCAATTCTCAGTCGAGAAATTCAAGCTCCGATATCTCAAGCCTTTTAGCAATCGACATTGTGACCGCTCTAGGAGGACGGCACTACCAGGCGGCAACAATGCTTACGTTTTCATTGGCGCCGCAACCCAACGCCAAACTTGAACTTAAGCCTGTAAATGGTCATGCGCCTCTAAAATTCTCTATAACAAACAAAGAGGGCAAATGGATCGATGTCCCTTTGGAAAACACCTCCTGGTATATTCTTGCTGGCAACGGCCACGTGGACAAGACAACTGGCAACTACTACGCTTCAGCTGACAACCCGTCACCGAACACTGTAGTTTTGGCAATCGATGAGCGCTACCAGTTTATGTGGATATTCGCACTAATCACGATTCCTGGTTAACGAAAATATTGTGCGGTCTTTTGTGGACAGGTCCGCTCTCGCAGGGTCTGCTTTGATCCTGTGAGAGCGGCCTTACTCGGCAAGGCTAAGTACCGCTATTTAGCAGCTACAGCTAGCCCAGCCAACTTGGCCTTGGGCTTGCGAAACACCAGCACATTCCCCGCCATCACCGCCACCAGCCCCAACAAGGCCGGCGCCGTCCACTGATACCCCTCGGCCACCGCCGACACATTCAACGCCACCAATGGGAACAGCACCGTGCAGTACGCTGCCCGCTCCGGCCCCATGCGCCCGACCAGGGTCAGGTAGGCGGTAAAGGCGATCACCGAGCCCGGCACCACCAGGTACAGCAGCGAGCCGATGTAGCGCACATTCCACTCCATGCTGAACGGCACGCCGCTGACCACGCAGAACACCGCCAGCATCGCTGCCCCGTAGACCATGCCCCAGGCATTGGTTGTCATGGGCTTGAGCCCGGCCTTCTGCTGCATGCTCGACAACATATTGCCGGCCGAGAAGCATAGCGTGCCGAGCAGGGCCAGGCCGAGGCCGTACAGGGTTTCGCGGCTGGCCGCCTGGTGCGACAGCTCCGGCCAGAACAGCAGGCCCAGGCCGAGCAAGCCCAAGGCGCCGCCGCCGAGCACATTGCTGGCGATCTTCTGGCCAAAGAAGATCCGTGCGTTCAGCGCGTTCCACAGGGTGGCGGTGGAGAACACCACGGCGATCAGGCCGCTGGCGATCCACTGGCTGGCACTGAGGAAGCAGATGAAGTTGACGCAGAACAGGCACAGGCCCTGGGCCAGGCAGATCTGGTGGCCACGCCGGTTCATCGGCTGCAGGCGCCGGGTGAGCAGCAGGAAGGCGAACAGGATCAGCCCGGCCAGGGCAAAGCGGTAAACGATCGAGACCGGAATGGCGACAACGCCTAGCTGGAGTTTCAGGGCGATCCAGGTGGTGCCCCAGATCAGGACGGTGAGCAGGTAGAGTGACAGGTTCATGGCGGCGGTTCCTTGGGCCTTTCAAGATCGGTGCCCGGCGCTTCGCGGCTTTAGCCGCGAATCGAGGGCGCAGCCCTCGCCGAGGCCTCCAGTTTCTTCCGGGTGCCCCTGAACGGCTTGCACAAACTTGCGCATTTGTCCTGCAGGTAGCTGTAAGCCTGCCCAAGGCGCAGTAGGATGGCTGGCAAGAGGAACCGCCCATGACCCCACTCACCCAGCTGCAAGTGTTCAACGCCATGCACGCCTCGCCCCACGCCCGGCTGGAGCTGAGCGCGCACCTGGGCGACGGGCTGGCAGCGGCGTTGTGGAGCAACCGCGATGATGCCCGCGACTACCAGGCACCGAGCCATCACACCCTGTCGTGCTACATCGCCGACGGCACTGGCACCTTCCGCCGCCAGCGCCCGGGCGACAAAGGGGCGCCCGACAAGCTGTGCGTGATGCCGGCCGGGCACGAGTCGAACTGGGTGGTCAATGGCGCGATTCGCCTGGCACACCTGTATGTCAGCGAGGCGCAATTCGCCCTGGGCTGCGTGCGCCTGCTCGACCGTGAACCGCGTGAGCTGCAACTGCAGGAAGCGACCTTTCTCGATGACCCGCAACAAGCCACGCGCTTTCGCCAGCTGATAACCCTGGACTGGGATGAACCTGGCGAACGCCTGCTGGCCAGCAGCCTTGCACACGAGATCGTCGACCATGCGCTGCTCAGCCAGGTCGGGCTGCGCCAGGGCCTGCGCCTGAAAGGCGGGCTGGCACCGAACCTGCGCCGGCAGCTGGTCGACTACATCGAAGCGCACCTCGACCAGCCCATCACCCTGGGTGAACTGGCCTTGCGCTGCAACCTGTCCGAATACCACTTTGCCCGTATGTTCCGCGCTAGTTTCGGGCTGCCGCCGCACCAGTATCTGCTGGCTCGGCGGCTGCATCGGGCCTGCCAGCTGTTGCGGCTGGGGGTGATGCCGTTGGGGGAGATTGCCCTGTTGTGCGGGTTTGCCAGTGCCAGCCATTTCAGCAACCGGTTCCGCCAGGCGGTCGGTGCTACACCAGGCGAATACCGTTTGGCCTTCAATTCGTGAAACTGGGGCCGCTTTGCGGCCCTTCGCGGGCATGCCCGCTCCCACAGGTACAGCATCAGCTTCAGGCTTGTAGTAAACCTGTGGGAGCGGGCGTGCCCGCGAAGGGCTGCAAAGCAGCCCCAAATACCTAGAACTCGAAGGTACTGGACAAGCTCACCTGCCGCGCATCGCCAATGGCCACAAAGTACTGGTTCACCGCCGAGCTGTAGTAAACCTTGTCGAACAGGTTCTTCACGTTCAGCTGCAACAGCACCTTGTGCTCGTCGAGCCTGGTCTCGTAGCTGGCAAAGGCATCGGCCACGGTATAGGACGGCAGCTCGAAGGTGTTGGTCGAGTTACCAGCCCGGTCGCCCACGTACCGCGCCCCCGCGCCAATGCGCAGGCGATCGCCACCGAACAAGCTGCCATAGTCATACACCGCCGACAGCGAACCACTGTGCCGGGCCACGTTTTGCAGGCGGTTGCCCTTGAGGTCCGGGTCCTTGGTCACTTGCGCATCGGTGAAGGCGTAGCTGCCGATCAGGCTCCAGCGCTCACTCAACTGGCCGGTCAGGTCGAGTTCGACACCACGCGAGCTGACCTCCCCGGCATTGCTGTACACCGTTTCGCGCGTACTGGTATCAAAGTTGGAAACGAGCACGTTGCGCTTGGTGATATCGAACAACGCCAGAGTGCCCGTGACACGGCCAGGCATGTCGAGTTTGGCGCCCAGCTCCCACGACTTGCCTTCCTCCGGGGCAAAGCTGCCGTCGAGGGTCTGGGTAAGGCCACCGCCAATGCTCAAGGGTGCAATCGTCGAGTTGGGCTTGAACGATTCGCTGTAGCTGGCATAGAGCGACAGCTGCTCATCGACCTTGTAGACCACACCGGCATGCGGTACCCAGCTCTGGCCGCTGGTGTCGGTGTTGACCAGGAACGGCCGGCCGCGCCCGGCCAACTGGTCGTATTGCTGGAAGCGTGCGCCAGCCACCAGGATCCAGTGATCGTCCAGGTGCAGGGCATCCTGGAAGAACAGCGAATCAGTACGCAGCTTGTCGGTCTGGTCGCTCTCTTTGGCACCGACTTGGGTGCCCTCCACTTCCTGGCCGTAGACCGGGCTCACATAGCTGAAGGTGGATCGGGCCGTCTGCCGGATCAGGTCGCCGCGGAAGATCTTGCGGTCCTCGTGATCGACACCGAACAGCAGGTCGTTCTGCATCCCGGCCAGTTCCACATTACCGGCCAGGCTCAGCGTGGCGAACTGGTCACGGCTCATGGCGTTGTGGGTGCCGTCGATGCTGCGTGCCAGCGTGCCGCTTTCTTCATTTACCCCGGTCACCCGCACCTGGCTGGCATCATAGGTTTCGCGGTTAAAGCTGTAGCCGAAGTGCAGCTTCCAGTCATCGGCCAGTTGGTGGTCGACTTCCAGACGGTACAGGTCGGAACGCCCCTCCATGTCGTTGAACGGCTCGTCAAGGCGCCGCGTGGCCGGGATGTCCAGCGGGTGGCCGTTGTTGCCGAACGCCGTACCACGGTCGAAGGGGGAGAGAAATTCGCGGTGCTCGTAGGCCAGTACCACCTGGGTATCTTCACCCAGCCAGGCCAGCGACGGCGCCACCAGCGATTCGCGGTGCACGCCGTAGTTGCGCCAGTAGTCCTCATCCTCGTGATCGACGATCAGGCGATAGGCGAAGTTGCTGTCGCCCAGCGCGCCGGTGCTGTCGAGCCCGCCGCCGCTGCCGTTCTTGCCGCTACCGTAGGTCGACCCGCGCACGGTCAGGGCGTTGTACTGCTCGAGTTGCGGGCGCTTGCTGACCACGTTGATCACCCCGCCCGGGTCCTGGATGCCGTACAGCAGCGAGGCCGGGCCCTTGAGCACTTCGACCCGCTCGGTGCTGGCGTTGAGGTTGCGGCCCTGCACGACAGGCATGCCATCGCGCATGATCGAGCCGTCGCGGTTGTCGCCGAAGCCGCGCTTCATCACCGTGTCAGAGGTACCGCCGAAGTTGTTGCCCTGGGTGATGCCGCTGACGTTGGCCAGGGCGTCGTCGAGGTTGCGCGGGGCCTGGTCACGGATGACCTGGGCCGGTACCACATTGATTGCCTGGGGGATGTCCTGGCTCGGGCCCTGCCCGCGCATGATCGAGGCGGTAGCCGGGGGCTGGTAGCTGTAGTCGTCCAGTTGCGAGGTCACGGTGGTGGCCTGCAGGTTGAGGGCGCCGGAGGTGTCCACCGCCTCGAGGGTGAGGGTGCGTGCATCGACGCGGCGCCAGGCCAGCCCGGTAGTGCCCAGCAGCTGTTGCAGGGCCTGCTCGGCGCTGAACCTGCCGTTCAGCGCCGGCGCCTGCACGCCGGGCAGTTCCAGGGTGTAGACCACGCTCTGGCCGGTGGTGCGGCTGAAGGCGTTGAGTGCCTGGGCCAGGAGTTGCGCCGGCTGGGCAAAGGCGTACGCCTGCTGTTGCTCGGCGGCGCAGGCCAGGGGGGCGACCGCGAGTGCCGGGAGCACGGAAAGGCCTAGCCAGAGGGGGACACAACGCGGGGTGAACTTCATGGACGCTGACCTGTGAGAGGGATATGACTGCGAATGAATCGCACTTCCACTCATTACACGGATGCCACGTCCTGTTACCTCACCCGTTGCCTGAAAAATATTTTCTGCCTGTGCCGGCCTCTTCGCGGGCTTGCCCGCTCCCACAGGGACTGCACAAGTTTCGAATCCGGTGCAGTACCTGTGGGAGCGGGCAAGCCCGCGAAGAGGCCCGCACAGGCGACTACCGGATCAGGGTCAACCGCCCCAGCACAGTCTGCCGCGAAAAGCCCATTACCTTGCCCAGCGAATCCAGCGCCAGCAACGGCTCGGCCACCGGGAAACTACCACTGACCTTGCGCTGCCCCAGCTCACCATCGAGCAACAGGATGCGCCCCGGGTAATAGCGCCCCAGGTCCTCGACCACCTGTGCCAGCGGCACCTGGTAGTAATTCAGCCAGCCCTGTCGCCAGGCCAGGCGGTTGTCGCTGTCCACTGCCTGGGTATCGCCCACCCGACCGGCAGCGTAGGCCACCTGTTGGTTGGCCGTCAGTTCACGCGATATGGCGCCCGGTGCCGGGCTCACCGCCACCCGCCCGCTGCGTACCGTGACGTGGGCACCATCGCCCTGCTCGCGCACTTCGAACTGGGTGCCGAGCACCCGCACCTCGCCACCGCCAGCTTCGACCAGGAATGGCGCGCCGGTATGCGTAACCAGGAAGAACGCTGCACCATGCAGCAACCGCACGCGGCGCTCGCCGTGGGCGAAATCCACCGCAATCGCACTACCCGCATCCAGCGTCACTTGTGACTGGTCAGCCAACGTTACCTGGCGAACTTGCCCGGTGCTGCTGTAGTCGGCTCGCAGGTCCTGCAACCAGTATCCCGGGTGCCAACCACCGGCGACACCAAAGGCCAGTAGCAGGCAGGCCGCCACTGCAATCGCCCCGACCCGCCACCGGCGCGTGGCCGGTGGCCTGGCCATGGCATCCAGGTAGCGCTGCAGGCCTTCATGCTCTTCATCAGCCAGGCGCGCCGCCGGGATGGCACTTCTCTGCCACAGCGCCTGGGCCTGTTCGTAGGCTGCGCGATGCCCGGGGTCGGCCAACAACCAACGCTTGAACGCCGCCCCCTCGGCCTGCGCGGGCTGCTCGTTGATTCGGCTGAGCCATTGCAGCGCGGCCCGGGACTGCGCCTCGGTGATCTGCGGTAAACGGCTCATCGACGGGCACTCCCTGGCCGGCGTGGGGTGGACGCGGGCTCGGCAACACTCGCCTTGCACGCTTCGAGGGCGCGCATCATATGCTTTTCCACAGCACTCTGGGACAGTTGCATGGCCTTGGCGATCTCGCCGTACTTGCAGCCGTGGATGCGGTTGAGCAGGAAGATCTGCCGGGTGCGTTCAGGCAAGGCACGCAAGGCCGCTTCGATGCGCTGCAAATCGTGGTCGACCTCCACGGCCTGCTCCGGCGCCTGGGCCATGGCCGCTGCATCCACCGGCAACACAGCTTCGGCCGCACGTTCGCGGCTGCCTTCGCTGCGCAGGTGGTCGATGGCCAGGTTGCCGGCGCAACGCAGCAGGTAGGTGTCCAGCGCCTCGACCTTGACCTCAGGGCGGCGCCAGAAGCGCAGGAACAGCTCCTGGACCAGGTCCGATGCCGTGGCCCGGCAGCCGACCCGGCGGCTCACCAGTGCCTCCATGCGTGCCCGCTGGGCCAGGAACACCTGGACGAAGCGCGCACGCCCGCCGCCGCTTTCGGCATCCGCCTCGGTCATGTCGCCCGGCTCGCTCACCAGGTCACTCGGCGAACACGGCCAGCAACGGCCCCAGCACCACGCTGGCGGCGGCCAGGCCCAGCAGCAGGCGGGGTTGGTATGGCAGGCCGAACACCCACAGGGTCACCCCTGCCATCAGCACTGCAGTCCACTCCACCAGGCCATGGGCCCAGCCGCGCAGGTGCACGCTGAGCACCAGCGACAGCACCAGCAGCAGCCAGCCGGCGCTGCGCAACAGGCGCAACTGCCCCGGGCGCGGCTTGCGCCCGAGCAGGTCGGCGAAGTGTTTCTCCATGGCCAGGCACAAGGCGACGAAGCCTGCGAAGGCGATCAGTGCATTACCCAGCATCAGCTTACCTCCGCCGTTTCGGTGCTCGGTTTTTTTGCTGCACGAGGGGCGCGCTTGGCCACTGGCTTGGGGCTGCGCAACATCTTGCCGGCCAGCCAGGCCAGGAACAGGCCAGTGCCCAGTGCGGTCAGGTCGAAGCCGGCCATGGCCCAGTCACCCGCCTGCAGCGAATGGTTCAAGCCCTGGCCGGTGGTCAGGCCATTGAGCAGCGGCAGCAAGGCGAAGGCCAGCGCGCCCAGTACCAGTTGCTCGCCCCAGGCCCGGCGCCCGCTACGCAGCACGGCATGCACCAGCGAAAGGCCCCAGGTGATGAAAAAGGCATTGACCTCCCAGTCGGCCCGGCCTTCGACGCCCATGGGGATCAGGCGGTTGGCCCAGAAGAAGCCCGCCACAGCCAGCAGCAGGCCGCTCATGCTGGCGATATTGAGCACTTCGACCAGGCGCAGTTCGCCCGGCAGGCGTTCGCTCTTGGCATGCTTGAGCTGGCGCTTGCCCAGCCACATCACCAACCCGGTACCGATCACCGCAGTACCGGCCACGCCAAAGAAGAAGTACAGCCAGCGCAGCCAGGGCCCGGCGAAGTTGCCCATGTGCAGGCCGGCAAAGCTGAAGGCGGTCATCATCGCGCCGCTCTCCGGCTTGCCCTGGCTCAGCAGCGCACCACTGGCGCCATCGAAGGTCCAGTTGGCGCTGCGCCGATAGGCCACATGGTCGGCCGCGGACTGGGTGAAGGTGACGCGGGCATTGCTGTCGCCGGCATTGTCCACCTGGATACGGCCGATACGCGCGCCCGGTTGCAGGTCCTGCACCTTGGCATACAGGCTCGGCAACGGTACCAGCGGCGCGGCCACCTGGGCCGCCTTGGGCGCATCGTTACGGCCGAACAGGTCGTTGAAGTACTTGCCGGTGTCATTGCCATAGCTGGCCATGATGCCGGCCGGCATCACCAGGTACATGAACAGCACCAGGCTGCTGTAGCTGATCATCAGATGGAACGGCAGCACCAGCACGCCGAAGGCGTTGTGCCCGTCCAGCCAGGAGCGCTGGCCCTTTCCGGGGCGGAAGGTGAAGAACTCCTTGAAGATCTTCTTGTGGGTGATGATGCCGGTGACCAGGCCCAGCAGCATGATGAAGGCACAGAACGTCGACAGCCAGCGGCCGAAGGGGTGAGGCATCTGCAACTGGAAGTGGAAGCGGTAGAAGAACTCGCCACCGCGACTGTCGCGTGCCTCGACCGGCTCGCCGGTCTGGGTATCGAGGGTCTTGCTGGCGAAGCCGCGCGGCCCGCCATTGGGGTCGCGATAGCCCACGCTCAAGGCGGCCTCGCGTGTGTTGGGCATGCGGATCAGCCAGGTGCCCGAGTGCCCGGCGTTGTCCTGCAGGTAACGCTGGGCCACCTCCAGGCTATGGATTGGGTCCAGCGCATGGCTGCGCACTTCTGGCTGCGACCAGTGGGTAATTTCTTCCTTGAAATACGACAGCGTGCCGGTGAGGAAAATGGCGAACAACAGCCAGCCGAAGATCAGTCCGGTCCAGGTGTGCAGCCAGGCCATGGCCTGGCGGAAGCCTTCTTTCATGGGGTTTTCATCCAGTAGGCCAACCCGCTGATCCCCCCCAGCAGCACGCTTGGCGCCAGCACGCCCAGCCAGGCGCGCCAAGCGCTGCGGCAGGCGAAGCACCAGATGAACGCCAGCAAGTAGAAGACGAATGACAGCAGCAGGCCGGTGAGCGTGGCATCGACCTGTGGCAGTGGCGCTACCAGGGCAATACAGACGCTGGCCATGGACGCCAGCAGGTAGCCGCCCAGCAGCGCGGCCAGGCTGCGTGAGGTCACGGCCATGCGATAGCTGAGCGAGAGGCCGGCGGTTTTGCGCGTCATGGCGAAGGTCCGGGCGTTTACGGGGTTGCAATAATAATGATTTCAATTCTCATAAGCAAAGGCCGAGCGATGCGCCGCCTGTCGCCTTGAATGCAACAAGAAATTTATTTTCAAAAAGGGCTTGAATTCGTCGCGCCATTGCCTGACCTTAGAGTCAAGAGACGCAGAAATACCAAGGGTCTCAAAGGCCTAGGCGCGTCTCCATGCGAGCAAGCTGAATAAGGATTGAATCATGCAAATCCAGGTCAACAGCAGCAACCATTTCGAAGGCAATGCCCGGCTCGACCAGTGGGTCCGCAGCACACTGCAGAACTCGCTGGAACGTTACGAGGACGACCTCACCCGCATCGAGGTTCACCTGCGCGACGAGAACGGCGCCAAGCCCGGACCGCATGACAAACGCTGCCAGATGGAGGCTCGCCCCAAAGGCCATCAACCGATTTCGGTGACCCACACCGCCACTTCGCTGGACCAGGCGGTCGATGGTGCCGCCGCCAAGCTCAACCACGCGCTGGAACACTTCTACGGCAAACTGCGCAGCAAGCGCGGCGCCCTGGAACTGAGTGACCCGGACGCCTGATCGGCAATGCAAAACGCCCGGCCTGATGCCGGGCGTTTTCGTTTGTATCGAGCGATGGCGCTGAACCAACCGGTGATTTTCCCGGTCAACTCCTGCATTCATTCAGCGCAGAAGCACGACCATGAGCAACCCATTCGAACGAATCAGTGCTGCATTCGCCCCCGAGTACCGGGTCAACCTGAGCATTGCAAACCTCGACGGCAGCATCATGCTGACCCTGTCCGACGATGCTGGGGTGGTCGCCAAGCGCCTCATCACCCAGGCCCAGCGCAATGACCCGGTGCGCCTGCAGCGGGTAATCGACAGCATCCGCCTGGGCCTGGCCATCGAACTCTGCCAGAACCCCCTGCAGGTGTTGGCCGCGCTGACCCGCGACGCCCGCCACGAGCCGCGCCATTTCATCGCCAACTGAGGGTTACTTGCCCTCTTCCACTTCCTTGCCGCTGGCATCCAGCGCCTTGGTCGAGGGGTAGCGGTAAGAAGCGTAGCGCACCACCAGGATCGCGAACGCCAGCAACAGGATGCCACCGCACACGTACAACAGCCCTACGTCGGGCGCCTTGTGGTGCGAGACGTCGCCGATCAGCAGGCGGGTCAGCGCAGTGATGGCCACGTACAGCAGGAAGCGGATCGGCATGTGGTTGGTCTTGAAGTAGATACCGACCATCGCCCCCAGTTCCAGATAGATGAACAGCAGCAGGATGTCATCGACACTGACCCCGCCCTTGCCGAGCATGTCCATGAACGTCATCACCGCCGCATAGGCAGTGATCGCGCCGATGCCGAACAGTGCCAGGTAATGGAATGCCTCGACGCACAGGTTGCCCAGCGAGTCGGCCGAGCCGTGCAGGCCCTTGCGCAGCTTTTCTGCCCATTTGATGTTCACGATGTTCCATTCCCCGATACGTCTTGAAGGATGATGCGTCACCGCTGTGACGCTTGTGCCATGCAGTTAAAGGGCCAGGCCCCTGCCTTGGAAGGCGACCGATTGCCGCAAGGCACCTTGAGGCGTGGCAAGTTGCCAGAAACACGGCCCTGTGCTGGGAAAAATCAGATTTAACCCCTTCCTTGTAGGGCATTTCCCAAAGATACTCCCTGCCATTGTGGTGTTCGGGGATGAGCACTAGTCTCGGATCGTCGCTGCCAAACAGCGACCGGCTTTGACAGGCCGCCCTGAACTAACCACATGGCTTTGCCTTTATGGCAGCTGTCATGGGGCACCTCGTGTGCGCCGGCTTTTGGTTCTGTTCACCGGTCTGTCAACCCATGCACAGCTGCCGCCTTCCTGTTTGACAGCAGGAGGTGGTGGCCCAAACTTGAACAGGCCTTCATCATGCTGAAAGTAGTCCCCGATCCACCCCACACCCCCCCATTCCCTTGAAGACACCCTGATCCAGGCTACGGACTATGCGTTGTGCGCAGCCACCGTGGTGCATCAGGCCTTGTTGCTTCAGCCCAAGTCGCCAGCATCGATTTTGATGATGACCTCAATGCATGAGCTGGAGACGTTGCGGGCTTTGCTTGAGTCGGCACTAGTTCGGGTGCAGATGCCCGCTGAGCCTCGGACTTTGCACTGAGGTTTGAGTGTTGCGTTGGCTGGGCTGGCCTCTTCGCGGGTAAACCCGCTCCCACAGGATCTCCACAGGCCTTGAGGTAGATGCAGTACCTGTGGGAGCGGGTTCACCCGCGAAAGGGCCCGTCCAGGCAGTCGAGAATTTTCAGGGGATTCAAAAATGACCACAGAAGACACCCAATTCACCGTCGGCAAAACCACCTTCTTCCAAGGTGAAAACGGCACCCACCCACTCTTCCGCATCGAGCCAGGCATCCCTTGCCGGGACGCCCGCGAGCAGTCCTCAGAGCTGATGGGCTATGTACGCGAACTGACCATCACCGGCCTGATGGACGAGAAACCGATGATGATCTGGGCTGCGCACTACTTGAGCGCGATGGCCAAGGCGCTGATGGATGATGCTGAGTTGGGCATGAAGCAGTAAGCCCTTTGCGCCACGCTACAATTTCTGCTTGCGAACCAATCAACATTGCCATTACTGTATATGGATACAGTATCAACCCAGCAAAAGGCATAGAGGTGATGAATGGCCGTCGAAGTGGTGTACCGCAGCAGCCGCGACCCGGAGCGCTTGTTCATGGATAAGGCCGAAGCAGACCGTCACGACAAGATGCTCGAACTGGCCGAGCGCCTCGCCGAAGTACTGCACAAGGCAGTGCCCTCGCTGACCGAGCAGCAGGTCGAGGAAGCCGGTATCTACATGGCCAGGAACCGCGATGTATTCGCCCGGGCGTTCAAGAGCCAGCCGGATGCGTTGGCCGAGTTGCTCGAAGCGCCAGCGGCCGAGTAATTGCCTGCACTGGCCGCTCCAGCAGGTACGGCACAAGCGCTGGGCTGGAGGTATTCCTGTGGGAGCGGCTTTAGCCGCGAAGAATCCAACGCGGTGCATGGCACCGGCTGCGCCGGTGTTCGCGGCTAAAGCCGCTCCCACAGAGTCCCTGCTAATTCAATGAGTTATGTGCAACTCCATGAGAGCGGGCGTGCCCGCGAAGAGGCCAGCAAAGCCGGTATCAACCTTCAGCCGTAGAGCAACCGCTCCGCCAGCATCTGCGCCACCCGTGCCGGCGAGCGCTTCTCTGCCTGCGCATGGCCAAACACTTCGGTCAGCCGCGAAGGTATCCGCGCCAGGTGCGCAGTGATGGTGCCCAGGTCTTCGCCACGATGCTTGAGCGCCACATAGATCAACCCACCGGCATTGATCACGTAGTCGGGTGCATACAGTATCCCGCGCGACTCCAGCTGGTCGGCTACCTGCAAGGTGGTCAGCTGGTTGTTCGCCGCCCCCGCCACTGCCGCGCAACGCAACTGCATCACGCTCTGTCCGTTCAACACCGGCCCCACGCCGCAAGGGGCAAAGATGTCGCAAGGGGTGCTGATCAACGCATCGTTGGTCACCGGATGGGCATTGAACTGCTCCACCGCCAGCCGCACCCGCCCAGGGTCCAGATCACTCACCAGCAGGTCCGCCCCCGCCGCATGCAGTTGCTCCGCCAGCGCATAACCGACATTGCCCAGCCCTTGCACCGCCACCCGCAGCCCTTGCAGGTCATCACTGCCAAGGCGGAACGAAGTGGTCGCACGAATGCCGGCAAAAACCCCCATCGCCGCATGCGGTGAGGGGTCACCCGAGGCCGTGGTACTGGTCACATGCGGAGTACTCTGGGCAATGCAGTCCATGTCCAGGGTCGAGGTGCCGCTGTCCACGGCGATGATGAAGCGCCCTTGCAAAGTGTCGATGAAGCGGCCAAGGGCCTCGAACAGCGCGGCACGGTTTTCCACATGCGGGTTGCGCATGATCACCGCCTTGCCGCCCCCCAGTGGCAAGCCCGCCAGCGCCGCCTTGTAGCTCATGCCCTGGGCCAGGCGAATGGCGTCGGTCATGGCGCTTTCATCATCGGCGTAAGGCAGGTAGCGGCAGCCGCCCATGGCCGGGCCCAGCTGCTCGCTGTGAATTACCACCACGGCCTTCAGGCCGGTGGGCGGGTGAGTGAACAAGTGCAACGACTGGGTACGGGTGCTTTGCATCAGCGCGAACATCGACAGGCTCCCCTACGAGGTGCTCCTTCCAGTATAGGCACGGCCCTTGGGCTGGCGCCGCCGCCGGACCACTGGACGAAACCGCGCGCCGCGGCTAATACTCAAACGTGTGTGGAGAAGCCCCATGAAGCCTCGTCAAGCCTGCCTGGCCTGCCTGGAACGCGAGCCCGTCGCCCTGCTGGAAGCCGCATTGTGGATTGCCGCCGAGCACGACCCCAGCGTCGAGCCCGCGGCCAGCATTGCCAAGCTGCATGACCTGCAGCGCGAGATCAGCGCCAACCTGCCGATGCTGCCGCTGTGCGAACTGGCCCAGCCACTGCTGCGCCAACTCACTGCCCTGGGCTTCCAGCAGGATGAATACCACCCGCTGCGCCCGCATGCCGCGATGATGGACAAGGTGCTGCAGCGCCGCCGTGGCCAACCGCTGACCCTGGCCATCCTCGCCCTGGAACTGGCCTGGCGCCTGTCCATCCCCCTTGAGGGCGTCGGCTTCCCCGGCCATTTCCTGCTGCGCGTACCAGGTGCCGATCACCTGCTCGACCCCTGTGGTGGCCGGCGCCTGTACCCTAACGATTGCCGTGAGCTGCTGGCGCGCCAGTTCGGCCCGCAGGTAGCGCTGACTGCCGAGCACATGCGCAGCGCCAGCCCGCAGCAGATGCTGCAACGCCTTTCGCGCAACCTGCGCCAGTTGCACATGAGCAACGACGACCACCTGGCGGCGCTGATCGATGCCGAGCGAGTCATGCAACTGGGGCCGGTACAGGTCAGCGACTACGTGACCCGCGCCTCGCTCTACCAGCATCTGGATTGCCCGCAGGCCGAGCGCTTCGACCTGGAGCATGCGTTACTGCTGACGGAAGACCCGGTCCAGCGCCTGAAGCTGTCCGAACGTATCGGCAAGCTTCCGGCGGCGAACCGTTCCATTCACTGAGCCGGGCTGTCCGGCTGCTGTGCCGGGTGGGCCTGGGCGAACGCCGGGTGACCGGCCGCCAGGGCGGCAACCCGCAGGATGCGCGGGAAGCTGACGAGGTCGATGTTGAAGCGTTCGGCCGCGTACAACTGCGGGATCAGGTAGACATCCGCCAGGCCCGGCTCATCACCGAAGCAGAAGCCGTGATCGCCAATCAGTTGCTCCACTGCCGCCAGCCCCTGGCTGATCCAGTGGCCGATCCACTGGTTGACCTGGCTCTCGTCCTGGCCGGCCTGACGCAGCCGGTTGAGCACGCTGACGTTGTGCAAGGGGTGGATGTCGCAGCCGATGATCGCCGCCACGCCCCGCACCTTGGCGCGCGCCTCGGCCGTGGCAGGCAGCAGCGCGGGCTGTGGATAAACCTCTTCCAGGTACTCGATGATCGCCGGCGACTGCACCAGCAGCTCACCGCCGTCAGTGCGCAAGGCAGGCACGCGGCCCTGCGGGTTGACGGCGACATAGCCTGCACCACGCTGCTCACCCTGCAGCAGGTTGACTGGCAGGGACTGGTAGGCCAGCCCCTTCAGTGCCAGGGCAATGCGCACCCGGTAGGACGAGGTGGAACGGTAATAGGTGTACAGCTCCATGCCCCTGCCTCCTCAGTTGGCCGCGATGACCGTGCCACGGCATTCGCCGAAGCCGATGCTGGCCACACCATCACGCGCACAGCGGGCACGCAGGATGATCTCGTCGCCGTCTTCGAGGAACTTGCGCACCTCGCCGCTGGCCAGCTCCACCGGGTGCTTGCCGCCTTCGGTGATCTCCAGCAGGCTGCCGAACGAACCTGGCGTGGCGCCCGACAGCGTGCCCGAACCGAACAGGTCGCCCGGTTGCAGCTGGCAGCCGTTGACGCTGTGGTGCGCGACCAACTGCGCCACCGTCCAGTACATGCTGCGGGTGTTGCTCAGGGTCAGGCGGTGCGGGGCAAGGCCCTGCTCGCGCATGCGCTCGGTCAGCAGCAGCACCTCGAGCTCGATATCGAATGCACCGGCAGCCTGGTCGCGGTTGTCCAGCAGGTACGACAGTGGCTGCGGGTCGCCTTCCGGGCGTGCCGGCTGGGCACAGCGGAACGGCTCCAGCGCTTCGGCGGTGACCACCCAGGGCGAGACGGTGGTGATGAAACTCTTGGACAGGAACGGGCCCAGCGGCTGGTATTCCCAGGCCTGGATATCGCGCGCCGACCAGTCGTTGAGCAGGCACAGGCCGGCCACGTGCTCGGCGGCATCGCCTACCGGGATCGCCTGGCCCATGTCATTGCCCTGACCAATCCAGATGCCCAGTTCCAGTTCATAGTCCAGGCGCGCGCAGGGACCGAAGCTTGGCTCGGTGTGCCCGGCTGGCAGGGTCTGGCCCTTGGGCCGGCGTACATCGGTGCCGGACGGGCGAATGGTCGAGGCGCGGCCGTGATAACCGATCGGCACGTACTTGTAATTGGGCAGCAGCGGGTTGTCGGGGCGGAACAGCTTGCCCACGTTCTTGGCGTGCTCGATGCCCACGTAGAAGTCGGTGTAGTCACCGATCTGCGCCGGTACATGCAGCTGGCAAGCGCTGGCCGGATACAGTGCAGCCTGCAGCGCCGCCTGGTGTTCGCTGTGCTCGCCCAGCAGCACCAGCAGGCGCTCGCGCAGGGCAACACGGGCACCGCGGCCGAGGGCGAAGAATGCGTTCAACGCTCCACCACGGGTGGCCTCGACGGCGGCCTTGGCGGCACCGTCGAACAGGCCGGCGGCCAGCACCGCCTCCAGGTCGAGGATCGCGTCGCCGATGGCCACGCCACAGCGCCTGGCTTCACCCGGCCGGCTGAAGATGCCCAACGGCAGGTTCTGCAGCGGGAAGTCGCTGTGCCCGTTGGCGTGCTCGACCCAGCTACGGGCAATGGCGGTCTGGTTCATGGGTTATCTCCGGTTCGGGTTGAAGGTGCTCGGCAAGGTGGCCCAGCAACTATCGTAGTCGGCCTGCAACTGCGGGCATTCAAGGGCTTGCAGGCTCGGGCGCAGCACTTGGCTGGTCTCGAACATGAAGGCCATGGTGTTGTCGATCTTGTGCGGCGCCAGGTCGGCGGCAATAGCCTTTTCGCAGGTTTCGGCGTCGGGGCCATGGGCGCTCATCACCCCGTGCAGCGAGGCACCGCCCGGCACGAAGCCCTCGGCCTTGGCGTCGTAGGCACCGTTGATCAGGCCCATGAACTCGTTCATCAGGTTGCGGTGGAACCATGGTGGACGGAAGGTGTTTTCGGCCACCATCCAGCGTGGCGGGAAGATCACGAAGTCCATGTTGGCCAGGCCATGCACGCTGGTCGGCGAGGTCAGCACGGTGAAGATCGACGGGTCCGGGTGGTCGAAGCTGACCGTGCCGATGGTGTTGAAGCGGCGCAGGTCGTACTTGTACGGCACGTTGCTGCCGTGCCAGGCGACCACGTCCAGTGGCGAGTGCTGCAGTTCGCAGGCCCAGTGTTCGCCAAGGAACTTCTGCACCAGTTGCACCGGGCCATCGGCCTCTTCGTAGTGCGCCACCGGGGTGAGGAAGTCGCGCGGGTTGGCCAGACCGTTGCTGCCGATCGGGCCCAGGTCCGGGATGCGCAGCGGCGCGCCGTGGTTTTCGGCAATGTAGCCACGAGCCTGGCCGTCGAGCAGTTCGACGCGGAACTTCATGCCACGCGGGATCACCGCAATTTCCAGCGGCTCGACCTCCATCACCCCCAGCTCGGTGGCGATACGCAGGCGGCCCTGTTCCGGCACCAGCAGCAGTTCACCGTCGGCGTTGAAGAACACCCGCTCCATTGAGCGGTTGGCGCGGTAGATGTAGATGCTTACGCCGGCCGGTTTTTGCGCGGCAGCGTTGGCCACCATGGGCAGCCAGCCTTCGATGAAGTCGGTCGGCTCGGCCGGGATCGGCTGGGGGTTCCAGCGCAGGCGGTTGGGGGTGATGGCCCCCAGCGGGCCGGTCAGCGGCTGGCGCGCCAGGCGCTCGAAACGCGGGTGCAAGGCAGACGGGCGAATACGGTACAGCCAGGTACGGCGCAGCTCGCTGCGGGTCATGGTGAACGCCGTGCCCGAGAGCAACTCGGCATACAGCCCATAGGGCGCCTTCTGCGGCGAATTCTGCCCGACCGGCAAGGCCCCCGGCAGCGCTTCGCTGGCAAACTCGTTGCCGAAGCCGCTGAGGTAGTGAAGGTCGGGTGACGTATCGCGATTCATCGATGCCTCCGGGCTCTGGCCGAGCCGTTGCTGGCAGCTGGCTGCTGGCCCGGGGCGGGGTGGCAGCGCGTCTGCATTGTTTTTATCGTAATCAGATTACGAATAACGTAATTTGCTACGGACAATGCGTCAAGCTATAAAGGCGCGACTCGAAGAATCCGGAAGAAGATGTCCATGGCCAAAGCCAGCTCCCCCGCCGACAACGGCAAGCAGAAAGTCCGCTCGGCGGAGGTCGGCACCGACATCCTCAAGGCCCTTGCCGAGCTCTCTCCGTCCACCTCCCTGTCGCGCCTGGCAGAACATGTGCAGATGCCGGCGAGCAAGGTGCACCGTTACCTGCAGGCATTGATCGCCAGCGGTTTTGCCGAGCAGGACGCGGCCACCAACCATTACGGCCTGGGGCGCGAGGCACTGCGGGTAGGGCTGGCGGCGCTGGGCAGCATCGATGTGCTGAAGATTGCCGCGCTGCCATTGTCGCAACTGCGCGATGAACTGAACGAGAGCTGCTTCGTTGCCGTATGGGGCAACCAGGGCGCGACAGTGGTCAGCATCGAGCCGGCAGTGCGTGCGGTCACCGTGGTAACGCAGATCGGCTCGGTACTGCCGCTGCTCACGTCGTCCACCGGGCTGGTGTTCGCCGCCTACCTGCCCGAGCGCGAGACCGTGGAGTTGCGTGACCGGGAACTGGCCGCCCTGCAGCACAGCGCCGCCGACTACCAGGCGGTACTGGCGGGCATTCGTGAACGTGGCCTGCACCATGTACACGGGCTGTTGATGCCGGGCGTGGATGCGCTGTCGGCACCGGTGTTCAATGCCATGGGGCAGATCGCTGCGGTGATGACCGTGGTCGGGCCTACGTCGATCTTCCATGCCGACGAGCATGGCCCGGCGGCGCAACGGCTGCTGGCGGCAGCGCGGGAAACCAGCTGGCGCATGGGCTACTCGCCCGCCGGCTGAGCGCTTGCGGCACTATTGCCCGATACGTAAAGGTGAATGTCATAAGCGGCTATTTTTCCTACAGGATCAGGCGCTTATTCTTAACTCACTGGCCGGCATGAAGGGCTCTCCCCCCCGCCTTTCAGGCCTGCGAGGTTCACCGACGTAGATTTTGAAGCTCCTTGATCTGACGTCTCGATTGGCCGCTGCGGCTTGCAGCGGCCTTTTTTATCTGCCCTGAAAAATTCTTCGCGCGTGCTGGCCTCTTCGCGGGTAAACCCGCTCCCACAGAGATATCACTACCCCAGAGGCTTGTGGTGTACCTGTGGGAGCGGGTTTACCCGCGAAGAGGCCAGCAGAGGTAGTACAAAGCTCAGCCCAGCGGATACTTCTGCAAGTTCGCCATCATCTGCTGCAACGCCTGCAAGCTGTCCTGAGGGTGCACCGCCCCGTCGAAGTCGCCAATCCGTGCCCAGTTCTCCGCCACCTGCTCCGGGGTAAAGCCTTCACGCGGATCGAAGCCTACCCCCAAGCTGCGCTCCCACCGCACCTTGCCCACCCAGCCGCCGCCCACTTCGAACAGCTCACCGCTGCCCTGGCACTGTTCGCTGCCCAGGTACACCACCAGTGGGCTGACCAGCTCAGGCTTGAGCCGCTCGAACACCTGGGGCGGGATCAGCCCTTCGGTCATGCGGGTGCCACCCGTGGGAGCGATGGCATTGACCAGGATGCCATGCTTGCGCCCTTCGATTGCCAAAGTACGCGTCAACCCATACAGGCCCAGCTTGGCCATACCGTAGTTGGCCTGGCCGAAGTTGCCGTAGATGCCAGACGTGGAAGCGGTGAAGATCACCCGCCCCCAGTTCTGCTCGCGCAGGTGCGGCCAGGCGGCGCGGGTGACCTTGTAAGCCCCCTCGACATGCACCTGGTAGACCTGCTCCCAGTCACTGTCTTCCATCTTGTGGAAGGTCTTGTCACGCAGGATGCCGGCATTGTTCACCAGCACATCGACCCGGCCGAAGCTGTCCAGGGCCTGCTCGACAATACGCGCGCCGTGGCTGACCGAATCATGGTTGGCAATGGCATGGCCACCGGCTGCACGAATCTCCTCTACCACCCGGTCGGCGGCGGAGGCGCTGGCACCTTCACCATGGGTGGAGCCGCCGAGGTCGTTGACCACTACCCGGGCGCCACGCGCAGCGAACAGCAGCGCATGGGCGCGGCCCAGGCCGCCGCCGGCTCCGGTGACGATCACCACGCGATCTTGCAGACGGACAGGCTCGCTCATGCTCATGGCTCCAGGCTGGTTCAGGTCAGCCGAGTGTCCGCCGCCAGCGGCGGGTGAACAATCAAGCTCACGCAGGCTGAATGCCTGGCAATAACGCAGCGCGATGGTTATGGGGCCGGCTTGCCGGAGATGAGGCCCTGTCAGTACCACGCCACTTTCTGCTGGTAATAGCTCAGCGGTTGTTCACGAAAGGCCAGGTAATGGCGCAGCACCTGCACCGGCGCTTCGGTATGCGGGTAATGGCCGATGCCCTGCAACTGCACGGTGTCCGGCTCCGGCACCAGTTGCCGGTAGCGCTCCACCATGTGCGCGCCAGACAGCGGGTCGACCATGCCATTGATGAAGCGCAGCGGCACGCCTTCATGCTGCATCGCGCCAACCCAGCGGTCGCGGTGCAACCTGCGCTCCGGCACGTATCCCACCAGCTTGTGCAGGATGCGCGTGCCACGGTTGGCGGCGATCAGGCTCCAGAAGTCATCCAGCACGCTTTCACTGGGGTGGGTGCAAGGGCCGTAGACCTGGATCACGTTGCGCACCAGGTCGTCGCGGCCGAACGAGCGCCCTACCAGCCAGCCCAGGCGGCTGAGCAGCAGCTTCTGGATCAGCAGCATGCGGCAGCTTTCGGGGAACAGCCCGCTGTTGAGGAACGCGCAGCTGGCAATACTGGCGCGCTGTTCATGATGCCGCGCCAGCAGTTCCTGGGCCACACTGCCGCCGTAATCGTGGGCCAGCAGATGCACCGGCTGGTCGACCCTCAGCTCGGCGAGCAAGGCCTGCTGCAGGTCGGCCTGCTCCATCAGGCTGTAGACGTGATCGACCGGTTTGGCCGAATCGCCAAAGCCAAGCATGTCGCAGGCGATAACCCGGAAGCGCTGGGCCAGAGGCCCCCACAGGTAGTGCCAATCCCAACTGGCGGTGGGGAAACCGTGCAACAGAAGCAGGGGCTCTCCTTGCCCTGCGGTCCAGTAGCGGATGCTCTGGCCCCGGAAATCGAAACTCTGTCCCCGGGTACGCCAGACGCACAATGGAATTTCGGCCATAGGCATCAGAACGGTCCCGGTGAAGTGGTGTTGGCGGAATAGAGCAAGGCTGCGGTCATTGCATGTCACCTCGGCACTTACATGTGCTCTCTATGTCGAGGCTGAGTCTAGCCAGCAGCCCATGGGCTGGAACTTGCGTTGCCAGCCAGCTTGATGACTTGGCGAGTCAGTGGCACGAACGGTCAGAGCAGCATGGCCAGCAGCGGTGCCGCGAACAGGTTGAGCAGCCCGGTCAGGACCATGACCAGGCCGGCCACCGAACCTTCCTCGCGGCCCACCTCCTGTGCCCGGCTGACCCCGGCGCCATGGGCACCGACACCAAACAGCGCGCCCCGTGCCAGCGGCGTGCGCAACGGCAACCAGCGCAGCAGCACGCCGCCGAACATGGCGCCCAGCACACCGGTGAACATCACGAACACCGCCGTCAGCTCCGGTACGCCACCCAGGTCATGGGCCAATGGCATGGCAAAAGGCGTGGTGATCGAACGCGGCACCAGCGACAGGCTGGTCGCACTGTCCAGCGCCAACATATGAGCCAACCCCCAGGAACTGGCGATCGAAGCGCTGCTGCCAGCGACCATGCCCACCATCAGTGCCGGCCAGTGGCGCGCCAGCATGGCCCGTTGCTGCCAGATCGGCACCGCGAAGGCCACGGTCACCGGGCCAAGCACACTCATCAGCCAGTGGGTGTTGCGGGCGTACTCGGCATAGGCGGTGTGCAGCGGCACGGCTACCGCCAGCAACAGTATCGGCACCAGGATCAGCGGCGACAGCAGGTAGCGCCCGCTGCGCCGGTACAACCAGCGGCTGCCCAGGTAGGCCAGCAAGGTCAGGGCCAGCCAGAACAGCGGCATGGGTTCAAGGCTCATGGCGCAACCTCCAGCGGCACACCAGTTCCACGGTCAACGCGGTCACCACCATTACCATCAGGGTGCTCACGGCGATCACCAGCAAGATGCGCCAGCCCTCGGCACGGATCAGGGCGCCGTAATCGAGCAGGCTCATCAGCGCCGGGATGAAGAACAACAGCATCTCAGCCATCAGCCAGCCGGCGCCCAGTTGCAGCATGGCCGGCTTGAGCACACCCGAGGCGAACAGCAACAGCAGCAATGCCAGGCCCATCACGCCACCGGGAATAGGCCAGCCCAGCCAGCTGGCAAGCTGGCCGCCGAGCAGGAACAGGGCACAGAGGATCGCCAGCTCGACGAGCAGGCGCAGGGCTTTTTTCAGTAACGCGGGTTTCATGGGGGGTTCCTCGACAGGCCCTCATTTTAAGATTCGGCTGCCTAGGCCAGAAGCGAATTGTTAGACTGAACACCATTCCAGAATGGAATTGCGATCATGGAATTCAAACAGCTGCGCAGCTTTATCGAAGTGGTCCACCGCGGCGGTTTCACCCAGGCGGCGCAGACCCTGCACATCAGCCAGTCGGCGGTGAGCAAACAGGTGGCCCAGCTTGAGCAAGATGTGGGCCAGCCGCTGCTGGAGCGCCAGGCCTCGCAGCTACACCTGACCGCTGCCGGGCGCATTGTGCTGGAGCGTGGCGAAGCCTTGCTGCGCCAACGTCAGGCACTGCTCAGCGAACTGGACGACCTCAGCCAGATGGGCCGCGGCGAACTGCGCCTGGGCTTGCCGATGCTGGGCAGCGACGCACTGTTTGCCGGGTTGTTCGCCGAGT
This sequence comes from Pseudomonas sp. p21, assembly GCF_001642705.1. Taxonomy (NCBI): domain Bacteria; kingdom Pseudomonadati; phylum Pseudomonadota; class Gammaproteobacteria; order Pseudomonadales; family Pseudomonadaceae; genus Pseudomonas; species Pseudomonas sp. p21. The sequence goes on from NZ_LWBV01000004.1 coordinate 404,693, forward strand.
ATCGGCGGCGTCACCCGAACATCGCGATCCAGTTGCTCGAAGGCGGCAGCCGCAACATCGAACAGGCGGTCAGGAGTGGCGAACTGGAACTGGGTGGCAGCCTGACGCCCAGTGACGAGGCGTTCGACTACCAGCCGTTCTGCAACGAACCGCTGGACGCCCTGCTGCCGGTCGGCCACGCGCTGGCGGGCGAGGACAGGGTGGACCTGCAGCAGCTGGCCGATACCCCGTTCCTGCTTTACCAGCGCAGCTTCGTGCTCAATGACCGATTGCTGAAGGCGTGCCAGCAGCAGGGTTTCACCCCGAAAGAAGGCGGGCGCAGTGGCCAGGCGGACTTCCTCGCGGCGCTGGCGGCGGCGGGCCAGGGCGTGGTGTTGCTGCCCCGTGTGGTGGCGAAAGCGCTGGAACGCCCCGGGGTGGTGCGTTTACCGCTGCGCTCGCCAGAGGATTTGCGTTGGGATATCGCGTTCATCTGGCGGCGTGGGGCGTACCTGTCACGGGCGGCGCAGGCGTGGTTGGCGTTGGTGAACGAGTGGCCGGTGCTCGACAGCAAGGAATGAGTTGCCCTTGCTGGCCTCTTCGCGGGCTTGCCCGCTCCCACAGGTATACCGCTGATCCCGAGGATGGTGAGGATCCTGTGGGAGCGGGCGAGCCCGCGAAGGGGCCGGCCCAGGCGGGGGAAAAACCTCAGGCCTTCAATGCTTGAACAAGCTCAGCCAACCAAGGCTCTGCATCCGCCTCCGGGGTAACCGTCTCGCTGGCATCCAGGCGCAGCATCGGTTGCACTTCCCGCACGCCCAGTTCGGCGAACAGCTCGCGCATCTGCTCGCCACCACCACAATAGGTATCGCCATAGCTGGAGTCGCCCAGCGCAATCACCGCCCCCGGCAGGCCACGCCAGGCCGCGGGCAGGGTATCGCGAATGCTGCTGTACAACGGCATGAGGTTGTCCGGCAGTTCGCCCATACCCGTGGTCGAGGTCACGGCCAGCAAGGCATCGGGGGCAAAACCTTCAAGGTCCTGCAAGGTGGCGCGCGCCGCATGCCAGGCCTCCAGGCCCGCAGCCTTGAGCAGCGATTCAGCGTGACGGGCGACTTCTTCGGCGGTGCCGTAGACCGATCCGGAAATAATGGCGACTTTCATCGGGTAGAGGATTCCGAAACTGAGTGAAAACGTAGGATACTAGCATCCGGCGCTGGCAAAAGGCCGCCTCTACCAAAGTCACCATCCTCAGCCTGCTTCGCACCCTTGTTTACTCAATGGCCCGAACATGATCAACGCGCAACTGCTGCAATCCATGGTCGATGCGTCCAATGACGGCATCGTGGTCGCCGAACAGGAAGGCGACGACACCATCCTCATCTACGTGAACGCCGCCTTCGAACGCCTGACCGGCTACAGCCGTGACGAAATCCTCTACCAGGATTGCCGCTTCCTCCAGGCCGACGACCGTGACCAGCTTGGCCGCGCCCGCATCCGCAAGGCCCTGGCCGAAGGCCGCCCGTGCCGCGAAGTGCTGCGCAACTACCGCAAGGATGGCAGCGCCTTCTGGAACGAGCTGTCGATCACCCCGGTAAGGCACGACGCTGAACAGCGCACCTACTTCATCGGTATCCAGAAAGACGTCACTCGCCAGGTCGAACTGGAGCGGGAACTGGCCGAACTGCGCGTTCGTCCGAAACCCGACGAACGCACCTGAACCAAGTACGTCACGCACTGTCAATTCCGTTGAAGAAATCGCCACCACCGAGTTCGATCATGCAAGCAGAAGCGCTCCTGACCCAGGACGAACTGGACTTCATACAGAACATGCAGCATTCGCCGCAGTTGAACCTGGCCGACCCCATGTCGAGCCTGCTGGTCAATGGCGACCGCCGCATCCAGAGCTTGCTCACCCGCCTGGTGGCCAACGAGCAGGTAACCTTGCAGGCCCAGTTCAACAACCAGCAGATCAGCTTCCCGCTGCAACTGGTGGAAGACGAGTTCCACGCCCTGCACCTGCAACTGGGCTCACCGGAAATCTACGAAGATGGCCCCATGCTGCGCCCCTGGCGCCTGTCGATGGACCAGCCGAGCGCGCTGCTCGATGCCCATGGGCAGGAAAGCGGCCTGTGGGTCCGCGATATCTCGTTCAAGGGTACATTGCTGGAAGTCCGTGGCCTGCCAGCGGCACCAGCCAGCTTCGAACTGCGCTTCGCCCCTGGCGGCATCCCTCCCATCGAACTGCATGGCGTGCTGGGCCGGCGCATCGGCCAGGATCTGGCCGCCTACGACCTTAGCCAAAGCCCCACCGAAGAGATCGAACGCCTGCGCGACTATATCCTCCAGGCCCATCGCCGCGCCCACCCCGAGCTTCACACTCAGGTATCGAGTTGACCGGCCAGAAACTGCCGCAAACGCTGGCGCATCACGCTGCCCTGCGCGCCCAGGCAGGCGATCGGGCTGCCAGCCAGGCTGTCCTGTGCCAGTTCCGCCGCTTCACCCGCCAGTAACAACGGGCACTCCAGCCCGGCCACCAGACGCGTCAGGCGCCGGGTGAGTTCCATCGTGGGCGACTGGTGGGAAAACAGCACCAGGGCATCCGGCTTCAAGCGCTCGCAGACCAGTGCCAGTTCCGCCAGCGGCTGCCCGCTCGCCAGTGGCGTCACGCCAACTTCATCGCTGCCCAGAGTCAGGCTGGTGACCAGCAATTCCAGCTCGTGGCACTGCCCCGGCAACGGCGCCAGCAGCACCCTGCGGCTGCGCGGTGCACGGGCAAGTTGCAAGCGGGCTAACACCCGGCCACGCAGGAACTGATCGAGGAACAACCACTCGCTGACCTGCCCGTAGCCACCCTGCCCGACCGCCAGGTCATGCCATACCGGCATGAACACTTCGCTGAATACCTGGTCCAGGGTGCAGGCGGCAAACACCTCGTCGAACAGGCGGTCCAGGCCGACCACGTCAAAACGTTGCAGCGCCTGGCGAATCTGCTGCTGCCAGCGCACCCAGTTGTCCGTCGCGCCACCTGCCTGCCCGGCCAGGGCATGATCGCGCGCGAGGATGCTGGCGACCTTGCTCACCGCCACACCACGCTCCAGCCAGCCAAGGATGCGGCGGATGTCATCGATGTCGGCCTGGGAATACAGGCGGTGGCCACTGTCGGTGCGGGTTGGCTGGATCAGGCCATGGCGGCGCTCCCAGGCACGCAAGGTCACGGCGTTGACGCCGGTCAGGCGGGAAACTTCACGGATCGGAAACAGGTCCTGCTGCGCGAGGCCCGCATCGATTACCGGACTACGTCCCTGTTTGTTCATCTGCACGGGGTACCCTGTGTGCGCAAGTTGAACACCTAGTTTACTACGACAATATCAGACGCTGGGCCGCGACCGTTTGCCAGCTGACAGTTACCGAACATCGCACATGGGCGATAATCCGCGCCCGATTCTTGCATGTATGCCTGCGTTGCCCAACACCCCGGGCCACGCAGCCAAAGGGGCCGGTTACCCGCCAGCCCCGTTGCCAGGAGATACACGATGTCTACCCCACCCGTCACCCTGATGGTGTCGCGCCGCGCCGCCCATGGCCGCTACCAGGACCTGCTGGCCTGGCTGCATGAAGGCGAACAGCTGGCCACCGACTTCCCCGGCTACCTTGGCTCGGGCATCCTCGCACCACCCCGCGATAGCGACGAGTTCCAGATCATCTTCCGCTTCAGCGACGAACCGACCCTGCATGCCTGGGAGCATTCCGCCTCGCGCCGAGCCTGGTTGCAACGCGGCAACGGCCTGTTCGAACGCCCCAAAGAGGCGCGCGTGAGCGGCATCGACGACTGGTTTTGCACCAATATGGTGCAAAAACCGCCGCGTTGGAAGCAGGCCGTGGCCATCTGGCTGGCCTTCTTCCCGGTTTCACTGGTGTTCAACCTGGTGTTCGGCCACTGGCTGGCAGCACTGGACCTGGTGCCTCGGGTACTGCTCAGCACCCTGGGCCTGACACCGGTGATGGTCTACCTGTTCATCCCCCTGTCCACCCGCCTGCTGGCCGGCTGGCTGCATGCCTCCCCGGCCACTGCTGGCGCCCTGCGCAGCCGCTGAGGCCAGGCCGTACACGCGGTAGACAGTTCGGGTATGCTGGGCGGCAACCAAAGGACAGACAAGTTGACCGCCCCGAACATGAACAGCCCCATTCTCGTTACCGGAGCCAGCCAGCGCGTCGGGCTGGCCCTGGCCCTTGAACTGGCACAGGCCGGCCATACGGTGGTCAGTGCCAGCCGCAGCGTCCAGCCACAGGCGGCCCACCCGAACATCGTGCAGTTCCAGGCCGACCTGTGCCAGGCGGCCGACCGCCAGGCCCTGATCGACTACCTGCACAACCATTACGACGGCCTGCGCGCCATCATCCACAACGCCTCGCTGTGGCTCGACGATGGCCTCGACAACCTCGAGACCATGTTCCGCCTGCACGTCGAAGCGCCCTACCACCTCAACCTGGCCCTGGGCGACCTGCTGGCCAAGGTGGAAAAGGCCGACATCATCCACATTTGCGACGAAACCTCTTCGCGCGGCAGCAAAAGCCACATCGGCTATGCCGCGACCAAGGCCGCGTTGCAGAACATGGTGCTGTCGTTCGCCGAAAAATATGCGCCCAAGGTGCATGTGAACGGTATCCTGCCCGGGCTGCTTATCCTCAAGGAAGGGGGTGACGAAGCCTACCGCCAGCAAACCCTGAAAAAGGCCCTGCTGGAGTTCGAACCCGGCGCCGGTCCGCTGATCGAGACGGTCAAGTACCTGCTCGCCAGCCAGTACAGCACCGGCAGCCAGGTGGTCATCAACGGTGGCCGCCACCTGAAGAACCGCATGACCTGAGAGAAGCCCATGACCCCACAGCAACAGCTCGAACTCGAGGCCGCCGCGTTCCGGCGCCTGGTCGAACACCTGCAAAAGCGCACCGATGTGCAGAATATCGACCTGATGAACCTGTCCGGCTTCTGCCGCAACTGCCTGTCCAAGTGGTACAAGGCCGCGGCTGACGAGCGCCAGCTCGACCTGAGCCTGGATGACGCCCGCGAAGCGGTGTACGGCATGCCCTACGCCGAGTGGAAAGCCCAATACCAGAAAGAAGCCAGCGCCGACCAACAAGCGGCGTTCGAAAAAGGAAAACCTCGTGACTGACCTGAACACCCTGCGCGCCAGCCTGGCCAGCGGCCAACACGCGTTTGCCGACACCCTGGCGTTCATAGCCGACAACTACAGCTACCAGCCACAGGCCTTCGACAATGGCGGCGTGGCGAATGCGGCCGGGCAGAACGAAGGTTCGTGCAAGACCCTGGGCCTGGCGCTGCTGGAAGGGCTGAGCGACCAGGAAGCGCTGCTGGCCTTTGGCGAGCACTACCGTGACGTGGTGGCCACGCCCGAGGGCAGCGACCATGGCAATATCCGCGCGCTGATCAAGCATGGGCTGGCGGGCGTCAAGTTTGCCGAGCTGCCGCTTGCGCGCAAGGCTTGAGATAGCCGGGGCCGCTTTGCGGCCCCAGATTTTCCACCCCACCATCAATCCATGATGGTTCCCGGCACCCCACCCGCCAACCCACCCTGCTGCAACCACTGCAAGGCCACCGGCCACAGGCTTTCGCGAAACCGGTCATGGAAAAACGCGAAATGGCCAATTTCCTCGACCGAGATATCCACAGGCGCAATGCGCAGGTGCTGGCGTTCGCCGCCCTGCAGATAACCCAGCAAACGCTCGGTCGCCGCCACGGTACCAAAGGGGTCATCGGTCAGGCTGATGGCCAGCGTTGCCGCCCGCACCTGGGCGAACGGTAGTGCCTCCAGCGCACGCCCGCTGGGTCGGTGCTCATAGCGTGGGGTACGGGTGGTCCAGTCGTGCACCACGCCGGATGGCGTGTCCTCCAGCCAACCCAGGCGCTTGCCGGGAAAATAACCGAACACCCGGGTGAGCAGCGGCATGACCACATGCCACTTGCCGAACAGTTGCCAGCGCTGGTCGGCCGCGTAATCGCGCCAGTAGGCGAATTGCGCGCCGACCATCACCACCCGGCGTACCTTGCTCGCCGACGGTGCCAGCCCCACTGCGCAGCCGCCAAAACTGTGCCCCACCACGTCCACCGGCTGGCCGGGGAAATGTTCTGCGGCGTGCACCAGCATGGCTTCGAAATCCAGCCGGCCCCAGTCGCTCCAGGAAGCCTGGAAGCCGCGCAGCGAGGCCGGCCGGGATTCGCCGATGCCACGGTAGTCGTAGGTCAGCACATCGCAACCCTGGGCGAACAGGTAGTCGGCGAAACGCGAGTAGTAGCGGCAGCGTACCGAGGTGGCAGCGTTGATGATCACCAGCGGGCGCTGGGGGTCAGGTCGGGCGTGGCGCCAGCGGAAGCCGCCGAGGCTGTAACCGTCGGCTGCGGTGTGGCGAAAGGCAGTGGCGGGCTGGGTGAGGCTGCTCATGGCACATTCCCTGTTGTCATGCGCCAAAGCTAGCAAAGATTTTATAGCCTGTACCGGCCTCTTCGCGGGTAAACCCGCTCCCACAGGCATCTCACCAAGCCTGAAGGGAGTGGGGAACCTGTGGGAGCGGGTTTACCCGCGAAGAGGCCGGTACAGGCTAAAGCCGATTACAGCTCGATGCAGTCGAACTTCACATCGGTAGCCACGTCTTCGTCATAGTTGACGTCAGCGCGCTCGAAGCCGAACAGGTTCAGGAACTGCTTCTTGTAACCGGCATAGTCGGTCAGCTCGAACAGGTTCTCGGTGGTCACCTGTGGCCACAGGGCCTTGCAGGCATTCTGCACGTCGTCACGCAGTTCCCAGTCGTCCAGGCGCAGGCGGCCCTTCTCGTCGACCTCGGCCGGCGCGCCGTCGGCACGGTACATGCGGTCACGGTACATGCGGTCCAGCTGGTCCTGGGTGCCTTCGTGAACACCCTTCTCCTGCATGATCTTGAACACCATCGACAGGTACAGCGGCATCACCGGGATGGCCGAGCTGGCCTGGGTAACCACCGACTTCAGCACCGCCACGTTGGCGCCGCCCTTGATTTCGCCGGCCAGTTTCTTGTCCAGGCGCAGAGCGGTTTCGTCCAGGTCCTGCTTGGCCTGGCCCAGCGCACCGTGCCAGTAGATCGGCCAGGTGATGTCGCTGCCGATGTAGCTGAAGGCCACGGTGCGGGCGCCTTCGGCCAGCACGTTGGCGCCAGCCAGGGCGTCGATCCACAGCTGCCAGTCCTGGCCACCCATGACGGTGACGGTGTCGGCGATTTCCTGCTCGGTAGCCGGCTCGATGCTGGCCTCGATGATGGTGTCCTTGTTGGTGTCGATGGCAGTCGACTTGTACGGCTGGCCGATCGGTTTCAGGGCCGAACGCACCAGCTCACCGGTCTGCGGCAGCTTGCGCACCGGCGAGGCCAGCGAGTAGATGACCAGGTCGACCTTGCCGCCCATTTCGTTCTTGATCAGCTCGATGACCTTGGCACGGGCTTCGTCGGAGAAGGCGTCACCATTGATCGACTTGCTGTACAGGCCTTCGGCCTTGGCGAACTTGTCGAAGGCGGCAGCGTTGTACCAGCCAGCGGTGCCGGCTTTGGTCTCGGTGCCTGGCTTTTCGAAGAACACGCCCAGGGTGTCGGCCTTGAAGCCGAACGCCGCGGTGATGCGGGCTGCCAGGCCGTAGCCACTGGAAGCACCGATGACCAGGACCTTCTTCGGGCCATCCTCGCGCACGCCCAGCTTGCGGGTGGCTTCGATCTGGTCACGGACGTTGAGCTCGCAGCCCTTCGGGTGAGTCGTGGTGCAGATGAAACCGCGGACCTTAGGATGAATGATGGCCAATGTCTGTACCTCGTCAGGTTTATGCCGGGGGAAGCGCCGCCATGGGCGATTCCGGTTGATCAGAGGGTGAGACTACCCCCGCAGGTTATCCGACACATATTACGGGGTGATCTTGGGGATGCAAAACCGAGGTTTTCCTGTGCCGTCCTCTTCCCGGGTGAACCCGCTCCCACAGGAACCGCGCAAATCCTAAGGGCTGCACAATACCTGTGGGAGCGGGTTCACCCGCGAAGAGGCCGGCACTGGCAACATCAATCTGACAAGAGAGCCTCTTTCAGCCACTCCAGGAATTGCCGGGCCAACGGATCATCCTGGCTATCCCGATGCACCAGGCAAGCCCACGCCGGCCCACGCACGCGCTGCGCCGACAACGCCTGCAAACGCCCCTCCTCCACCGCCCGCCGCGCCAGCAACTGGCTGACCAGGGCCACCCCCAACCCCTCGCTCGCCGCATCCAGCAGCAGCCCGGGGTCGGAAAAGTTCAGCCCCTTGCCCTGCTGCCCCACGTCCTCGCCCCCCTCCAGCTGCCAGTGGCTCCAGTCCATCTCGCGCTCGCCATGCAAGGTGGTGCGCCGCGACATCGGCGTTTGCAGCAATGCCGGGTGGCAGGCCGGGTACAGCTGGTCCTGGTGCAGCACGCTGAAGCTGCACTCGGCCTGGGCACTGAGGTCATCGCGGATGGCCAGGTCAATGGTCTCGGTCGCCATGTCCGGCACTTCGAAACTGGTGAACAACCACAAGTCGACATCCGGGCAGCGCTGATGAAAGTCGGCCAGCCGCGGCAGCAGCCAGTGCCTGGCAAAGGCCGGGCTGGTGTTGACCACCAGCTGGTTGGGCTTGCGGTACTGGTCGAGCCGGCGAATGCCAACGGCCAGGTGCTGCAGCAGCGATTGCGTGGTGCTGAGCAGGTCGTGCCCGGCGTCGGTCAAGCTCACGCTTCGGCCACTGCGGTGGAACAGCGGCTGCTCCAGGTAGGTTTCCAGGCTGCGAATCTGCTGGCTGATGGCCGACTGGGTCAGGTTCAGCGCTTCGGCGGCCTTGTGAAAGCTGCCCAGCCGCGCAGCGGCCTCGAAGCCGCGCAAGGCATTCAGGGGTGGCCAGTGTTTGAGCATGTTTGATAAGCCCTGCTGATCAGATGTGCGCTAAATCTATCGTTTGTCGTCGGCCAGGCCTAGCCATAGCATGGACCTCAACACCCGCGACGGCGGGCTTCGTTGATAAAAATCCTTAATAGATCGGAGTTCACTATGCACCTGTCCCTCGACAGCGGCTGGCGCATGCCCGCCGAATGGGCCCGCCACGCTGCAACCTGGATGGTCTGGCCGCACAACCAGGCCCTGTGGGAAAGCGGCTGGCACGTGCACCTGGCCGACGTACAGCAGGACTACGCCCGGGTCGCGGCGGCCATCGCCCGCTTCGAGCCCGTGAAGATGGTGGTCGACCCTTCGGCCTTGCAAAGCGCCCGCGCCCTCTGCGGCGCCAATATCGAGCTGGTCGAAATGACCGTGGACGACAGCTGGTGCCGGGACAGCGGCCCGAGCTTCATCTGCCACCCACAGCATGGCCTGGCCGGTTTGAGCTGGCGCTTCAACGCCTGGGGTGGCAAGTCTCGACACGGCCAGGACCGCAGCCTTGGCCGGCGCATCCTCGACCACCTGGGCCTGGACGGTTTCAGCACATCGCTGTGCAACGAAGGCGGGGCGATTCATGTGGACGGCGAAGGCACTCTGATCACCACCGAGTCGGTGCTGCTCAACCCCAACCGCAACCCTGGTGTGAGCAAGGCCGAGTTCGAGGCCTGCTTCGCCCGCTACCTGGGCATCCGCAAGACCATCTGGCTACCAGGCGACCCACAGTACATCACCGGCGACATGACCGACGGCCACATCGACGGCGTATGCGCCTTCGCCCGCCCTGGCGTGCTGCTGGTCGACGCCATCCATGACCAGCACTCGGTGTACGCCGAAGTGGTGCGGGAAAACCGCCGCGCCCTGGAACTGGCCACCGACGCCCAAGGCCGGCACTTCGAACTGCTCGATCTGTATGAAGCCAGCGCCGCCGTCGACCAGGACGCCGAGGTATTCTGCGCCTCGTACACCAACTTCTACATTGCCAACGGCGCGATCATCATGCCGGCCTATGGCATCGCCGCCGACCAGGAAGCCGCCGCGCAACTGGCCCACGCCTTCCCGGGGCGGGAGATCGTACCGGTGCAAATCGACCACATTGCCCATGGCGGTGGCGGCATTCATTGCATCACCCAGCAACAGCCCGAGGTGCAGCCATGAGCCTGCTGCGCGTCGCCACCACCCAGATGCCGTGCAGCTGGGACCTGCCCGGCAACCTCGACCGCGCCGAACAACTGGTACGCCAGGCCGCCGCCGAAGGCGCCCAGGTGATCCTGCTGCAGGAACTGTTCGCCACCCCGTACTTCTGCATCGAACAAGACCACCAGCACCAGGCCCTCGCCCAGCCCTACCCCGCCAGCCCGATCCTGCAGCGCTTCGCCGCACTGGCCGGCGAGCTGGGCGTGGTGCTGCCGCTGAGCTGGTATGAGCGCGCAGGCAATGCTTTCTTCAACTCGTTGACCGTGGCCGATGCCGACGGCCGCCTGCTTGGCGTATACCGCAAGACCCACATCCCCAACGCCATCGGCTACCAGGAGAAGGAATACTTCAGCCCCGGCGACACCGGCTTCAAGGTCTGGGACACCGCCTTTGGCCGCCTGGGCATCGGTATCTGCTGGGACCAGTGGTTCCCCGAGACCGCCCGCTGCCTGGCACTGATGGGCGCCGAAGTGCTGCTGTTCCCCACCGCCATCGGCTCCGAGCCCGGCTGTGCCGACCTGGACTCGCGCGACCACTGGCAGGTAGCCATGCGCGGCCATGCCGCCGCCAACCTGCTGCCGGTGGTAGCGGCCAACCGCGTGGGCGAGGAGGTCGCCGCCAGCGATGCCGGGTTGGCCATGCGCTTCTACGGCTCGTCGTTCATCTGCGACCACAAGGGCGCCATGCTTGCCGAAGCCGACCGCGACAGCAGCGGCATCTGGCTGCACGACCTGGATCTGGCCGGCATGCGGGAAGACCGCCTGAGCTGGGGCATCTACCGCGATCGCCGCCCGGAAATGTACGCCACGCTGTTGACCCTGGACGGCCGCCTCCCACACACCCTGAGGGCCTGAGCATGAAACGCCACACTCTAGCTGCATTGGCGCTGGCCGTCTGCGCCTGCCAGGCCCAGGCCGAGCAGCCCGTGCTGCACCTGTACAACTGGGCCGACTATTTTGCCGAGGACACCCTCAAGCAGTTCACAGCCGAAACCGGCATCCAGGTAATCTACGATGTGATGGACGGCAGCGAAGTGCTCGAGGCCAAGCTGATGTCCGGGCGCAGTGGCTACGACCTGGTCTTCCCCGGCGATACCGTCGCCGAGCGCCTGATGCGCGCCGGCAGCCTGCAGCCACTGGACCACAGCCGCCTGGAGGCCCTTGACGACATCGAGCCCGGGCTGCGCCAGCTGCACGCCCGGTACCCCAGGGCCAGCCAGGCGACCGTGCCCTACACCTGGGGCACCATCGGTCTGACGGTGAATACCGACAAAGTCCGCCAGCGCATGCCCGATGCGCCGCTGGACAACCTCGACCTGCTGTTCAAGCCGGAGCTGGCCGCCAGGTTCGCCGACTGCGGCATTTCGGTCATCGACTCGCCCGACGAAGTGCTGACAGTGGTCCTCAACTACCTGGGCCGCGAGCCACGCAGTGCCAAGCGCGAAGATCTGGCCGCAGCCAGTGAACTGCTCAAGGCGATTCGCCCGTACGTACGCAAATTCCAGTCGCAACCAGTGACCGAACTGGTCAACGAGAACCTGTGCCTGTCACTGGGCTACAGCGGTGATGTGATCCAGGCGCAGCGTACCGCCGAGGCCGCGGGCAAGCATCTCGATTTCCAGTACCGCGTGCCGCGCCAGGGCACCACAGTGTGGATGGATACCATGGCCATCCCGGCCGATGCCAAGCACCCGGAATACGCCTATCGTTTCATCAATTTCGTCATGCGCCCGGCGAACATGGCGGCCATCAGCAACTTCACCGGCTACCCCACCGCCAGCGCCAAGGCACGCCAGGCGGTGGACCCGCGCATGCGCGACAACCCCGATATCTACCTCGACCAAGCCACTTATGTCCGGCTGATCCCGGGCCGCGATATCCCGCAGGCCGACATGCGCGCACGCATGCGCGTGTGGACTCGTTTCAAGACTGCACAGGACTGAGCCATGCCAAGCCGTAGAACCTTCCTGCAACTGTCGCTGGTCGCCGGCCTCGGCCTGCCGCTGGGCCTGGCCCGTGCCGAAGAACCCGAGCGCTGGTTCATGCCGGACGAAGGTGAGCCGCAGCAGCGCGCGTTCATCGCCTTTGGTGCCCAGGATGCGATCTGGGAGGATTTCACCGCCGATGTACGGGCCGCCCTCGGTCGCATCGCCCAGGCCATCGCGCGCTATCAGCCGGTGACAGTGTTCTGCCGAGCCAGCGAGCGCAAGCTGGCCGAGCAGCACTGTGGCAGCCACCGCACACGTTTCGTCGAGTGCGAGCTGGACGACATCTGGATGCGCGACATCGGCGCCAACTTCGTCGTCGATGATGACGGAGCCCTGGCAGCGGTAGACTTCAACTTCAATGGCTGGGGCAACAAGCAGCGTCACAGCAACGATGCCCAACTGGCCAGACGCGTCACCACGCTGGCCGGCGCCCGCTACCAGCGCAGCGCCCTGGTGGGTGAAGGCGGCGCCATCGAAGTGGACGGCCACGGCACCGGCATCATGACCGAGAGCAGCTGGGTCAATGCCAACCGCAACAAAGGCTGGAGCAAGGCGCAGGTCGAGGCAGAGCTCAAGGAGCGCCTGGGGCTGAGCAAGATCATCTGGCTACCGGGCATCGCCAGCCAGGACATCACCGACGGGCATGTGGATTTCTATGCCCGCTTCGTGAGGCCAGGGGTGGTGATTGCCAACCTGGATAACGACCCGGACTCGTATGACTACGCCGTGACGCGCCAGCACCTGGAGATCCTCAAACGGGCCACCGATGCCGAGGGCCGCAAGTTGCAGGTGCATGTCGTGTCACCGCCGCTGCACGGGCGGCGTAACAGGTTCAGCAAAGGCAATGACGACTTTGCCGCGGGGTACATCAATTACTTCGTGCTCAATGGCGCGATCATTGCGCCACAGTTTGGCGATGGGGCGGCGGACGAGAAAGCGCGGGGGCTGCTGACGGCGTTGTATCCGGGGCGGGATATCGTGCAGCTGGATATCGATGCCATTGCTGCCGGGGGGGGGGGATTCACTGTGTGACCCATCAGTGCCCGGCGGTGTAGCAGATGCTGCCTGCGCTGGCCTCTCGCGGGCTTGCCCGCTCCCACAGGCACTCCACAAGACTCAAGATTTGTGCAGTTCCTGTGGGAGCGGGCAAGCCCGCGAAGAGGCCGGCACTATCAATCGCGGGGCTGCCGACGGCGCCCGGTGATCATCGACCACGGCAGGTTTTCCCGCATGCGCACGCTCTCGTAGATAGCGCCCAGCACATGCACGCAAACCAGCACCAGCACCGCGTTGGCCAACCAGCTGTGCAGGTCCAACGGCCAGTCGACACCAAACAGCGCGTCCACCTCCTGCGACGCCCACCCGGTCAGGCCCAGGCCGGCGATGCCGGTCATCATCAGCACCATCACCAGGGCGCCAATCGGCGAATGCCCCATGTGATGGTCAAGCTCCCCATGCAGCAGCGCCCGGGCATGCCCGACCAGGCTTGCCGGGGTTGGCCAGAAGTCGGCCCAGCGCGCGCTGCGTGGCCCGACAAAACCCCAGATCACACGCACCACCACAACGGCCAGTGCGTAATAGCCCAACCATTGGTGCCAGTCCTCACCCGCTTCGTTGAAGAAGTAGTTGGCGAAGAACACCACGGCGATCGACAAGTGGCACAGCCGCAGTAGGGGATCCCACAGCTGCACCGTGCCGTCGCTGTTCACTCGTGGTACTCGCTCTTGACTGCCTTGCCAGTCACTGGGTCATGGTAGATCTCGACCTTCTTGCCATCCTTGTCGAAACCATAGATCTCGTAGCAGTTGCCCTTGGTGACTTTGAACTTGTTGATCTTGTAGCCCTGCTCCTTGAGCTGCGCCTGGAATTTTTCCTGATCCTGCCAGGTGCTTTTGTCGGCGGTGGTGCATTCGGTGGCGGCGAATACTGTGCTGCTGCCAATCAAAAGGGTCAGCGCGATCAATGTACGCATGGGCGTGAACTCCATCCAGATGAGTGTAGTAGCGCATCCCTTAGCATAGTTCTGCGGACCGCTTTACGCTCATTCATTTGCTTTACGTATCAATCACAAAGAAAAACAAACTTAACAAATGAGCCAAAGCCACCGATGCTTGAAGCATTACGCCCATCGCACGGAGAACAACAACATGAACGACGTGGTCATCGTCGCTGCAACCCGTACCGCCATCGGCAGCTTCCAGGGCGCCTTGGCCACTGTGCCTGCAGTAGATCTCGGTGCCGCCGTGATCAAGCGCCTGCTGGAGCAGACCGGTCTGGCCCCGGCGCAGGTCGACGAAGTCATCCTCGGCCAGGTGCTTACCGCCGGCGCCGGGCAGAACCCGGCACGCCAGGCTGCGATCAAGGCCGGCCTGCCCTTCAGCGTACCGGCACTGACCCTGAACAAGGTCTGCGGCTCGGGCCTCAAGGCGCTGCACCTGGCCGCTCAGGCCATCCGCTGCGGTGACGCCGAGGTGGTAATCGCCGGCGGCCAGGAGAACATGAGCCTTGCCCCCTACGTAATGCCCTCGGCCCGCACCGGCCAGCGCATGGGCCATGGCCAGCTGATCGACAGCATGATCACCGACGGCCTGTGGGATGCCTTCAACGACTATCACATGGGTATCACCGCCGAAAACCTGGTGGACCAGTACGGCCTCAGCCGGGAGCAGCAGGACGCCTTCGCCGCCGAGTCTCAGCGCAAGGCGGTGGCCGCGATAGAGGCCGGCCGCTTCGATGATGAAATCACCCCGATCGTGCTGCCGCAGAAAAAGGGAGAACCCAAAGTCTTCGCGCGGGACGAGCAGCCGCGTCCGGATACCACTGCCGAATCCCTGGGCAAACTGCGCCCGGCGTTCAAGAAGGACGGCAGCGTCACCGCCGGCAACGCCTCAAGCCTGAATGACGGCGCCGCCGCCGTACTGCTGATGAGCGCCGCCAAGGCCAAGGCCCTGGGCCTGCCGGTGCTGGCCAGGATCGCGGCTTACGCCAGTGCCGGTGTAGACCCGGCGATCATGGGCATTGGCCCGGTTTCGGCCACCCAGCGCTGCCTGGACAAGGCCGGCTGGCAACTGGCCGAACTGGACCTGATCGAAGCCAACGAAGCCTTTGCCGCCCAGGCGCTGGCCGTGGGCAAGGCGCTGGAATGGAATGCCGCACGGGTCAACGTGAATGGCGGTGCGATTGCCCTCGGCCACCCGATTGGTGCGTCCGGGTGCCGGGTGCTGGTGACCCTGCTGCACGAGATGATCAAGCGCGATGCCAGGAAAGGCCTGGCGACCCTGTGCATTGGTGGCGGCCAAGGGGTAGCCTTGGCAATCGAGCGGTGATCTCGGATTGATATGAGCAGGCCCGGCCTCTTCGCGGACTTGCCCGCTCCCACAGGTGCAGCTCAAATTTCGAGGTTTGTGCAGTACTTGTGGGAGCGGGCAAGCCCGCGAAGAGGCCGGGCCTGCTTACTGAGCAACCTCAGGCTTCAGAACCGCTCATCGGCAATAGCCGGTAGGGTCAGTTCGCGCACATAGCTCGCCGCCGACAACTCCAGCAGCGTGCGCACCATCAGCACCACATCATGCAGCGGTATCAGCCCCCCTTCCCCACGCGCTGCAGCCTCGGCCAATGGCACATCCAGGCCATCCTCGGTATTCAGGTAGCCCAGGTTCAGGCACGTCACCCCAAGCCCCTGCCCGCGATAACCTTCACGCAATGCCTCGGCGATGCCGCGCAGGGCGAATTTGGAGGCGGCGAAAGTCACTTCAGGGCGACCACTCTGGGGCAGGCCCGAGGTGGAACCGGTAAGGATGATCCGTGGTTTTCCGCTTTTGAGCAGCAACGGCAGCAAACGCTTGATCAGCAGGATGGTCGCGGTGATGTTGCAATCGACCATACGCTGCAATTCCACATCACGATCATCGAGGAAGCTGTAGTGCGCCTCGAAGGCCTCCGCTTCCCACAGGCCGAGGTTATAAATGAGCGTATCCACGCCACCATCGGCCAGCACGCGGACAATTGCCTCGACGGCGGCGACCGGCTGGCCGAGATCGGCCTCGATCCACTGGGCCTGGACATCCTTGCCAACGTTCACTGCCGCAGGCTTGTTGCGCGACACGCCGATCAAGGTGTCGCCCGGTTTACCCAAGCCTTCCATGAACGCCTTGCCCAGGCCCTTGCTGGCGCCGACTACCAGAACTCGCATCGCATCACTCCCTGTCGATTTGATTGAAGTAGGCATTCTAGGGGGTTTTGCTTTGCCTGTACTGGCAGTAAATGATCAGGTGGAAGCGCGCAACTCGCGAGCAGCGGCAACCATATTGATCAGCGCTGCCTCGGTCTCCGGCCAGGCACGGGTCTTCAGCCCGCAATCCGGGTTCACCCACAGGCGCTCGGCCGGGATACGCCGGGCGGCCTTGCGCAGTAGCTTGACCATCTCCTCACGGGTCGGCACCCGTGGCGAGTGAATGTCATATACCCCCGGGCCGATCTCGTTGGGGTAGGCAAAGCGCTCGAACGCCGCCAGCAACTCCATGTCCGACCGCGAGGTTTCAATCGTGATCACGTCGGCATCCATCGCCGCGATCGACTCGATCACGTCGTTGAACTCGCTGTAGCACATGTGGGTGTGGATCTGGGTTTCGTCACGCACCCCCGAGGCACACAGGCGGAAGGCCTCGGTGGCCCACTCCAGGTAATGGGCCCAGGCACCGTGGCGTAGCGGCAGGCCTTCACGGAAAGCCGCTTCGTCGATCTGCACAATCCTGATACCCGCCGCTTCCAGATCGACTACTTCGTCGCGGATTGCCAGCGCCAGCTGGCGCGCCTGCACTTCGCGGCTCACGTCTTCACGCGGGAACGACCACATCAGCATGGTCACCGGGCCGGTCAGCATGCCCTTCATCACCTTGCTGGTCAGGCCCTGGGCGTACTTGATCCATTCCACGGTCATGGCCTTCGGCCGACTCAGGTCACCAACGATGACCGCAGGCTTGACACAGCGCGAACCATAGCTCTGCACCCAGCCGAAGCGGGTGAATGCATAGCCATCGATCTGCTCGGCGAAGTACTCGACCATGTCGTTGCGCTCGGCCTCACCGTGCACCAGCACATCCAGGCCCAGGTCCTCCTGGGTTTTCACCGCATGGCGGATCTCGCTGTGCATGGCCTCGACGTAATCGGCCTCGGTCAGCTTGCCCTGCCTGTAGGCCTGGCGTGCCAGGCGAATCGCCGAGGTCTGCGGGAACGAGCCGATGGTGGTGGTCGGGAACGCCGGCAGGTCGAGCCCCGCACGCTGCTTGACGATACGTTGGGCAAACGCCGACTGACGCTGGCTGTCAGCGGGCTTGATGGCCGCCAGGCGGGCTTGCACGGCAGGCTTGTGAATACGCGGCGAAGCAGCGCGGCTGGCCTGCACGGCCTGGCTCTGCGTCAGTGCTGTGGTCACGTCGTCGGCTTGCGGAACATTGATGGCCTTGGCCAACAGCGCCACTTCCTGGCACTTCTGCACGGCAAAGGCCAGCCAGCTGCGCAGTTCGGCATCGAGCTGGTCCTCACGGGCCAGGTCCACCGGGCTGTGCAGCAGCGAGCAGGACGGCGCCACCCACAGCCGCTCACCCAGGCGTTCATGGGCATGGCGCAGTACCGCCAGCGCCTTTTCCAGGTCGCAGCGCCAGACGTTACGGCCGTTGACCAGGCCCAGCGACAGCACCTTGTAGGCCGGCAAGCGGTCGAGGATGGTCGGGTACTGCTCGGGCGCCCGCACCAGGTCGATGTGCAAGCCATCGACCGGCAGGTTGGCGGCCAGGCCCAGGTTGTCTTCCAGGCCGCCGAAGTAGGTGGCGATCAGCTTTTTCAGTGGCGCCCGCTGAAGGATGTTGTAGACGCGCTCGTAGGCGCTCTTCCAGTCCTGAGGCAGGTCCAGGGCCAGGATCGGCTCATCGATCTGCACCCATTCCACACCTTGGGCAGCCAGGCGGTTGAGGATCTGGTCATACACTGGCAGCAGGCGGTCGAGCAGCTCCAGCTTGTCGAATTCGCCACCCTTGGCCTTGCCCAGCCACAGGTAGGTCAGTGGGCCGATTACTACCGGCTTGACCGCGTGGCCCAGGGCCTGGGCTTCTGCCACTTCCTCGAACAGCTGCTCCCAGCTCAGGGCAAACTGCTGGTCGACGGTGAATTCGGGGACCAGATAGTGGTAGTTGGTGTCGAACCACTTGGTCATTTCCTGGGCGTGTGCGCCACCGCAGCAACTGTCACCCACGGCGCCACGGGCCATGGCGAACAGGGTCTGCAGGGTTGGCCTGGCGCCGTCATGGCTGCGAAAGCGCTGCGGGATCACGCCGAAGGTCAGCGAGTGGGTCAGCACCTGGTCGTACCAGGCGAAGTCGCCGACCGGCAGCAGTTCGATGCCGGCGTCTTTCTGCACCTGCCAGTGGCGGGCACGCAGGTCGCGGCCGACGGCGCGCAGGCCGGCTTCGTCGAGTTCACCCTTCCAGTAGGCTTCCTGGGCCTTTTTCAGCTCGCGGTCGCGGCCGATACGTGGAAAGCCCAGGTTGTGTGCCAGTGCCATGTCTTGTCCCTCAGCATGCATAAATGAATGAGGGGATTGTCCGGGCGCATGCACCTTGAGACAAACTCATTAAATTTGAGATGAACTCAAGATTTTCTCATGTTCATGTTTTTGTGCTGCCTGTGCCGGCCCTTTCGCGGCTAAAGCCGCTCCCACAGGTACCGCGCCACCCTGTGGGAGCGGCTTTAGCCGCGAAAGGGCCGGCACAGGCAAACCCGAATGTCTCATTCAGAGCACCACCCTGCGCATTCGGACATGACCCCACCCGCCTTCTGCCGCACAATGCCACCCTGACCACACCAGGTACCCGGCCCCATGAGCCTGCTGAAAACCGCGCTGCGCGAAAACACCTTCGTCTGCGTCATGGAGTTCGTCCCCAAACCCTCCGCAGAACGCTTCGCCGCCATGGGGGCGATCCTGGCCCGTGCGAACCTGTGCGGCTGGCCAATGACCGTGGCCATTGGCGACCGCGTCGGCAGCCCGCTGGACATGTCACCACTGGACGCCCTCGCCTCGTTCAGCAACCCGGTACCCGCCCTGCCGCATTTCTCCGGCAAGGACCGCGAACGCCACCACCTGCTCGCCCAACTGCAACGCATGGACGCCGCCGGCCTGGACCAGTTGTTGCTGCTCACCGGCGACCGCCTGCCCGGCCACCAGCCTGGCCAGCGCCCAGTGCGCTACCTGGAGTCGGTCGCAGCCCTGCAGATCGCCCGCCAGGCCTGCCCGCACTGGCTGCTTGGCGCTGCGCTGAACCCGTTCAAGTACTGCGAGGAAGAAGGCGGCGCCCAATACTTCAAGGCCGAGAAAAAGCTGGCGGCAGGCGCCGACTTCCTCACCCTGCAACTGGGTTTCGATGCCGGCAAACACCTGGAAGCCATGCACTGGATGAACCGCCAGGCCACACCCAGGCCGATGCTGGCCTGCCTGATGAGCCTCACCCACGGGCGTGCGACGATGCTCGAGCACGTGGCCGGAGTGACCGTCACGCCGTCCATGCGCGACATGCTCGAAGCGGAAGCGGCGCAGTCCAAAGCCTTTGCCCAGGCGCGCAGCGTCGATCGCCTGGCCTTGCAGATCATCGGCGTGAAGCTGATGGGCTATGCCGGCGTGCATCTGTCGGGGGTTCACGAACTCAAGCAACTGCTGGCCCTGGAAGCACGCATCGAACACTGGCAGGCGCAAATCCACACGCTGGAACAATGGGCGCCGGCCTGGCATGCCAGCTGGCAGATGCCCGGCCTGCCGGCAGTCAGCTTCCACCCGCCGCAGGCTAGCTGGCGCCAGGGCGAGTCACGGGTCGATGCCTCGTTCAAAGAGAAGGCGCGCTATCACCTGATGCACGGCATGCATTCGCTGCTGTTCAGCCGCCGTAATGGCCTGAGCAAGGCATTTGGCTGGGCCGTGCGCCAGCCTTTGTGGGCCACACGCCTTGGCGCGCGGGTGCTGCACAAGGTGGAACACGCGGTGAAGCACCCGCTGGTAGGCTGCGACACCTGCGGCCGTTGCCGCCTGGAAGACACCCTGTACATCTGCCCGGAAACCTGCCCCAAGGGCCTGGCCAATGGCCCCTGCGGCGGCACGGCGCTGAACCGCTGCGAGTTCGGCGACCGCGAGTGCATCCACAGCGTCAAGTACCGCACCGCCAAGGCGGTGCGGCAAACGGCGCTGCTGACCGAGCGCCTGATCCCGTGCATCGAGCTGGAGACACGCCACCGCAGCTCATGGCCGCAGTGGTTCCAGGCCCAGGCACCGCGTCAGATCAGCCCGCAGCCAACGCCTCGAACCCAGCCCGAATCGTAGCTTCGGGCAGTTCGTCGGCGATGAACACCATCACGCTCTCGCGGGTTTCACCCTCGGCCCACTCGGCGTCCCAGTCGAAGCCGTAGAGCTTGAGTACGCCCTGGAACACCAGCTTGCGCGCTTCACCGGCAATGTTCAGCACGCCCTTGTAGCGCAGCAGCTGCTTGCCGTGGGTTTCCAGCAGTTCGTTCATGAAGTCGCTGAGGCGGTCGATGTCCAGCGCGGTTTCCGTGCGCAGCACCATGGTGGAGATCCGGTCCGGGGTAGCGGGCTTGAGCAGCGGGCGTAGCACCGGCTGCAGGTTCGCGCCCAGATCGGGGTTGAGGTTGAAACCACGCACATCCAGCAGCTCGGCCAGGTCGATGCGACCATGCTCGACCACGCGGATCGCGGCCCGGCCATTGATGCGGGCCAAGCGCTCGCGCAGGGCCTCGACCGCAGCGGGCTCGACCAGGTCGGTCTTGCTCAGCAGCAGGCGATCGGCAAAGCCGACCTGTGCCTGGGCGATGGTCTGGGTCAGGTGCAGCTCGGCGTGGGCGGCATCGACCAGGGTGAGGATGCCATCGAGGATATAGCGCTCACGCAGCTCCTCGTCGATGAAGAAGGTTTGTGCCACCGGTGCCGGGTCGGCCAGGCCGGTGCATTCGATTACCAGGCGGTCGAAGGCGATCTCGCCGGCATCCAGGCGTTCGAGCAGCAGGTACAAGGCGCGGGTCAGGTCGCCGTGGATGCTGCAGCACACGCAGCCATTGGCCAGGGTCATTACCTGCACCGGCTCGTCGCCCAGCAGCTGGCTGTCGATGCCGGCCTCGCTGAATTCGTTTTCGATCACGGCGATCTTCAGGCCGTGCTCGGCCTTGAGCATGTGCTTGAGCAAGGTGGTCTTGCCGGCACCGAGGAAGCCAGTGAGCACGGTTACGGGAATAGGCGTCTGCACGCAGAACATCTCCTGTGCAGTGAGAGTTTTGAAGGTGTACCACGGCCCTTGTGGGAGCGGCCTTGTGTCGCGATAGGGCCGCAAAGCGGCCCCGGCAACATCTGCGACGAAGCTGAAAATGTGGGGCCGCGTTGCGGCCCTATCGCGACACAAGGCCGCTCCCACAAAGACCGCGCTAGCCGATCAGGCTAGCGCGGGCCGTTAGCAGCACTTGGGCCCGGACTTGCCGCCGTAACGCGCTTCCTGGCGTTCGCGGAAGAACTCCTCGTACGTCATGACCGGCTTGTCCGGGTGCTTGGTCTGCATGTGCTCGACGTAGTTGTCGTAGTCGGGCATGCCGACCATCAGGCGGGCTGCCTGCCCCAGGTATTTACCCAGTCGACCCAGGTCGTTGAACATCGCAGCAGTCCTCTCAAGCGTCAGGCAGGGCCTGGAACGGGGTTTCCTTGTCGGTACGTTCCTTGCGGCCGAGGGCGGCGAAGCCGACCTTGACAGCGAAGAACAGCACGCTGAACACCACCAACAGGAACAGCACGGTCAGGCCGGCGTTGGTGTAGGCATTGAAGATCACATGCTGCATCTGCCCGATGTCCTTGGCCGGGGCCAGTACCTGGCCGGCGTCCAGCGCGGTGCTGTACTTCTTGGCCAGGGCCAGGAAGCCGACCGCCGGGTTCGGGTCGAACAGCTTGATCAGGCCTGCGGTAGTGGTGCAGATCAGCAGCCACACGGCCGGCAGCAGGGTGACCCAGACGTAGCGCTGGCGCTTCATCTTGATCAGCACCACAGTGCCGAGCATCAGGGCGATACCGGCCAGCATCTGGTTGGAGATGCCGAACAACGGCCACAGGGTGTTGATGCCACCCAGCGGGTCGATCACGCCCTGGTACAGCAGGTAGCCCCACAGGGCCACGCAGCCGGCAGTACCGATCAGGTTGGCGGTCCACGATTCGGTGCGTTTGAGCGCCGGCACGAAGCTGCCCAGCAGGTCCTGCAGCATGAAGCGCCCGGCACGGGTGCCAGCGTCTACCGCAGTGAGGATGAACAAGGCCTCGAACAGGATCGCGAAGTGGTACCAGAAGGCCATGGTGTTTTCACCCGGCAGCACCTGGTGCAGGATCTGTGCGATACCCACCGCCAGGGTTGGCGCACCACCGGCACGGGCCAGCACGGTGTGCTCGCCAATGTCGCGGGCGGTGGCCTCGAGCTGCTCAGGGGTGATCAGGAAGCCCCAACTGCTGACCGTTTGCGCCACCGACGCCACATCTGCACCGACCACCGCGGCCGGGCTGTTCATGGCGAAGTACACGCCCGGCTCGATTACCGAAGCGGCGACCATGGCCATGATGGCGACGAACGATTCCATCAGCATGCCGCCGTAGCCGATGTAGCGGGCGTTGGTTTCGTTGTCCAGCAGCTTCGGCGTGGTCCCCGAGGAGATCAGCGCGTGGAAGCCGGACACCGCACCACAGGCGATGGTGATGAACAGGAACGGGAACAGGGTGCCCTTCCACACCGGACCGGTGCCGTCGGTGAACTGGGTCAGCGCCGGCATTTTCAGCTCGGGTGCGATGATCAGGATACCGATGGCCAGGCCAACGATGGTGCCGATCTTGAGGAAGGTCGACAGGTAGTCACGTGGCGCCAGTACCAACCATACCGGCAGCACTGCGGCGACGAAGCCATAACCCACCAGCATCCAGGTGATCTGCACGCCGGTGAAGGTGAACGCTGGGCCCCAGGTCGGATCTGCAGCAATCTGGCCCCCCAGCCAGATCGAGGCCAGCAGCAGCACCACGCCGATGACCGAGATCTCACCGATATGGCCCGGGCGGATGTAGCGCATGTAGATGCCCATGAACATCGCGATCGGGATGGTCGCCATCACCGTGAACATGCCCCACGGGCTTTCGGCCAGGGCCTTGACCACGATCAACGCCAGCACCGCAAGGATGATGATCATGATCAGGAAGCAGCCGAACAGGGCGATGGTACCTGGGATACGGCCCATCTCCTCGCGCACCATGTCGCCCAGCGAACGGCCGTTGCGGCGGGTGGACAGGAACAGGACCATGAAGTCCTGCACCGCACCGGCCAGCACCACGCCGGCGATCAGCCACAGCGTGCCGGGCAGGTAGCCCATCTGCGCGGCGAGTACCGGGCCGACCAAGGGACCTGCGCCAGCGATGGCGGCGAAGTGGTGACCGAAGAGGATGTGTTTGTTGGTCGGGACGTAGTCCAGGCCGTCGTTGTTGAGCACCGCCGGGGTGGCTCGGCGCGGGTCGAGTTGCATCACCTTGGTGGCGATGAACAGGCTGTAGTAACGATAGGCGACCAGGTAGAGGGCCACCGCCGCGACCACGATCCACAAGGCATTGATCGCCTCGCCGCGACGCAGGGCAACCACACCCAGCGCACAGGCTCCTATGACTGCCAGCGCCAGCCACGGAATGTGGCGTAGCAGGCTATTATTGTTGTTCATGGTTTGCTTCCAGCTGGTGGATTGGAAAAGACCGCCCATCGAGTCTAGGGCGAGTCATCGCGCATTGCCACACTTGCTTTGGCCTAGAGCCTCTGCGGCCAGATTGCGGTACCTGATGCACATACCATTCTAACTATAGTCAGGATGTCCCCTGAGGACCTATTCGAGGATCTATCCCATGAGCGATCACGACGAACGCCGCCGCTTTCAGCGCATCGATTTCGACGCCCCGACCGAACTGAGCCAGGGCCTGCATCGCTGGCCTGCCAAGCTGCTGGACCTTTCACTCAAGGGTTTGCTGATCGAACGTCCGGCCAACTGGGATGCCGACCTGACCCAGGATTTCGACGCCATCATTCAACTGGGCCCCGATACACGCGTGCAGATGCAAGTTGAACTGCGCCACGAAGAACCGGACCGCCTGGGCTTCATCTGCCTGTACATCGACCTCGAGTCGATGAGCCATTTGCACCGTCTTGTGGAATTGAACGTGGCCGACAGCACCGAAATGATGCGTGAGCTGCGCGAACTGATCGAATAATGAAATCTCTTAGCTAGCTAATGGCTTTCCCACCTTGTGTTTCCTGTCTACCCAGACAGCTTTAAGCCTGGGTAGCAGCGTTTTGTACACACCCCTCTAGCACAGCCTCTGACGAGTTGGTACGCCTTCTGCATTGGGTTCTCGCACATCTTGCGGGCGCCCTTGTGCGCGCTCCGATCAAAATATTGTATACAATTCTTGTGGCAATCATTTGTAGGAAGTGTCTACAGTAGCACCACAACAATAAACAGAGAGCCTGCTCCATGACTACGTCCCCTAGCACGTCTCCCGCCAAGCGCCCGGAGGATGAAAACCTCGGCCTTGGAGCCAACCTGGCCTATGGTCTGCAGCATGTGCTGACCATGTACGGGGGGATCGTCGCGGTACCCCTGATCCTGGGGCAGGCCGCGGGCCTGAACGGTGCCGAAATCGGCATGCTGATCGCCGCTTCGCTGTTTGCCGGTGGCCTGGCCACCCTGCTGCAAACCCTCGGCCTGCCGTTCTTCGGCTGCCAGCTGCCGCTGGTGCAGGGCGTGTCGTTCGCCGGTGTGGCAACCATGGGTGCGATCCTCAGCAGCGAGGGCGGCGGTGGCCTGCCGGGCGTGCTCGGCGCAGTCATGGCAGCGTCGCTGATCGGTTTCCTGATCACCCCGGTGTTCTCGCGCATCACCAAGTTCTTCCCGCCGCTGGTGACCGGCATTGTCATCACCACCATCGGCCTGACCCTGATGCCCGTGGCCGCCCGCTGGGTAATGGGTGGCAACAGCGCATCGCCAGAGTTCGGCAGCGTCGCCAACATCGGCCTGGCAGCCCTGACCTTCGCCATCGTGCTGCTGTTGAGCAAGCTGGGCAGCGCGGCCATCTCGCGCCTGTCGATCCTGCTGGCCATGGTGGTCGGCACCCTGATCGCCTGGGCGCTGGGCATGGCCGACTTCAGCAAGGTCACCGAGGGCCCGATGTTCGCCTTCCCCACGCCGTTCCATTTCGGCATGCCGGAATTCCACATCGCCGCAATCCTGTCGATGTGCATCGTGATCATGGTGACCCTGGTGGAAACTTCGGCCGACATCCTCGCCGTGGGTGAGATCATCGACACCAAGGTCGACTCCAAGCGCCTGGGCAACGGCCTGCGCGCCGACATGGCGTCGAGCGTCCTGGCGCCGATCTTCGGCTCGTTCACCCAGAGCGCATTCGCCCAGAACGTCGGCCTGGTAGCCGTGACCGGGGTCAAGAGCCGCTACGTGGTGGCCACCGGTGGCGTGATCCTGGTGGTGCTCGGCCTGCTGCCGATCATGGGCCGGGTGATTGCCGCAGTCCCTACTCCGGTACTGGGTGGCGCGGGCATCGTGCTGTTCGGCACCGTGGCAGCCAGCGGTATCCGCACCCTGTCCAAGGTCAGCTACAAGAACAACGTCAACCTGATCATCGTCGCTGCCTCGCTGGGCTTCGGCATGATCCCGATTGCCGCACCGAACTTCTACCACCACTTCCCCAACTGGTTCGAGACCATCTTCCACTCGGGCATCAGCTCGGCGGCGATCATGGCCATCCTGCTGAACCTGATCTTCAACCACTTCACCGCCGGCAACTCGGACCAGCAGTCGGTGTTTGCCGCCGCGTACGAGCGCACCATCCAGTACTCGGACATCTCGTGCCTGCGCGATGGTGACTACTTCAAGGATGGCAAGCTGTTCGATGCCGAGGGCAATGAAGTGCCGATGCTGGAACTGGACGAGCATGGCAATGAAACGGTCAGGCGCAGTGCGGTTGCCGAGCATTGACCACTGACTGAGCGGTGAGGTGGGGGGCCGACGCGCATCGTCGGCCCCTTTTTCGTTTTGCCTGTACCGGCCCTTTCGCGGGTAAACCCGCTCCCACAGGGTTTGCACAACCCTGAAGCTGATGCGGTACCTGTGGGAGCGGGTTTACCCGCGAAAGGGCCGGTACAAGCTACAAATTACTCAAATAGCGCATCCAGGGCCTGCTCCAGCCGGGTCACGGCAATCACCTGCAACCCCGCCGGCGCCTCTTTCGGCGCATTGCCCTTGGGCACGATGGCCCGCTTGAAGCCGTGCTTGGCGGCTTCCTTCAAGCGCTCCTGGCCACTGGGCACCGGCCGTACCTCGCCCGACAGGCCAATCTCGCCAAACACCAGCAGCCCATGGGCCAGGGGCCGGTTGCGCAGGCTGGACATCACCGCCGCCAGCAGCGCCAGGTCCGAAGCCGTTTCCAGTACCTTCACCCCGCCGACCACGTTGAGGAACACGTCCTGGTCATGGGTAGGAATACCGCCATGGCGGTGTAGCACTGCCAGCAACATGGCAAGGCGGTTCTGGTCCAGGCCCAGGGTCACCCGGCGCGGGTTGGCCAGGTGGCTATCGTCGACCAGCGCCTGCACTTCAACCAGCATCGGCCGGGTACCCTCCCAGGTTGCCATCACCACGCTGCCCGGCACTTCTTCCTGGGTACGGTTGAGGAAGATCGCCGACGGGTTGGACACCTCTTTCAGGCCACGGTCGGTCATGCCGAACACGCCCAGCTCGTTGACCGCGCCAAAGCGGTTCTTCACCGCCCGCAGCAGGCGCAGGCGGCCATCGGACTCGCCTTCGAAATACAACACGGTGTCGACCATGTGCTCGAGTACCCGCGGGCCGGCCAGCGAGCCTTCCTTGGTCACGTGGCCGACCAGGAAGATCGCCGTGCCGCTCTGTTTGGCGTAGCGCACCAGCAACGCCGTGCTCTCGCGCACCTGGGCCACGCCGCCGGGCGCCGATTGCAGTTGCTCGGTGAAAATGGTCTGGATCGAGTCGATCACCATGACCCGCGGTTTCTCGACGCGGGCCGTGGCGATGATGGTTTCGATGCAGGTTTCGGTCATCACCTTGAGCTGGTCCTGGGGCAGGCCCAGGCGCCGCGAGCGCATGGCCACCTGCTGCTGCGACTCCTCGCCGGTGACATACAGCGCCGGCATGCCCACGGCAATGTTGCACAAGGTTTGCAGCAGGATGGTCGACTTGCCGATGCCGGGGTCGCCACCGATCAACACCACCGAGCCATCCACCAGGCCACCGCCCAGCACGCGGTCCAGTTCGGTGCTGCTGGTGGTGAAGCGCGGGATTTCCTCGACGCTGACTTCGGCCAGGGTCTTGATCTGCGCCTGCTGACCGGTCCAGCCGGCACGGCCGCTACTGGGCGCAGCGGCACCGCCGCTTTCGATCATGGTCTCGACCAAGGTGTTCCAGGCCCCGCATTCGCCACACTGGCCGGCCCATTTGGGGAAGGTCGCACCGCACTCGGTGCAGCCATACAAGCGCTTGGCCTTGGCCATGGCTGGGGTCTCCTGGAAAAAACCGCCATGATAGCCGAGCTGGACGTGCCTCGAACGCCTCGGGATGCGACAAAACTATTCGTTCTAACCGCAGTCAGTAGCCCAGAGCACAACGCATGAAGCGTTTAAGTGGCTTACACTGCGTAAACCTTACCTTTTGTTACAAGGAACCAAACATGGGCATGATCAGTGAGTTCAAAGCCTTCGCGGTCAAAGGCAATGTCGTCGACATGGCGGTCGGTATCATCATCGGCGCGGCCTTCGGCAAGATCGTCTCGTCTTTCGTCGGTGACGTGGTCATGCCGCCACTGGGCCTGTTGATCGGTGGCATGGACTTCAGCGACCTGGCAGTTACCCTGAAGGCTGCCGAAGGTGACGTTCCGGCGGTGGTGCTGGCCTATGGCAAGTTCATCCAGACCGTGATCGACTTCGTGATCGTGGCCTTTGCCATCTTCATGGGGGTGAAGGCGATCAACCAGCTCAAGCGTGAAGAGGCCGTGGCGCCGACTGCACCGCCTGTGCCGACCGCCGAAGAGACCTTGCTGACCGAGATTCGCGATTTGCTCAAGGCGCAGAACCAGAACCGCTTGCCCTGAGGTTATATAGGGAACGCTGTGGGAGCGGGCATGCCCGCGAAGAACCCAACGCGGTGGATGGCACCGGCTCCGCCGGTGTTCGCGGGCACGCCGGACCGCCGCACCGCCGCTCCCACAACGGCCCCAACGGCCTTACCAGTAGTTCTCTACCGCTACCTGCCCCGGCCGCTTGCTCAGGCTCAGTTGCAGGTCACGCGCCTTAAGTACCTTACGCGTATCGTCAATCATCTCCGGGTTGCCACACAGCATCACCCGCGAATGTTCCGGCGACAGCTCCAGCCCCGCCGCCTTCTCCAGTTCGCCATTCTCGATCAGCGTGGTAATACGCTGGTTCAACGCCCCCGGGTGCTGTTCACGGGTCACCACCGGAATGAACTGCAACTTGCCGGCGAATTCGGCCAGGTAATCGCGCTGCTCCAACCCGGCGATTTCATCCACATAGGCCAGCTCTTTCGCTTCGCGCACCGAATACACCAGCTTGATGTTGTCGAAACGCTCCCAAGCCTCGAAGTCCTGCAGGATCGACATGAACGGCGCAATGCCAGTACCGGTCGCCAGCAACCACAGGTCGCGGCCACCGACGAAGCGGTCGAGGGTAAGGAAGCCGAAGGCCTGGCGGTCGATCAGCAGGGTATCGCCTTCTCCCAGCCTGCTCAGCTCGCTGGTGAACTCCCCACCTGGCACCACGATGGAGAAGAAGTCGAGGTGCTCGTCATGGGGCGCGCTGACCATGGAGTAGGCGCGCCACACCACGCTGCCATCGGCCTTGGTCACGCCCAGCCGGGCAAACTGGCCGGAACGGAAGCGGAACCCGGCATCGCGCGTAACCCGCAGGCTGAAGAGGTTCGGCGTCAGTGGCTGAACATCGAGCAGGGTCTGGCGGGTGAACTTTTCGGCGCTAGCGGTCATATCGGGCTCCAGGTTTGGCGTGCGCACAGTGTCGCGCAAAGTGGCGCGGATAAAAACCACTGCTTTGTAGGGCCTCATCTACGGCGATCCTGCCGAAGTCGCAGAAAATCCTGAGCGCTATAACAAAAAAATCTCAGCGCTTTGGTAGGTCTTTTCCTACAATCTTCCGGGTACTTAAACGGACAGATTTTTGAGGCTCAAGGAGTGTTTCAGATGTTTCACTGGAAACCCGAGCATCTTCAGGCGTTCGTCAGCGAACGCCACCCACAGAGGTTGTTCGACGTCGCCGTGCACCTGGCGCAGGACCTGGGCATGGAGTACCTGGGGCTGAACATCCGCATCCAGATCGCTACGCAAACACCCCACCTGTTCCTGTACAGCAATTACCCGCATGAGTGGATCGAACGTTACCAGCGCGATGAATTGTACAAGCAGGACCCGGTCGCCAATATGAGCCACCGCTCGACCATGCCGGTGCTGTGGACCGATGACCTGTATCGCGAGGCCCCGCAGTTTCGTGAAGCGGCCTGCCAGAGCGGCCTGCGCCATGGCTGGACGCAGTCATTGCATGACCTGCAGCACAACGAAAGCCAGATCAGCGTGGCCAGGCCTGCCGGGGCCATCGATGAGGCCGAACTCTACGGCAAGGCCGGCAGCGTGCAGTGGCTGTGCCACACCCTGCATGCAGTGCTTGGCGAACACCACCTCAAAGCACTGTGCCCGCCGGAGCCAAAAATGAGCGAGCGGGAACTGGAGGTGCTGAAATGGACGGCTGCCGGCAAGACCGCCTCCGATATCGGCTGTATCCTGTCGCTGTCGCAGAGCACGGTGAACTTCCATATCCGCAGTGTCATCACCAAGACCAACGCCTCCAACAAGACCGGCGCCATCGCCATTGCTGCCCTGCGTGGCTGGATCTGACCTTCAAACCTGCGACCTTGGGCAAAGCCCTGTAGAATCGCCCGGCAAAGCCCGGGGCGAACCGCAACGGGCAGTTTCGTACCCGAGCCAGACGCCATGCCCCTGTTGACCACCCCCTACGCCGAACTCGACCTGATCCGCCAGCCGGAACAGGCCAACGACCCGCTGCAGGCTTTCGATGCCGCCGACGAGTACCTGCTTGCGCAGCTGCACGAACAGGCCCCTGAGGCCAACTGCCGGGTGCTGGTGCTCAATGACAGCTTTGGCGCCCTGGCCGCCAGCCTGGCGGGCAAGCTGCAGGTGGTCAGCAGCGGCGATTCGCACCTGGCGCACCTGGCCCTGGAAAAGAACCTGGCACGCAATGGCCTGCCGTTCGACAGCGTGCCGTTCGTGCCGGCCAGCGAACACTGGCAAGGCCCGTTCGACCGGGTGCTGGTGCGCGTGCCCAAGACCCTGGCCTTGCTCGAAGAGCAGCTGATTCGCCTGCAAGGCCACCTGGCGCCCGGTGCGCAGGTGACTGCCGGGGCGATGATCAAGCACTTGCCACGAGCGGCAGGTGACCTAATGGAGAAGTACATCGGCCCGGTGCAGGCTTCGCTGGCGCAGAAAAAGGCCCGGTTGCTGACAGCGACGGTGGCCGAACGGCCTGTCGCCCGCTCGCCCTACCCTAGCCGCTACCGCCTTGACGCGCCGGCGCTGGAGCTGCTCAACCACGCCAACGTGTTTTGCCGTGAGGGCCTGGACATCGGCACCCGGGCGTTCCTGCCGCACCTGCCCCGGGAACTGGGCCGCGCGCGGGTGGCAGACCTGGGCTGCGGCAACGGCGTACTGGCGATAGCCAGCGCCCTGGCCAACCCGGATGCCCAGTACACCCTGGTCGACGAGTCGTACATGGCGGTGCAATCGGCACAAGAGAACTGGCAGGCCGCGCTGGGCGAGCGCCCGGCGGTGTTCGAGGCAACCGATGGGTTGGCGGGGGTAGAGAAGCAGTCGCTGGACGTGGTGCTGTGCAACCCGCCGTTCCACCAGCAGCAGGTGGTGGGTGACTTCCTCGCCTGGCGCATGTTCCAGCAGGCGCGGGAAGCGCTGGTGGTGGGTGGTGCGCTGTATATCGTGGGTAACCGGCACCTGGGCTATCACAGCAAGCTGGCGCGGTTGTTCCGTGGGGTTGAGCAGGTCGCGGCAACGCCCAAGTTCGTTATCCTGAAAGCCCGCAAGTAAGCCTGTACCGGCCCTGTCGCCGGCAAGCCAGTTCCCACAGGTACTGCACTGCATTCAAGGGCAGTGACTTACCTGTGGGAGCTGGCTTGCCGGCGACAGGGCCAGAACAGGCTTACCTCAATGGGTGGCCAACCCCGCGGCCCCCATGAACAGGCGCATCACCCAGGCCGCCACACCCAGGGCCGCCACGCTCATCGCCCAGATCAGCAGCAGCCAACCCAGCCGCTGCCACAGGGGTTTCTTCTCGTCCAAACCATGCTTGCCGGTCATCATGCGGCCCTCCTAGTGATAGCCGTCTTCATGGGTAACCTTGCCGCGGAACACGTAATAGCTCCAGAAGGTATACATGAGGATGAACGGCAGGATGAACAGTGTGCCCACCAACATGAAGCCCTGGCTCTGCGGTGGCGCCGCGGCATCCCAGATCGAGATCGACGGCGGGATGATATTCGGCCACAGGCTGATGCCCAGGCCGCTGTAACCAAGGAAGATCAGCACCAACGTCAGCAGGAACGGTGTGTAGTGCGCATTGCGCGCCACCGCCTTGAGCAACCCGTAGAAGGTTACCAGCACCAGCAGCGGCACCGGCATGAACCAGACCAGGTTAGGCATGCTGAACCAGCGCTCGGCAATCTGCGGGTAGGCGATCGGTGTCCACAGGCTGACGATGCCGATCACCACCAGCAGCACCAGCGCCAGCGGCCGGGCGATGTCGTGCATCTTCTGCTGCAACGCCCCTTCGGTCTTCATGATCAGCCAGGTGCAGCCCAACAGGGTGTAGGCAACGATCAGCCCCAGGCCGCAGAACAGGCTGAACGGGGTAAGCCAGTCGAGTGTGCCGCCGGCGAAATGCCGGTCGACCACCTTGAAGCCTTCGAGGAAGGCGCCCAGCGCCACGCCCTGGAAGAAGGTGGCGATCAACGAGCCCCAGATGAACGCCTTGTCCCAGATATGGCGCTTGTCGGCCTTGGCCTTGAAGCGGAACTCGAAGGCCACGCCGCGGAAGATCAGGCCGATCAGCATCAGGATCAATGGCAGGTACAGTGCCTCCAGCACTACCGAGTAAGCCATCGGGAACGCCCCGAACAGCCCGGCACCGCCCAGCACCAGCCAGGTTTCGTTGCCGTCCCACACGGGGGCGACGGTGTTCATCATCACATCGCGGTCATGCTCGCCCTTGACGAACGGGAAGAGCATGCCGATCCCCAGGTCGAAACCATCCATCACCACGTACATCATGACGCCGAAGATGATGATCACGGCCCAGATCAGCGGAAGGTCGATACCCATGGCTCAGTTCCCCTTGCTCAGGCTGGCGGAGTTGGCCTCTCGGCCATCATCGGCAGCGGACAGCGGCCGCGCCGGCGTGCGTTTGGTGCCAGGGCCACCGGGGCTGTGCTCGTCACCCTCACCGGTCTGCGGGCCTTTGCGCACCAGGCGCATCATGTAGCCAAGGCCGGTGCCGAACAGGGCGAAGTACACCACCACGAAAGCCACCAGGGTGAAACCGAGCTGGGCGTAACTGTGGTTCGACACACCGTCTGCCGTGCGCATCAGGCCATACACTACCCAGGGTTGGCGGCCGATTTCGGTGGTGAACCAGCCGGCCAGCAGCGCGATCAACCCGGAAGGCCCCATCCACAGGGCCAGGTACAGGAACGGCCGCGAGGTGTAGAGCGTGCCGCGCTTGCGCAGCCAGAGGCTCCACAGGCCGACGAAGATCATCAGGAAACCCAGCCCGACCATGATCCGGAACGACCAGAAGACGATGGTCGAGTTGGGCCGGTCTTCGGGCGGGAACTCCTTCATCGCCGGCACCTGCTTGTCCAGGCTGTGGGTCAGGATCAGGCTGCCAAGCGCCGGGATCTCGAGCTTGAAGCGGGTGGTTTCGGCCTGCATGTCGGGGATGCCGAACAGGATCAGCGGGGTCGGCTCGCCGGGCACATTCTCCCAGTGGCCTTCGATCGCGGCAATTTTCACCGGCTGGTGTTTGAGCGTATTGAGGCCATGGAAGTCACCGATCACCGCCTGGATCGGGGCGACGATCAGCGCCATCCACATGGCCATCGACAGCATCTTGCGCACCGCCGGGTTGTCACGCCCGCGAAGCAGGTGCCAGGCCGCCGAGGCACCGACGAAGAAGGCAGTGGAGACGAACGCGGCAGTGGCCATGTGCATCAGGCGGTAGGGGAACGAAGGGTTGAACACCACTGCCAGCCAGTCCACCGGCACCACCCGGCCATCGATGATCTCGTGGCCTTGTGGGGTCTGCATCCAACTGTTGGAGGCGAGGATCCAGAAGGTCGAGACCAGGGTGCCAAGCGCCACCATCACCGTGGAGAAGAAGTGCAGGCCACGGCCGACGCGGTTCCAGCCAAACAGCATGACCCCCAGGAAGCCAGCCTCGAGGAAGAACGCGGTCAGCACCTCGTAAGTGAGCAGCGGGCCGGTAATGGCGCCGGCGAAGTCGGAGAAGCGGCTCCAGTTGGTACCGAACTGGTAGGCCATGACCAGCCCGGAAACCACGCCCATGCCGAAGTTGACGGCGAAGATTTTCGACCAGAAGTGATAAAGGTCACGGTAGACCTGGTTGTTGGTCCGCAGCCAGAGGCCTTCGAGGACTGCCAGGTAGCTCGCCAGGCCAATGGTGATGGCCGGGAACAGGATATGGAACGACACGGTAAAGGCAAACTGCATTCGGGCGAGCTCTAAGGCTTCTATTCCGAACATGGTGCTTCCTCTTCAGATAATCCGGCGTCCGGGCCGCTGGCCCCGTCGCCCACTGCCCCCACGGTAGTCGAGTGCGGCGCGTTGGAATTGTTCTGTTCGATCGCAGGGATTTCGGCCCGAGGGCCCGATCGTTACATCTGGAACGATTGATCCAGATCAACGATTGCTAGGAAGCATAGTCCTGAATGGCCTGACGGGCCGTGTGGTTGATTGCCGCGTGACCAGTTGCCCCACCCCCTTTCATGACGCGTGAAAAAGTGCCGATCCCGGCAAACAGTAACCGGTTGTTACAAACAGATGATACGCTGCGCCCCCCTCTACTGCGCCGAGGCCCCTGGTTTCCGATGTCCGATTCCGCACCGCAGTTGTTGCGTCACCACCGCCCTTTCCTGGCCTTCTGGCTGGCCCGCGTGTTCACCGCCAGCGGCTTCCAGATGCTCACCGTGGCCATTGGCTGGCACCTCTACCAGTTGACCGGCAATGTGCTGGACCTGGGCCTGGTCGGCCTGGTCGAGTTCGTCCCACGGGTGCTGTTCATGCTGCACACCGGGCATGTCGCCGACCGCTATGACCGGCGCAAGGTCGCTGCGCTGTGCCAGAGCCTGCAGGGGTTGATAGCCCTGGCACTGGCGCTGGGCAGCGCCACCGACAACGTCACCCGCGAGCTGATCTTCGCTCTCGCCTTCCTGCTCGGTGCCACGCGTTCGTTCGAAATGCCGGCGACCCAGGCGCTGCTGCCCAACGTGGTACCGGCCGGGCTGTTCCCGCGCGCGGTGGCGGCTTCGGCCTCGGCCACCCAGACGGCAACCATCGTGGCGCCGGCGGTGGGCGGTTTCCTGTATGCCTTCGGCAGCATCTGGGTATACGGCCCCACCGTGGCCCTGTACGCCATCGCCTGTGTGCTGACCCTGAGCCTGCAGGCACGCGGCCAGGTGGCCCAGCGCGGGCGCGCCAGCATCGAATCGCTGCTGGCCGGTATCCGCTTCATCCGCAGCCGGCCCGACATTCTGGGCGCCATCTCGCTGGACCTGTTCGCCGTACTGCTGGGCGGGGCCACCGCGCTGTTGCCGGTGTTCGCCAAGGACATCCTGCTGACCGGCCCGCTGGGCCTGGGCCTGCTGCGCTCGGCGCCAGCGGTGGGAGCGTTGCTGATGTCGCTGTGGCTGGCGCGCTTCCCGTTCGAGCGCAACGTGGGGCGGACCATGTTCACGGCAGTGGGCGTGTTCGGCGTGGCGACCATCGCCTTCGGCCTGTCGACCTCGTTCTGGTTCTCGCTGGCAGTACTGGTGGTGCTGGGCGCGGCGGACATGATCAGCATGGTCATCCGCGGCGCCTTCGTGCAGCTGGAGACGCCGGACGAAATGCGCGGGCGGGTGAGCGCGGTGAACGGCTTGTTCATTGGTGCCTCGAACCAGCTCGGCGAGTTCGAATCGGGGGTTACGGCGCACTGGTTTGGGACGGTGCCGGCGGTGGTGCTGGGTGGGGTGGGTACTTTGGTGGTGACTGGGGTGTGGATAAGACTGTTCCCCACACTGGCCAAGCGAGATCGGTTGCATAACGGTTGATCGCTCGCCTGTGCCGGCCTCTTCGCGGGCTTGCCCGCTCCCACAAGGACCGCGCCGCCCTAAGGCCCTGCAGTGTCCCTGTGGGAGCGGGCAAGCCCGCGAAAGGGCCGGTACAGGCTATAGAGAACCCATTCCCCAACGGCGATAGGCCCCCGCCAAGCATGCTGGTATGATGCGCGGCTTTTTTCCGCCCCACACAAAACCACGGCAACCGGTACGGTCTGTGCTTTGCTGATGGGGTCGATACATTCATGGCGCCGGGGGCGCCTTGGGGAGCGGGCATGCTGGAAAGGCTGTTTCAACTAAAAGCACACAACACCAATGTGCGCACCGAGATTCTCGCGGGCGTCACCACCTTCCTGGCCATGGCCTACATCCTGTTCGTCAACCCGAGCATCCTCGGCGAGACCGGCATGGACAAGGGCGCGATCTTCGTCGCCACCTGCCTGGCCGCGGCCATCGGCTCGGTGACCATGGGCCTGATCGCCAACTACCCGATCGCCCTGGCACCGGGCATGGGCCTGAACGCGTTCTTCACCTATACCGTGGTCCTGCACATGGGCCACACCTGGCAGGTGGCACTGGGTGCGGTGTTCCTGTCGGCGGTGATGTTCTTCCTGCTGTCGATCTTCCGCATCCGCGAATGGATCGTGAACAGTATCCCGCTGCCGCTGCGTTCGGCCATTGCCGCGGGTATCGGCCTGTTCCTGGCGCTGATCGCCCTGCATAACGCAGGCATCGTCGTCGATAACCCGGCCACCCTGGTGGGCCTGGGCGACCTCAAGCAGCCAGCACCGATCCTCGCCACCCTGGGCTTCTTCCTGATCGTCGGCCTGGAGTCGCTGAAAGTGCGCGGCGCCGTGCTGATCGGCATTCTCGCCGTAACCATCATCTCGATCCTGATGGGCGTGACGCCATTCGGCGGCGTGGTCTCGATGCCGCCATCGCTGGCCCCGACCTTCCTGCAGCTGGATATCGCCGGCGCGCTGGACGTGGGCCTGGTCAGCGTGATCTTCGCCTTCCTGTTCGTCGACCTGTTCGACAACTCCGGTACCCTGATCGGCGTGGCCAAGCGCGCCGGGCTGATGGGCAAGGACGGGCACATGCCGAAGATGGGCCGTGCCCTGATCGCCGACAGCACCGCAGCCATGGCCGGCTCCCTGCTGGGCACCTCGACCACCACCAGCTACATCGAATCTGCCGCGGGCGTTAGCGCCGGTGGCCGCACCGGCCTGACCGCCATCGTGGTCGCGGTGCTGTTCCTGCTAGCGCTGTTCTTCGCCCCGCTGGCCGGTAGCGTGCCAGCCTTCGCCACTGCCCCGGCGCTGCTGTTCGTCGCGGTGCTGATGGCCTCGGGCCTGGCGGAAATAAACTGGGACGACGTCACCGAAGCCGCGCCGGTGGTAGTGACCGCCCTGGCCATGCCGCTGACCTACTCGATCGCCAACGGCATCGCCTTCGGCTTCATTTCCTGGACCGCCGTCAAGCTGATCTCCGGCCGCCACCGCGACCTGAACCCGGCCCTGGTGATCCTTTCCATCCTGTTCGTCATCAAGCTGGGCTGGTTCAACGCATGAGTGCTGCTTTCGATCCCTCCTCCTACGCCACCCAGCTGGACGCCAAGGTGGCCCGGCTGCGCGAGCTACTGGCGCCGTTCGGCGCGCCGGAGCCGGCTGTTTTCGACTCGCCGCGCGAGCATTACCGCCTGCGCGCCGAATTCCGCCTGTGGCGCGAGGATGGCCAGCGCCACTACGCCATGTTCGCCCCGGGCGAGAAGCACAAGGCGATCCTGATCGACGACTTCCCCATCGCCAGCCAGCGCATCAATACACTGATGCCACGCCTGAAGGCGGCCTGGCAGGCCAGCGAGGAACTGGGCAACCGCCTGTTCCAGGTGGAGTTCCTCACCACCCTGGCTGGCGATGCCATGGTCACCCTGTGCTACCACCGCCCGCTGGACGAGGCCTGGGAAGTGGCCGCACGGCAGTTGGCCGAGGAGCTGGGCGTGAGCATCATTGGCCGCTCCAAGGGCAAGCGCCTGGTGATCGGCCGTGACTACGCGGTGGAAAGACTCGACGTCGCTGGCCGTGTGTTCAGCTACCGCCAGCCAGAAGGCGCGTTCACCCAGCCCAACGGTGCGGTGAACCAGAAGATGCTGAGCTGGGCCTTCGAGGCCATCGGCGAGCGTGACGACGACCTGCTGGAGCTGTACTGCGGCAACGGCAACTTCACCCTGCCGCTGGCCACTCGCGTGCGTCAGGTGCTGGCTACCGAGATCAGCAAGACCTCGGTCAATGCCGCATTGAGCAACCTCGACGAGAACGCTGTGGATAACGTGCGACTGGTGCGCTTGTCGGCAGAAGAGCTGACCCAGGCGCTGAATGAGGTGCGGCCGTTCCGCCGACTGGAAGGCATCGACCTGAAGAGCTACGCGTTCGGTACGGTGTTCGTCGACCCACCGCGGGCGGGGATGGATCCGGATACCTGCGAGCTGACCCGGCGTTTCGAGCGGATCCTGTACATCTCGTGCAACCCGGAGACGCTGGCGGCGAACATTGCCCAGTTGCACGACACCCACCGCATCGAGCGCTGTGCGCTGTTTGACCAGTTCCCGTATACCCACCATATGGAAAGTGGGGTTCTGCTGGTTCGGCGTTGACCGGTAGATTGCCGGGGCCGCTTTGCGGCCCTTTCGCGACACAAGGCCGCTCCCACAAAGACCTGCGTACGCCGATCAATGTGGCAGCGGCCTTGTGTCGCGATGGGCTGCAGAGCTGCCCCAGTGGCTTGAATCAGAAGTCGAAGAAGACTGTCTCCCCTTCCCCCTGAATACGGATATCGAAGCGATACGCCGTCTTCCCGTCCACCTCACAACGCTTGGCCACCAGGGTCTCGCGCCGCTGCGGCTGCTCGATCAGATTGAGCACCGGGCACTTGGCATTGGCCTCGGCCTCATCATCGAAATACAGGCGCGTGTGCAGGTGGATGTTGATCCCCCGGGCAAACAGGCTGATGTTGATGTGCGGTGCCATTGGCACACCGGCGGCGTTTTTCACCACGCCTGGCTTCACCGTATGCGCCGTCCACTCACCCGCGTCAAAGGTGGTAGCCGTGCGGCCAAAGCTGTTGAAGGCGTTTTCCAGGTTGTAGGCATCCTGGTACTCACCGTTGGCGTCGGCTTGCCAGAGCTCCAGGAACGAGTCCCGCACCAGGTGGCCATTGCCGTCATACACATGGCCGATCAGCAGAATATGCTCGCCGGGCGCATCCGGCTTGGCCAGGCGGTTCCAGATTTCCTGGTCGCGGGTCGGGTTGCCGGCCGCTTCCAGGGCCAGGCCGATGTGCACGTAGGGGCCGGCGGTCTGCGAAGGGGTTTCCGGCAGCAGTTCGATTGGCATGGCGGGGTCCTCAGCAGTTTTCGAAGTGGGTCTTGCGCTGACCGCGCAGCACGATGTCGAAGCGGTATGCCAGGCAGTCCATCGGGTTGGCGTTGCTCATGTCGAGCTTGGCGATCAACTGCTGCACGGCTTGCGGGTTGGCGATCGACTTGACGATCGGGCACATCGGGATCAGCGGGTCACCCTCGAAGTACAGCTGGGTGATCAGCTTGGTGGCGATCGACGGGCCGCTGATGGCGAAGTGGATGTGCGCCGGGCGCCAGTCGTTCGGGCCGTTGCGCCATGGGTACGGGCCCGGCTTGATGGTGCGGAAGCTGTAATAGCCGTCACGGTCGGTCAGGCAGCGGCCGACGCCGCCGAAGTTCGGGTCCAGCGGTGCCAGGTAGCGGTCATTCTTGTGACGGTAGCGGCCGCCGGCGTTGGCCTGCCACATTTCCACCAGGGTGTTCGGCACAGGCTTGCCGTACTGGTCGACCACACGGCCGGCGACGATGATGCGCTCGCCGATCGGCAAGCCGCCGTTGTTGAAGTTCAGCAGCAGGTCATGGTCATGGGCGCCAAAGCCCAGGTGGGAAAAGTCCGGGCCGGTGGTTTCGCTGATCGATTGCGGGATACTGACCAGCGCCTGGCGCGGCGAGCGGGCAATGGACGTCTTGTAGTCAGGCGTAAGGGCTTTCGGGTGCCAGTTGCGATCACGGATCACAAAGCGGCTGTTGTCCTGGGCGGGCATGCCGGTTTCCTCTCTTGGAATTATGGAAATGCGAGGGGGGCTTCTTCGAAACCCTGTCGCGGGCAAGCCCGCTCCCACATGCAGTTTCAGGCAGGTAGCGCGCAATGAATATTGAAATCAGCCATTTCAAACATAACCATTTGGTTATGGATAAACACCTTGGCCTGACACTCACCGCTGTCGTGGACTAATCTTTGCCTTCTTGTTTCACGCTCCGGAGAGCATTCATGGAATGGCGAAAAGGCCGACGCAGCGACAATGTGGTCGATGCCCGAGGTGAAGGTGGTGGCGGCGGCATGCGTTTCGGCGGCGGCAAGGGGCTGGGGCTTGGCGCAGTGCTGCTGATTGTCGGCATCGGTTGGCTCACCGGCCAGGACCCGTTGCAGATTCTCGGCCAGCTCGCCGGCCAGATGGAGCAGCAGCAACAGCAGGCGCCCAGCCGCGCGGGCGGCAAGGCCCCGCCGGCCAACGACCAGCAGGCCGAATTCGTCGCCTCGATCCTGGGCGATACCGAAGACACCTGGAAAGCCCTGTTCGCCGAGGGTGGCAAGCAGTACCGCGAGCCCAAGCTGGTGCTGTTCAGCGGCCAGGTCAATTCGGCCTGTGGCTTTGCCTCAGCGGCGGTGGGGCCGTTCTACTGCCCGGCGGACCAGCGGGTTTACCTGGACATGTCATTCTTCCGCGAAATGGAAACCCGCTTCGCCGCCGCCGGCGACTTTGCCCAGGCCTACGTGATCGCCCACGAAATCGGCCATCACGTGCAGACCCTGCTGGGCGTGTCGGCCAAAGTCGATGCCGCGCGCCGCAGTGGTCAGCGCATGGAAGGCGACAATGGCCTGCTGGTGCGCCAGGAGCTGCAGGCTGATTGTCTGGCCGGGGTATGGGCCTACCAGGCGCAGAAGCGCCTGAACTGGCTGGAGCCAGGTGACGTCGAAGAGGCGCTGAACGCGGCCAATGCCATTGGCGATGACCGCCTGCAGCAGCAGGGCCGCGGCCGCGTGGTGCCTGACTCCTTCACCCATGGCACCTCGGCGCAGCGGGTGCGCTGGTTCAAGGCCGGGTTTGCCGAGGGTGAGGTGAACCGCTGCGATACCTTCAGTGCGCGCAACCTCTGAAGCTTCATGGGGCCGCTTTGCGGCCCCAATCAAGTCAGTTACAAATCTGCTGAAAAAGCGTTTCAGCTTCCCCCATCACTGCCGATAACCCCTGCACGAGTCAGCAGGCATCCAGAACAACAACGCCTGGCGATCGAAGATAAATCGAGCGAAACAACTTCTGGAGAGCGTGCATGAACAACTGGTTCGCCAACGTCAGCGTCAACCTCAAACTCGGCCTGGGCTTCGGCCTGGTACTGATCCTCACTGGCGTGCTGGCCCTGACCGGCTGGACCAGCCTGGGTAGCCTGATCGACCGCAGCAACTGGATGGGCGATATCGGCCAGCTCAACAAGGACCTGACCGACCTGCGTATTGCGCGCCTGCAGTACATGATCGCCAACGGCGACGATGCCGCCGCCGCCAACACCCAGGCCAA
Organism: Pseudomonas sp. p21; assembly: GCF_001642705.1. NCBI lineage: Bacteria > Pseudomonadati > Pseudomonadota > Gammaproteobacteria > Pseudomonadales > Pseudomonadaceae > Pseudomonas > Pseudomonas sp. p21. The sequence continues at coordinate 446,076 of NZ_LWBV01000004.1, forward strand.
GCTGGACGCCTTCAGCAAGCAGCAGGCCTACCTGGCCAGCACCTTCAAGAGCCCGGAAAACATCAAGCTGCTGGGTGAGCTGGGCGAAACCATCAGCGCCTACAAAGTGTCGCTGAACAAGATGCGCCAAGGCTACGACGCCACACGCACCGCACGTGCGGCCATGGAAAGCTCGGCCAGCAAGGCCGACCAGGCCATGGACGCCCTCAGCCAGGAAGTCACAGCCCGCGCCGAAGCCGACAGTGTGCGCCTGGCCCAGTACCAGCTGATCAGCAAGGCTCGTCAGCAACTGCTGCAGGTACGCATCGACGTCCGCGGCTACATCGCCGACAACAGCGCCACCAACGAACAGGCCGCCCTGCGCCAGCTGGATGCCGCCCTGGCCGGCATCGACAGCCTCAAGCGCCAGCTGCCCGGCGAAGACACGCGTCTGCAACAATTCGAAGGCTCGGTACTGGCTTACCGTGATGCTGTACGCCAGTTCCGCGACGCAGTCGCCAACATCACCACTGCACGCGCCGAAATGACCGTGCAGGGTGCCGACATCGTCAAGCGCAGCGACGCGCTGTACCAGATCCAGCTGGAACGCCGCGACATCGAGAGCAGCCAGGCCCGTAGCCTGCAGGCTATCGCCACCCTGCTGGCGCTGCTGGTCGGCGTGCTGGCGGCAGTGCTGATCACCCGGCAGATCACCCGCCCGCTGCGCGACACCCTGGCGGCAGTGGAAAAGATCGCCAGCGGCGACCTTACCCAGCACCTGCGCGTCACCCGCCGCGACGAGCTGGGCGTGCTGCAACAAGGCATCGCCCGCATGGGCACCACGTTGCGCGAGCTGATCAGCGGCATCCGCGACGGCGTCACCCAGATCGCCAGCGCTGCCGAGGAACTGTCGGCAGTGACGGAGCAGACCAGCGCCGGCGCCAACAGCCAGAAGGTAGAGACCGACCAGGTGGCAACCGCCATGCACGAAATGGCCGCTACCGTTCAGGAAGTGGCACGTAATGCCGAACAGGCCTCGCATGCCGCCACCGGTGCCGATGACGAAGCCCGTGCCGGCGACCGCGTGGTGGGCGAAGCAATTGGCCAGATCGAGCGCCTGGCCGAGGACATGCACCGCTCCACCGAGGCCATGAACCTGCTGCAGCAGGAAAGCCAGAAGATCGGCAGCGTGATGGACGTGATCAAGTCAGTGGCCGAACAGACCAACCTGCTGGCGCTGAACGCGGCGATCGAGGCAGCGCGTGCCGGCGAGGCAGGCCGTGGCTTTGCCGTGGTCGCCGACGAAGTGCGCGGCCTGGCCCAGCGCACGCAGAAATCCACCGAAGAGATCGAAGAGCTGATCGCCAGCCTGCAGCATGGGACCCAGCAAGTGGCTACGGCCATGCACGGCAGCCGTACCCTGACCGACAGCAGCGTCGAGCTGGCGCGCAAGGCCGGGGCTTCGCTGACGAGCATCACCAGCACGGTATCGAGCATCCAGTCGATGAACCAGCAGATTGCCGCAGCGGCGGAGCAACAGAGTGCGGTGGCGGAGGAGATCAGCCGCAGCATCCTGAACGTGCGCGACGTGTCGGAGCAGACGGCGGCGGCCAGTGACGAGACGGCGGCATCCAGCGTGGAGCTGGCGCGGTTGGGTGGGCAGTTGCAGACGTTGGTCAGCCAGTTCCGCGTCTGATCCTGGAATTCGGGGCCGCTTTGCGGCCCATCGCGACACAAGGCCGCTCCCACATTGATCGGCGTACGCAGGTCTTTGTGGGAGCGGCCTTGTGTCGCGAAAGGAGGGCAAAGCCCTCCCAGCGATGGAACAGGTATTACTTGACGATCATCCCTACCCCACGCCCACGCGGATCGGAAGCGGTCTCCAGTTTCGTCCCATCCACCCGGATCGCCTGGATATCCCCCATCTCCCAGCCCTGGTCCTCCAGCACATAGCCCATCTTCTTCAGTTCATCAGCCACAGGCCCGGTCAGGGGTGCGTAGCTGTCGAAATAGATGGTGTCCTTGGGCAGCAACTGATGGTGCACACGTTGTGCCGCCACTGCCTTGTCCAGCGGCATGCCGTAGTCGTACAGGTTGTTCATCACCTGGAAAATCGAAGTGAAGATCCGCGAGCCACCCGGGGTACCGATGACCAGTTCGACCTTGCCATCGCGGGTCATCAGGCTGGGGCTCATGGACGACAGCATGCGCTTGCCCGGCGCAATGGCATTGGCATCGCCGCCAACCACGCCAAAGGCATTCGCCGCCCCCGGCTTGGCGCTGAAATCGTCCATCTCATCGTTGAGCAGGAAGCCTGCGCCTTTCACCACCACGCCACTGCCGTAGTCGAGGTTGAGGGTGTAAGTGTTGCTGACCGCGTTGCCTTGCTTGTCGACGATCGAGAAGTGCGTGGTCTGGTGCGGCTCCAGGCCCGGCTTGACCTTGTCAGTGTCGGAAATCGCTTTCGGGTTGACCTGCGCGGCGCGCTTGGCCAGGTAGTCCTTGGCCACCAGCTGGTCCACCGGCACTTTGGTGAAGGCCGGGTCGCCGAGGTAGTCGGCGCGGTCGGCGAATACGCGCTTCTCGATCTCGGCCAACAGGTGAATGTACTGCGCCGAGTTGTGCGCCACCCCCTTGAAGTCCGCCGCGCGGTTTTCCTTGATGCCCAGCAGCTGGGCCAGGGCAACACCACCGGAGCTTGGCGGTGGCGCGGTGTAGACCACGTTGCCACGCCAGCTCACGGCCATCGGCTCACGCCATACGGCCTTGTAGTCCTGGAGGTCTTGCTTGGTGATCAGGCCCTTGTCGGCCTGCATCTGCGCCACCAGCAGGTCGGCGGTCTTGCCCTGGTAGAACTCGCTCACGCCCTGGTCGGCGATGCGCTCCAGGGTCTGGGCCATTTCCGGTTGCTTGAACAACTCACCGACCTTCATGTTGCCGAAGTAGTCGTTGAAATTGGTCGCGGTCTTGAACATGCCTTGGGCATCGTTGCGGTATTGGTACTGCTTTGCCGCCACCTTGAAGCCGTTTTTCGCATAACCGATGGCCGGGGTCAGCAGTTCGCTCCAGGGCAGCTTGCCGAACTTCTGGTGCGCCTCCCACAACCCCATCACCGTGCCAGGTACGCCAGCAGCGCGTGCCCCGACCAAGCTGAGGTTCTCGATGACCTCACCCTTGTCGTCCAGGTACATGTTGCGCGTGGCAGCCTTGGGCGCGACTTCGCGGTAGTCGAGGAAGTAGGGTTTGCCGTCGACGAACAGGGTCATGAACCCGCCACCGCCGATGTTGCCGGCCTCCGGATAAGTCACCGCCAGGGTGAACGCCGTGGCCACTGCCGCATCCACCGCGTTGCCGCCTTTCTTGAGGATGTCGGCGGCCACCTGTGCACCATATTGATCAGGCGCAGCCACGGCGCCGCCCTCCAGGGAGGCGGCATAAACCGAGGAACCGCTCAGGATCGCGGCTGTGAGGGCAAGGTACTGGAACGGAACAATACGCATGACACTTCCTTGGTGTTGTTTTTGTTGAGCAGTCAGTAAGGCCGAAGCGCTTCGACTGTGCAATCAACCGCAGGAAGTTTCGCCGCCTGTGGACAGGATCTGTCGCGTTCAGGCAACTCAGCTGGCGTACATCGCCAACTTGCGCTGGATGAAATCGAGGAAACACTGGATACGCAGCGCCAGCTGGGTGTTGCGGTAATACACCGCATGAATCGGCTGGCGGTAGCCGTTGTTGGCTTCGCTCAGCAACACCTGCAGGCGCCCGGTGCGGATGTCCTCGTGGGTCATGAAGTGCGACAGGCTGACAATGCCCTCACCGGCCAGCGCCAGTTGGCGCAAGGTTTCGCCGCTGGAGGCGATCAGCGACGGGCGGATGCTCCAGCGGTCACCCTGGGCATGGCGCAGAGGCCAATGGTTGAGCGATTCGGGCTGGCTGAAGCCGAGCAGGCAGTGGTTGGCCAGGTCCTCGACCCGCTGCGGCGTGCCGTGCTGCTCGAGGTAAGCCGGGCTGGCCAGCACTTGTACCGGGCTGCACCCCAAACTGCGCGCGTGCAGACTGGAGTCGGCCAGTTCGCCGATGCGAATCGCCACATCGGTGCTCTGCTCCAGCAAGTCGATGATCAGGTCGTCGGTATTGAGCTCCAGTTCGATGCCAGGGTATTGGCGGCGGAACTCGCCGATCCACGGCAGGATGGCATGCAGCATGAACGGCGCGGCAGCGTTGATGCGCAGGCGCCCGGTGGGGGTCTGGCGGTTCATCGACAGGCGCTCTTCCATCTCGTCCATCTGCTCCAGGATCAGCCGCGCGCGCTCGAGGAAGAAGCGGCCCTCCTCGGTCAGGTCCATGCGCCGGGTAGTACGGTTGACCAGCGTGGTGCCCAGCTTGCCCTCCAGGCGCGACAGGGTGCGGCTGACGGCAGACGGGGTCTGGCCTATCTGCTCGGCAGCGGCGGAAATCGAGCCGCTGTCGATGACGGCGACGAATACCTGGAGTTCTTCGGATCGGGTTTTCACATCTGCGCCTGTGGTTGGTCTCTGCAGGGATTAGATAGCCGCTTGTCGTGGCCAAGTCCAGCAGCGACTGTGCCGGCTTCTTCGCGGGTAAACCCGCTCCCACAGATACTGCACGCTTCTCAAGGACTGTGGGGTACCTGTGGGAGCGGGTTCACCCGCGAAGAGGCCGGCACAGGTAAACCTTACCGTGCCGTGCCAAATACCTTGTCCAGGTGCGCCTCATAGGCCGCCAAGGCAGCCGGCACATCCGGCCGTTTCATCACATCCACCGCCAAAAAGGTCGGCAGCCCAGTCATGCCGAGGAACTGGTTGGCCTTGTGGAACGGGAAATACACCGCATCCACACCCTTGCCCTCAAAGAAATCGCTCGGGTCGTCGAATGCCTGCTGCGGCGCATTCCAGGTCAGCGAAAGCATGTACTGCTTGCCGTGCACCAGGCCACCGCTGCCGTACTTCTGCGAGTGGTCCGCACGGGTACGGCCGTCGTTGGCATACAGGCTGCCGTGGCCTGCAGTGAACACGTCATCGACGTACTTCTTCACGGTCCATGGCGCGCCCATCCACCAGCCTGGCATCTGGTAGATCACCACATCGGCCCAAAGGAACTTCTCCACTTCTTCCCGGGCGTCATAGCCACCGTCGATGAAGGTCTGGCGCACATCGAAACCGGCCCGGTCCAGATGAGCGATGGCCGCTTCGTGCAAGGTCGCGTTGAGGCGACCATCGGAGTGAGCGAACTGTTTACCACCGTTGAGCAAAAGGATCTTTTTCATGCGCGCCTCGCGGAAATTTCAGGCCGGCAGGTTAGGGGCTCGCGGGCGCGGGATACAGTCATGCAGGGGCAAAATACAATTGACCTGAAGTCACGAATAAACAACACATTATTGCATTAGAATCGCATCACCTCCCATCACCGAGTAGCGACCCATGAGTGAGCAGTACGCCTTCATCCTCAAAGCCAAGACCCGCCCGGAAATGGCTGAAGCGTTCGAAACCCTGTTCCGCGCCTACGTCGAGCCAAGCCGCCAGGAGCCGGGCTGCATCGAGTACCACATGCTGCGCGACAAGCAGGACCCGAGCCTGTTCGTGTTCTTCGAGGTGTGGGCCGACAAGGCCGCGCTGGATGTGCATTCGGCCCTGCCGCACATGACCGCGTTCTTCGAAAAGCGCATGGACTACCTGGAGCGCGATTTCGACATCCAGATGATCGACATGCTCAGCGCATCAAGCGCTAGCCGCTGATCAGCAGATGGCCGCCGAGTGCGGCCAGGCCGATGAAGAAGCACCGTTTGAACAGCAACGCGCTGATACGCTGACGCAGCCACTGGCCGGCCAGCATGCCGAGCAAGGCTGGCGCCAGCATCAGCAGCGAAGCACCCAGTGCCTGGCCACCCAGGGCATCCTGCCCGACCAGGCCAATGGCCAAGGCCAGCGTCGAAACCGTGAACGACAGGCCCAAGGCCTGGATCATCTGCTCCCGGCTCAAGCCCAGGCTCTGCAGGTAGGGCACCGCCGGCATCACGAATACCCCGGTCGCTGCCGTGACCACGCCCGTAACCAGCCCGCAAACCGGCCCCAGCCAACGCTCCTGCCCTGGCGCCAGGCGCAAGCCCGGGCCGACCAGCCCGTACAGCGCATACACCAGCAAGGCCGCGCCCAGTGCATGCACGGCCCACGGGCCGCTGTTGATACCCAGCCAGGCGCTGCCCAGCAAGGTACCGACGAAGATCATCGCCAGCATTGGCCCCAGGCGCACCAGCAACTCCCGCAGGTGCCCGCCGCTGGCCAGCTGCCACAGATTGGTAAGGGTCGAGGGCACGATCAGCAACGCCGCAGCCTGCGCCGGTTGCATAGCCAGGCCCAGAAGGCCCATGGCGATGGTCGGCAGGCCGAGGCCGATCACCCCTTTCACCGCGCCGGCCAGCAGGAAGGTCATTACCACCAGCAGCGACAGCGCTGGGCCAATGTTCTGGTAGAAAGCGAGCAAGGTATTCATGGGCCGATGATGGCGTGCGCCGGCCAGGCTGAAAATCTGCCATATACTCAGCCAGACTCTTGCCAGGACAGAGCCACATGCATTTCGACCTGATCGACCTCAGGCTGTTCCAGCACACCCTGGAGTGCGGCAACATCACCGCCGGCGCCCGTCGCAGCCATCTGTCGCTGGCGGCAGCCAGTGCGCGCATCCGTGCCATGGAGGCATCGCTGGGCATCCCTTTGCTGGAACGCAACCGCCGTGGCGTGCAACCAACCCCGGCCGGCCAGGCGCTGCTGCTGCATGCCCGGTTGATAACGCAGCAAGTCGAGCGCCTGCAGTTCGACCTGGGCCAGTACGCGCAAGGGCAGCAGGGCCAGGTGCGCCTGCTGTGCAACACGGCGGCGCTCACGGAGTACCTGCCGGAACTGCTGGCCGGCTACCTGGCTGAAAACCCCGGGGTGAGCGTGGATGTGCAGGAGTTGCCGAGCTTGCGCATCGTGCAGTCGATTACCCAGGGCATGGCAGACCTGGGCATCGTGTCCACCGCTGCCCCCTGCGAGCACCTGCAGACCCGGGCGTTTCGCGATGACCCGCTGGTACTGGTAACGCCGCTGCGCCACCCGTTGGCCAGCAAGGTCGCACCCAGCTTCATCGATAGCCTGGCCCATGGCTATGTCGGCCTGGGGGCCAGTAGTGCATTGGCGTTGTACCTGGAAGAGCAGGCGCTGCGCGAAGGGCGGCGCATGCGGGTTCGGGTGCGGGCCGAGGGGTTCGATGGGGTGATCCGCATGGTCGCGGGCGGGGCCGGGGTGGGGGTGGTGCCGCTGGCTGCGGTGAAGCGTTGGCAGGGGGTGCTGCCGTTGCACTGGGTGGCGCTGACGGAACCATGGGCCAATCGCCGGTTGCTGGTGTGTGCACGGGATTTTGCGGCATTGCCGGGGTATGCCGCAGGCCTGGTAACCACCCTCACCCGCTGACGGGGTGGATGGCACGGGCTTCGCCCGTGTTCGCGGGCGGGCCCGCTCCCACAGGTATGCGCTGTCTCTCAGATTGACACAGTACCTGTGGGAGCGGGTTTACCCGCGAAGAATGCTCACACACAATGGTGCCCTAACGACCCACCGAAAAGGACTTTCCAGTGGCATCGATCTACCAGCTCAAACCGCGCTTCCAGGCCCTGCTCCGCCCAGCAGTCCAGCGCCTCTACGACCGCGGTGTTACCGCCAACCAGGTCACCGTCGCCGCTGCCCTGCTGTCAATCCTGCTGGGCCTGCTGCTGGCCGCCCTGCCCCATCTCTCCTGGCTGTTCATTCTGGTGCCGATCTGGATGCTGCTGCGCATGGCGCTGAACGCCGTCGACGGCATGCTCGCCCGGGAATTCGGCCAGCAATCCACCCTCGGCGCCTACCTCAACGAACTTTGCGACGTGATCGCCGACGCCGCGCTGTACCTGCCCTTCGCCCTGCTGGTCGGTGTATCGCCAACCTTGGTCGTACTCGTAGTGCTCAGCGCCACCTTCAGCGAATACGCCGGTGTCATGGGCCCGCTGGCCGGCGCCTCAAGGCGCTACGACGGGCCCATGGGCAAGAGCGACCGGGCCTTTGCCTTCGGCGTGCTGGGCACCGGTGTCGCCTTCGGCCTGCTGAACGGCGCCTGGATCAACGGCTTGTTGCTGGTCATCCTCGCACTCTCGCTCTATACCCTCTACAACCGGGTTCGCCAGGGGCTGGCCGAAACCCGCTGAGCCCACTGCCGTCGTAAAAGGATGTCGACCATGCGCCAAGCGCAAGCGCTGCACTTCTCCACCCATGACGGTGTCGAGCTGCACTACCGTCACTGGCCTGCCACCCGCAACCAACACCAGCCACGCCGGGCCGTGGTGATGTTCCACCGCGGCCACGAACACGGCGGGCGCATGGCCCACCTGGCCGATGAACTGGACATGCCAGGCTACGATTTCTTCGCCTGGGATGCCCGTGGCCACGGCCAGTCGCCGGGCGCGCGCGGCGACAGCCCGGGGTTCGCCACCAGCGTGCGCGATATGCAGACCTTCATCGAGCATATCCAGGCCCGCCACGGTATCGCCGAACAGGACCTGGTGGTGCTGGCGCAGAGCGTCGGGGCCGTGCTGGTCGCCACCTGGGCCCACGACTACGCGCCCAAGGTGCGCTGCCTGGTGCTGGCCTCGCCAGCGTTCAAGGTCAAACTGTACGTGCCGTTCGCCCGCACCGGCCTGAAGCTGCTGAAGGCCCTGCGCGGCAACTTCTTCGTCAACAGCTACGTCAAGCCTCGCCTGCTTACCCACGACCCTGAGCGGGTCATGTCGTACGTGGCCGACCCGCTGATCAGCCGGCCGATTTCGGTGACCATGCTGCTGGGCCTGTACGAAGCCGCCGACCGGGTGGTGGCGGACGCCCAGGCCATCCAGCTGCCGACCCAGCTGCTGGTGTCCGGTGCCGACTTCGTGGTCGAACGCCAGCCGCAGGAACGCTTCTTCGAACGCCTGGGCAGTGCGCGCAAGGAAATGCACATCCTGCCAGGTTTCTTCCATGACACCCTTGGCGAGCGTGATCGGGCCCATGCCCTGCGGCGCATCGAGCGGTTTGTCGAACATTGTTTCGCCAGCCCCGCCGCCCTGCCGTCACTGCTCGATGCCGACAAGACCGGCGCCAGCTGCGCCGAGGCCGAAAGCCTGGCCGCACCGCTACCGCGCAACTCGCCCCGCGACCTTTACTGGCGCGCTACCCGCGCCGGGCTACGCCTGGGCAAGGGGCTGTCCGAAGGAGTGAAGCTGGGTTTCGACACCGGTTTCGATTCGGGCAGTACCCTCGACTACGTGTACCGCAACCAGCCGACCGGCAAAGGCAAGCTCGGCCGCCTGGTCGACCAGAACTACCTCAATGCCATCGGCTGGCGCGGCATCCGCCAGCGCAAGCTGCACGTAGAGGAACTGCTGCGCCTGGCCATCGCCCGCCTGCGCGAACAGCAGCGGCCGGTGCACATTGTCGATATCGCCGCCGGCCATGGCCGCTACATCCTCGAGGCCTTGCAGGAACTCGAACAGCTGCCGGACTCGGTCCTGCTGCGCGACTACAGCGAACTGAACGTGCAGCAAGGCAGCGCACTGATTGCCGAGAAGGGCCTGGCCGACATCGCCCGCTTCGTCCACGGCGATGCCTTCGACCGCCAGAGCCTGGCCACCCTGGAACAACCTCCGACCCTGGCCGTGGTCTCCGGCTTGTACGAGCTGTTCGCCAGCAACCAGTTGGTGGGCAACTCGCTGGCGGGCCTGGCGGACGCGCTGGAGGATGGCGGCTACCTGGTCTACACCGGCCAGCCGTGGCACCCGCAACTGGAAATGATCGCCCGCGCCCTCACCAGCCACCGCGGCGGCGAAGCCTGGGTGATGCGCCGCCGCAGCCAGGCCGAAATGGACCAGCTGGTAGAGGCGGCGGGCTTCCGCAAGCTGGCCCAGCGCATCGATGAATGGGGCATTTTCAGCGTCAGCCTGGCACAACGGGTGCGCTGAATGAGCCCATCACGCGAGCCAGGGCTGATCCGCCGAGGCGTGTTCTGGCTTCTGCTGCTGGGGCCGCTGTTTTTCCTCAGCTACGGGTTGGCGAACAATCACACGGCCGGGCGCAGTGATGTCGGCAGCCTGGTGTTTGGCTGGGAACGCAACATGCCGCTGTGGCCGTGGACGATCATCCCGTACTGGTCGATCGACCTGCTCTACGGCTTGTCCTTCCTGCTGCCGCGCACGCGCCAGGAAATGGACCGGCACGCGCTGGCGCTGCTCACCGCGCAACTGATCAGCGTCAGCTGCTTCCTGCTCTGGCCGCTGCGCTTCACCTTCGAGCGGCCGGAACTGGGCGGGGTATTCGGCTGGATGTTCGATGTGCTGATGGGCTTCGACAAGCCGTTCAACCAGGCGCCTTCGCTGCATATTGCCCTGCTGGTGATCATCTGGACGATGTTTGCCCGGCACGTGCAGCACCAGCCCTGGCGTTGGCTGATGCATGGCTGGATGGCACTGATCGGGGTCTCGGTGCTGACCACCTGGCAGCACCATTTCGTCGACGTTCCCACGGGGGCATTGGCGGGGTTTGTCTGCGTCTGGTTGTGGCCACATCGAGGGCTGCTGCCCTGGCAGCAGGTGCGCCTTGCGCGGGATGCCAAGCGTTGGCGGTTGGCGTTGTTTTATGCAGTGGGTGGGCTGCTGTGCGCTGTGCCTGCCGTTGCGTTGGGCGGTGCCTGGCTGTGGTTGATCTGGCCGGCCGTGTCGCTGGTTTTGGTGGCGCTGAACTATGGCGTGCTCGGCGCAGGCGGGTTTCAGAAAGGCGCCGATGGGCGCTTGTCGAATGCAGCCTGCTGGCTGCTGGCGCCATACCTGCTGGGGGCGTGGGTCAATTCGCGGTTATGGACCTGGCGGCATACGCAGGCAGATGAAGTGTGTGATGGCGTCTACCTGGGGCGGATTCCAGGGCATGGCGCGCAGTTCGCTGCGGTGGTCGATTTGTGTGCAGAGCTACCGTGCATTGTTGGCCGCCCTGTCGCGGACACTTGTGGGAGCGGCCTTGTGTCGCGAAAAGACTGCGAAGCGGCCCCAGATTTTCGGCTTCGCAGCAGATATTGCTGGGGCCGCTTCGCGGCCCTTTCGCGACACAAGGCCGCTCCCACAGGGTCCGCGTCAGCCGGTCAGGCAGCGCATGGCTACGCATGTTTTCCTACCCTGGACCTGATCGCCCCGGAAAGCCCATTGCTGCACCAGGCCGCCGTAGCCATCGAACGCCTGCGCTCCCAAGGCCCAGTGCTGGTCTGCTGCGCCCTGGGCTATTCGCGCAGTGCCAGCGCCGTGGCCGCCTGGCTGGTACTCACGGGCCGCTGCAGTGATGCTCGCCAGGCCGAAGCGCTGATCCGCAAGGCCCGCCCCGGCGTGGTCCTGCACAGCGCACACCGCCAGGCCGTGCAACAGCTTGGGGCACAACCATGACCCTGAACGTGGTGGCCAGCCTGCTGGGTCGCGGCAAACAACTGGAACGCCTGTCGGACGGCCTCACCCTGCTGGCCCTGGCCTACGGCCTGGCGCCCTTGCTGGGTGCCCAGCTGCAACCACTGGCCAGTCTGCTGTGCATTGTGCTGCTGGTACTGGGCGTACTGCACAAGTACTGGGCCATCCGCGTAGCCGTGGATGCCGAACTGTTCGCCCACCTGGCCGCTAGCCGCGACCTGACGGCGGACACCCAGGCCCTGGACCGCGCCTTGTTCGAGCTGAAACTCAAACCGCAGGCCGCCGACGCCCGCGCCTGGCCTGCCCGCAGCCAGGCCGCACTGACCCTGTTGCGCCGCCAGGCAGTGTGCCTGGGCCTGCAGCTGTCGCTGGCCTTGGCTACCCTGCTGACACTGCCTTTGAAGGGATGACTACCGATCCATGCTCGCCAACCTGACCGCCTACCTCATCACTTCCGCCGCCCGCCTGATCACCGGCGCCCGCGCCCTGTGGCTGGGCTGTACGCCGCTGCCGGTACAGCGCCTGTACTTCGCCAACCACAGCAGCCATGGCGACTTCGTACTGCTGTGGGCCTCGCTGCCGCAGCCGCTGCGCAAGCGTACCCGTCCGGTAGCCGGTGCCGATTACTGGGCCAAACCGGGCATTCGCGATTTTCTTATCCGCAAGGTCTTCAATGGTGTGCTGATCAACCGCCAGCACAGCGCCGGCCAGGGCAGCCCGTTGCAGCCGATCCTCGAAGCCGTGGCCCAGGGCGACTCGCTGATCTTCTTCCCGGAGGGCACCCGCAACCTCGGCGACGAGCCGCTGATGCCGTTCAGGAGCGGGCTGTACCACCTGGCAGCAGCCAACCCCGACGTCGAGCTGGTGCCGGTGTGGATCGCCAACCTCAACCGGGTGATGCCCAAGGGCCGCGCCCTGCCATTGCCGTTGCTGTGCACATTGAGCTTTGGCGAACCGCTGCACCTGCAGCCGGATGAAAGCAAGCCAGCCTTCCTCGAGCGGGCCAGCCAGGCCCTGCTGAACCTGGCCCCCAAGGATGCCTGAGATGGACGACAACACCCTTTCCCTGTTCGCCGGCATCGGCGCCCTGCTGCTGCTCGCCAGCGTGATCGGCCGCCTGCTCAAATGGCGCGCCGGCCCGGCACCGCACGCGGTGATCGACAACCTCAACGCCCGCATCAACGCCTGGTGGGTGATGGTGCTGGTGATCGGCATCGCCTTTGTGTTCGGCAAGTACGGCGTGATCGTGCTGTTCTACGGCGTATCGTTCTACGCCCTGCGCGAGTTCATGACCCTCACCCCGACCCGGCGCAGTGACTACCCGGCACTGGTGGCGGCGTTCTACGTGGCACTGCCGGTGCAGTACGTGCTGATCGCCATGGACTGGTACGGCCTGTTCAGCATCTTCATCCCGGTGTACCTGTTCCTGTTGCTGCCGATCCTGGCCAGCTTCGGCGGCGACACCACGCGCTTTCTCGAGCGCGCCTCGAAGGTGCAGTGGGGGCTGATGATCGCGGTGTACTGCGTGTCATCGGTGCCGGCATTGATGACCCTGGACATCCCGGGTTACGAGGGCCGCAACCTGCTGCTGATCGCCTGGCTGATCCTGGTGGTGCAGATCAGCGACGTGTTGCAGTACGTGTGCGGCAAGCTGTTCGGCAAGCACAAGGTGGCGCCCAACCTGTCGCCGTCCAAGACCGTCGAAGGCCTGGCCGGCGGCGTGGCTCTGGCCACCCTGATCGGCGCGCTGCTGTGCTGGATCACCCCGTTCACCTTCTGGCAGGCCGCGCTGATGGCGCTGGCGGTAAACGCCATGGGCTTCTTCGGCGGGCTGGTGATGTCGGCGATCAAGCGCGATCGCGGGGTGAAGGACTGGGGGCACATGATCGAAGGCCACGGCGGCATGCTCGACCGTATGGATTCGGTGTGCTTTGCCGCGCCGGTGTTCTTCCACTTTGTGCGGTATTGGTGGGCTTAGTATGTGTTCACCTTTAGTTTTCTAGTGCCTGCAAGATCGAGCGCCGCCCGCGCGGCGCTCGATTTACGCATCACCTCAAAACTCAAGACTGACATCTGGTAGCCTTGAGCCTATCTTCCGACGAGCACATCGCCGGTTGCTAATTCCCACCACTCCGTGAAGAACGTTTACCCCCTGGGTATCCCCGATCGTTTCAACCGGCTACTTGAGGTACGACCGCAGCAACGTCGCCACCTTGTCCGCCTCGTCCTGCCGTTGCTCGGCACTCAGCCCGTCCGCCACCAGGTGTTCGCGGATATGCCCTTCCATCACTTCGGCCATCAGCCCGTTCACCGCGCCGCGCACGGCGGCGATCTGCTGCAGGATCGCCAGGCAGTCCTTGTCCTGCTCCAGCGCTGTCTCCAGGGCAGCGGCCTGGCCTTTGATCTTGCGCACCCGGGTCAGCAGTTGCTTCTTGCTCTTCAGGGTATGTGCCATTGGGTTTCACACCATGCTAGGTATACTGGGGTATAGTATATTTCTCGACGTTCCGGGAGCATGATAAACCATGGCGGCACAAACCTCAGACCGCTGGCAGCACAGCCACCAGTTCCATACCAGCAACCTGGGCGCCGAGCGCAAGACGCGCCTGGCGGTGTGGCTGACCGCCGTGATGATGGTGGCGGAAATAACCGGGGGCTGGTTCTTCAATTCCATGGCGTTACTGGCCGACGGCTGGCACATGAGCTCCCATGCCCTGGCCTTGGGCCTTTCGCTGCTGGCCTACGCCGCCGCTCGGCGCTATGCCGGCGACCGGCGCTTTGCCTTCGGCACCTGGAAGATCGAGATTCTCGGCGGCTACTCCAGCGCCCTGCTGTTACTGGGCGTGGCCGGGCTGATGGCGTTCCAGTCGGTGGAGCGCCTGCTGACACCGGGGCCGATCCACTATGACGAGGCGATCTTCATCGCCGCCGTCGGCCTGGCTGTCAATCTGATCTGTGCCTGGCTGCTGCGTGACGACCATCACCATCACCATCACGATCATCACCACCATGGCCATGATCATCACCACCACCATGGCCATGATCATCACCACGACCACGGCCACCATCACCACGACCTGAACCTGCGCTCGGCCTACCTGCATGTGATGGCCGACGCCGCTACCTCGGTGCTGGCGATCGTCGCCCTGCTGGCCGGCAAGTTCTGGGGCGCCAGCTGGCTCGACCCGGTCATGGGCCTGGTCGGTGCGCTGCTGGTGGCGCTGTGGGCCCGTGGCCTGCTGCGCGATACCGGGCGGGTGCTGCTGGATGCGGAGATGGACGCGCCGGTTGTGGAAGAAATCCGTGAGGTGGTCGCGCAGCTGCCGGTGCCGGCCAGCATCACCGACCTGCACGTGTGGCGCGTGGGCAAGGACCAGTACGCCTGCATTCTCGGCCTGGCCGCCCGGGCCGAGCTCAGCGCCGATAGCGTGCGCATGGCCCTGGGCGTACACGAAGAACTGGCGCACATCACCGTCGAGGTCAACCGCTTGGCATAGCGCGACCAGACAGCTGGACGTCGAGCCCAGGCAACTGCGGCTCGGCCGATGGCCCTATGGTGACGAGTCATTCAGCCAGTCACCAGGAGTTGTGCCATGTCCGATTTCATCACCGTCCTGCGCGAAACCTGCCCGACGCCGGTCGTGGACGCCACCAAGTGGAAGCGTATCGGCGGCGATCCGCACACCGTCAACCTCAACGCCTACCTGTCGGCCGACGGCAGCAAGATCATGGGCACCTGGATCTGCACCCCGGGCAAGTTCGAGGTCAACTACGAGAAGTGGGAGTTCTGCCACTTCCTCGATGGCTACTGCATCATCACCCCGGAAGGCGAAGAGCCGAAGCACCTGAAAGCGGGTGATGTGTTCGTGATCGAGCCGGGGATGAAAGGTACCTGGGAAGTGGTCGAGACCGTGCGCAAGTACTTCGTCTTTGCCTGATTCCACAAACCACGCATAGCTCTGTAGGAGCAGCCTTGTGCTGCGAAGAGGCCAGTCATGGCAGCACAAGTGCTGGGCCGGGGCTGCCCTCTTCGCAGCACAAGGCTGCTCCTACAAACTGATCCAGGCCTCGCATTCGGGCAAAAAAAATCGCGGATCAGACGCCCTTCCCTCTGGTGCGCAGTTACAGAGGGAAGGCCGCCTGGCCCGCGATGAAGCCCTCGCTCGTCAATCCTTCTTGCGATAACCCTCGACGATCGCCGAGAAGTCCTTGCCACCCTCGCCACGCAGGCTCATGGCCTGGTACAACTGCTGGGCCACGGCCCCCAGGATCACCGGTTGATGTGCCTGGCGCGCTGCCTCGGTGGCCAGCCCCAGATCCTTGAGCATCAGTTCGGCGCCAAACCCACCGGTGTACCCACGCGACGCGGGTGCAGTCTCGATGATGCCCGGCCACGGGTTGTAGGTATCGGAGCTCCAGCAACGCCCGGTCGAGCTGTTGATGATCCCCGCCAGCACCTTGGTATCGATGCCCAGCGCGTTGCCCAGGGCCATGGCCTCGGACACGCCGATCATCGAGATGCCCAGCAGCAGGTTGTTGCAGATCTTGGCGATCTGCCCGGTGCCGACCTCACCGCAGTGCACGATGTTGCGGCCCATCTGCTCCAGTACCGGCTTGAGGGTGGCGAACAACTCGGCGCTGGCACCCACCATGAAGGTCAGGGTGCCTGCCGCCGCGCCGCCAGTGCCACCGGACACCGGCGCATCCCCCATGTCCACGCCCTTGGCCGCTGCGGCCTTGGACACATCACGCGCAGTCTGCGGGTCGATGGTGCTGCAATCCACGGTCGGCGTGCCCGGGCGAATGCCTGCCAGCACACCGTCTTCGTTCAGGTACACGCTGCGCACATGCGCAGCAGCTGGCAGCATGGTGATCACCAGCTCGCTGTTGGCCGCCGCGTCCTTGGGCGATGGGCTGACCTGCCCGCCCAGTTCTGCCAGCTCGGCCAGCACGACCTTGTTCAGGTCGAACAGGTTCAGTTGGTGCCCGGCCTTGATCAGGTTGCGGGCCATGGGTGCGCCCATGTTGCCGAGGCCGATGAATGCGATACGCATGACTGTCTCCTTAGCGCAGGCTGATGGTGGTGTTCACACCGTCGTTGACACTGTCGTCATCGAACCAGCGGGCGGTGACGGTCTTGGTCTGAGTGTAGAACTGCACCACTTGCTTGCCGTACGGGCCGAGGTCGCCGAGCTTGGAGCCACGCGAGCCGGTGAAGCTGAAGAACGGTACCGGTACCGGGATCGGGATGTTGATACCGACCTGGCCAATGTCGATCTCGCTCTGGAACTTGCGTGCTGCCGCGCCGCTCTGGGTGAACAGGCCGGTGCCGTTGCCGAACGGGTTGGCGTTGACCAGGGCGATGGCCTCGTCGAGGGTATCGACCTCCAGGGTCACCAGCACCGGGCCGAAGATTTCCTGGGTGTAAACCTGCATGTCGGTCTTCACGCCCGAGAACAGGGTCGGGCCGACGAAATTGCCTTGCTCGTAGCCTGGCACCTTGACGTCACGGCCGTCGAGCTCCAGCTTGGCGCCTTCCTTGATACCGCTTTCGATCAGGCCCAGCACACGCTCCTTGGCGCGCTTGGAAACCACCGGGCCGACATCGGTGCCTGGCTCGCAGCCGGCACTGACCTTGAGCTTGCTGGCCGCTTCCTTGATATCCGGCAGCCATTCGCGGGCCTTGCCCACCAGCACCGCCACCGAGGTGGCCATGCAGCGCTGGCCCGCCGCGCCGAAGGCGGCACCGACCAGGGCGTTGACGGTTTGCGTGCGGTTGGCATCGGGCAGCACTACCGCGTGGTTCTTGGCGCCCATCATCGACTGCACGCGCTTGCCGTGCTGGCTGCCCAGGTTGTACACGTGGGTGCCCACTTCGGTGGAGCCGACGAAGGAAATCGCCTTGATGTCCTGGTGGGTGCAAATGGCATCCACCACCTGCTTGCCGCCGTGCACCACGTTGAGCACGCCAGCCGGTATGCCGGCCTCCAGCGCCAGCTCGACCAGCAGCATGGTCGACAGCGGGTCCTGTTCGGATGGCTTGAGCACGAAGGTGTTGCCGCAGACGATGGCCATCGGGAACATCCACAACGGGATCATCGCCGGGAAGTTGAACGGGGTGATGCCGGCGCACACGCCGATCGGCTGGCGCAGGGTGTAGGTATCGACGCCGCCGGCAACGTTCTCGGCGAATTCACCCATCTGCAGGGTACCGATGGAGGCGGCGTGCTCGACCACTTCCAGGCCGCGGAAGATATCGCCTTCGGCGTCAGCCAGGGTCTTGCCCTGCTCGGCACTGAGGACCTGGGCGATGCGTTTGGTGTGTTCGCGGATCAGCGCCTGCAGCTTGAGCATGATGCGCATGCGCGCGCCGATCGGCGTGTTGCGCCAGGTCTGGAAGGCGCGGTGGGCAGCGGCGACGGCTGCGTCGACTTCCTCGACGGTGGCGAACGGTACGCGCGCCAGCACCTCTTGGGTGGCCGGGTTGACGATGTCGCGCCATTCGGTGGTCTTGGACTCGACCCATTGGCCGTCGATCAGCAGCTTGACCTGCTCGATTTTGGTCTGGTTAGGGGATTGCGGTGCGTTCATCTGCGTTCTCCTTGGAATTATTGTCGGGACGAGATCGCCATTGCCGGGCAAACGCGAGGTGGCGTCCTGAGGCTTGTTTCGAGTATAGATGTGCAAACATCCAACAAGAACGCACAAAAAAACCGGATCATCATGCAAAAAGACCTCACATCCCTGAGTGCACTCAACTGGGACGACCTGAAGTTCTTCCTTGAAGTGGCGCGTACCCGCAAGGCCAGCAGCGCCGCCAAACGTCTGAGCGTGGACTACACCACCGTGTCGCGGCGCATCAGCTCGCTGGAGGGGGCACTGGGCACCTTGCTGTTCGAGAAATCCCGGACCAACGGCTTTGTCCTCACCGCCGAGGGCCAACGCCTGCTGGGTTATGCCGAGTCGATCGAGAGCACGCTGCACATGGCTTGCGAGCAGGTGTCCGGCTCGGGTGTGGCGTTGTCGGGGCATGTGCGCATGGGCTGCACCGAAGGCTTCGGCAGCTTCTTCGTCACCCCGCAACTGAGCCACTTCGTCGATGCCTACCCGGCGATTTCGGTGGATATCCTGCCGCTGCCGCACTTCATCAGCCTGTCCAAGCGTGAGGCGGACATCGTCATTGCTCTGGAGCGGCCGGAACACGGCCCTTATGTGTGCTGCAAGCTGTGCGACTACCGCTTGCGGCTGTACGCGACCCAGGACTACCTGGACAACCACGCACCGATCCAGCAGATCGCGGACCTGGCCAGGCACCCGTTCATCAGTTACGTGGACGACCTGGCGTTCAGTTCGGAGCTGCTGTACCTGGCCAACCTGATCCCCAGCGCCAGCGCGCATTTGCGCAGTACCAGCGTGATTGCGCAGTACACGGCAGCGTTGCAGGGGCGTGGGCTGGCGATCTTGCCGTGCTTCCTGGCTGCGCAGGACCCGCGGCTGGTGACGGTGTTGCCGGAAGAGATCGAGGTGACGCGGCAGTTCTGGATGTATTGCCGGGAGGATTTGAGGAAGTTGAAGCGGATAACTTTGTTGTGGGATTACATCCGTGGGGTGACCGAGGCAAATGCGCCGTTGTTGATGGGTGAGACGCGGGAGATGCGCTTTGCTCAGGAATGAGGGGGCTGCTGCGTAGCCCATCGCCGGCAAGCCAGCTCCCCACAGGTCTGCGCCGGATTCAAGGCATGCGCAGGACCTGTAGGAGCGGGCGTGCCCGCGAACACCGGCGCAGCCGGTGCCAGTCACTTGAGCAAGGGCCGCGTCGCGGCCCTATCCCTTCAGCTCATTCTTCTGGACATTCCTAGCTCCATATCATCAATCAACGCTTTCGCCATCTCACTGAGAATGCGCGCGGCACTGCCTGCAATCCGGTCATTCTCCATCTCTGCCTCTGTCGTGAGGTGGCGAATACAGCCAAGCAGCACAGACAACTGCGTGAAGGCATGACTGAATGGCACGTTTGGCTGCAAGCGGAACAGATCGAAGGTTTCCATACCCGCTGTCGAGGAGTTTCTTGGATCATCGCTCATATCATTGCTCCTTGATGCGGGTGCTGGTGTGGTCCGTCAGAGCGTGAATTGCTCGACACAGCAGGCGAATGTTCATGCCCATGGCGTCCTGTACAAGGCCGGGGCCGCTATCGATCAGTACGGTAGTGGTGTGATCCACGGTAAGAATCAGGGCACTGAGCAGCTGATCACATTCTTCGATGTTCGGAGGATCTTGAACTGAGAGATTGGGTGGGTCGAGTTGCAGAAGGGCTGAGGCGTTTGGATCGGAGACGAGCTTTTTCATAATAGAGTTCCCCTGAACGACATGAGTACCGGCCCGGCCGAGGCCGGGCCGCGCACGACCGCCATGAGCGGTGCGAATTCATGAGTTTCGGGGTCTCAAGCCCGGTCACCAGGAAAGGCGACCCAAGGACGTTATCTCAGGAGGACTTCCCCGCCTATGTGGCGGCTTCTGACTGGCATGTAGGATAATTCGCCATGTGAGGTGAACTGAAGCAATTGGCTTCAGGTTCGGAAATTTCTTACAGGCAGATGGCCCTGGCGAGGGCTGCGCCCTCGATCGCAGGCAAGCCAGCTCCCACAAGATCTGCGCTGGATTCAAGACAGGTGCTGTACCTGTGGAGCAGGCTTGCGGGCGATCACCGGCGCCGCCGGTGCCAGGCACCGAGTCGCCTGCTTCGCGGGCTTGCCCGCTCCCACATGTACTGCGCTGAATTCAAGGCAGGTGCTGTACCTGTGGGAGATGGCTTGCCGGCGAACACCGGCGCAGCCGGTGCCAGGCACCGAGTCGCCTGCTTCGCGGGCTTGCCCGCTCCCACATGCACTGCGCTGGATTCAAGACAGGTGCTGTACCTGTGGGAGCTGGCTTGCCGGCGATCACCGGCGCAGCCGGTGCCAGGCACCGCGTTGCCTGCTTCGCGGGCAAGCCCGTTCCACGCGGATGTGCTGGCCTGTGAGGCTGCGGTCAGTAGGAAGCCACCACAATGGACACGCGCCGGTTCTCGGTACGCCCGGCGCTGGTGCGGTTGTCCGCCACCGGCTGGGTACTGCCCAGCCCGCGGGACTGGATATTCTGTGCCTGCATACCTACCCCGACCAGCGCCTTGGCCACGCTCTGCGCGCGGCGCTCGGACAGCTGCTGGTTATACGCCGCCTTGCCCGACGAATCGGCATGCCCGTCCACCCGCACGCCCTGGATGCCAACGCCGAGCAGCGCCTTGCCAATGCGTTCGACAATCGCCTGGCTCTGGCTGTTGAGGCTGTCCAGGTCGCTGCCGAACAGCACCTTGCCGGACAAATCGTAGGCCCAGCCTTCGTCGGTCGGGGTAAAGCCTTCACGCTTGAGCACGGCAATCTGTTCGGCAGTCAGGCCTTTGGGCGGATTGCTCTGGCAACCGGTCAGCGCCAGCACGGCGAGCAACAAGGCCCATAAGGGGAAACGCAAAGCCTGTATCACGGGTTCAACTCCTGTTCTTGATTTCGCTGGCGGACCGTTCCGTCTGCGCCACTTGCCAATGGCCACGGCGTTTGCGCTTGGCCTGGTACATCGCCGCATCGGCAGCATTCAGAAGACTGGCGGGGTCAGCGCCGTCATCCGGGTAATAGGCAATGCCGACACTCAACGAGGTGGCGATACTGCGGCCACTGTCCAGCTGAACCGGCAACTTCATGCTGGCAACGATCTTCTCGGCAATGTCCTCGGCGTCCTGGCGCGAATGCAAAGGCGTCAGCAGCACGGCGAACTCGTCGCCCCCCAGGCGCGCCACCAGGTCGTGCTCGCGCAACTGGGCGCGCACACGGTCGGCCACGCTGATCAGCACTTCGTCGCCCACCGCATGGCCGAGGGTGTCGTTGATCTGCTTGAAGTGGTCGCTGTCGAGAAACAGCAGCGCCAGGTGGTCCTGCTTCCGTTCTGCATTGCGCACGCTGCGGCTCAGGCGCCCCTCGAAGAAGGCGCGGTTGGGCAGGCCGGTCAGGCTGTCATGGCTGGCCTGGTGGGCCAGGGTCTGGTTTTCGTTTTGCAGGTGGCTGTGCCAAACCTCCAGCTCGTCCAGCAGGGCATTGAAGTCATTGCCCAGTTCGTTGAGCTCGGCAATCGGCGCTTCCGGCACGCGCCGGTCGAAACTGCGCTCGCGACGGGCGGCGTGGGCGACACTGGCCAGGCCGCGCAGCGGGCGGACGATATCGCTGAGCAGACGCCGCGACAGATATTGGGCAGCCAAGGCGCTGAGCACCGTGCAGACCAGGATGCCGGCCAGCCCACTGAGCAGGAACAGCAACAGGCTTCGCCCCTGGCCGACCAGTTCGATGCGCCCAACCTGCTGTTGCTGGTGTGTGATCGGCAGGTTGATCGGCTCATCCAGCAAGGCGGTGGCAACCTGCGCCTCCAGCCGCGCCAACACGCCGGTGTCGCTGCGCTGCCAATGTGCCAGTTGCTCGCCTTCGTTGTTGAAGACCCTGGCTTCGGCCACTTCCTCGGCACTGGCGATCAGCGCCAGCGATTCGTTGGCAGCAGCGCTGTCGTCAAACACCACCGCCGCTTCCACGGTGTAGCTGATCGAGCGGGCGATCAGCTGCAGGTTGTCGTTGGCGTAGACGCGCAGGGCGAGCACGCCCAGCAAGGTCAGGGAAATACCGGCCAGGCCCACGGCGAGCAAGGCGACGCTGAGGTGGCCACGGCCCAGCACCGAACGCAGGGTCGGGCGCATGCCGCGCTTGCGGGTCGGTTTCATGGTTGCACCGCCCGGCGCCGCGACAATTGCAGCACGCTGGGGTGAATGCGCACGCCGGAGCGTGCCACCGAGTCGAGGTTGACTTCAAAGGCTACCTGCTGGTCGCTGACCCGCAAGCAGAACAGGCTGCCGACCGTGCACGGGTCGTCTGCCTCGCTGATGCTCAGCACCGGGTGGCCACTGACGCGCTCGAACAGCCGGTCGCGCTGGCCCTGGTCAAGCTTGCCGATGTAGATGGCGTCGCAGGCCTGGGCGACCTGGCTATCATCTGCCAGCAGCCGCCGCACCTGCAGCGGTCGGCCGGACTCCTGCACATGGCCTTTGATCAGGTCATCGGCGTATTCGGTCGGGCCGACCAGGCACAGGCGCAAGGGCGAGGGTTCGACGGGCCAGCGGGCATAGCTGAAGATGCCCAGCACCACCTGGGTGACGGCCTTGGCACGTTGCTGCGCCTGTGCGGCAGTCATGGCGGGGGCTGCCTGGGCCGGGCCTGCGGAAAGAAACAGGGAGGCCAGCAATAGCGAAAGCGCACAGCTTGTCACTCGCCTGGCGGCCACGTTCATGTGGGAAATCTCTTAAGGCACTTTCCAATATCGGCGCAACGATAGCACATGGCCGCATGCTTGTATGAAAGGCGCGGAGCTAATGCGATCCCTGTGGGAGCGGGCGTGCCCGCGAAGCAGGCACCACGGTGGTTGGCACGGGCTGCGCCCGTGTTCGCGGGCGCGCCCGCTCCCACAGGGGATCTCCTTTTGGCTCACTACAGGGCTAAACCTGCTCCAGCATCAACCCGGAAATACGCCGCACCTTGCGCGCAACCGCTTCTTCGAAAATGCCCTGGCGAGGCTCGACCAGGCTAAAGCAGTGCTTGGCGCGGGTGATGCCGGTGTATACCAGCTCCTTGGTCAGCACCGGGTTGAGCGCATCCGGCAGTACCAGCGCGGTGTGGCTGAACTCCGAGCCCTGGGACTTGTGCACGGTCATGGCGAATACCGTTTCCACTTCGTTCAGCCGGCTGGGCAAGACGAAGCGCACGCCGCCACTGCCGTCGTTACGTGGGAAGGCCACGCGCAGCAGGGGCTCGCCGCGCTCATCGGGCAGGCGCAGGGCGATGCCGATGTCACCGTTCATCAGGCCCAGGCCGTAGTCGTTGCGGGTCACCAGCACCGGGCGCCCTTCGTACCAGGGCTGCTGGCTGTCGATCAGCCCCGCATTGTGCAACACCCGCGCCACCCGCTCGTTGAGGCCCTCGACACCCCAGGCGCCCCGGCGTACCGCGCACAACAGCTGGAAGTCCTCGAAGCTGTGCAGCACCTTGCCCGCCCATTGCTCCCACGCGGGATCGTCAATGGCGGTATCGAGTGCCGGGCGGAAGCGGCCAAGGGTGCGCAGGTAGCTGCGGTAACCCTGCGGGCCGTCGCTGCCGCGGTTGAGGCCGTCGAGCACCAGGCGGTCGAAGGCGCGGTCCTGTTCGTGCTTCAGGGCCAGGCTGTGCACATCGGACGGCGGCGCGGCCAGCAGGTTGCGCGCCGCGTGGGAGTCCTGACGATTGACCAGCCGGGCCAGTTGGCCAATGCCGCTACCTTCGCCGAAACGCCGCGAGAAGCGCAGCATCACTACCTGCTGGGCCAGGGGGTTGCGTTGCTCATCGCCGGCCTTGAGGCCACTGCCCGCCAGTGACTCGCCACCGATCTGCTCCAGCCATGCCTCGGTCGCCGGCGAGTAACAGCCCTCCTCGGCATCCCGGCACAGGTCGCCCAGTACCGCACCGGCCTCGACCGAGGCCAGCTGGTCCTTGTCGCCCAGCAGCACCAGGCGTGCCCGTGGCGGCAGGGCATCGAGCAGGTTGGCCATCATTTCCAGGTCGATCATCGACGCTTCATCGACCACCAGCACGTCCAACGGCAGTGGGTTGCCGGCATGGTGGCGGAAGTGCCGCGAACCGGGGCGGCTGCCGAGCAAGCGGTGCACGGTACTGACCTCGGTCGGGATTTGCCCGCGCACCTCGGCGCTGACCTGCAGGCGCTCGACCTGCTGGCCAATGGATTCGGTCAGGCGCGCGGCCGCCTTGCCGGTCGGCGCGGCCAGGCGAATGCGCAGCGGCCTGCCCTGCTCCACCGCCGGCGCCTGCAGCAAGGCCAAAAGGCGCACCACGGTAGTGGTCTTACCCGTGCCGGGGCCGCCGGTGATGATGCTGAAGCCGGCGCGGGTGGCCAGGGCGCAGGCGAGCTTCTGCCAGTCCACCTGGCCAGCCGGCGCACCACCGTCGAACAGCTGCGCCAGGCGGCCAGGCAGGTCGGCTGGAGGCGCTTCGGCCTGGGTCAGGCGCTGGCGCAGGGTATGATCGATGCGCCGCTCGTAACTCCAGTAACGGCGCAGGTACAGGCGCTCACCGCTAAGCACCAGAGGCCGCGCCTGCTGGCCAGGGGTATCGCCGGCGGCCACCAGCGGGCTGGCAGCAATGCGCTGGCGCCAGGCGTGCAGATCGAGGTTGGCCAGCAATTGCGAGGGCAGCAGCAAGGGGCCGGTCAAGGCGTCGCCTTCGGGCGGCAACGACAGGGCGAAATCGGGCTCGGCCAGGGTTTGCTGCAGGTCGAGGCAGACATGGCCGTGGCCCAGTTGGTGGCTGGCCAGGGCGGCGGCCAGCAACAACAGGGGGTCGCTACCGGGGACCCGCTCTTCCAGGAACGATACGAACGCACGGTCCAGGGCACGCAGCCAGCCCCGCTCTACCCAGCGGTCGAGCAGTTGCAGCAGGTCGCCGCTGTCATGCTGTGGCGCCAGTGCGAGCAGGTGCTCGGCGTGCAGCGGAGTGGGCAACAGGTCGACAAGGCTTCGGCTCATATCACGGCTCCGGCAAACAGGTCCTGCTGTGCGGGCGGGTGTTCGCCACGGAACAGCGCATCGAGGCTTTCGATCAGCTCACGCGGTGGCTTGGCGTGGTAAACGCCGTGGCCGCTACTGCTGGCGCCTCGCAGGAAGATGAACAGGGCGCCGCCGACATGGCGGTCGTAGTCGTAGTCCGGCAGGCGGGCGCGCAACTGGCGGTGCAGGGCCAGCAGGTACAGCACGTACTGCAGGTCGTAGCGATGTTCGAGAATGGCCTTTTCCATGGCCAGGGCATCGTAGGCCTGGATGTCCGGGCCCAGCCAGTTGGACTTGTAGTCGGTCACGTAGTAACGCCCGTCCAGCTCGAAGGCCAGGTCGATGAAACCTTTGAACATGCCATTGAGCACGGTCGGCTGTGCCGCCGGGCGTGCCAGGCCAGGGTGAGTGTGGCGTGCCACCAGGCGGTCGAGTCGTTCGGCATCGACCTGGTGGCTGGCGAACCAGAACTCCATTTCTATCTGGTAGTGGCGCAACTGCCCGAGCGTCACGCTGAGGTCGTTGCCCGGCAGCGGCAGCGCTTCGCCCAGCAGGCGCTGCAGCCAGTGGGTCAGGGTGGGAATCCAGCCGGTCCAGTCACGACGGTTGCAGCGCTGGCCAACGGTTCGCTCGATCAGTTGCGCATTGCCACTGACCTGGCTGAAGCCCTCGCGGCCAACCCATTCCAGCAAGCCATGCAGGAAGGTGCCGGGGTTAGGCCCGCGCGGGAAGCGGTGGATATCGCCACTGTCGGCGGGGACCTCGCGCAGCATCTGGGTATCGACCACTTCATCATCCAGTAACTGCTGGGCCTGGGAGCTGTCGGCACCGAGGGTCTGGTCGCCGACGCGCAGGGCACTGTACGAGGCGATCCACCAATGCTCGGCCCCCGCCGCACGGCACGGCTTGCGGGCAGGCAGCAACTCGCTTTCGGCGTGCGGCATGCGATACACCTGTTCATCCGCCTGCGGCAAGGCCGGGCAGCTGATGTGCGGGCACGTCGCGGCCAAGGCCTGCAACCAGTCCGCCAGTTGCTGCGAGCCCGGCAAGGCGAGGCCGCCACCCAGCAGGTAGCCGAACGCCGAGCGGTGCAGTTGCGAGCTCTTCTGGTTGCCACGCTTGAGGTCGGCGACACCCAGCCAGCAGGCATGTTGGGCACGGGTCAGGGCCACGTAGAGCAGGCGCAGGTCTTCGGCCAGGCGCTCGTCGTCAGCGCGGTCGATCTGTTCCTGGTCCGGTGTGAGGGTGAGATGGGCGTTGCCCTGGCTATCATGCCAGGCCAGCGGCAGGCGGCTGCCGTCCACTGGTTTGCTGGTGCAGATGAACGGCAGGTAAACCAAGGGGTATTCCAGGCCCTTGGACTTGTGGATGGTCACCACTTTCACCAGTTGCTCGTCACTCTCCAGGCGCAGGATCTGCTCTTCACCGGCCTGGCCGGAACTGGCCAGGTGCTCGGCCAGGTGGCGGATCAGCGCCTGTTCGCCGTCCAGCTCGCCTGCGGCCTGTTGCAGCAACTCGGCCAGGTGCAGCAGGTTGGTCAGCACCCGCTCGCCGTCGCTGCGGCGGATCAGCGTGCGCGGCAGCTGGAAGTCATGCAGCAGGTGCCGCAGCATTGGCAGCACGCCCTGGCGCTGCCAGGTGTCGCGGTAACGGCGAAAACGCATGACCCAGTCTTCCCAGACCCGCTCGTCCTGGTTCAGGCGGTCCAGCGCAGCCAGCGACAGATCGAGGGTGAGGCTGGCCAGGGCGGCCTTGAGCAGGCGCTCCGAGTCGGGCTCGGCGCAGGCCTTGAGCCAGGCCAGCAGGTCGTGGGCTTCCTGGGCGGCGAATACCGAGTCCTTGTCGGAGAGGTAAACGCTACGCACCTCGCGCGCGGCCAGCTCGGCGCGGACCATTTGCGCCTCATGGCCATCGCGCACCAGGATGGCGATGTCCGATGGCAGGCACGGGCGCAGTTCGCCCTCTGCATTCTGGAAACCAGCCGTGCCCTGCTGGCCACCATTGAGCAAGGCGACGATATGGCTGGCGCAACTGGCTGCCAGTTGCTGGCGGTAAACGCTGCCGGAGACCGGCTCTTCGCTCGGCAGATGCCAGCATTGCAGCGCTGCGCAGGTTTCACCGTCGATCAACAGCTGCTCGCCACGGCCTTTGGCGCGGACCTCGATGAACGGCAGCGGGTTGTCATCGGCCTCGCGGAACAGGAATGCACCGCGCCCTGCCTGACGCGCTTCGGCCTGCAGGAACACCTGATTGACCGCCGCGACCATGGCCTTGCTGGAGCGGTAGTTGGTGTCCAGGCTGTGCAGCCGACCACTAGTGGCACGGCGGGCGGCAAGGTAGGTGTAGATGTCGGCGCCACGGAAGGCATAGATCGCCTGCTTGGGGTCGCCAATCATGAACAGGCCGGTTTCGGCGCGGTTTTCGCTGATCTGGTAGATGCGCTCGAAGATGCCGTACTGCACCGGGTCGGTGTCCTGGAACTCGTCGATCAACGCCACCGGGAACTGTTCGCGGATCAGGCTGACCAGGCGCTCGCCGGCCTCGCTGGCCAGGGCGTGCTGCAGGCGCAGGAGCATGTCGTCGAAGCCCATTTCCGCACGCCGGCGCTTCTCCACTTCGAAGCGTGCCGATACCCAGTTGGCGGCATGCTCGAGCAATGGGGCATCCGGGCTGTCCAGGGCCTGCAACTGTTGCTGCAAGCTCTGCATGGCGTTGAGGGCCGGGTGCTCGGGTGGCTCGCCCTTCCAGGCTTCGGCCATGCCCGCCGGGGTCAGGCGGGTGAAGCCGGTGCCCAGGTCGAGTTCCACCACTTGTTCGTCTGCGGCCCAGGCGCAGAGCTTGTCGAACCAAGGTTCGAAGTAACGGGCCTGCATCTTGCGGCCGTCGACCTGTTTGGCGGCCAGCGCATCACGGCAGATCTGCCGCAATTCCTCGGCCCACTGCGCCCAGGGCGCCTTGAGCCGAGCCAACTGCTCGCCACGCTGCTGCAGCGATGCCTGGATCAGCGCCGCCGGCTCTGGCCCGTCCTGCTGGGCGCGCACGCGACCGAACAGCGGGCGGATCCGCGGCAGCAAGGCATCGGGGCTACCCCAGTGGCCACGCACCCAGGCCAGCGCATCGCCTTGCATGCCGTAGCAGAAGCG
Organism: Pseudomonas sp. p21; assembly: GCF_001642705.1. Lineage (NCBI taxonomy): Bacteria > Pseudomonadati > Pseudomonadota > Gammaproteobacteria > Pseudomonadales > Pseudomonadaceae > Pseudomonas > Pseudomonas sp. p21. Next base: position 474,364 of record NZ_LWBV01000004.1, read on the forward strand.
CCGCCAGTAGTCGCGCATGACCTGGCCCAGCAGCTCGCTGTGGTCGGTTTCCAGGGTCTGGGTGAACAGGCTGCCGCTGTCGAAGGCATGTTCGCGCAGCATGCGCTGGCACCAGCCGTGAATGGTCGACACCGCAGCCTCGTCCATCCACTGCACGGCGATTTCCAGGCGGCCGGCACAGCGTGGCCAGGCTTCTTCCGGGTAGTCGTCACGCAGTTGGTGCAGCAGCGGGTCGGCCGCCTCCAGCTCGCCACGGAAGAACCGCGCAGCTTCGGCCAGGCGCGCACGGATACGTTCACGCAATTCTTTGGTGGCGGCGTCGGTGAAGGTCACCACGAGGATTTGCGGTGGTAGCAGCTCGCGGTCGAAGCCCTGCTCGCCACCGTGACCGAGGATAAGGCGCAGGTACAGTGCCGAAATGGTGAAGGTCTTGCCCGTGCCGGCGCTGGCCTCGATCAGCTGGCTGCCATGCAGGGGGAAACTCAGTGCCAAGGGACGGTCCTGGGTCATGCGCCTTTCTCCGGGTTGCTCAGGGTTTGCCACGGGGCGTTGAACAATGGGCGGTACAAGGCTTCGCACCAGCCTTCGAAGGTTTCATCAGCGGTGAGCGCGGCAAAGTCGCGGAACTGGCGGGCCAGGGCGATGCTTTCACTTCGCTCGCCGAAGCTGGTGCGCTCGTCACCTTCGTAGGCGCGGGCTGCAGCAGCCAGGGCTTTGTCGCTATCGTCCTGGGCCAGCCAGGCGAACGCGGTCTTGGCCGCGACCGGCAACGGCGCATTCATCGCCGCCTGGCGGGCCACCAGCAGGTCGCCCAGCAGTTGCGCCGCCTGCGCTTGCGGCAGCGGCGCAAGCAGCAGGGTCAGGTCGCTGGCCACCAGCGCGCTGTTATAGGGGTAACCCGCTGCGCAGGCCGCCAGGTGCGTGACCCAGGGCGCGATCAGGCGGTGCCACTTGAGGGCGTTACGCCCGGCGCTGATGGTGTTGGGTACGGTGGTGATGCTGAGCAGGCTCTGGTCATCCGCCTGGAACACCCGGCCCAGCCAGCCTTCAAGACGGTGCGGGCCGTGCTCGAAATGCACCGGCAATGCGCCTTCGACCAGCTGTGGCCAGCGTTGCAATAGCTGACGGTGGCGTTGCAGCAGGTCTGGCAGGGGCTCGATCAGCTCGCGCTGCAGCAGTTCGCCGAAACCGGCCAGTGGCAGCATGCCGCAGGCCTGCAAGCGCCGAGCCTGGGCCTGCAGAGCCTGTTCGGCATTGTCCGGCTCGGCCAGCGCTGCACCGAGCAGGCTTTCACTGGCGCCGTAGCGTTGCAGGGTGTCGAGGACGAAGGGTTCCTCGTCCGGGGTCGGTGCTTCCAGCGCTTCGAAGTACACCTTCAGACGCTGGCTGAAGAAGTGCCGCACCGGGTGGCGCAGGAAGTCATTCAGCTGGGTCAGGCTCAAGGCCTCATCGTCATGGTAAGGCGGCAGGCCTGGGTCGCCCTGCTCGTCTTCCTGGCCCTGCTGGTGCAGCACCTGCCATTCGTGGGCAAAGCTGAACAGCGGGCTGCCCTTCTGGAAGTAGCGTGGGCTGAATGGTTGCAGCGGGTGCTCCTGGGTCAGTGCGTGCAGCAGGTGCTCACCCGGTTGTGCTGGCTGCCCCTGCTCCGCGCCTGCCAGCTGCCAGCCGGCCGCCAGGTGATCGCGCAACTGGCCGATCAGCACCGAGGCCGGGCGTTCGCTGTTGTCGCGGATACTGCGCCCGACCCAGCTGACATACAGCTGGTCGCGTGCCGACAGCAGCGCTTCGAGCAGCAGGTAGCGGTCATCCTCACGGCGCGAGCGGTCACCGGGGCGGTAGTCGCTGGCCATCAGGTCGAAGTCCAGCGGCTGTTGGGCGCGGGGGTAATCGCCATCGTTCATGCCCAGCAGGCAGACCACCCGGAACGGGATGGCGCGCATCGGCATGAGGGTGCAGAAGTTCACCGAGCCGGCGAGGAAACGCTGGGACAACTTGCCCTGGTCAAGGCCCGACAGCCAGGCTTCACGCACTACGGTCAGCGGCAATGGGTCTTGCAGGCCGACGGCCTCGCACACTTCAAGCCAGCTATCGCGCAGATCCTGCAACTGCATCAGCAGGAACTCGTCGCGCTCGCCCTCGGCCAGGAAAAAAACCTGCAGCAAGGCATGCAGGCGCTCGCCCCACTGGCTGACAGTGGCAGGCTCGGACAAGGCCTGGCTGGCCACGTCGAGGGCGTCGAGCAAGGCGACCAGCGGGCCGATCAGTGCCGCATCCAGGCCACCGATTTCATCGTAGGGTTCGATGCCATCACAGGCCTCGCCCACGCCTACGGCATAACCCAGCAGCATGCGCCGCAGCCCGAACCGCCAGCTGTTCTGCTCAAGCCCTGCGGGCAAGCCCAGGCTGGCCCGCTGCTCGGCATTGAGGCCCCAGCGGATGCCGGCCCCCTCGATCCAGCGGTGCAGCGTGGGCAGGTCGTTTTCACGAATGCCGAAACGGGCCCGGACTGCCGGTACGTCCAGCAGGTCGAGCACTTCGCTGACCGCAAAGCGGCTGTCCGGCAGCTTGAGCAGGTGTTCGAGGGCAATCAGCAAGGGTTCGCGGCCACGCTGGCCCTGGTCGGTCAGGGTGAACGGGATGTAGCGCAGGTCGTTGCGCGGCAACTGGCCGAACACGGCGCGGATATGCGGCGCGTAGGTGTCGATGGCCGGCAGCATGACGATCACGTCACGTGGGCGCAGGGTAGGGTCGGCGCTGAACCGGGCCAGCAGCTGATCGTGAAGGATCTCCACTTCGCGTTGCGGGCTATGGGCGATGTGGAAGCGGATCGAGCGGTCCTTCGCCGGGTCAACTGGATGCCACCGCTCGCGGGTTTCGGCGAGCGGACGCAGTTCGAGGATATCGTCCTGCAGCTGGTTGAGCAGCGTGGTGGGCGAGCCGTCACTGAACAGGTCGATGCGGCCATCGCTGAACACGCCCTGGTAACTGCCAGGGTCGTCGTAGCTATCGAGCAGGTTGATGTAGTCGCGGCCTTGCTTGCCCCAGGCGGCCAGCAAGGGATGGGCATGCTGGTGCAGCGACTGGTCGTCCAGCTGCACGGGCATGCCCTGCTTGCGTTGCTGGCGCTTGTACTGGTGACGCAGCAGGTCCTTGTCGGCAACGATATCGGCCCAGTGGTGGCGACAGGGGTTGTGCACGCACAGCAGCACCTGGCTGAAGCGTGCCAGACCGGCCAGTGCCTCGAGGGCCTGGGCTGGCAGCGAGGAGATGCCGAATACGATCACCCGGGCCGGCAGACCGGCAGGTGCCTGTTCCAGGCTGTTGATCCGTTCGATGAAGCGCTGATGGACCCCGGCGCGGCTCTGCGCCATGCCCTGCTCGCCCACATCCTCCAGCAATGCACGCCATAGCTCGGCCTGCCAGCGGTTGCCCGGGGGCAGCGCCTTGCGCTCGCCGCGGGCGGTGTTGAGGATGTGCTCGCCAGCGGCCCAATCCTTGAGCCAGTCAGCGCGGTAGACCTGATATTGGTCGAACAGGTCGGCCAGGCGCTCGGCGAGCTGGTAGCGCTTGCGCAGGTCGCTGTCGTCGGTGAGGAAGCGCCGCAGCGGCTCGAAATGCGGGCGTTCGATCAAGGCCGGGAGCAGGCGCATCAGGCGCCAGGTCAGCGGTGCCTTGTCGAGCAGGGAGACTTCGGGAATTTCGTCACGGCCCAGCACGCTGCGGTACAGCTGCCACATGAAGCTGCCCGGCAGTTGCACGTCGATGGCGGCGGCGATGCCGCAGCCGCCCTGGTCATCGTCCTGCGGGTCTTCGGCAAGGGCCAGCTTGAGCCATTGGGCGATGCCATTGCTTTGCACCAGGGCGATTTCGTTTTCCAGCGGCGCCAAGGGATAGCGACGCATCCAGCTCACCACCAGGCTGCGCAGGTCGTCGAGGCGGTTGCCGTGGACGATCATGAAGCCGGGGTGGAGGTGGGTGGTGTTGGGCATCGGGAGGTCTCTGGCAGGCGCTGGTGGCTGAGGGGGAACGATATCACGCGGATGCCTGAAAGGGCCGAGTGCCATCATGCTGACGCGATCGGTGTGGGAGTTGTGGGAGCGGGCGAGCCCGCGAAACAGGCGACGCGGTGGATGGCACCGGCTTTGCCGGTGTTCGCGGGTGAACCCGCTCCCACAGGGGGCGCGTATGCCCGGGAGTTTTTGCGCCACAAAGACAAAACCACTACCTGAATGCGCAGATAGGGGTTTTGCGAAATGAATCTTGACGATGACCTACTCTCACATGGGGAAACCCCACACTACCATCGGCGATGCATCGTTTCACT
>NZ_LWBV01000005.1:0-415565 GCF_001642705.1 Pseudomonas sp. p21
TCAAGGCACCTCTGGCATTCAGCTTGCCATTCACCGCTCTCACTCCAGATTCTAATCCCCTCTCAAGACACAAGCGGCTTTAGCCGCGAAGAAGCCAACGCGGTGGGTGGCACCGGCTGCGCCGGTGTTCGCGGGTAAACCCGCTCCCACAGGAATTGCGCCATGGTCCAGACGGCGTTCAACCCGTTACATCACCCGCGCACGCCCAGCATCCCGCGCTCGACGATGAAATCGATCACCGCCTGCAGCCCCTCGCCCTTCTTCAGGTTGCTGAAGGTCCATGGCCGCTGTGGGCGCATGCGTTGGGTATCGCGCTCCATCACTTCCAGAGAAGCGCCCACATAGGGCGCCAGGTCGGTCTTGTTGATCACCAGGAAATCCGACTTGGTAATTCCCGGCCCGCCCTTGCGCGGGATCTTCTCGCCTTCGGCCACATCGATCACGTAGATGGTCAGGTCGGCCAGCTCCGGGCTGAACGTGGCACTCAGGTTATCACCGCCGCTTTCGACGAAGATCACCTCAAGGTTGCCAAACTTGCGCGCCAGTGCTTCGACCGCCGCCAGGTTCATCGAGGCGTCTTCACGTATCGCCGTGTGCGGGCAGCCGCCAGTTTCCACCCCGACGATGCGCTCCGGCTCCAGGGCCCCGGCTTCGGTGAGGATGCGCTGGTCTTCCTTGGTGTAGATGTCGTTGGTGACCACAGCGATCTGGTAGTGGTCGCGCATGGCCTTGCACAAGGCTTCGAGCAGCGCCGTCTTGCCGGAGCCGACCGGGCCGCCGACACCGACGCGCAGGGGTTGTTGATAGCTTTGCATGCAGGCAGTCCTCAGGAACGGAACAAACGGGTGTATTGGGTTTCGTGACGCGATGAGGCAATGGCCAGCAACGGCAGGCCGCCGCCAAGCTGGTCATCGCCCAGGGCCAGTGCCTGGTCGAGGGCTGCAGGCAGCCCTGCCCCCAGGTCGCGCAGCAAGGTCTGGGCCGCCTGCTGGCCGAACGGCACCAGCTTGACCCCAGCCATTACCGCGCCCTCCAGCCAGGCAAAGCCATGGCCCAGGGCTAACTGGCGCAGTGGGATCGCCCAGTGCGCAGCCAGCCAGGCCATACCGCCCAGCTGGGTGAGTTCGAGGCTGGCACGCCAGGCCGGCGCCTGGCCCAGTTGCCAGCCATCCAGCAGCCGTGCCAGCGCCGCGCCGCGCTGCTGCTCTTCCAGGCGCAGTTCGGCGGTTTCGCGGTTGGCCAGCAGAAAGCGGCACCAGTGGCCGAAGGCCTCGGCGTCCTCGGCCTGGCAGGCACGGTAAAGGCGCGCCAGCACCGGCCAGTCGAGGCAGGCAAGGGTGTCGTCGATCTGTTCGCGCTGCCAGGCAGCGAAGCCATCCACGTCCCTTACCCAGCCGACCTCGACCGCCCACTCCAGGCCTTGCGAGTAGGTAAAACCACCCACCGGCAAGCCAGGGCTGGCCAGCTGCAGCAGGCGCAGCAACGCCAGGTCGCTGTCCATCAACCGGCCAGTACCAGCGCGGCGCCGGCCAGCAGGCCACCGCCAAAGGCTTTCTGCAAGCCGCTATGTCTGCGCAGCAGACAACCGACCGCGAAGCCGGCCGCCAGCAAAAGGCCGCTGACCGTGACGAAGCCGGCACTGAATTGCCAGAACGCGCTTGGTGTGGCTTCCACGCCATGGGCCCAGCCATGGAACAGGGCGAACACCGGCATGGCCATGGCCAGCAGCAGTTGACGGCGAGGCAGCAGCACGGCCCCGGCAGCCACCAGCAGCGACAAGACAATCAGGGTTTCCATGCCCAGCACATCGCCGAACAGGTGGCCGCACACCGCACCGCCGAACATCGCCGCGAGGGTTGCCAGAGGTAGCGTCAGGCTGCGCCGGGTCAACGCGGCAAGCACGCCGGTGCCCAGCAGCATCAGCAGGTGGTCAAGCCCGGTCAGCGGGTGCAGAAGGCCGTCCTGCAGCGGGTTGGAGTCGTGCCCGGGGTGGGCGAAGGCTGGCAGCGCCAGCATCAGCAGAAACAGGGCGAAAGTCTTTTTCATCGGTTGCTCCAGGCAGTTCAGGAATGGGCAGGCAGGCGCACGAACGGATGATCGTGGCCGTGGGCATGGCTATGGCTGTGCGGCGCGCTTTGGTAGGCGCCCGCTTCGGGCTCGAAGGGTGCCTGTTCGGCTTCTACCGTCAGGCCCAGACCACGCAACATGTCGTCCAGCACATGGTCGTGCTGGAAGCGCAACAGGCCGGGTTCGATCTGCAGCGGCACATGGCGGTTGCCCAGGTGATAGGCCGCGCGGGCCAGCAAGTGCGAGTCGGCACAGCGCACCGTGGACACCGCTTCGGGTGCCGCCAGCACACGTATCAGCTGTGTACCCTCGGCATCGGCCAGCAGTTCGCCTCCGCGCAGCAGGTGGCCGCGCTCGAGCATCAGCCCGGCCTCGCGGCCATCATCCAGGGTCACCCGCAGGCGACTCTTGATGCGGCTGTCCACGTCCAGGGTGACGGTACCGGTTTCGCCCAGCGTGCCGGGGTCGGAGATACGGCGGGTCAAGACAATCATCGGTGCTCCTTCAGAACAGGAAGTAACGCTGGGCCAGCGGCAGTTCGCGGGCCGGTTCGCAGACCAGCAGTTCGCCGTCGGCACGCACCTGGTAGGTCTGCGCATCGACCTCGATCAGCGGCTGCAGGGTGTTGTGGACCATGTCCGGTTTGCGCACCCGGCGGCAGCCGTGGGCCACGCCGATCAGGCTGCGCAGGTTCAACTCCTCGGCCAGGCCGCGGTCCATCGCTGCCTGGGGCAGAAAGGTCATGCGCGTGGCATGCCGTGCCGCGCCCAGGGCGCCGAACATCGGCCGGTAGTGCACCGGTTGCGGCGTGGGGATGGAGCCATTGATGTCGCCCATGGGCGCGGTAACAATCATCCCGCCCTTGATCACCAGGGCCGGCTTGACCGCAAAGAACGCCGGCGCCCACAGCACCAGGTCGGCCAGCTTGCCGACCTCCACCGAGCCCACTTCGTGGCCGATGCCGTGGGTCAGTGCCGGGTTGATTGTGTACTTGGCGATGTAGCGCTTGACCCGGAAGTTGTCGCTGTAGCTGGTATCTGGCGCCAGTGGCCCGCGGCGCAGCTTCATCTGGTGGGCCACCTGCCAGGTGCGCAGCACCACCTCGCCAACCCGGCCCATGGCCTGGGAGTCGGACGAGGTCATGGCAAAGGCGCCCATGTCGTGGAGGATGTCCTCGGCGGCGATGGTTTCGCGGCGGATGCGCGACTCGGCAAAGGCCACGTCTTCAGCGATGCTCGGGTCCAGGTGGTGGCAGACCATGAGCATGTCCAGGTGCTCGTCCACGGTGTTGACCGTGTACGGCAGGGTCGGGTTGGTCGAGGACGGTAATACGTTGGCCTGCCCCGCTGCGCGGATGATGTCCGGGGCGTGGCCGCCACCCGCACCCTCGGTGTGGAAGGTGTGGATGGTGCGGTCGCCGATGGCCGCCAGGGTGTCCTCGATGCAGCCGGACTCGTTGAGGGTGTCGGTGTGGATCGCCACCTGGATGTCCATTTCCTCGGCCACACCCAGGCAGCAGTCGATGGCCGCCGGTGTCGAACCCCAGTCTTCGTGCAGCTTGAGGCCCACGGCACCGGCCGCGATCTGCTCGCGCAGCGCTTCCGGCCGCGAGGCGTTGCCCTTGCCCAACAAGCCGATGTTGATCGGCAGGCTGTCGGCGGCCTGAAGCATGCGCGCCAGGTACCAGGGGCCGGGCGTGCAGGTGGTGGCGTTGGTGCCGGTGGCCGGGCCGGTACCGCCACCGATGAAGGTGGTGACACCGCTGTTCAGCGCCTCGTCCACCTGCTGCGGGCAGATGAAGTGGATGTGCGAGTCGACGCCACCGGCGGTGACGATCTTGCCCTCGGCCGCGATCACCTCGGTGCCGGGGCCCACCGGCACGTTCACGCCGGGCTGCACATCGGGGTTGCCAGCCTTGCCGATCACCGCGATGCGCCCGTGCTTGATGCCGATATCGGCCTTGACGATGCCCCAGTGGTCGATGATCAGGGCATTGGTCAGTACCAGGTCCATGGCTTCGGCGGCCAGCATCTGGCCCTGCCCCATGCCATCGCGGATGACCTTGCCGCCACCGAACTTGACCTCTTCGCCATAGATGGTGAAGTCCTGCTCCACCTCGACCCACAGCGCAGTGTCGGCCAGGCGTACGCGGTCGCCCACGGTGGGGCCGAACATGTCGGCATAGGCCTGGCGGGATATGCGGCTCATGCCCTGCCCTCCAGCGCGCCCATCACCTTGCCCTGAAAGCCATGGACCTCACGCTTGCCTGCGTAGGCCACCAGTTGCACGGTACGCGCCTGGCCGGGTTCGAAACGCACGGCGGTACCCGCGGGGATGTCCAGGCGAAAGCCCAGGGTCGGTGCGCGCTCGAACACCAGCGCCTCGTTGACTTCGTAGAAGTGGTAGTGCGAGCCGACCTGCACCGGCCGGTCGCCATGGTTGGCCACGCTGACGCTGACCGTCGCGCGGCCGCTGTTCAGCTCGATGTCGCCAGCGGCGACCTGGATTTCACCTGGGATCATGCGGGGCTCCTGGGCAGTTTCAGACGATGGGGTCATGCACGGTCACCAGCTTGGTGCCATCCGGGAAGGTCGCTTCGACCTGCACGTCGTGGAGCATTTCGGCAATGCCGGGCATTACCTGCTCGCGGCTCAGCACTTCGCGCCCCAGGCTCATCAGCTCGGCGACGGTGCGGCCATCACGGGCGCCTTCGAGCACGGCGGCACTGATCAGCGCCACCGCTTCCGGGTAGTTGAGCTTCAGGCCACGGGCCAGGCGCCGCTCCGCCAGCAACGCGGCAGTGAACAGCAGCAGTTTGTCTTTCTCTCTCGGGGTCAGCTCCATGGCGCTCTCTCAGGTAGCCCAGATACGCGGCGGGCAGGCAGGCAGGCCGAGGACGGCCGGGCGCAGCACATGCCACAGGCGTTGCAGGGTGCGTTGCAGGTGTTGGTTGTCATGGTCGAGCACGCGGATCACCAGCAGCGACCCGAGCAGGGTCGCGCCAGCCGGGTTGGCCAGTTCGTCAAGCAGCGGGCGCACCAGCTCCAGCACGGCCTGGTCGGCTGGTGCGGCGCAGAAGGTGGCCAGCAGCGGATGCCCGCCAAGCTTGGCCAGGCGTCCGCCTTCAAGACGCAGGCGCTCGTGCAGGCCGACTTCGTCGGGCAGTTCGATGTGCAGGCGGCTGTCGAGGGCACCCTGGTCGAAACGCTCGCCCATCACCGGGCGCCCCAGGCACAGGGTTTCCCAGGCCAGCAGGCGCGCCCCCGGTTCGAGGGTGAAACGGCTTTTCAGGCTGGCACGGGCGCCGGAAAAAAAGATGCTGTCTTGCGGTAGCCACTCCAGGGTGCTGCCAGCGGCCAGGTGAAAGCGCTGGGCCAGCCGCGCGGTCGGGCCGATACTGCGGTAGAACTTGCTGGCGCCGGGCATGGTCAGCAGCGCGTGGCTGCCCGGTTCCAGCTGGATGTCCAGTTCCAGGCGGTCGCCGGCGACGATGCCGCCGGGTGGGTGCAACACGTAGACATGGCACGGTGCACCTTCCGGATAGAACGGCCGCTGCACCAAAAGAGGTCCGAAATGCCGCCACGCACCAAGGCGGGTCACCTCGTCGCGCCTGACGAAGCGCAACTGCAGGTGGGCGCTCCAGCCTGCATCGTCTTGCTGTTGTTCGATCTGCTCCGCGAGCGACATCCTGCGGCCCCTGAAATCCGTGGCCTGTTGGCCGTTTAGAGGGGCAGGCGCGCACGGCTACAACGCTCGCGGCCTGACCACTCGATCAAATTCTCAGGCTGGATATAGCAGGTTGCGGGCCAACTCCGCAGGTGAACGGAAATGAAACTTTTGCCACAGCCGCTCTGGCATCGGGCATACAGGGGGATGGCGCACAAGGCGGGGGCGTGCTTCGGCCCTGTTTCGGTGCCCGTACCGGTGCAAATGGGGCTGCTTTGCAGCCCTTCGCGGGCACGCCCGCTCCCACAGGTTATTCGGTACCTGGAGGCCTGTGCTGTACCTGTGGGAGCGGGGTGCAAATGGGGCTGCTTTGCAGCCCTTCGCGGGCGCGCCCGCTCCCACAGGTTGATCTGTACCTGGAGGCCTGTGCTGTACCTGTGGGAGCGGGCATGCCCGCGAAGGGCCGCAAAGCGGCCCCCAAAAAATCAAACCTCAGTAATCGAAGCGGTCCACCGCACGCCGACGCTCGTTGTCATCACGCCGGTCATAGATGGCCGTGGTCTGGATATTGGCGTGATGCGCAAGCTTCTGCGCAATCGACAGGTCATGTTCTTCAATCACCCGGGTGATGAACGCCCGGCGGAAGTCGTGTGGCATGATCTTCACGCCCACCTGCGCGCCGCGCTGGCGGGCGATGTAGTAAATGGCATGCTTGGTGATGCGCGCCCGCGTGATGTGGCTGCCACGGCGGATGCGGTTGAACAGGAACGGGTCGTCTTCGACCCCTCCCGGCAGGTCCTGGCGGCGCAGGTCCAGCCACGCCTGCAACTTCTCGAACGCCCATGGCGGCGCGTACTTGATCAGCTGGCGGTTACCCTTGCCCAGCACCTGCAGGCTGCGCGCCTCGAAGTCGACCTGGTCCAGGTCGATGTCCACCGACTCCGACTTGCGCATGCCGGTGCCGTACAGCAAAGCGATGATCGCCGCGTCGCGCACACCCTGGGGCCGCGGGTCGGCCGCGCACACATCCATCAGCTCGCGGATCAGGCTGCGCCGCAGGTTGCGCCCCGGCGGCAGGCGGCTGCCAGTGTCCGGCTTGACCTCGCGAATGCGCAGCAACTGCTCGTGATCGATCAGGCCCTGGCGCCAGGCTTCGTTCATCACCCCGCGGATGGCGTTGACGTACAGCGACGAGCTGTTGGGTGCGTAACCGTCGGCACGCAGCGCCGCCACCAGGGCGATCACATGGCCGGGCTCGAGCCGATGCCAAGGCACATCGACGATATTGCAGTCGACAAAACCCAGCCGGTCGGCGGCGTCCTGAAGGATGTAGCGCATGGTTTGCTGGCTGGATGGGGCCAGGCGGGCCATGTACTGCAGCAGCGGATTTTTCGAGAGGTCGGACAAAACGTGAATCCTGTAGCGAAGCGTTGACCAGCGGCGAACCGGCCAAACCCTGAAGCAAGTCAAAACGACATACAAGCAAGTCTGAATAACAGCAAAGTACGCATGTCATTCGGACCCGGAGAGGTGCCATCACCTTGATATACAAGGGGTTTGAAGCTGGCACGGATCGTGATCTTACCCCAATTAAGCCTACTGAACGAACGAAGGTCCGCCCATGCTTGTGCAACCGATCGAGTCACGCCCACGCCAGGCCGTCTGGGGCCTGGGTTTCCGCCCATTCTTCCTGGGGGGCAGTTTGTTTGCGCTGGTCGCCTTGCTGTTGTGGGCCGGCGTACTGGCCGGGGTACTGGACCCCACGCCACCCGGCGGCATGCTCGCCTGGCACCGCCACGAGATGCTCTACGGCTTTGCCACCGCCATCGTCGCCGGGTTCCTGTTGACCGCCGTACAGAACTGGAGCGGAATCCCGGGCCTGAGCGGGCACGCGCTGCAGGGCCTGTTCCTGCTGTGGGCGCTGGGCCGGGCGAGTTGGTTCCTGCCGCTGCCGGGCGGCTTGCTGGCCGTGGTCGAGGGCAGCTTCCTGCCACTGGTGGCACTGGCCCTGGCAAGGCCGATCGTGCAACGGCGCTTGCGTAACAACTACCCGATCGTCGGCCTGGTGCTGCTGATTGCCGCCTGCCAGTGGCTGACCCTGGCCGGCTGGCTGCGCCAGGACGAACTGTGGCAGCGCCGCGGGGTGTTTGCCGGGTTGTGGCTGGTGGCCGCGATGATGACCGTGCTTGGCGGGCGGGTGATCCCGTTCTTCACCCGGCGCGGCCTGGGCAACATGGCCCCGGCCCCGGCCCGCCCCTGGCTGGACCGTGCCTGCCTGCTGCTCAGCGTAGCGGTACCGCTGGCCTTTGCCTCGGGCTTGGCCGATACGCCGCGTATCGGCCTGGCCGTGCTGTTCGGCGCCTTGTTCGCCTTGCACACCGCCCGCCTGGCCTTGTGGTATGACCGCGGCCTGTGGCGTGTGCCCCTGCTGTGGTCACTGCACCTGGCCTATGCCTGGATTGCCATTGCCTGCCTGGGCATGGCGCTATGGCACGCCGGGGTGGCGCTGAGCCCGAGCCTGGTGACTCACGCCCTGACCGTGGGTGCCATGACCGGCTTGATCCTGGCGATGATGGCACGGGTCAGCCTGGGCCACAGCGGCAGGCCGCTGCAGGTACCAACCAGCATTGCCTGGGCCTTTGCCTTGATACAACTGGCGACGCTGGCAAGGGTGGTGCTGCCGTTGTTCACACCGCTGGGGGTGAGCCTTTCGGTACTGTGCTGGAGCCTGGCGCTGCTGCTTTTCCTGCGCCACTACCTGCCCATTTTGCTGCAGCCCCGGGTAGATGGCATGCCTGGCTAGCCTTGATGCCCAGATTGGGGCCGCTTTGCGGCCCAGGGTTTCAGCGCAGACGCACAAATTGCCGGGGCCGCGTTAACCTCCCGGCGCCGGCCACCACCCCGGGAACATCTGCTGCACCCGGGGTTCGGCGAAGCGCTCGTCGATCAGCACCAGCACACCACGGTCCTGGTCGCCACGGATCACCCGGCCTGCCGCCTGGATGACCTTGCGCACGCCCGGGTAGAGATAGGCGTAATCGAAACCCGCGCCAAACTGCCGACCCAGGCGCTGCTTGAACTGCTCGTTGACCGGGTTGACCTGAGGCAACCCAAGGGTAGCGACAAACGCGCCGATCAGCCGCGTGCCCGGCAAGTCCACCCCCTCCCCGAATGCACCACCCAGCACCGCAAAGCCCACCCCGCGGCCATCCGCCACAAAACGGTCGAGAAACCCCTGGCGGGCCGCCTCGTCCATGCCCGGCTCCTGGGCCCACATGGGAATCTGTGCATGCCGCTCGGCCAGCAGCCCGGCAACCTGTTGCAGGTACTCGAAACTGCTGAAGAACGCCAGGTAGTTGCCCGGCATGCGCTCATACTGCCGGGCAATCAGCTCGACGATTGGCGCCAGCGAAGCCTGGCGTTGCTGGTAGCGGGTGGATACCTGGCTGGCGATGCGCACTTCCAGCTGTTCAGCGCGAAACGGCGCGGCCACTTCCAGCCAGGCGGTATCGGCCGGCATGCCCAGCAGGTCGCTGTAGAAATGCCGTGGGCTCAGGGTGGCGGAAAACAGCGTCACACTGCGCGCCGCCTGCATACGCGGGGCCAACAGGCGCGCCGGGGTGACATTGCGCAGGCACAGGGTGGCCAGGCGCCGCTTGCGCGGGCCCTGGCGCTGGCTGATGTCGAACAGGAAGTGCTCGTCGAACAGCTCGGCAACCCGGCTGAACTGTAACGCCTGGTAGAAGAACTGCAGCACCTGCGGGTCCATTTGCGCAGGCGTCTGGTTCATCTGCTCCTGGATCAGCCCGATGCATTGCTGCAGGGCGCGCAGCAATGCGTCCGGCAGCGCCTCGCTGGCCTGGTACGGCGCACGCTGTTCCTTGTAGAGGGCGTTCCACTGCCGGTTCAGCCGGTCCAGCGCACTGACCAGCCCGTGCGGTTTGCTCTGGCGCAGGGCCAGCAACTGGCCCTGGTCGAGACTGGCGCTGTACATGCCGCGCCCGCGCTCGACCAGGTTGTGCGCCTCGTCCACCAGCACCGCGACCCGCCACTGGTTGGCCTGGGTCAGGCCGAACAACAAGGCATGAGCATCGAAGTAGTAGTTGTAATCCGCCACCAGCACATCTACCCAGCGGGCCATCTCCTGGCCCAGGTAATACGGGCACACCTGGTGCGCCAGGGCCACCACGCGCAGCTGGGCACGGTCGAGCAAAGGCAGCGCTGCCGCCGCCTCCCGCGCGGCCGGCAGGCGGTCGTAGAAGCCTGCGGCCAAGGGGCAGGACTCGCCATGGCAGGCCTTGTCAGGGTGCTCGCAGGCCTTGTCGCGGGCGATCAGCTCCAGCGTGCGCAAGGCCGGCTGCGGCGTTGCGTCGGTGATCTGGCGCATGGCATCGAGTGCCAAGGCCCGGCCCGGGGTCTTGGCGGTGAGAAAGAACAGCTTGTCCAGCTGCTGCGGCACCATGGCCTTGAGCAGGGGAAACAAGGTACCGAGGGTTTTGCCAATTCCGGTGCTGGCCTGGGCCATCAGGCAACGGCCGGTACTCACCGCCTTGTATAGGGTTTCCGCCAGTTGCCGCTGGCCTTGGCGGAACGCCGGATAGGGGAAGCCCAGCGCTTGCAGGCCCCGGTTACGCTCGGCCAGGCGTTGCTCCTGCCCTTGCGCCCACGCCAGAAAGCGTTGGCACTGGGTTGCGAAGAAGGCCTGCAGTTCGGCAGCCGTGCAGTGTTCACTGATCAGCGTCTGACCATCGCTGTCCACGTCCAGGTACACCAGCGCCACCTCGATGGCCGGCAATTGCCGTGCCTGGCACATCAACCAACCATAGACCTTGGCCTGTGCCCAGTGCAGCTGCCGATGGTTGGCCGGCTGGCGCGACAGGTCGCCACGGTGGGTCTTGATCTCTTCCAGGCGGTTGCAGGCGGGGTCATAGCCGTCGGCACGGCCACGTACCGTCAGGGTTTCGAACTGGCCTTCGAGGGCAATTTCCGACTCATAGCCCGTAGCGCGTCCCGCCACCACCCGCCTATGCCCCTCGATCCCCTCCTGGGCGGTAGGTGATGGCGTGAAGCGCAGGTCCAGGTCGCCGACCTTGGCGCTGAACTCGCACAAGGCGCGTACCGCCACGCTGTAGCTCACGGCGTTTCGCTCCAGCGCACATGGCACACCGCGACGGGCAGGCCGTGGGCCCGGCAGAACTCCAGCCAGCGCAGCTGGTTGTCCTGCAGGCGGTCGCCGGGGCCCTTGACTTCGACCATGCGGTAGCGGCCCTGTTGGGGCCAGAACTGGATCAGGTCGGGCATACCGGCGCGGTTGTTGCGGATGTCCTGCAACAGGCGCAGGAAGCACTGTTTCAAATGGGCCGCCGGCAGGCAGGCCAAGGCTTGCTCAAGCAATTCTTCACTGAGCATGGACCAGAACACGAACGGCGACTGCAGGCCTTGCTTGGCGGCGTAGCAGTCGAGAATCACCCGGTGATGGCTGCCATCGTCAAGCCGCGCCAGGCAACATTCGAACAGAGCACTGCGGCGTTGCTGGAAGTCGCTGTCGTGCAGGTCTTGCGGGGCGGCCTGGAACGGGTTGAAGAACGCGCCAGGCACCGGGGCGAAGATCGCCTCCCAGCACAGCAAGCCGAACAGGCTGTTGAACAGCGTGTTCTCCACGTAATGCACTGGCCCACCGGCTTCGGCCAAGTGCTGGCGGACCGCTTCCTCCACGCCCAGCGCTGCCAGTTCCCGGGGCAGCTCCAGCTCGATCAGCTCCAGGGGCGCGACACGCTGGCGCCGCTGTGGCGGGCCACCGAGCTTGCGGGCCAGGCGTGGCAACATGCGTTCCAGCGCCTGCACTTCCAGCGCATTGGCCGGTGCCGCCGCCAGTTGCAACGCCAGCGCATGGGCCTGTGCCCACTGCTCGCTGCGCTCCAGCACCCGCACCTGGCGGATGCGCGCCTGGGCATGGCTGCACTGCGCGTAGACCGCCATGGCCTGCGCCCAGTCACCCAGGCGTTCGCATTGCTGACCCAGGGCGAACTGCAGGCGCGCATGGCGCCGGGCCAGCCACGGGTTGTCGCTGCGCAGGCCTTGCATGGCAGCCAGAATCGACAGCGGGTCGTCGCCCTGCTCCAGGCGCTCGGCGCAATGGTGCAAGGCCATGGCCAGGTCGACTTCGGCACGTTGCTGCAGGGCACGCGAATCGGCACTGAACGGCACCTGTTCGTAGCGCAGCACACCGAGGTCGGCGAGGACGAAGTCCGACCAGTACTGGTACAGGTTGCCGAAGAACAGCAGGCGCATGCGATCGCACAGGGGTTGCAGACACCACTGGAGGATGCGCACACCACTGTCCGGGAACCACTCGGCCAATGACCGGGCTTGCAGGCCCAAGGGTTGCAGTTGTGCAAGCAGCTCATGCTTGGCGGCGCGGGGGCGGCTCAGCTGTGGGGCAAAACAGCGGGCAAGTTCGTCCTTGCGCAGCAAGGCGAACAGTTGCTCCAGCGCCAGTTGCGCAGGTTCCTGTACCCAGCCGAGGGCCAGCAACGGCTGCAGGGCCTGCCCGGTATCGCCGATTTCGGCATAGTCGAGGCGATCGCTGCGAAACAGCTCGCCTTTGCGCATGACCATGCGCACCATCAAGGCTTGTGCCGGGGTGTCCAGTTGGACGAAGGTGCGGATGAAAGCGAGTTCCTGATCGTCGAGCAGGTCTTCGTAGCGCTGTTCGACCCACAGCAGCACCTGGCGGAAATTGTGCAGGTAGTAGAACGGGTCGTCGACGGAATGGGCGATCACGGGATGGGGTCAGGCGGCTGGGATTAATACTGGTTATACATACAGATCGGTAGGCCTGGCAAGTGCCGTGGGTCGCTCAACAATCGGCTATCGGCTTGGGGCTGCTTTGCAGCCCAATCGCGACGCAAGGCCGCTCCCACAGGTATCACGCTGGTTTCAGCAGCACTGCAATACCTGTGGGAGCGGCCTTGCGTCGCGATTGGGGCGCACAGCGCCCCCCGGAACTCACATCTGTTCCGTCGCCCCGACCATCTCCGCCGCCTGGACCTTGGCACTGCCAATCGGTGCCTGCAGCAGCAGGAAGTACGCCACCGCCGAACACAGCGCCACCACCGCACTGATCATGAACGCCGTGGTGAACGAGCCCGAGTACTGGATGCTGAAACCGGTGACGATCGGCGCCACCGAGCCTGCAATGTAGCCGCCGAAGTTCTGGATCGAGCCAAACGAGGCCACGCGCTGGCTGTCGACGATGGTGTTGACGATCATCCAGGCGGTGGCGCTGGCCATGTTGATGCTGAACAGCGCCAGGCACAGCAGGATGATGCAACCGGTCAGGCCAGTGACGAACGACAGCGGCAGGGTGAACAGCGCCGCCAGCACCAGGCCGATGATGACGCTGAACTTGCGGCTGGCCAGCACGCTCATCCCGCGCTTCACCAACAAGTCGCAGAAGCGCCCGGCGACGATCGTGCCCGCTGCGCCAAAGCCGTAGGCCAGCGACACCACCCATGCGGTCTTGTACAGGTCCAGGCCGTGCTCA
The DNA here is from genome assembly GCF_001642705.1 of Pseudomonas sp. p21. Taxonomy (NCBI): domain Bacteria; kingdom Pseudomonadati; phylum Pseudomonadota; class Gammaproteobacteria; order Pseudomonadales; family Pseudomonadaceae; genus Pseudomonas; species Pseudomonas sp. p21. The sequence goes on from NZ_LWBV01000005.1 coordinate 13,280, forward strand.
CGCTCGAAGTAGCCAGGCAGCCAGGTCAGGTGCAGCCAGAGCATGTAGATCACGCCCATGAAGCCCAGTACCGCACCCCAGGTGCTGCGGTGCTTGAACAGGTCCAGCCAGCCGGCGAAGTACGAGGCCTTCGGCGCTTGTGCAGTGGCTACCGGCGCCGGCTGTTCGCCTGGCAACGGCTTGCCTTCGGCAGCAAGCTCCGCCAGGTAGCGTGCCTTGCTTTTGTAGAAGGTCAACCAGCACAGCGCCAGCACCACGCCGATCACGCCGGTGATGATGAACATGCCGCGCCAGCCGAAGTTGACCATGAACAGCGTCAGCAAGGGCGGCGCCAGGCACGGGCCGAGGCAGGTCGAGGACCAGACCACGCCAGTCGGGGTGCCGCGTTCGTTGGCATCGAACCACTCCGACAGGGCCTTGGCCGCCGACGGGAACATCGGCGCCTCGCCAATCCCCAGCAGCACCCGCAGGCCCATGAAGCCGGCAAAGCTGTTGACCATGCCAAATGCTGCCTGGGCCACCGACCAGCCCAGCAGCGAGGCGCCGAGGGCGATCTTGCTGCCCAGGCGGTCGATGATCATGCCCATCGGCAGCTGGGCGAAGGCATAGGCAATGGAAAACGCCGACAACAGGATGCCCATCTGCGACGGGCTGATCATCATGTCTTTCTGGATCGAGGTGTTGGCGATCGACAGCGCACTTCGGTCCAGGTAGTTGACGATGCCGATCAGCAGCAGGAACACGACGGTGATGCGTTGGTACTTCTTCGTAGGCTTCATGTGATGACCTTTATTATTATTGTTGCCGCGCTGTCAGCGCCTTGGCGATCCTTCGTTCATACCGCGCCCTCCCTGACGCTACGCGCCGCTCAAGGCTGGCGCGCGGTGGTTGCAGCGTCCAGCAGGCCGCGCCGGCCGAGGCTGTCGATCAGTGCTCGCAGGCCGAAGTCCCACTGCGGTGCCAGGTCGCTGGTGGTCACGCGGTTGCACAGGGTACCCAGGTGTGGGTTGCTGATGCTCACCACATCACCCGGCTTGTGGGTGAAGCCGTTGCCCGGTTGGTCACGGTCCTGCTTGGGGGCGAACAAGGTACCGAGGAACAGCACCAGGCCGTCGGGGTACTGATGGTTCTCGTTGAGGGTTTGCTGCACCAGGTCCTGCGGGTCGCGGCTGATCTGGCGCATGGAGCTGCGGCCGGCGAGGATGAAACCGTCTTCGCCCGTCACCTGCAAGTCCACTTCGGCGGCGCGCACATCGTCCAGCCCGAAGCTTTCGTCGAACAGGCGCAACAGCGGGCCCAGCGCGGTGGAGGCATTGTTGTCCTTGGCTTTTGACAGCAGCAAGGCGCTGCGGCCTTCGAAATCGCGCAGGTTGACGTCGTTGCCAAGCATCGCGCCCTTGATGCGACCGTCACTCGACACCGCCAGCACCACTTCCGGCTCCGGGTTGTTCCAGCTCGACTTGGGGTGGATACCGATGTCGGCGCCGTGGCCGACCGCCGACAGCGGCTGGGCCTTGGTGAACACCTCGGCATCCGGGCCAATACCCACTTCCAGGTACTGCGACCACAGGCCTTGCTCCACCAGCACCTTGCGCAACGCTTCGGCCTGGGCTGAGCCCGGCACGATCTGCGACAGGTCGGCGCCGATGCGGCTGGCCAAGGTGTCACGGATCGCATCGGCCTTGGCCGGGTCGCCCTTGGCCTGCTCTTCCACCACGCGCTCCAGCAGGCTGGTGGCGAAGGTCACACCAGCGGCCTTCACCGCCTGCAGGTCGATGGGTGCCAGCAGCCATGGCTGGTGCGGGTCGCGCTGGGCCGGGTCGCTGTTGCCCAGCAAGGCTGGCAGCACGACCAGCGGTTCGGCCAGCGGCAGGCTGCGCAGGTAGGCGACCGGGTCGGCCACTTCCAGCAGGGCCGAGACAGTGGCTACATAGGGGCTGATATCGTGCACGGCGCCGGCCTTCACCAGCACCACCGCAGGGCCCTGCTCCGGCAGCCAGACCCGCCCTACCCAACTGCCGCTGTCGAACGCGCTGGCATCGTGATTCAGAGGCAGCGGTCGCTTGCCGTTCGCTCGATCAGTCATCTGTGTACCCTTACTGTCATTCATTGGGAAAGTGCTGGCAGTTGCAGCTGCACGGCCAGCCGGTCAAGGTCAGCCACCAGCTGTGGTGAAAGACGTGCCCCCTGCTCCAGCGCTTGGCGGCGCAGGGCGAGGCCAGCCTGCCCAGGCAGGCGCACCGGGCGCTCGGGGTCCAGTGGCCGGCTGGCCAGGACCAGCCGGCCGAGGAAGCTGGTTTCGTCGGTGAACGCTTGCAGGCCACCGAAGAAACGCGGGTCGATGACCACGGCCGTGGCCGAGGCCCCCCACTGGTCTGGTACATCCTTGCGCCCATGGCCGGCCAGCCCCGAGGTCAGGGCCTCGACCAGCAGTGCCAGGGCGAAACCTTTGTGGCCAAAGGCCTGGCCACCCAAGGGCAGGATGCTGCCTGGCGGGCTGGTGAAGAAGTCGCGCGGGTCGGCGCTCAGTTGCCCGTCATTGCTCACCAGCACCGGGTGCGGCAGGCGGCTGCCGGTATCGCGGCACTGGCCGACCAGACCGAGGGTGACGGTAGACATGCTGACGTCCAGCAGAATCGGCTCGCCCTGGGTCGGGATACCCGCGGCAATCGGGTTGGGGGTGTAGACCGGATCGACGCCGCCATGGGCGCAGACCAGCCCCACTGACGGGTCCGAGGAATACAGCATGGCCACCAGGCCCTGGTCGGTGTAGGGCTTGAGGTAGGCTGCCAGGCAGCCGATATGCGCGGCGCGGCGTACCACGGCGATACCGATGCCCTGCCCGGCCGCGCCCTTTGCCGCGCAGTCCAGAGCACGGCTCACGCAGTACGGCCCCAACACGTAGTGGCCATCGAACAGGCTGGCAATGCCACTGTCGGACACCTGCTCCAGTGCCTGTGCACGGGCCTTCACCTGCCCGCTGAGCATGCCGTCGATGTAGCGGCTGACCAGGTTCAGGCCATGGGTGCGATGGCCCAGCAATTCGCCTTCGAGCAGTACCCGGGTCACGACCTGGGCAACTTCGGTATCGGCGCCGGCCTTTTCGAACAGCCGCTCGACGAAGGTGGTAAGCGCTTGCACGTTGTAATGTGTGGTTTGAGTCACTGCGGTTGCCTCGAAAATGGGACAGGGCTTGGCGATCAGGTCACGGCACCGATCTGCCAGGGCACGAACTCGTTCTGCCCGTAGCCGTGCTGTTCGCTCTTGCTGCGCTCCCCGGAAGCGATGCGCAGCATCTGCTGGAAGATGAATGCGCCGCGTTCCTCGATGCTGGTGGAGCCGTCGGCGATGCCGCCGCAATTGACGTCCATGTCTTCTTCCTGGTGCTCGAACACCCGGTTGTTGGTCGCCAGCTTGATCGACGGCGCCGGGGCGCAGCCGTAGGCCGAGCCACGGCCGGTGGTGAAGGCGATCAGGTTGGCCCCGCCAGCCACCTGGCCGGTGGCCGAAACCGGGTCGTAGCCGGGGGTATCCATGAACACCAGGCCCTGGGCACGCACCGCTTCCGCGTACTGGTACACGTCGACCAGGTTGCTGGAGCCGGCCTTGGCCACCGCGCCGAGGGACTTCTCGAGGATGGTGGTCAGGCCCCCGGCCTTGTTGCCGGCCGAGGGGTTGTTGTTCAGTTCGGCGTTCATGCGCTGGCAGTAGTCTTCCCACCAGCGGATGCGGGCCACCAGCTTTTCGCCGACCTCGCGGCTGACCGCCCGGCGGGTCAGCAGGTGCTCGGCACCGTAGATTTCCGGGGTCTCGGACAGGATCGCGGTGCCACCGGCCGCCACCAGGCGGTCGACGGCATTGCCCAACGCCGGGTTGGCGGTAATGCCGGAATAGCCATCGGAACCGCCACATTGCAGGCCGACCACCAGGTGCCGCGCACTGACCGGCTGGCGCTGCACCTGGTTGGCCTCGGCCAACAGCGCCTTGACCTGTTCGATGCCGGCGGCGATGGTTTTGGAGGTGCCGCCGATACCCTGGATGGTGAAAGCACGCAGCTGGGCGCTGGCCTGCAAGCCCTGGGTTTCCAGCAGGCTTTCGATCTGGTTGGTTTCGCAACCCAGGCCGATGATCAGCACGGCGGCAAAATTGGGGTGCATGGCGTAGCCGGCCAGGGTGCGACGCAACAGGCCCAGTGCTTCACCGCTGGGGTCCACCGCACAGCCGGCGCCGTGGGTCAGCGCCACCACGCCGTCGATGTTCGGGTAATCGGCCAGCATTGCAGGGTGGATGTCGCGGCGGAAATGGTCGGCCACAGCCCGGGCCACGGTCGCCGAGCAGTTCACCGAGGTGAGGATGCCGATGTAGTTGCGGGTGGCGACCCGGCCATCGGCGCGCACGATACCCTGGAACTGCGCTTCGCTGCCGGGCTGGCTGCGGGTATCGACACCGAAGGCATAGTCACGGGCGAAATCGCCCATCTGCACGTTGTGCACATGCACGTGTTCGCCGGCTTCGATAGCCTGCGAGGCAAAACCGATGATCTGCCCGTAACGGCGCAGGGGCTGGCCCTGCTCCACACGTTCGGTAGCGACCTTGTGGCCCGAAGGGATCGGCTGGCGCACGGTAATCGCCTCGGCGTCCAGGCGCAGGCCTTGCGGCAGGGCCTGGCGCGCGATGAGCACGTTGTCCAGCGGGTTGAGGCGGATGACGGCAAGGTCACCGGACTTGGCAATCAGTTGCATGGGACCTCTCAGGGCGGTGCGGCTGACTTCTTGTTATGGCTGCGACCACTGTAAGAAGCCTTGGGCAACATTCCCAATGAGATGATCCGATCGTGTGATAACCCTGGGTTATCAAAAACAGATATTAGTGCCTGTTTATCAATCGCATTTTTGGGCCATTGGGCTGCTCTGCAGCCCTTCGCGGGCTTGCCCGCTCCCACAGGTACAGCGCATGCCTTGAACCTTGTGCTGTACCTGTGGAAGCTGGCTTGCCTGCGATGGGCTGCGCAGCGGCCCCATGGGCTTCACCCCTGCTCCTGCTGACGGCGCCGAGCCCCCTCCAGCAAGATCTCGACAAACGCACGGGCCGAAGCGCTCAGCGGCTCATCCTTGCGGGTAACCACGCCGTACTCCAGCGCTGGCAAGTGCAAGGGGCTGCGCAATTCTTTCAGTTGGCCGCTGGCCAGCTGCGCGGCAACCATCGAGCGCGGCAACATGGCGATCATCGGCGCCGCTTGCAGCAGTTGCAGGAACATCGGCATGGAGATGGTTTCGACGCTGTCGGCAGGCGTGGCAATGCCGGCAACCCTGAAGGCCTGCTCCAGGCGGTTGCGGATCGGCGTGCCCACCGGGTACAGCACCCATGGCCAATCGCCCAGCGCCTTCAACGGCGTGCTTTCCAGCTGGTTGAGCGGGTGCTCGCTGTTGACCACCAGGCTGAACGGTTCGGGCTCCAGGGGCTGAAAGTCGAACACTTGGCTGAAGCGTTCTTCAGTGAAGCGGCCAATCATGATGTCGAGCTTGTTCTGCTCCAGCATGGTCAACAAGTGATCGCTGGAATGCTCCACCACTTCGATCGACAGCAACGGGCTGCGCGCCTTGATCGCGGCGATGGCCTGCGGCAGCACCAGCGCGGTGGCGGCAAAGATCCCGCCGACGCGGATAAAGCCGTGCCCGCCGTTGCGCAGGCGGTTGACCTGGTCGACGAACTGTTGCGACTCGGCCAGCGCGCCCTGGGCATAACGCACCACATACTCGCCCAGTTCGGTGGGAGGCATGCTTCGCGGCAGGCGCTCGAACAGGGCGAAGCCGAACTGCTCCTCGAGGTCACGCAACATCTTGCTCAGTGCCGGTTGGCTGAGGTTCATGCGCGTGGCGGTGGCGTGCATGTTGCGGGTGCGCGCCAAGGTGTCGATCAGCACCAAGTGCTTGTAGCGGATCCAGTTGCAAAAGCTGGAATGGGTCATGTCCGGCGGCATTGACGCAGGGCCTCAGGCAAGTGAAAAGGCAGGGCTATTGCGCCCGCAGGTAGTGCAGCAAAGTGTCCAAGGCAACCGAGTTGGGCCGCGCGCGCAGGGTCAGCACGCCCAGGTTGGCCATGGCCAGCGGCAGCTCCACGGGCAGGATAGCGACCATGCCATAGCGGGCATAATGCTTGGCCACGTCATCGGGCACCACCGCAATCATCTCGGAGGCTTCGAGCATGGCGGTGGTAGCCAGGATCGAGGCAGTTTCGACGATATCCAGCGACTGCACCATGCCACCGGCCTGCAGCGCGCTTTCGACACGGCGGCGCATCGGGCTGCCGATGGGGTGCAGGATCCAGGTAAGCGTCACCAGGTCGGCCAGTTGCAGCCCGGCCGCATTGGCCAGCGGGTGGCCAGCGCGGGCGATCACGCGCATCTGCTCACCGCCTTCGAACAGTTCGATGTTAAGGTCCTGGCTGTCGCTCTGGTCCGGCAGGCGCCCCACCACCATGTCGAAGTCGCCGCGCAGCAAGGCCGGCAGCAAGGTGTCGCTGGTGCCGACTTCCAGGGAAATACGCACCTTGGGGTGGTCGCGCTTGTAGGCCAGTACCGCCTTGGTCAGCACGCCCGGCACCGGCCCCATGACGCTGCCCACCCGCACCAGGCCCAAGGCTCCGCGCGCCAGCTCGGCAATCTGCGCCTGGGCATGCTCGAACTCATGCAGCGCGTTCTGCGCATAGCGGATCATCACTTCGCCATACAACGTCGCTTGCATTCCCCGTGGCAAACGCTCGAACAAGCGTACGCCCAGGCGCTCCTCAAGCTGCTGCAGCAACAGGCTGGCTGCCGGTTGCGTGGTATGCATCGCCGCGGCAGCACGGCGCAGGTTACCGAACTCGCCCAAGGCGTTGAGCAGCGTGATCTGCCGGCTGGAAATCTTCAATGCGCCGAGGCTGGCAGGCGCCTGGGCGCTGTCGAGTGGCAAGCGAGACATATCGAATCCGGTATCGCTGGTTAAGAATTGGCGATTATGCCTGTATCGCTCGACAACCTACAGTCAGGTCTCCCAGTGCTTGAACAGAACAAGAGCCGACCATGAGCATACGTATTACCCACCTGAGCGTTCGCGACATTCGTTTCCCCACTTCGCTGTCGCTGGATGGCTCTGACGCCATGAACAGCGCCCCCGACTATTCGGCAGCCTACGTGGTGCTGCACACCGACGCCGAGGCCCTCGAAGGCCACGGCCTGACCTTCACCATCGGCCGTGGCAACGAGATTTGCGCGGCGGCGGTGCAGTCGCTGGCGCCGCTGATCGTCGGCCTCACCCTGGAGGAAATCACGGCCGACATGGGCGGTTTCTGGCACCGCTTCACCGTCAGCGACAGCCAGTTGCGCTGGCTGGGCCCGGAAAAGGGCGTGATCCACCTGGCCACCGCCGCCATCATCAATGCCGTGTGGGACCTGTGGGCCAAGCACGAAGGCAAGCCGGTGTGGAAGCTGCTGGCCGACATGACGCCCGAGCAACTGGTGCGCTGCCTGGACTTCAGCTACGTCACCGATGTGCTCACCCCCGAAGAAGCCATCGCCCTGCTGCGCCGCCAGGCACCGGGCAAGGCCCAGCGCGAAGCACAGATGCTGCGCGAAGGCTACCCCGGCTACACCACCGCGCCAGGCTGGCTGGGCTACAGCGAAGAAAAGATGCGCAAACTGGCCCGCGAGGCGGTGGAGGATGGCTGGACCCATATCAAGCAGAAGATCGGTGCGGACCTGGAGGAAGACATTCGCCGCGCCAGCATCCTGCGCGACGAAATTGGCTGGCAGCGCACCCTGATGATGGATGCCAACCAGGTATGGGGAGTTGAGGAGTCGATCGCCAACATGCGCCGCCTGGCCGCCTTCGAGCCACTGTGGATCGAAGAACCGACCAGCCCGGACGACATCCTCGGACACGCCACTATTCGCCAGCGTATTGCGCCGATTGGCGTGGCTACCGGTGAGCATTGCCACAACCGGGTAATGTTCAAGCAGATGTTCCAGGCCGGTGCGCTGGACTTCTGCCAGCTGGACGCGGCTCGCCTGGGTGGCCTGAACGAAGTGCTGATCGTGCTGCTGATGGCGGCCAAGTACGACGTGCCGGTGTGCCCGCACGGCGGCGGTGTCGGCCTGTGCGAACTTGTGCAGAACATTGCCCTGTTCGACTACATCGCGGTGTCGGCCTCGCTGCACAACCGGGTGCTGGAATACGTCGACCACCTGCACGAGCATTTCATCGACCCAGTGGTGATACGCCGCGGGCGCTACATGCCGCCGCAACGCCCGGGCTACAGCATCGAAATGCATGCCGAGACCCTGGAACGCTACCAGTACCCCAACGGCGCGGTGTGGCTCGACATCAACCGTTCCTGACCCACAGACCTGGGTGTGCCGCCTTTGCGCGGCGCGCCACCAGTACTTTTCACGGGGAAAAAAACAATGACAATCCTCACCGGTACTGCAGCGGCCCCCGCCCCTGCCGCCACCACAGAACAGCGCCTGAACGGCCTGCTGTTGCGCAAATTGATGCCGCTGCTCATCGTTGTCTACGTGATGAGCTTCCTTGACCGGACCAACATTGCCCTGGCCAAGGCCAGCATGGGTATCGACCTTGGCCTGTCGGCGGCGGCCTATGGCCTGGGCGCCGGCCTGTTCTTTCTCACCTACGCCCTGGCCGAGGTACCCAGCAACCTGATCATGCATCGGGTGGGCGCACGCTTCTGGATCACCCGCATCATGATCACCTGGGGCCTGCTCTCGGCGGGAATGGCCTTCGTCCAGGGCGAAACCTCGTTCTACATCATGCGCCTGTTGCTCGGGGTGGCCGAAGCGGGCCTGTTCCCTGGCGTGATGCTGTACCTGACCTACTGGTTCGACCGTGAACAGCGTGCCCGCGCCACGGGTTACTTCCTGCTGGGCGTGTGCCTGGCCAATATCCTTAGCGGCCCACTGGGGGGCGCCCTGCTGGAAATGGACGGTGTGCTGGGCTGGCACGGCTGGCAATGGCTGTTCGTGCTCGAAGGCCTGCCCGCCGTAGCCCTGGCCTATGTGGTGTGGAAGAAACTGCCTGATGGCCCGGCCTCGGCACCCTGGCTGTCGGCCACAGACGCCGAGGACATCGAGCGCCGCCTGGCTGCCGAACGGGCCGCCGCACCGCAGCAGAGCAAGCTGGGGCAGATGTTCCGCGACCGGCAGATCTGGCTGGCGATCGTGGTGTACTTCGTGCACCAGATCACCATCTACACGGTGATTTTCTTCCTGCCGGGCATCATCGGTACCTACGGCGCGCTGTCGCCCTTCCAGGTCGGCCTGCTGACCGCCGTACCGTGGGTTGCTGCCGCCATCGGCGCCGCCACCTTCCCGCGCCTGGCCACCTCGCCGCGCCGTTGCCGCACCTTGCTGTTCTTCGGCCTGCTGACCATGGCCGCCGGGCTGCTGCTGGCGTCGCTGGCCAACTCGTTCATCGGCCTGATCGGGTTTTCGCTGACTGCCCTGATGCTGTTCGTGGTCCAGTCGATCATCTTCGTCTTCCCCTCCAGCCGCCTGAGCGGCAGCGCCCTGGCGGCCGGGTTGGCCTTTGTCACCACCTGCGGCCTGTTTGGCGGTTTCGTCGGGCCATCGGTAATGGGGCTGATCGAGCAGACTACCGGCAGTACCCGAAATGGCTTGTGGATCATTGCCGCGTTGCTGGTGGTAGCCGCGCTGGTCAGTACCCACTTGCGGCAGGGGCAGGAGCAAGCGCATCGCTGACAGGAGGTTTTACCTGCCAGGGCCTCATCGCCGGCAAGCCGGCTCTCATAGAACTGCACATAACTCATTGAATTAGCAGGGACCCTGTGGGAGCGGCTTCAGCCGCGAACACCGGCGCAGCCGGTGCCATGCACCGCGTTGGATGCTTCGCGGCTAAAGCCGCTCCCACAGGGTACGAGGATCGCTTGCGAATTCAGTTATCTGTGCGACAGCGCGGCCCAAAGGGCTGGGCAATCGCCCACAAGGTCAACGCCTGACTCGTTGCATTGGCAGGGACCTTGTGGGAGCAACGGGTTGCAACGCGACCCCGGCAGCTCAAGGTGCAACCCCGCCGGGCCGGCCGCAGCGCAGTTCCAGCGCCTGGGCAAGGCGTTCTACCGCCTGTTGCAGTTCCCCCGGGTGATCCCCCAGCCACACCAACGCCAGGTACTGCTGGTAGCGCCCCTGCAGGCTGAACTGCTCGCCCGGCAGTGCATGCAGTGCTGAACCAGCCAGCGCTTCAGCAATACCCTCCCACTGCAGCGGCTGGCGAAAGCGCACCCACAGTGTCCGCCCACCGTCCGGCATTTCCAACGCCACCCGCTGGCCGAACTGCTGCTGCAGCGCACGCGCCAGGCATTGCATGCGCTTTTGCAGGTCCGTACGCAGCCGCACCAGTTGCGCCTCTATCTCACCTTTGCCCAGCATGTGCGCCAGCGCTTGCAGGCGCAGCGGTGCAAGCCGGAATGCACGTTCAGAGAAAGCCCTGGCCAGCACGGCATCATGGCCCAGCAGGTAGGCATAGGGCGCCTCGCCCCCCACTGCGGCATCGAACGCCCCCATCACCAATAGCCAGCGGGGGTCGACCCAATTGCGCAGGCGCGTATTCGGCGGCCCGCTGTAGCAGTGCTCACTGTCCAGGTCGTTTTCCAGCAACCATACAGGGTGCTGGCCGAGCAACTGGCCAAGCTGCTGCTGGTAGTGCGGTGAAACCAGCCGCCCCTGCGGCATGCCAAGGCACGACGGCATGACCAGCATGCGTACCGGCTCGCTCCCCAGCAGCCGGGCCAGGGCGCGCAGATCCGGGTTGCCGCGGGTATCCAGTGGTACCTCCAGCACCCGCATGCCGGCACGTGCCAAAGCGCGCAACACCTGCCAGCAACAGGGCGAGTGCACCAGCACGGTCCCCCCTTGCAGGGCCAGCGCCGCCAGCAACGTCTCCAGCAACGCCTGCACATCAGGGGCCAGCTGAACGTCCTCGGCACACCAGTACTGGTTGGAGGAGCGGGTATAGCGCTCGGCGACGGCATTGCGCAGCCGGGCGCTGCCAGGCGCCTCCCAAGGGGCAACACTGTGCATGCGCTGACGTGCCAGGCGCCGCTCGTGGGTGAACAGGGCCCGCTCCAGCATCGGCTGTGCCGGCAAGGGTGGCTGGGGCATGGCCGCAGCGTCCCCCTTGCCAGCGCCCTGTACGTAATAGCCAGACCTCGGCAGGCACTGCACACGGCCCTCTTCCTCCAACAGGCTGTAGGCACTCTGCACGGTGGCCAATGACACCCTCAGCCGCCGGGACAACACCCGCAGCGACGGTAAGCGGCATGGGCCACAGCCTGGCGCCTGGCCGATCAAGGCTTCCAGGTAGCGATAGACCTTGCGATAGGCAAACTCGCCGGGGCCCGATTCCTCCATCAAGGTAGCCCCGCATTTCCACGCCGCCGACCCGAGGCCTGCCGTGGCAGTAACCGCAGTTGTACATCGCGACAGGCCAGGTGGCTCATCAGGCGCCAGGCGGCCAGCGGCAGGCGCCCGTCATAGATCACCCGCAGTTGCCCCAGCGGCAGGCCACTGGTGTTCACCAACCAGTTTTTCACCGCATCAGGGCAGGGTTTGCCCTGCAAGGCTCGATGCAGGTAAGGCAACGCCACCAGCATGTCGGCATGCCGACATTGCAGAAAACGCTCGAGGTTTTTCCCCTGCCTGGCGAACGGGCTGAACAGCAGGCACACCTGTTGGATCGGGTTGATGCCGTAGGCCTTGCCGAACTGCAACTGATGCACATCACGCCGCCTGATGCCTTCCGGCTGGCCAGCCAGCCGCAATGCCGGGCGACTGGCCTGCGGCTCGAGACTGCGTGCGCGCAGCTCCTGCAACTGCGCCGGGGCCAACGGCTCGACGAACGCGGCCAATGACCAGGCATCCTGGGCAGCCTCGAAGCAACAACCGAGCATGAGGTCGAGCTGCTGCCCTTCGAGCAACGGCGGCAGCAGGTCATCAATGGCAATCACCCGCACCGGCGTATCCTGCGGCACAGCCCCCGATGTCGACCCCGCCAAGGCGCCCAGCGGTACACCGACGCTGCCGTTCAGCCGACTCAGCCCGTGGGCCAGCGCCGCCAGGCACTGATGCACCACATGCGGACCACGCTCCCCTGCAAGGCGCAGGCTGCGCCGGGCCCAGGCCAGGTACCGGCGGCGCTGGCGCGCGGGGATGGCGGTGATCAAGACATCCGCCGGTGCCTGTGCCTGCAGCGCAAAACCCACGGTACCCGCCAATTCCAGATGCAGGCGGCTACCTAGCAGTGCTTCGGGCCTGGCATCGACCAGGTGACCGAACATCAGCATGGCGTCCCTCGCCAACAACCAGCGTTCGGGCGCGGCTGAGAGGTGCCGGCTGAACGGGACCACTTCACGCCCCTCGATCATCTGCAGTTGCACCCGCGGGTCATCCTGCATGAACAGCGCACTGAAGCTGCGCTCATGGCCTTCGAGCGTGGCGCTGCCAGCCACGGGCAGGCTGACCACCAGCACCCGTAACTGGAAGGTTACCGGCGCACGCAGGGCAATACTCAGTTGCGCGGCACGCAGCATGGCCAGCAGCCGGGCGCTGTGGCGATCGTTGCCTTGCAGCACCAGCAAGCGGAAGGTGCCGATGTATTCGGGCCCCCCTGCAGCAACCAGCAGCCGTTGTATCAGCAACTGCAAGGAAGCACGCTGCGCTTGTGACATGTGACTGAGCAAGCGCTCGAGTACTTGCTGGTAGATATAGTGCATTGCCTGGTCGTGAATAGCCGTCACGTAATCACCTCATCAACTTCATGCAGCCAGCGCACGTCGAACAGAAGACCTGAACGTCAACATGCCCTGAACTTGGCCAGAAGAAATTCCCTACAACTAAATGGAAGTAATGACGTAACCAGTCACTGTCGCCATACCATCGAGAAAAACGCGTCGCTGCGACGCCCCGCCGCTACCATGTACCGCCCTGGCTCGGGCATAGCCATGCTCATTCCACGCTCCTTGCGCAAACCATCATTGAGCCATTATCGAGGGATGCAAGGCGAATAGAAGATACAGATCAAGGTAAAAAAACCATTCAGCCGAAGTGAGAAAACACATTGACCGCCAGGTAAAAACAGTTCAAGCCAAAAAACTTGGCGGAATATTTCCACGAGCCACTTAATAATCGCGCCAAATGTAGTCCGCTTCGCTCTTTATTGTAGGAACATTCTTCTTTTGAGCATCAATCTTATGTACCGAGCACAAAAAACCCGGGACTCTGCCCGGGTTTCCTGATAATGCAAACAGCCCTCAGTGTTGCGCCATGTCCAGCACCACACGCCCGCCACACGGGCATTGGTCCATGTAGCGATGCGCTTCTACCACCTGCTCGAACGGGTACACCTTGATGATCTGCGGTGTCAGCAACTGGTCGGCGGTGAACTGGTTGATATCGCGCAGGGCGCGCTGCAGTGCCACCTGGTCCTGGCTGATGCCCAGTTCCGGCTTGCCAGTGAAGTTGCCAATGCAATGCACATGGAACTGGATGTTCTTCTGGAATGCCGCGCAGGCCGGGAACGGCGTCTGATTGCCGCCTTGCAGACCATACAGCACCAGGCTGCCACGCGGTGCCAGCACATCGCCCAGCAGCGACATCTGCGGCCCGCCCATGCCATCGAGGACCATGTCCACGCCACGGCCATCGGTGTACTTGCCAATCTGCAGCAGCAGGTCCTGTTCTTCGGTGACAATCACCTTGTCGGCGCCCAGGCCCAGCAGGTACTCACGCTGTTCCGCCTCCTTGGTGGCGGCGAACACCTTCAGCCCCAGGGCCTTGCCCAGTTGCACGAAGGCAGGGCCCGCGCAGTGGCTGGCGTCGGTGACCAGCGCGGTCTGCCCGGCCTTGGCCCGGGCCAGGTCAACGTAGGCGAAATAGGCGATCAGCAGCGGCGTGTAGTGCACGCTGGCCTCGATCGGGGTAAGTACATCCGGATAACGGGTAATGGCCGTACGCGGCAGCACGATGACATCACCATATACGGGGTGGTCGTTGGCACTGGTGGCCGGGAAGCTGGCAACCCGGTCGCCCACGGCAATATCCTCGACCCCTTCGCCAACCGCGGTCACCACCCCGGCCATCTCGTGGCCGATCCCCGCCGGCAGGCGTGCCTGGGACGGTGCCAGGTTCTGGCGCCAGAGCACGTCATACCAGCTGACGCCAACCGCCTCGACGCGGATCTGTACCTCGCCGGCAGCGGGTGACTGTTCGGGCTGCTCCTCGCAACGGAGCACATCGGCAGCGCCGAACTTGTGGAAACGGATCATGCGGGACATCGCATACCTCGCCATTGTGAACCTCTAATTACCACGAACTCTATCCGGGCTTTGCCGGATAGACCATCAGTGGTCATTAATAGTCGACATGCTTGTCATCGATTGGGCACCTGACTTTCCCTGCGATTGGTCCCCCTAAACCCGTGCAGGGTACCAGCCTTTGGCCTTAAGATTCACCTCTGCCCCACTTTAGGCGAAGCGCACCGATGAATCGAAACGACCTGCGTCGCGTAGACCTCAACCTGCTGATCGTGTTCGAAACGCTGATGCACGAGCGCAGCGTGACCCGTGCCGCGGAAAAACTGTTCCTCGGCCAGCCCGCCATCAGCGCGGCCCTGTCGCGCCTGCGCAACCTGTTCGACGACCCACTGTTCGTGCGCACCGGCCGCAGCATGGAGCCGTCGGCCCGGGCCCACGAAATATTCTCCCTGCTGTCCCCGGCGCTGGACTCGATTTCCACTGCGGTCAGCCGCGCTGCCGAATTCGACCCGGCCACCAGCAATGCTGTGTTCCGCATCGGCCTGTCGGACGACGCCGAATTTGCCCTGCTGCCGCAGTTGCTCAAGCGCATCCGCGCCGAAGCGCCAGGTATCGTGCTGGTGGTACGTCGGGTCAATTACCTGCTGATGCCGACGCTGCTGGCCTCGGGCGAGATCTCGGTGGGGGTCAGTTACACCAGTGAACTGCCAGCCAACGCCAAGCGCAAGGTGCTGCGCCGCAGCATGCCGAAACTGCTGCGAGCCGACAGCGTGCCGGGCACCATCACCCTGGACGACTTCTGCGCGCGCCCGCATGCGCTGGTGTCGTTTGCCGGGGACCTGTCGGGGTTCATCGACGAGGCCCTGGAGGAGATTGGCCGCAAGCGCCATGTGGTGCTGGCGGTGCCGCAGTTCAACGGGCTGGGGAGCTTGCTGGCGGGCACCGATATTGTCGCTACGGTGCCGGACTACACGGCGGATGCGCTGACCGCGGCGGGTGGGTTGCGGGCCGAGGATCTGCCGCTGGAGGTGCGTAGTTTCGAGCTGCACATGGCCTGGCGTGGGGCGCAGGACAATGACCCGGCGGAGCGGTGGTTGCGGTCGCGGATACAGATGTTCTTCGGCGACCCCGATAGCCTGTGAGCGAGTTCCACTGAATTCCAATAACCTCTGCAAATACAGATAGATAGGCGAATTTTCTGTCCGTTGCCATCCGTCGTATTCCACTCATTTCCAACGTAACTGGGGGTATCGTTTGGGGTACTTTTCATTTCCTGAAAAACGATACCCCCAGATTTTGCCGACACATCCCGCACCGGCGTTCCGGCAAAAACTCAGCGATGCCTTCCTACGCAGCGTGACCGCCCCCGGCCTGTACTTGCAGGTCCAGACCTCGCTCAAGGAGGGCGCCGTTTTTGGTTGAAAACCTTACACCACGCCGACGAAATCGCTCGCTGTCAGGGCGACATGCCCGACCAGATCAATCTGGAAATCTGCGCCATTACCGCTGTTGACATTGCCCTCCACATACGTGTGTTCAACCCCACCGACATTGGCGAAGTGGTACTTCAATTGCGCTTGGTTACTGAACTCAGTGCCGACGCCATTCCACTCGCCAAGGAAGGCAAAGTCCTGATTACCGGCGGAACCTGCGCCGGAAGTGCGGGCATCGATCAGCGTCAGATCGATGTGGTCAGCTCCCTGCGCAAAGTCGGTGATCACATCGCGGCTAGCGGTCGAAGTGCCGGAGTCGTTCATTGCGCTGAACATAAAGATGTCCGCCCCCGCCCCACCGGTCAAAATGTCGCGGTTGCCGTTGCCGGTCAGTGTGTCAGCGCCGCCTCCACCAATGAGGGTGTCGATGCCGCCTTGCCCGGTCAGGGCATTGTTGGCGTTATCGCCGGTCAAGCTGTTGGTACCGTTGCTGCCGAGAACATTCTCGATGCCGCTCAAGGTGTCATTACCGGTTTGCGAACTGCTCGCCAGGCCAGTAGACAGGTTGACCGTAGCGTTGGCCAAGGTACCCGACAGGTCGTAGGTATCGGTGTCGCCACCACCCTCGTAGCTGTCATTGCCGTCATTGACCGACGCCCGGAAGGTATCATTACCAAGACTACCAAACAGGCTGTCCAGACCTTGCCCACCGACCAATATGTCGTCTCCGCTGCCACCGTCGATCCAGTCGTTGCCGCCCTGGCCTTGCAAAAGGTTGCTAACGCCGTTGCCCTGGATGTGATCGTCGCCAGAACTGCCGGTGACGTTCTCGATGTCGGTCAGGGAGTCATTGCCGGTTTGGGTGCTGGTTGACGTGCCAACAAGCAAATCGACCGTGGCCGACGCCGATGTGGCCGATAAGTCATAGGTATCGGTGCCCGTACCGCCGTCATAGTGGTCGTTGCCGTCGTTCAGCGATGCCAGCAGCGTATCGTTGCCTGCCTCACCAAAGACGGTGTCGTTGCCGGCCACACCGCTAAGCTGGTTGTTACCGCTATTGCCATGGATGACGTTGTCCAGCCCGTTACCTGTGCCGTTACTGTTGTTCGCCCCCTGCAAGCTCAGGTTCTCGACGTTGGCACCCAGGGTGTAGCTGACCGAGGACAAGACCGTGTCGGTGCCTTCGTTCAGGTTTTCCTGAACCGCATCGCCATTGGCATCCACCCTGTAAGTGTCGTTGCCGGCGTTACCCAGCATCGTGTCGTTACCGCTACCGCCGTCCAGTAAGTCGGAACCCAGTCCGCCGTTGAGGACGTCGTTGCCCGAGTAACCCATCAAGATGTCCTGATAGTTGGTGCCATTGAGCGTGTTGCCGAAGAAGTTGGTGCCTTCGATGAAGCGCCCTACCGCTTCCGAAGGGTCGGACGTCAGTTGTTCCACTGTGCCGTTGTTGTCGGTGTAAGTGGTGATGACCCGTAGCTGCTGGCCGAACTGTGCCGAGGTCGGCGCAAAGGTCGAAGCATTCGCCCCGGCAATACTGATCCAGGCCGCGCCCACCAGTGCTTGCCATTGGAAGGTGAACCCACTTGGCCCAGGCAAGCCGTCAGCGTCCTGTATGGTTGAGGTATTGGCGGTCAGCCGGTATTGAGCCGGCACCGGACGGCTAGGTGTGGTCGGCGCAGTGGCAAACCCCGACAGCAACGCATTGCCGGTTGGCAGACTGTTGGTGATGTTCAGGTTGACTGTGCGGTCGGCGAAGCGCAGTTTTTCAATGCCAGTCACGATATCAGTGCCATCGACATTCGCCGCGCCGACCCGCAAATCCACCACTTTGAACGCCGTGATCAACTCGCCCCCCGGCCGGATGTCGGTGAACTTGGTAATGCTGTAGTCGGCAAAATTGCCACTGTACAGCGCTTCATCGGCTGCGCCATCGGCCGTGCCTTGGGCTGCGTGGTTATCACCCAAAATGAAGTCCAGACGGGCCGCTTGCAGTCCAGTAAAGTGCTGAGCGAACCCCTGACTGGCGAGCAAGTGATTCAGATCGGCGAGTTTGATCGAATCGCCGACGATTACGTCATTTCCGCCATTACCTTGAGAAACATCGTCGCCGCTGCCGCCTATCAACCAGTTTTCCGTGGCATTACCGATCAGCCCCGCCTGAGGGTTGGCCGGAGTCGTCGTGCTTGCACGACTATCGCTGAAGCGTGAACCGATCAATCCCTCAATGTCTGTCAGCAAGGCGTTGAACGGCTGGAACAGCACAGCGGTGCCCGGCGCCGCCACGATATTCTGATTGTTAAGGTCTGCCGCCGCATCCAGGGCAATGTTCACATCGCTAAAGGCCGCGATGTCGAAGCCCACGTCACCGAGGGCCTCATCGCCGTCACCTTGACCCGGAGCGCCACCCAGACCAGGCAGCAGAATGTCGTCACCGACACCGCCGAACTCCTGGTCGCCAGTGGAACCGCCGGAAATGATGTCATCGCCGTCCTCACCGAACAGAATGTCCGGGCCGTCGCCACCGTAGATCTCGTCGTTACCGTCACCGCCATGCACCAGATCAGTGTCGCCGCCGGCATCGATGTAGTCATTGCCAGCGCCACCGTACAACTCGTCGATCCCGGCTTCACCGTAGAGGTGATCGTTGCCATTACCGCCAATCACCACATCGAGGGCACCTGCGCTGGTCCCGGCATAGATGGTGTCGTCCCCTTCCCCACCATCGAGGAAGTCTTCGATATCACCGCCGTAGATCACATCGTTGCCGTCACCGCCATAGATATGGTCGGCACCGGCCTTGCCATCAAGGATGTCATCGCCACCTTCGCCATAGATCGTATCGTCGCCATCGCCAGCGTCGAGCCAGTCGTTGTAGTCAGTGCCAGACAATACTTCGTGCGAGTTGTAGCCCACTGCCGCTGTGCCATCAGGGTTCTGGCCCTGGTCCGGACGGTAGTCACGGATATAGGTTTGAGCGGTATGCGTTTCCGGGCTGGTCAGGCTGACCAGCAAGCCGTTACCGCCAATTCCGCCCGCGCCACCGCTTGAGTAAACGCCGACATGGTTCGCCTCGATCAGCGTGCCATATTTGTGCTCGCCCTTGTACGCCGTCGCACTTGCGCCGGAGTCGGTGTTGCTCAGTTCGATGTAGCTGTCGGCGTAACCGAATACATCACCGGCCAGGTGCCGGGCATCGGTGGTGCGTTCAATGATGTCCTTGAATTGCTCGGTCACTACCTGTTCGTTGAGGTTGGTCATCGCCGGCAAGCCGAGATCAAGGCGGAACAGATAATAGAAACGGTCGCCATCCATCAACCGTTCCATCTGATCCTCGAAGATAGCGTTGAAGGTGGTGCCCAGTTGCCCGGTGTAGACATGTTTCTCCGCGAGGCCACCGATCCACAGATCAATCGCGTTGTAGCCGTCGTAACCGGCCACATGATTGCCGTTGGCATCTGCCGCACCGGAAAGGAAATAGGCCGCCTCTTCAGCCGTGACGCTGCCGCCGGCATAGTTGGTGGTAACACCTGAGGTATCGGCATCGATGATGGCTTGGGCATGGGCCACATCACCATCAAATGAATAGGCGGCGATGAAATTCACCAGTGACTCGGGGTGAATCATGTTGTTGGCGAAGTCACTCCAACTGGTATAGGGCGTCAAGCCATCCACGATCAGGTTCGTGTGATGCTGCGCGCCTGCCGGCGACGCCCTCTCCTCGACGAGTGCATCGTGAATCTGCTGACGCGCCTGGTTCAGGGTAGGCAGACCCAAGTCGCGACCACGAGCCAGGTTGATGGTCGCGAGGTCCAGCGGTTGACCGAGCAAGCCTTGTTGCAGGGCCGGGGTGACGAATTCGTCGATTTCGTTGCTGATCTGCCGGGTCATGCCCAGAGCAATGGCTGTCGGCCCCACCTCGGCAAAACCGCCGGGGTTGAGAAAAGCTTGCTCTAGCGCGTAGTGAGTGATTGCACCGGTCAGGTCGTAGCCACCACTGGCATTTTTTTCCAGAGCATCGATGGTTTCGCGTAGTTGCGAGTGGCCGAAACGAAACGCGGCTTGGCCATACTCCAGAGAAATATTGGCGTTAATGCCCGAGTCATAGGTCACAAACTCTGGCAAATCCGGGGTGATCAAACGCGCGTATTGGTCGATCGCAACGTGCTGGTATTCCATTTCCACGGTCAACTTGGTGGCATAGAACAGTTTGTCCTGATCCCAGGACACGGTGACGCCATCGGGCAGAGTGAAATTACCGTTGGCATCAGTGTAAAAACCGCCGCTACCGTTGCTCACCTGGACCTGCCAGTTATGCCGCACATTGACGTCTGTCTGCCCCAGCACCTCGTTCTGCAGGTTGATTAGCTGCACGTTGTGGTCTTCATGGAATATGTGGTGAATGGCGGTGAGGCCGAAGTTTTCGTTCACCCGACCATCACCGGCAATGTAGTGATCACCCACCGACTGCAGCAGCAACTCGTTGGCCACCGCAAAATCGGCACTGCCGGGAACCGCGCTGATGGAGAAGTCGGAAAAGTTGACAAAGCTGAACAAGTTTTTCGGACCCGAATTGTCATAATTGATGACCATCCCATAAGGGTTGTTCGTGTCGAACGTGATGCTGGTGATGTGCGCATCCAGCGACATCAGTTTCGCTTGATCGATATGCATATCATCAAAGTGCGGGTTCATGTCCAGCAGGATCGCCTCGCGGGTGTAAACCGCTTGTATGCCGGCGGTCCCAGGATCGGCATCCAGTACATGGCCGTTGGCATCCCGCACGCGGAAGTTCACGATATCGTCCCAGGTCAGATCGTCGCGACCGGTGGCCAGCACATGAGCGCGCAATTCGCTCAGGGTTGGCAACGTCTGATGGGTCAGCACACCGTTGAGGGTCCAGGAGGCTTCGTCGCTTAAGGTTGTGCCGTCAAACAGCGCCGCACCCGCGATGAACTGGCCGGGGTGATTGGGGTCCGCCACCCATTGACGCAGCAATTGAGTCACAGCCTCATTGGAGCCGTAAGTCTGATTCTGATCGATGTAGGGCGAGTCAAGGTTGACGTATTGCGCCTGGCCTTGACCGTCCACTTCGCTGACCGAAGCCCGATGCACTTTGATCGAGTAAACCGGCTGCCCGTCCGGGCCGATGGAGCCGTACAACGGATCATCCGGCGCCAGAGGAATAGTGATCGTCGCGTTCTGATTGGGTTTGTTGATGAAATCCAGCCCATGGTCGAAAAACTGCCCGAACAAGGTGAACCAGCCGGTTGTCGACGGGTCACCACTGACGGTGTTCTGGTTGCGAATGTAGTACTGCCCGGAATCCGGTGAGGTGCTATCCACCTCGCCAATGGTGCCTAGAATCCCCGGATCAGTAACGATCGCTACGCCCGTGTCGGTATGCTGGATGTACCCGTTGGCATCGGTAGCAAAAGTTACCCCGCCACTGACGATGGTCTGGCTGATCATCCGGGGGGTGTAGTCCACTAGTGAAGCTGTTGGATCGCTATACAGTGAGCTACTGTCAGCTATGGGCGTGACACCGTCGGGAATGCCCGGTCCGGCCAATGCGGCGTTATCCAGGTTCTGATGAACGTAATGCGTGTAGTCCGAATGGGTCAGGCGAATGAAGTTCTGACCAAAACTGCCCCAGCTCTGTCCGTCCTGGGTCAGGTTATTGAAGTGACCGGAGACGTCGCGCAAGCCGATCGGGTCCCGTGCGCCGTTGTACCAGCGGGATTCGCCGACCGGAATATCCAGGGGATTGAAGCTGCCGAGTGTACCGAGCACATGGACCTTGCCGTCCGAACCACTGTAGCCGTAAAGAGGATCGCCGGCGGCGTTATAACCGACGACATGAATGGTCGGGAACGTAACCTGCTGGTCAAGAAACGAAATATCGTTTTGATTAAGAGTGAAGCGCTTTAGCCCATACATGTCAGTCTCCAGATATCCTGAGTTGCTGGGTTTTTCAAACGACTTATCACGATGATCGGGGAACCAAGCCGATGGCAAAAGATGCAAAGGTCGAATCAAAAAATGAGACTTCTATCGCAGATGAAGCTCAGCCTTTGGTCGAACCAGACCCTCCTGTTTGCGAGGAGGTTCGCAATGGAATCTGGCGCACCCGGATCAGGGGCCGGGCGCGCAAACTAAGTCACTCGACCCAGTTTGTCATTGCCGCTGCGGTGATCCTGGGACTGACCATGTTCTCGGTCGGCAAGCTGGTGAGCGAACGAATAGAAAGTGCCGCAGTACAAAGCGCGGCAGAAGCAGGCGCCCACTACATGGAAGCGTTTCTGGAACCCTATGTGCAGGAGATGATCCGGGACAACAGCCTTTCGACTGCAAGTGTCCAGTCCCTGGACCGCCTCATGGAAAATCGTGCGCTAAATCAACACATTGTCTCGATCAAGATCTGGCGAGCGGATGGCACGGTGGTCTACAGCACGAATAAAGCCATCACCAACCACAAATTCCCAATAGACGAGATCACCGAGGCGCTTAAGGGCAAAGTGGTCACTGCCCTTGAAGAGCTGAGCCAGAATGAGAATGAGTTCGAGCGCAATCTAAACGTTCCGCTCTATGAGATCTACGCGCCCCTGCGGGATTTAAGCTCCAGGAAAATCATCGCTGTGGGCGAATTTTATGAAAAAGCCGATACTCTGGAGCTCGAGATCAATCGCGTCCGACAGCAGGTATGGGGGGTCGTGGGCGCCGCGACGTTGGCAATGCTGGCGCTGCTTTTCTTCATCGTGCGACGCGGTGACAAGATTATTCAGCAGCAACAAGTGGCGCTGCACTTGCGGCTGCAGGAGCAAACCCGCTTACACATCAGCAATGCCGAACTCCAGCTCAAGATGGCGACGGCGACCCAGGAGTTTTCCCGAGTCAACGAACTCAACTTGAGGCGGATTGGTGCAGACCTGCACGACGGGCCGGCGCAGTTATTGACATTGATTCTAATCTGGCTCGACGAGTTGACCGAAAACTGCTCGGATGTCGATCAGGAGGCGTTCGAAACCATTCGTGGTGCCGCGACCGACGCACTGCGGGAGATCCGCGATTTATCACGAGGTCTGGCACTTCCGGAAATTAACGATTTGAACTTGGTGGAAGATTTGCAACTGGTGGCGCAACGGCACGAGCAACGTACCGGCACCAAGGTCAACTTAGCCCTAGGGCCGCTACCTGACGCCACGCCGCTGCCGCTCAAACTCTGTTTGTACCGTTTTGTGCAAGAAGCCCTCAACAACGCTTACCGGCATGCCAACGGCGAGGGTCAGGTCATCCAAGCGCAATACATTGATCAGGTATTAAATATCAGCGTCAGGGATAGTGGTCCGGGTATGGCGGCGGACGCCATGCAACTCGATACATCCGGCAGAACCAGATTGGGGCTCGCCGGTTTGCGTTATCGCGTTGAATCTCTGGGCGGGTTGTTCAGTATCGACTCTAGTACATCAGGAACGTCGGTCAATGCACAGTTCAAACTTTAGTCAGAACGGTTCCGGGCATACATTGGTGTTTTCCCTGCGCCGATGTGAAATCGCCCGAGAGCTTCGCGTTCCCTGTAATACCGTAGGGCCGTGACCGCTTCGACACGATTTCGTACGTGCAGCTTCTGCATCACACAACTCATATAGTGCTTGACTGTTTTTTCGCTAATAAACAGCTTTGACGCAACCTCCCTATTAGTCAACCCCTTTGAAACTTCATAAATAACTTGCTCTTCGCGCTGGGTCAGATCAAACGTGTGAATCTCCGCTTCATGTTTCTTGAAATTACTCAGCAGTTTGTTGACAAAATCGGGGGTGATATACGTTTGCCCCTTGGCAACTAACCTGATAGCCGTGACCAGTTCCGGTCCGCTGACACCTTTCAACACATACCCGAACGCGCCGGCCTCCAGCGCCAAAAAGGCGTCATTTTCGGATTCTGAAACCGTCAGCATCAGGACCCTCACATCCGACAGTTCAGTGGAAATGAACCGCACCGCAGCGAAAACATCACCCGGCATATTGACGTCCATCAGCATCACATCCGGACGCACCCTCTGGGCGATATCCTTGGCATCTTGCGCACTGGCGCCCTGTTCCATGACCTGAAGATCCGCCCGTCGTCTCAGTATGTTGGCAACGCCCTCACGCAACAACGGATGGTCGTCGACAATGCCGATACGAATGAACGGATTCATGACGCGCTCCCGAAAGGACTAGCACTCGAACGAAGAGTCATTCATTAATAGCAGAAAAGCCGGGACGACAGCGGTCATCCATCGTGTACCCCAGGCTCCAGGCGTTCGAAAATCAGGCTTAGACCTGATACAAATCGATCGTCAACGAACAATCATCCTTACAAGGAGTATGAAAAAGCACGCCACAACCCATTGTTTTTAAAGGACTATGAAAGCGTCAAAAAAATACAAACGCATATAACCCGGATCCAACCTTATCCGACCAACGGTCGCCTTTGTGAGATCGATACCATCGAGCCGAGCCTGGATTTGAGTGAGCCATCGCTCACCGGTTTTGAGCGTGGCTGCGCGCGGCTTACCCACGGTTCCCTGGATCTGATGCTCAGTTTCAGTCAGCCGTGTATCTATCGAATCAGGAGCGCCTTTCTCGCCACGCACGTGCGCCGTCTCGATGACTCTAAGACCTGCTTTGATCTTGTCCGCTATCGGTCGACAGCAGCCGATCGTGAATGCACTCCCTAATGGACACAGCCCTGTCCAAATGTGCTTCGGCGACCCTGACAGTCTTTAGGGTAAGTGTTGATGATGCCGGTCGATCATGCCTTGACAGGGCTCGACACCCTGACGCTCAGCGATACCCTCAGCCACGCTTATGACGGTTTGCCGGGTTACACCCAAGCGCTGCTGGACTGTTTGTCTCTACCGCTAACCGGCAAGGCTTGACTCTACCGTTAGGGGCAGACTTTACCCTTGGCACTTCATTATCTGGAGTTCGTCATGAAGAGCAAACGCATGCTCGTAATCCTCGGCCACCCTTCGAACGACAGCTTTTGCGGCGCTGTGTCCAAACGTTATGTCGAGGCCGCCACGCAAGCAGGCCATGAGGTGCGCCTGCTGCGCCTGGACACCCTGGATTTCGATCCGGTCTTGCACGATGGCTATAACCAGATCCAGTTGCTTGAGCCCGATTTGATCGACGCACAGAACGACATTACCTGGGCCGAACACCTGACATTGGTGTACCCGATCTGGTGGGGCGGCATTCCGGCGTTGCTCAAGGGGTTCTTCGACCGCGTGTTTCTGCCCGGTTTTGCCTTCAAGTATCGCAAGGGCTCACCCTTCCCGGATAAGCTGCTCAAGGGGCGCACGGCTCACCTTTTGGTGACCATGGACACGCCGCCATGGTATTACCGTTGGGTGTATCGTATGCCGGGCCTGCACCAAATGCGCAAGACCACCCTGGAGTTCTGCGGCATAAAACCTCTGAAAACCTTGACCTTCGGTCCGGTATTGGGCTCCAAGCCGGAACAGCGTGAAGCCTGGCTCAAACAAGTCCAGGCGGTCGCCAGCCGCTGATCGGCCCCGGTTGGGCCGTGCCCCTGCACGGCCCAGCCAAGTCCCCCTCCTGTGACACCTTATCCAACCCGGCTTCCCGCCCCCTGACGCTTGTGCAAAGATGTCGCGCGCGTGTACGAGCGCGCGACATCTTTTCGCTTCTGATGCGTCAAAAAAGGGATCTTCATGTACATCGGCAAAGCCGCCAAGCTGTCGGGCACCACCGTCAAAAGCATTCGACATTACGAAGAAATCGGCCTGTTGCCCCCACCGCAACGCGAAGGCAAGTACCGCATCTACAGCCAGCAAAGCGTAGAGCTGCTGACCTTCATCAAATGCGCTCAGCAACTCGGTTTCAAGCTCAAGGAAATGCAGGCCATTCTGCAGGATCACCGCGGCCAGGAGCTGCCCTGGGATCTGGCCATGCAGGCCATCGATAACAAAAAGCAGGAATTGATGGGGCAGATCCAGGCCTTGCAGCAAGTGCATGACGGCTTGGTTGAGTTTGAGCTGAGCCTCAAAGATGCTCAGATGCAATGCCAGTTCGAACACCTGGAAAAAGCCCGCTGAATCCGCACCGCCGCCCCTGAACGGCCATGGCGCCCCGTGCCGTTTTCAGCACGCAGGCGCCCCGGCGATTTAGCCTGGCACAGTCTCACCCCCCGGCTGCTCGCCCTCTTGCACTGCTGGCTGCGGCACAATCGAGGCAAAGAACCACGGCGAAATCAGCGTGACCAACAAAATGGTCATGAAGCCGCTGGATGACAGCGCCAGTATCACCAATACACCCAGGTCAATGACGGGTTTGTAGGCGGAGAACAGCAGCGCGACAAAGCCCATCGAGAAGATCACGACGTTGACCACCGTCGAGCGCCCGACGCCCTGCATGGCCGCCAGGATGGCCTCGTCGATCTCGATGCCCTTCTGCACCAGCATCTTGATCCGTGACAGCAGGTGAACGGCGTAATCCACGACGCCCACCACCAGGAACGTCACCAGTGTGGTACCGATGTTCAACTCGATATCCAACAGGTACATGCTGCCGTACACCGTCACCGACGTGGTCAGCAACGTCAGCATGCCGAGGATGCCCAGGCGTACTGACTTGAGCCAGAACATCATCATCAAGGTCACGGCCAGCAACGCCAGCGAGAAGCTCAGCACCTGACCCTGGGTGATTTCCTGCAACACCCCGGTCCATATGTACGGCGTACCGGCATGGGTGACTTGCAGGTTGGCCGGTTTGTTGATGGCCAGCCAGGCGTCCAGTTTATCCAGCATCGCCTGGTAATCTCCCGCCACAGAGGAGGTCATGGTGAACAGCGTCACCGCCTTCGAGTAATCGGCATTGAGCACGTTCTGCAAGTCGGTGCCGCCACCGTTCTCGAACATCATGATGTGCTGTTCGATGAGCGAGTTACCATCGACCTCGAAGGTCTCCGGTTTGCCGTCATCATCGACCACCGTCACCTGCTCCACCGCCTGCGGCACCCGCAGGAAAGCAGGGTTCATGTCGTTGAGCACGAGATTCATGCGCTTGATGTAGGTCGCCACCGAATAGGTGTAACTCACGTTCGGCTGGGCCCTGATGAATTGGTCCAGACGTTCGAGGAACTGCACGGTTTCAGTGGTCAGCGCGCCACGCGGAGTCTTGGTGTCGAAGGCGATCCAGCCCGGCGAGGTACCCGCGACTCCGGCCCGGTTGATGAACTCGTCGGACATCCGCACCGGGCTGTCCTTCTTGAAGTAGGCAATGCCCGAGTCTTCGATATCCACCTTGAACGTGAACACCGTCATCATCGCCAACAACGGCAGGGTCACCAGCAATACCGGCTTGCGCCAGCGAATCAGCCAGGCACAGAACACCACCAGATAGTGGGAGATCAGCGACTCTTTGAGTTGCACTTTGCGCGGGACGGCATCTTTGCCCCAGATCGAAATCCACGCCGGAATCAGTAGCAACGAGATAATCAGCGCCGCCGTCAGGCCGATGGACATGAACACGCCAAAGTTGCGGATGCTGACAATGTTGTTGGTGGTGGAAATCAAGAACGTCGCAATGGTCGTGACCGTTGTCAGAACTACGGGCGTGACCATCAGGCGCTGGGTTTCACGGTTGGCTTCGCGGAAAGACTTACCCGAATTGAGCTGTTCGTAATACTCGGCCATGACGTGGATCGCGTCGGCACAACAGATGGTGAACAGGAACACCGGCAAGACACTGGTGAGCAAGTCCATCGGCACACGCAGCAGCGCCATCAGGCCAAGGGTCCAGATGGTGCAGAACAGGATATTGAACAGCGGCAACACCACGCCAAGTGGTTTGCGAAAGAAGAAAACCAGCAGAGAGGTCACCAACAGGAACACGATCGGGAACAGCATCGCCAGGTCGTGATCGATGATTTCCTGCTGGGCCGCAATGAAGATCGGCATGCCGGCGATGAACACCTCATCGGTGAACTCCGGGTGAGCGGCCTGGTACTTCGCGATGATCTCGCGGACCTGGTGATAGGCACGCAACTGGGCCTGAGCGTCGTCCTGTTTGGTGCCCAGTTCGGCGACGACCATGGCGACTTTCTTGTCCGCCGAGACGACGCCACCGACCATCTGCTCGTTGCCCATGATCTGCGCTTCGACCTTGATCGGGTCCATATCCAGGGCGTGCAGGGTCTTGTGGATCCACAACTCGCCATCGGCACTCAAGCTGATGTTTTCCAGGTCAGCCATCGAGGCCATTTCCTGGATCGGGTTGAGCCGCTCGGCAAGAAAGCTCAGGAACTGCAGGTCATGGCTGTCCCAGTGCCGGGCAATCCCATGGTCGCGCAACGCTTTGGCAGCAGCGTAATCGTTCTGCGAAAAACCCTCGGCGAGGATCTGCACCAGCAAGCCCTGGGCATCATGGTCGTCACTGTGCAGGCCGACAATGCGCTGCAGTTCGACACGGTCCTCATCGTTCGCCAGCATCAACCGGCGTATGGCCTGGGACAGCTCGAACTGGGCGTTCAGCGACGTGGTGTTGAAGACACTCTCGGGGTTGCTCAGCGCCACCATGACCGAGTCATACGTGCCGGTGAACTCGCGCTGCAAATCAATGATCGTCTTGCGCGCCGGGTGAGTGTCCTTGAGCAGATACGGATTGGTGTCCGACATCAGCGCGCCGAGCGTGTAGGTGAAGTAGGCGGTGATCGCCACCAGCACGAACACAATTGCCCGCGCATAGCGCTCGACGAAGTTCAAGTATCTTTCCATGAATGAGGGTCCCAGATGAATCGAGAGCGGCGCTTAGCGGGCAGACACGGCGTATTCCGGCAAGTCGCCGGCTTTCAGCCCGCGCTTGATCGCGGTCTGCGTGAACAGGCGGTCGTCCAGTGCGACGTTGTACTGCAACTGGTTGAAGCGCAGCTGGGAGCGCGTACCGGCGATGAAGTCCTCGGTTTCGCTGAGGGTAATGCTGTCGATCTGGTCGATGGTTTCAGTCTTGAGGGTGCGCATCTGCTTGAACATCACACCTTTTACATCGAAGAAATCCTGGCGCAGCACCAGTGAGTTCTTCTTGTCAACCCAGACCTTGAGCTTGTTGTAGCCGGTCTTGGCCAGCACGGCAGGCGTCGCCGGCTCACGCTCGATCACGTAGCAATCGCGGCCCTGCAACTGCTCTTCGCCAACCAGCGTTTGGCGATAGTCTTCGGCGCGAATCTTGTCGAGGTCGGCATAGGAGTAGTCGCTACCCATGAACGCCCCGCGTTTGTCGGTGGTGGAAATCCTTCGGGTCTGTCGGCTGACCGGCAAATACATCCATTGGCTGTCTTCGAGGCCCAGGGCCTCGCGTGGGTTTTCGATGTGGAAGGCGACGTCACGCACATCACTCGGCGCGGAGAAATACATGGTGAATTTGTCGCTGTCCGGGTAATCCTTTTGCAGGTAGCTGAACTCGCGGATGCGGGTGTTACCTTGCTTGTCGATCAGGATCAGGGACACCTGGGACATGAAGCTCTTGCCGTCATCGCGGTCCCGAGCCTGGCGAATGATGTCGTCGGCCGTGCGTGTTTCAGCTGCCATGGCGGCAGCGGCGCTCAGCAACAGTGCGCTTACAGTCAGGGTCTTGAAGATGGGCAACATCGCGATTTCCTTTTCATTGTTTGAGTGGTTCGCACACCGCACCGGTGTGGTCAGAACAGATAACCGGCGGACAAGCGCACCTGGTCGCGGTTGGCGTACGCACCGAACTGGCGGTCGGGCTTGCCGAAGAACACATCGACTTCGAGCCCCAACTTGAGCCAGTCCACCGGTTTGTAGGTGAAGATCCCCTGAACGAAACTGTCGTCCTGCGCTGGCGGCGACATGCCGAAAACCAGACGGGTCTTGAGGCGATCCTGGAACTGCGAGCCTTCGGCAGACACGGTGAACAGGTCGTCGCGTTTGTCCTGGACCATGCCAGGCTGCCAGTCGAGCAGCCGCTGATGTTGCCACTGCGTCGAGATCAGCCAGTCCCGCAATAGGTAATCGACGCCCAGCAGCGACTTGGTCATCGCCGTCTGGTCGCTGCCGTAAGCGCGGTAAGGATTGGTGACGCGCCAATTGTCGAAGTAGGCGACTTCACTGCGTACCACGATGCTGTGGCCGGCATCGATGGCCACACTGGCGCCGCCCATGGAATAGCGCGGGAATTGCCGTTCGAGGCGAATCAGGCCCTCTTCGGTCTGGCCTTCGACGGCGTAAACCGGGTCCTGTTGGCGGGCGTTGAGGGCCACGAAGCTGACATCCACCGTGCCGATCCGGCCGTTGGCACTGGCGCCGTAACCGAAGCCACTGTGACCGTCATAACCGGGCCGCGAATCGACCACAAACATCTGCGGATCGGGTGTGGCAAAAATCGGTGCATCGAACTCGCTGCCGACGGCCGGCGCCTGGTTTTTCACAAAATCAGTGATCACCAGCGCTTCCAGCTCCCACTCGGCGACCGGCTGCACCAGGCGAATCATCGGCACGGCGATGCGGCTGTCTTCCAACAGACCGATCACACCCTCGCGATAATCCAGCGGGTTGATCTGATCGAGCACCCGTAATTCATCTGCACGCCCCCACACCACCTGCTGCCAGCCCACCGTCAGCTCGCCGTCACCGACGTAGAGCCCCCAGTAAAGGTGCCGCCAATCGGCAGTAGCCCGGTAATCGTCCCGGGCTTGCGCGCTGTAGGGGTTGTTGCCGTCATAACGGAAGTCGTAACGGGCTCGGCCCTTGGCCTTGTAGTAGCCGCTGTCCCAGGCATCCTCCAGGCTGAACTTGAGGTACACGGCCTTTTGCGTGACCTGGTCGTCACCGTGCAGACGCACGGCCGTGGCAACGCCGATCTCCGCTTCATGATGCCCCGGCAACCACTCGGCGATCGCCACTGGCGAGCCAAGGCTGACCAGCGCGGCCAAAAGGCCGCGGTTCAATCCCAGTCGAGCCATGGCTACATTCCCAACCCGGCACCGCCGTCGATCATCAGGCTTTGCGCCGTGACGCCACTCGCCTGCGGGCTCGCCAGATAACGGACCATGGCCGCCACTTCGTCGCCCTGAATGAAGCGCCGCAGGGGCAACTTCTTCTTCGCATTGCGCAGGATTTGCTCGTGGGTGATCCCGGCGATGCGCGCTTGCGCCGCCAATTCGCCTTGCAGCATCGGTGTGTCGATCCAGGCGGGCAGGATGGCATTGACGGTGATTCGCCGTGGCGCCAGGTCCAGCGCCAAGGCTTTGGTCATGCCGATGATGCCGTGCTTGGAGGCGCAGTAAGCGGTGTTGCGGACCTTGCCCGCTCGGCCGAGGATCGACGACATGTTGACGATCCGCCCACCATCCGCCATCAGTGGCAGGCACAACGAAGTGACGTAAAAGGTGCCGTTGAGGTTGATCGAAATCACCTTGTGCCAGTTGTCGAGGTCTTCAGGTTCGTTCTCGTCGCAGACCCCGGCGCTGTTGACCAGCACATCGACAAAGCCGACCCGGTTGGCCAGGCCCTTGAACAGGAGTTGCAGGCTGGCGAGATCGGCGATGTTCGCTTCATGGGTTTCGATGCGAGCGGCAAATTCGCCCTCCGTGACCCACCTCTGCAAGGTTGCCAGATCCCGATCAAGCAAGATCAAGAGGTGCTCGGCCTGGGCTGCAAAATTTTCCGCGACGGCGCGGCCAATACCATTGGCCGCGCCGGTAATCACAATCGTGCGTGCCTGGCTCATAGCATTTTCAATCCGCCGTTGACGGACAAGACTTCGCCCGTGACGTACAGGCCGCGCTCGGCCAGATACAGCACCGCGTCGGCAATTTCTTCAGGCCGGGCGAACCGTTTGATCAACAGCCGCGACTGGATTTCCTGCTCATGGGCGCCGACCAGGGCTTCGCTCATGTCGGTGCTGACGATGCCGGGCGCCACCGCGTTGACCCGGATGTTGCGCGGCGCCAATTCCACCGCCAGTGCGCGCGTCAATGCTTCTACACCGCCTTTGGCGGCGGCGTAGTTGCTCTGGCCTCTGCCGGGCTTTTGCGCGGCCACGGAACTTAGGTTGACGATGCACCCGCTGCGCTGGCGCATCATGCAGGGCAGCACCTGCTGACAGCACAACAACGTACCGACCAGGTTGGTCTGGATGACCTCGGTGATGTCGCTCAACGATTGCGTGGCGAGCAAACCGTCACGGGTAATACCGGCGTTGTTGACCAACAAGTCGATACGCTCGAAACGCTGCTCGACCCGTTCGAAAAACGCCTGAATGCTCTGCGCATCCTTGACATCACACTGCACGGCCAGGCACTCCCGGCCGAGCCCTTCGACCTGCGCCTGCAAGGCAGCGGCTGACGCCTCGTCACGGACATAACTGAAGGCAACCTGATAACCCGCGCCGGCCAGGGCCAGCACGATGGACTTGCCAATGCCGCGACTGCCGCCGGTCACAACAGCTATTTTGTGAGTCATGACCGCTCCTTAAAGTGAGTTTTGAGTTTTGAATTGCGCGAGGCTGAAGCCGTGGATCGCGGCCAGTGCGCGGACCTGCTGAACTTGCTCACGGCTGATATCGCCGTATGAGCCGTGCTGGCTCATGCCGGACAAGCCCATCAATACCGACTCGGCCATGCACGCATACAGCTGACCTTTTTTCAGGTAGGCCCGCACGTTGGGCGCCAGGCCGTCGTCGAACGGCGTCTGGACGATGCCGCCGTGCATGTAGAGCACGTCTTCGCGCTGGCTCGGCAGGTCTTGATGGACGTTCAGCGGCACAGCGATATCGCAGATCACGCTGCGCTCGGCGAAATGTTCGGCGCCGAGGAATGGCTGAGGCGCATTGGCCGCACACAGGACAACCCGTGCGCCCTTGAGGGCGTCGAGATCGTTGGTGACCGTGATGAAAGCGTTCGCGCCAAGGCGCTCATCCACCAGACGGGCAATGTGCAAACCCAGGTCGGCTTTTTGTCCATGTGAGCGCAACAAGTCACAAAAACCATCAAGGGTCAGCAGTCGCTGCGCCAACCGGTCGTGTTCGGCCGTGCCCTTGAGGATCGAACGGGCCGCGTCGGCGTAAATCAGTTGGGCAGTTTTCTCCAGGCGCCGAACCGAGCCGTCACGACCGCTGCCAATCAGAATCAGGTGATCGACGGTGGCGGACAGCACCGAGGCATAGGTCGAGGCAACGTTACCGGCGGCACCGACAACGGCAGCGGTTTGCTCGCGCAGTGCCAGACCTTGCTGTACGCAGCCTTGCTCGATGGCTTCGAGCCCCATGCCGATGGTCAGGGCATTGCCGGACGTCAGCGCCATGTCGGCAATCTTCAGCGCCTGACAATTGTTGGTGACGATCGAGGTGTACATCCCAAGGCCAGCGATGCTGCAGCCATCGGCGCGGGCATCGGTGACACGTCTGCCGACTTCTTCGCGAATGCTGTCCAGGTCGCCGCTGAGGATGTACTCGGCCATGGCATCCGAATCCATGCACAGCGGGTACAACGTGAACTCCACCGCCATGCCGAGGCGCGACCGAATGATCACCGGGCCGACTGGCGCAGCGCGGCGCTCAGGCTTGGTGCGGTTGATGAACGTGCGTTTTTGTTCCGGGCTCAGGGCTGCCAGCGAGGGATCGACGTCACCGAGAATATCGGCATCGATCAGGTGGTTGATGAACGCTACCCGAGCGACGACTTCGACCTTGGCATCGATGTTTTCAACGGGCTCGGCCACCCGAAAATCGTCCTGACGGGCTGGCACGGCGGGAATCGAGTCTGCGCAGATACCCGCGGCCAACGGCAACGCATCGCCACGGCGCAGCATGTCGCAGACCCGTTGCAGGGCACCGATCAGCCGGTCGATCTCGCTCAGGGTGATACAGGCTGGCGGCTCCAGGCGAATCACGTTGGAGTTGCTGCCCGACGGTGCTACCCGCAACGCTTCGAACTGCAACAAGTAACCGGCGATCAAGTAACCCAAGGCATCGTTGTACTGGGCCGACGCCTGTACCAGCGAGCTGCTGACACTCAAGTCGTGCAGTTCCAAACCCACCAGCAAGCCACGCCCGCGCACATCGGCGATCACATCCGGATAGGCCATCTTCAGTTCATCGAGCGAGGCTTTGAGGTAGGCGCCCTTGGTGCGGATGTCTTTGAGCATCGCGTCATCATTGGCGAACAACCGGCGCAATGCCGACAGTGCGATATGGCAGGACGGATCGTCCTCGGCGAAGGTCGAGCTGTGGATGTAGCTGAACTCGCCTTCGTAGTGGCTGCTACGGATCACCGTCGCGGCGATTTTCATCAAGCCGCCACCGAGGGCCTTGGACAGGCAGTAATAGTCGCCTTGCAGGTTGAACTGGCTGCTGGCAAGAAACGTCCCGGCGCGACCAAAACCCGACTGTACTTCATCGACGATCAGCGGGCATTGTTGCTCGTTACACAGCTTGCGCAGCCCCAGGTAGAACTCGGCCGCGAACTCGTTGATACCGCCTTCGCCCTGAATCGGCTCCATCAACACGGCAGTAATCGCACTGAACGGCAGTTGCAGCACGTTCAGGTGTTCGCCGTCCCATTGCAGGCTCAACCAATGGTGCCTGTGCCGGGCAGGCAATTCCTGCAACTGATAGGGCTGCTGTGGGTCGATGAACTCCACGTTCAGACCAAAACGGGCAAACGGCGCGCGGTACTGACGGCCATAGGTCAGTTGCACGGTATTGACCAATTTGCCGTGGAAGCTGCCGCGCAGGGCGACGAATACCGGTTCGATGTGCAACTGCGCCAGGTTGTGTTGGCGAACGGCTTCAACCACCTGACGCAAGGTCACGCTGTTCAGGTTGGCCGGCAGGACACCTGCAGGCAGGTCGAGGTCGGCCACATCCAGCTCGCGGTATGCGCGTTCGCTGGCGGTCAGGCTGGCCAGGGTGAAATCGATGTCGTCGAACTGCTTTTGCAGGCTCTTCTGGCGACGGAACTCCGCGTGCTTGACGGCGATTTCCACTGCCTCCGCGCCACTGTTGGAGAACGTCGAAATATAACGTTCGGTGTTCTTCAGTTCGCGATTGAAGGCGTCGCTGAGCTCTCGCCCCAATTGCCCGGCCGCACCGCGGATCGACATTTGTGCGTTGAACGGCACGTCGCTGCGTAGCAGCGCACATAGCTGATCGACAAACTGTGGGTCGTTGTGGCCGAACAGTGCCGCACCGTAACCGCCGAGAAAGTCGGTGACCGTGACCATGTCGCCCTTGGGGTTGCGGTAGAACAACTGGCTACCGAGAGCGCGCTGAAACTCACACTCCAGGCCCAGTGCCTGGAGCAGGCCGACGAATTTGGGCCGAACGAAATCGCGATAATCCATGACAGTCATATCCCTTGAAAGTAAAAAAGAGGCGGTAGTCAGCGGCAGTCCTGAGTGACCTTTGCGCTGTAGAGCACTTGATAGGCGGCGCTGAATCCGTTGTCGTCGCGGTTCAGCACCAGGCAATGCGCAAGGCTCGCAGCGTGGGGCGCGCCCTGAATAAACGGCAGGTTCGCCACTGGATGCTGCAGACCGGCAATCGGTGGCACGCTTTGGGCCTGCAATGCGCAACGCGCAAGTATCAGATCCACCAGGCTCGGCGCCGCGCTGAGAATGCCGTTGATCGCCAACCCGCTGGTGATGTGCGAGGCGCGCGCAAGGGCCAGCGTCTGGCACAACATGCGGTCTTTGTGCGCATCGCCGGTGCCGCTGCACACCAACACATCGGTTGGGCTGTCGGGCAGGCTCAAGCGACTGAGGGTGGCATGGGCCGTCATGTCGGCGAGGCACGCCTGAGGACCGGCCGGCAGGTCTTCGCGCCGGCGCAGCACCAATGCTGCCGCGCCCTCCCCGGCAATGCCGCCGGTGCCCCGAAGGTCAAACGGCAGTAGAGTGTTCGAGCCGTTGGCGCTGATGACACCCGCCTGGACCAACCCGGACAGCGCCAGGGCGTCCAGCTCGCTGCCCGCGCCAACAACGATTGCCGCGTCAATTCGGCCATCCTGCAAAGCGGCCGTAGCCTCACGCAAGGCTGCCAGGTTGCCGGCGACACCTTGCATATAGGCGTTGCACTCACCCACCAGTTTCAGCGCCAGGCTGGTGACACCCAGCAAGCAGTTGCTCAAGCCTTTGAGCACCAGAAAAGGGTCCTGGGCACGGTCTTGCAGGATCCGTTTGGCGAACGCCGCCATGTTGGCGACGCCGTCCTGCCGACAGCCGAGCAACAACTCGGCATAGGATTCCAGAGACGGATGGGTGTAGCCGCCCTGACAGCAATACAAACCGAAACGGACATCCGGCTGCTCATCGGCCAGGCCTGCTTCTTCCAACGCCTGACGTACCGCGCTGACACCCCAGATCACTGCCGGCGTGCAGTAACGCTGAAGGTTTTGCGCAAGGTCTTGTCGGCTGCGTTGGTGGTCCTGATCCTGAATTTGCCCGAACGCCACCACGCGTTCGCTGCTGAACCGTCGGGCGTTCAGCGCCGAAATTGCACTGCGCCCTTCGGTTGCAGCCGCCCAGAAAGACTCGACACCCCAGCCGCTGGGCAACACGCAACCCGCACCGGCAATCGCGACCGCCTGTTTCATTGCGGCGCCTCCTGGTACTTGCCCAGCGCCAGCGAAGTGTTGAGGCCGCCGAAACCGAAGGAGTTGCTCAGGGCAACGTCGACCTTGCGCTTGACCGCTTGATGGGCGCAGTAGTCGAGGTCGCATTGTTCGTCGGCATCATGCAGGTTCAGGGTCGGCGTGACCCGATCATCCCGGCAGGCCAGGGCCGTGAGCATGAACTCCGGTGCTCCGGCGGCCGCAATCAGGTGGCCGAACTGGGATTTGTTGGCCGTCACCAGCAACCGCCGATAATGTTCGCGCTCGGCGAACAGGGTCTTGATCGCCAGGGTTTCGGCGGCATCGTTGAGGGGTGTCGACGTACCGTGGGCATTGATCAGATCGACCTGTTGCGGTGCCAGCCCGGCATCCGTCAGGGCCGCCTGCATCGCCAGCACCGCTCCCCGGCCCTGCGGGTCGGGTGCGGTGATTTTGTAGGCATCCAGACTGCTGCCGAAACCCAGCACTTCGGCGTACGGCGTTGCCCCTCGGGCGAGCGCCCGTTCGAGGGTTTCGAGCACTACAAAACCACCGCCTTCACCCGCAATCAAGCCACTGCGATGGCGGTCGAACGGCCGACACAGTTCGGTGCCCCAACGCTGTTCGCTGCTGGCGGCGCCGAGCAGATACAGCGCGGTCATGGTGTCCAGGCTCAGCACCGAATCAGCGCCCCCGGCAATGGCCAGCTCGACCTCGCCGCGACGGATCATCTGGAATGCATTGCCGATGGCCTGGGACGCTCCCGCGCAGGCGCTGCTGATATTGATCACCGGGCCTTCACTGCCGATGCCATCGGCAATCACCCGTGCAAGGCGGTCGTTGCTCTGACACAGTGAACTGTCAGGATCGACCTGCGCCTGTCGCGCCATCAATTGAGCCCAGGACGGCGCCTGCGCCGGGTTATCCGCCAGGCTGAGCAGCATGTCCTGCAAACGATGAGCAGGTGCGCCGGACGCTGACAATACCGCCGCGCCACGCAATTGTTCGGGGCTCAGGCCACTGTCGGCAATGGCTTGGGTGGCCGCGACCCAACCAAAGCGGGTGCGCTTTTCCAGCGACAACCGCCAGGCCGGATGGTCTTTCAAGTGTGCCGGCATCAAGCTCATGTCCACGGGCGCTGCGTAACGCACGGGGAACGCACCCGCCTCGACGCCTTCCGGTTGCCATGGCCGAATGCAATGCTCGCCGGCCAACATTTTTTGCCACATGGACTGCCACTCGAAGCCGAAGCCAGTGACGGCGCCCATGCCCGTGATCACGACCCGTGTGGGGCTCATGGGTAACTCTCCATTGTCTCTGTGTCCGACGACGTTCTGGCCAGCAGCACCGCGCCCCAATGCCCGCCTCGGCTATGTTCGAGCAACAGCGTGTAACGGCTGCAATCCAGTGCCCAGGTCACAGCGATTTCGCTGAGCAAGGCGCTGGCACCCAAGTCACCTACCAACGCCTTGGAGTGTTCGAGGGTGTGCCCCGATCGGGTAAACAACGCGGCAATCTGCGGATCCTGTGCATCGGCGACAACTTGCCCGACATCGCTGAGGCACAGGTTTTCGTTGCTCAAAGCACGCTCAATGACGTCGCGACCAACCGCCAGTCCACGCTCGGGTTGCGCGCTGTAACCACGGGCAAACCCGGCAATGCGCAACGCAGATTGAGCACCGCTGCCCGGGTTGGTCGTCAGCAACAGTGCCGCAGCACCTTCGCCGAAAACCCACGAGCCGGGGTTCACAGGTGGGTGAGTAGCGTCACGCAGGTACAACGCCGGGGTGATGTTCGGACTGCTACTGACGACGACGGCAGCATCGGCACGGCCTTCGCTCAGATGGGCGGCGGCCTCCATCAAAGCATCCAGCCCCGCATTGCCCTGGGAGCAAAAACCGCCCATGGGCCCCTTGCAACGCAAGGCCTCAGCGGCGTGGGCCATGACGCTGCTGTTGAGCATCATCAGCGCATGCAGCGGCGGTGTGTGGGCAAAGAATTGCGCCAACAGATCTGCCGGTTGTGCGCCAATGGCCTGCACTGCATCCCAGCACGAGCTGGGGCCATCCACTTCCGGAATGGCAGCGATCAATGCGATCCGCTCGTCGGGCAGTTCCAGCCCACGCAAGGTCTCGGCGAGACGGCCGGCGCAATACAGCAGGCGCGCACCCTGAGGCTCGAGGCTGCGGGACAGCTTGCGGTCGTACACACCAGCCGGCAAGGCGGGCGCTGCGACACAATGAGCCAGGCGCGCCGGGTCGAAATCCAGCGGTTGCGCGGCCTGAGGTTGACTGTCACGGGACGCACATTCAGTACCGGCGGCGTTGAGTACCGACGCAGCGGTGATATAAACAGCGGTTGAATTGGATCTGGTCATGTCATGCCCTGCCCAGCACCAACGAACTGTTCACGCCACCAAACCCGAAGGAGTTGGAGAGCACGACATTGATCGGTTGCTGCAACGGTTCGCAAAGGAATTTCAACTCCGGAAACTCGGATTTTTCCGGCTGAAAATTGAGGGTCGGCAAGGCCACGCCCAACTGAATGCTCATCAACGACAGCACCGCCTCAATGGCACCACTGCCGGCCAACGAGTGCCCTACGGCAGATTTGTTGGCGGTAAACGTCATCTGCTCCAGGGTTTCGCCGAAGACCTGCGCCAGGCCCAGGGCCTCGCAACGGTCATTGGCCTGTGTCGACGTACCGTGAACATTCACATGGTCCACAGCCGCACTGGTCAGTTCGGCATCGGCCAGGGCCGCCGTCATGCAGGCGGCATACTTGCTGCCGTCGCGGCTGCTGGAGGTGATTTTCTCTGCCTCGCACAGATTCGCGTAACCCAGCACCCGGCCCAGCGAACAGGCCTGACGACGCTCGGCATGCTCGCGGGATTCCAGCACCAACAGCGCCGCCCCTTCACTCAGCACAAAACCGCAACGGTCCGGCATGAACGGCCGGCTCTGTTCTTGTGGGGAAAAGTCCGTTCGCTGGCAGAGTGCGCCCAGCCCATCAAAGCTGTAGTAGGACAATTCATGGGCCATCAACTCCACCGCGCCACACAACGCCAGGTCGATCTCGCCACGGGCGATCGCTCGATAGGCGCTGCCGATGGCCATGGTGCCGGCGGCACAGGCATCGGAATGTGTGGAGACATGGTCACGAACACCCAGCCATTCGGCGAGATGGCGGGTTTGCTGATCAACCCGCCGGGCAAACGCCCCACCGCTGAGGGTGTGGTTATCCAGGTACTGGTCGAGATCGACCCGCCCCTGATCGTCCATGTAACGGCTGGCGTCCCGCAAATCACCGCTCGCGCAATATTTGTTGGTGCCAACGAAAATGCCGCTGGCGACTCGGGCAAATGCGCCGTCGGCCAACCCGGCATGGGCCAGCGCCTGACGGGCCACGTAATGCGCCAGCCATTCCTGGCGAGAGGTGGTCTGCAGATCGCCCGGAAAGGCCGCCGCGATGACCTGCCATTGTTGCTCATCGATAAATCCGGCGGCCGGGTTCGCAAACCCCAGTTCGACAAACGCCGGGTGCTGGCGAATGCAGGAACGGTTTTCGCCGATCGTCTTGAACAGCGAGGCCGCATCCAGTGCCGTGGGAGCCACCAGGCCATAGCCGGTGACCAGAACCTCTCTGGCCTGCATCAAGGCAACCCCTACGCCGAAGCCTTCAACTGGGTGGCCGCGTACTGCTCAACCAACAGACGCGAGATCGAGTCACCGTCCAGAGGGGTCAGGCGAGCACTGCAACCGCCACACACCACTTGTTTGCGTTCATTGAGTTGGGCATGAACCGCGCCACACTCCGGGCAGGTCTCGGGGAGGTAGTTGAAAACGTTATGGCATTGCTGCGCCCAGTTACGCACGGTGGTGGCCGAGAAGACATCGCCCGGCTGCATGCCCGCGTGCAACTGGCCCGGCGCATAAGCGCTGAGGCTCTGCTCCAGCAAGGCCACGCCGTCCTGCGTGATTCGGCCATTTTCAACAAACCGGCTGGCGTCGCCGAACACCGCTACCGCGTGATCCAGCACGCTGGTTTTCGGCAAGGTGCAACCGTACTGACGGCCCAGCTGGAAGCTCAGGTCGACGATGTCCAGCGAGTCGGCGCCGAGGTCGTCAACGATACTGCTGTGCTCTGCCACGTCCCCCCTATCCAACACCAGCAACTGCGCAAGAATCTCCTGTGTACTGCTGATAACGCTGTCCAATTCCAACGGATTGTTCATTGGTTGTTTCCCTACAAAAGCCGCATTGAATGAATAAAGTCATCGGGCCAAAAAAGCTGTTTTCAGGCCAGGTCTATCGAGGGCCGGGAGTCTAAAGTCTCCCCCTAAGGGGAGAGTCAACGTGCCACCATTCTCTTTTTGTGAGAAATCCCGACGCGCCCTGAAACCTTTGATTTATGCAGCTCAATGGTGC
The DNA here is from genome assembly GCF_001642705.1 of Pseudomonas sp. p21. Classification (NCBI taxonomy): domain Bacteria; kingdom Pseudomonadati; phylum Pseudomonadota; class Gammaproteobacteria; order Pseudomonadales; family Pseudomonadaceae; genus Pseudomonas; species Pseudomonas sp. p21. Next base: position 54,078 of record NZ_LWBV01000005.1, read on the forward strand.
TTGGAGAGGGATCGTAAAATGACAAAATCGATTGCTTGAAACAGCACGATAGTTCCAGAAGTGGGATATCACCGTACTCGCAAGCACCAGAGGCACCATGCGCAGCGGAACGGTTTTCTTAGGGTCGTGAATCTCGTCGATCAGTAGGTTTTTGCCCGCGTTCACCGGCTTGCCGATCAGGTAATGAACCAGCCCACCGCATGGCCGGCCACAGGCAACAGCCAGATGGCCCAGCGGTGGGTTGCACGCCATTGGGTCGCGTGATCGAGGAAGAACAGAAACAGCGCGGATGCCGATCCCGCAAGAAGCGCTACGGCGCGGGCAAGCACCAGCCATAGTCTGCTGGGGGTATCGAAGGGTATTTTTGGGGGAACTCCCGAACACCGCCCCCTCTATCGATCCCCCTTCATTTTCCCGGCCCGACGATCAAGCAATGCCTGGATCTCCATGAAGACATCCGAAGCCAGACTGGCCGGGACGCCCCAATAATCAAAGATCCCACCCTCATCTCGGTGCTGGCCACACGTGACGAAAACACCTGTACCAAAGCGCTGTTTCAGACGAGTTGCCAACCAGCCTACGAACCCGCTGTTGTCGGCGCCCTCGGGGAAATGGAAACGGAAGACGCCGAATAACTCCTGGTCGACGGCTTCGCAAGGGACCAGTTGACTCCACACCTTGTCATCTCGAACGAGGGCCAGTGCGTCAGGATCTACCGCACGTGGAAAAGATGACAAAGGAAACTCCAAAAACGCATACGTGCCGGTAAAGAACCGGACACGCGCCTGGGTCGACACGCGTAGCAGCCGGCGCTCCGTCTCTTCTGCCGTTTCATGCGATATGTTCACCATTTCCAGATCTCCGCTCCAAGAAGTACAAGACGCTTACTTTGATTGACCCGGGACATGTTAAGCAGGAAGATCTTCAAGATAAACGCTCGAAACAGAACAACATTGACAACTAAAGGTTGTAAATATGGACAAGCTGAAAAGTATGGCGGCGTTCGTGGCGGCAGCCGAATCAAACTCTTTTTCGGCAGCGGCGGCACTACTGGGCGTAACCCCGCAACTGATTGCCAAACAGGTTGGCAATCTGGAATCTCAGTTAGGTCTCAAATTGATCACCCGAACCACCCGCCGTCAAAGCTTGACCGCCTTGGGTGAAGCATACTATTCGCGCTGCAAGGCAATCCTGAGCGACGTTGAAGACGCCGACGCGCTGGCGCTGGCAGCGAACTCAACGCCACGCGGAAAAATCAGGATCAGCGCACCCTATAATTACGGCTCGCATCGATTAATCCCATTCCTTACCCAGTATCTAACGCGTTACCCCGAAACGGAAATCGAGTTGGAATTGACAGACAGGCTTGTGAACATCGTGGAAGAGGGATTCGAAGTCGTCTTCCGCTTGGGAAAACCCCAACTGGCTGACAGTGCAGCATTAGTTCAACGCGGCTTGAAGCCTTTCAGGATGTTCGCCTGCGCCTCCCCTGCTTATCTGTCGCGCAGAGGAACGCCGGTCCATCCTGAGCAACTCGTGGACCATGATTGTCTGGGCTACCTGTTTTCCGATCGAATGACGGACAAGCTTTGGCGATTCACCCAAAACATGCAGACGTTCACGATCCCCATTGCGAGTCGACTGAACGTCAACAACACCCAGGCCAAGGTGAACGCGGCATTGTCGGACTTCGGTATCACGCTCTGTGTCGAGGACGTGCTCATGCCCTACGTGCAACGAGGTGAATTGGTCGTACTCTTTGAGGACTTCGAAGGGCCCACCTACCCCGTCAACCTGATCTACCCAGCCGACCGTCGTCCCTCGGCAAAGGTCAGGCACTTCATCGACGAAGCCGTCGATGCGTTGGGCAGAAGCAGCAGCGAGGCCTGAAGGGTAGCAGGCAAGCCGTCAGCCAGACGAAGCTGGCTAAGCATCATTCGGGCGCGGGCCCGCCACTCGCCATAGGACATACCGACCTCCACGACTTCAGCATGCTCATAATCCATTCCCAATGCTTCCATGCACTATCCCCTCAAGCCGTGGCGGTCATGCTATTGACGGTATTGAGCAAACCCAGGCGCGTGGCACGGCAGACAGCACTCACCACAGCCTTGAGTGATGCCTGAAGTGTGCTGCCGTCCCTACCCACGCCAAACAGCAACTGGTTGTTGACACGTATCTCGATGTAAGCGATCGCCTCGGACTCAGCACCATCGCGAACAGCGTTCTCGTGGTAATCGGCAATATTGAAGACCAGACCTTGCTGGGCGAACGCATGGACCAGTGCGGCCAATGGGCCGTTGCCCTTGCCAGCAAGCGCCAGGCGTTCACCATCGACCACCAGTTGAGCGTCAAGGTAAGTGCAGGCTTCGTCAGTGGTGACCATGGGGTGCAGCAAGACGTACGGATTACCCTGCTCCAGGTAGTTTCTGGTGAAGCACGACAAGATCATCTCGTTGGTGATCTCCCTCCCTTCACTATCGGCAACCTGCTGCACCAGCCCGCTGAACTCCATCTGCAACCGGCGCGGCAGGACGATACCATGCTGCTCCAGCAGGTAGGCCACACCACCTTTGCCCGACTGGCTGTTGACCCGGATGACGGCCTCATAGCTGCGCCCCATGTCGGCAGGATCGATCGGGAGGTACGGAACCTCCCAGAAACCGTCGGGGTTTTTCTGCCGATGGGCGAAGCCTTTCTTGATAGCATCCTGGTGAGAACCAGAGAATGCCGTGAACACCAGTTCTCCCGCATAGGGATGACGCGGATGGGTCGGCAACTGGTTACAGAACTCGACCTCACGCTGGACGTGGATGATGTCGGAAAAATCCAGCACTGGACTGATGCCACTGGTATAGAGGTTCATAGCCAAGGTCAGGATATCGACATTACCGGTTCGCTCACCGTTGCCGAACAAGGTGCCCTCGACCCGCTCGGCTCCTGCCAGGCAAGCCTGCTCGGCGGTAGATACCCCGGTGCCACGGTCATTGTGCGGGTGAACACTGATGATCACGCTGTCGCGCTTGCGTACATGCCGGCAGAACCATTCGATCTGGTCGGCGAACACGTTGGCGGTCGAAACCTCCACGGTGGTAGGCAGGTTCAGGATCATCTTGTTGGAAGGCGACGGTTCGAATACATCGATCACCGCTTCACAGATTTCCAGACCGAAATCGAGTTCGGTGAAGCAGAAGGTTTCAGGTGAATATTGGTAGGTCCAGTGCGTCTGCGGATTGGCCTGCATCAGCGCCTTGATCTCCCTGGTGGCCTGAGTGGCGATGTCGATGCAACCTGCCCGATCCACGCCGAACACCACATCACGAAATACGGGAGCCGTTGCGTTGTACACATGAACGATGGCCCGTGGCACCCCCTTGAGCGCTTCGAAGGTTCGTTCGATCAGGTGAGTACGGGCCTGAGTCATGACCTGGATAGTGACATCCTCGGGGATACCACCGCTCTCGATCAATTCACGCACATAGTCGAAATCGGTTTGCGATGTTGCCGGGAAACCCACCTCAATCTGCTTGAAACCGACCTTCACCAACAGGTCGAAGAATCGACGCTTGCGTTCGGCGTTCATCGGTTCGATCAGTGCCTGGTTACCGTCCCGCATGTCGACGCTACACCAAGTGGGAGCGACCTTCTGGACCCGATTGGGCCATTGGCGGTCTGGCAGGTCGACTGTGGCGAAGTGGCGATATTTACTTGAAGGATCCTTCAACATCATGGCGGCTTTCTCCTATGCCTGTGCACACCCTGTAGTCGCCCGTAGAGGGCAAGAGCAAACATTGGATCCAATTTACACCATGCCTGGCTTAAGCCGATTGCGTTTTTCAGCAACACCCTGCCTAATAGAGACTAACTATTGTTCGTTTTTTGATAATGTTGGCGTTTTATTTCATGAAAACAAAAAAAACAGCTCTCAGATCACTTTCAGCATCACCTGCACACCCTGGGCAAATGCTTGCGCCAGGCGAGAAGAATCCCACCGGAAACGCCTTTGCCATTTTTTGTGCGCTTTCAAGGCTGTCCCACATTGCCAAGTCCGCGAAGACTCAGTCGTCGCTCATAGGGCAGTCGGCACGGTAGTCAATCAAACCAGGATCAGTGGCTCATACTGACACCGCCCTCTTAAACCCTGACCCTGGCTTTCAAAGCACTCCGCACCAATCCCTCGCTCTGAACGCTGTAACTGCTGTGCACCTGAGTTGCTCTATTTCTGAGCCGGTTGCACCGCTTGCAGGTGATTGGAAAAGCCTGCCTCGGTTTCACAACGCCAGGTTGCCCAGAGCTTGGATCCCGCCTCGCCCCCCACGTCCAACTCAAAGGCCAACCAGTTCCGAGCTGGCATCACGTACCGATTAAACCCCGGGAACAACATCATCTCGACACAGTGCTGCACGTCGATGGACTGGACCTTGCTTGCGGTTTGGTTCAGCAACTGCAGAAAAAGCCGCTCGGCCACTCCAACCAACGACGGATGCACCACGCCTGACGAAGTAAACTGCTGAATCTGCGCCCAATTCGACGTCGGCGGAATATCCCGACGATAGCAACTGCCCCACGCCGCCACATGCACGTCTCCGGAAGCAATGGATACACGCAGCATTCTCTGCTCAGCAATACGGGTCAGTGACTCCAGGAGTCGCTTGCGCTCCCCCTCGTGGTCCCCGTGCGACCAATGATCCTTGAGGTCATCAGCATTACTGTCGAGCACATGATCCTGCCCAAACGTATCGAGTAATCCTTCAGCCAGTGACAATTTGGGGTGCGCGACCGGCACCGAGGACATGAAGATCAAGTGCTGACATTTGCTTCCCGGATGAGCGGGTGTGCCGTCACGCAGTGTGCGGAGCCAAGCCTGCATGGCAGTCCAGGTATTGGCCCCCATCACCTGGGTACGTGAACGCTCAGTGCGCAAATCAGCAACAAACAGCGACACCGGCCCCAGGTGATAGCCGAAACTGAAGCCTGGTTGGCCATCCAGGAGCGGCAAGGCCAATTGATCTCCTTTTAATCGTGCACTCCATTGCACCGGCTCATACTGTGGATCCTGCTGGGAAACGTTCGCGCGCTGGAGCAATTGCTGCTGTGGCAAATCATCAAGCGCATGCTGTAACTGAAACACCCAGAACGCCTTACGTGCATGGCGCATCAACACCTGGAACAACTCACAGTGCTGCATGGCTGGGCTGTATGACCCCCAACCGTCGAAGATATCGTGATCATCCCACATCATCACCGTAGGAATTCTCGCCATCGCATCAGCTGCATCCAGATTTGGCCTGGCGTGCCCCCAGTCACGCCGTGTATCGGGTAGCCAACGATTGGCATAGAGGCCGAAATAGTAAGCTTCTATCTCCTTCTCCAACGCTGCGCTCACCTTGAACGCCAGCTGCTCCTTGCGCGACAGCCCAACCCATCTCTTGAGAGATTTTATATCCTCCCAGATCGAGTCAAAGTAAATCTGATCTCCCCCCATCAGAAGTAATTGGAACCGCTTCAACCCCTTGTCATGGATTCGTCCTTCGTGCCAAAGCTGCTCCTTGTCCAGCACGTAACCGGCAGCCCGCAACTCACTGTCATGGTTGCTGATCAGGTCGGCCCAGACGGCGTTTTCAGGGCGTACCAACTTGCGCATTCCACTAGGGTCCGAAAAGCCATTGCAAGAGACGTAGGCCATTCTCGGGGCATATTCTCGACCGGGAACGGAGAACTGCCATCGCGGCCCTTCAACGCCTATACCGAACTGAACCGTTCGCTCCTCCTCCTGCTGATCACAGCTCAGGTCATATCGGAGGATGGTTTCCTTCGGACGCTCCAGCAAAACTTTCGGCGCTGGACAAGCCCGCCCTTCAATAAAAAATGCAGGGAATACAGAACCTCTTGCAACCCCGACCAATGCGGTCACTTGCCATTGTCCCGTTTTGCTGACGCCTCGAAAGGACAGCACGGGCCCCACAGTAAAGAGTGCTTTGGACATCCCTGTTATCTCCCTTCAAGTTCAGCAGCAATAACGTTGACAATCTTGGCGCGCGAAGCGGCTCTCTTGGCCAGAATCTGCGCTTCACCTGTTTTTGTCACATCAGCGCACTCCCGGCATTGCGGTTTAAAGCTTTGAGCCGACGCTCATTGCAAGAGTAGAGCTACTGCTGCGACAGTCAATCCCTTTGCTGAGTCGTCCACTAGCGGACAATTGCCGTTTGCGGCAGACCGCTTTCGACCCAAAACGGACACACCGCTAGTAGGTAACTCTGTGAATCAGTTTCCGATCCAGAGCATTGTCTGAACCGCAATATGCGGATGACTTTCTAACGGTTCCCATTCATCCAGGAAAGTAAAACCCTGCTTCAGATAGAAATTCGAGGCTCTTGCATTGTCGGGAGAGGCGTCCAGAAAAACGCGATCAAAGCCTTTCACCGTCGCGCGAGCTTTTACGGCTTCTACCAGCTGAGCTGCCGCGCCAGAGCCCCGTGCAGCAGGTTCAACCCACATCCCGATCAAGTTAAAGCGATTCGCACTACTGACTGCGGCACCGATCATTCCAACAGGTCTGTCTTGCTCGAAGGCCAGCCAGAATTCTGTTCCGGCTGATGAGGCTCTTTCTTTCCATTGCTCGTCATTGTATGCGGCGGCAGTCTGATAACTCACACCAAACGCCGTTGGCGTGTCCAAAAGCGCAGCGAGTCGGACTTGCTTTAATAGCATCCAATCTTTTGTTTCCGTCGATCGAACGTCCATGGTCTTCCCTGGAAAGTTAGAGTCACCTCAACGTCTCACAAGAGTGTCGAGGGACCAACTAGGTTCTCGTTGTGCAATGACCGCTTCTGGCCGATTACTGCCCTCTCGCGACAGGCCGCTTTGGGACGATAGCGGTCAATCGTGACCGGCTACTTTCGTCCCAAAGCAGCCCTTCACGGATGCCTGCTATCCTGATTGCGGCTGCATGGCCACAAACAGATTGTCTGGGTGCGTCATGCAGGTCCGCCCGCACTGCTAATCCACAATGAACAGCTTCGCCCCGGTGGCGGTGAATGACCGATGTCCCTCAGCATTATTACCCACCTGATAGCTCATGCCCGGCGTCAGTGTGAACTGACGACCATCTTCCAGTTCTGTATGCAACTGACCCTCCAGGCACAACAGAATATGTCCCCTCCAACACCAGTGATCGGCCAAATAGCCAGGGCTGTACTCGACCATCCGCACGCGCGCTGAACCAAACTGGCAGGTACGCCAATAGGCTGTGCCTGTCTGACCGGCATGTGCTACCGGTTCTATCGTTGACCAATCGGTGGTACCGAAGGGGATTGCAGTGAGATCCATTGTTACCTCATCGAAATACAATAAATGCAGACCGTATCAATCTGGCAATGATGCCGATAGACACAGACGGCCCGCATTTATGGAATACAGATGCCCTCGCCGCTTCGGACGTGAACGGTTGCGACTACTGCGCTGCCATCCCTGACCAACTACCTGAACAACATCGCCATTACCGATATCGACTTCCCGCCGGCGGCACGCTAGCAAAACAACCCGACGACCGCCGCCCAGCGACGGAGGCCGGGGCTGATGCAGCGCTTCGATCGGCACGATAACGGAAATATATTTTGTGCGCTAATTATTATCGCGCAATATACCAGTCAACCCACAAGCAATCGCTGATCCCACTACTCAAGCTAACGGAGCATGACCATGAACTTCAGCAAAGCAATCGCCATCGCCACCTTGACCTTCGGCGCCAGCGTCGCTGCCTTCGCCCAGACCGCCTCGCCGTACCAGTACGGTATGCACCTGGACATCGCCCAAGTGATCGCCGTGGACGCGCCGGCCAACGCCAACGGGCACGCCACCACTGCCACCCTGACCTACCGTGACAGCGACGGCAATGTGCAGAAGGTCAGCTACCTGCGCCCGACCACCTACGCCAACCAGAACTGATCATCCTACCCAGCGCCCCCAGGAGCTTGACCATGGAACTCTCCCGCTCCGGCATCCAGGTCGAGCGCTGCACTTGCCACCCGCTGGGTTGCCGAAAACGGCAGGCAGATTGGCGTCGATGGCAGGCATCTGGCGGTGGTAGGCAACAGTGTTGGTGGCAACATGGCCGCGGTTGTCGCGCTCAAGGCCAAGGAGGCCGGCACGCCGAAGCTGCGCTTCCAGGCCCTGCTGTGGCCGGTGACCGACGCCAACTTCAGCAACGGCTCATACCACCAGTTCGCCGAGGGCCATTTCCTGACCCGCAACATGATGCAATGGTTCTGGGACAGCTATACCACCGCCCCCAGGCAGCGTGACGACATCCACGCCTCGCCGCTGCGCGCCAGCCTGAAGCAGCTGAAAGGAAGGCGAAGCCTACGCCCGCAAGCTTGGCGCTGCCGGTGTACCCGCGACGGCCGTGCGCTACAACGGCATGATCCACGACTTCGGCCTGCTCAACGTACTCGGCCAGGTGCCCGGTACCCGCAGTGCGATGGACCAGGCTGCCCGGGCGATCAGACAGCATCTGCGGTGATAGTGGTTCACGACCGGTGCGGCTTGCCCGCATTGGTCGTGGTTCCGGGCTACCGAGAACAATCCGCTCCTACAGGCGGGCATGGAAGATGGCGATTTCTATTGCTGATCGCCGGCGCTAGCCGAGCGGAACGAAGCGCCATACGCGCTGGCCGGCAAGCGGTTGGCCCCATCGGCCCTCAAGCGGGAGCGGAACGTCCCGCTTTGCGGCCGGCTACGGTAAAGCCCTCGTTTCTGTAGCTCTGGCACCACCAGTTCGACGAAGTCTTCCAGTGTGCCCGGGCTGGTCAAGGGATTCAGCATATAGCCACTTGTGCCCGAGATTCGCGCATGTTCTTCAATACGGTCGGCTACCTGCGTCGGCGTGCCCACCAGGATCAGGTCCGTGCCGCGGGTGACGTTGGCAAAGCGCTGCCTCACATCGCCTGCTGTTAACGGTTTGCCGCTGCCGTCGGGGCGCATCATGTAGGAAGTAAGACCTTCGGTGTGGGTCGCCAAGGCATCGCTGTCGGCATAGCGGTTCAAGTCGATACCGGTATCGCCGGCATAGCTGACCAGCTGTGCCTCCAGGTGATAGTTGCTCTGCAACAAATCGTACTTGCGCTGAGCCTCGATCTCGGTTTTGGCTGTGACTATCCGCAACACGGTCAGCGACTGCACATCCGCCCGGGCGCGCCCGCGCGCTTCGGCCATGCGCCAGATTTCCTCCAGGCCCTGGCGGATTTCGTGCGGGTTCGATTTGGCAATAAAGACCAGCTCGGCATGCTTGGCGGCGAACTCGCGCCCTCTGCCAGACCAGCCAGCCTGTATCAGCAGCGGCGTTCGCTGCGGCGAAGGTGCGCTGAGGTGCGGCCCGGCTACACGATAATGCTCGCCCATGTGGTTGATCGGCTTCACTCGGTCACCCTGGGCATACAGCCGACGTACTTTGTCGGCGACTACGGCGTCGTCCGCCCAGCTGCCCTCCCAAAGCTTGTACACCACATCCATGAACTCTTCGGCCCGCTCGTAACGGTCGCCATGCTTGATCATCTGTTCGAGACCATAGTTGCGCGCAGCACTGGGCAGATAAGAGGTGACGATATTCCAGGCGATCCGGCCATTGGTCATGTGGTCGAGCGTACTGAACCGTCGGGCGTGGCTGAAAGGGTGTTCGTAGGTCGTGGATACGGTAGCGCCGAATGCCAGGTTACGGGTAATGGCGGCCAGGCCTGGAATGATCATCAGCGGATCGTTGGCAGGCGCCTCTACCGCCCACTTCACGGCTGCCTCTGCGTTGCCGCCGAACACATCGTAGAAGCCCAGCACATCGGCGAAGAACAGCATGTCGAGGTTGGCCTGGTCGGCAATACGCGCCTGATTCGCCCAGAATTCAAAGGTGTTGGCGGCCAGACGTTCGTCGGCCGGGTGAGTCCAGAGACTCGGTGCCCCGCCACAGCCGACACTGGCCTGCTCATAGAGGGCGAACAAAAGGGGGTTCGGATCGGACATCATTATTCCTGTACTCGATGGGGCGATCGACAAGCTCATCACTGATGCTGAGCGGGCCTGAAACCATTAAATAGGAATATTAATTTGTTCTGTAATAATAATTAGGAATAAAAATATGCACCGGATTTTCCTCACGTCGGGCGACAAGCCTGGACAACCGCACTCAACGGCCATCGACCTCGCGCCAAGCCCCCCTCCCCGTTGAACCCATGGCAGCCATGGTTCGAAAGCGGTGAGCCTCAGCCCTGAACCCGTGGGCCGGTGTTGCATCGGTTTGCTTCAATTCGGGTCAAAAGCTGAAACCGGGGTACATCGCGCGCCTTTTTGATGCAAGCCCCACGATCCACCTGGCCCGCATAAGCAAGACTGCGCGCCGCGCAACCGTTGAGAGGCGCGATAAAAACCCGAGGGATCAGTAGCTTACTGCTACATACTGGCCTTTTCCGTACTGTGCCGGGCTTTAGGCACCTTCATTGCAACGGCCTCTTGCGTGCACAACGCACCAGCAATTGATTGGATTCGAGGCTCACCGCAGACACAGCACCCACCGACCCCAGCAAGGCCGCACCCTGATACACGTAGAAGAACCGCAATGAAGCTGCCGGCAACGGTGGCAAGGAGTGGGTATGTCCCGGGCATTTTTCAATGAAATGTACGAAACGAACGGAGTTTGCCGCCCGCATTACCAAGAGTTCGCCCGTTGGTTGGCAAACACCCCGCTGGAGTTACTGGAGCAACGCCGACGCGAAGCAGACCTGCTGTTTCACCGCGCCGGTATCACCTTCACCTTGTACGGTGACAAACAGGACACCGAGCGCCTGATCCCCTTTGACATCATCCCGCGCAGCATTCGCGCCAGCGAATGGCGCATGGTCGAGCGCGGCTGTATCCAGCGGGTGCACGCCCTGAACCTGTTCCTGCAGGACATCTACCACGACCAGCGCATCCTCAAAGCCGGCATCATCCCGCCGGAGCAAGTGCTGGCCAATGAAGGCTACCAGATCGCCATGCAAGGCCTGGGGCTGCACCGTGGGCTCTATGCCCATATCGCCGGCGTCGACCTGGTCCGCGATGGGGACGGCAGCTACTTCGTGCTGGAGGACAACCTGCGCACCCCCAGCGGGGTCAGCTACATGCTCGAAGACCGCAAGATGATGATGCGGCTGTTCCCCGAGCTGTTCGCCGCACAGCGTATCGCCCCGATCGACCACTACCCCAACCTGCTGCTGGACACGCTCAAGAGCGCCAGCCCACTGGACAACCCCACCGCCGTGCTGCTCACACCTGGCCGCTTCAACAGTGCCTATTTCGAGCATGCCTTCCTGGCTCGGGAAATGGGTATCGAACTGGTCGAGGGCGCGGACCTGTTCATCCGTGACGAGCACGTCTACATGCGTACCACCGCCGGTCCGCAGCAGGTGGATGTGATCTATCGCCGCCTGGACGACGATTACCTCGACCCGCTGTCGTTCAACCCTGACTCGATGCTGGGCGTGCCGGGGCTGATCTCGGTATATCGCGCCGGCAACGTGGTGCTGGCCAACGCGGTGGGTACCGGTGTGGCAGACGACAAGTCGATCTACCCGTATGTCGACGACATGATCCGCTTCTATCTGGGCGAAGAGCCGGTGCTGAACAACGTCCCTACCTGGCAGTGCCGCAGGCCTGCAGACCTGTCCCATGTCCTGGCCAACCTGCCCGACCTAGTGGTCAAGGAGACCCAGGGTTCCGGTGGCTATGGCATGTTGGTCGGGCCAGCGGCAACCAGCGCACAGATCGAAGACTTCCGCGCCCGCATCAAGGCCCGCCCGCATGCCTACATCGCCCAACCTACCCTGTGCCTGTCCACCTGCCCGACCTTTGTCGACAGCGGCATCGCACCGCGCCACATCGACCTGCGCCCGTTCGTGCTGTCTGGCAGTGAAACCCGACTGGTGCCAGGCGGCCTGACCCGCGTGGCACTTCAGGAGGGCTCGCTGGTAGTCAACTCGTCGCAGGGCGGCGGTACCAAGGACACCTGGGTGGTGGAGGACTGAACCATGCTTTCGAGAACTGCTTCCGACCTGTACTGGATGTCGCGCTACCTGGAGCGTGCGGAGAACCTTGCGCGCATGCTCGAGGTCAGCTATTCGCTATCACTGATGCCCCAGGCCGGGCGCAGTGACGGCCATGCCGAGCTGGCCATGTCGCTGCTGGCATCCGGAACGCTGGACGACTACCGCCGCCGGCACACCGAACTCGATACCGAGCGCATGCTGCACTTCTTCGCCCTCGACGCGACCAACCCCAGCAGCATCTATTGCTGCCTGCAGGCGGCCAGGACCAATGCCCACGCAGTGCGTGGCCGCATCACCGCCGACATGTGGGAGAACATCAACGCTACCTGGATCGAGATGCGCAACATTGCCAGCAATGGCCTTGGCCGTTACGGCATCAGCCAGTTCTGCGACTGGGTCAAGGAACGCTCGCATCTGTTCCGCGGTGCAACCTCAGGCACCATCATGCGCAACGACGCATACAGTTTCATCCGCCTGGGGACCTTCCTGGAGCGAGCCGACAACACCCTGCGCCTGCTCGATGCACGCTATGAAATGTTCGGCGAGGCCTCTGAAGAGGTCAGCGATGACTCTGCCCGCGGCTACTACCAATGGAGCGCCCTGCTGCGCGCGCTAACCTCCTACGAAGCCTTCAACGAACTCTATCGCGCCGCGCCCAGTGCACGGCCGGTATCGGAGCTGCTATTGCTGCGGGTCGACGTGCCCCGCTCGCTGCATGCCTGTATCGAGGAACTGGACCAGATCCTTGCCTGCCTGCCGGGCAGCACCGGGCGCGCCGCCCAGCGCATGGCCGCCGAACTCAACGCTCGTCTGCGCTACACCGCGATCGACGAAATCCTCGAAGCGGGGTTGCACCCGTGGCTGAGCGACTTCATCGGACGCATCAACCAACTGGGCCAGGCGGTCCATCACTCCTATCTGGAGGTCGTATGAAACTGTCCATTCGCCACGACACTACGTACAGCTACGCAAGCGATGTCTGCAACAGCATCCAGTTCCTGCGCCTGACACCCCGCAGCAGCGAGCGCCAGCGCATCAATGAATGGCAACTGGACCTGCCCTGCAAGGTCAACGGCCAGATCGACCCGTATGGCAACATCCTGCATGTACTGACCCTGGACAAACCCCACGGTCACCTGGCGCTGACCGCCAGCGGCCAGGTGGAGATCGACCCGGAGCGCGAGCAGGAGGCCGGCGAACATTCTCCCCTGCCATTCCTGCGCGGCAGCCACCTGACCCAGGCCGATGACGCACTCAAGGCCTTCGCCAAGCGACACTGTGGCGAACACCGCGACCGAGCGGCGCTGGTCGGGCTGATGCAAGCCCTGGCCGAGCACATGCCATACAGTCCCGGGGCCACGTCGGTGGGCACCACCGCCATCGAAGCGTTCGGCGGCGCTGCCGGGGTCTGCCAGGACCACACCCATGCATTCCTCGCCTGCGCACGTAGCCTGGGTATTCCGGCACGCTACGTCTCCGGTTACCTGTGCACCGAAGACGAGCAGCACCTGGCCAGCCATGCCTGGGCCGAAGCCTGGGTCGATGACGCCTGGTACAGCTTCGACATCACCAATCGCCTTACCCGGCCAGAGCGTCACCTGAAGCTGGCAGTGGGCCTGGACTACCTCGATGCCTGTCCGGTCAGGGGCGTGCGCCGCGGAGGTGGCGCCGAATCGATGCAGGCCAGCGTGCACGTGCATCGCCAGTGACAGGCGCTGCACCCGTTCATAAAGAAAACAAGGGAAACAGCATGACCTATTGTGTCGCCATGCACCTGGCGGACGGGCTTGTCTTCATCAGCGACTCACGCACCAATGCGGGCATCGACCAGATCGCCAGCTTTGCCAAGTTGTTCGTGTTCGGCGTGCCGGGGGAACGCCTGATCGTGCTGCAGACCGCTGGCAACCTGGCGACCTCGCAATCGGTGGTGAACCTGCTGCAGCAACGCACCCGGGGCCCCGGCCCCCACCTGCTGAACGTTGCCACGCTCTACGATGCGACGGTACTGGTTGCCGACACCCTGCGCGAAGTGGTCGGCCGTGATCGCAGCAAGCTGTCGGCCGGAATCGACCTGAGCAGTTCGTTCATCGTCGGCGGCCAGATTGCCGGCGGCGCCATGGGCATCTACAACGTCTATGCGCAGGGCAATTTCTTCCAGGCCACGCCGGACACCCCGTTCCTGCAACTGGGCGAAAGCAAGTATGGGCGGCCGATTCTGGACCGTAACCTCGGCTACCAGATGCCTCTCGATGAAGCGTTGCGCTGTGGCCTGATCTCGTTCGACTCGACCATTCGCAGCAACCTGTCGGTGGGTATGCCGTTGGACCTGTTGGTATATCACAAGGACAGCCTGGAAACACCGAAACGCCAGCGTATCGCCAGCGACGATGCCTATTACGAGCAGATACGCAGGCAGTGGAGTGACGGGCTCAAAAGACTGTTGGCCGAATTGCCACCGCCGCCGTACTGATTGGCAGGGCCACTGTGGGAGCGGGCATGCCCGTTCCCACAGTGGTCTTGGTCCTACTCCAGCGGAATAGTCAGGCGATCAATGACAGTGCGGGTTTCTGGCCGCACCCCGCGCCACCAGGCGAACGCCTCCGCCGCCTGCTCGACCAGCATGCCGACACCATCGGCCAGGCGCGCCACACCCTGCGCCTGGGCCATGCGCAGGAACGGCGTCAGGCCTTTGCCATACGCCAGCTCGTAAGCCAGCCGCGTCTCGCCCAGCACACCCTCAGGCAGCGGCGGCAGCTCACCGGTGAGGCTCGCGGAAGTGGCGTTGACCACGATGTCGAAGGACTGTCCCTCCAACTCCTCATAACGGCTGATGCGCAGCCTTGGGTGATCCAGCTCGTTGCGCAGTGTGAGCGCCTTGGCCATGTCGCGGTTGGCGAGCACCAGTTCGCTCGGCCCCGCCTGCAGGAACGGCAGCAACGCACCACGCACCGCGCCACCGGCGCCAAGCAACAGTACCCGTCGATTACCCAGCGGTTCACCGAGGTTTTCCTCGATATCCCGCAACAAGCCAATGCCGTCGAAGTTCTCGGCAACGATACGGCCATCCTCGAACTTCAGTGCATTGGCCGCCCGCGCCAGCTGGGCGGCCTCGCTGCGCTGGTCGGCCAGCTCGAAGGCACGCAACTTGAACGGCGCGGTGATGTTCATGCCCAACCCGCCATCATCGCGAAACTGCAGTACCTGGGCCTCGAAGCCCTCGAGTTCGCCCTCGATGGCGCCGTACTCCAGGCACTGGCCAGTGGCCTGGGCGAACAGGCCATGAATCAACGGGGACTTGGTGTGGTTGATCGGTCGGCCGATCACTGCATAGCGGTCGCTCATCGGGCATCTCCGTGGGTGAACAGCACACCGTCAGCTTGCATGGCGGTGATTTCTTCAGGGCTGAAGCCAAGCCCGGCGGCTACTTCGGCATTGTGCTGGCCGAGATCCGGGGCCACCTGGTGGATCGTGGTGTCGCAGTCGGAAAAGCGGAACGGCAGGTTGGGCAGGCGCAAGGTACCGTAGCGCGGGTGCTGCTGCTCGATGACCATGTTGCGCGCCTGGATCTGCGGGTCAGCCACGACCTCGTCGATGCGCTGCACCTTGGCGCTGGGAATGTCGATACCATCGAGCAATTGCAGGATATCGGCTACCCGCCGTGCGCCGACCCAGTCACGCACCACGGCCAGGATCGCCTGGCGATGGGCGTTGCGGCCATTGAGGCTATGGTAGCGGCTGTCGCTGCCGAACCCGGGCGGGCCACCGTTGGCCTCGAGCATCGCGGCAAAGCGCTTCCAGGCGTCGTCGACCTGGGCGGCGATCACCAGGTCGCCATCGGCGGCGCGGAACACGCCGTACAGGGTGGAGGTCGGCATGTCATGGCCGGTCTGCTCAGGAAGGACAGTACCGTCGGACAAGGTGTAGCACTGCACCGCGTATTCATGCATCGACACCAGCGTGTCGTACAGGGCCATGTCGATGTGCTGGCCACGACCACTGCTCACCCGGCCCAGCAGCGCCGCATTGATCGCCGCCACGGCATGGATGCCGGTGTACATGTCGCCCAGGGAAATGCGCAGCAACGGCGGCGCTTCGCCCGGCACGCCGACCATCTGCATGATCCCGCTCTTGGCCTCGGCAATCAGCCCGAAACCGGCGCGGTGGGCATCCGGCCCGGTGTGGCCGTACGCGGAGATGGAGCAGTACACCAGTCGCGGGTTGCGCGCCGACAGCTCGGCATAGCCCAGGCCCAGTTTGTCCAGGGCGCCGGGGCGATAGTTTTCGATGAACACATCGGCCGAGTCGGTCAGGCGTTGCATGAACGCTTTGCCACGCGGGTCCTTCATGTTCACGCTGACGCCCTGCTTGCCCATGTTCAGCTGCAGGAAGTAACCGCTCTGCTGCTCATCCAGGGTGAATGCATGCTGGCGGCCGGCATCGCCGCTGCCCGGCCGTTCGACCTTGATCACCTCGGCGCCCAGTGCTGCCAGGCAGCGGCCCACATAGGGCCCGGCCAGGAAGTGGCTGTAATCGATGACGCGGATACCCGCCAATGGCAATGCCTGGCTCATGCCTGCACTCTCCTGGGCACCATCAGCCGGTGCTCGCCACGCTGCACGACTTCGCCGTGCTGGTTGATCAGTTCCGACGGCAGGACCACGATGCCCCAGCCCGGACGGCTGTTGCTCGGGCGCATCGCCCCCACGCGCATGCGCACGTGCAGCACATCGTTGACCTTGATCGGCAGCACGAAGTCCCAGGTCCAGCCCAGCGACATGCCCGGCACAAAGCGGTATTCGCACTGGGTCTTCAGGCCGTCGGCGATCGACAGCCCGAACAGGCCATGGGCAACCAGGCAGCCGAAGTGGCTTGCGTTGGCGTACGCCTCGTCGACATGCACCGGGGTGTGGTCACCTGTGAGGTCGGCATAGGCCAGGATGCGTTCGCGGGTCACTGTGTAGGTGGGGCTGATGCATTCATCACCTTCGCGGGCATCGTCCCAGTATTTTTCCACCACGCTCATGCCTTCACCTCCGCACGCGGGTCGATGGCCAATGCCTGGGCGACACACTTCGCCGGCAATGCCTGAATGAACTCCACCGCCAGGCCGTCCGGCAGGCGCAGCCAGTTGCGGCCCTGGGGCATTTCGCTGACGCCGAAACGCTGTGCAGCGGCCAGGGCAGCTTCAAGGTCCTCGCACATGATGCCCAGGTGCGCCATGCGCCCTTCCGGGCCGGCAAAGTCCGGCTGGTGGATGAACTGCAGGCCACCGAGAGTCCAGTACTGCGCCGGCTGCTCGACGTCGCCCTGTATCTCGCGCATGGTCATGCCGCACACCTCGCTGAAAAAGCGGATATGCCACTGGATGTCCCGCACCCAGAACGCAACGTGTTCCAGGTAGGCTTTCGGCTGGTTCATGGATGACTCCCCTTCTGCTGATCGGCCATTGCGCGTTCGATACCCTTGATGCAGGCCACCAGGGTCGCGTTGACCGGCGTCGCCACGCCGTGGCGCTGGCCCCAGCGCACGACGGAGCCGTTGATGAAATCGATCTCGGTGACCGAGCCCTTCTCCAGGCTCTGTAGCATCGAGGTACGGAAGCTTGCCGGCAGGCCTTCGGCGGCCAGCCGCCAGGCAGCATCCGGGCTGGAGAGGCTCAGGCGGATGCCGGCTTGCTCAGCGACGGCGATGGCTTCAGCCACCGCTGCCTTGGCGGTGCTTTCCAGCAGGGGCTCGCTGTAGAGCTGGCCATAACCGAGCCTGGTGATAGCGCTGAGCGCGCCCGTCGCGACGTTGACCAGCAGCTTGTCCCACATGGTGCCAAGGATGTTGTCGCTGACCGTGGTCGCGAGCCCGGCGCTGTTGAAGACCTCGGCAATGGCCTGCACACGGGGCGTCAGCTTGCCGTCGAGTTCGCCGATGAAGGTCTGCTTGCCTGCTACACCGGCCCGGATCGAACCCGGCGCCAGCAATACGCCGCCGACGTAGGTCTTGCCGGCCAGCACCCGCTCACGCCCCACCACCTCGGCCAGGATGTCTTCATGGCCAAGGCCATTCTGCAGTGACAGCACCAGCGTCTGCGGCCCGATCAGCGCCCCGGCACCGTCAATCGCCTCGCGGGTGTGGAACGATTTGACCAGCACCACCACCAGGTCGGCCACACCCACGTCTTCGGCGTCGCAGGCCGCATTGACCCGCACCTGCCGCTCGCCGCGTTCGTCCTGCACCCGCAGCCCGTGCAGGTTCATCGCCTCGACATGTGCGCGGCCACGGTTCAACAGCCAGGTTTCATGCCCCGCCTCGCTCAAGGCCGCGCCTATGGCGCAACCCAGGGCGCCGGCACCCAGAATGCAGATTTTCACGTCGCAGACCTCCTGTTGTTTGCGACTACCTTATGCAGCGAGGCTTATTTCGGCTATACAATGGGCTTAATATGCCTATTGAGATTCGCAATAATGAGCACGCTCGACGCCTTGCCTGACCCCAAGCTGCTGCAGCTGTTCGATGTGCTGTACCAGTGCCGCAGCGTGACCCGTAGCGCTGAACAGCTCGGCCAGAGCCAACCTACTGTGAGCATCTGGCTGGGGCGCTTGCGTGAAGAGTTGAACGACCCGCTGTTCGTACGCACGCCAGGGGGCATGGCCCCTACCCCGCGCGCAGACCAGTTGATCGGGCCATGCCGCGAGGTGCTGGAGTCGCTACGGCGCCTGACCGCCTGGGAGCCGCAATTCGTTCCGGCCACGGCGCAACGGCGCTTTCGCCTGTGCGTCAGTGATGCCAGCCATATCACCCTGCTGCCCAGCATCCTCAACCACCTGCGTACCCACGCGCCCGGTATTCGCCTGGAGGCGGCGCGCATCGATGGCAATACCGAAAGTGCGCTGGAGTCGGGCGAGGCGGACCTGGCGATCGGCTTTGTGCCTTGGCTGGGCGCGGGGATGTATCAGCAGGTGTTGTTCGAGCAGGACTGGGTCTGCCTGAGCAACCCACAACACCCTCGTTTGGGCCAAGGCATGAGCGTGGCGCGCTACCAGGGCGAAGGGCATGTACAGATCAGTGCCGGGACCGGGCAGAAGTTACTGGAGGCTGGCTTGGCGCGGGCCGGCATCGAACGCAGGATCATACTGGAGCTGCCAGCGTTTCTGGGCTTGGGGATGATCGTCGGGTCGACCGACCTGGTGGCTACGCTGCCACGGCACATCGGGCAGACACTTGCCGACATGCATGGTTTACAGGTGCACGATTGCCCGTTTGCAGTGGAAGGTTTCACAGTCAAGCAGCATTGGCACGCGCGGTACCAGCAAGACAGCGGGAATCGCTGGATGAGGGAGGTGGTTCGGGATTTGTTTCAGAAAGGGACCAGTTAGCAAAGAAGGCGAGCACGTACCACGCCGAGCTTCCGCCCATGGAAGCATCGGAGTGCGGATCAAGCAGCAGGCTTGCCCGCCCCTTTAGGCCCCCCCAGACCCTGGGATGGAGCCCCACTGAAAGCCCCCCCGAACCATCAGGGCCCTCTGTCACCATTCGCCATTCGCGATCGCTCGGCCACTCATCAGCAGCTGGAAGCATCCACGGTGGAAGGACACTGAAATCCACCCTGCACCACCTCGACAGCTGTCAACAATCGCCGTTCTCGGACGACAGTCATTCGCCAAGCCCCTCCAGGTAATCCACCGGCGGCGCAGGGCCAGTGCCAGCAGCGCGCAAGCCAGCATCATTTTGGGTGACTGCTTTCCCCAGGGCGCGTAGCTGTCAGTCGATCTGAGGCCGAATACTGGATGGCGTGTACCAGAGCACTGCGGAATCGACGTGAACATGTTTCTGCTTCTTCGGCAGGAACGGTGTATCAAGCGTGCCTATCGCTATTGAAATCCAGTCGGCAAACTCACCTTGGGAGCGTGACCAGAACAAGGTCGAGCCGCACTCCACGCAGAACTCCCTCACTGCCGTCGGTGAAGACGCATAGGCCTTGATGCTGTTGGTGCCGCGAAGTACTCGCAGCTTGCTGCGCGGAACGCTGCCGTACGAAGCAAATGCGGCCCCGTGGCCTTTGCGGCACTGGCTGCAATGGCAATGACTCACTGCCTTTGGCGGAGCGAGTAGCTCGAAACTGACTGCTGCGCACAAGCAGCTTCCTTGGTATGCCTCTGTCATTGGCGCTTCCGTGCAGGTAGAAAGCGCCAGCGTAACCGCCCAGGCCTGGTCAGTCGACTGGTCGTTGGCCGTCCTCCATCAACGCACCTTCGGGTCGATAGCAACCGTTCGCGACAGACCGCAGTCGCCCCCTGGCGAACACTCAAGCCTAGCCATACCTGCACCTGATGCGACCGACCCTCTGGCTCACTCCGGTCTTCGCTACGGGATGCCCGATGAGCGCTTGGCACAATCAGAATTAGCCATGGCATCTTGTGCTAGTGCCATGCCAAAACTCGGACCGTAACATCTCCTTACCCAAACTTATTGCCCCAAACAAGGAGATGACATGGTTCCTGACACCGCATTGATCACCGGCGCCTCGGGTGGCATCGGACTAGAACTGGCACGCCTCCATGCGGCCAGGCGCGGCGATGTCGTCCTGGTTGCGCGCTCGCGTGACAAGCTTGAGTCCATCAAGCAAGAACTTCAGACACGATACGGGGTGAAAGTCTATGTAATCGTGGAAGACCTGGCCGATCCTGGTGCAGCAGATCGAGTAATCGCTGCCACCGAAGCATTAGGGTTGTCCATCGACGTTCTGATCAACAACGCCGGGTTCGGTGGCCATGGGAAGTTTGTCGAACGCGACATCGCTGCCGATCTAGCCATGATGCAAGTGAATATGGGCGCGCTTACCACTCTGACCCATCATTATCTGAAGGCAATGGTCTTGCGTCGATGCGGGCGCATTCTCAACATCTCGTCGACCGCCTCGTTCATACCGGGCCCCTTGCAGGCGGTTTACTACGCCACCAAGGCATACGTGACATCATTCACCCAGGCAATCGCCGAGGAAGTCAGGGAATACGGTGTAACCGCCACTGCCCTATGCCCGGGAGCGGTCGCAACAGGTTTCGTCACCGCGGGGGATTTACAGGGCGTGGATGCCTGGAAAAATGCCAAGACGGCACAATCCGTAGCGCAATGCGGCTACGAGGCCATGGAGCGCGGTGAACTGGTTGCTTTCAACGAAGGCAAGTTGCGCGTCATGCTCGACTGGATTGTTCCGCTGCTGCCTCGCAAACTGGTGCTCAAGATGTCCCGCAAAGCAATGGAAAAGGCATCCTGAGAAAGGACAGAGAAGCCGTACCCGTTCACCTTACTGACTATCGTGCTACAGCAATGCACTGCGAAGAGATGCCTCGATAATGAAACAAGCCAAGAATTTCGCTGTGCATGCTGGGTGGAAGGTGATCATTGCTGATTTGGGAGTAACACCTGGGGACCTGCTGGCCTTGGCCCAACTACCGGCGGATTTGTTCAGCCGCAAGGATTCCGTGCTCTCGCCGCCTGAGTATTTTCGACTGTTCGAAAGCCTTGAACAGCTGGTTGGAGAATCGCATCTACCGCTACGACTCGGTGGTGCCATTTCAGTCGAAGCCTTCGACCCGGCTCTTTTTGCTTGCCTGTGCAGCCCCAACCTCAACGTGGCGCTCACCCGGCTTGCCGAATACAAGCGTCTTTGTGGTCCCTTGGCACTGAATGTGGTCTTCAACGACGCTTACACCGATGTTTTCATCGAGTGTTATGGATACGATCGTCCGCTGCCGCGCAGCCTCTGTGCCATGGAACTGGTTTTTCTTACCCACTTGGCGCGCCTCGCCACAAGGCAAACGATCACACCGCAGGAGGCAGAGCTGGTAGCGCAGCCCAAACCAGTACAGCCGTGCGAAGCGTTCCTTGGATGTAGTTTGCGACAAGGCGACTGGAATCGTATTCGCTTCTCCAAAGAAGATGCTGCTCGCCCTTTCCTCACCGAGAACGTTTCCATGTGGCAATTCTTCGAGCCGGAACTCCAGACGCGGCTTTCAAAGCTCGAAGCTGGCGCCAGCACGCAAGAGCGAGTACACAGTGCACTGCTCGATATGCTGCCGAGCGGCCGGAGCAGCATCGATGATGTCTGCCGTCGCCTGGCGATGAGCAAGCGCTCCCTCCAGCGCCATCTTGCAGACGAGGCACTGAACTATCAGGAGGTACTCAATGACACTCGTGAGGGGCTGGCTCGCCATTACCTATCTCGCTCAAACCTGTCCCCAGGGGAAATTGCGTTCCTGATTGGTTTCATGGATGCCAATTCTTTCTTGCGCGCCTTCAAAGCCTGGACAGGCATGACACCGGGCGAATACCGGAGGCAGCACAACTACTAAGCCAGGGGGCTGAATGGCAGCGTTGGGACGAAAGTAGCCAGTCACAACTGACCGCTTTCGACCCAGAGCTGCCTTTCGCGGAGGACAGCTATCGGCCAAGAGCGGTCGCTTGGCGTTGTCTACGAAAGCAAGGGCAATTCATTTCTTGGGTAGGGCCTAGCCATATCGGTGTTTTACACCGACCACAGAAAAATGAGCACTCTCACGGTTTCCTCAGCGCAGCCGATAGCGTTATGCACGCTACTTGTATCTGCGGCCAGCAGGAAATCATGCCGAACAATCTCGCCTCCATCGTTACCCTCTCTAATCGCTCGAGCGTGTCGCTAGCACGGGCTTCTCTTTTCAAATTTTTGGGCCTGTTGGCGGGTGTGTTTTTACTAGCCAGCGTTTCACTTATTTATCTTGCCCATGATTTAG
Organism: Pseudomonas sp. p21; assembly: GCF_001642705.1. Lineage (NCBI taxonomy): Bacteria > Pseudomonadati > Pseudomonadota > Gammaproteobacteria > Pseudomonadales > Pseudomonadaceae > Pseudomonas > Pseudomonas sp. p21. Next base: position 76,906 of record NZ_LWBV01000005.1, read on the forward strand.
ACCGAACGGAGGAGGTCGAAAGCGCGTTTTACACCAAGAAGGCGATGCAATCGCTGGAGAAATCGCTACGCTCGACCGTCAAGGATTACGCATTTTGGGGTGATGCTTATAAGCACCTGCATACCGAAGTTGACCTAGACTGGGCCTTCGCTCGACAAAACGTCGGACCAACGATTTATAAGGACTTCGGTTTCCACGGGCTGTTTGTCGTCAACGACGTCAATCGCACCGTTTACTCTGTGGTCAAGGGCGAGCTCAAATCCGTTGAGGTCTCTGAGTGGCTCGGGCAGTCCATTGCCGGGATTCTTGATAAGGCTCGTGCAGGCGCGGAAACAGAAACACCGATCACTGCCTTTATCAATGTAAGTGGCGTACCCGCCCTCGTCGGGGCAGCAGCGATTACACCGGGCACCGATCAGTCGGTGGTGGCGGATGACAGGTCGCCATCGGTGCTGATTTTTGTGGATGTTTTGAACCGCGCCAAGCTCGAGCTGATCGGCAACGATTTTGGAGTCGAGAATCTGCATGTCGCCACGGCTGACGAGGCGGGCGCAATGTCACTACTGCCATTGGGTAATGACGGTGCTGCCGGTACGCTGCGCTGGAGCTCATCCAGGCCAGGGCTGCGTCTATTGAAGCTAGGGTTGCCATTGATCGGCGTTGCCTTGCTGTTGGTGTGCCTGATGACCTGGGCCATTTTGCGTCGCACCACCGCCGGGGCGCTGGAGCTTGACTCCAGCTATGCATCGCTACGGATCAGCCAGGAGGCCCTAGCCACCAGCGAAGCGCGTTTTCGCGACGTCGTTGAAACCAGCTCGGATTGGGTATGGGAAATAGATGCTGACTGGCGTCTGACCTTTTTGTCCGAGCGGTTTGAAGACGTGACGGGATTGTCCAGGGACGCTTGGATCGGTGCGGTGATCGACGATCTGTTGTGCACCGAATCGGGCACGTTATCCCAGTGGCTCAGTATCCCGAACCGTCGGTCGGATATCAGCATTCAGTGCCGCTACGTCGATACCCAAGGTCGGGAGCGCATCACTCGCCTTTCGGCGCGCGAAATGGCAGGTAAAGGTTTTCGCGGTACGGCGACCGATGTGACGGAAGAGGTTGAAGCCCGTCGGCGAATCGAATTCCTCTCACAACACGACGCCTTGACCGGGCTCCCCAACAGGAGGCGTCTTCAGGAGTTTCTGGACGGCAAACTCAAGGCATTGCAGACAGCAGAGCAACCTCTGATCATGCTCAGCTTGGACCTTGATCGTTTCAAACCGGTCAATGACTTGCTCGGGCATGCTGCCGGTGATTTGGTGCTGAATGAAGTATCGAGCCGGCTGGCTGAGTGCGTGCGCGATGGCGATCTGGTAGCTCGCCTCGGGGGGGACGAGTTTGTACTGATCCTCACCGACATGAGCATCCAGGATCAAGTCGAGGCGCTCTGTCGTCGCCTCATCGAGTCCCTCGAGCGGCCTATAGCGATCGAGGAGCAGGAAGTGTTCGTCAGCACCAGTATAGGCATCGCGATGGCGCCAACGGACGCTGTCGAGGCCGCCGAGTTGCTTCGTTATGCCGATATTGCTCTCTACGAGGCAAAGGCCGCTGGTGGTCACACTTGGCGCTACTACGCGGGTGATATGAATGCCAGGATCATTGAACGCCGTCGTTTGGAAAGCGACCTACGTTTCGCCATCAGACACGGCCAACTACGTCTGTATTTCCAGCCACGCTATCGTATAGCTGACGGTCAGATGGTCGGTGCCGAAGCGCTGGTACGCTGGCAGCATCCTGAGCGCGGTTTAATACCACCCGACACGTTTATCCCGATTGCCGAAGAGGCTGGGCTGATTCTTTCCTTAAGTAACTGGGTTATCAGTACCGCTTGCCGCTCCGTCGCGCAGTGGCCGGAAAGCTTGTTTGTCTCAGTCAATCTTTCACCCATTGAATTTAAGCGAGGCAACCTGGTCGAGCGAATTCAGAAAACGCTGAACGACTCCGGAGTCGATCCTGCAAGGGTGGAGTTGGAAATTACCGAAAGTGTCATGCTTGACGGTGCCGCAGGCGCACTTGAGGTCATGCGAGCGCTCAAGCGCATCGGTGTGCGGATATCGATGGACGACTTTGGAACGGGGTATTCTTCGCTGAGCTACCTGCGCGAATTCCCCTTTGACGGCTTGAAAATAGACCGCAGTTTTTTGAGCCGGATGGGGGGGAACGAGGACGATACTGCCATCATCCAAGCTATCGTGGGTTTGGGGCGTGCATTATCCCTCATCGTCACCGCAGAAGGCGTTGAGACCGCCGACCACTTGGAATTGCTCAAAGCAGTGTCGTGCGATGAAGGTCAGGGTTATTTCCTGAGCCGGCCGCTTGATATTGATTCGTTCAACGCGTTGGTAGGGATAGTAGTAGGTGTAAAGGAAGCTGGATTCAGATGACTAAATCGTTTCGGGGCTCAACGCCACATCAGATGACTGCTAATGGCCGGCAGCCGCCTCTCGCGAAGGACGGTAATGGGTCGAAAGCAGCCGTTCGCGAGTGACCGCTTTCGACCCATAGCTGACCTTCACCAGTAGCTGCTATCTGCCAGTGGCGGACGCCTTGCGCCTTAGTCAAAGCTACCGTTCGACAGACAACCGAACCGCCTCTAAGCTGTCCACCTCGGAAAGAGGCGTATTCATGTCGGCAGCCGGACTACCTGCTTGGACAGGCTGTGATCGCGCAAGGTTCGTTTCATTAAAATTGATTGGCGCAATCAAAAATGAAAAACAGAAAGTTGTTCATCGCGTTATTTGGATTCTGCGCAACAACCCAAACGCCGTATTCGTTGGCGGATAATATCAACGGAAAAAACCTTTACATACAGAGGTGCTCGGTTTGTCATGGTGCGGATATCAAAGGGACAGGGCCGCTGGCAAGAAAAAGCAATCCTCCAACGCCAGACCTCACGACATTGAATTTCAAGAAGCGATTAGCTGATTATCCTGGGGTGATTGTATCTTCTATAGTGCTTCGCCCAAATGGAAATTTGATTCCAAATACATTGAAAGAGAATAATGTTAAGATCCCGCCTCACTCTTGGAGTGTTCAGGATTTGCGAGATGTTAACCAATACATGAGAAGCTTGATTTCAAAAGCTCAATAAACAAGTCTTAATGAAAGATTGGTGCCCATGAAGAGCATCCGCTACTCAGCGTCAGGCGTGGGCTGCGGTGAGAGGCTGAACGGCAAAGTGGCAAGAGTCCCCATCAGCCCAGCTTGGCATGCTCATTCGGCCGGTGCAGCTCCGGCCAGATACTGGCTTTCTGATAGGGTCTGGCTTTTCACAGCTGGAGAACTTAGAGGTCGACTGAGCGTTAGACCGGCAGCTAACCCCATGGCGAAGGGCAGGTATGGGTCGAATGCGGCCACTCTCAAGTAATGGATTTGGCCATTTCCGAGGTGCCAGTCCAACCGGTCTGCTCGTAGACCGGTTTGCCCGTCCTGGTGGCGTGCAGGACAGCGAAGGTGATTCCTCGGCGGGCGAACTCGGCATCAGCTGCTTGCATCAAGGCCGAAGCCAGGCCTCGGCGGCGGTAGGCCGGCTGGACGAACACATTCAACACATAACCACGCTTGTCCTGGGTTGGGTGCGATGGATGTGGCGGCCAATCAATGCTCATCAGGCCAATGGCTGCGACCGGTTGGTCGCCATCCAGAAGTTTGAACCCGTAATACCGACCGTCACCGAGCCGCTCCTCCAGCCAAGGGCGAAAGTGCTGAGTCATGACCTGTAGCTCTGCAGGGTCCCCACCCGCCTCAAGAAACATTTCCTGGCGGTGCGAGCAGATCATTTCTGCGTCGGATGGCCCCACAGGCCGGCACTCCAGACCGGAAAATCCTAAACATCCTTGTAATTCGCTCATCGTCTACCCAGTGTCATAGCATCGATTCACAAGGAGGCAGCCTAGGGCATCTTCGGGCACAGAACAACTTGCTTCGTCATGGATCGAGGTCGCGAGCCGCTTGCATCTGTCAAAGCAGCTCGGGGAATGCAACACCAAGCAAACCGGGGTCCTTCAGAATCGATGCGCTGCTGGCAATATCCGGGGCCAGCCAACGGTCCTGGGCGTAGGCCGGAACCCGTTCGCGCAGCAACCGCCAGGCAACGTTGGTACCTGCGCCAAAGCGCTGCTCCTTGAGGAACTCGAAGGCCTGGGCCGCCAACAAGTATTCGATGGCGAGGATCTGCGTACAGTTCTCCAGGGCGCGGTGCAGCTTCAACCCGGCATTGGTGCCCATGCTCAGGTGATCTTCCTGCAGGCCGGAGGTGACGTAGTTGTCGACGACTGCCGGTTGTGCCAGCTGACGGTTTTCTGCACACAGTGAAGCGGCCACGTACTGGACAATCATCATGCCCGAATTCACCCCCGGTTGACTGACCAGGAAGGCCGGTAAACCGCTGACCAACGGGTTGATCAGGCGATCGAGACGACGCTCGGCAATCGCCCCGATCTCCGCTACCGCGATTGCCAGCAAGTCGGCCGCCATGGCCACGGACTGGCCGTGCGGATTCGCCTGGGAAACCACCCGATACGACTCGGGGGTACCCAGCAACATCGGGTTGTCGGTCGTGGAGTTGAGTTCGGTTTCGATCTGCCGCGCAGCGTGTTCCAATTGATCGCGCGCAGCACCGTGAACCTGCGGGATCGAGCGAATGCTCAAGGCGTCCTGGGTGCGAATGCCTTGGCTGCTGGCAATGATTTCGCTGCCGTCGAGCAGGCGACGCAGGTTACTGCCCACGCGCTGCATGCCGGGGTGCGGTTTCATCGCGATGATTTCAGGGTCGAAGGCATCGAGCTGGCCGCGCAGGGCCTCGAAGCTCATGGCGCTGATAACGTCGGCCCACTGGCTCAACCGGGTGGCGTCGTCCAAGGACAGACAGCTCAGGCCAGTCATGCACGGGGTACCGTTGACCAGGCAAAGACCATCCTTTGCACCCAGTTTGATCGGCGCCAGGCCGACCTCGGCCAAGGCCTGCTGCGCCGGCATGATCTGGCCGCGAAAGCTGACCTGGCCTACGCCCAGCAAGCTGATGCTGATATGTGCCATGTGGGTCAGATACCCCACCGACCCCTGTTTCGGAACCTGCGGGGTGACATGCTGGTTGAGCAAGGTCAGCAGCGCCTCGACCACCTTGCGCTGAAGGCCTGAACGGCCCTGGCAGAAATTGATGATCGCCGCGCACATGATCGCCCGGGTCTGTTCGTCCGACAGCGCCGTACCCACGCCACAGGCATGGCTGAGCAAGGTGTTGTGCGACAGCTGGCTGAGTTGTTCGTCCTGCAACGACACATTGCACAAGGCGCCAAGCCCGGTGTTGACGCCATAGGCGCGGTCACCGCTGGAAACGATGCGCTGGACAATCGCCTGGGCGTTCTCGATCCGCGCCCAGGCCGATGGGGCCAGCTCAAGCTTCGCGCCATGCCGGGCCACAGCCACCACGTCCTGCCAACGAACTGGCGCCTCGGCGATGATGATTTTTTCGGCAAACGACATACACGCGGTTCCTTAAAGCGAAGCTACGCGACGCTGCACGAAACGATCGACGTATTCGTCCGCAGGCTGGTAGAGGATTTCTTTCGGCGTGCCGACCTGGACCAGGCGACCGTCCTTGAGGATGGCAATCCGGTTGCCGATACGCACCGCTTCGTCCAGGTCATGAGTGATAAAGACGATGGTCTTGTGCAGGGTTTTTTGCAGTTCCAGCAACTGGTCCTGCATTTCGGCGCGAATCAGCGGGTCGAGCGCACTGAAGGCTTCGTCCATCAGGATGATGTCGGTGTCGGCAGCCAGAGCACGGGCCAGGCCGACGCGCTGACGCATGCCGCCCGACAACTGGTGCGGGTACGATTTTTCGTAACCCTTGAGGCCCACGGTGTTGATCCAGTGCAGGGCTCGCTCCGCGCATATGGCCTTGCTCTCGCCCCGGACTTTCAGGCCGTAAGCGACGTTGTCCAGCACAGTGCGGTGCGGCAACAGGCCAAAGCTCTGGAACACCATGCTGATCTTGTGCCGGCGGAATTCGCGCAGGGCTTCCATGTCGTATTGCAGAATGTCCTCGCCATCGACCAGGATCTCGCCGCTGGTTGGGTCGATCAGGCGGTTGAAGTGGCGCACCAGGGTCGACTTGCCAGAGCCCGACAGCCCCATGATCACGAAGATCTCACCACTGCCGATGGACAACGAGAGATCGTTGACCCCGACCACGCAGCCGGTTTCGGCCAGGACCTGATCCTTGGCTTTATTCTGGCGGATCAGTTTCAGGGCATCTTCGGCGCGAGCACCGAAGATCTTGAAGACATGCTTGACTTCGATTTTGTTCATCGTCTGCGTAACGCTCATTTGCCCACCCCATGCCGTGGTCGGCCATAGGCCTGGGTAATGCGGTCGATCACAACCGCCAGAATCACAATGGCCAGGCCCGCTTCGAGGCCGCGGCCCACATTCAGGGTCTGGATGCCGACCAGGACGTCTTCACCCAGGCCACGGGCACCGATCATCGACGCAATGACTACCATCGACAGGGCCATCATGGTGGTCTGGTTGATACCAGCCATGATGCTCGGCAACGCCAGTGGCAGCTGCACGCCGAACAGTTGTTGCATGCGATTGGCACCGAAAGCGTTGATCGCTTCCATGACCTCGCCATCCACCTGGCGAATACCCAGGTCGGTCAGGCGAATCAGCGGCGGGGCGGCATAGATGACGGTGGCGAAGATCGCCGGCACCTTGCCCAGGCCGAACAGCATCAGTACCGGAATCAGGTACACGAAGCTGGGCATGGTTTGCATGATGTCGAGCAGCGGCATCAACACCGCCCGCAGGCGATTGCTGCGTGCCGAAAGGACACCCAGCGGAATGCCGACCAGGACCGATATCAGTGTTGCTACCAGCATCAGCGCCAGGGTCTGCATCAGCTTGTCCCAGAGACCGACCGCACCAACCAGGAAGAGCAAACCGACGATCACGACAGTGGTCACGACTTTACGAGTGGCGTGCCAGGCAATACCGGCGACGATGGCCAGCATCAGCCACCAGGGCATCGTGCGCAGCAGGCCTTCAAGGTTGACGATGGCCCACAGCAGAGTGTCGGAGATGTGCCGGAACACGTCACCGTAGTTGGTTACCAGCGCATCGACCCAGCCATTGACCCAGTCGGCAATGGAAAACGTGAAGTTCTTGGGAAACATGGGATTCTCTCGAGCAAGTGTATGAAGCGGACTGTCATGCGCCTTGTCCGGCAGGAGCCGGACGAGTTCACACGCTCAGAGTGCCGCGTCCACCTTTTTGGCTGCGTCTTCGCTGACCCAGCTATGCCAGACCTCGGGGTGCTCCTTGAGGAACAACTTGGCCAGTTCCGGCGACTCGATACGATCTTTGCTCATGCGGGCCAGATTCTGGTTTAGCAGATCGATCGGCAGGTTGACCTTTTCCAGCACCGCAACCAGTTCCGGCGCCTGCTCGTGGAAGGCCTTCGACAGGCCCACTTTGATGGTCAGGGACTTATCCACGCCTGGCTTCTCGTCCAGCTTGACCAGGTCAACCATGCCCATTAGCGGCGTCGGCGACCAGTAGTAGAACAGGATCGGCTCGCCACGCTTGTAGCTCGACAACACGGCGGCATCCAGTGCCGGGCCGGTGCCCGGGCGGAAGTTGGTATAGGTGCTTTCCAGGCCGTAGCGCTTGAGCATCTCGCTGTTGTCCAGCTCGCAGGTCCAGCCGGCCGGGCAATTGTAGAAGCGCCCCTTGTCCGGTTCTTCCGGGTCCTTGAATACCTGTGCGTATTGCCCCAGATCGGCGATGGTCTTGAGGTTCGGTGCCTTGGCTTCGAGTTTGCGCCTGGCATCGCCTTCGATCACATAACGCGGCACATACCAGCCTTCGACCGCGCCAACGACCGGCGCGCCGACGCCAACCACCTTGCCGGCAGCCGCAGCCTTGTTCCAAACCTCGCTGCGCCCCACCCACTCTTCGGCAAATACCTGAATATCATTGCTGCTCAGGGCGTTTTCCATGGAGATGGAGTTACCCGGCAAGCTATCGGTATCACAGCCATAACCGTTTTTCAGCACGAACTGCATCACGTCCGTGAGCAGCATCCCGCTTTCCCAGTTCAAACCGGCGAATTTCACCGGTTTGCCAGACTCGCACCAACCGGCCGCCTGGCTGGCGCCAGCGGCCGCCAGCAGCCCGAAAGATAGTGTCGTGGTCAGCAGAGCCTTTGTAATTTTCATTGTGACGCTCCCAAACAAGAACATGGATTGCAGCAGTCGAGGGCATCCGGCCCAAAGAGGGTCGCCAAACGGGCTGATGAGCCTTGCAATCGGCATCGGCGTGGCACCTGTCATCGGTGACCACCGCACAGGAGAAATATTTCACAACCTCAAAAAAGGATAAAATAATATGTCCTGATGTATCACAACGGAAAAAACTATGAAGTTCACACTGCGACAACTTCGCTATGCGCTCGCAGCGGCCAAGCACGGTAACCTGACGACTGCCGCCATGGAGCTTCATGTTTCACAACCCTCCATCTCGGCGGCCATCACCGAATTGGAAGAGGTACTGGGTCAATCGATTTTCGTACGCCAACGTGGCCTTGGCATATCGCTGACCCCATTCGGTCGCACCGTCATGGTCCAGGCCCGTCGCGTTCTGGCAGAGGCTCGGACCTTTGCCGAAATCAATGCCAATGCCGGAGAGTGTGTTGGAGAATTGGTCGTCGGATGTTTTGAAGACCTGGCGCCCTATTGCCTGCCACAGATTGTGCGACGAATGCAGGAGTCCTGCCCGAGGGTGACTGTCGATATGCGCGAAGGCAGCTTCGATTATGTTGGCAAGCGGCTGAGTGAGGGCGCGATAGAGCTGGCAATCACCTACGATCTGGGTCTGCCGCCGAACACGCAATGCACACAGCTGTGTCAGCTGACTGCCCAGGTACTGCTGGCTGCCGATCATCCGTTGGCCAAAGAGCCGCGCGTCAGTCTCAAAGCGCTATCCGAATACACCCTGGTCGTCACCGATCAGGTCCACAGCTGGCAGCATGTGCTGGATCTGTTCAGCTTCTACGATCTCTCACCCGCCGCTGTGCACCGTGTGCGCACCTTCGAGCTGCAGCGTAGCCTCGTCGCCAACGGGTTTGGCGTGGCGCTGATCTATACCCGGCCATTTGGTGACCGTAGTTACGATGGTCAAGCGCTGGTGTGTCGGCCGACTCTGGAGAAGTTGCCAACGCACAGCATCGTATTGGCCCATGACCAGCGCTATCCGCTGACGCCTTCGGCTGAGGCGTTCAAGGAGCTGGCGGTGGCATGGTTCGCGGAACGACCGTCGTTTGCGTCCGAGTGAACAACGGGTGTCGCATGACGACGCTGGCGGGTAATGAGATTCCCTGCACGTAAGTCAATCTGGCCGACCAACGGACATCAAAATCATGGCCATAGTAACTTGCATAATGAAAGTTACTGGCGGATAGTGACTTCATCCCAGGATGACGCCCGAGGCCGATGCCATGAAAAAAGCCAGCTTCCAACCCATGCCTTGCCCCGTAGCCCGTGCGCTCGAGCACATCGGTGATGGCTGGAGCCTGTTGGTCCTGCGCGATGCGTTCTATGGCTTGCGCCGGTTCGATGAGTTCCAGCACAGCCTGGGCATCGCCAGCAATACGCTTACCCGTCGGCTGACCGACCTGGTCACCGCAGGCCTGCTCGAGCGCCGGCCGTACCAGAACAACCCGCCGCGCTTCGAATACCTGCTCACCGAGGCCGGGCGTGACCTGCGCCCGGTGATCCTGACCTTGATGGCGTGGGGTGCGAAGCATGCCGAGGGTTCGCACAAGGTCTACCTGGCCGATGAACGCACCGGCGAGCCTGTCGCCCTGGCACTCATGGACGCCAACACTGGAAAACCCATCACCGTGGACGAGCACCGGCTGTGTATCGCACCCGACGCGGACCCGCTGACCCATTGGCGCGCTGAAACCGGCCAGGCCTACCGCCAAGGCAGCACCTTGGTAAGCCCCTTCCCCACCCAAGCCTCTTCAGAGGGTTGACCGTCATGAATGCTCACGTTGGTGCAGCGCCTGACCCGGTGGACGCCACCGAAGCAGTTGCAAGGAAATCCATCGGTTCAAAGGCCCTACTGCGCACGGCGCTACTGGTGCTCGCGATGGTTGGCGGTGCAGGCTATGCCAGCCACTGGTGGAGCCATGGCCGCTTCATCGAAGACACCGACGATGCCTACGTGGGCGCGGACGTCACCGTGATCAGCGCCAAGGTACCGGGCTATATCACCGAGGTCGCGGTGGTGGACAACCAGTTCGTCAAGACAGGTGACCTCCTGGCGCGGATCGATGTGCGCGACTACACGGCGGCACTGGCCAAAGCGGATGGGGCCGTCGCCGCGCAACGTGCCCGTCTTGCAAACCTCGATGCGGTAGAGCAGTTGCAGCATGCGCTCATCAGTCAGGCCAAAGCGCAGATCGACGCCCGCAGCGCTGAAGCGCAGCGAGCCATGAACGACAAGGTCCGCTACCAGAGCCTGGTCAGCAGCCAGGCGGTTTCCGTGCAAAGCGCCCAACGCGTCGAGGCCACCTGGAAAACGGCGCAAGCCGATCGGGCCCACGCCGAAGCCGGCTGGCTTGCGGCGCGCCAGCAACTGGCGGTGATCGACACGCAACGTCAGCAGACACAAGCCGCGCTGGCCCAGGCAGAGGCAGACAGGGAACAGGCGCGGCTCAATATCGGTTACACCGAACTACGCTCGCCGGTGGACGGCTACGTGGGCAACCGCCGAGCCAAGGTCGGGGCCTTTGCTGCATCCGGCAGTCAGTTGATCTCTGTAGTGCCCGCCCATGGGCTATGGGTGGACGCCAATTTCAAGGAAGACCAACTCGCGAACATGCAAGTCGGCCAGACGGTCAGCGTCACCGCCGATATCCTGCCGGGCCATACCTTCCATGGCCGCATCGAGAGCATCGCGCCAGCCACCGGCGCTCAGTTCAGCGTGCTTCCCCCCGAGAATGCTACCGGCAACTTCACCAAGATCGTGCAGCGCGTGCCGGTGCGGGTGCGCCTTGAGGGCAGCGATGCAGACTTTGGCGCCCTGCGCCCGGGCCTTTCGGTGATCGCCGAAGTCGACACCGGGCCGCAGGCCCTGCCGCAAGCGAAACTGGCATCGGCAGCCCGGCCATGAATGGCGCCCTGCCCGTCCTCACACCCGCACAGAAAGTCACGGCCTTTGCCACCATGTGCGTGGGGATGTTCATCGCCTTGATCGATATCCAGATCGTCTCGGCATCGCTCAAGGACATCGGCGGCGGGCTCTCGGCCGGTGCAGACGACATCGCCTGGGTGCAGACGGCCTACCTGATCGCGGAAATCATTGTGATTCCCTTGTCGGGGTGGCTGTCACGGGTCATGAGCACGCGATGGCTTTTCGCGGCATCGGCGGCCGGCTTCACCCTGACCAGCCTGCTGTGTGCATTGGCCTGGAACATCCAGAGCATGATTGCCTTTCGTGCCCTGCAGGGCTTTCTTGGCGGGTCGATGATCCCGCTGGTGTTCACCACCGCGTTCATCTACTTCACCGGCAAGCAGCGGGTGATCGCTGCCTCGGTCATCGGTGCCATCGCATCGCTCGCCCCTACGCTGGGCCCTGCAGTCGGTGGCTGGATCACCGACGTGTCGTCCTGGCACTGGTTGTTCTACGTCAATCTGGTTCCTGGCCTGTTCGTCACCATCGCCGTACCGCTGCTGGTCAAGGTCGACCACCCCAACCTGCACTTGCTCAAGGGCGCTGACTACCTGGGCATTGGTTTGATGGCGGTGTTTCTCGGTTGCCTGGAGTACACCCTGGAGGAAGGCCCGCGCTGGAACTGGTTCAGCGATGCAACGATTTCTGCCACCGCCTGGGTGGCGGGCATCAGTGGCGTACTGTTCATCTGGCGCAGCCTGAAGATCGAAGACCCCATCGTTGACTTGCGTGCCCTGCGCGACCGCAACTTCGCCTTGGGCTGCCTGTTTTCCTTCATTACCGGAATCGGCATTTTCGCCACGATCTACCTCACCCCCCTGTTCCTTGGCCATGTGCGCGGCTATGGCGCGTTGGATATCGGCCTGGCGGTGTTTTCCACTGGCGTGTTTCAACTGCTGGCGATTCCGGTGTATGCCTTTCTCGCCAACCGTGTAGACCTGCGCTGGATCCTGATGCTGGGATTGGCACTGTTCGGCATTTCGATGTGGGATTTTTCTTCGATTACCCATGATTGGGGCGGCAAAGAGCTGCTGCTGCCTCAAGCCATTCGCGGGTTTGCCCAACAGATGGCCGTGCCGCCGACCGTGACCCTCACCCTGGGTGCGCTCTCGCCTGCACGCCTCAAGCTCGCCTCGGGCTTGTTCAATTTGATGCGCAACCTGGGTGGCGCGCTCGGGATTGCGGCTTGCGCCACGGTACTCAACGACCGTACCAACCTGCATTTCCTGCGCCTGGCCGAGCACCTGAACGTTCAGAACGAGACGATGAACGCCTGGCTCGAGCAATGGAGCAGCAACGCCCAAGCCCTGGGCCAGGACAGCCTGGATGCCAGCCATACCGCGCTGCGCCAGCTCTGGGCATTGACCTGGCGCGAAGCGCAAACCCTGACCTACGCCGACGCTTTTCTGGTGATCATGGTGTGTTTCGCGCTCGCCACGGTACTGGTGCCGTTGATGCGCAAGGTACAGCCCCCGACACAGCCTTCCGCCGACGCCCATTGACCCTTCCCGAAGCGCCCTCTTCTTTCCGTCGAGCGCCGGGCTCGTCATCGGCCCGGCGATCTTTTACAACCTTACCAATCATGCGTATAGCTGGCAGTCAACACAGTGCCCGGTGCCGGCAAGTGGCTGGTGTTGTTGTTATTACGCAACAACTGGCTGTAAAGCGGGTAGTAGTCGCGGTTGAACAGGTTCTGGATGCCGACGCTCACCTTGTCATCAGGGGTGATCTGGTACTGGCTGACCAGGTCCACTGTCGTATAGGAACTCACCTGATGTCGGCCAAAGCTGTCCACGCCATCGAGCCTGTAATCCTTGGCGTCAAAGAACGTGGCTTGCAAGCGGTTGCTCCAGTCCAGGGTCGGCTTGTACTGGACGTAGGCGGTCAGTTTCAGGGGCGGAACGCGATAGCCGGTCATGTCTTGCCAGCCTTTGCCGTCCGGCTTTTCTCGCCCACGCATCCAGGTCGCACTGCCCCCTGCGCCCCACACCGCATCGTCCGATAGCCAGTCGGCACTGGCTTCAGCACCGTAGATGCGCTCCTTGGTGCGGGTCAGAATCAGGCCATTGTTGAAACTTTGCACGTCCCCCAGTTTGGAGGTGGTGTAGAACAGGGCCAGGGTGCCCAGGGTGTTGCTGCCCAGCTCACCTCGCCAGCCAATCTCATAGTTGTTGGTTTTGACCGGTTCCAGGTTCGAGGCCCCCAGGTCGAAGCCACGGCGCGCATTTCGCAACTGGATGCCCACGTCGGGCAACTGGAAGCCCTGGCTGAAGGAGGCGTAGATTTCCTGGCCGAGTACCGGCGAATAGACGATGCCAAGGTTCGACAGCACCGCATCGTAGTGAATGTCGCCACCCTTCACCGCCACAGGGGAGGCAGCCCTGGATTCGGACAAAGGAACAAAGTCATCGAATTCGGCGGTGGAGTATTCGTAGCGCAGGCCACCGTCGACCGACCAGTGCTCATCGAAGCGATGCTGAAGCTGCGCGAACGCACCGGCGCTTCGGGTCTTGAGCGGGGGCATGTAGGTGAGCTTGCCGGTCTTGTCGAAGACCAGGCCGCCACTGGCGTCATAAGCCGCTGGGTCGAAGACATCCAGCGGCATGTCGCTGCGCTCCTGGTTATAGTCGCCACCCCACACCAGCTCGGTACTGCCGCTGTCGCCAAGTGGCGTGCGCAGGGTCAGGCGGCTGCCGAACACTTCGCTGTTCTGCATGATCTGGTCCACGTTGCCGCCACGGGTAGCAACGGCCCGGGCGTCGAACGGCGTGAAGCGGGTGAAGTAGTCCCGGTAGTACATCTGGGCAGAAAGCCGGCTGCTGAGAATGTCGAGATTCTCGTACTCCAGGTTCAGCAGTGTGTTGCGAATGCGGTTCTGTTCGTCGAGATCCAGGCCCTTGATCGCATTGGCCGGCACCGAGCCTGCGGGGAGTTTCGCGACGCTTGGGTCTGTAGCGTAGTCGGTGTCCTGGCGTGCATCGTAGTGGCTGACGGCAAGCTGGATTCGCTGGTTCTCGTCGATGTGCAGCCCCAGCTTGCCGCCAATGTTGTAGATGTTCGAATCGAACAGGTCGCCTTGACTGGGCTCCGGAGCAATCCGGTCGCCGTGCGCATCGTACGAGGCACCGATGTGGCGGGTGCCGAAGTCGAACGAGTAGTCCACCGCGCCCTGAGAGCCTGCAAAATACTGCTGGAACTGGCCCCCCAGGCCATCGCTGCCCAGGCGGGTAAGTGGCGAAGTGGCGCTCAGGCTGGTTTCGGCACGGCTTTCACCGCCAGCAGGTCGTGTAGTGATGGAGATGATGCCCCCCGTGGCGCCGCTGCCGTAAATGGCGCTGCTGCCACGGATGACTTCGACCCGCTCGATCAGCGCCGGGTCGATGTTGGCCAGGTTGCGCGAAGAGTCGCGGTTGGTATTGAGCGGCACCCCGTCGACCATGACCAACATGCTGCGCCCACGCAGGGTCTGGCCATACTCGGTGATGGTGCGGCTGGAGTCGGACATGCCCGGAATCGCCTTGGCCAGTACCGTGGCCAGGCTCTCTGAACCCTGGCGTAGCTCCTGCAGTTGTTCATGCTCGAGAACGGTGGACTGCCGCGTCGCGGACACCAGGCTACTGCTGGTGCGCGAGGCCGTGATTTCCATCTGCGCCATTTCCACGGGTACGCTTTGGTTTTTGGACCTGGGTGCAGCGGTGCCTTGCGCGATGATGACGAAGGTGCGCTCATCCTTGGCCTGTGCTTGCAAGCCACTGTCCTTGAGCAGCGTTTGAAGTGCTTCCTCAGGTGTGAACCGCCCCTTCACCGCGGGCACGTTTCGGCCTGCACCGAGATCGCTGGCAAAGATGATCTGTACCGAAGACTGCTGTGCAAGGGCGTTGATGGCCTCCCCAAGCGGCGCAGCAGGGAGATCCACGTTCACCCGTTCCCGGCCCTGGGCCGACATTGCGATGAGCAGGCTACTGGCAAGCAATGACAGGCGTAGTTGGCGACTGCGGAGGGGAAAATGCACTTCTCGAGTTCCTTTTTTTGGTTGGGCTTTTTTCAATAGCCGCCATGGGAATCGAGAAACCCTACCTGCGCTTGAGAATTATTTTCTTGTAGATTTACGTTGAATCCGGACGCTGCCATCCTCTTGTTTCAGCACGGCGACGGGCAGGATGCTCGGTAACAGATCCAGCAGCAGGTCGACATTGTGCGCCTCGAAGACCCCTGTCACCTTGAGTGCAGCCAAGCTTGGGTCGCTCAGCTCAATGGATGCCTTGCGATAGTGACGTAGCAACGACACCGCTTCATCCAGCGGCGTCTGCTCGAACACGATGCGATCATCTTTCCAGGCCATCGCCTTCAAGGCGTCGACCTTCGCCACTGGCATCAGTTGCCCGCCAATCGAGTCGACCTGTTGCCCTGGCCTGAGGGTGACAGGCGCTTGCGCCGCAGCTGCCACGGTGACGTCCACGCGCCCACGGGCCAGGGTCACACGAACCGCCTCGTTATCCAGGCGGCGAACATTGAACAGCGTACCGAGCACCTCGACTTTCGCCAGGCCAGCAGACACTACGAAGGGGCGGTACACGGCCGAGGACACATCGAAGAGGGCCTGCCCAGCGCGCAGGTCGACTTCGCGGCTGAGCAGGCGCCATCTGATATCGACGTGCGTGCCACTATCGAGCAGCAGTTTGCTTCCATCGCTCAGCAGCACAGCGCGCCGCTCACCAATAGCGGTAGCGAAACCCTCGTTCTTATAGGCGGGGTTCAGCCAGGCAAGGGCGGCAAAGGCGATCGCAACCGCTAGCGTGATACCTGCTGACTTTACCGCTTTAGCGGGCGCAGGCCTGGACGGCGGCAGGGGGAACAGGTGCTTGAGCTCTTCACGGTGTCGCCCAAGAGCCTCGTCCAGTGGCGCCTGTTCGGGCTGCTTCGTCATGGTTGCACCTCATCGCGGCCAAGCCGTTGCCTGCACGCCGCCAACCCCAGGCGTAGGTGCTTTTCGACTGTCTTGATGGAAATGCCGAGGCGAGCGGCTACCTCTGCCTGGGGAATTTCGTGAACTTTATGCATGACGAAAACGGCCTGGCAGCGAGGTGGGAGGTCTGCGATAGCGCTCACGAGCAGTTGAAACTCGCGCTCGCTGTCATACCGGCTCATCGGCGTGGCTGCCGGGCAGGCTACCTCCGGAAGCTCTGAAACTGCCTCTACCCAGGCGCCTCGCCGGCGATCGCTACGATAGCGACTCACGGCGGTGTCGTTGGAGATTTTTCGTAGCAACGCCAGCGGGGTCCGAACGTTTTCTTTCTCACCGCGCTCAAGCAACTGCACACACACGTCATGCACTACATCGCGCGCCATGCTTCTGTCGCCGAAGCGTCGGCGAATGTGGTCCACCAGGTCGTCATAGTGACGTACCAATGTAGACAGCAGCGTCGGTTTGGCGGGATCGAGCGACACGATGCATCCTGAAAAGAGGTAGGCCCCGAAAACAAGACGCAAGTGTAAATGAGAAATAGTTGCGAATAAACAAGCTACAGCGTCGGGCCATGCAAATTCACAGTAAGGTCAGGAACAGTCAGTCCGTTGGCAATGGCGCTGGCTTCAAGCTTTGCACGCTCCGCATCCAGAAACACATAGGCGGCCTGCAGCGTGGTGATCTTCGCTTGAATTTCGGCCATCTTGCTGGCGACGAGGACCGCGCCTTGCGCGCAATCGATCGTATTGCCCCGCTTGGCTACAAGGATGTCGCCGATCTCGGCGAGTGAAAAACCGCCGCTCTGGGCACTCTGGATAAAGGCCAGATCAATAATGGTCTGGTCGCTATAGCTGCGGTAGTTGTTGGCTTGTCGATGGGCCACGATTAGCCCGAGTTGCTCGTAATAGCGCACTGTATGGCGACCGATTCCACTGCGGCGCTCCAACTCACCAATATTCACAGCAAAAATCCCTTGACTGTAGAGTACGCTCTACACCTTAGCCTGCGCCAATCATCCATACAAGGGTTCAGACATGAGCGTGGAATGCTTCGTCACAGGCGGCAGTGGGTTTGTGGGTCAACACTTGTTGGCCCACCTTACTGCAACAGGGCACACGACCCGGGTACTTATGCGTAACCCCGAAAACATCGAGCGCCTGAGAGCCCAGGTCACCCGACTGGGCGGTGACCCTGCCTATATCCATGCAGTTGAAGGCGATATCAGCAGGGAGGGGCTTGGACTCAGTGAAGCAGACAAGCAATGCGTGTCTTCAGCCGCTGTAGTCTTCCACCTCGCGGCGCAGTTTACCTGGGGCCTGACAATGGAACAGGCCCGCGCAGTCAATGTACAAGGAGCGCTGAGAGTCGCCAGGCTCGCGGCGAGCCTGCGCGTCCGATTACTGATGGTAGGCGGCTATATGCTGCAGAACCTCACCCACCTTGCGAGTATCGGGGTTGATAACGAACGCCCTGAAAACACCAATTGGCCCGCAGTCTACAGCCGAGCAGGTGGCTACGAAGGCAGCAAGCTGGAGTCCCATTTTGCAGTCATCCGTTACATGCAGGAGGTGGGCGCGGATTACTCGATCGTTCATCCTGCTACGGTGTGTGGCCACAGCGAGAGTGGGCACATCCCTGAAGGACAACCCCTGGCCGAACTGATTCGAAATCTGGCCCAGGGCCGGTTCAAGGCTGTCCCCGGTTCCGCCAGGCACTGGTTGCCGTTGGTCAGCGTCGACTACCTGGTGATGATGATGACCTGCGTGGCGTTCGACCCCTCGATGGCCAACCGGGAGGTCCTGGCGCTCTATGAGCACACCCCGAACTTGCAGGGTATGCTCGAACAACTGGCAAAAACGCTGAAGATCAAGGCACCCCGCCGCCATGTACCGATAGGGTTGCTCAAGTGGCTATTGATGATTCCCGGACTGGCAGCCCGATTCGCGATCAGCGCCGAGTCATTGAACTTCATTCAGACACAGCGCTTCGACATGCGTAACAGCCAGCAATTGGAACGAAAGTATCAGTTGGCACATCCCGACATGGCGCGAACGCTGGAGAAAACCGTGCGCTACGTCCAGGGTTACTTGCCTGATTACCATGCTGACTCTTCTGAAAACCCGGTTGGAAGATAACGACTCGCGCCCTCAAGGAAAACTTCAGCTCGCGTAATTCTGTCGGACATTCCAATAATTTAGGTGCTATATTTTTGGGCATGGACCAGATAGTTACATCCTGACCGTTTGGTTAGTTACAGCGTGTCGGCGCTCAGCTTGGTCTTTAGGGAAAAAGGCGTGTGAATTGACGTGAAGCGTGACATCCACCTTGTTGTGCTACTGCTATCGGTCATAGGTTGTTCTCTCGCCTCGCTAACGCTGTGGAAGGTCATGGCCTCTCGCGAGCGCGCCTTGGAAGACATCAATGTCCATGGCCTGAACCTGACCCAGGCACTGTCCACCTATTCGGAAGGTATCGTCCGGCAGAGCTCGATGCTGTTGCTCGGCCTGGTCGAACGCCTGGAAACCGAGGGCGCCGAACCTGCACAGATCGAACGGCTGGGTCAGCTGGTCAAGCGTCAGCAGCCATTGATGCCGCCAATGAGCGGCATCACCATCTATGCCAAGGATGGGCGCTGGCTCATGTCGTCCAACCGTCCGACTCCCGTCGGCGCCAACAGCAGCGACCGGGCCTTTTTCATCCACCACCGTGACGACCCGTCCCGCGACCCCTTCATCGGCTTGCCAATCCGAAGCCGCGTCACCCAGGAATGGGTGATCACCATCAGCCGGCGATTCAACGATGACCGCGGAGAATTCGCCGGTGTTGTTGCCATGACGCTTGGCGTGGAGAACTTCCTGCAGCTTTTCGGCAAGCTGGACGTTGGCCATGACGGTGCCATCGGGCTGACCTTTACCGATGGCTCCATGCTGGTGCGCTATCCGTTTCGGGAACAGGACATGGGGCGCAACTTTTCGAAGTCGCCAATCTTCGCCAAGTACCTCATCGACCAGTCAGCCGGCACCGCGTCATTCACCTCCAGCCTGGACGGCGTAGAACGCCTCTATGCGTTTCGCAAGAGTGACAAGCTACCCCTGGTGACAACGGTCGCGCTGGGCAAGCAGGAAGCACTTGCAGCCTGGCGGCTCGAGGCGCTGCTGTCGTCGCTGGTGGTCGCTGCGCTGCTCGCACTGACCGGAACCATTGGCTGGCTGCTGATTCGAGCCATGAGCCGGCGAAGCGCGGTCGAAAACGAACTGCGACTGACCCAACAGCAGTTGCTTGAGAGCAACCAACAGCTCGAACGCCAAGCGATGCATGATGCGCTGACGGGGCTTGCCAACAGGCGCTGCTTTGACGAAGCGCTGACCCAGGAGATCCGCATGGCCCATCGAGATGGGACCACGCTGGCGCTGCTGATGATCGACATCGATCATTTCAAGCGCTACAACGACACCTATGGGCATCCGGCTGGCGATGCCTGCCTGCAGCAGATGGCTCACCTGCTCTCCTCCTGCATCCGCCGCCCTCGCGACCTGCTGGCACGCTACGGGGGTGAGGAAATGGCTGTGATCCTGCCCGATACCGACAACGATGGGGCAACCGTCGTTGCCAGGCTGATGCTCGAGCGCCTGGCCTTGCAACATATCCCTCACGAAGGCAGCCCTTTCGGACAAGTAACCGCCAGTATCGGCATCGCCTGCTCCGATGGAACAGCCCTCGACAGCCCGCCGTCACTAATTGAACGCGCCGACCAGGCGCTCTATATCGCCAAGCAAGCGGGCCGCAATCGCCTGCATATCGACGGGGCGAATGTATAAAGCCAATGACAAGGAAAGTATTGATGCAATCTCATTTCGGCAAAGGCGTCCTCTTTGCACTCTGCGCCGCAGCATTGAATGCAACGATCGGCGTACTCAGCAAGGTGTTGATGAACAGTGGATTCAGCTCCAGCAGCATCGCCCTGATAAAAACCGTACTTGGCTGCCTGCTGCTGTCAGCCTTGCTCATGTTCCTCAAGCGGCCCCTGCATACGGCCAAGTGGCTCCCTGCGGCCGTTTGCGCCTTTCTCGGCATTTTTGTGCTGTTCCACTTTGAAACCTCAGCCTATAGCCATTACGCCGCGGCAGGTGTCGTGGTGATCCTGATGGCGAGCGCTTCCATTTCTTCGATACTGCTGGGACGGATAGTCCTCAAGGACCCAATCACCGCCAACGCGACAGTAGGCGCCGGATTGACGATAGCCGGTATTGCCGTAATCTTTGGAGCCGACCTGGAACAAGGCTTCACGCTGCAAGGCGCAGTGCTCGCTTCGATCGGAGGCTGCGGTTATGGCGCATTTTCGGTTGCCATGAAGCGCATGGGCGTTTCCGGGGGGCTGCATTTCACTCGCCAACTGTTGTTTTTCGGCAGTCTTTACCTGCTGATGCCGGCTGCGACCGATGGGTTCATCATCGGAGAGCTTTCGTTGGCGGCGGTCATGGCATTGCTGGCTCTGGCTGCGTTGCCGACCATCCTCGGCTTCTTCTGTACCACCAAGGCCATCGAGTATCTGAAGCCATCGCAAGTCCAGGCACTGGAACTGACTGAACCGCTGTTTGCCGCGCTGCTGGCGTTCGTGATCCTCAATGAGGTACCTCGAGATACCTTGTACCTTGGGGCCGGGTTGATTCTCAGCGGACTGTGTTTCTCCAACGAGCTGATCCGGTTAGGCAAGAAAGCGCCACAGCCGTCCGGAGCGTGATTCGTTTTTCTGCCTGCACCTGGCGAGCAAGCGCTCCAAGAGCGCATGCTCGCGCTGGCGCATTACCAAACCGCTATATCGTAGGTCAGATAGATCCGGTTGCTGTCGCGACCTCGGGAAAAGTCAGAACGGTAGACATAGTTGCGAAGTTTCACGCCCAACCCTTTCACCGGCCCGGATTGCACCACGTAGGCAAGCTCCACGTCACGCTCCCACTCGCTTAGCCCGGCATCAGCGGAGCGACCGTTGTCGCCGCTCAGGTAGCGCGCCATGAACGTGAGCCCGGGGACACCGGCCGCGGCAAAGTTGTAGGCATAGCTCGCCATCCAGGTTTTCTCTTCCTCCTCGATGAATTTGCCGATACCCACGTTGCTGAACGAGTAGACCGTCGCACCGCTGACGTACGGCAGCCCGGCCTCGCCGTCGAGCACCTGGTAACCGGCACCGACCGTGTGCCCGGTGTGTGTGTAGGACAGCTGCCCGCTGAACATGTCATTGTCGATCTCGCCACCGTGAGCGGCTCCGCTGTCGCGGCTCTTGAAATAGCGCAAGTCGGTGGTGAACACCCCGCCGGCCAACGGCAGGTCATGGACCAGGCCGACATAGTCCTGGCGGTAGAAGTGTTCGAGCTGGCCGTGGAAGTAGCTCAAGCGCAGCTGCTTGCTGACGGCATAGTCGGCACCGGCAAAGTTGAAATCGCCAGACTCCCCGCCGCTGTAGCCATCCAGGAACAGGCCAGTGCTGTCGGAGGAGTCGCGCTGTTTGAAGCGGTCCAGGTGGCCGGCAGTCAAGGTCAGGCCATCGACATCGTTACTGGTCAGCTGCGTGCCTTGGTAGGTCTGCGGCAACAACCGCGCATCGTTGTAGACCAGCACCGGCGTCTTGGGCAGCAAGGTGCCATGCTTGACCACGGTCTGCCCCAGTCGCGCCTTGGCCGTCACCCCGGCACTGGCGAACTCGTCAGCCGCACGGCCATCGTCATGGACCGGCAGCAAGCCGGTACCGCTGCGGCCGCGGCCCGAATCAAGCCGTACGCCTACAAGCCCCAGGGCATCGAGCCCCAGGCCCAGCGGGCCTTGAGTGAACCCCGATTGGTAGTCCAGCAAAAAACCCTGTGCCCACTCCACCCGCTCGCTCTTGGCAGTTGCAGCAGCGCGGGCGCTCATGCCTTGTTCGTCACGGAAGTTTTCGTTGAAGTAAACGTTGCGCAGCTGCAATTTGAGCTTGCCGTCGTCGATGAATCCGGCAGCGCCGGCCACAGGCAACCAGCCGCAGAGCAGGCCACAGGTGGCCCCACGGAAAACAGTTCGGGACATGTTCGGTACTCTGTTGTTGTTCTTGGATGAGGTGGGCGCCAGCGGCGCCCCATG
The DNA here is from genome assembly GCF_001642705.1 of Pseudomonas sp. p21. NCBI lineage: Bacteria > Pseudomonadati > Pseudomonadota > Gammaproteobacteria > Pseudomonadales > Pseudomonadaceae > Pseudomonas > Pseudomonas sp. p21. Next base: position 99,275 of record NZ_LWBV01000005.1, read on the forward strand.
CAGATCAGACGAAGAAGGACAAGGCACCCGTGACCAAGGCCAGCGCGGTGATGACCAGCGATGTCAGCACCGCCCATTTCACGGTGGCCTTCTGGAAGTCACCGATGTCGCGATCGACCATGCCCACCAGCAGCAAGGTCGAGGCCACCAACGGGCTCATCAGGTGCACCGGCTGCCCCAGCACCGAGGCGCGGGCGATTTCAACCGGGTCGATGCCATAGGCGGCCGCGGCGTTGGCAAGGATCGGCACCACGCCAAAGTAATAGGCGTCGTTGGACAGCACGAAGGTCAGCGGCATGCTGGTCAGCGCCACCACCAGCGGGAACCAGTGGCTCCACGCGTCGGGAATCCAGTCGACCAGGGTCTGCGCCAAGGCATCGACCATCTTGGTGCCAGAGAAGATCCCCGCGAAGATGCCTGCGGCGAACACCAGCAGCACCACGGTCATGGCGTTGCCCGAATGGGCGAGGATGCGCTCCTTCTGCAGATCCAGCTGCGGGTAGTTGATCATCAGCGCCGCGACGAAACCGATCATGAACAACAGTGCCGCGTGCATGACACCCATCACCAGAGCCGTCATCACGGCAATCACCAGCACCAGGTTCACATACGCCAGCCGTGGGCGCTTGTGCGGGTTATCACCGAGGATTTCCTTGATGTAGCAGTTGCCGCCACCCGACTCCAGGGCGATGTTGCCGATGCGTCGGCGCTCGGCGCGGCCCAGCAGGTAGGCGGTGAACACCACCCAGGCCGCACCGCCGATCACGGTCGGCAGCATCGGGATGAAATACTCGGTCGCATCCAGACCGAGCGCGGCAATGGCCCGGGTGGCCGGCCCACCCCAGGGGCTCATGCCACTCATGATGCTCAGCGACAGCATGGACACCGTTGCCAGTATCATCGGGTTCATGCCAATGCGCTTGTACAGTGGCAGCATGGCCGCGCAGGTAATCATGTAGGTGGTGGTGCCGTCACCATCGAGCGCCACCAGCAGGGACAGCAGCGCAGTACCGATGGCGATCTTGATCGGGTCACCATTGACGCGCTTGAGGATCTTGCGGATCAACGGGTCGAACAGGCCGGCATCGATCATCAGGCCGAAGAACAGGATGGCGAACAGCAGCAGGGCCGCCGAGGGCGCTACCATCTTCAAGCCATCGAGCATCATCTTGCCCAGTTCGGGGGCGAAGCCACCGATCACTGCAAAGACAACGGGTACTACGGTGAGCGCAACGATCGGTGACAGGCGTTTGCTCATGATCAGGTAGGTGAAGGTCACCACCATGATCAGGCCCAGGAGTGCGAGCATGGTCTTATCTCTTGTTTTTATTCTATTGCGGCCATCGCCAAGGCAGACGGCCCCCTACCCCACTCGACATCGCTGGGATGCTGAGTGGGATTCTAAGTCAACAATGGGAGGTAGAAGAGGCTTTCAGCCGTGATGCCTAGGCTCGGCAGACCAGTCGGCCGGCACAGTGTCCGCCACGTCCGGTGCAGCCGGGGTGCCGTTCAGGCGGCGCAGCAAGGTTTCCCGGTCACAGGCATTCTCAGACAGTGAGATGACCACGGTGGCCACGGCGTTGCTGGCCAGGCTGGTCAGGGCACGCGCCTCGGACATGAAGCGATCGATGCCGATCAGCAAGGCAAGCCCTGCAAGCGGGATGTCGTGAATGACGGTCAAGGTCGAGGCCAGCGCAACGAAACCGCTACCGGTCACACCCGCGGCGCCTTTTGACGACAACAGCATGATCGCCAGCATCGTCACCGTCTGGCCGAGGCTCAGATCAATGTTGCAGGCTTGGGCGATGAACACCGCCGCCAGCGACAGGTAGATGGCAGTACCGTCGAGGTTGAAGGAGTAGCCGGTTGGCAGCACCAGCCCGACCACACCTTTCTTGCAGCCCAGCTTTTCCAGTTTTTCCAGCATGCGTGGCAGTACAGGCTCGGTGGACGATGTGCCGAGCACCACCAGGAACTCCTCGCGGAAATAGCGCAGCAGCTTCCACAGGCTGAAGCCATGGGCACGGCAGATGCCGCCAAGCACCACGAGCACGAAAAACGCACAGGCGATGTAGAGCGTACCGACCAGCTTGGCCAGTGCGCCCAGGGACGTCACGCCGTACTGCCCGACGGTGAAGGCCAGCGCACCGAAGGCACCGACCGGGGCGAAGCGCATCAGGTAGCCGAAAATGCGGAACACCATGGTCGAGGCGGACTCCAGCACATCGAGTACCGGCTTGCCCTTCTCGCCCATGGACGACAGGGCAAAACCGCTGAGCACCGCGATGAACAGCACCGGCAACACTTCACCCTTGCTGAACGCCCCGATGAACGTGTCGGGAATGATGTGCATGAAGAAGTCGACCACGCTGAGCTTCGCCGCAGACGCGGCGTACTGGCCGAGCCCCTCGGTGCTGAGCGTAGCCGGGTCGATGTTCATGCCGACGCCCGGGCGGAACAGGTATACCGCTGCCAGGCCGATCATGAGGCTGACGACGGTCAGTACCAGGAACAGCAGCAAGGTCTTGCTCATCAAACGCCCCAGGGAGCGCTTGTCGGTCATGCCGGCGATACCGGTGACGATGGTGCAGAAGACCACGGGCGCGATCATCATCTTGATCAGCTTGATGAACGCATCACCCAGAGGCTTGAGCGCAACGGCCTGTTGCGCCCAGAAGTGACCGACCACCACGCCCAGCAGGACGGCGCAGAGGATCTGGAAGTACAGCGATTTGGCAAGTCTCATGAGGCATCACCCATTGTTCAAATTGTGCGGATGCGCTTGTTGCGAATGTACAGGTCTGGGCTACCGCCTGGGCTTACCCCGCCAACCTGCGGAATGTAGGGGCGTAAACGAAGCCTGAGAACAGCCGCCGGGCAGTTCGCACCACCGAGGCCTGAATCGTCTTGCCATCGGCACCGCTGCGTGACAGCGCGACATCGATACCGCCACTTGGGTGTTCCAGGCGTACCTCGGCCAGTTGCTCGGCGCCCTCGCCCAGCAGTTCGCCGATGACCGTACCGGGGCTGACGCAGGCAGTCGCCAACCCTATCGCGCCGGTGATGGCCAGGGCGCGGTGGCAGTTGTGCGGCATGAAGTAGCGAACCTGCAACGTGCCGTCATAGCGGGGCTTGGACACCAGCACCGGCTTCGGGATGACCATACCGCTGACATCGCCCAGGCCCATGGCCTTGCCGGCCTTCAGGCGCAACGCCTCGAGGCGCTCGAGCAGACCGACGTTGGCGTCGAGTTCGGCCGGGGTTTCCGAGCCGGTGACACCCAGCTGGCTGGCTTCAATCACCATCATCGGCATGGCCATGTCAATGCAGGTGACCGATACGCCATCGATCACATCCTTGGCCTTGCCAGTCGGGAACAGCTTGCCGGTCTTGCTGCCGACCGCATCGAGGAAGGTCAGGTGCACCGGGGCGGCAGTGCCCGGTACGCCATCGATCGCCGTACGGCCTTCGTAGCGCACGATGCCGCCGGGGGTTTCTACCAGCGAATTGACGAAAGTACCGGTGTTGAGGTTGCGAATACGCACCAGTGTCTTGCCGTCCTGGCCTTTGACCAGGCCTTGTTCGATGGCGAACGGGCCAACGGCGCACAGCATGTTGCCGCAGTTGGGCGCGGTATCGACCCGGCGCTGGGCGACCATGACCTGCACGAACAGGTAGTCGACATCGGCGTCGGCATGCAGCGAGGGGCTGACAATCGCTACCTTGCTGGTTTGCGGGCTACCGCCACCGATACCGTCGATTTCCAGTTCATGCCCGGAACCCATCAGGTTGATCAGCAATTCGTCGCGTTCGACCACATTGGCAGGAAGGTCCCATGCATGGAAAAAGGGGCCCTTGGAGGTGCCACCGCGCATGAGTACGCAAGGAATTCGTTGCATGATTTCGCACTCTTGTTGATCAATGGACATCATTGATGCTGTGGACAAAAGATTGACAGGGATGGATAAATCAATCCAATGCAAATATCGTAGTCATTGTTCCGATTTGAGCATCAATAAAGAGCCCAATGCCAAGAGCGAACCGAGATGGAATATGAGCTGCAAGACATACGATCTTTCGTGAAAATCGCCGAACTCGGTAGCTTCCACGAAGCCGCAGAAGCGCTGCACCTGTCCCAGCCTGCCTTGAGCCGACGGATCAAGAAGCTCGAGGAAGGCTTGGGCACGTCGTTGCTGGAACGCACTACCCGTCGCGTCAGCCTGACCAGCGTCGGGCGTGACTTCCTGCCCAAGGCCAGGCGCCTGCTGGATGACTTCGAGGACTCGATCCTGAGCATTCGCGAACTCGCCGAACGACAGACCGGCCAGGTCACCCTCGCCTGCATCCCGACCGCGGCGTTCTATTTCCTGCCGTCGGTGATCCGCGACTACAACGAGCAATACCCGAAGATCCGCATTCGTCTGCTGGACCTCAGCGCCAACGACGGGCTCGAAGCCGTGCTGCGGGGTGAGGCCGATTTCGGCATCAACATGATGAGCGGCCAGCACCCGGACATCGAATTCGTCTCCCTGGTACAGGAACATTTCGTGCTGGCCTGCCGCAGGGACCACAAGCTGGCAAACCGCGAAGCCGTCACCTGGACAGAACTGGCCGACTACCGCCTGATCGGCGTAGGCCGACTGAGCGGCAACCGGATGCTGCTGGACCATGCCCTGTCCGGGCTCAATCTGCGGCCCAAGTGGTTCTATGAGGTTCAGCACCTTTCCACCTCGCTGGGCATGGTCGAGGCCGGGCTGGGCGTGTCGGCCATGCCCAGCCTGGCCATGCCCAACGCCGACCACCCGACGCTGGTCAGCGTGCCGCTGATCGAACCCCAGGTCACCCGCACCCTGGGGTTGGTCTATCGCCGCGGGGCGTCGCTGTCGCCAGCAGCGGAGAAGTTCGTGTCGATCCTGCTGGACAAGTGGCCCAACCGATAAGCGAAACGCCTTGCGTTTCGCGCGGCGCGGCACTGGGAAAAAACCGGCTGCGTCCATGGTTCACTCCCCTCCCAGCCCCAGGGCGTTGGGCCGGCGTTTCTCGATCGCGAACTTCAGCAGTGCCGCGCTGCGGAACAGGCCATGAGCGAACTTGCCATAGGGCAGCGTGACGAATAGCGCCATCACAGTGCCCAAATGGATCGCCAGCAGGATCGCCATCGCTGCGGTATCACGCAGGCCCAGCAACGCAAGGCCCGTGGCGCTGACCAGCAGCAGAAGCAGGATGAACGCCCGGTCCATGGGCCGCTGGGCAACATCGCCCTGCTCCGGCGCCCTGCGCAGGTTCAGCGCCAACAGCCCGGCCGGCCCGACGATCAAGCCAATACCGCCGAGTGTTCCGAGCAACACCGGTGCACTCAGCAGCGGGTACGGCGCCTGTTGGCCCAGCAGGTAGTGATACCCGGTGGCGACCACCGTGGCGGCAAAGCACAACATGAAGCCGTAGAAGGTGAAGTGATGGAAGCGCCGACGCCAGAGCGTGTAGCGATCATCGGCATTGTTGCAACCTTGGCCGTGCCCGCCGTCCAGGTATTTCAGGGTCAACGCTGCGCTTGATGCCTCGAAAACTGCCCCTTTGGCCGGTTGCGCCAGCGCCTCGGCAGGCGAGACCGAGCGCCAGAAACGTCGTACCGCCACCGCCAGGGCCACACCTGCAGCGGCAAAGACACTACCGAACATCAGCGCCAGAGCGTTGTGCGGGAAGACCGCATAGAAGTTCCCCGCCAACCGCCCGGGCAGCAGCGTGCCGTTGACGTACAAGGTCAGCAGCAAGAACAGCGACAAGGCGACGGCCAATGCAGTGGCGACATAGGTGCCGTTGTGCCGATACAGCCGTCCGAAGAGGGCCGGCCAGGCGTACTCGGCGTAAGTCTGCCCGCGCACCTTGGCCATTGCCTGGGGCACATTGACGGCAAACTCGTGGGGTTGGGCATACTGGCAGGCATGCAGGCAAGCGCCGCAGTTGTGGCACAGGTTGGCCAGGTAATGGATGTCGGCCTTGCCGAACTCCAGCCTGCGGGTCATGGCCGGGAATACTGCGCAGAAGCCTTCGCAGTATCGGCAGGCGTTGCAGATCCGCATTTGCCGGTCCACTTCCCGCTCCTCCAGGTTCAACACCGGGATCAGTGCGAGGGCCGGCCGGGCGGCATCAGGCTGGCGTGGTTCAGGCAGTTGCACGGTCATGGCGATTCTCTTTTTCTGGATGTTCGTAACCTGCCGCCGCAGCGGCGCTGGTCCCGGCGATACGGCCGAAGGCGGTGCCGATGGACATGCCGACACCTGCGGTGTAGCCCTTGCCCAGTACGTTGCCCGCCATCATCTCGCCGGCAGCGAACAGGTTCGGACTAGGACGTCTGCCGAAATGGACCGCGGCAGTTTCATCGGTGCGCAACCCCAGATAGGTGAAAGTCACGCCAGGACGCAGTGGGTAACCGTAGTAAGGCGGTGTATCGATCGGGCGCGCCCAGTGGCTTTTCACCGGCTCCAGGCCCACGGTGTGACAGTCGTCCAGCCGGGTGTGGTCGAAAGTGCCCACCTGGCAGGCCTGGTTGTAGGCATGCACGGTTTCGAGGAAGGCCTGCACAGGCAAACCAAGCAGGCCGGCCAGCGCCTCCAGGCTGTCGGCGCTGGCACCGGGGAAAACCGGCGGCATGAAGCGACCGAGCGCTTTCTGGTCGATGATCGAGAACCCCACCTGCCCGGGCTGATGGGCCACGAGACGCCCCCAGATGGCATAGCGCTTGGGCCAGAAGTCCTCGCCTTCGTCATAGAAGCGCTGACCGTCGCGGTTGACCACCACGCCCAGCGACACACAATCAATGCGCGTGCAGATGCCGCCGTCGTACAGCGGAGCGCGAGCATCGATCGCCACCATGTGCGCCTGGGTCGGGTCGCCAATCGTGTCGGCGCCCTGTTCGATCATGCGGCGCAACAGGACCCCGTCATTGAAACGCGTACCGCGGATCAGGAAATTGTCTGAAGGCCACTCCCCTCGCTCGTTCTGCCCCCAGGCCTCGCGCAACCACTGGCGGTTGGACTCGAAACCGCCGGCGGCAAGCACACAGGTGCGTGCCTCGATGCGCTCGGCGGGCAGTTGCCGCCCCTGAACCTCACGCGCCGGTACATGGGCCGCAACGAAGCGTCCGTCCTGCAGCTCGATGTCGGCTACAGGCGTGTCGTAGCGTATCTGTACCCCGAGGTTTTCGGCGCTGCGAAAGTAGGCATTGACCAGCGCCTTGCCGCCGCCCATGAAGAAGGCATTGGTCCGTGCGGTGTGCAGCGCACCCGACAACGAAGGCTGGAAATGCACACCATGGCGGCGCATCCACCCACGGCAGTTGGAGGACGCGCGAATCACCAGACGCGCAAGCTTTTCGTCAGTCTGGCCACCGGTGACCTTCAGCAGGTCCTGCCAGAACTCTTCCTCCGGGTAAGCCTCGACCAGCACGTCCTGCGGGCCATCATGCATGCAGCGCAGGTTACGTGTGTGTTGTGAATTACCACCACGCCAGGCGCGGGGCGCGGCCTCGAGCAGCAGCACGCTGGCTCCGGCCTCTCGCGCCATCAGCGCGGCACAGAGGGCGGCATTGCCCCCTCCGATGACTAGCACATCGATCATTTCGCCTCCAGGTCACGAAGAGCCGAATGTTCGGGTGCTCCTCGTGGCCACGGACTTTAATGAGTGCCCGGAGGGTGCGAAACGCGATCGTCAGGGGGAGGCATTCAGTTTTTCTAAAGGGGCTGGATGAGTGAACCCACAGTCTAGGTCATAGCAACCGGGCCCCAGGCCATCGGCCCTGCTCCACCAGATCCCGAGCGACCTCCTGCAGTACGATCCGTGTCGCCAACGCGGCCGGCGAGAGCTCGTCATCGGTCAGGCTGACAATCACATTGCGACGCTGCGCCTGCGCTTCATCGATGGCAAACACGCGCAAGCCTGCCTGATGCGCCCGGGCCACCGTCGCGCCGGGCTGGATGGTGGCGGCATGGCCCGCACAGACACAATCCATCAACAGCGACAGACCATCGACTTCCATGACGATGCTGGCCTCCAGCCCGGCCCGTTCGAAAATCGAGCGCAATGTCGTGCGCAGACCATGCTGGGTGCTGGGCATCACCAAGGGGAGCGTCGCAATCTGTTGCAATGTAAGCGACTCGCCCCACTCGGCCTTGACCAGCGGGGCGGGAACCAGCACGAACAGCCGCTCCGTCAGAAGCGCCCGGACATCCAGCCGCGGCCCCGTCTCTGTCTGGAACAGCACCGCCAGGTCAAGGTGCCTGGCATTGAGTTGGTTCATCAGATAACCAGACAACATTTCCACCAGGTGCAGGCGGATGTCCGGATAGCGTTCGCGCATCCTGTCGATCAACGCCAGGCCAAGAATCGATGCGGTGGTCGGTGCCAGCCCTACGCTGGCATAGCCGCTCATGCGGCCACTTTGTGCCGCAAGGACCGCATGCTCCGCCTGACGAAGCGCCAGGCGCGCATGGTATTCGAAGGCCAGGCCGGCCGCCGTCGGCGACACGCCGGTACTTGAACGTGTCAAAAGCCGGGTACTCACCTCGCTCTCCAGCTTCGACAGTTGCTGGCTCAGTGCAGAGGCGCCGACCCCGAGCTCGACCGCCGCCCGGCCAAGACTGCCGTACTCCAGAACACTCAGGAAATAGCGAAGCTGACGTAACTCCATACAACTCTCTTTCAACGATGGGGGCTGGTCCTTGAGCATGTTAAAGGTATTTGCACAGCGCGGGCGGTCAAGCCTTGATCAACAGGACGCTACGGTGGAACGGACTGGCCCGCCCTCATGGAACTGCACATGACTCATTGAATTGGCAGGGACCCTGTGGGAGCGGCTTTAGCCGCGAACACCGGCGCAGCCGGTGCCATCCACCGCGTTGGATTCTTCGCGGCTAAAGCCGCTCCCACAGGGTACGCGGACTGCTTGCGAATTCAGTTCGCCAAGCGTCAGCGCAGCCCACAAGCTGGCCGATCTCCTGCAAGGCCTTCTTTTCGTCTGCAGGAATCAATCTGGCAGGCCTTGCAATACATGCGAAAATTCGTATATTTGAAAAACCATATATATCAAGCATGAAGAGCAAACACCGAGAACTGCCATGACTGACTCGCTGACCCCGACCCAGGTCTTCAAATGCCTCGCCGACGAGAACCGCATTCGGATGATGCTGCTGATCGCTCGCGAGCAAGAGCTGTGCGTCTGTGAACTGATTTGCGCCCTGGAAGAAAGCCAACCCAAGGTCTCCCGCCACCTGGCACAACTGCGTACCTGCGGCCTGCTTGAAGACCGCCGCCAAGGCCAGTGGGTCTACTACCGCCTGCATCCAGAACTGCCCACCTGGGTACGCGATGTCCTGGTAACAACGCTGGAGGCCAATCGCGACTGGTTGAACACCAGCGCCAAACGACTGGACAGCATGGGTGACCGCCCTCAGCGCGTCGCTACCTGCTGCTGACCACTGCCGAGAAAAAACACGGCATTTTTCACATTGCCTTTCGAACAACTGGATGCCACCCAGCTCAAGGCGAGCTGGCACGTATCGGAACGCTTTGACGTTCAGGGAGATACACCATGAGCAAAAGCCGACTCTCCTTCCTCGACCGCTACCTGACGGTCTGGATCTTTTTGGCCATGGGCCTTGGCATCGGGCTGGGCAGCCTGTTCCAGGGGTTGCCGGTTTGGCTGAACAGCTTGTCGCTGGGCTCGACGAACATCGCCATCGCGATCGGCCTGATCGTGATGATGTACCCGCCATTGGCAAAGGTGAAATACGAGGAGTTGCCGCAGGTCTTCAAGGACAAACGCATCCTCGCCCTGTCGCTGATTCAGAACTGGGTGATCGGCCCGGTGCTGATGTTCGGGCTGGCGGTCGTTTTTCTGTCCGACAGGCCCGAATACATGACCGGCCTTATCCTCATCGGCCTGGCACGTTGCATCGCCATGGTGCTGGTGTGGAACCAGATCGCCGGCGGCAACAACCAGTACGTGGCCGGCCTGGTTGCCTTCAACAGCATTTTCCAGATTGTGTTCTTCAGTGTGTACGCCTGGATTTTCCTGGGGCTGCTGCCCCCGCTGTTCGGCCTGGAGGGCAGCGTCATCGAGACCAGCTTCCTCGATATCGCCCAATCGGTGCTGATCTACCTGGGTATCCCGTTCCTGGCCGGCTTCCTGACCCGGAAGATCCTGATCAGCAGTAAGGGCGCAACCTGGTACCAGAAGCAGTTCATTCCGAAGATCAGCCCGCTGACGCTCGTGGCGTTGCTGCTGACCATCGTGGCCATGTTCAGCCTGAAAGGCGACATGGTCCTGCAACTGCCACTGGATGTGCTGCGCATCGCCATCCCACTGACCATCTATTTCGTGGTGATGTTCTTCATCAGCTTCTGGATGGGCAAGCTGCTGGCGGCCGACTACCCCCGCACCACTGCGCTGGCCTTCACCGCGGCAAGCAACAACTTCGAACTGGCCATTGCCGTGGCCATCGCCACCTTCGGCCTTGCCTCGCCGGTCGCCTTTGCCACCGTCATCGGGCCTTTGGTGGAAGTGCCGGTACTGATCTCGCTGGTTGGCGTGGCCTGGTGGCTCAAGCGCCGCTGGTTCGATCAGGCGTCCGGTGCCTTGTCCCAGGAGTAGAACCATGACCGAACATGTTATCCCCAACATCGACAGCGAACTGATCGACCTGCCATCCGCCGAGAAACTGGCGATCGCCCAGCAGTCCACCCACAAGCCGCGCATCCTGCTGCTGTACGGATCGACCCGCGAACGCTCCTTCAGCCGCCTGCTGACGGAGGAAGCGGCCCGCCTGCTGGAGCACTTCGGTGCCGAGACGCGAATCTTCAACCCGTCCGGCCTGCCATTGGCGGATGACGCCCCCGAAGACCACCCCATGGTCAAGGAGCTGCGCGACCTGGTGCTGTGGTCGGAAGGCATGGTCTGGTGCTCGCCGGAACGCCACGGCGCGATGACCGGTGTGTTCAAGTCGCAGATCGACTGGATCCCCCTGAGCATGGGCGCTGTGCGCCCGACCCAGGGCAAGACCCTCGCGGTCATGCAGGTGTGCGGCGGTTCGCAGTCGTTCAACGTGGTCAACCAGCTGCGCGTGCTGGGCCGCTGGATGCGCATGTTCACCATCCCTAACCAGTCGTCAGTGCCCAAGGCCTACCTGGAGTTCGACGAAGCGGGCCGCATGAAACCGTCCCCGTACTACGACCGTGCCGTCGATGTCATGGAAGAACTGGTGAAGTTCACCCTGCTGTTGCGTGACCGCACCGACTACCTCGTCGACCGATACTCCGAGCGCAAGGAGTCGGCCGAAGAACTGTCCAGGCGTGTCAATCAACGATCCATCTGAAGTCCCAACTCGAGAACAGGAACATGGCAATCAAAGTAGGCATCAACGGATTTGGCCGTATCGGTCGCCTGGCGCTGCGGGCGTCCTGGGATTGGCCGGAATTCGAATTCATCCAGATCAATGACCCGGCCGGCGACGCCGAGACCCACGCCCACCTGATCAACTTCGACTCGGTTCACGGGCGCTGGCATCTTGAAGCCGGGGCAGAAGGCGACGCGGTGGTGATCGACGGCAAGCGCATCAAGGTCACCGCGAACAAGGCGATCGCCGACACCGATTGGTCGGGCTGCGACCTGGTCATCGAGGCCAGCGGCAAGATGAAGTCGGTAGCCGTGCTCCAGGCCTACCTGGATCAGGGCGTCAAACGCGTGGTGGTCTGCGCTCCGGTGAAGGAGAAAGGCGCGCTGAACGTGGTGATGGGTGTCAACCAGCACCTGTTCGATCCGGCGCTACACCGCATCGTCACCGCCGCGTCCTGTACCACCAACTGCCTGGCCCCGGTGGTCAAGGTGATTCACGAGAGCCTGGGTATCCGCCACGGCTCGATCACCACCATCCACGACCTGACCAATACCCAGAGCATCCTCGATACGCCGCACAAGGACCTGCGTCGCGCCCGTGCCTCGGGCATGAGCTTGATCCCGACCACGACGGGCTCGGCCACCGCAATCGCCGAGATATTCCCTGAGCTGCGCGGCAAACTGAATGGTCACGCCGTGCGTGTACCGCTGGCCAACGCCTCGCTGACCGACTGCGTGTTCGAAGTGGCGCGTGAGACCACGGCTGAAGAGGTCAACGCGTTGCTGAAGGCGGCTGCCGAAGGCCCGTTGAAAGGCATTCTGGGCTACGAAGCGCGACCACTGGTGTCCATCGACTACCGCACAGACCCGCGATCCTCGATCATCGATGCGCTATCGACCCTGGTAGTCAATGGCACCCAGGTGAAGATCTACGCCTGGTACGACAACGAGTGGGGCTACGCCAACCGCGCAGCTGAACTGGCCCGAATGGTCGGCATGGCGGAGTAGACGGCAATCATGAAGGCGTTGTCAGCCCTGCCTGCTCAAGTGCGTCAGTACCTGCTGGTGACCGGCAACTACTGGGCCTTCACCCTCACCGACGGCGCGTTGCGCATGCTGGTGGTATTGCACTTCCATTCGCTTGGCTACACGCCGCTGCAGATCGCGGCGCTGTTCCTGTTCTACGAAGTGTTCGGCGTGATCACCAACCTGGTGGGCGGCTACCTCGGCGCCCGCCTGGGGCTCAACCGCACCATGAACATCGGCCTGGGCATGCAGGTGCTGGCCTTGCTGATGCTTACGGTGCCGGCAGCCTGGCTGACAGTGCCCTGGGTGATGGCCGCCCAGGCGTTGTCCGGCATCGCCAAGGACCTGAACAAGATGAGTGCCAAGAGCTCCATCAAGCTTCTGGTGCCGGACAATCAGCAAGGTACCCTCTACAAGTGGGTGGCCATCCTGACGGGCTCGAAAAACGCGCTCAAAGGCGTGGGTTTCTTCCTTGGCGGCGCCCTGCTCGCCCTGCTCGGTTTTACCTTGGCGGTGCTGGCCATGGCTGCGGTACTGGCATTGATCTGGATCGGCAGTCTGATCCTGCTGAAAAAGGACCTGGGCAAAGCCAAGGCCAAACCGAAGTTCCGCGACATGCTGTCCAAGAGCCGGGCCATCAACATCCTCTCGGCCGCACGGCTGTTTCTCTTTGGCGCCCGTGACGTCTGGTTCGTCGTGGCATTGCCGGTGTACCTGAGCACGGCTTTTGGCTGGGACTTCTGGCTGGTCGGCGGCTTCCTGGCTGCATGGGTAATCGGCTACGGCATCGTTCAGTCGTTTGCCCCCCACATCACTGGCAAGAAGCGCGGCCATGTGCCCGACGGTCGGGCGGCTTTTATCTGGGCGATCGTCCTTGCCGGGCTGCCTGCGCTTATCGCCCTGGGCCTGTCGGCAGGCTGGTCGGCTCAGGTGGTGCTGCTTGGCGGGCTGATGCTGTTCGGCGTGCTGTTCGCCGTGAACTCGTCGCTACACAGCTACCTGATCGTGAGCTATGCCAAGGAAGACGGGGTATCGCTGGATGTGGGCTTCTACTACATGTCCAACGCGCTAGGGCGGCTGGTCGGTACGCTGCTTTCCGGTTGGGTATTCCAGGCTTACGGGCTGCAAGCCTGCCTGTGGATCTCCACGGCCTTCGTTGTGCTGGCTGCCCTGATTTCAATCGCCTTGCCACGGCATGCCATTGTGGCCGCTCCGCGCTAGCGCCCCCAAAGGGTTCTTTGCCCGTTGCTTTTGGCCCAATCTGCATTAATGTAGAGAAAGATGCATTTTATGTTGAGTTCTCTACATGATTGATTGGTCGCTACTCATTCTCGGGCTGCCGACAGCCAACGCCACCGAGCGTATGCGCGCCTGGCGAGCCCTGAAGGCCTCTGGTGCTGCCGTGCTGCGGGATGGCGTGTACCTGCTGCCGGAACGAAGCGCGGGCCGCGAGGCGTTCGAAGCCGTGGAGCGCGACGTGCTGGCCATCAACGGCACGGCATTTCTCCTGTCGCTGCCTGAGCGTGAAGAGCGCTTCAGCGCGCTGTTCGACAGGCGTGATGAATACGCCAGACTCCTCGAAGAAATTGCAGGCTGCCGAGCGGATCTCTCACCAGACAATGCACTGCAGACAGCACGGCAGGTACGCAAGCTGAGAAAGGCCTTCGGCCAGTTGGCGGCGATCGATTTCTTTCCAGGCGCACTCAAGGCTCAAGCCGACGCAGCGCTGCAGGCCCTTGAGACCGCGATTGGTCGAGCACTGTCTGCCGATGAACCGAGTGCGCACGACGAAGCCATCACGCCATTGGTACGCAGCGACTACCAGGGCCGCCGTTGGGCGACCCGAAAGCGCCCGTGGGTGGACCGGTTGGCTTGTGCCTGGCTGATCCGTCGTTTCATCGATGCCGACGCCCAATTCATTTGGCTGGACAGTCCCGGCGATTGCCCAGACGATGCCCTGGGCTTCGATTTTGATGGGGCCAGGTTCAGCCATGTCGGGCAGCGGGTGTCCTTCGAAACCCTCATCGAGAGCTTTGCCGTTGAGCAGCCAGGCCTGACACGCTTGGCAAGCGTCATTCACTACCTGGATGTGGGAGGCAACCAACCCTCCGAAGCCCCAGGCATCGAACGCGTCCTCGCGGGCTTGAGAGAAAGCATTGGCGATGACGATCAACTGACAACTGTCGCCGGGGGCATCTTCGATGGGCTACTGACGGCTTTCGCGATTGAGGAAGTTCAAAATGGTTGATAGCACCTCTGCAGTGGGCGAACAGCCACCATCGCAAGCGGCTCAGCGGCCGATCGGACTGTTTGAAGCATTCCTGTTCTGGCTCAAGCTGGGCTTCATCAGTTTTGGTGGGCCCGCCGGACAGATCTCGATCATGCACCAGGAGCTGGTTGAGCGAAGGAGGTGGATCAGCGAAAAACGATTCTTGCATGCGCTGAACTACTGCATGTTGTTGCCTGGCCCTGAGGCTCAGCAGCTCGCCACATATATCGGCTGGCTCATGCACCGCAGCTGGGGCGGTGTGATTGCCGGCGCATTGTTCGTGCTGCCTTCGCTGTTCATCCTGATTGGTTTGTCCTGGGTGTACATCGCCTTCGGTGAGGTGCCGGTGGTCGCAGGGATCTTCTATGGCATCAAACCGGCGGTCACGGCCATTGTCGTTCACGCAGCCCATCGAATAGGTTCGCGAGCGCTGAAGAACGGCTGGCTGTGGGCCATGGCTGGGGCCTCGTTCGTGGCCATCTTCGCTCTCAACGTGCCATTCCCGCTGATCGTGCTGGTTGCCGCCATCATCGGTTACGTGGGTGGCCGCTTCGCCCCAGGCAAGTTCGTGATCGGTGGCGGTCATGGGGCCGCCAAGAACAGTTATGGCCCGGCCCTGATCGATGACGACACCCCTCGTCCCGAGCATGCCCGTTTCAATTGGGGGCACCTCCTGCGCCTGTTGCTGGTCGGTGTTGCGCTCTGGGCTCTGCCCATGGGGCTGCTTACGCTGTCGTCTGGCTGGGACGGAACCCTGACACAAATGGGCTGGTTCTTCACCAAGGCTGCCTTGGTGACATTTGGCGGTGCATATGCCGTGCTGCCCTATGTCTACCAGGGCGCTGTCGGGCACTACGGGTGGCTGACTCCAACCCAGATGATCGATGGGCTCGCCTTGGGGGAAACCACGCCAGGGCCGCTGATCATGGTGGTTGCCTTTGTCGGCTTCGTTGGTGGCTACGTGCATCCAATGTTCAGTGCTGAACACCCGTTCCTTGCCGGCGCAGTCGCGGCAAGCCTTGTCACCTGGTTCACCTTCCTGCCTTCGTTCATCTTCATCCTGGCCGGTGGCCCGCTGGTGGAGTCGACTCACAACGAGATGAAATTCACCGCACCGCTGACAGGGATCACCGCCGCTGTGGTGGGAGTGATCCTGAACCTCGCCATGTTCTTCGGCTACCACGTACTTTGGCCAGAGGGCTTCAGCGGGGCGTTTGACTGGCCTTCAGCGGTAATCGCGGTTGCTGCAGCGGTTGCCTTGTTCCGCTTCAAGCGGGGTGTGATCCAGGTGCTGTTTGCCTGCGCCCTGCTCGGCCTGGCAGTCCACATGTTGCGTGTTTGAGACCAGAGTCTGCGTGGCGTGCGGCGCGAACGCACTGGAGGTGTTGGTCTGGCTGGCCGAAACTGCTGCGGCCAGCCCTTCCGTCAGGCCTGAAACGCGGGGGGATCAGTCGTCGTAACGGTGGTGTTTGCGCCAGCCATAGTGATGGCCACGGTCATGGCGGTGACGACGCCAGCCGCGATCGTCGTCATCATCGTCATAATCACGGTAGCGATGCCCACTCTCATCATCGTAATCCCGGCCCATGTGGTTGCCCAAGGCACCGCCCACACCGCCACCGGCTGCTGCGCCGATCAGGCTGCCAGTGGTGCCGCCCATCTTGCGACCTACCACGTTACCGCCAGCTGCGCCCAGTGCGCCGCCAATGGCCGCCTCGCCACGGCTGTGTTTGTTGGCGCCTACCGCACTACCCGCTGCGCCACCCAGGCCTGCGCCGATGGCCGAGCCGGTGCTGCCGCCGATCGACTGGCCGACTACCGAGCCCAATACTCCACCCAATGCGCCACCTATACCTGCTTCGGTATTGCCGCCAGCCGACGCAACGCCGCTCAGCAGGCCAAGTGACAACAAGAGAATCGAGGAGTACTTCATTTGTGAAAGCCTCAAAGGGATACTGCGGCGATCCTGAGGCTCTGGACGGGGGCTTACAATAAAAATCCGACGAATAACACGACTTGGAAAAATTCTCCAAGTTGCTGTTTTTCCGGTGAAACTTTACGAATTTTCGGCGGTCGTAGGCTAGTTGCGAAAGGCCCTTGCAGCGATGGAGAGGCCCTTCTTTTTGCACTGCCTTGCATTGATCAAAGTGACAAGTGCGCCGAGCAAAGCCAAGGCCATATCCTTCTGCGCATCCCAAGGGTCTTGCTGGGTGGCGAGAAAGGCTTGCGCCAGGTCATCGCCCAGGTACTGGCCGCCCATCCACTCCAGTAATTCATACAGCGCCGATGTCGCCAGCACGAAAGAAACACTGCACAACGCCAACCAGGCGCCGCGCAACATGGCCTGGCGCTGGAGCAACTCCCTGATCGGCAAGACGAACAGCAGGCCGTAACTCAGATGCACCAGACGATCGAACTGATTACGTTGCCAGCCCATCCACGCATTCAGAGAGTTATCGGTATCGGCTTGAACACGGTTGAGCCTGGCAGCGGCGCTAAAGTTTCCTTCGTTAGCCGGTTTCAGGTGTGCGCTGTCGCACAGGGAACAATATTCGAATGCGTGTCACCTTCCCTTGTGGGAGCGGGCGAGCCCGCGAAGCAGACGACGCGGTGTATGGCACCGGCTCCGCCGGTGTTCGCGGCGGTTCGACGCCTCGACACGCCCGCCCCCACAGAGCCCCGCTAAAACAATTATTTTTGTGTTGTTGGAGAGCTGGCTTGCCGGCGATGGGCCGCAAAGCGGCCCCAAGACGGAACTAAGTTCAGGATGCTTTCCCCGCCATTGATGGGTGGCCCACAAGCAATGAACCAATCCCGCAAGAAACACGTCCACCACGAAACAACACATGAGTGACCGGCCATGGCAATCGACCCCGTACTCGAGGCCCTTGATTACCTCAAGGCCCACAAGCTGGTGCTGACAACCGCAGAATCCTGTACGGCCGGGGCCATGGTCGCGCTGTTGGCGGCAGTACCCGGTACCGGCGAGGTGCTGGAAAGCGGCTACGTGGTGTATTCGCCAAGTGCCAAGAAACGCCTGCTCGGCGTCAACCCACAGACTATCGAACGCTACGGCCTGACCAGCGAGGCGGTAGCCTGGGAGATGGCGCTTGGCGCATTGAGAGACAGCGACGCCACCGTCGCCATCGCCAGCACGGGTGTCGCCGGGCCGGAGCCGCAGGATGCCATCGCTCCAGGCACCGTGTGCTTTGCCTGGGCATTTGCCGGCGAGCCCTTGGCCGTGTTTACTCGCAGCCAGCGTTTTTTTGGCGAGCGTGCGGATGTGATCCGCCAGGGCGCGCTCTACGGGTTGTCGCACCTTGCCCATTACCACCAACGCTGGCTGCGCGGTGAGCGCGCCTGAGGGGCCAGGAGCATGGGCGAAGAGGAGCTGCCTTCAAGACGCTACCCTGTCGAGGAAGACATGCGGATGCAGCAGCGGGTCTGGCGCGGCTGGTCGACGGCCACGCGACACTGGTCGTGGATCAGGGGCGCTTTCTCCACCAACGAATGCGGCGGGCACGGCTGAACGAAGACGACAATCTCGAATAGGCTCGGGACAGCCAAGGTATCGAAAGCGTCGGTCAGATCAAGTTCGCCATCGTCGAGCGCAACGGCAAGATCTCGACCCTCCCTCAGGAAGGACCTTTCTGGCCGGTGCAGCCTGCGCGGATCCTTGGGTGCGGCCTTTGGCGACACAAGTACATTGGTCATCCGCTTTGAACCTTGGCGCACGGGTCTTACTCCATCGAAGGCAATCGTGATTTTCCCAACCCTGAAGAGGTGTTTCATGAACGCTATCGAACTGCTGATCCAGGATCATGAGCTGGTGAAGAAGCTGCTGGAGGAACTCTCCTCCACCACTGAGCGCGCGGTGAAGAAACGCGCCGAGTTACTCGAGCGCATCAAGCAGGAGGTGACCATCCACACCGCTCTGGAAGAAGAAATCCTCTACCCGGCCATCAAGCAGGCCGGCGGCAAGGAAGAAGCGAAGATGTATTACGAAGCCAAGGAGGAGCATCGCACCGTCGACTCGCTGGTGCTGCCGGACCTGCTGCAGACCGAGACCGGCACCGTCGAGTTCGCCGGGCGGGTCAAGGTCATGAAGGAGCTACTGGAACACCATATCGAGGAAGAAGAAAGCGAACTGTTCCCGACCGCCCGCAAGCTGCTCGGCAAGCAGGAACTGGACAAGCTCGGCCAGGCCATGGAAGCGCAGAAAAAACTGCTCAAGGGCGAACAACGTGCCGCGTGATGGAATACTGGATCGACTTTCTTGAATGGCCTGCCATGGCCCGGACGGTACTTGCCGCCTGGTGCATCGGTTCGCGGCGCCCTGGCCGGCGCAAGCTGGGTTTCTGCTGCTTCATTGCCAGCAATGTGCTGTGGGCCATCTGGGGGTGGCAGGCGCAAGCCTGGGCGCTGATCCTCCTGCAGGGTTGCCTGTGCGTTATGAACCTGCGGGGCTGGAAGAAAAATACTGCTGTGGAGTCGGGCTGAACGTCCGCTCACATGCCTGAGATCCCAACGGCGAGGAACCAAACCATGATCGAACCCAACGACCCTGACCCTTACGTGGACGAAGTACCGCACAACCCAGGCGAACCTGTGCCTGAACAAGAACAGCAGCAGGAAGCCCCCGACTGGCCCGAAGGCCAGGTGCCGCCGGAGGAACAGTCCGACGGCTGAGGCTCAACTGGCGAGCGGCGTTGCCTGCTTCGCGGGCAAGCCCGCTCCTACGATCATGACCATTCGATGAGAGCCCGTGCAGCAATATGCGGGCTCACGCAAAAGATGCTTGCCCGCAGCGTCACCAGGGCTGTTCACACTGGCTGTATCGCCAGGCTCCACAGCGTTCGCAGCACTGGCACTGCAAGCCGCTGACCTCACCGTCGGGCCTGGCGCGCCACCGACAGCCGCGCAGCAGGCAAAGATGGTTCATCTGTCACCTCCCAGGCCCGAAAAAGCCGGGCGCCTACCTGAATTGACTGCGCACCAAGGTGAAGGTTTGCTCGAACTGCCCTAAGGCCGACGACGCTTGCCCAACTCGATCCAGACTGGCGCATGGTCGCTGGCTTTGACTTCATTACGCACCCAGGCATCGACGCCCGCCCGCTTCAGGTAAGGCGCAAGATCAGGGTTGAGCAACAGGTGGTCGATGCGTAATCCGGCGTTGCGTGCCCAGTGGTTGCGGAAATAGTCCCAGAAGGTGTAAATGCGTTCGTCCGGATACAGATGGCGAATGGCATCGATCCAGCCCTGCTGCAGCAGTTTCCGGTAGCACGCCCGTGACTCGGGCTGCAGCAGCGCGTCCTTCATCCAGGAGCGTGTGTCGTAGATATCCATATCGGTAGGCACCACATTGAAATCACCCGCCAGCACTGCGGGATGGCCGCTGTCATGCAGCCCTTTCACGTGCTCGATCAGGCTCTCGAACCAGCGCAGCTTGTAATCGAATTTCGGCCCAGGTTGCGGGTTGCCGTTCGGCAGATACAGGCATGCCACCAGCAATCCCTGCACCGCTGCTTCGAGGTAGCGGCTCTGGTTGTCGTCCTCCATGCCAGGCAGGCCACGGCGTACCTCCAGTGGTTCGCTGCCTCGCGCCAGAATGGCCACGCCGTTCCATGAAGGCTGCCCTTGGTAGAGGCTGCCATAGCCCGCCGCTTCGAGCGCCTGGTGAGGGAACTGCTGATCCGCCGCCTTGAGCTCTTGCAGGCAGGCGATGTCGGGCCTTTCCCGCTCCAGCCAGGCCAACAATGCTGGCAGTCGGCTGCGAATACCATTGATGTTGAACGTGGCAATTTTCAGCGCCTTCATGCGTCGGGGTCGCTCACATGGGCCTGCACGGCATCTTCCAGAGCGCGCACATGGGCGTCATCGGCCAATGCCTTGAGTGCCAGCCAATCGTCCCAATCGATGGCGCCATCGTCACGCAGGGCCTCGGCGGTGCGAAGCAGTTCATGGTGGTAGGCATCCGGCGACTCACGCCGGTAACTGATGTCATCGTACTGGGCATACCAGGCTTCGAGCTCAGGGATGCTGCGTTCAATGCTCATAGGGGAGCCCTCGCGGTGTCCTTTGCATTAAGAGGCCCACCACGCAGCGACGTTCCAATCAAAGGGATTTGGGCTTCTATGCGGAACAGCGGATAGGTCTGGTTTGCACCTTGGTATAAGTGAAAATCCTGAAATTCTCGACCGCCTGTTCCGGCCCTTTCGCGCCCGCTCCCACAGGGTATGCGGAACGCCTGCAGTGCGACCCAGCCCAAAGAGCTGAGTAATCTCCCACCGGTACTGTGCAAGCCTTGAGTACGGTGAAGAGCCCGCGAAGAGGCCAGATCAGGCGACGCATCACTTCGGGCCTTTACCAACCGCCAGGCGAACCACCCAGACGCTGCGCATGAAACGAGCTCGCCGCGAACCAGATTTCCCGGTTCGCGGCGTAATTGAAGCGTTACTCAGGCAATCAGGTAGGGATGCCTGCCAATCGCCAGACAGGCGCTGGAACCGGTTCGACCTGGCTGCGGTTGCGTGCCCACTGGGTCAGGGCAGCCATCATGGCAAAGCCGAGCAGGATCAGTACTGGATAGGCCAGCAGCAACTCGCTCAGCGAGTATTTCCAGGCCAGTGGCCGGCCGACGCCCAGCATTGCTGCATACAGCCACGAAACACCCGACAGTGCACCGGAGAACAGCGCGAACATCCGCACGCCAAAATTCAGGTCGAGCAAGTTGCCCGCCTTGAGCAGGGCAGGCAAGACATAGCGGTGCAACAACATGCCGTTAAAGGTCAACAACATGACAATAATGACTTTCGCTTGAAGTTTTGGATTGGCAAAATAATTCATACCTTTATCAAGGTAGTCAATTCCAATCACAGCGGCGCCTGTCAGCCACAAGAATATCAGGGCATTGGCCACGGACTTCTGCAATCTGGTCATATGCTGACTGTCATGCCCGGTCTCTTTATGACCTTTCAACAAGTTCCTGACCATCTCGGCGTCACTGGCGAATACCAGGCCGATGGCAATGCAACAGGCCAGTAAATGAACGTAAATCACCGACAACCGCACCAGCTCCATGGATTCTTTCTGCCCGAACAGGCTAATAATTGTATTAATCTCCACGACGTTTTCTCCACGTAATGCGTTAGCGCTAGATGACCTTGCAATAGGTGTGCGAACGCTTTAATCGCAGCGGCAAGACCAAATTCAAATCGTTGGTTGAAATAGCAGATCGTTATTTAATACACACGGTGGCTCACCCAAAGAGCCTCGGTTGGGCATGGCATTGCTCCACTGGTCCGGAAAAAAGCCCCATGAACATCCCTGCGATGCCGATGAGGTTGAACGTCCATAAGTTCTGGGGGAAAGGCGCGAGGTGCAAAAGCACCTGCTGGCAAATAGGAGTCAGCGTCGCCCAAATCGTTCATTTCTCGAGCAAAACGACCGACAAGCGGTACACTTAGTCAAGTTAGTTAGTTTGCTAAGTTATTGCAATTTGACCGAATGGAAAGTTTTCCAGGCAAATGGATCCAAACTTCGCATGCAACTTTGAATGCTCTATTCCGCTGTTTTGCAGTTTTCGTTTTGCAGGTGGCCGTGTCTGAAGTGCCATCAGTCAGGCCTAGGCCAGCCCCATTCTGATCGCCAGGCACGGTGAGCAACCCGTCTGTCGCCTTCAGCCTGCCAGCGCCCTCAACTTGCCCTGGGTGATGCTGCAGACCTGGTTCGCCGGGAAGCAGATCTACGCGCGCTGACCTGCGGAGGTCATCGACGCGGTCTATCAACTCATCCATTCCATCGATTTGACCGCGTCAAATTGCCTCATGTAGCTTGCCGCCCTCTTCGAAGCTGGCCCAAAGCCGTGCGTTACACCTTTGGGCCTGCTGCGCAGCCTGTCCCCGTACTGATCAAGCCCCACCACGGCGTGCCTACCCATTGCGTCGCCGTCACTGTGTTCGAGTTTGCGAAATGTCCGTCAATAGCCCCTCCCGTATCACCGAGCTCGTCATTGAGAGCGGAGTCAAAAAAGCCCATCTATCCACCCACGCGACACTGGTCCTGGGGTTTCTCGCAGGTGCATTCATTTCGCTGGGGTTTCTCCTGGCTATCCACGTCAGCACCATGATCCCGGTGCAGTGGGCCTCGTTCGGCACGCTGTTGGGCGCGGCAGTATTCCCCATCGGCCTGATCCTGGTGATCCTGGCCGGTGGCGAGCTGCTCACCGGCAACATGATGAGCTTGCCGTTGGCGATGTTCGCCCGGCGTATCGGTCCAGGCGCCGTGGCACGCAACTGGCTGCTGGTGACCGTGGCCAACCTGTTGGGTGCAACGTTCGTCGCCGGGTGCTTCGGTCACCTGCTGGGCCTGACCGAAGGGGCCTACCTGAACAAGACGTTGGCGGCCGCGACCAGCAAGACCAACGCCGACTTCCTCCACGCCTTCGTGTCCGGCATCGGCTGCAACTGGCTGGTGTGCCTGGCGGTGTGGCTGTCGTATGCCAGCCGTGAGATGAGCGGCAAGATTCTCGGTATCTGGTTCCCGATCATGGCTTTCGTCGCCATCGGTTTCCAGCACGTGGTAGCCAACATGTTCCTGATTCCGGCAGCGATCTTTGCCGGGTACTTGAGCTGGGTGCAGTTGGTGGAGAACCTGGTGGCCGTGTTCCTGGGGAATGCGGTGGGAGGGGCGATCTTCGTGGGGCTGGCATATTACGTGTCCTACGGTGTGCCTTCGCAGGAAACGTGCGAGGTGCAGTGAAGCACCACGGCACCGCAGTGTCTGGCACCGGCTTCGCCGGTGTTCGCGGCTAAATTCATCCAACCAGCTTGCTGGCGATGATGATTTCGCCGCTCAACACCTTGTGAATGGGGCAGGCATTGGCAACTTCCAGCAAGCGCGTGCGTTGCTCTTCGCTCAGCGGGCCGCTCAAACGAATGTCACGGGCAATCTGGATCCGGGGTTCGCGCCCTAGTTGTTCCTGCTCGATACGGATAGCCACATCGATGGCTTGCAACGGCATTTCCTTGCGCTGTGCGTACATGGCAACCGTGATGGAGGTGCAAGCGCCGAGGGAAGACAGCAACAGCCCATGGGGTGACGGCCCGACATCCCCGCCTCCTGCCGCCGCGTCAACATCGCTGGCCCACTGGTGCAGGCCGTCTGTCACGTTCACCTGGTACGCCACGCCTGCAAAAGAGGCGCGAATAGCTCGCTCTGCCATTGAAACTCCTGATTGACGATTGCCTGTGGCCACCCGGCTACGCAGGCCGCAAAGCCTGAATGATAGATGCACGACTTCACTGACGATAGGCGATGAAATGCACCGCAGCGTTCTGCCTGATGAACGCTGTCCCCAGCCAAAGGCGCTACACCGGGTGCTCGAACGCTGCCACAAGAAGTCGATCAACTGAAAGAAGCAGGGTAATCACCTCGCCCCCCTGTTACTCGAGAATGGTGACGGTGGCTGTGGTCCCCGCGCGCAAAGGGGGCGCGTCGGCACTGCGCTCCAGGCGCAGCCGCACCGGGATGCGCTGGGCAAGCTTGACCCAGGTGTAACTCGGGTTGACGTTGGCCAGCAGGCGGTTGCCTGGCTGGTTCTCGCGGTCGGTAATGGCGTAGGCGATGCTCTCTACCGTGCCATCCAGCACCTCGCCACTCATCAAGGCGATGCGCGCACGGCTACCCACCTTGATTTTCGGCAACTTGGTTTCCTCGAAATAGCCGCTGACGTGGAACGACGAACTGTCGACCAGCGCCAGCAACGGCATGCCCGGCTGGGCATAGTCGCCCTGACGGGTCAGCAGGTTGGTTACAAAACCACTGACCGGGGCGCTGACCCGGGTGCGCTCAAGGTCGAGCCGGGCCTGCTGCAGCGTGGCTTCGGCGAGTTGCACGTTGGCCTGCGCCAGGCCGAGGTTGGACTGTTCGCGCAGCAGGTCGGCCTGGGCCACGGCCACGTCGGTACCGGCCTTTTCCCATTCTTCGGCAGAGATTGCCGACAGCGATTGCAGCTTGCGTCGACGTTGCTCTTCGCTGCGCCGCTGCTTGAGCTGCGCCTCGTTGGCGACGATGGCGGCCTGCGACTGGCCCAGCGCCGCACGCGCCACTTCGACGGCTCGCACGGCATGCAGCACAGCCAGCTCGTAGCGCGCCGGGTCGATTTGCAGCAGCAGGTCGCCTTGCCTGACGAACTGGTTATCTTGCACCGGCAGCTCGATGATGCGCCCTGCCACCTCGGCCGACAGGGTCACCACATCGGCCCGCACACGGGCGTCACGGGTCCAGGGCGCACGTGTGTAGTAGTCCCAGGCGAACCAACCCAGCACCACGGCTAGCGCCAGCACCGCCAAGGTCAGGCCCTTGGCCAGAACAGGTTTCAACACAGGCATTTTCAGGCACTCACTCCCATCAACAACACCAGCGCCGCGCAGATCGCGGCATACGAGGCGCCCTGCAACAGCGCCGGGTGCCACACCCGCGCCAGCACGCCACTGCGCCGCAACAGGGCGTCCAGCACCAGGAACAGCGGCAACCCCAACAACAGCGCCTGGGCAATCGGCGGCAGGTAGACCCCGCCAAACTCGAAATCAACGGGCATAGGCGCCCTCCTCCTCAGGCAAGGTCTGCGCTGCCAGCACCGCCCGATAGCGCTGCAGCAGCTGACCGGCAACCGACAGCGCGACCCGCAGGATGAACAACTGCCGCAGCGTCTCGCGACCCGCCTCGGCGTGAGCCTGGTGCAGCGCGTCCAGCGCTTCGGCAAGCTCGGCCAGCTCGCGCAGCAGCAAATCGACATCCACCCGACGGCGCGCACCCACTGTATCTGCCATCTCCTGCAACCTTAGGCGCAAACGCGCCCTGATGCCGCCAGGCAGCACCGTGAGGCTGACGCACTGGGCATGCGCCTGGCCCAGCGCGATAGCCAGCGCCGGGCACACCAGGCTGCAATCGAACAGTTCCCGGGAGCGCGGATCAGTGGCGGCGGGCAACAGGCCGATCATCGCCGACAGGCGGTCCAGCATGCGGCTCTCGAAATCGAACTGACGCGCCACGCTGGCAGGTGCCGTCACGTACTCATGCACATCCTCGCGGGTCTGGCGGAACAACCGGGCCATGCGCTTTTGCGGGTTGAACGGGAACACCAGGGCGAACACCACCATCGCCAGCCCGCCAGCGGCCACATAGCCGCCGGCGAACTCGAACCACTGCATGGCACTGTTGTGGTAGGCGCCGACATTCTGCGGCCCGATCATCAACAGGCTGATCAACCCGATACCCATGCCGATGCCAGCGGTCATGGGGCTGGCCAGGCCAACGGCGGCCAGGTACAGCAATGGCACCAGGCACACGGCAAGCATTTCGAAATCGGTGAACATCGGCAGCAGGGCAAACTGGTAGATGGCGGATAGCAGCAGCGCGACCAGCAGGCCACGGTTGTAGTTCTGGCTGGCCAGCAACGGCCGCGGCAGCGTCGCCATCAGCGAGCACATGACACCGATCAGGATCACCCCGGAACGCGCGCCGTCCCAGGCCGTTTCAATCCACAACCAACCGGCGAGAAACAGCGCCAGGAAGGCCCGCACGGCGTTCATGCCGGCCAGGCGGAAGTCCAGATGCAAGGCGTTGGCCTGCCCTTGGGCATGGGGGCAACTGGCGCCCCTGCCCTGCTGGATCGCCTCGTTGAGCTCGATCAGCTCGTTCAGTTGCTGCAGCAGGCGCGCCTGCTCCCAGCGCAGGGCCCAGGCCAGCGAGCGCATGCGCGGGGGCAAGGGTTCGTCAAGAAACTCGACCCGGTCAGCGGCGGCGTCGAAGCGCTGGTACAGCTGGTGGATCGCTTCGCGGCGCTGCGCCGACAACTTCACACCGTCACGGGCCAGTGCCTCCAGGTTGTCCAGCTCGTCCTGGCGCAACAGCTGGATTTCTTCTGGCAATGGCCCTTGCCAGTGCTGCTTGATCAACTCGCGCTGTTGGCGCAATACCAGCAGGCGCGACACCAGCAGCACCAGTTGGTTGGCCAGCAGCTGCACCAGCCCATCGGCATTGCGCAGGTGCGGCGCATCAAAATAGAGATGGCGGCGCAGGCCTTCCAGCGCACTGATCTCGCTGATCAATAACGCCTGCCGCTGGTGCTGCGCAGCTTCGTCCTCTTCGCTGCGCACCACCTCGGCGGCGTGTCGGGCGATCAGCTTGACCAGGCTGTCGACCTTGCTGAAGTAGCCCTGCGCCACTGCCTGTGGGCGCGCGCTCAACAAACTGACCACGGCCACGCAGGCAACCGCCAACAGGGTTTCGGTCAGCCGGGTGATGGCCAGCAGGAGGATGCCGTCCGGTTCCGGCACCGCCAGCATCGCGACCACCACGGCGGTAAACCCGCTGAGGACGAAGGCATGCGAGTCGGTATAGCGCAACAGCGTGCCGCCCGCCGTGCAGAACGCCAGCCACAGGGCCAGGCAGACGATGAAAGGCATTGGCGCCTGGGGGAACAAGGCCATGATGACCACCGCCATGGCTGCCCCCGCGGCGGTGCCCAGTACCTGGGCAAAACTGCGTTTTAGGGCCATGCCGGCCAACGGCAGGCTGATGATGATCACGGTCATCAGCGCCCACTTCGGCTGCTCCAGGTCGAAGATGAACGCCAGGTAGAGGCACAGCAAGCCTGCAACGATGGTGCGCAGTGCGAAGAACAGCACCCCGCGGCCAGGGTTCAAGGCCAGCTTGAAATACGAAATCAGTGGAGCCATCCGGCACCTCGGGACACGACCAGGGAACCGCGCAGGGGCGTATGGTTCGCCAGGCCGGGTTAGTACATTGGCTGGAGGCGTATCTGCGCGTCCGCGAGCACACTCACATTACCGTTCCAGTGCGCGAGTTGAGCAACCGTAAGATATATAAGCAGGTTTACTGACGACAGGCTGGATTCCGGGACGCGGTGTCCCATCTCACGAACAGCGGCTGGGTGCTCCTCCTGCGCATGACATGCTAAATACTATGTGCATGCACCTTATCAAGGAGCCTGCGATGATCGCGGTACGCGAAGCCTGGAAAGCCGGCTTGTTCAAGCGTGAACACTGGATGCGCAACCTTGTATCCGGCCTTATCGTTGGCGTTGTTGCGCTTCCCCTCGCCATGGCCTTCGCCATCGCGTCCGGGGTCAAACCAGAGCAAGGTATCTACACGGCAATCATAGGCGGGTTGCTGGTTTCCCTGCTGGGCGGCAGTCGATTGCAAATCGCCGGGCCTACCGGAGCATTCATCGTGATCCTTGCAGGGGTGACGGCGAAGTACGGAGTCGAAGGCTTGCAACTGGCCACGATGATGGCTGGCGCCATACTGCTGGTGCTTGGCATTACCCGCCTGGGCGCAGTCATCAAGTTCATTCCCGACCCGGTGATCGTGGGTTTCACCGCCGGTATCGGCATCATCATCTGGGTGGGGCAATGGCGTGATTTCTTCGGCCTGCCCGAAATCGAAGGCGGGCACTTCCACGAAAAACTATGGCATCTGTTGCAAGCCCTGCCGGACCTCCACCTTGCCACGACGCTGCTCGCAACCTGCAGCCTTGCCCTGCTGATCCTCACGCCTAGGTTGCCCGTGCTGAAACGTCTGCCCGGGCCACTGGTAGCCATGGTGTTCGCAACGCTCATTCAATCCCTGTTCCATTTTGACGGCGTGGCTACCATCGGCACAACCTTCGGGGCGATTCCACAGGGTTTGCCATCGCTCACCTGGCCCGAGGTTTCCCTGGCGCGGGTGATCGAACTGATCGGGCCGGCCTTCGCGATCGCCATGCTGGGGGCCATCGAATCGTTGCTTTCTGCTGTCGTCGCCGACGGCATGGCAGGGACCAGGCACGACTCGAATCAGGAACTGATCGGCCAAGGGGTCGCCAACCTGGTCGTGCCGCTATTCGGGGGTTTTGCCGCCACCGGGGCCATTGCCCGGACAGCGACCAACATCCGCAATGGAGCTACCGGGCCACTGGCCGGCATCGTCCATGCCGTGACGCTGGTACTGATCATTCTGTTCCTCGCGCCGCTGGCGTCGAACATTCCACTCTGCGCACTGGCGGCGATTCTGTTCGTCGTCGCCTACAACATGAGCGAGTTGAAGCATTTCAAGCGCATGCTGCAACGCGCACCGAGAGCCGACATCGCCATCCTGCTCGTCACCTTCACCTTGACGGTGTTCAGCGACCTGGTGATTGCCGTGAATATCGGCGTCATCCTCGCCATGCTTCAGTTCATGCGCCGCATGGCATCGTCCGTCGAAGTCCAACAGGTGGTCGAAGAGGAACTGGCCAATGAACTGCACAGCAACGGCCAGACATCGCTTCCCCCCGGCGTGATGGTGTACACCATCGAAGGCCCGCTGTTCTTTGGCGCCGCTGAAACCTTCGAGCGCGCACTGTCACAAACGCATACCGACCCTGAACTGCTGGTGATCTGCCTGAAGCGCGTTCCGTTCATGGATATCACCGGGCTGCAAACCCTGGAGGAAGTGATCCAGCAACTGCACAAACGCCAGATCGTGGTGAAACTGTGCGAAGCCAACAGCAAGGTGTTCGGCAAGCTGGAAAGGACCGGTATCTTGCGGCTGCTTGGCCCTGAGCACTATCACCACACGCTCGGTACAGCCCTGCTGGAAGCACAGGCAACAGCAGCAGAGAACTGAATTCGCAAGCGGTACGCGTACCCTGTGGGAGCGGCTTTAGCCGCGAAGCATCCAACGCGGTGCATGGCACCGGCTGCGCCGGTGTTCGCGGCTAAAGCCGCTCCCACAGAGTCCCTGCTAATTCAATGAGTCATGTGCAGTTCCATGGGAGCCTGGCTTGCCGGCGATGGGCCTCAGGCCTGGCCCAGCAACTGGCTCAACACCGCACGCAACTTCCCCGGTTTGACCGGTTTGTTCAGCAACGGCGCACCGAGCTTGTTCAAGGCGCGTCGGCACTGATCGCTGCGGTCGGCGGTGATGATCACCGCGGGAATGGCGGCGCCGAAATGTTCGCGCAAGTGCTTGACCACCTCGCAGCCGATCACGCCGTGGTCCAGGTGAAAATCCGCCAGGATCAACTCCGGTGCCTGCCCCTGCAAGGCCAGCAAGGCCCCGGCCTGGTCGGTCGCGGTAACCACTTCGCAGCCCCACTGCCCGAGCAGTGCGCCCATGCTCTCGAGGATGCTCACCTCATTGTCCAGTACCAGCAGGCGGCGGCCTGGCAGCGGGTTGCCGGTGCCCGGCTGCGGCGAAGCCTGGTGAACAGGCAGCGGCATCGCTTCGCCGATCGGCACGTCGATGCTGAACATCGAGCCACGCCCCGGCCACGAGCGCACCTCGACCCGATAGCCGAGAATCTTGGCGATCCGTTCCACGATGGCCAGCCCCAGGCCCACGCCCTTGCGATCGGCGGCGCGGCCAACGTCCAGTTGATTGAACTCGAGGAAAATGGCCTGCAGCCGATCTGCCGCAATGCCTCGCCCGGTATCCCACACCTCCAGGCGCAAATGGCTGCCGCGGCGCCTGGCCCCCAGCAGAATTTTGCCCTCATCGGTATAACGGCAGGCGTTGCTGAGAAAGTTGCGCAGGATACGTGTCATCAGCCGCAGATCGGTGCTGATGGCATAGTCGGCAATGCGCGCGCGCAGCTTCAGGCCTGCCGCGTCGGCCACCGAGCGGAATTCCGAGACCAGTGGCCCGAACAGTTCGTCGAGGCGGTAAAGCGCCACGTCCGGCTTGACCGCCGCCTGGTCGAGCCGGGAAATGTCCAGCAGGTCGGTCAGCAGGTCTTCGGCGCCCTCCAGGGCCTGATGGGTACGCTCCACCAGCACTTTTTCCGCGTCCGGCAATGGCCTTTCGCGCAAGGTCGAGATCAGCAGCCGCGCGGCATTCAGCGGTTGCAGCAGGTCATGGCTGGCGGCAGCGAGGTACTTGTCCTTGCTGCGGTTGGCTGTTTCCGCGGCGTCGCGGGCATCACGCAGGGCGCGGGCGATCTGTTTGCGCTCGGCGATCTGCTGTTGCAGGTTACGGTTGGCCTCCAGCAGTTCATCGGTACGGGCGGCCACCCGTTGCTCGAGTTCGTCATTCAGTTGCTGCAGCCGCTGCTGGGCCTGCTTGCGTTCGGTGATGTCGGCGACAAACCCTTCCACCAGCCCTTCCTGACCGGGCTTGAGCAACAGGTTCATCAGCACATCGAGGTGGCTGCCGTCCTTGCGCCGCAAGCGGGTTTCATAGCCATGCAGGCTGCGTTCACGGGCGAGGGTCGCGGTGATGGCGTGCAGCTCTTCAGCCCCGCCGGCAAACAGGTCGGTGGCAAGGTCCGTCAGCGGAAACAGCAACGCTTGCGGGTTGTCGTAACCGAGCATGCGTGCCAACGCCGGGTTGGCGGCGCGCATGCCGTCTTGCAGGCTGGCCTGGAAAATCCCGTGCACGGCATTTTCGAACAGCCATTTGTAGCGGTTGCGTTCGGCCTCCAGCTCGTCCAGGCGCGCCGCCAGCTCCGGGTAATGGCTCTTGCGCGCCGAGTGGTCGCCCAGCCCCAGCAGCCCGGCCAGCGCCCGCTGCTGCTCGTCAGAGGGCCTCGCCATAGACGACCTCGACATCACGCTGGCTCGACGCACGCGGGTTGGTGAGGATGCACGGGTCATCCATGGCATGTTGCGACAGGAACGGGATATCGGCCGTGCGCACCCCGTGCAGGCCCAGGGTTTCATGGAAACCAATGGCATGCTTCAGCGCGATCAGGTGCTCCACCAGGCGCCCGCAGATCTGCCGGTGGTTGAGGCCGCGGCAGTCGATGCCCAGCACTTCGGCAATCACCTTGAAACGCTCCGGCGCCGAGCTGTAGTTGAACGCCACCACGTGCTCCACCAGCACCGCGTTGCACAAGCCATGCGGCAGGTCGAGGAACCCGCCCAGGCTGTGCGACATGGCGTGGACCGCCCCCAGGATCGCATTGGAAAACGCCAGCCCCGCCTGCATGCTGCCCAGCATGATTTTCTCGCGCAGGGCGATATCGGTGGGGTTGGCGATCATTTCCACCAGGTTGCCGTTGATCAGGCGCATGGCTTCCAGCGCATGGGGGTCGGTCAGCGGGCCGTGTCCGGTGGAGACGAAGGCTTCGATGGCATGCACCAGTGCATCGATGCCGGTGCAGGCCGACAGGAACGGGTCCATGCTCAGGGTGGTTTGCGGGTCGATCAGCGACACGTCCGGCACCACCGCCTTGCTGACGATGGAGAACTTCATGCGTTCCTGCTGGTTGGAAATGATCACGAACTGCGACACGTCCGCCGAGGTGCCGGCCGTGGTCGGAATCAGGATCAGCGGCGGGCTGGGCACGCGGATCATGTCCACGCCTTCGAATTCGAGGATGCTGCGCCCGTGGGCGACCACGATACCGATGGCCTTGCCGCAATCCATCGGGCTGCCGCCGCCGACCGCGACAATCACGTCACAGTGGTTTTGCCGGTAGATCTCGGCGCCGAGCATCACCTCTTCGACCCGTGGGTTGGGCGATACGGCGCTGTACAGGCAGTAGTCGATGCCCTGGGCCTGCAGGCTGGCCTCCACGTCCGCCACCCAACCGGCGGCAATCACACCGGGGTCGCTGACCACCAGCACCTTGCGCGCACCGAAGGTCTTGGCGTAATTGGCGACATTATGCCGGCAGCCGGCACCAAAGATGATCTCAGGCGAAACGAACTTGCGAAGCGGGCTGAAACTCTGGCTCATCGGAAAGCCTGTTCTTATTGTTCTGGAAGGTAACCGCCAGCGTAAAGCATCCCGCAGCGAAAGCAACCAGACCAAAGCGTGGCCAGCGCTCATTCGATCCAGTACTTGGCACGGGCCACCTCCAGAAACGCCAGGATGTCCTCGTCGAGCCCCGGTACACCGGGGAAGCGCTGTGCAAGGCAGTCGATGACCGCTGCCACGCTGCGCTGGCCGTCCAGCAACTCGAGCACCCAGCCGGCACTGGCGTTGAGCTCGATGATGCCCTCGGGGTACAGCAGCACATGGCACACCTGGTGCGGCTCCCAGCGCAGGCGGAAGCCTTTGCGCAAGGCCAGGGCTTGGTTGCGATCGATCAGGTTCACAAGGGGTTTGCGCAATAAAGACCCGGCCATCGCTACGATGGCCGGACAGGCATCAACGATTGGCGAAGTACATCGTCACTTCGAAGCCGATGCGCAGGTCGGTAAAGGCGGGTTTAGTCCACATGGGGCATTCCTCTTCTTGGTGCCGGGCGATTCCGGTAGAGGCATTAATGCACGAGGGGCGACGGGGCCGAATGCTACTTTGGGACAGGTTTGCGGGGTGCGTTGGTAGGGGTAATACGGAGCTGCTGTGGATTTGTGCATGGCAGTGCCGGCCTCTTCGCGGGCTCGCCCGCTCCCACAGGGACTGCACAAGTTTCAAGACCAGTGCAATACCTGTGGGAGCGGGCGAGCCCGCGAAGGCCGCGACGCGGTTTAGAAGAAGCCCAGCGGGTTGATGTCGTAGCTCACCAGCAGGTTCTTGGTCTGCTGGTAGTGATCGAGCATCATCTTGTGCGTCTCACGGCCCACCCCGGATTTCTTGTAACCACCGAACGCCGCATGCGCCGGGTACAGGTGGTAGCAGTTGGTCCACACACGCCCGGCCTTGATCCCGCGGCCCATGCGATAAGCACGGTTGATGTCACGCGTCCACAACCCCGCACCCAGGCCAAACTCACTGTCGTTGGCGATCGCCAGCGCTTCGGCTTCGTCCCTGAAGGTGGTCACGCCCACCACCGGGCCGAAGATTTCCTCCTGGAACACGCGCATCTTGTTGTTGCCCTTGAGCAGGGTCGGCTGGATGTAGTAACCGCTGGCCAGGTCGCCGTCGAGCCGCTCGGCACCGCCACCGGTGAGCAGCTGCGCGCCCTCCTCCCGGGCAATCTGCAAGTAGGAAAGGATCTTGTCGTATTGCTGCTCCGAGGCCTGGGCACCGACCATGGTCGCGGTGTCCAGCGGGTTGCCACGGGTAATCTTGGCGATCTTCTTCATCACCTCGGCCATGAACGGCTCGTAGATCGACTCCTGGATCAACGCCCGCGACGGGCAGGTGCACACTTCGCCCTGGTTGAAGAACGCCAGCACCAACCCTTCGGCTGCCTTTTCGATGAACGCAGGCTCGGCCTGCATGATGTCTTCGAAGAAGATGTTCGGCGACTTGCCGCCCAGTTCGACAGTGGACGGGATGATGTTCTCGGCCGCGCACTTCATGATGTGCGAGCCCACCGGGGTGGAGCCGGTGAAGGCGATCTTGGCGATGCGCTTGCTGGTGGCCAGGGCCTCGCCAGCTTCCCGGCCAAAGCCCTGGACGATGTTCAGCACCCCTGCCGGCAGCAGGTCGGCGATCAGCTCGGCGAAAATGGTGATCGACAGTGGCGTCTGCTCCGCCGGCTTGAGCACCACGCAGTTGCCTGCGGCCAGGGCCGGGGCGAGTTTCCAGGCGGCCATCAGCAGCGGGAAGTTCCACGGGATGATCTGCCCGACCACGCCCAGCGGTTCGTGCATGTGGTAGGCCACGGTGCCTTCGTTGATCTCGGCGGCGCCGCCTTCCTGGGCGCGGATGCAGCCGGCGAAGTAGCGGAAGTGGTCCGCCGCCAGCGGCACGTCGGCATTGAGGGTTTCGCGCACGGCCTTGCCGTTGTCCCAGCTTTCGGTAACGGCCAGTACTTCCAGGTTCTGTTCGATACGGTCGGCGATCTTCAGCAGCACCAGGGCACGGTCCTGCACCGAGGTCTTACCCCAGGCCTCGGCAGCGGCATGGGCGGCGTCCAGGGCCTGCTCGATGTCCTGGGCGCCAGAGCGCGGGAACTCGGCAATCGGCTGGCCGTTGACCGGCGAGCTGTTGGTGAAGTACTGGCCGCCCAGCGGCTGCACGAACTCACCGTTGATGAAATTGCCGTAGCGTGGCTTGAAGGACACGATGGCGCCTGGGGTTCCGGGTTGTGCGTAGATCATGCTGAGCCTCTGTGGGTCGATGCCTGTCCAGCGACAGGCGATGAGCCGATGGTAAAAAGCCCCGCCTGCCGGGCGAATGCATCGTTGGCAGCGGGGCTCTCGTCATTTGGTAGTAGGGCCGCTTGCCGCAGGGTCCCTGGCAGCAAGCGGCAGGCTGTCGGCTTAGCGACTGGCGCTTGCCGTTTGCAGTTGCTTGGGCAGCTTGAAGGTCCAGAGCATGCCGCCCTGGTTGAAATCCTTGACCCGCTTGGCCACTTCGCCGCCCCACAGCGGCACCGCACCGCCCCAGCCGGAAACCACCGAAACGTACTGTTCGCCGTCCATTTCCCAGGTGACTGGCGAGCCGAGCACGCCGGAGCCGGTCTGGAACTCCCAGACCTTGTCGCCGGTCTTGGCGTTGAACGCCTGCAGGAAGCCTTCCGGCGTACCGGTGAACACCAGGTTGCCCTTGGTGGTCAGCACTCCGCCCCACAGCGGCGCATAGTTCTTGTGGCGCCACACTTCCTTGCCGCTGACCGGGTCGATGGCGCGCAGCACGCCGATGTAGTCTTCGTTGAGCGGCTTGATGGTGAAGCCGGCGCCGAGGAACGCCGCGCCCTTCTTGTAGGCGATGCCTTCGTTCCAGATGTCCATGCCCCACTCGTTGGAAGGCACGTAGAACAGCCCGGTATCCTTGTTGTAGGCCATCGGCATCCAGTTCTTGGCACCGAGGAACGCCGGGGCGACGAACACCGAACTGCCCTTGGCCTCGCTACCCGGCGCGCCCGGCCGGCTGGCCTCGTTGTAGATCGGCCGGCCATCCTTGTCCAGGCCGGTGGCCCAGGTGATCTTGTCGACGAAGGGGAAGCCGCGGATGAACTTGCCGTTGGTGCGGTCCAGCACGTAGAAGAAGCCGTTGCGGTCGGCAGTGGCGGCGGCCTTGACCTCTTTGCCGCCGTCCTTGTAGTTGAACGAAATCAGCTCGTTGACGCCGTCGAAGTCCCAGCCGTCATGCGGCGTGCTCTGGAAGTGCCACTTGATGGTGCCATCGTCCGGGTTCAGGGCCAGGCGCGACGAGGAATACAGGTTGTCGCCCGGGCGCAGGTGCGAGTTCCACGGCGCCGGGTTGCCGGTGCCGAACAGGATCAGGTTGGTTTCCGGGTCGTAGTAACCGCCAAGCCATGGCGCCGCACCGCCGGTCTTCCACAGGTCGCCGGGCCAGGTTTTGCCCGCCTCGCCGCCGGAAATGCCATTCTCGATCGCCTTGCCGTCCTTGTACACGTAACCCATGTGCCCTTCCACGGTCGGGCGCATCCACAGCAGTTCGCCGTTTTCCGGGTTGTAGGCCTGGATCTTGCCCACCACGCCAAACTCGCCACCGGCGACGCCAGTGATCAGCTTGCCGTTAACGATCATCGGCGCAGCACTGATGGAGTAGCCTTCCTTGT
The DNA here is from genome assembly GCF_001642705.1 of Pseudomonas sp. p21. Classification (NCBI taxonomy): domain Bacteria; kingdom Pseudomonadati; phylum Pseudomonadota; class Gammaproteobacteria; order Pseudomonadales; family Pseudomonadaceae; genus Pseudomonas; species Pseudomonas sp. p21. The sequence goes on from NZ_LWBV01000005.1 coordinate 135,371, forward strand.
GGTCGGCCACCTTCTTGCTCCATACCACCTTGCCGGTGTCCTTGTTCAGCGCCACCAGCTTGGCGTCGAGGGTGCCGAAGAACACCAGGTCGCCGTACAGTGCCACGCCGCGGTTGATCACATCACAGCACGGGCGAATGTCATCGGGCAGGCGCGCATCGTATTGCCACAGCTTCTTGCCGGTCCGGGCGTCCACGGCGAACACCCGCGAGTAGGAGCCGGTCAGGTACATCACCCCATCCTTGACCAGCGGCTGGGCCTGCTGGCCGCGCTGCTTCTCACCACCGAAGGAAAACGCCCAGACCGGCCGCAGGTCCTTGACGTTGTCGGTATTGAGCAGGTTCAGCGGGCTGTAGCGTTGGCCCTGCACGCCCAGGCCATTGGTCACGATCTGCTGCGGGTTCTTCGGGTCCTGGAGAATTTCTTCATTGCTGACAGCGGCGTGGGCCGCGCCGGCAAGCAGCATGGCGCTGAGCACCAGGCTCAAGGCGAACACGGGACGACGTGGGGATCGGGTCATGACGGCTACCTTTGGTTTTTTGTTGTATCCGGGAAAACTTCCCGGTGTGTCGGGAATTCTTGGTCCCGACCTGCTTGCCAACAATTGCCCGCAGTGCGGAGTTTTCTAGTTCCTTGGTATGGGGCTTGGGATTTGGGTTGGTGCGCATATCGAGCGCCGCCCGCGCGGCGCATCGCGAGCAAGCTCGCTCCTACATTTGTTTCGGGCCAATTGATCCTGAGGCAGAGGCGCGCGGTCTCTTGGCGTTCACCTCGATATCGAGAGGGACAAGCAAGGAGGTCGCGCGCGTCGGCGCAGGCGTTACTGGCCCGAAACAGATGTAGGAGCGAGCTTGCTCGCGATGCGCCGCGCGGGCGGCGCTCGATCTCGAAGGCGCAGAAAATCTCACGGCAAGCGCCGCAGCTGCTGGCGTTCGTAACGGGGATACAGATGGCTGACACTGCGAATCAGCTCGTAACGGGTCAGGCTGATACCGGCAAACCGTTCGGGTATCGGGCTGCGGATCATCTCGGCCATGTCGTCGCCACGCGCCGCGCCGTCACGCATCAGCCCATCCAGCCAGCCCAGGTAGTCACGCATCTGGGCAAACGGCCGGGCATCGCTGGCCAGCGGGCCGTGCCCGGGTACCAGCTGCTTCCAGGGCAGCGCTTGCAAGGTGTCCAGGTCCTTCAGCCAAACCTCCAGCCCCGGGCTGTTGGGCGTGGTCAGCGCGCGCTCGTAAAACACCAGGTCACCGGCGAACAGCACGCCGGTGTTTTCATCCAGAATCGCCAGGTCGGCACCGGTGTGCCCGCCCAGCGCCAGCAGCCGCAGGCGGTGCCCGCCCACCTCATGAATACCCGGCTCCAGCACCCGGGTCGGCAGCACCACCTCGGTCCCGCGCATCCAGTCGCCGACCAGGCGGTACATGTTCTCGGCCATGGCCTCGCCCTGCTGGTGCAACAGCTCGCGGGTACCGGCCAGGGCGCCGATGGGTACATCGGCAAAGGCCTGGTTGCCCAGCACATGGTCAGGGTGATGATGGGTCAGCAGCACTTCGACCACCGGCTTGTCGGTGGTGGCGGCAATGGCCTGGCGCATGGCTTCGCCGTAGCGTTTCGACGGCCCACTGTCGATCACCACCACACCGCTGTCGGTGACGATGAACGCGGTGTTGACGATATTGCCGCCGTTATCCTTGGCGAAATTGTCGGTGCTGCCCTCCAGCAGCCAGGTGCCCTCGGCGATCTGCCGGGGCTTGAGCCGATAGTCCAGGTCTGCCCAGGCCGGCAGGCCCAGGCACAGCAGCAACAGCAGGATGCAACGCATGACGGGCGCCTCTGGTCAGGGATGAAGTGGGGCAACGCGCTCAGGGCACCGCCGCCTCGAACTGGTTGCCGCTGTTGTCCTGCAACACCAACCGGGTCGGCCCGGGGCCCTGGATGTCGAAGCCCAGGTTGGGGTTTTCGCTGACCGCCGGGTACAGTTCCAGGCTGGCCAGGCGCTGGCCGTCAGCGTCCTGCAGCTCGGCATGGTTGAGGAAGAATTCGGGGATACCACTGACCAGGCCGTTGTCCATCGGGTGGGCCACCTGCAGGCGCAGGCGGCTGCTGTCGCCGCGCGGGTAGCGCCCGCCCAGGACTTCGCCAAGGTGCTCCTCCCAGCCGGGTTGAGTGCGTACCACGCTGGGCGCGGTACAACCGCCACCGGCGGCATCGATCAGGGTCGAGCCGACATGCCACAGGCCGTCGCGCGTCAGCACCGCAGCACGCAGTGGCGTGGCCTGTTCGACGCGGATGCGGATCGACAACCAGGGCAGCACACGCTCGCCGGGCTGGAAGTCGACAATGCGCGGCAGCGGGTTGAGTTCGGCCCAGGCGAGAATCCGCACTACCTCGCCACTAAACGCCCTAGCGTCGATCTCCAGCGGCACCTGGCGTGCGTCCTCGGCAAAGGGTGGCGCCAGCAGCTTGACCCGGTCATCGAAGACGAACGCGGCCTGGCCCAGCAGCTGCTTGTGGTAGAAGTCCCACATTACCGACGGTACCGGGTCCTTGTGGTTACTCGGCTCGCTGGCCAGGGCCTGTGCGGCCCAGGGCATCCAGCAGGCCAGCAGGAAAGTCGCTCGCCAGTTCATCGCCCACTCCTTGATGAAACAATTATCCGTTGAGCCAGCATGATCCCTGTGGGAGCGGGCATGCCCGCGAAGCAGGCGGCGCGGTGGATGGCACGGGCTTCGCCCGTGTTCGCGGCGGTTCGACGCCTCGACAAGCCTGCTCCCACTGGGATCGTGCCACCGCTACTGATACATCTCCGGCACCTGGTAACGCAGGCCGTAACTGGCATAAATCGCCTTCATCCGCCCATCACGAATCAGCGCCTCAAGCGCCTCCTCCACCGCATAGGCCAGCTGTCGGTTGCTTTCATGCACCGCCATGCCGATCTCCCAGGCCTGCTTGCCAAGGTTCGGGTAGGCGTTCTCCGCCAGTGCCAGTTGCGGGTCGGCGGCCTGGTGCAGTTGCCAGTCAACCTCGCCGCGCATCGCCATCACCGCGTCCACCTGGCCCGCCTGCATGGCACCAAAGGCCTGCTGCACATTGGGGTAATGATGGGTCTTGGCACTCAGCATGCCGTTGAACACCGAGGTCAGGTAGAACGATGGCACGCTGTCCACCTCGACCCCGATCGGGTGCTGTTGGAACACCGCGACACTGGCCACCGAGGGCAGGCGGCGACGATCGTAGGCGACCTGCCAACGCTCCTCCTGATACGGGCCAAACATCACCACCTGGGCGTTTTCCAGCTCACCCACCTCGTTGCGCCTCTGCGCGTAGGCGTGGTCGTACGGCACGCGCATCATCAGGTCCGCCAGTTGCTGGTGGCGCAGTGGGCTGCCGCGCCAGATGTAGTCGCGCAGATCGTCGTCGAGCTTTTCCCCAGGCGGCGCCCAGACCAGCTGCAAGCGCACCCCCAAAGCCGTGGCCAGGGCCTGCGCCAGTTCTACGTCGACACCGCGCGGCTGGCCGTGGTCCTGGAAGCTGTAGGGCGCGAAGTCCTTGTACACCGCCACCTTCAATTCACCGGCGGCGATGATCGCGTCGTAGCTGCGCACCTGCGCCTGCACTGCCGTGCACCACAGCAGCAGGCCACTGAACAGCATCGCCAACAGGCGCATGGCCGTCACTCCTCGACGTGCACGCTGTCCAGGTAAGTACGCACCGCCCACAAGGCTTCCTGGCTGAGGTAGTCGGCCATCTTCGGCATGTACACCCGGCCGTCGCGGACGGCGCCGTGGCGTACCCGCTCGACGAACCATTCATCCCCGGCCTCACCGGCATCGAGCATGCGCAAATCCGGGGCGATACCGCCAGACTTGGCCTCCAGGCCATGGCAGGCGGCGCAGTTCTGGTTGTAGGCCGAGGCGCCGATTTCCACGGCCTTGTCGTGCTCGGGCGAGGCGCGGTAAGGGTTGACCGCCGCCCAGCCATCGCCGTCCAGGGTTACGCCGGCGTCCTTGATCGGGGTCAGGCCCTGGGTTTCTACGGCCTGGGGCACCACATTGCCATGAGCCCAGGTCGTGCCGGTCAGCACTGCACTGGCAAGCAGCCCGGCAGCCAGCAAGACGTTGCGTTTTGTTGTCATTTTTATGCCCTCACGATTGCACGCAAGGCCTCAACCACAGAGGCCGTGCCGCCATCTTAGAAACAGCCCGCAGGCGGCCGTATGCTGCTTTGGTGGCCGCGCCTTACTCCCTTGGTAGTAGGGCTTGTGGCGAAGGGCCAAATGAGGTGCCCTGCGGGAACTATTCCCGGCAAGGGCGGGACTTTTTCCGTATCCCGCAACGCCCGCCCCGTCCCACCCTGTGCAGGCCAAAACCTCCACTGGGAACTGCAACCATGACAACAAGAACGCTACCCGCCCTTTCCCCTCTGGCCCTGAGCGTGCGGGCCTTGCTGCTGGTCGGTAGCCTGGCCCTGAGCAACGCGGCCACGGCGGCCACCGCCCCAGCAGCACCTGCCAGCAAGAACGTGACCTGGGAAGACATCGCCAACGACCACCTGACCACCCAGGACGTGCTGCAGTACGGCATGGGCACCAACGCCCAGCGCTGGAGCCCGCTGGCCCAGGTCAATGACCAGAACGTGTTCAAGCTGACCCCGGCCTGGTCCTATTCCTTCGGCGACGAGAAGCAGCGCGGCCAGGAATCCCAGGCCATCGTCAGCGACGGCGTGGTCTACGTCACTGGCTCCTATTCGCGGGTGTTCGCCCTCGATGCCAAAACCGGTAAGCGCCTGTGGACCTACAACCACCGCCTGCCGGACAACATTCGCCCCTGCTGCGACGTGGTCAACCGCGGCGCGGCGATCTACGGCGACAAGATCTACTTCGGCACCCTGGACGCGCGGGTCATCGCCCTCGACAAGCGCACCGGCAAAGTGGTGTGGAACAAGAAGTTCGGCGACCACAGTGCCGGCTACACCATGACCGGCGCCCCGGTGCTGATCAAGGACAAGACCAGCGGCAAGGTGCTGCTGATCCACGGCAGCTCCGGCGATGAATTCGGCGTGGTCGGCCAACTGTTCGCCCGCGACCCGGAAACCGGCGAAGAAGTGTGGATGCGGCCCTTCGTCGAAGGCCACATGGGCCGCCTGAACGGCAAGGACAGCACCCCGACCGGTGACGTCAAAGCACCGTCCTGGCCGGACGACCCCACCACCGAAACCGGTAAGGTCGAAGCCTGGAGCCATGGCGGTGGCGCCCCTTGGCAAAGCGCCAGTTTCGACCCCGAGACCAATACCATCATCGTCGGCGCGGGCAACCCCGGCCCCTGGAACACCTGGGCGCGCACGTCGAAGGACGGCAACCCGCACGACTTCGACAGCCTGTATACCTCAGGGCAGGTCGGCGTCGACCCGAGCACCGGCGAGGTGAAGTGGTTCTACCAGCACACGCCCAACGATGCCTGGGATTTCTCCGGCAACAACGAGCTGGTGCTGTTCGACTACAAGGACAAGGACGGCAAGCTGGTCAAGGCCACCGCCCACGCCGACCGCAACGGCTTCTTCTATGTGGTGGACCGTAGCAACGGCAAACTGCAGAACGCCTTCCCCTTCGTCGACAACATCACCTGGGCCAGCCACATCGACCTCAAGACCGGGCGCCCGGTGGAGAACCCCGGGCAGCGCCCGGCCAAACCGCTGCCGGGGGAAACCAAGGGCAAGCCGGTGGAGGTCTCGCCACCGTTCCTTGGCGGCAAGAACTGGAACCCCATGGCCTACAGCCAGGACACCGGCCTGTTCTACATCCCCGGCAACCAGTGGAAGGAGGAGTACTGGACCGAGGAAGTGAACTACAAGAAGGGTTCGGCCTACCTGGGCATGGGCTTCCGCATCAAGCGCATGTATGACGATCACGTCGGCACCCTCCGCGCCATGGACCCGACCACCGGCAAGCTGGTGTGGGAGCACAAGGAGCACCTGCCGCTGTGGGCCGGCGTGCTGGCGACCAAGGGCAACCTGGTGTTCACCGGCACCGGCGACGGTTTCTTCAAGGCCTTCGACGCCAAAACGGGCAAGGAGCTGTGGAAGTTCCAGACCGGCAGCGGCATCGTCTCGCCGCCGATCACCTGGGAGCAGGACGGCGAGCAGTACATCGGCGTGACCGTGGGCTACGGCGGTGCGGTGCCGCTGTGGGGCGGCGACATGGCCGAGCTGACCAAGCCGGTAGCCCAGGGCGGTTCGTTCTGGGTGTTCAAGATCCCCAGCTGGGACAACAAGACTGCACAGCGTTGACCTGCAGCGGGGAGCGGGCCTGCGCCCCTCCCCGCTTCTGCCTTTCTCCTGCCAGGAGCCTTTCACCATGAACTACCTGCCACTTGCCTTGCTGATCGTGCTATCCCCTGCCATGGCCGACAATGCCGACGACGCTGGCATCGATCCCCCCCTGATCATCAATGGTTGCGTGATTGCCGAAGCCAGCCAGTGCCCGGGGGCCGACTTGCGTGGCGCCAACCTGGCCAACCAGGACCTGCGCAAGATGAACCTGGCCGGCGCCGACCTGCGCGATGCCGACCTGCGCCATGCCCGGCTGGACCTGGCCAACCTGGAAAAGGCACGCCTGCAAGGCGCCAACCTGACCCGCGCCAGCCTGCAGCAGAGCAACCTGCGCCTGGCCGACCTGAGCCATGGCCGGCTCGTGGCGATTCAGGGCTGGGGCCTGTTTGCCCAGGGCGCGCAATTTGCCAAGGCCGACCTCAGCGCGGCCTACCTGCAGTTCGCCAGGTTGTCAGGGGCGAAGATGCACCAGGCCAACTTGCGGGCGGCGGACCTGGAAATGGCCTGGCTGAGCAAGGCTGATCTGCAAGGGGCCGACCTTGGCGATGCCAACCTGCAGGAGGCCAAGTTCGGCCAGAGCAACCTGGCCCGCGCCGATCTGCGCGGGGCGCGGCAGCATTACGGGAATTTTCAGGAGGCCAACATGGAAGGGTGCAAGGGGTGCCCTGAGACCTGGGACAATTGAGCGCTGCCATTTTTGCAACCGCTCGGTTACCTGTGGGAGCCGGCTCGCCCGCGAAGCAGCCTACGCGGTGTCTGGCACCGGCTTCGCCGGTGTTCGCGGGCATGCCCGCTCCCACAGGGTCCGGTCGTACACCCCATAAAGACCTCACCCCGCCACCCGCACCACCCCCAGATCAATCCCCAGGTGCACCAGCTCGGCATGGGAGCTGACCTGCAACTTGCTCTTGAGCAAAGTCAGGTGGTTGGACACGGTCTTGGCGCTGATGCACAGCTGCTCGGCAATCCCCCGTACCGGTGTACCCTTGGCCAGCATCACGAAAATCTCCAGCTCACGCTGGGTCATGCGCTGCAGGCGCGGGTCACTGGCGTTCTGCTGTGAGGTACAGGCCAGCTGGGTGGCCAAAGGCTGTTCGATATAGGCATGCCCGGCCAACACCCGCTGCACCGCTTCGATCAGCACTTCGGGTGCCGAGTTCTTGGTCAGGTAACCCGAGGCCCCCGCGTCCAGTGCCTGGCGCACCAGCGGCAGCTCGTCATGCATGCTGAAGAACAGCACCCGCAACTGCGGCAGGCGCTGACGCAGGCGCCGGGTGGTTTCCAGGCCGCTGATGCCTGGCAGGCCGAAGTCCATGATCACCAGGTTGGGCACTTGCTCCTGAACCCGGGCCAGTGCCTCTTCGCCACTGGCAGCCTCACGCACCTGTATTGTCGGCAGCACCGCCCGCAGCAGGCTGGCATAGCCCTGGCGGACCACGGCGTGGTCATCGACCAATACGATATTCATCACACCTCCATGGGAATGTTCAGGGCCAGCGCCCAGCCGGCACCCGGGCGGCTGAGGATGCGCAGTTCACCGCCCAGGCTGCGGGCGCGCTCGGCCATCGAGTGCAGGCCTACCCCGGGGCGCTGGGGCTGGCTCGCGCCACAACCGTTGTCGCGAACCAGCAGGCGCAAGCCCTTGGCGCTGCGTTGCAGGCGCACCCGCACCTGGCTGGCGCCGGCGTGCCGGGCGACATTGGTCAACGCCTCCTGCAGCAAGCGATACAAATGCGTGCGGCTCGCCCCGGGCAGCACCGGCAGCTGCTCGCCGACCCGCAGGCGGCATTCGATACCCTGACTGGCCTGCCATTGGCTCACCAGCAGGCCAAAGGCTTCGGCCAGCGGCATGTGTTGCAACGCCAGCGGATACAGGTTGTGTACCAAGGCGCGAAAACCCTGCTGCAGGCGTTCGCAATCGAGCTCCAGGGCACGTGTCGTCTGCGCCACCATGGTGGGCTGGTCGGCCACCATGCGCAGCAGGCAGAGTTGGGCGCGAATACCCGCCAGGTATTGCCCAAGGTCGTCGTGCAGGGTCTGCGCCAGCTGAGTGCGCTCCTGCTCCTGCACCGCCAGCAGGGCCTGGGTCAATTGAGTATTGTCGGCCCGGGCCTGCTCCAGAGACGCGGTCATGCGGTTGAAGTGCTCCGCCAGCTGGCGCGCCTCCGGCAGACCGGCCTCGCGCAGGCGAGTGGTCAATTGGCCGCCCGAGACCTGGCGCAAGGCCTGCAGCAGATCGTCCAGCAAGCCCATGCCCCGCCGCACTGCCCAGCGAATGGTCAACAAGCTCAGCAACAACGCCAGGCCGCAAAGGACCAACAGCTGCTGCAGGGAATCGCGGACTTCGTCGATTTCATCCCGGGCATCCACGGCTATCACTACCCGGCGGCCGTCACCCAGTTCCAGCAGCCGGCTGCTGGCGTGGCGCTGGCCAAGCAGTTGGCGGCCCAGCCAGGCATCCAGGCCGGCCTCCTGCGGCAGCCGCGCGGCTTCATCCGCCGCCAGCCAGTGCACTCGCACATGGCGCAGGCTTTGCGTCAGCCGTGGTTGCAGGCGCTGCGGGTCGCGCTCGGCAGTGTCGCCGAGGTACGCCACTACGGCCTCGGCCGACTGCAACTCCCGCTCCACATCAGCCACCGCCTGATGCAACAGCACCCCGGCACAGGCCAGCGTCACCATCGCGAAGCAACACGTGACCCAGAGGTTGATCCGCCACAGGGCCGACAGGTTGACAAGGCGCATGGGCGGTTCTCCTCCGAGGGTGCTGCGGCCCATCGTAAAACCCGGGCCCGCGTGGCGAATTACTACCTTGGTACCGGCCGTGCGCTACTTTCTGCATATTTCCCCCTCCCGGCGGGCTTCCTATGCTGGCGCCATCTGCCGTGGAGTTGCTTTATGCGCCAGCCTGCCCACCTTGCCCTGACCTGCCTGCTGGCCATGGCCGCGACGCTTTCTGCGAGCCCGGCGCCAGCCGCGAAGGCCCAGGCCGCTGAACCGTTGCAGGTGCGCATCGGCTACCTGGGCTATCGCCCCGATCCCGGCCCGCTGCTGTCCAACATCATCCCCGAGCCCGCCGATGCCGGGCTGCAGGGCGCCGAACTGGCCATTGTCGACAGCAACAGCAGCGGGCGCTTTCTCAAGCAGGAATTCCAACTGGCCAAGGCCAGCGTCGACAGCCCCGAAGCCCTGCTGCAAGCCGCCAAGGCCCAGCATGACCAGGGCCTGCGACTGTTCGTGGTAAATGCCCCCGCCGCCAGCCTGCGCGCGCTGTCGGCCGCCCTGCCCGACAGCCTGCTGTTCAACGCCGGCACCCCGGACGACAGCCTGCGCAGCAGCCAGTGCCTGGGCAATGTGCTGCACAGCCTGCCCGGCCGCGCCATGCTGGCCGATGCCCTGGCGCAGTTCCTGGTGCTGCGCAAGTGGCAGCGGGCGCTGTTGATCGTCGGCCAGACCGACGACGACCGGGCTTACGCGGCGGCCCTGCGCCGCGCCATGAAACGCTTTGGCATGCAGCTGGTCGCGGAGAAAGCCTGGACATTCGACAACGACCAGCGTCGCAGCGCCCAGGCCGACATGCCGCTGTTCACGCAAACCGCCGAGTACGACGTGGTGCTGGTGGCCGACGAACGCGGCGACTTCGGCGAGTACCTGCCCTACCAGACCTGGTACCCACGCCCGGTGGCCGGCACTCAGGGCCTGACCCCCACCGGCTGGCACAAGACCGTGGAAACCTTCGGCGCGGCGCAGTTGCAAAAGCGCTTCGAAGCCCAGGCCGGGCGCTGGATGAACGACCGCGACTTCGCCGCCTGGATGGCCGTGCGCAGCGTCGCCAGCGCAGTGAGCAAACTGCGCCAGGCCGAGCCCCGTGCCCTGCAGCAACTGCTGCTCAGCGAGCAGTTGCCGCTGGACGGTTTCAAGGGCCGCAAGCTCAGCTACCGCCCGTGGAACGGCGAGCTGCGCCAACCGATCCCGCTGGTACAACCTCGGGCCCTGGTCAGCACCTCGCCGCAGGAGGGCTTCCTGCACCCGTTCAACGAAATGGACAGCCTGGGCTACGACAAGCCCGAAGTGACCTGCGGCTACCCCTGACCCGATAACCACAACAAAAAAGGATTTCGCCATGCGCCGCTCCCCTTTTCACCGGGCACTGCTTTACCCAAGCCTGCTGTCGGGCGCCCTGGCGCTTGCCAGCGGGCACGCCGTGGCCGCCACCGCCTGGGTGTCGAACGAGAAGGACAACAGCCTCAGCCTGATCGACATGCACACCCTGCAAGTCACCGAGACCCTGCCGGTGGGCCAGCGCCCGCGCGGTCTGCTGCTGTCCCACGACAAAACGCTGCTGTACATCTGCGCCAGCGATTCGGACCGGGTGCAGGTGATGGACGTGGCCACCCGCAAGATCATCAAGGAGTTGCCCTCCGGCAAGGACCCCGAGCAGTTCGCCCTGCACCCCAACGACCGCTGGCTGTACGTGTCCAACGAGGACGACGCGCTGGTGACGGTGATCGATACCCAGACCGACAAGGTGCTCGGGCAGATCGACGTCGGCATCGAGCCCGAAGGCATGGCGGTGAGCCCGGATGGCAAGTGGGCGGTCAACACCAGCGAAACCACCAACATGCTGCACTGGATCGATACCAGCACCCAGACCTTGGCGGAAAGCACCCCGGTTGACCAGCGGCCGCGCTTCGTCGAGTTCAGCCAGGACGGCTCGCGACTGTGGGCCTCGGCGGAAATCGGCGGCACGGTGACCATCCTCGATGTGGCCAGCCGCCAGGTGCTGAAAACCCTCAACTTCCAGATCAAGGGCGTGCACCCGGACAAGGTCCAGCCGGTGGGCATCAAGCTCAGCGCCGATGGCAAGTACGCATTCGTCGCCCTGGGCCCGGCCAACCATGTAGCAGTGGTTGACGCCAACACCTACGAAGTACTCGACTACCTGCTGGTGGGCCGGCGGGTCTGGCAGCTGGCGTTCACCCCGGACCAGAGCCAGTTGCTGGCCACCAACGGGGTCAGCGGCGACGTTTCGGTGATCGATGCAAAAAACCTCAAGGTGCTCAAGTCGGTGAAGGTCGGCCGCTACCCCTGGGGCGTGGTGGTGACGCCATGAATACCCTCGAAGTCAGTGACGTGAGCTTTGCCTACGGCCAGCGCGAGGCGCTCAGGCAGGTCGGCTTCAGCCTGGCGCCCGGGCGCTTCGCCGCCTTGCTGGGGCCCAACGGTGCCGGCAAGTCGACCTTGATCGCCCTGCTCACCCGGCTGTACGACCTGCAGCATGGCGACATCCGCGTGTGCGGCTGCTCGCTGCGCAACGCGGCGCGCCCGGCCTTGCGCCAGCTGGGCGTGGTGTTCCAGCAAAGCACCCTGGACCTGGACCTGAGCGTGGAGCAGAACCTGCGCTACCACGCTTCGCTACATGGCCTGTCGCGGCGCCAGGGCAATGTTCGGGTCGATGCCGAACTGGCCCGCCAGGGCCTCGATGAGCGGCGGCGTGAGCCGGTTCGGGCGCTGAACATCGGCCATCGGCGCCGGGTGGAGATTGCCCGCGCGCTGCTGCATGAACCGCGTTTGCTGTTGCTCGACGAGGCTAGCGTCGGCCTTGACCCGGCCAGCCGCCTGGCGCTCAACCAGCACCTGCGGCTGCTGTGCCGCGAGCAGCGCCTCAGTGTGCTGTGGACTACCCATCTGCTGGACGAAGTGCAGCCCAGCGACGACCTGCTGATTCTGCATCAGGGGCGCCTGGTGGCCAGCGGCACGGCCGATGCCCTGAGCCTGGAGCACGGCGGTGACCTCGACCATGCCTTTGCCCGCCTGACCAGCGCCCCCACAGGAGTCAATGCCCAATGAACGCTTACTGGCAGTGCTTCAACGGCATTCTCCTGCGCGAATGCCTGCGTTTCGTCTTGCAGCGCACACGCTTCCTCAGCGCCCTGGTGCGCCCTTTGCTGTGGCTGCTGGTGTTCGCCGCCGGCTTTCGCGCGGCCCTGGGCATTGCGATCATCGAGCCCTACGACACCTACATTCCCTACGAGGTGTACATCATCCCCGGCCTTGCCTGCATGATCCTGCTGTTCAACGGCATGCAGGGCTCGCTGTCGATGGTCTATGACCGGGAGATGGGCAGCATGCGCGTGCTGCTGACCAGCCCATTGCCGCGGCCATTTCTGCTCGGCAGCAAGCTGCTGGCGACCTCGTTGATTTCCCTGCTGCAGGTATACGCCTTCCTCGCCATCGCCTGGTTGTATGGCGTGCAACCACCGGCTGCGGGTTTGTTGCTGGCGCTGCCGGCGTTGTTGCTGGTGGCGCTGATGCTCAGCGCCCTGGGGCTGTTGCTGTCGAACGCGATTCGCCAGCTTGAGAACTTTGCCGGGGTGATGAACTTCGTGATATTCCCGCTGTTCTTCCTGTCCTCGGCGCTGTACCCGTTGTGGAAGATGCGCGAGGCCAGCCAGTGGCTGTATTGGCTGTGCGCCGTGAACCCGTTCACCCATGCCGTGGAACTGGTGCGCTTTGCCTTGTATGAACGCTTCAACCCGCTGGCGCTGGCGGTATGCCTGGGGCTGACCGTGTTGTTCACCCTGCTGGCGATCCTCACCTTCAACCCCCAGCATGCGGCGCTGCGCAAGCCGCGCTGAGTGGCCACAATCCAATTGTTCAGCGCTCCCATAGGGTTGCGCGCAGGGTTTTCTACTACTTTGGTACTGCCTTTGCTGTCTGATCGTCGCATTCACAATGCCCCGCCACTGGCATGTAATGGGCCTATAACAAAAAGGATAAACCCCATGCCACGTGCCCTGCCCCGGCTGCCACGCCCATTGCTGGCGGCGCTTTCGCTGAGCCTGACGCTGGGCATAGCCCAGGCCGACAGCACACCGCTGTTTTCCGCCGAGGGCTATCGCACTACCCTCTACCGCAGCCCGACCCCACAGCAGGTCGAAGGCGGCCAGGTCATCGACACCGCCACGCTGCAAAACCTGCTGGGGCACACCCCAAAGCCGGTGCTGATCGACGTCTATCGCCGCCAATGGCTGCAAGGCCGCTTCATCGAAGATGAACCCCACACCAACATCCCCGGCAGCCGCTGGCTGGCCAACACCGGCGACGGCGAGCTGAGCCCAGCGTGGCACGATTACTTCGTGCGCAACCTGCAAAAAGCCACCGCCGGGCGCACGGAGCAACCGCTGGTCTTTTACTGCCGCTCCGATTGCTGGTTAAGCTGGAACGCGGTAAAACGCGCAAAAGCCCTTGGCTATAAGAATCTGTATTGGTATCGCGACGGCCTGGACGCCTGGCAGCAAGCCAACCTGCCACTGCAACCGGCACAGCCGGAACCCTTCCCCTGAGTTCATTGCCTGCGAACGCGTGCCCCGCTCCATCCAATAAAAACGAGGTGAAAAGGCCATGTACAAAATTCTGATTGCCGACGATCACCCCCTGTTTCGCGAAGCCATCCACAACGTTATCAGCGATGGTTTCCAGGGCAGCGAAGTCATGGAAACTGCCGACCTGGACAGTGCCCTGGCGCTGACCCACGAGCACGACGACCTCGACCTGATCCTGCTCGACCTGAACATGCCCGGCATGCATGGCCTCAATGGCCTGATCACCCTGCGCAACGAGGCACCAACCACGCCGGTGGTGATCGTTTCGGCCGAGCAGGAAAAGCAGATCGTGCTGCAGGCCATCACCTACGGTGCGGTGGGTTTCATCACCAAGTCCTCGCCACGCTCACAGATGATCGAAGCGATCGAGCAGATCCTCAACGGCAATGTCTACCTGCCGCCCGATATCATCCGCGCTCAGAAAAGCAGCACCAGCCGGCGCCTGAGCGATGCCCCGAGCTTCCCGCCGGAGATGCTCCAGGCCTTGACCCGCAAGCAGTTGCTGGTGCTCGAGCGCATGACCAAGGGCGAATCGAACAAGCAGATCGCCTACACCCTGGATATCGCCGAGACCACGGTCAAGGCCCACGTTTCGGCGATCCTGCGCAAACTCAACGTGCACAACCGGGTGCAGGCCATCCTCAGTGCCGGTGATATCGATTTCGGTGATTACCTGCGCCGCTGACCTGTTCCGGCCTCTTCGCGGGCTTGCCTGCTCCCACAGGTATTGCGCAACACTGAAACCTGCGGGAATCCTGTGGGAGCGGGCAAGCCCGCGAAGAGGCCAGCGGCTATGCCACACTGCTGCCCAGTAAATGGCTCATCGCCGCCTTCAGCTTCATCGGCCGCACCGGCTTGTGCATCAGGGTGTGGCCCAGCTCGCGGATCTGTTGCTTGAGCTCGTTGCTGTAGTTGGCGGTGATCATCATCGCCGGTAGCGGCTGGGCGCGGCGGGCATTGATCCGCGCCACGGCATCGACGCCATTGCAGTCGTTGTCCAGGTGATAGTCGGCGATCAGCAGGTCGGCTTCGGCATGGTAGTTGTCCACCTGGCGCGCCAGGTCCTCCTCCGACAGTGCGGTGACCACCTGGCAGCCCCACCCCTCCAGCAGGGTGCGCATGCCGGCACAAATCGCCGCATCGTTATCCAGCACCCACACCCGCGCCCCGCGCAGCCGTTCGAGCATCGGCTCGCTGATCGCCAGGCTCGGCTGGGCCTTGGGCGCGGTGGCGCTCAGCGGCACTTCGACCGCGAATACCGAGCCTTTGCCCAGCCATGAGCGCACCCGAATCCGGTGGCCGAGGATGCCGGCGATCTTTTCCACGATCGCCAGGCCCAGGCCCAACCCACGGTCCTGATCCGGGCGCTGCACATCGCCGCGCCTGAACTCCTGGAACATTTCTTCCAGGTGCTCCTCGGCAATACCGATTCCGCTGTCCCACACTTCGATCCGCAGGCCGCCACGCTGGCGCCGGCAACCCAGTACCACGCGGCCGCTGGGGGTGTAGCGAATGGCATTGCTGAGCAGGTTGCGCAGGATCCGCGCCAGCAGCTGGATGTCGCTGCGCACCACGGCAGAGCAACCCACGAAATGCAGCTCAAGCCCTTCGCTGCGCGCCACCTGGGCGTATTCGGCAGCGAGGTTGTCCATCAGTTCGCGCAGGGCGAACGGGGCGACATCGGCCTTGATTACCCCGGCATCGAGCTTGGAAATGTCCACCAGGGTACCTAGCAGGTTCTCCACATCCTCCAGGGAGTTGCTGACATTACGTACCAGGTGAGCACTGTTTTGCAGCTCGCGGTGTTCGAGCAAGGCACTGGTGAACAGCCGCGCCGCATTCAGCGGTTGCAGCAGGTCATGGCTGACAGCAGCAAGGAATTTGGTTTTCGACAGGTTGGCCTGCTCGGCCTCGCGCTTGGCCTCGCGCAAGCGCGATTCCACCCGGCTGCGCTCCTCGATTTCACGCAGCAACTGCTCGTTGAGGCTGGTCAGCTCGGCAGTGCGCTCGCGTACCCGTTGCTCCAGGTGCTGATAGGCCTGGTGCAGCGCCTGTGCGGTATTACGGCGCTCGGTGATGTCGCGGATCAACACGAAGATGCCCACCACTTCACCGTTGGCCAGGCGGTTCGGCACATAGGAGCGCAGCATGTAGCGTTCCTGGCCGTTGATGTTGGTCTCGGCAAACTCGAAGGTTACGCTCTCCCCCGCCAGCGCCCGTGCCACATAGGCCTCCAGGCGCTGGTAATGCTGTTCGCTGTGGGCCTCGCGCAGGCTCTGGCCCAGCATCACGCCGCGGGGCCAGCAGTACCATTCTTCGTAGACCTTGTTGGTGAATTCGTAGACCAGGTCGGCATTCAGGTAGGCGATCAGCGCCGGCACATGGTCGGTGATCAGGCGAATCTGGTGCTGGTGGGCAGTCTCGGCCCGCTGCCGGGCCTCGCTGAGCAGGCGGTTGACGGCCTTGAGCTCGGCCATGGCCTGGTTCAGCGCTTCGGTGCGTTCGCGCACCTGTTCGGCCAGCACCACCGAATGCTGGAACGCGGCGTAAGGGTCGTTGCCACGCGTTACGCCGGACTCGATGCGTTCTATCAGCGCGCCGTTGATGCGCTGCAGCTTGTGGTTCTGGTGCTGCAGCCGGGCGACCTCGGCCTGCAGTTCAGCGACCGACAGGAGGCCGGTTGCGGGCAATGGCGACCCCGGTGAAGGTCTGGTTGATGTGCATGCCATTGAACTGTTCTCCATAGGTGTTGAAGCCGATCACCCGCTGCTCGCGCAGGAACGCGCCGATCGGCTCCAGGCCGTGATGGGCTTGCAACTCCAGCCGCCGCAGGAAGCAATCGCAACCGATGGTCAGCAGCAGCGGGCCGAGGCGCTGCTGCAAGCCGTCGAACAACTGGTGCAGGTTCGGCAACAACGGGCCCGGGGTCATGGCGGTGAGCACGATGCCGTTTTCCACCGCGCAGTAGAAACTCAGGCTCAGGTCCGGGTGCACCTGCTGGATCGCCCGCACGTAATACTGGTCGTGGATGCGCACGGCCAGCGGATGGGCGGCGAACACCCGGTGGTCGAGCTCGTCCACCGGCACGCCGATGTGCCGGGCGTACTCCTCGGCAGCAGGCTCGGCATTCAGTTCGAAGACCCGTCGCTGGGCACTGTCGGCACCGGTGACCACCAGCTTTTCCTGGCGCGGCAGGATGTGGTGAGTGGTGAATACTTCGAAGTCGAGCCAGGTGTTGACCAGCACCACCACCGCCGCGCCGTGGTGGAACGCGCCACCGAAATACACGTGGGTGCGGGTCAGGTAGTTGTCGTCGCCGGCCGACCCACCGAAATGCGGGATGTCGCCCAGGGCCGCACTGAGGGCGGCGAGCACCATCTCCTCACGGCTGGACAAGCCATCGAGCAGGGTCAGGGCAAAGCTGTGGCCCTTGATCGGTGCCAGGGTATTGCTGCGGCAGGTGCCAACCAGGCGCTCGACCATCTGCTGAGCGTCGATCAGGCTGAAGCGCTCCATTTCATCGATCAGCTCGGTGGCAATGGAAAAGTGCCGGTGGTCGAACCCTACCGCCGTTATGCAATTGCGGCCGTAGCCCAGCGGGGTGATTTCGCCGGCGCTGGTGCAACCGACCAGGCGGATACCACCAAAACCCTGCTCCAGGGCCTCGCCCAGGGCTTGCAGGTCGTACTCGGCGGAGCAGAAGAACAGCACGAAGCCCAGGTGCGGGTGCAGCAACTGCGCCGCCAGCTCCTGGGCTGCCAGCCGGGCGTCGGTTGCCTGGGACATGGCGCTGACCACACCGTCGTTGTGAGCCTGCTGCATCGTGGTCTCCGGCGCGGGGTGGCTGAGGGTTCAGTGTACGAAGGTGGGTACCGGGGACGAATGCTACTTGGGTAGCGGGTGGGCGGTTCCATGGTTGTAATTGCTTTCACCGAAGATTGCCGGGGCTGCTGTGCAGCCCTTTCGCGACGCAAGGCCGCTACCACAATGTCCGCACAGGCCTCGTAAATTGTGGGAGCGGCCTTGCGTCGCGAAAGGGCCGCGCAGCGGCCCCGGCAATCTTGAGTCGAAGCCGAGGGCCTACCAGGTCAACACCGCCCCCACCGCAAAGGTATCGGTGTCTTCGTTCTGGTCACTGGTTTCATGCCCATCGATCGAGAACTGGTTGTACTCGGCAACCAGCTTGAGGTTGTCGTTGACGTCATGGAACAGCGCCACGCCACGAGTCTGGTAATCCGCACCGCTGCCCACCGCGCCATTGCCATCGTCCTTGGTCTTGCCATAGGACAGCGCCACGCGGTTCTTGCCAACCTTGTAGGAGCCCTGCAGCAGGTAGCCATCGCTGTCGACATTGCGCAGGGTCGGTTCGCCAGCGTTGTTGGTGAAGAACGGGTTGATGCCCTTGGCCTGGAACCCCGAGCCGGTCAGCGACAGTCCTCCCATCTTCGCCTGCACACCGTAGCCGACCCCTTTGGAGGTGACCGACTGCACCGCCGGGTCGGTGTTGTCGGAGGTCTGGTAGCTGCCGTTGACCCAGCTGTAAATCTGCGCCCCAGCCAGGTCGAACTGGTAGGTGATCTCGCTCTCGGTACGCGGGTTTTCCTGGTAGGCCTTGCCAGTCGGGCTGCTGTCGTTGGTGTCTACCGGGTCCATGATGCCCACCGCCACCCGCAGGCCGTCCATCACTGGCGTGCGGTAAGTGATCTGCGACGTGGGAAACGGGTACGGGTAGCCACTGCCGATGTTGCCGAACGACACTCCGCCGCCGTCCACCAGCCCCAGCGTGTCACTGACCTGGCCATAACCGGCCAGCAGTTCGTCGAGCAGGATATTGGAACGGGCGAACAGCCCGAAGTCCTTGCCAATCAGCACCTCACCCCACTCCGGGTTGGCCACGGTACCGTAGAACTGGCGCACGTCGATGGCGGTGTCAGTGCCGTTGGTTTCGCTGTCGTTGATGGTAACCCAGAACGAGGCACGCGCCCCGAGCTTCAGGTCATCCACCTGCTTGCCCATGTTGAAGCCCAGGTAGTTAGGCAAAAAGCCCATCTTCACCCGTGACTGGCGACGATCGAATTGCTCGCCCTGCCGATCGACATCGCTGTTGACGTAAAAGGCGTTGATATAGCCGTCGGTGGAAAACGTCGTCTGGTCCTTGTCGTACAGCATGATCTCGGCCTGGGCGAAGCTGCTCAGGCAAAGGGTCGACAGGCTGACGGTAACAACCGCCAGCAAACGTGGGGACAGATTCTTATTGTTGTACATGGCGCGCTCCGAAACGGGGACGGGATGTCGGAGGCGATTATCAGAAGCTGGCAAACAGCCAGAAACGCTGCCTTGGAGGGGGCTGGCAGGCGCTTTGGGCCAGCGCGGGGGGCGCGATGATTCCGGCCCTGGACCGGGTTACGCCCAGGGGCAAGACTTCTGGCGTAACCCACAGGAGCAGGCAGGGATCAATACGGCAGACTACTGCGGCCCCCGGTTCGGGCCGTGACAATGCACATCGTGATCGGGGGCGGGCCAGAGGAGCTGGTCGAGGTTATCCCGGCAAGCGGCAGCGGTCAGAGATCCAGGGCACCATTGAGCAAGGCGTTGAGCATGCTTGCGGCGTCAGCGCGTTGCTCGTCCAGCAGACACAACGGCAGGCCTTGCCAGGCTGGTGGCGAATCGGCCAGCCCTTCGCCAATCAGGGCCAGCGGACAAGCGATCTGCATTTGCAGCGAACGCAGGCGCTTGGCCAAGGCAGGGTCCACCGGCACCTGAACCTTGATCACCAGTGCCGCAGGCTGCATCGCCGCACACAGCATGGGGATTTCTTCCAACGGCTGCCCGCAACCGAGTACTTCGATGCGTTGCTGCTCGCTGCTCAACAACAGCCCGGCGCACAATACCTGCAGTTCGGCTTGCCCCTCGGTGCTCGCCAGCAGTACGCGCGGCGCATCGGCCTGGTTCATCTGCAGACGCATCAGCAGGCGGGCGCGCAGGAACATGTCCAGAAACAGCCATTGGCTACGCTGGCCCGGCGCAATGCCTGAAGCCAGGCCATGCCAGACCGGCATCAGTACCTCACGCAGTATGGTGGCCTTGGGCAGGATGGTGAATAACTGCCCATGAATACTTTCCAGCGCTTGCGTATCGAATGCCTTGGTTGCGCGCGCCACGGCGGCGCGCCAGTCGTCGAAGACCGAGTGCTGCTGCACCGGCGCATCTGACTGACCTGCCAGAATGTCGCCTACCTTGCTGATGGGCACGCCATTGCCGGTCCAGTGCAAGATGTCGCGTATGCGCTGAACATCCCGGGCCGTGTACAGGCGATGGCCGCCCTCGGTGCGCTGCGGGCTTATCAACCCATGGCGCCGCTCCCAGGCCCGCAAGGTCACCGGGTTGATGCCGGTCAGGCTGACCACATCGCGCATGGGTAGCAAATCGGCTGGGGTGGCGTCAGTCATGATGTGGGTTTATCTGGGGGGTGGCACATTCTAAACCCATATGCACCTTCTGCGGCGAGCCTCGTTGGTTCATCATGCAACAAACGGCGCCGAGGCCTTCTGCACGCAGGCCACGCTGCGCACTTCGCATACGAAATGCCTGTAGGTGGGCCCCATGATCAACGCGAAACTCCTGCAACTGATGGTCGAGCACTCCAACGATGGCATCGTCGTCGCCGAACAAGAAGGCGACGACAGTATCCTTATCTACGTCAACCCCGCCTTCGAACGCCTGACCGGTTATCGCGCCGAGGAAATTCTCTATCAGGACTGCCGTTTTCTCCAGGGCGAAGATCATGACCAGGCGGGCCTCGCCAACATCCGCGAGGCAATCCGTGGAGGCCTCCCCTGCTGCCAGGTGCTGCGCAATTACCGCAAGGACGGGAGCCTGTTCTGGAACGAGTTGTCCATCACGCCCGTGCACAACGAGGCAGACCAGTTGACGTACTACATCGGCATCCAGCGCGACGTCACAGCGCAGGTTTTCGCCGAGGAAAAGCTACGCGAGCTGGAGGCCGAGGTAGCCGAATTGCGTCGGCAACTGGGCCAGTCGGAGCGCTGAGCAAAACCTGTACAATATCGTTGACTTGTATAGATTTAGGCTTAGACTTCGGATATACCTGTACAGCAAGCCACTCTTGTACAGGATTTCCTGGAGCCCAGCATGTCAGCGTATCTGCAGCAATTCGCCGAGCACTTCACCAGACTCGACGGGGGCAACCTCGACACCCTTGAAAAGCTGTACAGCGACGATGTCACCTTTCGCGATCCCTTGCATCAGATCCAAGGGCTTCGGGCTCTGCAGGCATACCTGGCGCAGCAGTACGCCAACGCTCACGATATTCGCTATGACTTCTCCAGCATCGACGAGGTGATGCCTGGGAAAGGTTATCTGCGTTGGACCCTGCAGTTCCGCCATCCACGCCTGTCCCGTGGTCAGCAGATCACCTTGCAGGGATGCAGTTACCTGCAATGGCATGACCGGGTCCATTTTCACCAGGACTATTTCGACGCTGCAGCCTTGCTCTACGAACATGTTCCGGTCATGGGCAGTGCGATTCGATGGCTCAAAGGCCGGATCGCATGAGCCGCTGCTGGCTGACAGGCGCAAGCAGCGGTATTGGTGCCGCACTTGCACGATGCCTGCTGGAGCAAGGCCACCAGGTTGCCTTGGGCGCACGCCATGCCGATCGTCTGGCACCGTTGGCCGAACACTTTCCCGGGCAGGTGCTGCTGGCCATTGGCGACCTTGACGACCCTGTACAGGTAGCAGGGATCGCAACCCGTATCGAGCAGGCCTGGGGCGGGCTCGACCAGGTAATCCTCAATGCAGGCACCTGCGAGTACCTGGAACCGGGCCATTTCGACCCTGCCCTGGTCGAGCGCGTGGTCCGTACCAATTTCCTGGCTGTCAGCTACTGCCTGGCAGCAGCCTTGCCCTTGCTTCGCGTCGGCCAGCAGCCTCACCTGGTGGTGATGGGCAGTTCGGTGACCTGGCTGGCCCTGCCCCGCGCCGGCGCCTATGGCGCGTCCAAGGCAGCCGTGCGTTATCTGGTGGAATCGCAGCGCATCGACCTGGCCCGCGAAGGCATCGCCGTTACCCTCGTCAGCCCCGGCTTTGTGGATACACCATTGACTCGTCGCAACGATTTCCCGATGCCCCAGCTATGGTCGGCGCAGCGCGCAGCCAGCCACATTGCCAAACGCCTGCCTGAACGCCCGCTGGAAATCAACTTTCCCCGGTTTTTCACCCTGGTATTGCGCCTGCTTGGCGCACTGCCCGCACGCCTGCGCCTGGCGCTAGGGCAACGCCTTGCCCGTCACGAACAGGAATGATGCCCCATGCGTATAGCAATCATCGGCAGCGGCATCGCAGGGCTATCCTGCGCTCATCTGCTGTCACGCAAGCATGAGGTCACGGTTTTCGAAGCCGAGCGATGGATCGGGGGCCACACGCATACCCTCGATGTGATCTGGCAGGGTGAACGCCATGCAATAGATACCGGCTTCATCGTCTTCAATGACTGGACCTATCCGAACTTCATCCGCTTGCTCGACCACCTGAAGGTCGCCTCACGGCCGACCGAAATGAGCTTCTCCGTGCATGACCCGGTCACCGGCCTGGAATACAACGGGCACGACCTGAATACCCTGTTTGCCCAACGCCGCAACCTGATGTCACCGGGGTTCTGGGGGATGCTACGGGATATTCTGCGTTTCAATCGCCAGGCCCTCGCCGACCTGGATAACCAGCGTATCGATGCCAACGCTACCCTCGGCGCCTACCTCCAGGCGCAGCGTTATGGACAGCGCTTCATCGATCATTACATCGTACCGATGGGGTCGGCGATCTGGTCGATGTCCCGCGCGGACATGCTCGGCTTCCCACTCGCGTTCTTTGTGCGGTTCTGTCGCAACCACGGCTTGTTGTCGGTAAATCAACGTCCACAGTGGCGCGTGATCGAAGGGGGCTCGCGCAGCTATGTCGGCCCGCTGTGCCGACCGTTTGCCGATCGTATCCGCCTCGACTGCAAGGTTTACCGGGTCAGCCGCGACGAAGGTGGCGTCACCCTGATGAGCAGTGCCGGTACCGAACGTTTCGATAATGTGGTGTTCGCCTGCCACAGCGACCAGGCCTTGGCGCTGCTGGAAGCGCCGAGCGTGCAGGAACGGGAAGTGCTCGGCGCCATCGGCTATGCCAGCAACGATGTCGTGCTGCACACCGATACTCGTCTGCTACCCCGCCGCAAGCGCGCCTGGGCCAGCTGGAACTACCGTCTCGGCGGGCCACAACAGGCCCCTGCCGCGGTGACCTACAACATGAACATTCTGCAAGGTATCCAGGCGCCGACGACTTTCTGCGTGAGCCTTAACCAAACCGCACTGGTGGATCCGGCACAGGTCATCGCCCGCTTCCGGTACGACCATCCGCAGTACAGCCTTGCGGCATCCACCGCGCAGCTGCGCCAGGCGCAGCTGCAAGGCCATCGCCACAGCTACTTCTGCGGCGCCTACTGGGGCAATGGCTTTCACGAGGATGGCGTGGTCAGTGCACTAAAGGTGGCCGCGCATTTCGGAGAGCACCTGTGAACAGCAGCCTTTGCGTGGGCTGGGTCAGCCACCGACGCCTGGCGCCGCGGCCCCACGCGTTCCGCTACAGGATCGGCATGTTCTACCTGGACCTGGACGAGCAAGCCTGGCTGGCAGGCCTGTCTCGCTGGCTGTGGCGCTGGCGCCTGGGGCCGCTGAGCTGGCACCAGGCAGATTACCTGCCAGCTCGGACCCGCCAGGGCGAGACGCTGGCCCAGGCTGCACGCTTGCTGGTGCAGAACGCGACGGGAGATATGCCCGAGGGGCCGGTGCACCTGCTCACGCAATTGCGTTGCTGGGGGCTGTCGTTCAACCCGGTGAGCTTCTATTTCTGCCATGACCGCGATGGGCGACTGACGGCGATCCTGCTGGAGGTGCGAAACACGCCATGGCGCGAGCGCTTTCATTACGTGCTGCCGGTGCAAGGAAACCTTGCCAGGCCCTTCGCCGTCGCCAAGGCCTTCCATGTGTCGCCATTCATGCCACTGCACATGGACTATCGCTTGCGCTTCGCCCTGGACGCTGAACATGTACGCATCCACATGGAGAACTGGCAAGCCGATCGCAAGGTGTTCGAGGCCGACCTGGCCCTGCAGCGCCAGCCGCTGGATAAGGCCGCCGTGCACCGATACGTACTGGCCTTCCCATGGATGAGCCTGCGCACCGTCTCGGCCATCTACTGGCAGGCACTGCGCCTGTTGTTCAAACGCACGCCCATCCACGACCACACGCCCAGCCAGAGTGACCTGGCGCTCGGCCATTCCTGCGAGGACCCTGATGATGTCGAACCCCACCCTGAGCGTTAGCAAGTTCGCAGGCCTCGGGCCGTTGTTCGGTGGTCTGGCACGAAACGCCGTGCTCGCCCGGCTGGGCAGGCTGCGCCATGGCCACCTGCGCCTGCTCAGCCACGGGCAGCAATGGAGTTTCGGTGACGTCGACAGCCCGTTGCAGGCCGAGGTGGAAATCCTTGATGACATCACCTGGAGCCTGATAGCCGGCAATGGCTCGATCGGTGCTGGCGAAGCTTACATCCACGGCTATTGGCGAAGCCCCGACCTGGCGCTGGTGACTCGCCTGTTCGTCGCAAACCTCGAAGTACTTGACGCACTCGAGGGTGGCCTGGCCCGCTTCGGCCGCCCTGCCCTGCGGTTGCAGCACAAACTCAACCGCAACAGCAGGCGCGGTGCCCGCCGCAATATCCTGGCGCACTACGATCTGGGCAATGCCCTGTTCGAGCGGCTGCTGGACCCCACCATGATGTACTCGGCAGCCCAGTTCGAACACCCTGAACAGACGCTGGAGCACGCTCAGCTGCACAAGCTGGAGCGCATCTGCCAGAAGCTGGAACTGTGCCCTGACGACCACCTGCTGGAGATCGGCTGCGGGTGGGGCAGCCTGGCGATCCACGCCGCCACCCGATATGGCTGCAGGGTCACCACAACGACGCTCTCCGAGGCGCAGTACAGCCATACCCTGCAGCGCGTTCAGGCACTGGGGCTGGAGCAGCGCGTGAAAGTGCTTCGCGAAGACTACCGCGATCTTCAAGGCACCTTCGACAAACTGGTCTCGATCGAGATGATCGAGGCCGTGGGCCATCGTTACCTGCCGGTGTACTTCCGCCAGTGTGCCTCGCTACTCAAGCCCGACGGCCTGATGCTGTTGCAGGCGATCACCATCCGCGACCAGCGCTATGCACAGGCGCGGCGGTCGGTCGATTTCATCCAGCGCTACATCTTCCCCGGTGGCGCCCTGCCTTCGTTGAGCGTGTTGCTGGAAACTGCCAGCCGGCACACCGCACTCAACCTCTTGCACATGGAAGATTTCGGCCAGGACTATGCCCGCACCCTGCGGCATTGGCGAGAAAACCTGCGCCAGGCACGTACGGCATTGACGGAGCTGGGCTACGACGACATGTTTCAGCGCCTGTGGGAATTCTACCTGTGTTACTGCCAAGGCGGCTTCGAGGAGCGCACCATAGGTGTCGCGCATCTACTCTGGGCAGCGCCCCAGGCACGGCGCGCGCCCTTGCCCGGCAGTGCCTGATGAGCCGTCGCTGGCTGGTCGCCAATGCCTTGTGGCTACAGGCTGGCTGGTGGCTCTGCGTACTGGGGAGCGAAAAACCCTTCCTGTCGATGCTGGTGATTCCTGGCCTGGCCGTGCACTTGAGCCTGTGCCCGGACGTCCACGCAGAGGTCAAGGCGCTGTTGCGCGTAACGCCGGTCGGATGTTTGCTGGATAGCGTGCTGGGCGCGCTGGGCGTGTTCGGTTTCGACACCTGGCCACTGCCGCTGTGGCTTGCGCTGCTGTGGCTGGTGCTGGCCAGCGGCATGCGCCACAGCCTGGCATGGGCCGACCGGCACTGGCGGCTCGGTGCGCTGGTGGGTGCAGTTGGCGGCCCTCTGGCCTATCTGAGCGGAGCAAGGCTGGCAAATGTCGACTTGCCCATGGGCCCGCTGCAAACCGGCCTTTTACTGGTGCCTATATGGGCCGCTACCCTGCCCCTGCTCGCGCGCCTCGCGGTGCGGTGCTGATTTGCGGCATCGTTCGGAGCAGTAGCGCACCTGCGCCCAACAACGCGCCCAGCGCTTGCGCCAGTTGAACGGCCGCCCACACACCACGCAGACCTTGCTGGGCAAAAGACCCTTTTTCATATCGGCTGCCCCGCATCGAGTCGTGCCAAAAGTGACTGGCCACGCTGCCACACGGCATCGCGACGGTCAGCCGCCATGCCATCGAGGCTTCGATAGACCAGCGCCAGACGTGGGTTAGCCGAAAGCAGGGGGCGATGGCGAATCAGAAAATGCCAATACAAGGCATTGAACGGGCAGCCATCCTCCTCGGTCACCTGGTCAACCCTGTAACTGCATGCCTTGCAATGGTCGGACATGCGCTGGATATAGCGACCACTGGCGCAGTATGGCTTGGACCCCAGGTAGCCGCCGTCGGCGTACATCACCATACCCAGCGTGTTGGGCAGTTCGACCCAGTCGAAGGCATCCATGTAGACCGCCAGGTACCACTCACAGATCGCGGCTGGCTCGATACCGGCCAGCAAGGCGAAGTTGCCGGTGACCATGAGCCGCTGGATATGGTGAGCGTAGCCCAGGCGAAGGGTCTGTCCGATGGCCTGCTCCATGCAGCGCATGCGGGTACGCCCGGTCCAGTAGAATTCCGGCAACGCCCGCTCGTTGCCCAAGTAGTTGAGCGCCGCATACTCCGGCATGCGCAGCCAATAGATGCCGCGCACATACTCGCGCCAGCCGATCAACTGGCGGATGAAGCCCTCTGCCGCATTGAGCGGCACTCGCCCGTCGCGCCAGGCCTTGTCGACCTCGTCGCACAGGCAACGTACGTCCAGAAGCCCGATGTTCAGCGCCGCACTGATGCGCGCATGGAACAGGTACGGCTCGCCCTCGGCCATTGCGTCCTGGTAGTCACCGAACGCCGCCAGGCCGAACTCCAGAAAGTGTTGCCAGAGCTGCAGCGCCTCGGCATGGGTCACGGGGTAATCGAAACCGTCGATGGCTCCGTAGTGGTCGCTGAAGCGTTGGCGTACCAGGGCTATGACCGCTGCCGTGATCTCGTCCTGCTCGAAATGCGCGGCGAAGGGGCCACGTAGCTGGCGCGGCAAGGCCTTGCGATTGTCGCCATCGAGATTCCAGGTTCCACCTGCCGGGCTGCCGTCGGGCTCCAGCAGCAGGCCGGTACGCTTGCGCATGCCACGGTAGAAGTGCTCCATACGCAGTTGGCCGCGCTCTCGGGCCCAGCGCGCGAAGGCTTCGCGAGAACAAAGAAATCGCGTGTCGCGATGCCACACAAGCGGCAGTGCGGCATCGCGCAACGCCTGCTCCAGGCGCCATTCACCGCACTCGGTCAGGTGAATGTGCGTGGCTCCCAGGGCTTGCTGCCAGCGCCGCAACTCGCCAACGATGCTACCGCTGTTGCCGTCATCGTCGAGTTGCACATAATGCACTTGCCAACCGCGCTCACGCAGTGCCTGGGCGAAGTGCCGCATGGCGCTGAAGATCAGAACGATCTTCAGTGGATGATGTGGCACGTACCGGGCCTCTCCCTCCACTTCTGCCATCAGCACAACATCGCGGGCAGGATCGAGGGCCCTCAGGCTTGCCAGGTCGAACGTCAGCTGGTCACCCAGTACCAGGCCCAGGCGCATCGTCAGGCTACCCCTGGCTTTTGCAGATTCATGGCAGCTCTCCCAGCAGACGCTGACGCAGTTGTTGATCCCTGGCCCGCGGATCGAGCCAGATGGCGAAGAACGCCCGGGCAAAGCGCGGGTCGGCGATCGCCCGGCTGAGTTTGCCATCGACATAGAAGCGGCAGCCCTGCCCCGGCATGTAGACGCCAGTGATGCGCATGCCAGGGCGCACATCCACAAACGCTTGCTGCATGGCCTGGGCCCACGCCGCGCGCCGCTGCGGCGTCGCGTTGTCAGGGTCCAGGCGGTGCATTTCCTCGAGGCTGGCCTGTACCAGCACATCCCTGGACAGCCTTCGGTGATAGGCCAGTTCAAGGGCAAAAGGCCGGTTCCAGTCCTCAACCGGACCGGCTGCCCATAGCTGAGCGGTGTAAAGACGCAGGCCAAACCATGTGAACTCACCGGCGCCCAGCCGTTGCGCGCCTGGCAGCTCCGTTCGCCAGTCCGCCGCCTCCGACAGGGCAGTCAGTAGCAGGCAAAGCCAGGCCCAACGAGCGGTGTGCCCCATGTTGACCTCGAGCACCTGAAAATACCTGTACAATATTAGCAGTCATGTATAGCTTTTTGCCAACTTGTACAACTTTACTTGCAGCTCTCGGCGCCACGTTTCGACGAAGCCGGTGGAAGTGGCAGAGAGGCGGCGGGGCCTTGCAAAGGAGGTAGTTCAGTGAGCCTTGTCAATCACCTTCACACGCCCGCCAATGTTCTGGTCTGCGGAGCCAGCCAGGGGATTGGCCTTGCACTGTGCACGCAGTTGCTGGCGCGCGACGACGTCGCGCAGGTGTTTGCCGTCTCGCGACATGCCACCAGCAGCCCCGCGCTGGATGCCTTGTTCGCCGAGCATCCGCGCAAGTTGCTGCGCATCGACTGCGACGCGTGTTCCGAAGCGGCACTGCAAACCCTGGCAACGCAAGTAGGCGCCCGTTGCAACCAGCTGAACCTGGTATTTTGTACGCTTGGCGTGCTGCAAGAGGCACCTGCACGGGCCGAAAAAGCGCTGACACAGGTGGATATGGCAGGGCTACTGAGCAGTTTCACGACCAACTGTTTCGCACCTGTCCTGCTGCTCAGGCATTTGCTGCCCTTGTTGCGACAACAACCGATGACCTATGTGGCACTGTCAGCGCGGGTCGGCTCGATCAGCGACAATCATCTTGGCGGGTGGTACAGCTATCGCGCCAGCAAGGCCGCGCTCAACCAGCTTATGCGCACTGCAAGCATCGAGTTCAAGCGACTGAACCCCGCCTCCACGATACTATTGCTGCATCCCGGGACCACCGCCACCCGCCTTTCCCAGCCCTTTCAGGGCAATGTGGCCCCGGGAAAACTGTTCTCGCCGGCATTTGCCGCGTCATGCGTTCTAGAGCTCGTGAGCCGACACGGCCCAAAGCAGAGCGGTACATTCTGGGCGTGGGACGGCACACCGATTGCCTGGTGACTCCAGAGCCAGCATGGCTTGAGTTCTCCCGTCAGCTGAACACCCAGAGCACGCGGGTGGGCTTGTCGGTGAGGTTGGCGTAACGAAAACTGGCGTGGGGTTGCAGCTGAAAACTGTCACTGGCGCGCAGCGTTACCGGCTCGCCGCCATCCAGCCAGACGGTCAGTTCGCCTTCGAGCACGAAGCAGCCCTGCTCCGAGCTGTCGTCCAGGTACTCCTCGCCACTACTGGCCCCCGGTTCCAGGTGGCTATCGAGCATGGAGAACGCCCCCGTTATCGTGGGGGATGCCAGCACATCGGTGATGCCGCCGGCCAGGTGAAGCGTACGACGCTCGTGAGGGCGGGTGACCCAGTCGAGTTCGCGGGGCTTGTCCAGCTTGTAGAAATAGGCCGTGGAGACGCCAAGCTCTTCGCTGATCGCCGTGAGGTCGGCCACGGTCGGGCGCGACACGCCCCGTTCGACCTGGGACAGAAAGCCCACCGAACGGCCGATGCGCTGGGCCAGTTCGCCCAGGGTCAGGCCCTTGAACTTGCGCAGGTCGCGAATCAGTACGGCCAGGCCTTCGATCTCTTCGTGCACTTTCATGGTTGAATCGCGACTTTCGGACGGGAAAATTGATGCCCTGAAAAGTACATGATTCATCTCACAAAGCAAGATACTTCATGGCGATCTTCGGGCTGCTTTGCAGCCCTTCGCGGGCACGCCCGCTCCCACAGGGATCGCGCCTCTCCTGAACCTAGCGCCAACCCTGTGGGAGCGGGCGTGCCCGCGAAGGGTCGCAAAGCGGCCCCAAACTATTCAACTGACTGGCACCAGTCCCAGGGCTCGTCCCTTACCGAACAGCCTCGTACGTCAGGTCCAGGCACTTGCGGGCTTTTTCCACCAGTTCGTCAATCTCCTCGATGCTGATCACCAGCGGCGGCGCGATGATCATGGTGTCGCCCACGGCGCGCATGATCAGGCCGTTGTCGAAGCAGTGCTGGCGACAGATCATGCCAATACCTTTGCCTTCGTAGCGGGCGCGGGTGGCCTTGTCTTTCACCAGCTCGATCGCGCCGAGCATGCCCAAGCCGCGCACTTCGCCTACCAGTGGGTGGTCGGCCAGCTCGCGCAGGCGTTGTTGCAGGTAAGGAGCGGTTTTGTCGTGTACCTGTTCGATGATCTGTTCGTCACGCAAGATCCGCAGGTTCTCCAGGCCCACCGCAGCCGCCACCGGGTGGCCGGAATAGGTGAAACCGTGGTTGAAGTCACCGCCTTCGCTGATGACCTTGGCCACTTCGTCACGCACGATCACGCCGCCCATGGGGATGTAGCCGGAGGTAAGGCCCTTGGCGATGGTCATCAGGTCGGGCTTGAGGTCGTAGTAGTCGCTGCCGAACCACTCACCGGTACGGCCGAAGCCGCAGATCACTTCGTCGGCGACGAACAGGATGTCGTACCTGGCGAGGATCTCCTTCACCTTCGGCCAGTAGGTCTGCGGCGGAATGATCACCCCACCAGCGCCCTGAATCGGTTCGGCGATGAAGGCGGCGACATTGTCCACGCCAACTTCGAGGATCTTCTTCTCCAGCTGTTCAGCCGCCCACACGCCGAAGTCGGCCTCGGTCATGTCGCCGCCTTCGCCATACCAGTACGGCTGCGGGATGTGCACGATATCCGGGATCAGCCCGCCCTGCTGGTGCATGCCGCTCATGCCGCCCAGGCCCGCGCCGGCCACGGTGGAGCCGTGGTAGCCGTTGATGCGGCCGATTATGACCTTCTTGTTTTTCTGGCCCTTGAGCGCCCAGTAATGGCGGACCATGCGCAGCACGGTATCGTTGCCTTCGGAGCCGGAGCCGGTGAAGAACACATGGTTCATGCCTGGCGGGGCCACATCGGCGATCGCCTTGGCCAGTTCCAGCGCCGGCGGGTGCGCAGTCTGGAAGAACAGGTTGTAGTACGGCAACTGCCTCATCTGCTGGCTGGCGACGTCGGCCAGCTCATCGCGGCCATAGCCCACCGCCACACACCAAAGGCCTGCCATGCCATCGAGAATCTTGTGGCCTTCGCTGTCCCAAAGGTACACGCCCTTGGCCGAGGTGATGATGCGCGGGCCTTTCTCGGCCAGTTGCCTGACATCGCTGAACGGCGCCAGGTGATGGTCGCGGCTCATCGCTTGCCAGGCAAGGGTCTGCGAATGCTGTTCACTCATTGACTTCACTCCATCAAGTTGCGCAGCCGTGCTGCGCGGGTACTTTTTTGTAATTGGGAACGGTCGCTGTTCAGGCGGACTTCAACAGCATCTGGCGCAGCACCGAGCGATGCCGGCAGGCCTTGCCAAAGGACTGGAAGATGGTCAGGTAATGCGGGTTATCCATGACCTGGTACTCGGGGTGCCATTGCACGGCCAGGGCAAAACCCTTGCTGTTCTCGACCGATATCGCTTCCACCAGGCCATCGGGTGCCAGCGCCTCCACCCTCAGCCCAGGGGCCAGTACATCGATACCCTGGCCGTGGATGGAATTGACGTTGATGATCGCCGGCAAGCCCATGCGGTCGAGCATGCCGCCGGGCTCTATATGCAAGGCGTGACGCGGGCCATATTGCTTTTCGATGGGCTCACCCTTGCTTTCACGGTGGTCCATGAACATGCCGGTCTCGTGGACCTTCTGGTGCAGGGTGCCGCCCAGCGCCACGTTCATTTCCTGGAAGCCACGGCAAATGCCGAGCACCGGCACACCGGCGGCGATGGCCGCACGCATCAGCGGCAACGTGGTGGCATCCCGCAGCGGGTCGTGGTGGGTACCCGCTGCACTGGCCGGGCCGTTGTAGTGGAACGGTTCGATGTTGGACGGCGAACCGGTGAAGATCAGCCCATCCACCACGTCGAGAATATCGGCGCTGTCCATCAGGTCTGCGAGGCTGGGAATCACGATGGGTAACCCACACGCTGCCTTGGCCGCCGCGCGCGCGTACTTCTCGCTGATGGTCTGGGTTGCATGCAGCTCGATCATGCTGGTGCATGCGGTGATGCCGATAACGGGCACACGTGGCATATCTTCCTCCGGCAAATCCATATTGCGCGTTGTATTGAAACGGTAGAAAGGGAGGCGTCGCTGTTCGAACCTCGGCGCCTACAGGAACCAGCGGTATTCGCGGGCATCGATGTGGCGCATGAAGTCCAGTTGCTCCTGGTATTTGTTTTCGCAATAGACCATCACGAACTCACTGCCCAGGCCCTCGTTGACCACCGGGTGGTGGCGCATGGCGGCCAGGGCACTGAGCGCATCCTTGGGGAAGTCGATGCCGCTCTGGCGGTTGTCGTTCAGCGGGGCGATGGGCTCGACACCACGATCCAGGCCATGCTCCATCCCGGTCAGGATGGCCGCCAGCACCAGGTACGGGTTGGCGTCGGCACCGGCGAGGCGGTGTTCGATGCGCAGGTTGCGCGGGTCGGACTCGGGGATGCGAATACACGCATCACGATCTTCGAAGCCCCAGCTGGCCTTGCTCGCCGCGTTGACCATGGCGCCGTAACGGCGGTAGGCATTGTGGTTGGGGGCGAAGATCGGCATGCAGTGGGGCAGCAGCTCCAGACACCCTGCCACCGCATGGCGCAGCTTGCGCTGTTCGGCGCCGGCCAGGATGTTGTTGCCGGCGTTGTCGTACAGGCTGACGTGTACATGCATGCCGCTGCCCGGCGCGTCGAGGTACGGCTTGCTCATGAAGCTGGCACGGTAGCCGTGCTTCATCGCGATACCACGGGTACTGCGGCAGAACAGCGCCGACCAGTCCGCCGCGCTCAGGGCATCGTCGCTGTGGGAGAAGTTGATCTCGAACTGGCCTGGGCCCAGCTCGGCGGTGATGACGTTCGCCGGGACGCCCTGCTCGTTGGCGCCATCGACCATCTCGTGCAGCACCGGTGCGAAGCGCGACAGCCGCTCGATGTGCATGTTCGGCTGGTCGTCCTGGTCGTCGGTCGCCGTGTCGCGCGGGTACTGTGGCAGGCCGTTATCGAGCTTGCGGTCGAACAGGTAGAACTCCAGTTCGAAGGCCACCACCGGGCGGATGCCGCGCCTGGCCAGGCGCTGGAGCACCCTGGCCAGCACTTCACGGGGCTCGAACTCGATAGGCTTGGCGGTACCGTCGGAGGTAATGAGCATCTGCGCGATCACTTCCTTTTCCCAGCGCACTGGTTTGAGGGTACCCGGCACCAGGCGGCGGGCTGCATCCGGGTCGCCGTCGGCGAAGCAGTAGTCACCGATTGGATAGAGGCCACCCTGGGTGCCCAGCAGCACGCAGTTCTGCGGCAACTTAAGCGGCGTGCCGGCTGCGACTTTTTCCAGCATGTCCATGGGGTAGCGCTTGCCGTAGAAGTGCCCGGGGATATCCAGCGCAATCAGGTCGACATAGCGTATTTCTGGGTGTTTCGCTCGGAACGAACGCACTTCAGTCAGCAGATCCGGAAAGATGACACTCATCTTCTTGTCCTTGTGAGGTGAACGAATTCAGTTGAAAACCCAGAGCACGCGGGTGGTTTTTTCCGTCAGGTTGGCGTAACGGAACTGCGCGTGGGGGTGCAGCTGGAAGCAGTCGTTGGCCTGCAGGGTCACGGCGTCGCCGTGGTCCAGCCATACCGTGAGTTCGCCTTCGAGCACGAAGCAGCCCTGCTCGGAACGGTCAGTCAGGTACAGCTCGCCACTACTGGCGCCTGGCTCGAGGTGGCTGTCGAGCATGGAGAACGCGCCGGCGATGCTGGGCGAAGCCAGCACATCGGTGATGCCCGACTCGAGGTACAGCGTGCGGCGCTCGTGAGGGCGCGTGACCCAGCTGATGCTGCGGGGCTTGCTCAGGTTGTAGAAGTACGCAGTTGATACGCCGAGCGCTTCACTGATGGCGGTAAGGTCCGCCACGGTAGGGCGCGAAACACCGCGTTCGACCTGGGACAGGAAGCCGACCGAGCGGTTGATGCGCTCGGCCAGTTCGCCCAGGGTCAGGTTCTTGAATTTGCGCAGGTCGTGAATAAGGATCGCGAGGGCTTCAACCTCTTCGTGCATCTTCATCGTTTGAGACTGCCGTGAAATTTTTAGAGTTATTTTTCATGAAAAAATACATGAAAAATTTCACGCGTCAAGCCGGATCTGAAAACGGGAACTGCGCAGGGAGATATAGGGGGGGGTAACAAGGCACGAAGAGGCGTAACGAGAAAGGTGCCTTGAAGCCCTCAGGACGCGAGGGCTTGCGAACGCTGCCGTACCGGCATCTGATAGCGGTGCGGTTGCTGCCAGGCCAGCTGTGCCTGGACATCGACTGCCGCATCCATCACTTTCTGTGCCCAGTTGTCATCCTTCGGGCACACCACCACCACGCGAAAACCGTGGTCGACGCCTTCCAGCCGCACGCCGTCGGAATCATCGACATGCAAGTCGATATCGAAGGCCGATGGCAACTTCGAGGGCGCATTCTCAAGCCCGTTCACGGCCAGGATATGCTGGTGCCGATCACTGTTGACCACGCCATCGACACGGATGCCGTAGAGCATCAGCCAACGGCGGATGTAGGACGGCGTGCGCCCGGACGAGGTGTAGATCCAGATGCTGCAGCCCTGACGGCGCAGGTCGCGGATCAGCGAGCGCGTACCGCTGCGCAGGGGTTCACCCAACCAGCGGTGGACGAACGCCGGCAGCTTGCTATCCTCGGCGGCGGCATGGTCGGCCTGGCAGGCGAGCGTGTCGTCGATATCGAACGAAATGCGTACCTGCGGGCGGTTGAACGTGCGCTCGATGGCTTGCCGCCCGCGCTGGAGCAGTGAAGGCCTTGGCATCAGCGGCACCTCTCGCGCGCAGGCACGGACGCGCCGCAGAGGAAGAACTTGCCGGGCTCAGGCGCCTTAGCTTCAAGGAAGGCTGCGTACTTTTTCTTGATCTTGGGTAGTTCGTACAAGGCCTTGACACCATGCTTGGCAGAGTTGCGTATGACCGAGGACGGGTTGAAGTAACCCTCGGCGTTGTCCAGCGACAGCACGAAGGGCGGTAGCCCCGCGCGCATCAGCAAGTAGCTGACAATGAGCGACCCCGTGCGATTGTTGCCTTCGATGAACAGCTGCGGCTTGCTGAGAATCCGAACGTAGACACCCGCCGCGCGCTTCCAGATCGAGTCGCTGCCATACGAGCAATACCAGTTGTAGAGGTCCTTGATGCCGCCCTCCACATTATTGAAAAAGTGCGCCTCGGTCGCCGCCAGGTGCGGGGCAAACTCCAACCTGCGCGCCGGGTCGCTGCCGCACAGGACGGTGGCATTGATCTCCAGCATCAGGTTCAGCTGCTGAAGGTCGAAAAGGTCGACACCCCGGGCGACATAGTCGTCAATCAGGGCATAGCCTTCAACCACATTCAGCAGCACCTCGTCGGTAAACGGGTCACGCGGTTCGGTGAAGTGCTGGCTGAGTTCGGCAAAGCGGCCCTGCACCTCGCGCAGTGCGCGCTCTACCGCTGACAGATCAAGACGACGCGTCGCTCGCATTGGAAATCCCGGGTAACACTTCAACGGAAGGTAACGCGGCCGGGCATTGCAGCCTTCCTGACTGCAACCCCCGGCCACCTTGGCACGTGCGGCCTCAGCTGAACTTGCCGCTGATGTAGTCAGCGGTCAGTTGTTCACGCGGGTTCTGGAAAATCTGCGTGGTCGGGCCCATCTCGACCAGGTAACCGGTACGGGTTCCCTTGGAGATGTCGACCGAGAAGAACGCGGTGGTGTCGGCCACACGAATCGCCTGCTGCATGTTGTGGGTCACCAGGGCGATGGTGTAGTCCTTCTTCAACTCGACCATCAGCTCCTCCACCCGGCGGGTGGCAATCGGGTCGAGTGCCGAGCAGGGTTCGTCCAGCAGCAGCACTTCCGGCTCGGTGGCGATGGCGCGGGCGATGCACAGACGCTGCTGTTGGCCCCCGGACAGGGCCAGGCCGCTGACCTTGAGCTTGTCCTTCACTTCGTCCCACAGCGCGGCCCCCTGCAGCGCGTGCTTGACGCGGTCGCCGATGTCGCCTTTGTAGCGGTTCAGGCGCAGGCCAAAGGCGACGTTGTCGAAGATGCTCATCGAGAACGGGTTGGGCTGCTGGAACACCATGCCGATGTAGCGGCGCACCACCACGGGGTCGACGCCCTTGCCGTAGACGTCCTGGCCCAGGAAGTGCACATGGCCTTCGAAGCGGAAGCCCTTCACCAGGTCGTTCATGCGGTTGAGGCTACGCAGCACGGTACTCTTGCCGCAACCGGACGGCCCGATGAAACCGGTGATCTCGTTTTTCCTGATCGGCACATGGCTGTCGCGAACGGCCATGAAATTGCCGTAGAAGATCTTGTCCAGCTTGCAGTCCATGACGATGGGGGCTTCGCTGACCACGGGAGCGGCTTTTGGCGCAGTGGATACGTTCAAGTTCGGATGCTCCCTTTCTCAATACTTGGGCTTGCCGAATACTCGGCTCAAAATGTTGATTACCAGCACGATCATCACCAGTACCAGCGAGGCCGCCCAGGCGAGCTCGAGCTGGTTGTCGAATGGCATGCCGGAGAAGTTGTAGATCAGTACGGCAAGCGAGGCCGTCGGGTTCATGACCGCCAGGTCGCCGTCATGCAGGATCCAGTAGTTGCTGAACAGCGCGGTGAACAGCAGTGGCGCGGTCTCGCCGGCGGCGCGGGCCACGGCCAGCATGACGCCGGTCAGGATGGCCGGCAGGCCGGTGGGCAGGACGATTTTCCAGATTACCTGGGCACGGGTGCAGCCCATGCCGTAGGCGGCATCCTTCATGATCTTGGGCACCATCTTCATCGACTCTTCAGCGGTCAGCACGACGATGGGCAGCATCAGTACCGCCAAGGCCACGCCGCCAGCCGGCGCGGAGTAGGTACCGGTGGTCATCACCACCAGGGCGTAGGCGAATACGCCGGCCAGGATCGACGGCAAGCCGGTGAGCATCTTGGCGGCGAAGCGTGCGGCGTTGGCCAGCTTGCTGTCCGGGCCGAGTTCGGCCAGGAACACCGCGGCCAGGATACCGACCGGTACGGCGATGGCAGCAGCAATGCCGACCATGACGAAGGTACCGGCCATGGCGTTGCCGAAGCCCCCGCCCATTTCGAAACCGGTGGGTGGCAGCTCGGTGAACACCTCCAGGTTGAGGCGTGCACCGCCGCGGGTGATCAGCATGTACAGCACGGAAATCAGCGGCACGCTGGCCACCAGTGCCGCGAACCATGCCAGCGTGGTCAATACCAGGCTGCGCAGGGAACGGCCTTCCAGCTTGCGCTGCAGGCTGGGCAACGCGTTTGCAGGGGTGGTGAGGTTAGTCATTATTTGTTACCCCGCTGGGCGTAGAGCATGATCATCGAGCCGAGCACGTTCACCAGCAGGGTGATGAACATCAGTACCAGCGCGGCGTACATCAGCACCTCGACCTCGTTCGGGCCGGCCTCCGGGAAGTTCAGGGCCAGCAAGGCCGCCAGCGTGTTGGCCGGGGCGAACAAGGACAGGGAAATGGTGTTGGCATTGCCCACCAGCATGGCCAGCGCCATGGTTTCACCCAGCGCACGGCCCAGGCCGAGCACCAGCGAACCGAAGATGCCGGTGGCCGCCGATGGCACCATCACCTTGAGGATGGCCTCCCAGTGGGTGGCGCCCAGGCCATAGGCGGCCTGCTTGGTTTTCATCGGCACGCTGGTCAGCGCATCCTGCGAAACGGCGGCGATGGTCGGCAGAATCATGATCGCCAGCACCAGCGCAGCCGGCAGCAGCCCGGGCCCGCTCAGGGAAGTGCCGAAAAAGGGAATCCAGCCCAGCTCGCTGTTCAGCCAGGTAGTCAGCGGGCGAATGGCCGGGATGACCACATAGATCCCCCACAGGCCGTAAACGACGCTGGGGATGGCAGCGAGCAGCTCGACGATGGTGCGGAACACCGACGCCAGCCTGGCCGGGAGGAAGTCCTGGGTCAGGAAAATGGCCATGCTGATGCCGAAGAAACCGGCGATCAACAGGGCGATCAGGGCGCTGTAAAGCGTGCCCCAGATCGCTGGCAGAATACCGTACTTGCCTTGGTTGACGTCCCAGACGCTGCCGAACAGCACGTCAAAGCCGTGCTTCTCGATGCCTGGCAGTGCCTTGCGGCCCACTTCGTAAACCAGCGCGAAGACCAACGCCAGCACCAGCACCACGCCGATGCGTGCAAGCGCACGGAAGGTGCGATCAACCAGGAAGTCCTTCGCAGACGGTGGCTGGCACGCGGAGTCGGGGTTAGCCGGGATGGCAAAAGGTGTGTTCATTGGCAAGTTCCGGGACAGAGGGCAAACACACCCGGCATGGCCGCAAGACCACACCGGGAGCGCCTGGGCGTGTTACTGGATGTTGGCGGACGCTTTGCGCACCTGATCGACAACCGACGGTGGCAGCGGGATGTAGCCCATCGAGTCAGCGATCTTCTGGCCTTCGGTCAGGCTGTACTCGACCATTTCGCGCATGGCCTTGGCCTTGGCCGGGTTACCGTTGTCCTTGCGGAAGATCATCCAGGTGTAGGAGGTGATCGGGTAGGACTTGGCACCGTCCGGGTCAGGCAGCCAGGCCACCAGGTTCTCCGGCATGTTCACCGCCGCCAGCGCCTCGGCACCGCTCTCGGCGTTCGGCACGACGTATTGGCCGGCCTTGTTCTGCAACTGGGCGAAGTCGACCTTGGCCAGCTTGGCGAAGCCGTATTCGATGTAGCCGATGGCGCCTGGGGTCTGGCGGACGGTGGCGGTTACGCCATCGTTCTTCGGCGACTTGATGAACTTGTCACTGGCCGGCCAGTTGACGGTGTTGCCCTCACCCAGCGCTTGCTTGAAGTCAGCGTTGATCGCCGACAGGTGCTTGGTGAATACCGCAGTGGTACCGCTGGAGTCGGCACGCACGACCACGGTGATCGGGGTTGCTGGCAGTTTCAGCTCAGGGTTGGCCGCGACGATCTGCGGGTCGTTCCACTGGGTGATCTTGCCGAGGAAGATATTGGAGTACACATCGCGCGGCAGCTTCAGCCCTTTTGGGTTGCCCGGCAGGTTGTAGGCCAGGACGATTTCACCGGCGGTCATCGGCAGCAACTGTACGCCCTCGCCGACCTTGGCGATTTCTTCAGCTTTCATTGCCGAGTCGCTGGCGGCGAAGTCGACGGTTTTATTCAGAAAGTCCTGAACACCCGCCCCGCTCCCCTTGGACTGGTAGTCAACGGTGACACCGTCGGTTTCCTTGCTGAAGGCCTTGAACCAGGTCAGGTAGATCGGTGCAGGGAAACTGGCGCCGGAACCGGTCAGGCGGACGTTCTCTGCGGCAAAGGAAGCCGAGGTGGCGCAAAGAGAAACGGCAACGGCGAGTGCAGCAGACTTCATCAGGCGTATCATCGAAAAGCGCTCCGTGTGATGGCCGGCACACTTTGCAGCAGCAATGTTACAGCTTTGTGACCAATGAATGGCAGGCCGCAGGGTAGAGCCGTCCGGGTGCGCCATCACGGCAGCATCAAGGGCTGCCTCAACCCTAAGGCCTCAAAGTGTCAGTTGAGTGACGGTTTCCGGTGGGCAACAGGCTTCCTGGCACCACTCGTCGATTAGCGGGCACTCTGGCGTTGCCCCGGTATTCAACCGCTCATGCAAACCAGACGGGAGTGAATGCCATGCCACGCGGCGACAAGGACAAATACACCGACAAGCAAAAGCGCAAGGCCGAACATATCGAGGAAAGCTACGAGCACAAAGGCGTGCCGAAAGACCAGGCCGAGGCGCGGGCCTGGGCCACCGTCAACAAACAGTCCGGGGGTGGTGAGAAAAAAGGAGGCTCGGGGCAAACGACATCCTCCAGCGAAAAGAAGACTGCCCGTTCGGACTCTGCCAAACGTGCAGCGAAGTCACGCCATGGTCATTCCCGCAAATCAGGCAGTTCCCTGGAAACCCAGAGTAAGCAAAGCCTGATGAAAGAAGCGCGTAGTAAAGACATCAAGGGGCGCTCCACCATGACCAAGGCGCAATTGGTGGAAGCGCTCGCGCAGGCATGACGCAAGCCCTCCGCCACCCGCGGAATGGCGTCAATCCTCGGCCGGGCGCGATCCCCGTGGGAGATGGCCCAGCCCTTCGGGCTGCGCTGTCGCTTGGAGAACTGAATTCGCAAGCAGTCCGCGTACCCTGTGGGAGCGGCTTCAGACGTGTGCTCTTCCGATCGCTTCGGGCTGCGCTGTCGCTTGGAGAACTGAATTCGCAAGCAGTCCGCGTACCCTGTGGGAGCGGCTTCAGCCGCGAAGAATCCAACACGGTGCATGGCACCGGCTGCGCCGGTGTTCGCGGCTAAAGCCGCTCCCACACCGACCGTGCAGGCTTCAGGATCTTTGAGCGAGGCTATGGCCTTAACAGGAATGGCGCCAATCCTCGGCCGGACGCGCGCCAGCGAAGCAGGCATCGTGGTGCATGACACCGGCTACGCCGGTCAGTTGTTCCTACCCGGACCGCGTCGCATTCAAGGCCCGCGGAACATCATCAGCATCAACCATTCCCGGCGATATCCGCCGCGCCAGCATCCCGGCAACTGTTGCGGGACGCACATACGAATTCCGCCTCGGCGCGTGTCGGGTAGTTGAGGGTCAGGCGCAGCTTCTCTTGTGTGTCATAAAGGTCATACCCCTCCCCTAACGTCGCGGAAAAGCCAAGACTGCGAGGGTAAATCTCTTTCTTGAGCGGCACAGCGGGAACCACAACAAAGCGCGTCTGCATGATCATCCCCCTCCCGGCAGTTTCTTAGTATTAGTACCGTTACAGGAAAGCATCAAGTTGACTCATGAAAACAACCGCAACATGTCTAAGGCCGAGCAGTATCAGAAGGCGAACGAGTTCATTACTCTCGCCGTGATAATTACGCAAAAACCCAACAGGCAAACGACCCCGATGCCATAAAACACGGTACGCCAGGGCTGCACCTCTGCCAGATAGGCCCACGTGTGCAGGACCCTGGCAAGGGTGAACACGATGCTCAGCACGGCGTTGGGCCCCTCCGCTGTACCGAGGGCAATGGCCAGCCCACAGAGGGCGAAGAATGCCGGGATATTTTCCAGATCGTTGGCCCATACCCTGGCGGCGCGAGCTACCTCCGGCCGCTCCGCTACCTGCGCAGATCGCTTGAAGACAGCGGCATCCTCCGGGTTGGTGAAAGCCACGAAGCGCAAGCGGTAAAAACCCTGGTAACAGGAGACCACGAACATCTTGAAGAACAGCACGACCACACACAGCGCGTATACAGCCAAGGCGTTGCTCATGGCTGGCGCTCCCCGGCAACGCCCCTGACCACAAAGTGAATCAGCCGCCCCAGCGAAACGAACACGGCCTTCAGCCGCAATGCATTGAGCGAAAACAGCACCAGCAACGCCAGCGCACAGATACGCAAGCCCATCGTCCTCTCCTGAGTAGGGTTTTGCGGCACGGTAGTGGTAGGGTTGTCTGCGCTCAATGACCTGTGAGGTCATGGACGCTGTACTCAAGGACGGTCAGGGTCAACGCATGAGTCATCATCCATTCCATCGCAAAAGCCCCGCACCGAGCACATCGGCGGGCCAGCAACTGCGCCACCTGCGCCAGCAGGCCAGGCTCAGCCAGCTTGAGCTTTCGCTGCTGGCCGGGCTATCACAGCGTCATCTGAGCTGCGTGGAGACAGGGCGCGCCAAAGCCAGCCCCGGCACACTGCATGCCCTGCTTTCGGCCCTTGACGCGCCACTGGAGCACTGCAACGAAGTGTTCGTCGCAGCCGGGTACGCC
This sequence comes from Pseudomonas sp. p21, assembly GCF_001642705.1. NCBI lineage: Bacteria > Pseudomonadati > Pseudomonadota > Gammaproteobacteria > Pseudomonadales > Pseudomonadaceae > Pseudomonas > Pseudomonas sp. p21. The sequence continues at coordinate 177,105 of NZ_LWBV01000005.1, forward strand.
CCCCGCTACGCGGCCTCGCCACTCGATGCGCCTGAACTGGCCGTGGTGCATGCCGCCATCGAGCACATCCTGCAGGCGAACAACCCGGCACCTGCAATCGTCATCGACAGCAACTGGAACGTCATCGCCGCAAATGCCAGCACCGGCTTGCTGTTGGCGATGGCGGGCATTGCCGCAAAGGCGGCGTCAGGCTTCAATCTGCTGGAAACACTGCTTCAACCCGGTGGCCTGGGTGACCATTTGGCCAATGCAGCGGAGATCCGCGCCGTTGCCTGGCAACGCGCGTCCAGGGAAGCCGCCGGCAACCCGGCGCTGGCAAGGCGCATGCGCGACCTGCCAGCCCCATGCAACCCCACGCAGGCGACGAGTACCACACCGGTGCTGCTGACCCGTGTGAACACCCCGGAAGGTGAGCTAAGTTTTCTGTCCACCTTCACCACCTTCGGCATGCCGCTGGACATCACCGTGGAATCGCTGCGCATCGAGCATCTGATTCCTGCCGACCCGCTGACTCGGCAACGGATGCTGGCGGCGTTCGAACAAGGCTATTCGCCGAGTCGGCCTCCTCGTTGATTTAGCGGGCACCTTTGGGGAGCAACTGTCTTGCTCAAAATTTAAAAGCACATGCGGTCACTATGGGATGCTCGCGAACCTTGTTGCCTGTGCGACAGCGCAGCCCAAAGGTCTGGTCGATCTCCTAAAGGGGTTACCTGTCAGCAGACACCGGCTGCTTCAGCAGCAACACGTAAGCCATCGCCGCCACTGCCGCGACCGCCGCACTGATCAGGAACGCCGAAGCAAACGACCCGGTCTGCTGAATGCTGAACCCCGTCACGATCGGTGCCACCGAACCCGCAAGGTAACCGCCGAAGTTCTGGATGGAGCCAAACGAGGCCACACGCCGGCTATCCACGACGGTGTTGGCAATCATCCAGGCGGTGGAACTGGCCATGTTCACGCTGAACAACGCGCAGCACAGCAGGGCCACGCTGAGCATGAAGCCGCTGCCGAACGATAGCGGCACGGTGAAAGCCGCCGCTGCGAACAGCGCACTCACCACTACCCGCTTGCGACTACCCAGCACGCTGGCGCCGTTCTTCACCAGGCGGTCGCACACACGGCCCGCGACAATGGTGCCAAGGGCGCCAAAAACGTAGGCCAGGGACACCACCCAGGCCGTCTTGTACAAGCTCAACCCGTGCTCACGTTCGAAGTAGCCCGGCAACCAGGTCAGGTGCAGCCACAGCATGTAGATCACCCCCATGAAGCCCAGCACAGCGCCCCAGGTGCTCTTGTGCCGGAACAGCTCGGCCCATGCCGCCAGTTGTGCCTTCATGCTCGGCCTGGCCGTTGCCACCGCCTGTTTTTGCGCCTGGGCCGCCAGCAGGCGCTCACGCTCCTCGGCAGGCAACTCGGCCAGGTAACGTTCCTTGCTTTTATAGAAGGCAAACCAGCATGCGGCGACCAGAATGCCGAATACCCCGGTGACGATGAACATGCCTCGCCAGCCCCAGGTGACCATCAGCAGCGTCAGCAGCGGCGGCGCAATGCACGGCCCGATGCAGGTCGATGACAGCACGATGCCGGTCGGCGTACCGCGTTTCTCGGCCTCGAACCACTCCGCCAGCGCTTTGGCCGCCGACGGGAACATCGGTGCCTCGCCGATCCCCAGCACCACCCTCAGCCCGATGAACGCGGAAAAACTGTTGATCAGGCCGGTAGCTGTCTGCGCCACCGACCAGCCCAGCAGCGCCGCCCCCAGCGAGATCTTGCTGCCCAGCCGGTCGATGATCATGCCCAGCGGCAACTGGGAAAAGGCATAGGCCAGGGAAAACGCCGACAACAGAATGCCCATCTGCGACGGCGTGATCGCCATGTCTCGCTGGATCGAGGTGTTGGCGATCGACAGCGCACTGCGGTCGACGTAGTTGATGATGCCGATCACCAGCAGCAGGCTGACGGTGATGACCTGGTACTTCCTGAACGGGTTCGAGCTCGCGGTCGCTTCAGGCTCGCGGCCAAGCTCGGCTTGCGCATATTTGGTAGTCATGGGTGTTCACTTTTGTTGTTATTGGTTGAACAGCGGATCAGCGAATTACAGGGATGCCTCAAGCAGCCACTGGTAGTCTTCGGCAGATGCCTCACGTGGGTTGGTGCGGTGGCTGTGATCGGCCAGCGCGCCCCGGATGATGCGCGGGAACAGCTCTTCGCTGACGCCCAGCTCGCGCAGGCCAGTCGGCAGGCCCAGCGCGCGAGTCATCTGGCGGATGGCGTCTTCGATCCGGCCTTCGTCCGCCAGCCCCATCGCCTGGGCGATGCGTTGCATCTTGTGCTCGTTCAACACCGTCTCGGCCTTGCGGTTGAAGGTGATGACGGCGGGCAGGAAGATCGCGTTGAGGGTGCCGTGGTGCAGCCGTGGGTTGATACCGCCCAGCGCGTGGCTGAGGCTGTGCACGCAGCCCAGGCCCTTCTGGAATGCCAGGGCGCCTTGCAGCGAAGCACTCATCATGTTGACGCGGCCATCCAGGTTGCCGGGCTCGCGGGTGGCGGTTTCGATGAAGCGCCAGGCACGCCACAGGCCATCCAGGGCAATGCCATCGGCGGGCGGGTTGAACGCAGGTGCCATGAAGGTTTCCAGGCAATGGGCAATGGCATCCATGCCGGTGGCGGCGGTGAGTTGCGCCGGCAGGCCAAGGGTCAGCGCCGGGTCGCAGATGGCGGCCTTGGGCACCACATGGGGCGAGATGACACCCACCTTGCGCCCGTCGTCGAGAATCAGGATGGCACCCCGCCCTACCTCGCTGCCGGTACCCGCCGTGGTCGGTACGGCGATCACCGGTGCGGTTGCCGGTGTGATGCGGGCCAGGCCGCCCTCGATCACCGCAAAGCTTTTCAATGGGCCGTCGTGCCTGGCACACACGGCCACACCTTTGGCCAGGTCGATCGCCGAGCCCCCACCAATGGCGATGATCCCGTCACAGCCACACTCCTGGAACATGGCCACCGCTTCACGCACGGCGTTCTCGTTCGGGTTGGGCGGCGTGCCGTCATAGATCGGCCATTGCGCGCTGCTGTCGCTGAACGTGCTCAAGGCCACATCGACGATACCGGCGACACGCACGCCACGGTCCGTCACGATCAAAGGCCTGGTTATACCAATGCGCTCGCACTCGGCAGGCAGATGCACAATGGCGCCGACATCGAACTGGATCTGAGTGATGTAGTTGATCAGGGACATAGGGCCTCCACAGCCTCCTGGGGTTATTGTTATAGGCGGTTCAGCCGCACTGGATGCGACACCGTGCAGCGCCAGTATAGGAATGCGCGCCTGGCCATGGTATTGAGAACAATCCATATCGGTATAACCCGGACGCATACCAGATGACCCCATCACTCAACTCGATCATGTCCAGGCTCCACGCTCGCCACCTGCGCCTGCTCATCGAGCTGGACGAGCACCGCTCGCTGCTCGGTGCGGCAAGCAGTGTCGGGCTTACCCAGCCCGGGGCAAGCAAGGCCTTGCAGGAAATCGAAACCACCTTCGGCACGGTGCTGTTCAACCGCACCAATCGCGGGCTTGAGCCCACGGCTGCCGGGCACTGCGCTATCCGCTACGCGCGCGTGGTGCAAACGGACATTTCAAACCTGCGGCATGACCTGGATGCCATCCTGCGCGGGGTCGGCGGCCGGCTGGCGGTGGGGGCAATCATGGGCGCCGTGCCATTGCTGATGAGGGCAGTGTCGCAGCTGGCCAGCATCCAGCCGCAGATGTCGTTCGAAATCATTGAAGACACCAGCCAGTCACTGCTGGCACAGATCGAAAGCGGTCGCCTGGACGTCGCCTTGTGCCGTACCAGCGTGAGCAATACCCCTCAACTGTTCTCCAGCCGGTTTGTCCAGGACGAGACGCTGGCAGTCATTGCCAATATCGACCACCCGCTCAAGCAAGCGCAAAACCTGAACCTTGCAGACCTGGCCGAGAGCCGCTGGATCGTGTACCGGGCCAACATGCCGATGCGGGTACAGCTTGAGCGCGAATTCCACGATGCCGGGCTGCGCTTCCCGCTGCACCTGGTGGAGACCACCTCGATCCTGGCGACCTTGTCGCTGCTGCAGAACAGTCCCGACTTCGTGGCACTGGTGTCGATCGACGTGGCTCGGCAATGTGCGATGAACCAACAGGTCCGCATTCTGCCCCTGACCATGGGTTCGGTCAGCGACCCGTACGAGTTGGTCACCCGCAAGGGCAGCCAGGCGACACCGGCCATGGACAAGCTCGCCGAACTGCTGCTGTCGCATGGTGCACACCACAACGACAGCTGATCGTGTTGCCAGACAGAAGACCTAGAGCCTCATGAGCCGCGGACTTGTTGCCGATGCCCGCTGGCGTTGATTTGGTGCGCAGAAGTGGTCAGCTCAAGATAGGTCACTCACTCCTTTGACACACATCAAGTCGCCGGGCCGGGTTCGCGAGAGGATGGCTGCCAGCAAGGAACGAATCGACAACCGCCAGGCGCATCGTGCTCAAGGCATCGCCATCGATCACCGTGCGCGGCTTTGGATAAGGAACCCCACATGAGCCCGCTGAACCACGTACTGGTAGCCACCGACCTGTCCACCTCTGCCCGCAACGCGGCAGAGCGCGCTGCGCACTTGTGCAAGGCGCAACAAGCATCACTGGACCTGCTATACGTTGCCAACCCGGCCCCCTTCGAGCGCCTGAAGCAACTGGTGGCACCTGATGACGATCTGCTGAAGCGGGTACTGGATACCGCTGGTGAAAAAATTCGCGCACTGGCTGCAATGCTGTTCCAGCGCTGTGACATCGCCGCTGGCGTGCAAGTCGCGCACGGCTCGGTGACCACGGAGATCACCCGCATGGTGCAGGATAAACGCAGCGACCTGCTGGTGTGTGGGGCGAAGGGCCAGAGCGTGACGAGGCGCCTGCTGCTGGGCTCCACTGTGCAGAAAATGCTGAACCGCATGCCCTGCCCTTTGCTGGTGGTCAAGCAGGCACCTCGCGATGCGTACCGCACCTTGCTGGTTGCAGTTGATTTTTCGTCTTCGTCACTGCGCGCCATCAAACTGGCAAAAGCCATTGCCCCACAGGCCGAGATCATTCTGCTGCATGTGTACGAGGCGCCGTTCGAAGGCAGCATGCGCTTTGCCAACATCGATCACGACACCCTGACGCACTATCGCAATGTCATCCGCAAAGATGCGGTGAAACAACTCGCAGCCTTGAGCGAAATCGCCGGAGTGGCCGATGCTCGGCAAATCGTAGTGCACGGTGACCCTGGCTGGCAGATTGCCGAGCAGGAACAAGCGCTGGAATGCGACCTGATCGTGGTCGGCAAGCAAGGGGAAAGTGCGCTTGAAGAGCTGCTGATTGGCAGCGTCACCAAGCATGTGCTGAACGAGTCCCAGTGCGATGTGCTGGTGTCGCCATAGGGTCCATTGATGGGGAGGACGCTTGTGTGTCCTCCACCGAAGCCCGCGCTATCCACCGCGGCGCCTGCTTCGCGGGTTCACCCGCGAACACGGGCGAAGCCCGTGCCATCCTCCGCAACACCTGCTTGCGGAACCTGTAGCATTACTCCCCGGCAAACAGCGGGTGCTCTGCGCAAGGCGTTTCATCGATTGCGCTGATGATTACTATCGAGCGACCCGTCTGTTGGCCTGGCAAAACCGCCCCCTATAATCGCCAGCAAATTTCCTCCGCTCCTGCGCCTGCCTCAGGCGACATCCCTCTCTTGGAATCCAATACCATGCCAAGTGCCAGTCAGGCCCCTAGCGGCCTTCCCGAACATGATCAACAGAGTGTCAGCCAACAGTGGCTGGCAATTCTCTCCGTCGCTGTCGGTGCCTTCGCCCTGGTGACCAGCGAGTTTCTGCCGGTGGGCGTACTCAACGATGTCGCCAGCGACCTCGGCATCAGTGCAGGCCACGCCGGCCTGATGGTTACCCTGCCCGGCATCATGGCCGCCCTCGCCGCCCCATTGCTGTCGGTGGGCATTGGCGCCCTGGACCGTCGCTACCTGCTGATCGGCTTGACGCTGATCATGATCATCGCCAACGCGGTGGTGGCCTACGCCAGTGACTTCAGCCTGCTGCTGTTCGGCCGCGTACTGCTGGGCGTGAGTATCGGCGGTTTCTGGGCCACAGCCATTGCCCTCAGCGGCCGCCTGGCACCCAAGGGTGTGGGCGTAGCCCAGGCCACCTCGATCATCATGGTCGGTGTAACCCTGGCCACCGTGCTGGGCGTGCCGGTAGGCACCTGGTTGAGTGGCCTGATGGGCTGGCGCATGACCTTCCTGGTAACCGCGCTACTGGGCGTACCGGTACTGCTGGCGCAGATCCTGTTGCTACCGCGGCTCAACCCGGACAAGGCCATTGGCATCAGCGACCTGCCGGCCCTGTTCATCAACCCACAAGCGCGGGTTGGTCTGATCGCCGTGTTGCTGATCGGCCTGGCGCACTTTGCCGCCTACACCTATGTCGCCCCCTTCTTCAAACAAAGCTCCGGCTTCGATGGGCCGACGATTGGCTCGTTGCTGCTGCTCTATGGTGTGGCCGGGGTATTCGGCAATATCTTCGCCGGTTTCGCCGCCAACCGCAGCGTACGTCACACTCTGCTGCTGGTCGCATTGATGATCGGCACCAGCACCGCCCTGTTCCCCCACTTCGCCACCGGCATGACCGGTGCCGCAATGTTGATCGGGTTGTGGGGCTTCGCCTTCGGCGCGTTCCCGGCCTGTGCCAGTATCTGGATGTTCGTCGTCGCGCCCAAGGATGTCGAACGCGGCATGCCGCTGTTTGTCGCCATGTTCCAGGTGATCATTGCGCTGGGCTCGTTCTTCGGCGGGCGGATCGTCGACCAGCTGGGCAGCTCGGTGCTGTTGAGCCTGGCCACGGCCCTGGTGGGCTGCGGTTTCGCTACGGTGCTGGTGCTGGGGCGCAACGTCAGCAACAGCCTGGCGGCACAACCTGCCTGAGCAGGGCGCAGGCTGATTTTTTACGCTCTTTTTACGGCTGAGCCGACAGCCAGAAGGAATACTGGGCGCGCGATGCTCAAGGATGGCATGCATTTCTACCCGCCAGTCCAGAGAAACCTTTCGTGAGCCAGTCCACCGTCGTCGCAAACCAATCCCTTCCCGGCAAGTCCAACCCCATCGGCATGCTCGTCGCCGCTGTCGGCGTGGTGTATGGCGACATCGGCACCAGCCCGCTGTACACCCTAAAGGAAGTGTTCGCCGGGCACTACGGCGTGCAGGCCAACACCGCCGGTGTACTGGGCGTACTGTCCCTGGTGTTCTGGTCGTTGCTGTGGGTGGTGTCGCTGAAGTACGTACTGTTCATCCTGCGTGCCGACAACCAGGGCGAGGGTGGCATCATGGCCCTGACCGCCTTGGCGCATCGGGCGGCGGCGCCCTACCAGCGGCTGGGCAAGGTGCTGGTGCTGCTCGGCCTGTTCGGCGCCGCGCTGTTCTACGGCGACAGCATGATCACGCCGGCGATTTCCGTGCTATCGGCCGTCGAGGGGTTGCAACTGGCCTTCGACGGTATCGAACACTGGGTGGTGCCGCTGTCGGTGGTGGTGCTGGTGGCACTGTTCCTGATCCAGAAGCACGGCACCGCGCGCATCGGCATCCTTTTCGGGCCGATCATGGTGCTGTGGTTCATCGTGCTGGGTGCACTGGGCCTGCACGGCATCGTCCAGCGCCCGGAAGTGCTGCAGGCGCTCAATCCGCTCTGGGCGGTGAAGTTCTTCCTGCTGCACCCGGGCATGGGGGTGGCGATTCTGGGCGCGGTGGTGCTGGCCCTGACCGGCGCCGAAGCACTCTACGCCGATATGGGGCACTTCGGCCGCAAACCCATTGCCCGGGCCTGGTTCATGCTGGTGCTACCCGGCCTGGTGCTGAACTACTTCGGCCAGGGCGCGCTGATCCTCGACAACCCACAGGCGGTGCGCAACCCGTTTTATCTGCTGGCGCCCGAATGGGCCCTGTTGCCCATGGTCGGGCTGGCCACCCTGGCCACCATCATCGCGTCCCAGGCCGTGATCTCCGGTGCGTTCTCGCTGACGCGCCAGGCCATCCAGCTGGGGTACATACCACGCATGTTCATCCAGCACACCTCCAGTGAGGAACAGGGGCAGATCTACATCGGCATGGTGAACTGGGCGCTGATGGTCGGCGTGGTGCTGCTGGTAGTCGGCTTCGAGTCGTCCGGGGCACTTGCGGCAGCCTATGGCGTAGCCGTGACCGGGACCATGCTGATCACCACGCTGCTGGCCTCGGCAGTGGTGCTGTTGTTGTGGAAGGCACCACGCTGGCTGGCCGTGCCGATGCTGCTGGCGTTCCTGCTGGTCGACAGCCTGTATTTTGCCGCCAATGCGCCGAAGATCTTCCAGGGCGGCGCATTTCCGGTGATTGCGGGCCTGGCGCTGTTCATCCTGATGACCACCTGGAAGCGCGGACGAAGGATCATCGTCGAGCGACTGGACGAGAGTTCGCTGCCGCTGGACCTGTTCATCAACAGCCTCAAGGCCCAGCCGCCTCACCGCGTGGGCGGTACTGCCGTGTTCCTGTCCGCCAGGCCCGAGGCGGTGCCTCACGCCTTGCTGCACAACCTGCTGCATAACCAGGTACTGCATGAACAGGTGGTGCTGTTGACCGTCGTGTTCGAGGATGAACCACGAGTCAGCGCTGGCAAGCGCTTTGAGATCGAGGCGTTTGGTGACGGTTTCTTCCGCGTGAACCTGCATTTCGGTTTCATGGAGGAACCCGACGTGCCGTTGGCGTTAAGCCGCTGCCAGCGTGCGGACCTGGAGTTCGGCCCCATGCGCACGACCTATTTTCTCAGCCGGGAGACGGTCATTGCAGGCAAGCAGATGGGCATGGCCCGCTGGCGGGAGCACCTGTTTGCCTTCCTGCTGAAGAATGCCAACAGCAACCTCAAATACTTCCAGCTGCCGCTGAACCGGGTGATCGAGCTTGGCACTCAGGTCGAGATCTGAGTGGCCATGGAGCACAATTCTTCTGTCAGGGCGCCAGAACTTGCAAGGCTGCCACATGTCTTAGAAGCACCTGAGCTCTACCTGCGCCGTCGGAGGCGAAAAAACATGAGAAAAACCCTGGTGGCCGTCTTTGCTTGTGCTCTGGCATTCGGCGCAACGGCATTGTTACCTGCCGATATCTCGCCGATGGGTGCCGCGTACGCCAAAGGTGGCGGTGGTGGTGGTGGTGGTGGCCACGGCGGCGGCAATGGCGGTGGGCATGGCGCCGGTATGGGTGGACACAATGGCAATGGCGCAGGCCTCGCGGGTGATCATGCCGGCAAGGCTACGCGCGATCATGGTGTGAGCGGCAATCACTATGGCAGCTTGCGCAACGATGACAACGGCCGTGGTACTACCCAGTCTGGCATTGCCCACTCCAAGGAGCACAACAAGGCCGGGCGCTCCTCTTCGAAGCATGATCAATAACTGAAAGCACGCCACTCCTGCAGGCACTGCACAATCCTCAAGGGCGGCGCTGAACCTGTGGGAGCGGGCATGCCCGCGAAGCAGGCGACACGGTGCCTGGCACCGGCTGCGCCGGTGTTCGCGGGCGCGCCCGCTCCCACAGGTATGGCGCATTCCTTCGGCTGGGGAAGCCCTTGTAAAGACAACTGCTCCCCCAACAGCCTGATGCCCACCTGACCTCAAACCCTGAACCGCCCCACCAACGCCGTCATCTCTCCCACCAACCGCGACAACGCCTTGCTCGCCTCACTGGTCTGCTGCGCCCCCGCTGCCGAGGATGTCGACAGCTCGCGAATGTTCAGCAGGTTGCGGTCCACCTCTCGCGCCACCTGGGCCTGCTCTTCGGCTGCACTGGCAATCACCAGGTTACGCTCGTTGATCTCGCCGATCGCACTGTAGATACCCTCCAGCACCTGCCCCGAGGCCAGGGTCACGTCCAGCGTCGACTGGGCGCGGCTGGTACTGGTCTGCATCGAGGCCACGGCCGCTTCGGTGCCCGCCTGCACACGCCCGATCATCTGCTCGATTTCCTGGGTCGACTGTTGCGTGCGGTAGGCCAGCGTACGCACCTCATCCGCCACCACCGCAAAACCGCGCCCGGCCTCGCCCGCGCGGGCTGCCTCGATGGCGGCATTGAGCGCCAGCAGGTTGGTTTGCTCGGACACCGAGCGAATCACCTCCAGCACCTTGCCGATATCCCGCACCTGCCCGACCAGTTGCTCCAGATGCGCGCTGCTGGCCTGGATCTCACGCGTCATGGCCTCGGTGCCGTCGATGTTGTCGCTGACTTGCCGGCGGCTTTGCGCTGCCAGCTGGTTGGATTCGCTGGTGGTCTGCGAGGTGGTGATGGCGTTGCGCGCAACCTCCTCCACGGCTGTGGTCATCTCGGTGACAGCGGTGGCGGCCTGCTCCAGTTCCTGGCCCTGCTGGCGCAGGTTGTTGGCGCTTTCCTCGGTGACCGTATTCAGCGCCGTGGCGGCTGCATCCAGTTGCCCGGCACAGCTGCTGATCTGCACCAGGGTGTCGCGCTGGCTCTGCTGCATGCGCTCAAGCTCATGGAACAGCTGGCCGATCTCGTTACTGCCCTGCCCCTGCACCGGCACGCTCAGGTCGCCGCCGGCAATGCGCTGGAAGTGCCGACCGGCTTCGCGCAGCGGGTGCAGCACGCGCTGGGCAATAAAGGCCCAGCACAGCGCCGCCAGTAACAGCGTCACGCCCAGTAGCGCCAGGCTCAGCAGCTGCGCGCGCGCCAGGCGCCGGTCGGATTCCAGCATGATCTGCTGGCCGCGCTCACTCAACGCGCCGACCAGTTGCTGGCGCAGCGCCTGCAACCGGCCCATGGCGTTGCCGGCTTCGGTGTTGACCTTGAAATACTGCTCGAGCGAACGTTGACGGGTTGCCTCACGCTGCCCGGCGACTGCCTTGGCGTACTCGCCATAGGTGGCCTGCAGCGCGGTTGCCAGTGCGTGCAGTGCAGGCTCGCGGGCGTTTTCGACAAACTCGTCCACCAGCTTCTGGCTCTTGTCGTTCAGCTCGACCGACAGCGCCATGCGCTTGTTGGCACTTTCCTCATGGCCACCCTGTTGCTCGATGAAGCCCGAGGACACATTGGCGCTGGCGCGAATCGCCATCAGCAACGCATTGTTCAACCGGTCCGACTGGTGCGCGGTCTGGTCCAGTTCGGTGATCTGCTGGTCGCTACCCACCGCTGCCCGCCAGGCACTGACGGTGGAAAACAGCAGGGTCAGGCTGAACAGCGACAGCACCCAGAACATTCCGGTGCGAATCTTCAGGTTGGCAAGCATGCGGGCAGTACTCCTTGTTGGCACCACTTCTGGTCGATGATTCGATGGTGGGTGTGCTGCTATCGGAGGTACTGACGCAGGCTTGAGGCGCCGGAATGCGGTTTTGGGCGGTAACCGAACAGATGTTGCCAGGGCAAAGGGCGGGGAACAGGCAACAAATTGCCCAAGCGGGAACTTCAACGCTCCACTTCGGTCGATAGCATCCCCTCGCCCTCCAGCCAGGGGCTTGCCCAAACCCTGCCGAGTCTACCGCCGATGCCCAGCACACCTGTTCTGTCCGCCTTGCTCCTGTTGTTCAGCGCAATCACGGCACCAGGCGCACTGGCCGGCGAGCGCTCCGCGCCGGCACGCAGCAACCATGCCTCGACCGTGCTGATCGAAACCGCCTCGCAACAGTATGCCGACGGCCAACTGGACCAGGCGGCAGCCACCCTGGAGCGCGCGCTGCACATTCAGCCGAACAACCCGGCAACCCTGCACTACCTTGGCGTCCTGCGCCTTCAGCAAGGGTTGTACGAACAGGCCGAAACCCTGGCGCAGCGCTCCAACCTGCGTGTTGGCAACAATCACGCACTGCGCAGCCGCAACCTGCAGCTGATAGAAGCCGCGCACAAGGCCCAGGGCGACGGCGTGCTGCCGACGGCTGCGTACTGAGGGCGGTCAGACGCTGCGCGTCAGGCCACCATCGACCTTGATGTTCTGCCCGGTGATATAGGCAGCCCCGTCGCTGGCCAGGAATGCAATGGTGGCGGCAATTTCCTCGCTGGAGCCATAGCGCCTGAGCGGTACGCTGTCGCGCCGCTGCTCAGTGGCCGGCAGGCTGTCGATCCAGCCAGGCAATACGTTGTTGATGCGCACGTTGTCCACGGCATAGGTGTCGGCGAAGATCTTGCTGAACGCCGCCAGGCCCGAGCGGAACACCGCCGATGTGGGGAACATTTCGTTGGGTTCGAATGCCCAGGCGGTAGAGATGTTGATGATCACTCCCCCCTTCTGCCGTTGCATGACTGGCGTCACCAGGCGTGCCGGGCGGATGACATTGAGCAGGTAGGTGTCCATGCCCTTGTGCCAGTCTTCGTCGCTGATCTCCAGGATCGGCGCGCGTGGGCCGTGACCGGCGCTGTTGACCAGCACATCGACGCGCCCCCACTTCCCGACCACGGCATCCACCAGGCGCTGCAAGTCCTCGACCGACTGGTTGCTGCCGGTAACACCGATACCGCCCAGCTCCTTGGCCAGTGCTTCGCCCTTGCCCGAGGACGACAGGATGCCGACCTTGAAGCCGTCGGCAGCCAGGCGACGTGCCGCTGCTGCGCCCATGCCGCTGCCACCGGCGGTGATGATTGCTACCTTTTGCACAGACATGTTGCCTCCTTCGACGATGTAACCCTGTGTTTGCAAGTGCATTCACACTAGCAGCCACACAGGTGCGCAGGGAGGCAGCCGGACTTCGTCTAGCCAGTAGTTTTTCTTTCGTCAGCCTGAGCCTTGAGCCACGCCCTGACGATTTGCAGGGCCGCTGACGGCTGCCCCTTGCGCGGCCATACCAGGTAGAACGCCTTGTCCAGCCGCAGTTGCTGGGGGAACACCTGCACCAGCCGGCCGGCGGCGATATCGTCGCTGACGAAGGCATGGCTGGCCAATGTAATGCCCTGCCCGCCTATGGCAGCTTCGATGGCCAGCGAGGTCTGGTTGAAGCGCACGGTCTTCGCCGTGGGCGTCGGGTGGCCAGGGAACACCGCAGCGCAGAACTGCGGCCAGAAGTTGTGCGCATCGTGCAATGCCACATAGCGCTGCAAGGCGGCAAAACCCTCAGGCCAGCCCACGTCTGCCAACAACGCCGGGCTCGCCACCGCGATCACCGGCGGCTCCATCAGCAACTCGGCGTTCAGCCCAGCACCGAACGGCGGCTGGCCATAACGCACGGCCAGGTCCACACCATCGGTATGAAAATGCGAAAGCCGGTCGGTGGCCAGCACCCGCAAGTCAATCTCGGGGTTATGCTCGGCAAAGTGCCCCAGCTTGGGGATCAGCCATTTCGAAGCAAAGGTTGGCGTTACGCTGACCGTGAGATGGGAGGGCGCCGGACGCAACAGCCGCGTGGCTTCGTCGATCATCGCCAAGGCACTGCGCACGCTGGTGCTGTAGGCATGCCCGGCATCGGTCAGGCCAAGGCCGCGCGGCAAACGCTCGAACAGGCGAACCTCCAGACCGGCCTCCAGCCCACGAATCTGCTGGGCAACAGCGGCCTGGGTGACGCCGAGCTCCTCGGCGGCCAGGCGGAAGTTCAAGTGACGCGCCACCACTTCGAACACCCGTAACGCATTGAGTGAGGGCAACCCGGGAAAACCTGCAGGCATGGCGATGATTTTTCTATTGGCTGCTCGGCAGCATTGCGCCGAGGCTATCCTCATCGGCCGAGGAAGTCGATGCTTTGTCGGCGGACAGAGCCCAAAGGAGTTGGCATGCCCGCCATCAATGCATTCCGCCACTACGGCCTGCTCGACCTGTCTTGGACACAACGGCCGTTGCGGCTGACCGCGCTTGCCGAGCAGGTGCTCGCTGGGCAGGCGCACTGGCTTGACCACAACCCTGCGCAGCGCTGGGTGAAGTGCTTATCGATGCCGCGGACAGGCCCTGGGTGGTCAGCGAACAAGGCTAGGTGTGGCAGCGCAAATAGCCCGCTCAAGCCTGATCAGGTAACGCGGTGGATGGCACCGGCGTTGCCGGTGTTCGCGGCGGTTCGACGCCTCGACATGCCCGCTCCCACAGGAACCGAGGGTACCCGAAACCTGCACCATACCTGTGGGAGCGGGTTCACCCGCGAAGCAGGCGACACGATCTATGGCACCGCGTTGGATTCTTCGCGGCTAAAGCCGCTCCCACAGGGTACGCGGACTGCTTGCGGTTTCAGTTATCTACGCGACAGCGCAGCCCAAAGGGTTGGGCCAGTTCCCACAGGGATTGCGCTAGCTTTTAGAGCTTGAGCAAGACCGTTGCGCCTACAGGGCCGATGTTGCAATCGCCTTCGCCGCTTGCGCCAAACGTTGCGTAGCCAGCCGGATTTCATCCATGTCCAGCGAGGCAAACCCCAGGCGCAAGGCATTTTCCGCATGACCGAACGGCGAAAACTGCCGGCCACTGCGTACCACCAGGTCCAACTCCAACGCCTTGCCAACCAACTGATCCACATCGATCCCGTCAGCAAACCTCACCCACAGCGCCAGCCCGCCTTCCGGTGCCTTTACAGCTACCTGCTCGCCAAAGGCATCGCGCAAGCAAGCCAACAGAGTCTCCCGACGCTGGCGATACTCCCGCGCAACCCGACGCAAGTGCTTCTTCAGCTCGCCATCATTGATCAAGTCTGCCAGCATCTGCTGCATCACCGCATCGCCCTGCCCCAGGGTCAGCGTCGCCCTGCGCTCGAGCACCACGGCCACCTCCGCCGGCGCCACGATGAAACTGCAACGGAAGGTACTGCCCAAGGACTTGGACAATGAACCAATGTAGATCACATGCCGCTGCTGACGGTCGCTGGCCAGCGGCAGGTAAGGCCGCCCGGCAAAGTGATACTCATGGTCGTAGTCTTCCTCGACCACGCAAAAGTCGTGCTGCCGCGCCAGCTCCAGCAACTGCTGCCGGCGCCCGGCAGGCAGGCTGACCGTGGTCGGGAACTGGTGATGAGGTGTGATGTACAGCATGCGCACCTTGTGCAGCCGGCACAGTGCATCGATCTGGTCTACCCGGCAGCCCTCGTCATCAAGGTCCACGGTGACCAGCCGGGCACCCAGCTGGCGGAAGATCTCCCACGCGGGCGGATAACTCAGGCGCTCGACCAGCACAACGTCACCAGGCTTGAGCAGCACGCTGGCCACCAGGTACAGCGACATCTGCACGCCCTGGGTCAGGCAGATATGCTCGGCGCCAACGTTCAGGCTGCGATTGTGCCGCAGCATGTCGGCCAAGGCGCTGCGCAGGTAATGGCTGCTGCACGCGCTGCCATGGCGCACGGTGTTGGCGGCGAAGCTGTTGCGCAAGGCATTACGGTAATAGCGGTGCAGAACGGCCTGCGGCAGCAGGCGGTGGTCACAGGCGCCGTTGTCGAAAAACAGCGCACCCGGCCGATCCTGCTGCGCGGCAGCCTGTTCGTTGGCCGTGAAGTAGGCAACGGCAGGCTCCTCTGGCAGCACCAGGGCAAAGGGCCGCGCTGCATCGGGCTCGGGCAGGGTGCCAACCGCCAGTTGCCGACTGACGAAGGTGCCGCGGCGTTGCACGCTTTCCAGCCAGCCTTTGGTCTCGGCTTCCTCGTAGGCGAGGATCACCGTCTTGCGATTGACGTTCAGCAGTTGCGCCATTTCCCGAGTGCCGGGTAACGGCGTGCCGGGGCGCAAGCGGCCCTCGGTGATCGCGGCGACCAGACCCTCGACAATCTGCCTGTACGAAGCCTGCGGCTGCGCCCCGTCGAGCTTGAGCAGCGGCTGCCATTTGCGAAGCTGGACCATGTGAATTAACCAAAACTGGAGGTTCTACTGGTCCTGGACTATAGCAACAATCGAACCTCCATTTGCCCCGAGGTGCTCATGCAAAACCGCCATGTCATTGAATTGTCGCCCTCGGGCAAAACCTTCGACGCCAGCCAGGAGTTGCTGCTCGATGCCATGCTCGCCAGCGGCCTGCCGGTACCCTTCTCCTGCCGCCGCGGCGCCTGCGGCTCGTGCAAGGTCAAGGTGGTGTCGGGGCAGTATCGGGACAAGCAGCGGGCGGCAGACACGCCCGCGCCCTGCTACCCCCTGGCCGCCGACGAAATGTTGCTGTGCCAGAGCCACGCCTGCAGTGACATGTGCCTGGAAATTCCTGGCTGGTCCCTGGAAACCCCGGCACTGGAAGTTCACGCACAGGTTCATGGCAAACGCGAACTGAGCGCCGATATCGTCGAACTGGTGCTGCAGCCTGCTCAGCCCTTGGTGGTACGGGCTGGCCAGTACGTACGCTTCCGGCTCGACAACGGCGACAGCCGCTGTTTTTCCATCGCCAACCTGCCCGCCCAGGACCAGGGGCAACTGGTTTTTCACATCCGCAAGGTCAGTGGGGGCCTGTTTACCGAACGCCTGCTGCCAACCCTGCAAGCAGGTGACACCTTGAAGCTTGAAGGGCCGGTGGGTGCCTGCACCTGGCAGCACGAGGACCAGCGCCCCCTGGTGCTGTTCGCCACCGGTACAGGTTACGCCGGCATCAAGCCATTGCTGCTGACCGCCCTGGCAGGTGATGCCGAGGTCACGTTGTACTGGGGCGGCAGATCGAACGCAGACTTCTATGACCGTGAATTTCTCGACCAGGCCTGCCGTGCACACGCTCACTTTCGCTGGCACCCGGTGCTGTCGGACCAGGCGCGGGTGCAGCAGGTGGCGCTGGCCCAGGCCCATCGCTGGGCCGACACCCAGGTCTATGCCTGCGGCAATGCTGCGATGATCAGCCAGGCTCGCGAGCAGTGCCTCGCGGCAGGCCTGCAGCCCCATCGCTTTGTCGCCGAGGCTTTCGTTGCCAGCGGCGCACTGGTGCCCGAGGCTTCAACGGCCAACCCATTGCACCCGGTGCTGGAAAAAGTCGGCCCGCGCTACTCGCTGGACGGCATGCTCGCGGCCCGAGAGCAGTCAGTACGGGCCGTGGCGGCGATCGCCAGCCAGCTACAAGTCGGCATGACCACCGCCCAGGCGCTGGAGATGGCCGCGCAGACCTTGCAGGCGATGGGCGCATCGCACACCTGGCACCCGACCTACATCCGTTTTGGCGACGACACCGTGCGCACGCCGCGCCAAGGCATTGATCTGCAACGTGTATTACGTACCACGGATATCGTCGTGGTCGATGTTGGCCCGGTATGGGATGGCTATGAAGGCGACTATGGCGACACCTTCGTGTTTGGCCAGCACGACCTGCACCACGCCTGCGTCAAGGCACTGCATGAAGTGTTCGACGAAACCCGCCAGGCCTGGGGGCGTGGCCTGACCGGGCGCGAGCTGTATGACTTCGCCGAGCGCAGTGCCCAGGCGAAAGGCTGGCAGCTGGAACGCAACCTGGCTGGGCATCGCATCGCCGACTTCCCGCATGTGCTGTATGGGCAGGACAAACTGGCCGAGGTGGAAATCGTCCCGAGTGAGGTGGTGTGGGTGCTGGAGATTCAGTTGTGCCACCCTACCGAGCCGGTCGGGGCGTTTTTCGAGGATATCCTGATCGGCGAAGCCAGGCCGGTCGTGGCGACGGCAGCTTGAAACAACCGTCAGGAAGCAAGGTGCGCGTCAGGCTCAGAACCAGGCGCGTAGTCAACCTTGGACGCTCCAGCGCGCGGTGAAGTCATCCTGGCTCGCTCCTTGATCCAGCAACAGGTTAAAGTTGGCAACAGGACAATACCAGACACGGACGACTGCCATGCACATACGCAAGCTCACCCCTGACGACCTCACCCATGCCAGCACCGTGTGCCTGGATGCCTTCATGCAAGCGGTCGCGCCCTCGCTGTCGGCACAAGGCATCGAAACCTTCACCAAGGTGGCCGCGCCCCTGGCGTTTGCCGAGCGCATGCAGGGCGACAACCTGATACTGGTGTGCGTCGTGGACGGTGTCATCACGGGGTTGATCGAACTCAAGGAAGGCCGCCACGTGGCGATGCTGTTCATTGCACCAAGGTGCCAACGTCAAGGCATCGGCGCGCGCCTCATGAGCGCCGCGCTTGAGCATGCCAGGGCTGAAGTCGTCACCGTCAGGGCATCGTTGTCTTCGGTGCCGGCCTACCAGCGCTACGGTTTCAACCTGGCAGGTGAAGTGGGCGAGTTCGCCGGACTGACCTACCAGCCGATGGAAATGCCCTTGCGGCCACGTGCTGCAGCCGCCTCAGGCGCCGAGTGAGTCCAGCACGCCTTGCAGCTTGCCCCGGGTGGTTTCCGTGCAGGCCTGCATGGGCTCGCGCAGCTCGTCAACAATCAGCTCTTGCATCTGCAATGCCGCCTTTATCACGGCCGGGTTAGGCTCGGCAAAGGCCATTTTCATCCACGGCAGCAACTGGTAGAACGTCCCTCGCGCGGCTAGCCAGTCGCCATGGTCGACCTGCTGCAACATGCGCACGTACAGGTCAGCCCGCACATGCGCCGAAGCCGAAATGGCCCCCGCACCGCCCAGGCACAGGTTGTTGAAGATCTGAACGTCCTCACCGGCCAGCACCTGGGCGTGGCCGTCCTGGATCAGGGCCATGGTGGTCTCGCTATCACCGCTGCAGTCCTTCACCGCTGCAATGCGCGGGTGGCGCACGATGCGGCGCAGGGTTTCACGCTCGATGCGTACCCCGGTACGGTAGGGAATGTCGTAGACGATCACCGGCACGCTGGCGGCCTCCGCCACGGTGCTGAAGAACGCCTCGATGCCGGCCTGCGAAGGCCGGATGTAGCACGGTGCAGGGACCAGAAGCCCGCCAATGTCACGCTGCTGGATTTCGGCCTGGAAGGCCAACAGTTCGCGCAGGTTGTAACCCGACAGGCCCATCACCACCCTGCCCGGCTCCACCCAGGCCAGCACAGCGTCCAGCACGGCCAGTTGCTCGGCCTTGGACAGCGCCGCCGCTTCGCCCGTGGTACCACAGACCACAAAACCGGCGACCCCGTCTTCGAGCAGCTTCTTCACCAGTTTTTCCAGGCCAGTAAAGTCGATTTCATTGGCGCGCAATGGCGTGACGAGGGCGATCCAGATACCACGGAAATTCGACATGCAAAAACTCCTGATGTTGACCGAAAGTCAGCGTCAGCGGGGCGAAGAGTCGAAGTGGTCTGGCAGGGATACCTGGCGCCTTCTGTCTCGTCAGCCCACCTGACGAGACAGCGCGCCTCGGTCAGATGAGCGGCTGTTTCTTGGATTTCTTGGCAACGGCAACGCACGCGCCTACCTGGGCGATGAAGCCCGAAGCGGAAGTGGCGTGGTTGGAGATGGACATGCAGGGAAGCCCGTTGCGTGGATATGGCTGGATAATGGGGCGGCGGCGTACCCGGTGTCAACACCGGGATAGCAAACCCGTTGGGGCTGCGCTGTCGCGTAGAGAACTGAATTCGCAAGCGATACGCGTACCCTGCGGGAGCGGCTTTAACCGCTCCCACAGGGCCCCCGCTCCTACAGGTGACACATCTTCGTCAACGCCACTCGCTGTAGGGTTCCAGCGGTGTCACCGGCAGCGCCAGGTTGCCCCGCCACGGCTCGAACAGGTAGCGCAGGTAGAGCATGCCATGGCTAGGCGCATAGTCATCACTGTGCTGCCAGTCGAAGCCGGCGCCCAACACCCAATGGTCGCTCAGGCGCCGCTCGAACAGCCCGCGCAGGCGGTAGCCAAGCCCGCTGCTGTCGCTGGCGTCGTTCATGGCGTCGATGTTGGAGTCAACGTCATACTGCGCCAGCACCTTGCGGTTGACGTGCGCGTCCGGGTACAGGCGGCTGCGACCGCTGTGGGCCTGGGACCAGCTGACGGAGCCTTCCAGCAGCACCGACCAGTCGTAGTTGCGCCAGGCATAACTGACCGGCACGCCAATCGATGTGTAGCGCTGCGGGCTGTAGTAGCCGCCCTGCCCCAGGCTGTAGCCACCCAGGTCCTTGTCGTGACGCCAGTGCATCAGCGTCAGGCCCACGCGCACACGCTCGTCGGCTCTTTCCACCACGCGGTGGTAATAGCCGGCCATGGCCCGGGTGCGCTGGTTGTCGGCCACATTCTCACCGTACAGCCAGTGATGCCCCAGGCTGGCCCAGACCCCGTTATCACCGCCCTGGTCCCAGCTCAGGCCGAGCGTGGCGCCATTGGCCGTGACCCCGCCCCAGCGCACGCCCGTCGGGCGGTCACGTGCCCCCGCAAAGGATAACAGCGAGTTGCTCATAGGCCGCCGCGAAGCGGTCAGCGACCAGCCGACCTGACCGAGGTCACCGTTGACCGTGGCGCCACCCAACCAGTTGTTGATGGCGTAACCCTGGGTGGTACCCAGGTCGAAGGCCCAGCGGCTGCCCTGCCAACCCAGCGCCAGCACGCTACCGTCCGCCGTTTGCGAACCGCCCTCGCATGCGGGGAGCGACTTCCCGTCAGCGGTGCGGCCCACAAACTGGCAACTACCGAAGTCCGGGGTATAGCGCCTTTGATCGTTCTGCTCGAATGACCCCGCATCCATGCCGATGCGCTCCACCCGCGCAAAGGCGGTGCCGTCCTGCCAGGGTGTATCGACATGCAGCAAGGTCGACTGGGTACTCAGTTCGGACGTGCCTGGCGTACCGTCGTCCTCGCGCCAACCGTAGTCGTGCATCAACGTCACATGGGTATTGCGCTGGCGATACAGTGCATCGACGTCGCTGCGCAGGCTGCGTGCCAGCCAGTCGTCGTCATCCTGCTCACGGCTGGCCAGCGTCAGTGCACGGTCATCCCGTGGCGACACGGCGGCACGCTCGAGCAACTGCGCATCTGCCATTGCTGCGGCATAAAGGTCCAGCGCCCGTTGCGGATCATCCTGCGCCACCAGGCGGGCAGCGTCACGCCGCAACAAGGGGTCGGGGCGAGGCTGCTGCGCCGCGATCTGGTCGAGCATTCTGGCCGCCTGGTCGTGTTCGCCCAAGGCGACCCAGACAGCTGCCAGGCGCCGCTGGGCGCTGCTGTCATCAGCAGCCAGTTGTGGCACCTGTACAGCCAGCATGTGCCGGGCCTGTGCCAGGTTGCCTTCGGCCACCGCGCTTTCTATCACGCCAAGGCGCGCCTGGGGTTGCCCAGGCTGCACGGCAAGCACGCGCTGATAATAGCCGCGCGCTTTGCCAGGCTCACCGTTCGCCGCCGCCCAGTCAGCCAACAGCATCAGGTCGTCGGTGCTGCCTTCACCACGCGCCAGGCTGGCCTCGAGCAGGCCGGTCGCTTCAGCCGTGCGGCCTTGCGCTTGCAGTTGCTGCGCCGAGGCCAGGGTCATGCGACGGCGGAGACGCTGCTCCAGTGCATGCATGTCAGCGCTCCAGGCCGTCTGCGGCACCGCGCCCAGGCTGTCCAGGGCCAGCGCATCGCGGTCGCTGGACTCCAGGAACAGGCCATGGGCATAGCGGGTAGAGGCATCGCCCGGCTGGCGCTGCACGATCCTGGCGAATGCCGCGTCGGCCTCGGCGGTACGCCCCAGATGGCGCAGGCTGTTGGCCAGCTGGTAGACCAGCCATGGCTCGTCGGGCGCCAAGGCCGTGGCCTGGCCCAGCGCCTGGCTGGCCGCCGCCCAGTCTTGGCGCTGCAAAGCTTGGTCACCTTGCTGGCGCAGGCGGGCGAGTTCCAGGCTGCGGCGCAGGCTGGCGAACTGCGCTTGCTGCCGAGGCGGCAGGCTCTCCAGGTACGCCCGCGCCTTGTCGGGCGATTGCGCCTGGTACACGCGCACCAGGCCGCGCACGGCACTTTCGTTGTCCGGTGCCATGCGCCGAACCTGCAGGAATTGCCGCTCGGCGGCCGCTGTATCGCCCTCAGCCAGCGAGACATCCGCCAGGCCCAGCAAGGCATACTCCTCTTTCGGGCGCTGCTGGCGTGCCTGCTGGTAGAAGGCGCGCGCACCGCGCATGTCTTTCGCCTGCAGGGCCCGCTCACCTTTGTTGAGCAGGGCCCAATAATGGCTGGACGACTCCAGGTCCTTCCACTGGCTGATCCAGTAGGTGTCCTGCTCCTTGGCACTTGCCGCCCGGAACGCCGCATTGGCCTCCTCATAGCGGCTTTGCCGCATCAGCGCATAACCCAAGGAGCCGTGCAAGCGGGCATCGTCCGGGTACTGGCGCAGCGCCCGGCGCAACTGCGCCTCGGCTTCAGCGTTACGGCCCTTGTCGAGCAATGCCATTCCCCGCTGGCCAGCCTGCCAGGATGGGTCGGCCAGCAGCTTGCGTTGCTGCTGCAGGGTCTCGCTGGCTTGCGCCAGCAACGGTGAGGCCGGGTAGCGCTGGAGAAACGCTTGCCAGGCCGCCGCGCTGGCGGCACTCACCGCTTGCCCGGACAGGTAGTCGAACTCACGCTGGGCTGCGGCATCCCGTGCGCCAGGGTCGCGCGCCAGCTGATCGAGCAAGGCCAAGGCTTCGCGGTCGCGATTTTCGGCGAACAGCCAGCCGGCCAGGGTCTGGCGCAACCCGGCACTGCCCGGGTACTGCCGGTCCAGTTGCTGCAACTGGCTGATTGCTTCAGGGCGCTGGCCTGGCAGGTTGCCGCGCACGCGCCAGTAGTCCAGGGCCAATTCAAGGCTTGGCGGCTCGCCAGCGAACAGCTGTTCATAGGCCGCCAGCGCCTCTTCATTGCGCCCGGTAACAGCCAGCAGGCGGGCCTGTTGCAATTGCCGCGCGCGCTCCGGTTGCTGCAGCTCAAGCAGGCGCCTGGCCTGTCGTGCCTGCAAGCTGCCGGGCGCAATGGCACTGATCCGGGCACTCAACTGCTCGGCCTCGATGCTGTTCTTTTCGCGCAATGCCAGGTTCAAGGCTGCCAGCAACACGTCCGGGTTGCGCGGCTCGAGCAATTGCAGCCGCCCCAGTGCGTCGCGCACCAGGTCGTCACGATGCAGCGCCTCACCGCGACGCACCTGGTCCAACAGCCATTGGCGCTGTTCGCCGGCATCTTTGGGTTGCGCGGTGGCCTGGCAGGTCACCGCTGCTAGCATCAGCACACCAATCATTCGCTGCATGGCGTGCTCCAGGCAGGCAACAGGCGGCCATGCGGGTCAAAGCGGTAACGGCCTTGGTCCCAGCCCTGGCCAAACAGCGCCAGCACCTGGCTGTAATAGGCCTTGGCTTCGACTGGCTGCTCGCGCAAGCGCTGACGCTGGGCCGCCAGGCCTGCGACGTGCTCCGGCGATGCCGCCAGCAACGGCAGCAACGCCGCAGAGAAACCTGTCGGGCCATGGCCACTGGCAACACCGCTGTGCGCATCCACATGCTCTGGCGGCAGACCCTGGCGCGCGGTCAATGCCGCCATCGGAGCATAATGGGCCACCAGCTCGGCACGCTGCGCCGCGTCCTTGGCCAGCATGCCCACCCACAGGTAGACGCGAATGGCGTCGTAGTCACCTTCACTGCCATGTTGCGGGTCCGCTGCCAATTCACCGGCTGGCGTCCACAGCAGCCAGTCCGGGGCAAAGCCCTTTGGTGACGAAGCCAGCCACAAACGCCGCGTGTTGGCCGCCAGTTCGCCCCACAACGGGTCAACCAGGTTGAAGCGATCGAACAATTGCAGCGGCAAATAGCTGGGGTTCAAGCGGGCGCCGCGGGCGTCCTCGAAGCCGTAGTCCCCCGGCAGCAGCATCAGCCCGAGGCCCGGCAGCTTGCGCACGGTCTGCGCGGCGATACGCCACAGCAAACGCTGGCCCAGCTGCGTGTAGGCCGGCTCGTCCCACAGCCGCCCTGCTTCCAGCAGGCTGTAGGCAATCCACAGGTCGGCATCGCTGGCGTTGTTGGCATCCAGCACCTGCCACTGCTGCTGACTATTACGGCCCCACAGCCAGGCGGGCAGATGCCGGGCCAGGTCGCCCTCCGCCAGGTTGTTGCTGGTCCAGCGCAACACCTGCGCGAAGGCTTGCCGGTCATTGCCCACCAAGGCGAAGAACAGCGCATAGCTCTGCCCTTCCGAGGTGGTGATCAGGCGCTCGTCGCTCGGGTCGATGACCCGACCGTCGACGCTCACCAGCTCAGCCTTGAAGCGGTCCCAGGCGGGCCATGGGCAGGCCGGCGCGGCGTTGACGAAAACGGGCAGGCCCAAGGTGACCAGCCCTACCAGCAACCGACGCATCATCACCCCGCCTCACCCAGGCGGCGCTTGCCTGCCCAGCGCAGTGCCCGCCACAACAGGAAGGCGAACAGCACCACGCAAATGGCCGCGATCGCCGCCAGCAGCACCGGGTGCTCGGACAGGTGGAACCACAGCAGCAGCCACCACGGCAGCGCGCCAACAAAGTAGTGCTCGCCAACGAACTGGCTGGTGACGCCGCTGCTGCGCACCAGTGTCACCGAACCGGCCACCGCATCAAGCTTGCCCACATCGCCGAGCACATCGCGCAGCAACGCGTAGTCGCTATCGCTGTTGGCCAACAGGGCGACAACGCTGCGCTGCTCGTGGAACGGCGACTTCAGCCCGGTGATGGCCGCAATCGGCGCCTGCGCGCTGACGGCCACACGGCTGCTCGCGGCCACCGGCGCAGTATCGAAGCGCTGGCTGCCCGGCAGCCCCGCGCTTCGGCCTTGCAGCAGCCAGTCCCGCTGCGCGCTGAGCAGCAGGCCAAGGTTGGGCGCATCGCCCAGGGCCTCGGGCAGGCTACCAAGCAGCAGCAAGTCGGCATCGGCCGCTGCAGCCTGCTTCCAGTCATCGACCAGCTGCAGGCCAAGCGACGGGTAGCCGATCTGCCCGGCCAGCCCACCGACCGCATCGAGCAAGGTGCCCACCTGCATCGCCGTGGGCTTGGCCGGCATGATGACCAGCGTTTCGGAAAGGTCGGCCATGCGGCTGAACGGGAAGCCGCTGCGGGCGAATGCGCGCAGGTCGGGCATGGCGATGTAGTGGTGGTAACCGGACAGGTCGATGGTCGAGTTGTCGTCGATCGCCGCACGCACATCCACCGGCAACGAGGTCTGGCAGCGGTCGCGCTGGGCGCTGCCCAGGGTGCTGGCAAAGCTGAAATCGAAGCGCAGGCGGTTGCGGTCGCCGATCTTCAACGCCGGTACCAGCGACTTCTCGGTCAATGCGGTGTTGTCACCGGACAGCACCGCCAGGCGCATTTCCTCCAGTGTGCCGCCGCGCCGGTCATTGCCCACCAGCGGCATGCTGGTGATGTACTGGTCGTTGACGCTGATGCTCAGGCGCGATTCGTCGGTCACTGCCGGGGCCGTGTAGCGGTACAGCGTACGCAGCGGAATGCCCTGGTTGCGCCAGACGAACAGGTCGGGCGGCAGGTTCAATTCCAGTGTCACCGGCCGCGGTTGCAGGCCGCTGACCTGCAGCTGCTCGGGGTAATCGAGCAGCTCGGCGAAACGTACCGGGCGATCGGTGCGTGTCCAGTTCGGCGCATCGTAGGGCTGGCGCGGTTGCAGTGCCGTCATCTGCTCGACCTTCACCCGGGCACCGCGGAACAGGTTATTGCCAACCGCCAGCGCCGAGGCGGCCTTGACCAGGTCATCGTCGTTGCGTCCCAGCACCAGCAGCACTTTGCTGAAGCGGTCGTCCGGGTGGTCGATCATTTGCAGTACCGGGCCGTCGACCGGCGGGAACTGCTGCAGGTCGGCGAGGAAGGCCGGGCGACGGTCGTTGCTGGCAAACACGATGCTCGGCGTGGGTTTATCGCCACGGGCCGGCAGGCTGTTGTACAGCACCGGGAAACTCGCCTTGCGCCAGCCGGCCTGGCTGCCGAAGTAGGACGCCAGGATCGCCGCCGCACGCTGCTCACCCAGGCTCGGCACGCCGCTGAACACCACCGGCAGCGTTACCTTGCCGGTGTCGCGCACGTCAAAGAACGGCAGCGGGAAGTACGCCAGGTCGTTGTCCAGGGCCAGGGCCTGTTCGTGCAGCTGCACCTGGCTCTTGCGGTTCAGGTTTAGCCACAGGCCGCTGTGCGCCGGGTCTTCGCAGATGTCGGTGTAATGCCCGACGAACTCCAGGCGAACCCGGTTGAAGTCGCTGAGCAGCTTAGGGTCCAGTGGCAGCTGGCGGCGCACACGCTGGCCAAGCTGGTCTTTCTCCACTGGCACCACACCCATCAACTCGTCATTGAGGTACACGCGCAGGTGCGACAGGTTCGGCAACAGCGCGGGCGAAGGCGTGTAGTCCAGCTGCAGGCTGGCGTCGGTGGCCAGGCGATCGCGCCGCAGGCCGAATTCGATATGCTCGCTGTTGCGTACCCCCAGCAGCAGGCTGTCGGACGCATGCCCGAGCTGCTCGAAGGTTTTCGCAACCGGCCAGTTCGGTACCGTGGGTACGGCCGGCTCGGCAAGCGGGGCTACGGAGGCGGCAGCGGCGCTCTGCGACAAGGCAGCAAGCAGCGCCATCGCCAGGCCCCAGGTACGCGCGGGATAACCAGTCATCATGCGTCTCGATCAACAGGGTTCATGGAAAGGACAGGCCGCGGTGTGCGGGGCCTGTAGCTGGCCAGCCAGTGCGCCAGCGTGCGCAGTGGGCGCAGCCACGCCCGCAGCCATGGCGGCAGGTGCTCGACCAGGCGCAGGTAACCGACACCGCCCAGCTTCAGCACGTCGACCAGGCTGCGCAGCGGGCGATCGACCTCGTGCTGCTCGTTCCAGCCAAGCCAGGCATCGGCGCGGGCAAAGGTGCAATGAACCAGGTCGATACGCTGTTGCTGGCTGAGGTCGTGGAACACCAGGCCCACGTGTTGCCCGACGGTACGGGTGACACAGGCCTGGAAGGCGAACTCGCGCTGGCCACGGTTGAGCAGCAGGCGCACCTGCTCCCCCGCTTTCAACTCAAGGCCCTGGTGCAATTGCAGGCCGACACCGCCGTCGGAGTAGTCGACCAGGGTGCAGGGGTAGGCGTGACCGCTGGCCAGCACCAGCCCCGCCGGCAAGCGCATCTGCACCCGGTGGGCACGGCGCACCTGGCGCACTTCGGCGGCAACGGCAACGGCGGCGCCGATGATCAGCAGGTTGTAGATCACCCACAGCGAGCTGACGATCACCGTGCCGATTTCCGCCGCCGGGCCGGTGAACAGGCGCCACACGGCAAAGCCCAGGCCGGCGACGTTGAGCGCCGCCAGCCACAGGTAGGGTTGGGCGATACGCCAGTCGAACTGTTCCTGCTCCATCAGGCCGCCCTTGGCGGTGACGTTGAACTTGCCCTTCTTCGGCGCGAACAGCGCGACCGTGGTCGGGCGGGCGATATACCAGGCCAGCACGGTCTCGTACACCTCCCCCCAGAAGGTCTGCCGGTACTTGCCCTGCATGCGCGAGTTGGTCAGGCTGGCGTGGATCATGTGCGGCAGCACGTACAGCAGGATCATCAACGCCGGTGCATAGATGATGTAGGCATGCAGCAACAGGAACGCCAGGGGCGCGGTCAGGAACACCAGCCTTGGCAGGCCGGCCAGGAAGTGCAGCATCGCGTTGGCATAGCACACCCGCTGGAACAGGCTCAGCCCACGGCCGAACAGCGGGTTGTCGGTGCGGAAGATCTGCACCATGCCACGGGCCCAGCGAATGCGCTGGCCGATGTGCGCCGACAGGCTCTCGGTGGCCAGGCCGGCCGCCTGCGGAATGCTCAGGTAGGCCGATGACCAACCCTGGCGGTGCATGCGCAAGGCGGTATGGGCATCTTCGGTCACGGTTTCGACGGCAAAGCCGCCGATGCTCTCCAGCGCGGTGCGTCGCAGCACGGCACACGAGCCGCAGAAGAACGCCGCGTTCCACATGTCGTTGCCGTCCTGGATCAGTCCGTAGAACAGCTCGCCTTCATTGGGGCGACGGCGGAAGGAGCCCAGGTTGCGCTCGAACGGGTCGGGCGAGAAGAAATGGTGCGGCGTCTGCACCAGCGCCAGCTTCGGGTCCTTGAGGAACCAGCCCACGGTCATTTGCAGGAAGGAACGCACCGGCACGTGGTCGCAGTCGAAAATGGCGATCAGCTCGCTGTCAGTCACGCCCAGCGCATGGTTGAGGTTGCCGGCCTTGGCGTGCTTGTTGTCCGGCCGCACGATGTAGCCCACCCCCACTTCGTCGGCGAACGCACGGAACCCGTCGCGCCGGCCGTCGTCGAGGATATAGATGCGCAGGCACTCGCGCGGCCAGTCCAGGCCAAGGGCCGCCAGCACTGTGGTGCGCACCACCGACAAGTCTTCGTTGTAGGTGGGGATCATCAGGTCGACGGTCGGCCAGTGCGCCGGATTTGCCGGCAGGTTCGCCGGCTTGCGCTGCAACGGCCAGCTGGTCTGGATGTAGCCCAGGATGAGCACGAACCATGAATAGGTTTCTGCCGCCAGCAGGATCACCCCGCACACCAGGCCGGTGGTGTCGTTCCAGTTCAGGGTCGAGGTGTAGCGCCACCACAGGTAGCGGCAGGAGATGAGGGTCGATAGCACGATCAGCATCAGGGTCGGGAAGCGGCCCGGAATGTGCCGCACCAGCATGGCGATGCCCAGAAGCAGGAAGATGAACACCAGCTGCGCCAGGTAGCCGAACGGTTCGGTCACGCACAGCACGGCCAGGCCGATGGCGCCCAGGGTCAGTACGCTGTAGAACGCCCACCGGGCGAACACGCTCAAGCCGCGCAAGCGTGCCGAGGCCTCCTGCTTGAAAGCACTGGCGTTGTAGCGCGCAGGCAGCTGCTGCAGGCGGGCGATCAGCAGGCCACGGTAGTGGCGCAGCACCTGCAGCACGCCGCGCAGCTGCGTACGCACCGCGCCCCAGGCTCGGCGGGCAACCCCCGGCTCGCGTGGCAGCGGTTGGCGCCGGACCAGCAGCCACAGGCTCTGGATCAGCAGGCGTAGCGGGTCGCCCAGGCTTGGCCGCTTGCCCGCCAGTTGCGGGTACAGGCGCTGACGCTCGGCCAACAGAGCCTGCCAGGCGGGCGACTCCAGGCGCAGGAACAGGAAGGCCAGCCACACGCCAAGGGTAAACAGCCAGGCGACCGGCTGCCGCGCGCCACGCGCGCTGAACCAGCTATAGGCAGACAAGGGGTTCAGGGTCACGACCGGCGCCTCGTCAGGCAGCGCACCGCCAGGCTCTGCACGTCCCGGCAAGCCAGGCTCTGCGGCGCGTAGTGGCCAAGCGGTGCCTTGCACGCCAGGGCCTCGAGAAAGGCCTCGTCACGGTGCACCACCTGGATTGGCAAGCGATCACGGAACAGGTCGCGCCACACCATCAGCAGGTCGCTCTGCAAGCGGCTGGCCGGGTCGTAGCGGTTGACCAGCAGCAGATCGTACTGCTCGACCGGCCGGCGCCCGAGCAGTAGATGGCTGGCCATCTCGGCCTCAGCCACCAACACCCGCACGTCGGTCTCGATACTCTGGCCAGCAACATCAGCCGGCAGTTGCGGCAGGTCGAACAGCAACCAGTCGAAGTGTTCGGCCAACTCGGCCTGGCGAGCGCGCCAGGCTTCAGCGTCGGGCAACGGCTGCCGCGTGCCGGCAGGCAGATTGCCGAACGGCATCAGGCTCAGGCCATCGAGCACCTCGTACAGGGCATCGCTGAACGGCCGCCCTTCCCACTCGGCAAGCGCCCATCCTTCGCGCGTGTCGAGGGGCAGGTTGAAGTGCAGCCCGAGCAGATTGCTTGGGCACAGGTCGACCAGCAGGACCCGCTCCCCTGCCCCCTGCAACGCATAGCCCAGAGCGGCCAGCAAGGCACTGCGCCCCAGGCCACCGCGCACCCCGTGCAACGCCAGGCTGGTCATGGCGACAGCACCTCACGCCGCGGCGCCGTCGTGTACAACGTGCCCTGGGCGCTGGCCCGGCAGCTTTCACCCAGCAGCGGCCAGCGCTGCAGGGCCTGCTGGACACCCACCAGCAAAGAGATGTCCTGATAGTTCAGGTCCGGCATGTCCAGGTGCTGGCGCAACTG
This sequence comes from Pseudomonas sp. p21, assembly GCF_001642705.1. NCBI lineage: Bacteria > Pseudomonadati > Pseudomonadota > Gammaproteobacteria > Pseudomonadales > Pseudomonadaceae > Pseudomonas > Pseudomonas sp. p21. The sequence continues at coordinate 206,988 of NZ_LWBV01000005.1, forward strand.
GGCGATATCGTCGCTGCGGTCGGCAGGGTCTGCCTTGCCAGTGATCATGGGCGCTCCTTCGGGATAGGCTGCCAGTCGGGCTGGCCTTGCAGGCGCATGTAGGCGCGCCCCTGGTAGTTCAGTACCTGCGCACCTGCGGTTTCCGCGACCGGTTCGGTGGTCGGCAGGTCGCTCAACAGGCTGGGCACATCCAGCACCTGCTGCTGGCCCAGGCCCGCATACACGCGCGAGATCAGCTCGGACAGCGCCAGGTAGCTGGTGGGTGCCGAGACATGCAGCGGCTCGCTGCGGGCAGGCTGGCCCATGCCGATGAACTTCAGGCCCACTGGCACATGGGTAATCGACGGTGTGGGGATTTCACGCATGCCCGACAGCTGCATGCGGTCGCCATGCAGCGCGGCGCCATGTTCCGGGACAAAGGCCACGACCACGCGACGGCCGCTGCGCTCCAATTCATCGAGGAAGCTGCCCAGCTCGCCGAACAGGCGGGTGGCGCGGGTGGTGTAATCGGCCACACGGGTACCGCCGTCGGCGGTGACGATACGGTTGCCGTCATGCAGGCTGATGCTGTTGTAGAACAGCGACACATGCTCGGCCGACGCGCCTTGGCGCTGCCCCCACCAGCGGCGCAACACCTCCAGGTCGCTGGCGATCGGCGAGCCGTCGAAGCCGACCAGTGCCCGCGGGAAGTCGGTGTTGCGCAGGCCAGGTTGTGGCATGTGCTGCTGGGTGATATCACCGATGAAGTTGTCGAAGCGGCCGCTGTGGTTGAGCAAGGTGTTGCTCTGGAAGCCCAGCCTGGCCAGGTTCTGGAACAACAGGCACTGCTCGGGGGCGGGCTGGTACAGGCCGGCGTGGGATGACTGCCCGCAGCTGGCACGCAGCACGCGGATGGCGGCCGGCCCGCTGTAGGATGTGGCCGAGTTGAACTGGTCGAAGATCACATCCAGGCGCGAGAACAGCGGGTTGTCCCGCAGCCCGACGGCGGACAGGTCATCCCAGGCCAGCGAACAGATGTTGATTACCAGCAGGTCGAACGGCTGCTCATCGGCCTTCATGGCCGGGAATGCTGTCACCCGTTCACGCTCACTGGCGAAGAACCGCTCAAGCCAGCTGTCGAGCGTGGCATTGTCGGCAACCGCGGTGGCCTGCGCCTGCTCGGCGGGGCTGGCAGCTGCGACGCCAGGTGCCTGGCCCGCGTTGAACCCCAGCGATGGCAGGCCGCCAACGGCCAGCCACGCCAGCCCCAGCAGGCTCAGGGTACTCAACCGCAGCCAATGACGCAGGTACAAGTAGCACACCAGCAACAGCGCCAGCGCACCCAGCAGGTTCCAGTTGATGAAACGGCCGAGCAGTTCGAGCAGGTAGTCCCACGAAAAATCGAACACCCCCGGCTGCGCCAGCAGGCGGCTGAAAGGCGGCAGCCAGGTGTCCTGGTAGAACAACGCGATGCCAATCGGTACTGCCGCCAGTTGCCGCGCAATACGCAGCCACTTGCCCGGCAACGGCACCAGCAGAAACGCGGCGAACAGCAGGTTCGGCAGCGCCTGGAAGTCGAGCATGCCAAGGGCGACCAGCAGGAACTTGGCCAGGAAATAGAGGTTCCACCCTCCCAGCCCAGGCCAGCGGGCCAGTACCGGGAACGTGGCGGATGTATTAGTCATTACGGAGTTCCTGGCGTGCAGCGCGGTGGCGTACACCCCGCGGTTTCAGGTAACGGGGCGGAAGGCGGCGACGCAACCAGCCACGCAGCGTGGCGCTAAGGCGCAACAGCAGCAGGGCCAGCGCCAAGGTGACCAGCGCCGTAATGCCGATCACTTGCAGCAGTTGCACGAAGTTCATGCTGTACCCCGCTTGCCCAGGGCAACCCGGCGCGGCGCCAGGGCCGGCCGTGCCTGGGCAGACAGGTGCGCTGCCGCGTCGAGCCGGGGTGGCCGGGGCACACTGTCATCGAGGAAGGCCGGGCTGGCCAGGCTATCGACACCGGCAAGCACCTCCTGGCTGATGAACAGCTCTTTCCACGACAACTGGAAGATGTGGTCAAGCGCTTGTTCGACGCCTTCGGAGCGGCAGGCGAACAGGAACAGGAGCAGCACTTCGCCCACCACGCAGGCGATGTCACCGTCGCGGCGAAACACGGTGCGCGAGCAAGCTTGCAGCGGGGTCAGGCCAGGGGCCGGGCGCAACACCAGCAACTGGTGGACGATTTCGCCGTTGCGTACCCCGTGCCACATGATCTGCACGGCTTCGGCGAACGCGCTCGGCGCCACCAGCCCGCAGATGGCCAGCGGCCGCAAGCGTGCGAGCAAGGCATCGAAATCGTTTGGCAGGTGCCGGCGCCAGAGGTATCCCTGGATGCTCTCGACCATGGTCAGGAAGCGAGACAGGCTGGCGCCGAACGGCACGATCTGGCTGGCCCCGCAGGCCAGCAACAGCTGTTCATCCTGGTAGCGCAGGGTCGGCGCCATTTCGCGCACCACCAGCTTCAGGGCACTGCCACGCAACTGGCGCAAGCGGTGCAGCTGGCGCGCCAGGCTATCCAGCCGCTGCCCGCCGTCCATGGCAAAGATGACCGTGGCGGAAACCGCCCGGCTGGCTTTGGCGCCCAGTTCCTCGAGGCTCTCGCAGACCTGCCAGTGCTCGGAGAAGGCTGGCGCTCCTTCCAGCACCGGGCGCTGGGCCAGGCACAACAGCTCGTCGCCACCGGTGTCGGTGGGTGCCTGCGGCGCCCCGGCAGCGGCAAAGCCCACTTCAAGCCGCGCCAGCTCCACGTCACGCGTACCGGTTTTGCCGAGTGGGTTGCTCCAGAAATGCTGCAGGTAGCGTACCCCGCCTTTGCCGCGGTACACCTGGGCCAGCCCATCCACACTCTGGTTGAACGCGCGCAGGCGCTCTACCAGCCCGGCGTTCTGGCCGCTACTGATGACCAGCAATAGCGCGGCCTCGGCCAACAACACCGGGCGCAGCGTATTGCACCAGCGTTCAACGTTGCCGGTACCCCAGACGTCGGCGGGTGCCAGCAGCACCAGCACACGCCCGGCGGCGTCGATACGCGGCAGGTCATCAACCAGGTGCTGGACGGCTTGCGGGTCGGCTTCGTACAGCGCCAGTTCGGCAGGGCCCTGCGCGGCATCGAGCGCACCCAGCACGTCACCCATGGCTTGCGCATCGGCGACCAAAGCTGCCCGAACGGGCTCGGGCAGCCCCCCGACCACTTGGCGGCATAGCAAGGTGGCGTCTTCTGTGCTGTCACAGGCCAACCAATACAATCCTTGTACATGAAGCTGACTGCTTTCGGCGCCTAAGCCAGAAATAGCCAACAACGGCATTCCATTCGTCAAAACACTGGCTCTGCAAAATTAGATTGAACGGTTTGAAAGGCGATGATAGCTCATCTGCCGCTGACGCCTCATGATATACGTCAAAAAAACGACAAAAATATCGATGACCACCAAAAACGTCAATTCTAAAGCACTAAGGCAAAATGAGATCGAGTAGAAATGTAATAAATTGCAAAGTTTTGTTAACGACAGCCGTAGGGCCAGTGTCAGTCAGTTAAGGTTTGCCGGTTTGACCAGGGCTGCTTTGCGGCCCCGCCCGGCTTGTCGAGAGGCGAATGCCTCGCTGTGCGTTATGGTTACCGGCTAAGCGAAAACGGATTTTCCGGAGACAAGCATGCTTCGTATCTTTGAGCGCTGGCTCGACCCCTTCCCACCCGACGAGGTACCGCCGCCGCCAGTGGGCCTGTTGCGCTTCATGTGGGCCTGTACCCGCGGCGCCCGTGGCTACATCCTGGCACTGGCATTGCTCAGTGCCGGGGTATCGATTTACGAAGCCTGGCTGTTTGCCTTCCTCGGTCAGGTGGTCGACCTGCTCGCGGCATGGCAAGCCGGCGGCGCCGTTGGCCCTGAAGAAAAGCGAGTGCTGTGGGGCATCGGCATCGTCCTGCTGGTCAGCATAGGACTGGTAGCGCTGCGTACCATGGTTCAACATCAGGTACTGGCGATCAACTTGCCGCTGCGGCTGCGCTGGGACTTTCACCGGCTGATGCTGCGACAGAGCTTGTCATTCTTCTCTGACGAGTTTTCCGGCCGGGTCACCACCAAGGTGATGCAGACAGCGCTGGCAGTACGCGATGTGTTGTTCACCCTCATCGAAATCCTGCCCGGGATCGGCGTGTACTTCATCGCGATCATTGCCCTGGCCGGTGGCTTTGCCCTGAAACTGATGCTGCCATTCATTGCCTGGGTCGTGCTGTTCGGCCTGGCCATGCTGTATTTCGTACCACGCCTGGGCAAGGTCGGCCAGGAGCAGGCCAATGCCCGATCGTCGATGACCGGGCGGGTTTCTGACGCCTACACCAATATCACCACGGTGAAATTGTTCTCGCACGCCAATCGCGAAGCGCACTTCGCGCGCGCCGCCATGGAGGACTTCAAGCAGACCGGTTTTCGCCAGATGCGTCTGGTCAGCCAGTTCGAAATCGTCAACCAGGCGCTGGTGGTGGGCTTGATCATTGCGGCTGGCGGCTATGCGTTGTGGTTGTGGCACCAAGGCCAGGTCGGCACCGGGGCGGTGGCGGCGATCACCGCCATGGCCTTGCGTATCAACGGCATGTCGCACTGGATCATGTGGGAGATCACCTCACTGTTCGAAAACATCGGCACCGTGCAGGACGGCATGGCCACCCTCACCCGCGGCCCCAAGGTAAAGGATGCGCCGGATGCTGTGGAGCTGGTAACCACGGGGGGCGCGGTGAGTTTCGACAAGGTCAGCTTCAACTACAACGGCGAGCGCCAGGTGCTCAACGACCTGAGCCTGCACATCCGCCCGGGCGAAAAAGTCGGCCTGGTCGGCCGCTCCGGCGCCGGCAAGTCCACCTTGATCAACCTGCTGCTGCGCTTCTACGACGTGGACCGTGGTGAAATCCGCATCGACGGGCAGAACGTGGCCAAGGTCACTCAGGACAGTCTGCGCGGCGCCATCGGCATGGTCACCCAGGACACCTCGCTGCTGCACCGCTCGATTCGCGACAACATCGCCTATGGCCGCCCCGATGCGAGCGAGGCGCAGATCCGCGCCGCTGCGGCCAACGCCCAGGCCGATGGCTTCATCAGCCAGCTCAGCGACCGCCAGGGCAACATCGGTTACGACACCCTGGTGGGTGAACGCGGCATCAAGTTGTCAGGTGGCCAGCGCCAGCGCATCGCGATTGCCCGGGTGATGCTGAAGAACGCGCCGATCCTGCTGCTGGACGAAGCCACCAGTGCGCTGGACTCGGAAGTGGAAGTGGCCATCCAGGAGAGCCTGGATGAAATGATGCAAGGCAAGACCGTCATCGCCATCGCCCACCGGTTGTCGACGATTGCTGCCATGGACCGGCTGATCGTGATGGATGAAGGGCGCATCATCGAGCAAGGCACCCATGCGCAACTGCTGGCGAAGAATGGCACTTATGCGCGGTTGTGGCAGCACCAGAGCGGCGGGTTCCTGGGTGAAGATCAGGGCGTGGCCGAGGCGACGGAGTAGGCCTGTATGGGAGCGGGCCCGGCGAACACCGGCAAAGCCGGTGCCGTGCACCGCGTTGCCTGCTTCGCGGGCACGCCCGCTCCCACAGGGATAGCGTCCGGCCCTGGGCCTGCTCCGTACCTGCAGAGACAACTGCCCAGACCAAAATGGCCCTCAACCAAACACATGCGAAGGCCGGCGCAGCACCGGGTCGAACGGGTTGATCCGCTCGCCAATCGCCGCCGCCTCGCGCTTGAGCAGCGCCACCACGGTCGGCATGCGGTTGGGCCCCAGGCGGTCGCTGATGGTCGCCACGCTCAGGGCCGCCACCGCATGGCCGTTGCGATCGAGGATCGGCACCGCCAGGCCGGCCATGCCATCAAGCACACCGGTGTTGCGCCCGGCATAGCCGAGGCTGCGCACATTGTCGATTTCGGCGCGCAGCATGACTTCGTCGTAATGGTGGAAATCCTTCAGCCGCGGGAGGTTGTAACGGATCACCTCGTCACGCTCCTCCTCTGGCAGGAAAGCCAGGATAGCCAGGCTGCCTTGCCCCACGCCCAAGGCCACACGGCCGCCAATATCGCCAGTGAAGGTACGGATCGGGTATGGCCCTTCGCTACGGTCCAGGCACACCGCATCAAACCCCGAACGCGCCAGCAGGAATAGCGAATCACCCAGCGAGGCCGACAGCCGCAGCAGGCTAGGGCGCACCACATCGCGCAGGTTGCCCGCTTGCCCGGCCTTGGCCGCCAGGGCAAAGAAGTCCAGGCTCAGGCGGTAGCGCTTGCTGGTCGCGCACTGGTCGACCATGCCTTCTTCAATCAGGCTGCGCAACAGGCGGTGGGTGGTGGGTTGCGCCAGGCCCAACCGCTGTGCCAGCTGGCTGACCTTCTCACCCTCGCCGCCGCAATCGCCCAGCGCTCGCAACACGGCGAACAAACGGGACACCGCACTGACACCCACTTCCCTGGCCTGCTCGTTTCGTTTATTGGAATCCATTTTTCGTTAAACCCCTGCAAATTTCAGTCAGTGGAATAATTTCAAAATAGCTGTCACTGAGTGAAATTACCCTTTGTCGACATCCTAATCATTGCCCTACTCTCCGGTCCATAGGGCGATATCACAACATCGGCCGCCGCCACAGCAGCGAGCGCCACGTCCGTAAAGCTTTGCTTTTCGCCGCTGGCGCTCTGCCCACCCTGAAACTGCCGGTTGACCCCGGTTCCGTTTGCGATGGAGCACAGCCATGACCTTTCTGTTGATCGACAAGCTTTGCAAGCGCTATGGCGCCACGGAGGCAGTGGCCAGCTCGTCACTTGCCATCGAAAAAGGCGAGTTCGTCTCCCTGCTAGGCCCTTCCGGCTGCGGCAAAACCACCACCCTGCAAATGATTGCCGGCTTCGTCGAGGTCACCAGCGGCCGCATCGTCCTCGACGGCCGCGACATCACCCACGCCAAGCCGGCCAGCCGAGGCCTGGGCGTGGTGTTCCAGAGCTACGCGCTGTTCCCGCACATGACCGTGCGCGACAACGTCGCCTTCGGCCTGCGCATGCGCAAGGTGGCCAACGCCGACATCGCCCGCCGGGTCGACCAGGCCCTGGCGCTGGTGCGCCTGGACAAGCACGCCGAGCGCTACCCGCGCGAGCTTTCCGGCGGCCAGCGCCAGCGGGTGGCCCTAGCCCGAGCACTGGTGATCGAACCACCGGTGCTGCTACTGGACGAGCCGCTGTCCAACCTGGACGCGCACCTGCGTGAAGAAATGCAGTTCGAGATCTGCCGCATCCAGAACGAGGTCGGCATTACTACCTTGATGGTCACCCACGACCAAGCCGAGGCCTTGTCGATCAGCGACCGGGTGGTGGTGATGGAGGCCGGGCGCATCACCCAGGTCGATGACCCCTACCGCCTCTACGAACACCCAGGCACACCCTTCATTTCCGACTTTGTCGGCAAGGCCAACCGCCTGCGCGGCGTAACCGGACCCGGCGGGCAACCACAGGCGAATGCCCAGGGCCCTCTGACCCTCAGCCTGCGCCCGGAGAAGATCAGCCTCGGCCCGGCCGGCAGCGGCAAGCTCGCAGGCCGCATCAGCTGCCGCTACTTCCTCGGCAGCCAATGGCTGTACAGGGTCGACACCGCCCTGGGCAACCTGGCCGTGGTTCGTGCCAACGACGGCAGCACACCGCTGGATGAAGGCGTCCAGGTCGGCCTGGACTGGAACGATGCCCTGCTGCGCGTGCTGAACGCTGGCGAGGTGGCGGCATGAGCACGGCAAAGCTGCACAGCAGCGCCTGGGGCTACGGCCTGAGCAGCCCGGCCCTGCTGCTGTTCCTGGCCTTGCTGGTGCTACCACTGGGGCTGACCGTGCTGCTGTCGTTCAACGCTTTCGACTACAGCAGCGGCATCCAGGCCGGCCAGTACACCCTCAACCATTACCTGAGCCTGGTGACCGACACCTACTACTACGAGATCTTCTTCCGCACCTTCTGGGTCAGCGCCCTGGTCACCCTGCTGTGCGTGCTGATCGGCATTCCCGAGGCCTTGGTGCTCAGCCGCATGGGTGCGCCGTGGCGCTCGATCTTCCTGATCCTGGTACTGACGCCGCTGCTGATTTCGGTGGTGGTTAGGGCCTTTGGCTGGAGCCTGCTGCTGGGCGCCGACGGCTTGGTCAACCAGGGCATCACTGCTCTCGGCGGGCAGCCGGTGAAGCTGCTGTATACGCCCTTTGCGGTGATCATTGGCCTGGTCCACGTGATGCTCCCGTTCATGATCATCCCGGTGTGGACCTCGCTGCAGAAGCTCGACCCGGCCGCCGAGCAGGCCGCGCTGTCACTGGGCGCCAGCCAGTGGACGGTGTTCCACCGTATCGTGCTGCCACAGATCATGCCCGGCGTGCTGTCGGGCACGCTGATCGTGTTCGGCCTGGCCGCCAGTTCGTTCGCCATCCCCGGCCTGCTGGGCGGGCGCCGGCTGAAGATGGTCGCCACCATGATCTACGACCAGTACCTGGCCGAACTGAACTGGCCGATGGGCGCCACCATCGCCGTCGCTCTGCTGCTAATCAACCTGCTGGTGATGCTCAGCTGGAACCGGCTGGTCGAACGCCGCTACAAACGCGCACTTGGAGTCTGAACCCATGACCCGTAACGGCCCGCTGGCCCTGTCCTTTCACGCCCTGGTGATGCTGTTCATGCTCGCCCCGCTGGTGGTGGTGTGCCTGGTGGCATTCACCCCGGAAAACACCCTGAGCCTGCCCACCGCCGGCTTCTCGCTGCGCTGGTTCAGCGCCGTGTTCGAGCGTGCCGATTTCCTCGATGCGTTCTACAACAGCCTGAAGCTAGCGGCCCTGGCTGCCTCGCTGGCCACCCTGATCGCCGTACCGGCGGGTCTGGCGATCACCCGCTACAGCTTCCCCGGCCAAGGTTTCCTCAACGGCCTGCTGCTGTCGCCGATCATCATCCCGCACCTGGTGCTGGGTGTGGCCCTGCTGCGGCTGTTCGCCCTGCTAGGGGTCAATGGCAGCTTCGCCTGGCTGGTGTTCGCCCATGTGGTGGTGATCACCCCCTACGTGCTGCGCCTGGTACTGGCCGCAGCCATCGGCATCGACCGCAGCGCCGAACAGGCCGCGCAAAGCCTGGGGGCTGGCCGGGTGACGCTGTTCTGCAAGGTCACCCTGCCGATGATCCTGCCCGGCGTGGCTGGCGGCTGGCTGCTGGCGTTCATCAACAGCTTCGACGAAGTGACCCTGTCGATCTTCGTCACCTCGCCCGCCACCCAGACACTGCCAGTGCGCATGTACGTATATGCCACCGAATCCATCGACCCGATGATGGCCGCCGTCTCTGCGCTGGTGATCGCCGTCACCGCCCTGACCATGGTCGCCCTGGACCGGGTATATGGCCTGGACCGCGTGCTGGTGGGCAAGCAATGACAAGGAATGCCCCTATGCCCCTGTTCAAGCGCGTGGCCGAACACGACCGCGAGCCACTGCCCTTCCTGCTCGACGGCCAACCGGCCAACGGCATGAACGGCGACACCCTGCTGACGGCGATCCTGACCAATGACGGGCATCTGCGCGGCAGCGACTTCAGCGCCGAACCACGCGCCGGCTTTTGCCTGATGGGCGCCTGCCAGGACTGCTGGGTACGCCTGCAGGATGGCCGTCGGGTACGCGCCTGCTCGACCTTCCTGGAACCGGGCCATTGCGTGACCCGCGACCCGGGGCGCCAGCCATGAGTGCGATCGTGATCATCGGCGCCGGCCCGGCCGGCATCCGCGCCGCGCAAACCCTGGTGGCCCACGGCGTACGCCCGGTATTGCTGGACGAGGCCAGCCGTGGCGGCGGGCAGATCTACCGCCAGCAGCCAGCCAACTTTAACCGCCCGGCCAAAGCCTTGTATGGCTTCGAGGCCAGCAAGGCCCAGGCCCTGCACAGCACCCTCGAACAGTTACGCGAGCAGATCGACTACCGCCCCGAAACCCTGGTGTGGAACGCCGAGGAGCAGGTACTGGATACCCTGCAGCAGGGGCAGTTGGCCGACCGCCTGGCGTTCGACCGGGTGATCGTCGCCACCGGTGCCACCGACCGGGTGTTGCCGATACCCGGCTGGACCCTGCCCGGGGTCTATACCTTGGGCGCTGCGCAAATCGCCCTGAAGTTCCAGGGCTGCGCGATCGGTGAACGGGTGGTGCTGGCCGGCAGCGGCCCGCTGCTGTACCTGGTGGCGTACCAGTACGCCAAGGCCGGCGCTAGGGTCAGCGCGGTGCTCGACACCTCGCCGTTCAGCGCCCAGGTACGTGCCCTGCCACGCCTGCTTCTGCAACCGGGCACCTTTGCAAAGGGCCTTTACTACCGCGCCTGGCTGGCCCGCCAGGGTGTACCGGTGCACCAGGGCGTGGCCCTGCTGGGTATCGACGGCGAACAACGGGCCAGCGGTATACGCTGGTCGCACAATGGCCAGCAACATGAACTGGCGTGCGACGCCGTGGCATTCGCCCACGCCCTGCGCAGTGAAACCCAACTGGCCGACCTGCTGGGTTGCCAGTTCGCCTGGAGCGCGCTCAACCGCGCCTGGCTGCCAGTACGTGATGCCCAGGGCCGGGCCAGCAGCCCCGGGGTGTACCTGGCGGGCGACAGTGCTGGCATCCTCGGTGCCGACGGTGCCGAGATGGCCGGTGAACTGGCGGCCCTGACACTGCTGGCCGACCTCGGCAAGCCCGGCAATCCGCAACGCCAGCAGCAACTGGAAAAGCGCCTGGCCACCCTGCTGCGCTTCCGCCAGGGGCTGGAGCAGGCCTTTCCATTTCCCGAGCAGTGGGCCCGGCAGGCCCCCGACCAGCTCACCGTGTGCCGCTGCGAGCAGATCAGTGCCGGGGAAATCCGCGCCACCGTACGTGCCGGGCACTGGGAAATCAACCGGGTCAAGGCCATGTGCCGGGTCGGCATGGGCCGCTGCCAGGGGCGGGTGTGCGGTGCCGCTGCCGCTGAGCTAATCGCTTGCGAAAGCGGTCGAGCCATTGACCAGGTCGGGCGCCTGCGCGGCCAGGCACCGGTCAAACCCCTGCCCTTCGGCCTGGAGATAAAACCATGAAGCTGATCGAAGTGGACGCCATCATCGTCGGCGGCGGCATCGTCGGCAGCAGCGCGGCCTTGACCCTGGCCCGCGCTGGCCAGCAAGTGGCATTGCTGGAGCGCGACTTCTGCGGCTCGCATTCCAGCGGGGTGAACTACGGCGGCGTGCGCCGCCAGGGCCGCTCGCTGGCCCAGCTGCCATTGTCGATGCGCGCCCATGCCATCTGGGGGCAGCTGCGCGCGTGGATCGGCATCGACGGCGAATATGCCCGCAGTGGCCACCTGAAGCTGGCACGCAGCGAAACCGACTTCGATGCCTTGAAGGCCTATGCGCGGCGTACTCAGGCTTTTGACCTACGCTTGCAACTGCTTGAACGACACGAACTGCGCCAGCGCTTCCCCTGGGTAGGCGATATCGCCGTCGGCGCCTCGTACTGCCCCGAAGATGGCCATGCCAACCCACGGCTGGTGTCACCGGCCTTCGCCCAGGCGGCCAGGCGCAACGGCGCCCAGGTGCATGAGCAGAGCAAGGTACTGGAGGTGGGCCACGACGGCCATCGCTTCAGCGTACACACCAGCAACGGCCAGTGCTTCAAGGCACCTTGGCTGTTGAATTGCGCCGGTGCCTGGTCGGCGCAACTGGCCGAGCAGTTCGGCGAGCCAGTGCCGCTGACCGCCGCCCACCCGGCCATGCTGGTCACCGAGCCGCTGCCGCTGTTCATGACCGCCAGCACCGGGGTCGAGGGCGGCGGCATCTACGCCCGCCAGGTGGCGCGTGGCAACTGCGTGCTGGGCGGCGGGCGCGGTTTTGCCCTGACCCCGACCACCGCACGCCCAGGCCAGGCCGCAGTACTCGACATCCTGCGCAATGCCACCGAGCTGTACCCGGCATTGGCCGGCGCCCAGGCCATTCGCACCTGGAGCGGCACCGAGGGCTACCTGCCCGATGACGAACCGGTGCTCGGCCCCAGCCTGTCCCAACCCGGGCTGCTGCATGGCTTCGGCTTTGCCGGTGCCGGCTTCCAGATAGGCCCGGCCGCCGGTGAAGCATTGGCGCAATGCATCCTGCACGGCGCGCCGGCACTCAGCCTGGCGGCCTTTTCCATCAAGCGTTTCCAGCCCAACCACCACAAGGAAAACCTGTCATGACGCACAAGCAACGTTTGCTCGCCCTGTTCTGCACCGTGCCCGGCCTGTTCGCCTGCCTGCCCGCCATGGCCCAACCCACGCTGTACCTGGGCATGAACGGCGGCACCATGGAGCGGCTGTTCAGCGACGACATCCTGCCAAGGTTCGAGCAGGCCAACGGGGTGAAGGTGGTGATCGTCCCCGGCACCTCGGCCGACATTCTGGCCAAGGTCCAGGCCACCCCGAACAAGCCGTCGATCCATGTGATGGTGCTGGATGACGGCATCATGTACCGCGCCATCGGCATGGGCCTGTGCAGCACGCTCAAACCCAACCCGACCTTGGCCCAGTTGCCGGAAAAGGCCCTGATCAAGGACAAGGCCGCGGCCGTCAGCCTGGGCGTGACCGGGCTTGCCTACAACAGCCGCCTGTTCAAGGCCAAAGGCTGGGCTGCGCCCACCTCGTGGAACGACCTGGCCGACCCGCGCTTCAAGGACAAGGTGGTGTTCCAGTCGATGGCATCGTCCACCTTCGGCCTGCATGGTTTCCTGATGTACAACCGCCTGCACGGCGGCAGCGATACCGACGTCAACCCGGGCTTCACGGCCTGGCAGAAGAACGTGGGCCCGAACGTGCTGGAGTACATCCCCAACTCGGCCAAGCTCTCGGAAATGGTGCAAACCGACGAAGCCGCGCTATTCCCGCTTACCCCCACCCAGGTGACGGCGCTGAAGCTCAAAGGCATCCCGGTGGAGTACGCCGCGCCCAAGGAAGGCGCCGTGGTGCTCAACCAGGCCGAATGCGTCACGGCCAACAACGACCAGCCGGAGCTTGCGCAGAAGCTCGCCGAGTTTCTGCTCAGCCCCGAGGCGCAGTCGCCGGCCCTGGAGCTGGGTGACCAGATCCCGTCCAACCCCAACACCCCAACCAGCGACAAGACCCGTGGCCAGGTCGAAGCCATGCAGACCTACCTGCAGACTGCAGTGACCATTGACTGGGACCAGGTCAACACCCAGCGCCCGGAATGGAACGCCCGCTGGAATCGCCAGATCGAGAGATAAGCCGAGGGCCTGGCCCGCTCCCACAGGTACCGCGCATATCCGCACCAAAGCGCGCTCCCTGTGGGAGATGCCCAGCCCTTTTCCACAGGTTCCCTGCTGATTCAATGAGTCATGTGCAGTTCCATGAGCGGGCTTACCCGCGAAGAAGGCAACACGCACCCAACCCCTGACGCCTCAATCCAGCACCGGCCGCAACAGCGCCTGCGCCTCGTACAGGGTCGGCAGATACCGCAAGCGTATTTCATCCACACTCAACCGCGAAGCATGGGTGGTGATGGTCAACGTCGCTTTCAGCCGCCCAGCCCGGTCCAGCAGTGGCACACCCAGCACGCGCATGCCGATTTCATACTCCTGGTCCACGATACAGAACCCCTGCCCCTTCACCCGCAGCAACTCCGCCTCCAGCTGCACCCGGTCCGTCTGCGTATAAGGCGTCAGCCCCCGCAGCGGGTTACGCGCAAAGTACCCATCCCGCTCCCCCTCATCCAGCCAGGCCAGCCAGACGCGCCCGCCGGCGGTGCAATACATCGGCACCCGCGAACCCGGCCTGATCGACAACGAGGCCACATGGCTGTAACGGCTGCGCACCAGGTGGATGATCTCGTCACCATCACGGGTACCCACCGACACATGCTCCTGGGTCTGCCGCGCCACCTGCTCGACGATCGGGCGCAGCATGCGCGGCAGCTGCGCCGAGTCTACATACGCCTGGCCGAGGCGCAGCGCCTTGGGCGTCAGCCAGTACTCACGGCTATCGGTTTCGGCAAAGCCCTCATGCACCAAGGTCAATAGAAACCGCCGCGCGGCACTGGGGGTAAGGCCGGACAACCTGGCCGCCTGCGGCACGCTCAGGCGCGGCTGCTCGACGCTGAACAGCTGCATCAGCGCCAGGCCTTTCTGCAAGCCGGCGATCAGGTCACGGGGGTGGATAGTGGGGGTGTTCATCTATTCGACTCGCAAGCAGGGGTATTTCAGCCGATTAACGCGATAACCGGATCAACAATGCGATTATCGCACTAAATACCCGATCAGCGCATTGTTGCCCATGCCCCCTTGCCTCACCCTTGCCCTCCATAACAACGCCAAAAAGGAGGTCAGCATGATTCGTGGTTCTACTGAACTGGTCGCCATCGTCGGTTCGCCCATTGCCCAGGTGAAGTCCCCCGAAAACTTCAACACCTGGTTCGCCAACAACAACTGCAACCTCGCCATGCTGCCCATCGACCTGCAGGAGGCCGCGCTGGAGACCTTTGCCGGCACCCTGCGCGGCTGGCAGAACCTGCGCGGTTGCGTGGTCACCGTGCCGTACAAGCAGGCCCTGGCCAGCCGCCTGGACGGCCTGAGCGAGCGCGCAGCCGCCCTCGGCTCGGTCAATGTCATTCGCCGTGAGCATGACGGCCGCCTGCTGGGCGACAACGTGGACGGCGCCGGCTTCCTCGGTGCTGCGCGCAAACATGGCTTCGAGCCGGCAGGCAAGCATGCATTGGTGATCGGTTGCGGCGGGGTCGGCAGTGCCATCGCCTATGCGCTGGGCGAGGCCGGCATCGCCAGCATCACCCTCAGCGACCCCAGCACAGCGCGCATGGGCGCTGTGTGCGAACTGCTCGGCAATGCCTTCCCCACGGTCGAAATCGCCACCCGGGTCGACGGGCTGGAAGGCTTCGATCTGCTGGTCAACGCCTCCCCGGTCGGCATGGGCGGCAGCGCGGAGCTGCCGCTGCCTGCCGCACTGCTCGCCACCTTGCAAGCCGAAACCCTGGTCGCCGACGTGGTCACCTCGCCCGAGATCACTCCGCTGCTTAACCGGGCACGCCAGGTTGGCTGCGCGGTCCAGACCGGCCCGGAAATGGCCTTCGCCCAACTCGGCCACCTGGGCGCCTTCATGGGCGTCACGCCGCTGGAGATCTGAAGCCATGCCGACGCTTGAACACGCGCAACACAGTTTTGACCTGGTCGTGCTGGGTAGCGGCGCCGGAGGCTTTGCCGCGGCCGCCACGGCCGCCCGCCGTGGGTTGAAAGTGCTGGTGGTGGAAAAGGCCGAGCACTTTGGCGGCACCTCGGCGATTTCCGGCGGGGCGGTGTGGCTCTATGGTACCGATCAAGCCCGCGCTGCAGGTGCGGTGGACTCCCCCGAGGCCATCCGCACCTACCTCAAGCAGGTCATTGGCGACGGCTACGACCCCGCCCTGGTCGACGCCTTCATCGAGCATGGTCACCAGGCGCTGCGCTGGCTGGAGCAGAACACCGAACTGCGCTACGCCCTGCGCCCACACTCGCCGGACTACTACCCGGACGCACCTGGCGCCACTCAGTTTGGCCGGGCGCTGGAGATGGTCGAGTACGACGGCAAGCAACTCGGCACGCACTTCAAGAACCTGAAGATGCCGCCGCCCGGCATGTTGCTGTTCGGCGGCATGATGGTCAACCGCGTGGATATCCAGCATTTTCTCAGTATTCGCCGCTCGCCCAGGTCGCTGTGGCATTGCCTCAAGCTGATGGCGCGTTACGCGCGGGACCGCTTGCACCACCCGCGCGGTACGCGGCTTACCACCGGCAACGCCTTGATCGCCCGCCTGGCCAGCAGCGCCTTCGCCCATGGCACGCAGCTGTGGTTGCGCAGCGAAGCCGTGGAGCTGATCGTCGAACGCGGCGTGGTCGCCGGCGTGGTGGTGCAACGCGAAGGGCGCCGTGAACGGGTGCTGGCTCGTGGCGGTGTGGTGTGTGCCATGGGCGGGTTCGCTGCAGGCGCACTCGCCGACAGCTACCGGCCCGCCCAGCCAGCGCCGCACCTGAGCATGTCACCGCCCACCAATGACGGTGCTGCCCTGCGCCTTGGCCAAGCCGTGGCCGCAGCCCAGGGTGAGGGCCTGGCGGCCAACTTTTTCTGGGCGCCGGTTTCCGAACTGCGCCATGCCAGTGGCGAGCGTGAGCGCTTCCCGCACCTGGTCACCGACCGTGCCAAACCGGGCGTGATCGCGGTGAACCCGGACGGGCGACGCTTCGTCAACGAGTCCGACTCCTATCACCACTTCGTGCAGACCATGTTCGCCAACGGCATTGCCAGCTGCTGGCTGGTCTGCGATGCCGAGGCAATGAACCGCTACGGCCTGGGCCTGGCGCGGCCAAAGCCGGTGAACAACCAGGCATTGATCGACGCTGGCTACCTGCACCGCGCCGCAACCGCGCAGGCCCTGGCCCAGGCCATCGGCGTGGACCCACAGGTGTTCATGCAGACCCTGGAACAGTTCAACACCGACGCCCGTAACGGCATCGACCGCGCGTTCAGCAAAGGCGGCAACAGCTACAACCGCTACATGGGCGACCCGCAACACATGCCCAACCCCTGCCTGGCGCCGCTGACCCGCGGACCGTTCTACGCCATCCGCCTCCACACCGGCGACCTCGGCTCGGCTTGCGGGCTGGTAACCAATGCCGATGCCAATGTGCTGAACCGCAACGGTCACCCCATTACCGGGCTGTATGCAGTCGGCAACGACATGAACTCACTGATGAAAGGCACCTACCCCGGCCCTGGTATCACCCTGGGCCCTGCCCTCACCTTCGGCTGGCTCGCTGCCAACCACATCGCCGCGCGCCTGCAGGCGCCGACCACCCACATGGAGACCCCAGCATGTACTACGAACTGAGAACCTACACCCTCGACCCACTGAAAATGGCCGACTGGCTGAGCCTGTATCAAAGCCACGCGCTGGAGGTGCAAAGCGAGCACCTGGGTAACCTGGTCGGCTTTTTCACCAGCGAGTTCGGCGAGGTCAACCAAGTGGTGCATATCTGGGGCTATGCCAGCCTCGACGAGCGTATGGCACGCCGCACAGCCATGGCAGCGGACCCGCGTTGGGCAGAGTTCTCACGGCGTAACCGCGAGCTGGGCGCGGTGCTGCGCTTGCAGTCGCGACTGCTGCGGCCCACCGGTTTTTCACCGCTGCA
Source organism: Pseudomonas sp. p21 (assembly GCF_001642705.1). NCBI lineage: Bacteria > Pseudomonadati > Pseudomonadota > Gammaproteobacteria > Pseudomonadales > Pseudomonadaceae > Pseudomonas > Pseudomonas sp. p21. The sequence continues at coordinate 224,208 of NZ_LWBV01000005.1, forward strand.
GTAAAACCTTACTCCAACACCTGAGCGGAACCCCACCATGCAACCCCTCGAATGTGACGTACTCGTCATCGGCGCCGGCGCCTCTGGCCTGGCTGCCGCCGTTACTGCCGCACATCACGGCCTGCAGGTGATCGTCGCGGAAAAAGCCAGCCAGCTGGGCGGCACCAGCGCCTGGTCGGGGGGCTGGCTGTGGATACCGCGCAACCCGTTGGCCATCGCCGAAGGCATCGTCGAGCGCGACGATGCCCCGGAGCGCTACCTGCGCGCGCAAACCCAGGTCACCGATCTGGACCCGCGCCAGCTCGCCTTCCTGCGTCACGGCCCGGAGATGGTAGCGTTCTTTCAGCAGCACACTGTCGTCCAGTTCCAGTCCGGCAGCCGCATGCCCGACATGCGCGAAGGCGACGGCAGCGCACGCGGTGGCCGTTCGCTGTGCGCACTGCCATATGACGGGCGCCTGCTCGGGCCCTGGCTGCACAAGCTGCGCCCACCGCTGGACATCGTCAGCCTGGCCGGCATGGGCATTGCTGGCGGCGCCGACATGGCCGCCTTCTTCAACGCCACGCGCTCGCCCAAGGCGGCGCTGCATGTGGGCAAGCGCCTGCTGCGTCATGCCCGCGACCTGCTGCTGCACCGGCGCGGGCTGCAACTGGTCAATGGCAACGCGCTGGTGGCACGCCTGCTGCGCAGCGCCCTGGACCTTGGCGTGACGCTGTTGACCGACAAGCCGGCCAGCCGCCTGCTGGGCGAAGGCCGGGTCACTGGCGCGCAGTTTGCCGACGGCCAGGTGATCCACGCCCGCCGCGGTGTGGTGCTGGCCTGCGGTGGCTTTGCGCATGATCGCCAGCGCATCGCGCAAGTGATGCCCCATGCGCCGGACGGTACCCAGCATTACTCCGCAGCACCCAGGGAAAACAGCGGTGACGGCTTGCGCCTGGGCGAACAGGTTGGTGGCCTGGTCCAGGCGACTACGGCCCATGCGGGTGCCTGGGCGCCTGTGTCACGGGTACCGCGCAGCGATGGCAGTTTCGGCCATTTCCCGCACTTGATCGACCGCGCCAAGCCCGGCTTCATCGCCGTGCGCCGCGATGGCCGGCGCTTCGTCAACGAGGCCGATTGCTACCACGACTTCATGAACGCGCTGTTCGCCGCCACGCCGCAGGGGGAAGCGCCGGAAGCCTGGCTGATCTGCGACCACACCGCGCAACGTCGCTATGGTATCGGCTGGGCCAAGCCCTTTCCTTTCCCCACCCGCCACTATCAACGCTGCGGTTACCTGCACAGCGGTCGCACGCTCGCGCAACTGGCGCAGCACTGCGGGATCGATGCCGAGCAGTTGCAGCGCACGGTGGACGGCTTCAACCGCCATGCAGCCCGGGGTGAAGACCCGCTTTTCCAGCGTGGCGTATCGGCCTACAACCGGGCCCAGGGTGAGCCGTTGCAGGTACCCAATCCGTCACTGCGGCCACTGCTGAACGGGCCGTATCACGCAGTGAAACTGTTGCCGGGCAGCCTGGGTACCTTTGCCGGCCTGGCAACAGACAGTGCCGCCCGCGTGCTGGACCATGCAATGCAGCCGATTCCTGGGCTGTATGCGGTGGGCAACGACATGCATAGCGTGATGGGCGGGTATTACCCGAGTGGCGGTATTACCTTGGGGCCGGGGATGACGTTCGGTTACCTGGCTGGTAGAGCGTTGAGTTTGTACCGGCCCTGATCTTCATAACAGCGGCTCATCCGACTGCCTCCCCTGCGCCACCTTGGGTGGCTGTTGCAACAAACCTCGTGGTAATCGGAAGCCCTTGAAAGGCTCCTGGGTAATCGGGTTAAAAGCTTTCTCGGCATTCAACCGGTAGCGCATCACCCCGTCACCCGCTCTGAAGCTCAAATCCACACTGGTTGCCGTCCTCCCATTGAGCGAGCCACGGCTGAGCAGGCGGAACATCGACCAAGGGCCGCGGTACTCCAGGCTGCTGCTATTGCCGTTCTGCCTGAGCAAGGTAAGGTTGCTGCGCACTTGCTGCCCTTGGGTATTGGGCCAGACGATACCGGCGATCTGGCTTGGGCCATGAGTGTAGGAAATCAACTGGCCATCCAGATCCAGCAAGCTGGTGCGTTGATTCGCACTCAGCCCCAACGGCTCAATACTGAACTGCACGCTCAGGTTGCCGCGCTGGTCGAAGAAGGTTTCGCGGATGCGTTCAGCCAGCTCCAACTGCTCGATCACATCGTCGCGAATCAGCGACTGCCCGTGCTGACCGGACTGCAGGGCTTCGAGGTTTTCCTTCAGGAATATCTTCAGGTACTGATCATTGAACTGTTGCAGACGCCCCTTTGGTCCGAAGAATGCCTCAAAGTCATCCAGCGAGGCATCGGGCGCCCTCACCACAAAGGGGTAGCGCCCTGCCAGGCGCTGCTGGAAGAAACTGTAAATTTCGGCATCCCAGCGGCGCTCCAACTCGCGCAGTGCTTCAACGTTCAGCACTCGCACAGTCTGATCCGCCACCTTTCGGACTTGGTGGTTGACGGGTTCCGGCAAGCCCGTCGCCACTCGTTGCAAGGTACTGATCGGGTCGTGCCCTGTCATCGAGAAGCGCTGATGCACGGTTTGCAGAGCGGCCTTGCCTCGGTCCGGACTGTCCTGCACTGCCTTGGCATAGGCATGTACGGCCGCGATGGCCGCAAGGGTCTCATCGTAGTAGCTCGGTTTTTCACCTGCTGCCTGCAACATGGCACTCAGGCCCGAAAATGCCCGCTGGATGGCCAACGCATGCTGCATCTCGGGCTTGCTGCTTGCTGGTCGAAGCGCTTCTGCCTCGCTCGGTACATCAAGCCCCGCTGGCAATGGAAGCGCAGTGTTGTCCCTCACCGTATCCAGCAGCCGATGCAGCGGAGCCGCAGGCCCGGTCAACTGCTCCAGGATGGCGACACCATGGTCCAGATCCCGGAAATCAGCCACCGAAAAGGCATTCAAGGCACGCCGCCAGCTGTCAATGTAATCGGTGCTGTACAGGTTGCGCAGGCGCTCTGTCAGCACATCACGGTCGGTGTCCGAGTAATCGAGCTGACCTCGCTCGCCCAACGCCCACTGGTCGATCATCGCCATCTCGGCGAACCGCTGGCTACGCGGTTCAAAGTACTCCTTGAAGCCTCTGGCGGTGAGCATAGGCGAAAGCAAGACACCATCATCGCCCAGCCTGGAGCCAGAAGCCGGCTGATAGACCACATCGAAAGCTGGCCCCACCTGATGACGCAGGTCCAAGCCTGTATGCAGCTGCTCCTGGGCCTGTTGTTTGAGGCTTGCATAGACCCGCTCCGGCAGCGGCACCTTGCGCAAGGTCTGCTGCACTTCAGCGACACGCTGGCGGTACTGTGGCAGATCGGTATCGGCATAGGCCAAGGCGTATTTCAGATGCTGCATGAGGTTGCGCTGCAGTTGTCCCTGGCCCGGGAAAGCCTGTTGCCACTGGCGGGCCATCCAGTCCTCAACCCATCCGGGCCGGCGGTTCTGGCGATCCTCGAGCATCCGGTACACCCTGAGCGTGGCCATCTGCTGCTCACTGCCTGGGGAAGCCGCGTTCATGGCGTCGATCACGCCACTGGCCAAGGCCGGCAAGAAGCGCTTGGAGAGCAAGCTCAGGTAGGCCTCATCGATCGAGGGGCCGATGGTGCGCCCCTGATACAGGCCAAATTCAGCAACACCCGGCCAGGCCGCTCGATAGTCGCCAAATACCACTACTGCATCACGGATCTGGTCCAGTGGCTCCAGCAAGTTGCGCCCGGTCGGGTCCAGACGCTGATCCACTTGGTGATGGCTGTACTCGCGGCTCTTGACAAGCACGCTGGCTGCCTTGGTGCCGTTGATATCGAAATAGCGCTGCCAGGTGGCGATGACGACACAGAACGCCAGAACCCCTACACCGGAACCCATCCATAACAACTGGCGCTTGTTACGTGCCACCCTGACATTGTCGCCGGCGAGGCCGGCCTCCTGGTAGATGACCCTCCGGAAGGCCTGCTGAATGAAGTAGACCAATGCCTTGCCTTGCGCCTTGCCTTCACGCAGGGGAAGCTTTGTCTCGTAGGGTTGTGCCGCCTCACGAACGAATGCATTGAGCATGTCGCCTTGCTGCACGACCGACGAAAAATAGACGCCACGTACCAGTGCAGGTGTGGTGAACCGATCGCTCGCCAATGTTTCACGCAGGAAACCCAGCAATATCGGGCGCAGGCCAACCAGTTGCGCATGCAAGGAGAACAGCCGCGCCCGGGGCGGTGCACTGCCCAGCCCGTCAAGTTGGTCAAATACTTGCTCGAACAGCCCCCTGACCAAGCGACCGTAGTATTCATCGTATTCGTCCAACCAGGCGTCGAACGAATCGACCGCATCCAGTTTGAACGTGAACCCCAGCAGTTTCTCCCGCCGGGAGGCCGAGAGCTTGCTGTAAAGCTGGTCGAAGCCATCCAGCAGATCGAATTTCGATAGCACCACATACAATGGCAGGCGCGAACCAAGCTGGCTACTCACCTCGTACAGACGCGCGCGCAGGACGTGGGCCAAAGCGATACGTTGCTCGGACGTGCCATGAACCAGTGCCGGCAGGTCGATGACCAGCACTAATCCATTGAGGGCTCTCTGACTTCGATTGTGCAGTAGCCATTCCAGCAGGTGGTTCCACAGTTTGGCTGGAGTTCCGGGCGGCAGGGAAGATTCAGGGGTTTTCGAGTGCTCGGATAACGAGCCTGCCGATGCTTCCTGGCGGATGAAAACACCAGGTGGGTCGATAATCACCGCGTCATTGCTGACCCACCAGCCTACCGGGTAGGCAAGCACTTCAACTTGGTGGCCGCGCGCCTGGGCGCGGTCGATGCGGGACAGGGAAAAATTCTGGTCGGTACGCTCAACGAAGCTGCTCTTGCCGGAGTGTTCATCACCCAACACCAGGTACCACGGCAACCGGTACAAGGCTCTGCGCCCGCCGGCACTGTCGAGATATCGCGCAAGCCCCTGGTTCAATGCCTTCTCTTGGGCGTGGACAAGCGGTAACGCGCGATCCAGTTCGACGGCCACTGCCTCCTTGCGTTCCGCTTGCAGATGGCGAAAGCGCATGCTCAATACAACGAGCCCGCAAAGTAGCGGTACCACCACGAGCACCAGGCTCGCCACGATGCGATGAGCCACATCGGCTAATGGTTGTTGCTCACGCCACGTCCATTGCGGCCCGAGCCACCAGATGGCGATCAGCATCAGCACGGCGCCAAGCCCGAGCAGCAACGGCATCGCCAGGCCGATACGGGTAACCAGGGGCAAGCCCCAGCGTTTGAGTTGTGTCCATAGTGTATTCATGAGGACTCCGGATCCTTGTTCTGATCTGCCGATGCTGAAGATGTCGCATAGTGCTGGAGCCCCTGGAAAACCTCGGGCTCCCAGGCAGCAGCAGTGGTTTGCTGCATCGTCCGGGCTACTCCGACGCACAATTCCCGGGCCAGCCAGGAAACGCCTCGCGTCGTCAGCAAATCGGCGGCGATGAGCGTGGTGTGGGAGCGTTCACGAGGGGAATGGAGATCTGCTTGCATCCCTTGCAGCCTCAAGAGAACCTGCTCTACACCAATACCCTCCAGCTGAGAGATGAGTTCCTCCCGCAGACTGCGGAACTCTTGAAAGGCAGCGCCTTGGTCAGCCACTCTTTCTCTGCCTTTGAGCCAAGCCAGACATTGGCCATCGACGAACACCGTGCCATCGCTGAAGCACAGTTGCTGTAACGAAGGAAGGCGCTGTACAAACCGCGCGGTCGTACTACGAATGGCCTCGCTGACCTCGGTCATCGCCAACTGTGACGCTACAGTCGCAGCCAGGAAGCTCCCGCGGATCCAATAAGGGGCCGCCGTGATGCTTTTCTCGATCCGATGCAGTAACGCAACATCAATCGAAGTGCCAGCTGCAGCATTTTCGTAACCAGCGACAACTTCCGGCGGTACCGCTATCAGTCCCGTGCAGTGCCGCTGTTTGACTGCAGGCGCGGTCTGGATATGGGCCCATAAGCCGAAGCGACGCAGTTGGTAGCCAACCGGGTCGTAGGGATCCTGTTGATTGATGAGCTCGGCCATATTCAACACGGCACGCCGCATTTCGCGCTCGTTGCCAATTGAAGCCCGGGGCACTGGCCTTGCAATGACATCGGCTAGCGACGCTGGCTGGCTGATTACCATCGGGGAGATGGGCGCAGCAGCCTCGCCAACACCATTGGCAAGGTCCGTGTGTTCAAGTAACAGCCGCTCCAGCCCGCTCAGAACAGCTGCATCCAGTTGTGCGGCGTCTTGTTGCTGCATCAAACGCGTCAACGCATCCTGTGCGGCCATTGCATGAGCAGGGCTGTACGTGAAACGGTCAAGGCGCGGCAGCGCTTCGATCAAGCGATTAAGCACAAGGCCAACCAGCTTGCGTTTGCCCAGGAAACCTTTGGGCCCCGGTTTTGGATGAGCGGTTTCCCAATAGCGCTCCAGCATGCCGGCAAGTAACGCCAAGGTGACGCTCCAGCGCTCCCAACAACCGCTGCGCAGCCACACGACACTCAAGTGTGCGACGATCCGCAAGTGCTTGCACTGCTGGCCCAGATACTGACAGGACGCCTCTTCGATGTAGCTCCAGTCGATTGAAGCCTCCTGTAGCCCGCCCAGCTTGACCATCTCCTGGTCAATGGCCTGGTATGTTTCGTCCTCCATGTCGAACAGGCCAGCCGGCACTGCCGGATCGATCGGCATAAGCAACCGGGTAAGTTGCTCTTCCCCCCACCCAGTTACCAGCGACATGTGCTACGCGCCTTGCTGATCAATGGGTCCAGCCCTTGGGCATCGAACACAAGGCCATCAACCTCGGGGTTATCACTGAGCAGCCGTATGCGTTCAGCCCCGATCAACTTCTTGATCTGCTCGATGGCTGGCAGGCCCCGCCCCGCATCTAGCACCTGGCCGTTCTCCATCACCTGCCAAGGCCTTGCAACCGTGGATCCACGCATCCCCTGCAACTGCACCTTCACCCATCTCGCGTCCAGGGGCCGGGCGCTGATCAACTGCAGCCTGGAGATGCCCTCCACGCAGCTGATAGCCAGGTACGGGCGTAGGTCGGCCGATGCAATTGCAGGTGCTGAGATCACCAGCCCGTGCAACCGCCAATCCCCCTCATCCGTACTTGCGAGGAAGGTCAGGTCATCTGGCCCTCGCGCGGTTTCGTTTGCCATTACTCGTAGCACACTGGGTGCCTCTTGCTCGGGTGCTGACCACTGCCGCTTTGTTACATATGCAGGCGTATTCGCTGCTTCATCAAAGCAAGCCAGACGCTCCACGTTAGACACAATTCTAGGGCAGTCCCGCACTGGGCTCGCCAACACCGGCGGCAGACCAAACATCAACGAGAGAACAATGCCACAGGAATAGCGGGCAATCATCTTGAGTCCACTCTCTTTTGAAATAGTAAACACATCCCACATGATAAGTCGCACTTTCCTACAAAATCAGCCAGCCACACTGAACAAAGTGCAAAACACCAAACCGAACGAAATCGACCGGAGCCTAGTACATCACCAAGAGATAACACAAACAAATATTTTCTTACATCTTTTCGCTCGACTCCCGCCACACTCCAAGCGCATGGTTTTTATGCGCCAACAGACTTAAGCAAGGGCACATGTTTATTATTACACACGAACTTGTAGGACACTTCCTACATATAAGCTGAAACATTCAAGGATATCAGGCAATGAGCAAGTCCTCCGGCTCCGTTGCGCCCAAAGAGCGCATCAACATCAAATACGTACCGGCCACCAGTGGTGAACAAGCCGAAGTAGAGCTACCTCACAAAATGCTTGTTTTGGGCGACTTCGGCCTTAATGACAACCGCGCCCTGGAAGACCGTACGGTCATGCGTATTGACAAACACACCTTCAACAATGTGCTGAGCGATGCCGAGGTGCGCCTGGATATGTCGGTGCCATCCATGCTCGGCGCAACGCCGGATACGGAACTGGCGGTCAATCTGCAGTTCAAGTCGATCAACGACTTCGGGCCCGATTGCATCGCTCGCCAGGTGCCGGAGCTGAACAAACTGATTCAACTGCGAGAGGCATTAGTCGCCCTGAAAGGTCCGCTGGGCAACGTGCCAACTTTCCGCAAGCAACTGCAACAACTGTTGAACAACGAGCAAGCCCGCAAACAGCTCGCGAAAGAACTCGACCTGGTGCTCGATGCGCCAAAAGAAGACTGAGACAACGGAGCGTCCCAATGCCAAAGCCAAGCAACACTACCGTCGCCGCTGAAGCAACTACCGAGACAATGAGCAATACCACCTTGCTCGACCAGATCATGGCAGGAACCAAGTTGGTTCCCGCTCAAGAGGGCTATCAGGTTGCTCGCCAGGGTGTATCTGCGTTCATTGCCAAAATTCTCATGAGCAATGACCCAGATCAACTGATCAACAAGCATCGCGTCAGCCAACCGCTCAGTTCACAGTGCTTCTGCCAAGCTTCGTGTTAGGGGTAAGCGAATGGTCAGGAAGTTTAAGCAGCTTTCGTGAAAATGGGGGGATGGATGTTTTCCCAATCGCTCCCTCTGCCCACCTTGTAGCTGCGGGTTTGGTTCTGCATTTCGAGAACACGCTATCCAACCAACACCATATTTCACTGCATCTAGCCTACAGTGCCAATCAAGGACTGCAGGAAGGCAATGACATCCATTCAATTTTCCATCTTGAGCGCTGATCATGGCAACCATCTGGCTATTTAACACAACATCACACTCAGGACATAAACCTGCTATTGGCGGACAGCTACTCAGTTTATCCAAAAATATTTTATGCCTGCGAAACCCCTGGGTTACAGATTCAGTTTTCATGGGAAAATTGTACTGCGCAATGATTATCGCATTAATGATTGGCCTATACCCCGACCTACTATCCTACGAAGCTTGGAGCCCATATACCTTTAGCCCTATCCTGATCATTGGAACAGTGATTGGACCATTTATTTTTCTTCCGTTTCTTGCTTATCGAATATATTTCATAAAACGTCTATCAAGCATCTGTCTCAACCGAACCTCCAAAAAAATCTACTATCAACGATTAAGCAAGACATTAGTCTTTGATTGGAGTAATACCGGAGGGGGGATTTTCAAGCGCACTGAGTTTGGCGGTTCATCGTTCAGCACCAGCTATGCCCTCGCCTTCGCCCCTCGCCGAGAGGACGGCAGCCTCCACCAGAAAGACTGCCTCTGGGTCGACAGCAACGAACCCACCGAGTCCGACATCCAATACGTCGCAGAAGTCTGGGAATACCTCCGCCACTTCATGGACTACGGCCCGGACAAACTTCCCCCACCTGGCGAACCCAACTGGTGGCACAAGCCACTGCACGCGATCTGCCTGACCCCGGCAGAAGCCTGGCGCCACTACGTCCCCTGGCGAACCGGCGAACCCGGCGAAATGCAGGGCAAGAAGAACTGGCAACTGCCGTTCTGGGCCGTGCTGCTCCCTTACAACCTGACCGTCGCCATCTGCTGGTACTTCATCTGCAAACTCTTCAATGTCCGTGCAGCGCCACCACCGGCAGAGGCCTTCGAAGGAGCGCCTGCTAACCCCGAATGATCACCACCTCAAGGTATTCACTCGGCACCACCAATGACGCAGAGCCCCCCACATTGCTTTCATTCAGCAACTGGGTCAGATCCCGCTCCAACGCCCCGGCCGCCTCCGGCTCCAGCAAGGCAAACGCCTTGTGCACCGGCCCGTACCAGGTGCGGAACACCTCGATGAAATGCGCCGCCGAGCGATAGCGGAAGTTGAAGTGCTGGCGGCTGACCTGCAGTTCGCCAAGCACCCCCTCGAACAGCACGCGCAGTTGTTCCTCATCGCCCCAGCGCGAGGGAGGCAAGGCCCCGGCTGGCGGCGGTACGTGCCGCCCGAGGGTCTTGAACATCTGCCCGACGAACCCTTGCGGGGTCCAGTTGGCCAGGCCGATCCGGCCACCGGGCCGGCACACCCGGCTCAATTCGCGCGCGGCCTGGGCCTGGTCGGGGGCGAACATCACGCCGAAGGTGGAAAGCACAGCATCGAAGGTGCCATCGGCAAATGGCAGCGCTTCGGCATCGGCGGTCTGGAACACCACGTTGAAATGCTCGGCCCGCGCACGTTCTTCACCGCGCTTGAGCAGTTCGGGCACATAGTCGGTGGAGGTAACGCGGCAGCCGCGCCGGGCGGCGGCCAGGGTGGCATTGCCGTTGCCGGCGGCGACATCCAGCACCTGCTCGTCCCAGCGCAGGTCACAGGCTTCTGCCAGGCGCTCGCCAACCAGTTGCAGGGTGGTGCCGATTACCGCGTAGTCGCCACTGGCCCACGCGGCTTGCTGGCGGGCTTTGAGGGCATTGGTATCCAAAGGGGTGCTCATGGTCTGCGCCTTCTTGTTGTGCGCGGCCGAGGTCCTTCTGGCGGTCAACGCGCCATGGATTCAAGGGATGGGAGCAAAACGCTACGCGCCTGGCGGGCGAAGCGGCAAGAAATAATAAGCGGTGAAGCAAGATCGATTTGGTGTAAACACCAGAGATGAAAGGCATATGAGCTCTATTGGCTCATACTCCCCCTGTGGGAGCAGCCTTGTGTCGCGAAAGGGCCGCACAGCGGCCCCAGCAATACTCGCATCACCGCAGTAACCCTGGGGCTGCTACGCAGCCCTTTCGCGACACAAGGCCGCTCCCACAAGGCCTTGCGTTCTGCGAAGGAAAGAATACCTGTCAGATATCAGGCGAACCTGGCCCGGGCCGCGTGCAGCTTCTTGTAGCTTTCGATCAGGCGCAGGTGGCGATCGAGGCCTTCGAGCTTCATGCTGGTCGGGGTCAGACCATGGAAGCGTACGCTGCCGTCCACCGAGCCCAGCACCGCGTCCATGCGCGGGTTGCCGAACATGCGCCGGAAGTTGGCCTCGTAGTCGTCCATTTCCAGTTCGTCGTCCAGCAGCACTTCCAGCACCACGTTCAACGCCTGGTAGAACAACCCGCGCTCGACGGTGTTGTCGTTGAACTGCAGGAACGCCTCGACCAGCTCCTTGGCATCCTCGAAGCGCTGCACCGCCAGGCAGATGAGCAGCTTCAGCTCAAGAATGGTCAACTGGCCCCACACCGTGTTCTCGTCGAACTCCACGCCGATCAGCGTGGTGATGGTGGTGTAGTCATCCACATCACAATTGTCCAGACGCTTGAGCAGCAGCTTGAGCGAGCGGTTGTCCAGGCTGTGCAGGTTGAGGATGTCGGCACGGAACGACAAGGCGCGGTTGGTGTTGTCCCAGATCAGGTCTTCGACCGGGTAGATCTCCGAGTAGCCCGGCACCAGGATGCGGCAGGCGGTGGCGCCAAGGTTGTCGTACACCGCCATGTACACTTCCTTGCCCAGGTCTTCGAGGATGCCGAACAGGGTCGCGGCCTCCTGCACGTTTGAATCCTCGCCATGGCCGGAGAAGTCCCACTCGACGAACTCGAAGTCGGCCTTGGCACTGAAGAAGCGCCACGACACCACGCCGCTGGAGTCGATGAAGTGCTCGACGAAGTTGTTCGGCTCGGTCAGCGCGTGGCTTTCGAAGGTCGGTTGCGGCAGGTCGTTCAAGCCTTCGAAGCTGCGGCCCTGCAGCAGTTCGGTGAGGCTGCGCTCCAGCGCCACTTCCAGGCTCGGGTGGGCACCGAACGAGGCGAACACGCCACCGGTGCGCGGGTTCATCAAGGTCACGCACATGACCGGGAACTCCCCCCCCAACGACGCATCCTTGACCAGCACCGGGAAGCCCTGCTCTTCCAGGCCCTGGATGCCGGCAACGATGGCCGGGTACTTGGCCAGTACCTCCTGCGGCACATCCGGCAGGCACAGCTCACCTTCGAGGATTTCACGCTTCACGGCGCGCTCGAAGATTTCCGACAGGCACTGCACCTGGGCCTCGGCCAGGGTGTTGCCGGCGCTCATGCCGTTGCTGAGGAACAGGTTCTCGATCAGGTTGGACGGGAAGTACACCACCTGCTGGTCGGACTGGCGCACGAACGGCAGCGAGCAGATGCCGCGCGCGGTATTGCCCGAGTTGGTGTCGTACAGGTGCGAGCCGCGCAGCTCGCCGTCCGGGTTGTAGATTTCCAGGCAGTGCTCATCGAGGATCTCGGTCGGCAGCGCATCGCGTGGGCCGGGTTTGAACCACTGCTCGTTCGGATAGTGCACGAACGGCGCGTTAGCCAGGTCCTCGCCCCAGAACTGGTCGTTATAGAAGAAGTTACAGTTCAGCCGCTCGATGAACTCGCCCAGCGCCGAGGCCAGCGCGGCCTCCTTGGTCGCGCCCTTGCCGTTGGTGAAGCACATCGGCGACTGGGCGTCGCGCACGTGCAGCGACCACACGTTGGGCACGATGTTGCGCCACGAGGCGATTTCGATCTTCATCCCGAGGCCGGCAAGGATGCCCGACATGTTGGCGATGGTCTGCTCCAGCGGCAGGTCCTTGCCGGGGATGTAGGTGCTGGTGTCCGCCACCGGCATCAGCAGGCCCTGGGCATCGGCGTCGAGGTTGTCGACCACTTCGATCACGAACTCGGGGCCGGTCTGCACCACCTTCTTCACGGTGCAGCGGTCGATGGAGCGCAGGATGCCTTGGCGGTCCTTCTCCGAAATGTCCTCGGGCAGCTCGACCTGGATCTTGAAGATCTGGTTGTAGCGGTTTTCCGGGTCGACGATGTTGTTCTGCGACAGGCGAATGTTTTCGGTGGGGATGTCGCGGGTCTGGCAGTACAGCTTGACGAAGTAAGCCGCGCACAAGGCCGAAGACGCCAGGAAATAGTCGAACGGCCCCGGGGCCGAGCCATCACCCTTGTAGCGGATCGGTTGGTCGGCGATCACCGTGAAGTCGTCGAACTTGGCTTCGAGACGGAGATTGTCGAGAAAATTGACCTTTATTTCCATGCGGGATTACCGTGATTTAAGCGTGCAAAACGAAATTGGCCGGCATTATCCGGTTTTTTCTGCCGGAAGTCCTGTTTGCCTATACCGGCCCTATCGCCGGCAAGCCAGCTCCCACAGGAACTGCACATGACTTGCGGTCGATACGGTCGAGGTGGGAGCCGGCTTGCCGGCGATAGGGCCGGTACAGACTTGCGCATTCCACCGAATTGCTTGCCTGATCCTCTGAACCTGCCCCCGCCAGCAGACCAGCGGTCACCTCGCTGTGCTAGCGTTTCTGCACTGGGGAGCACCGTACTCCCCGCTCAGAGAAAACCAGGCGACAGCAACCGTTGACGGGCAGGTGAACCATGGAACTACGCATCAACCAGAAGACCTACCAGGTCGAGGCAGACGCCGACACGCCCCTGCTATGGGTGATCCGCGATGACCTGGGGCTGACCGGCACCAAGTATGGCTGCGGCCTGGCCCAGTGCGGCGCCTGTTCGGTGCTGGTGGACGGCAACGTGGTACGTGCCTGCGTCACCCCGGTGGCCGGGGTGGTCGGGCGCGAGGTAACCACCATCGAGGCGATCGAGACCGATGCCGTCGGCAAACGGGTGGTCGCGGCCTGGGTCGAGCATCAGGTGGCCCAGTGCGGTTACTGCCAGTCCGGCCAGGTGATGGCGGCCACGGCGCTGCTCAAGCACACGCCCAAGCCCAGTGACGCGCAGATCGAGGCAGCCATGGTAAACCTGTGCCGCTGCGGCACCTACAACGCCATCCATGCCGCCGTGCATGAACTGGCCCAAGGGGAGAAGGCCTGATGAACACCTCAGTCGATACCCCCGTCGAACTGCTCAAGCTGCAGCTGGGCGAAACGGTCAACCTGTCGCGTCGGCGCTTTCTTGCTGGCACGGCTGTCGGTGCCTTGGTGCTGGGTTTCGGCCTGCCCATGGGGTCGGCCCGCGTGCAGGCAGCGGCTGCGGTAACGCCGGAGCGCGGCACCCAGGTGCCGGCGTTTCTGGAGATCCGCCCAGACGGCAAAGTGCGCCTGCTCAGCCCATTCATGGAAGGCGGGCAAGGCCCCTTCACCGCCATGGCGCAGATCGTTGGTGAAGAGCTGGACGTCGACCCGGCCAACTTCGTGGTCGACAGCGCGCCGCCCGGGGAAGCCTATGTGGTGATGGAAAACGGCATGCGCATCACCGGCGGCAGCATGTCGGTGCGCATGAGCTACCCGACCATGCGCCGTCTGGGCGCCCTGGCCCGGGCCATGCTGCTGCAGGCGGGTGCCGAGCAACTGGGCGTGCCGGTTGAAGAACTCTCCACCACGCCGGGGCACGTGGTACATACCACGACTGGCCGTTCCATCCCCTACGGTGAGCTGGCCGGACGTGCCATGGACCTGCCAGTGCCAGACCCGGCCAGCGTCAAGCTGCGCGACCCCAGCCAGTTTCGCTGGATCGGCAAGCCAGTACGTCGCCTGGATGCCTACGACAAGTCCACTGGCAAGGCCGTGTACAGCATCGACATCAAGGTCGACGGCATGCTCCACGCTGCCGTGCAGCACGCGCCACGCCTGGGCATGACCGTCGGTAGCCTGCGCAACGAAGACCAGGTCAAGGCCATGAAAGGCGTGCATTCGGTGCATCAGCTGCCGGGCGCCGTGGCGGTGGTTGCCGAACGCTGGTGGCACGCCAAGCGCGCGGTCGAAGCCATCCAGGTGGACTGGAAAGAGCCCGCTGCCGACAGCCCGGTACGGCCGATGCCGGCCGACTTCTCCAGCGATGGCTGGCGCGAGCATCTGGCCACGGTCACGGGCCCGGCCCGCGACGATGAAAACCAGGGCGATGTGGCCGGCATGCTGGCCAGTGCCAAGACCCGGGTCGAGGCAACCTACCACAACCAGTACCTCAACCACGCCCAGCTGGAACCGCCGTCGGCTCTGGCGCGCTTCAACCCGGACGGCACCCTGGAGGTGTGGCTGCCCAACCAGGCGCCGGACATGTTCCGTGACGACATCGCCAAACGCACCGGCCTGGCCCCGGCGCAGATCACCCTGCATTCGCCGCTGCTGGGCGGTTTCTTTGGCCGCCACTTCCTGTACGACTCGGCCAACCCCTACCCGCAGGCCATTGCCTTGGCCAAGGCGGTCGGTCGGCCGGTGAAACTCATCTGGAGCCGCGAGGAAGAATTCCTCCGCGATGTGCTGCGCCCGGTCGCCGTGGTGAAGTTCCGCGCCGGGCTGGATGCCGACGGCCTGCCGGTGGCCCTCGAGGCAGTGAGCGCCACCGAAGGCCCGACCGAAGCCATCGCCGGCAAGCAAGGCGAAAAGCTCGACCCGACCGCGCTCGAAGGGCTGTCGGGCAAGTCTTACGCCATCGCCAACAAGCGCATCGCGCAGATCTACGTCAAAGGCCCGGCCATGCTCGGCTACTGGCGCTCGGTGGGCAACTCGCTGAACGACTTCTTCTATGAGTCGTTCCTCGACGAGTTGGCCGACAAAGGCGGCAAGGACCCGTTCGAACTGCGCTTGCACCTGCTGCGCGACAATGCGCGCCTGACCAACCTGTTGCAGGCCGTCGCCGAACTGTCCGGCGGCTGGAAACGTGGGCCGTTCACTGCCGAGGATGGCAGCAAGCGGGCGCGTGGCGTGGCCATGGCCTCGCCGTTCGGCTCGGAGGCCGCGGTCATTGCCGAGGTGTCGATCGAGAACGGCCAGGTCAAGGTGCACGACATCTGGCAGGCCATCGACCCGGGCAGCATCGTCAACCCGGCGATCATCGAGCACCAGGTCAACGGCGCCGTCGCCCTGGGCCTGTCGCAGACGCTGCTGGAAGAAGCGGTGTACGTGGATGGCAAGCCGCGCGCACGCAACTACGACCTGTACCCGATCCTGCCGCCGTCGCGCATGGCCAGGGTACATGTGCGCATTGTCGAAAGCGGGGCGAAGATGGGCGGTATCGGCGAGCCACCGTTGCCCGCGGTGGCACCGGCGGTGGCCAACGCAGTCGCGCAGCTCACCGGCCAGCGCGTGCGCAGCCTGCCATTGAGCCGCCATACCTTCAGCTGAGCACACAAGGACGCCCCATGACCCATCGCTTCGCAAGAACCGCTTGCTGGCTGGCACTGCCGTGCCTGGTCGCGGCAGGCCTGCTGGCCTGGTACGTCACCCGCGAGCCCGCCTCGCCATTTGCCGATGCGCAGGCCACCGCTGCCGACCCGGCGCTGGTCAGCCGCGGCGAGTATGTGGCCAGGCTCAGCGACTGCGTGGCGTGCCACAGCCTGCCGGACGGCAAACCGTTCGCCGGCGGACTGGAAATGGCCACCCCGCTGGGGGCGATCCACGCCACCAACATCACCCCCGACCGCGACACCGGCATCGGTCACTACAGCCTGGCCGACTTCGACCGTGCCGTACGCCAGGGCGTCGCGCCCGGTGGCCGGCGGCTGTACCCGGCCATGCCCTACCCGTCCTACGCCAAGCTCAGCGATGACGATGTAAAGGCGCTGTACGCCTTCTTCATGCACGGCGTACAACCGGTGCAGCAGGCCAACCTGGCCAGCGACATTCCCTGGCCGCTGAACTGGCGCTGGCCCATTGCCATGTGGAATGGCTTGTTCGCCGCCACCACCCCATACGCCGACCAGGCCGGGCAGGATGCGCAGTGGAACCGCGGCGCCTACCTCGTCCAGGGCCCCGGCCACTGCGGCAGCTGCCATACGCCGCGCGGCTTGGCCTTCAACGAAAAGGCCCTGGATGACAGCGGCAAACCGTTCCTCGCCGGAGCCCTGCTCGATGGCTGGTATGCACCGAGCCTGCGTGCCGACCCCAACACCGGGCTGGGGCGCTGGAGCGAGGCCGAGATTGCACAGTTCCTCAAGACCGGGCGCAACCGGCATGCAGTGGTATTCGGCTCGATGACCGAGGCGTTCAACAACTCCACGCAGTTCATGAGCGACGACGACCTGTCCGCCATCGCCCACTACCTCAAGTCGCTGCCCGGCGACCCGCAACGCGATGGCGCGCCGTGGCAATACCAGGCCCAGTCGGCAGCGGCACGGCTCGATAGCCCTGGGGCGCATACCTATGTAACCCGCTGTGCGTCGTGCCACGGCCTGGACGGCAAGGGCCAGGCCGAATGGATGCCACCCTTGGCCGGCGCCACTTCGGCACTGGCCAAGGAAGACGCCTCGGCGATCAATATCACCCTCAATGGTTCGCAACGGGTGGTGACGGCCGGGTTGCCCGATGCCTATCGCATGCCGGCCTTCCGTGAGCAATTGAGTGACCAGGAAATTGCAGATGTGCTGGGTTTCGTGCGCAGCGCCTGGGGGAACAATGGCGGCGCGGTGAATGCGCAGGCGGTGGGCAAGTTGCGTGGGCATACCGACCCGGCCAGCAGCAGCCCGATCATTTTGCATATGCGATGAAATTTGGTGGCTGTACCGGTCTCTTCGCGGGCATGCCCGCGAAGAGGCCGGCACCGCCACCCTTGAACATCAGGTTTAATGGAGTCCCCATGGAAAGCATCGACCTGCTGGTCCTGCGCACCACCCGAGACTGGCTCGTCGCCGGCCACCGCGCCCTGCTCGCCACGGTCGCCCGCACCTGGGGCTCCTCCCCCCGCCCGGTGGGCTCGATGATGGCCCTGCGCAGCGACGGCCGTGTGGTCGGCAGTGTCTCTGGCGGCTGCATCGAAGACGACCTTATCCACCGCTACACCAGCGCCTACGGCGGCCCCGGCATGCCCGGCGGCCTGCCCCAGGTGGTGCGCTATGGCGTCAGCGCCGACGAGGCCCACCGCTTCGGCCTGCCCTGTGGCGGTACCCTCGAACTGGTGCTGGAGTTCGTCCCGTCGTTGCAACACCTCGAGCAGCTGCTCGCAGACCTCGGCAGCGGCAGCCTGGTACGTCGTGGGCTTGACCTGCGCAGCGGTGAAGCCAGCCTCACAGCCACCAGCACGCCCGAACTGTTCAGCTTCGATGGCCAGCACATGCTCAGCACCCTCGGCCCCGGCTACCGCCTGCTGCTGATCGGTGCCGGTGCGCTGGCCGAATACCTGGCGACCATGGCCCTGTTCAATGGCTTCAGCGTTTCACTGTGCGACCCGCGCCCCGAGTACACGGCTGGTTGGAACGTTGCCGGCGTCAACCGCCTTGCCGGTATGCCGGACGACGTGGTCCGCGCCTTCGCCCCGGACCTGCGCAGCGCCATTGTCGCCGTCAGCCACGACCCCAAGCTGGACGACCTGGCCCTGCTCGAAGCCCTGCACAGCCCGGCGTTCTACATCGGCGCCATCGGCTCACGGCGCAACAGCCAGTTGCGCCGCGAGCGGCTGATCGAACACTTCGGCGAAAGCGAGGCGTCGTTGCAGCGCCTGCACGGCCCTATCGGCATTTATATCGGTAGCAAGACCCCTGCCGAGATCGCCGTCAGCGTCATGGCCGAGATCCTTGCGGCGAAGAACGATGTCAGCCTGCCCGGCGCGGTCAGCGTGACCCGGGCCAAGGAAGCCGAGCAGCTGGCTCGGGCCCTGTAGGAGCGCATCCCAGGCTGCTATTGCCAACGCTCCAGGTTTTGCTGCAACAGCTGCTCCGGCAGTGCCCCGGCAACGATCCTCTGCATCTCCCTCGCCAGCGCTTCACGCAGCTGCGGCTGGTTGCAGGGCGAGTCATGGGACAGCGCCAGGTACAGCCCTTCGCTGGATATCGGTGGCTCCAGCACCTGTACAGCGTCGGCAATCCCCAAGGTGCGCGCCAGCGCCATGCCGGGGTACTGCTCGTACACCACGTAGTCGCTACGCTTGTGCATCAACTTCTCGAACGCCTGCCTGGCACCGGGTACCGCTTCGAGGGTGAGGTTGGCCCTGGCGTAGTCGTCGAACTGCTGACCGTGGCTGTTGTTGACCAGCGTACCGCCTTTGCGGCCCTTCAGGTCGGCCCACTGCCGGTAGGCAAAGGCATTGTCCTGGCGTACCCAGATAACGCTGGGTGTATGCAGAAATGCCGGGGTAATGAAGTCCATCTGTTGCTGACGGTCCTTGGTCAGGAAATACCCGGCCATCAGGTCGATCCGTCCCGTGCGTACTTCTTCCTGGGCGCGCGACCATGGCCCGCCGTAGACCACCTCGACTTCCAGCCCCAGTTGTTTGCCCAGGTACTTGAGCAGGTCGGCATTGGCACCGATCAATTGCTGGGGGTTTTGCGGGTCGCGCCACAGGTAGGGGGGGTATTCCGGGTTGCCGGTGGCAGTCAGCCGTCGGCATGCATCATCCGCTACCGCGCTCAGGGGCAGCGGCAACAGACACAACAGTAGCAAGGCGTGGTGAAAGCAGCGCTCGATCATCGACAACACTCGGCACATGTAACATCCGGAGACCCGGCGTGGTGGCCAAAGGCTGCCACATCCTGTGGTCGACTGCAGCATCCATCTGTGCGTGCTGTAGACAGTCTGGACCATGTATGGCCATCAGGTTGGCCTTTTATCGGCCAGAAAAAAACAGGCCGGCAAAAACCTTTGCCAGCCACGCTTCCATTCATTGGTGAGTGCGAAGCTGGAGGTCTCGGGCCACGCCACGCCCCTCGTATTTCAGGCCCCCTGCCGCCGCATCGCCAGGATTGCAGCACCAAAACCGATAAAGGTCGTGCCAACCACCCGGCTCACCCAGCGCGACAACGACGGCCGGGTCAGTACGCCCTTGGCCCGCGCCGCCAGCGCGGCGTACAGGCTCAGCGAAACCAGCGACAAGGACACGAATATCCCGGTCAGGATCAGAAACTGCGGCAACAACGCCGCCCCCTGGTCGATGAACTGCGGGAACAGCGCGGTGAAGAACATGGTCGCCTTGGGGTTGGTCACTGCCGTGAGGAATGCCGACTTGTACAGCTTCAGCGGCGTGGGCCGGACCTTGGCCATACCCTCTGCGGCGCCTTGCGCCAGCATCGGGCTTTTTTTCAGCAATTGCCGCGCCCCCAGGTAGAACAGGTAGCCCGCCCCCAGGATCTTCACGGCATTGAACAGCATTTCGGAACTGGCCAGCAGCGCACCCAGCCCCAGCATGGCGGCAGCCGACAGGCAGAACAGGCCCGAGCCATTGCCCAGTGACGACCAGATCGCGCTGCGCTGGCCATGGGCGAGGCTGTTGTTGATGGCCATCAGGGTGGCAGGGCCGGGGCTGGCGATCGCGATGGCAGCGACCAGGGTAAAGGCAAACAGCGAGTGAGAATCCATTTTCAGGCTCGTCAGACAATCAGGAAAGGGCGCGCGCGGGACACGCAGGTTCAACCTGTATTCTGCCGCTTGGCCGCCTTCTTGGCGATAGCCTTCATTCGCGTTGCGGCCCGCTGCACGGTGGCCATCTTCTCGGGGCGCTTCATGCCCCGCCATTTGCGAATTTCGTCACGGGTGCGGCCGCAGCTCACGCACAACTCGCTGTTGAGCTGGCACAGCGAGACGCAAGGGTTGTCGATGTCTTTCGCCATGCCACCACTCAGCCGGGCATTTCCGCCTGTGCACGCTCGGCGCCACTGTGAAACACCTGGCGTACTTCCTCGGCCTTGACCTTGCTGACCGACCTGGCAGCCAGCAGCTCGTCGACCACGCGCAAGCCCTGCTCCAGGGCGGTGGCCAGTTGCTCGCGGTCGGAGGCGTCAGCGATATCACCCAGATAAGGAGCGATGAGATACACGTAACGGTCCTGCAGCTTGAGCGCTTCCAGCGCGTCGAGGGCTTTCTGGAACCGATCGGCAGCGGCAGGGCTCATGCTCAATTTATCGAAATGAATCAGGCTCACACGGTCAGTGGCCATTTTGACGAATCTCCGTTTCCTGGTGCGGCCAGGCCCACAAGCAGCAGCGCTTCTACGGTGCTCGGATGTGCAGGCCCGGGGAATGCCCATCAGGGTACCAGAACGCGAGGCAGAAAGGGCCATCGCCCCCAGAACTAAAAGTATTTGGCAGGTCGCGTAATGGACGCCCCGGGGCGCTATCGGGACAGGAGCTGCCGTTTCCTGCACAGGATAATCGTGCCAGCAGTCTCCCCGCCGAGGCAGTCATCGAACTCGGTAGCCCACACAAAACTACAAGCCTGTACCTGCAGGTAAGCCAGAAAGGGGCCTCATCATTCATGGCAAAGGAACACATCACCGAAACGCTCGACCTTGGCGTGACGGACCCCTCGAAAACCGCAGAAGCACGCCAGGACCGGTATTTCGAGGGCAAGCTTGACTGGATCGTCTTTGGCTTCACCAGCCTCCTGGCGATCGCTTTCGTCCTCTGGGGCTTCCTCAATCAGGCCAGCCTCGCCAGCAGCGCCTCCAGCGCGCAATCCTGGGTCATTCTCAACTTCGGCTGGTTCTTCGTGCTCACCTCTACCCTGTTCGTGGTGTTCGTGCTGTGGCTGGCCGCCAGCCGATACGGCCGGGTTCCGCTGGGCCGTGACGGCGAACAGCCAGAATTCCGCACGGTGTCCTGGGTGGCGATGATGTTCAGCGCAGGCATGGGCATCGGCCTGATGTTCTTCGGCGTTGCCGAACCGCTGTCGCACTACGTGTCACCACCGCCTGGGACGACCACTGGGCAGTCCAGCGAAGCGATGCAGGTGGCCATGGCCACCACACTGTTCCACTGGACCCTGCACCCCTGGGCCATGTACGCCATCGTCGGCCTGGTGATTGCCTATGGCACCTTCCGCCGCGGCCGCTCGCAGTTGATTTCTGCCGCCTTTCGGCCATTGATCGGCAAGCATGCCAACGGCCCGCTCGGCCGCCTGATCGACATGATGGCGATCTTCGCCACGCTGTTCGGCTCGGCTGCCTCGCTGGGCCTCGGCGCACTGCAGATCGCCGGTGGCCTGGAGTACAACGGCTGGATCGAAAGCCCTGGCAAGCTGTTCTACATCTCGATCATTACTTTGCTGACCATTGCCTTCGTCACCTCGGCGGTGTCGGGCATCGGCAAGGGCATCCAGTGGCTGTCCAACACCAACATGGTGTTGGCACTGGTGCTGGCGGTGTTCGTGTTTTTGGTCGGCCCGACCCTGCTGATGCTCAACCTGCTGCCAACCTCGATCGGCATCTACGCCAAGATGCTGCCGGAAATGATGGCCCGCACCAACGCCAGCGGCGGTGAGCAGATGAACAGCTGGCTGGCCGGCTGGACCGTGTTCTACTGGGCCTGGTGGATTTCCTGGACGCCGTTCGTGGGCATGTTCATCGCCCGTATCAGCCGCGGTCGCACCATCCGCCAGTTCGTCACCGGGGTGCTGCTGGTACCGAGCCTGGTCAGCCTGGTGTGGTTCACCATTTTTGGCGGCGCGAGTATCGACGCCCTGCGCGAAGGCGCCTTCCAGCTGGCCAATGGTGCGGTCAACAGCAACCACGCGCTGTACCAGCTGCTGGACAGCTACCCGCTGGCCTCGGCGACTTCAGTGCTGGTGATGGTCCTGGTGGGTATCTTCTTCGTCTCCGGTGCCGATGCGGCCTCACTGGTCATGGGCACGCTATCGGAGCACGGCACCACCACGCCATCGCGACGCACGGTGATTTTCTGGGGTGCGCTGACCGGTACGGTGGCGGCGATCATGCTGGCAATCGGCGACCCGCGCGACCCCGGCGAGGCGCTGACTGGCCTACAGAACCTGACCATCGTCGTGGCCCTGCCGTTCGTGGTGGTGATGGTGCTGCTATGCCTGGCGCTGTACCGCGACCTGCGCAAGGACCCGATGATGCTGCGCCATCTGCGCGGCAACGAGCTGATCGAAAAGGCCGTACTGTATGGAGCGGTGAAGCATGGCGAAGAGTTCTACATCGTGGTGCAGGAGAAGAAGGCTTCGGCCAAAGCGGCGACGGCAGAGGCCGAAGTGACCGGTAACTGATCGGGCCAACCAGAGGAAGCTGGAGCCGCATTGCGCCATCTGCGACAAACCAGCTCCTCAAACTCATTGAATCAGCAGCGCCCCTGTGGGAGCGGGCGTGCCCGCGAACACCGGCGCAGCCGATGCCAGCCACCGCGTTGAAAACGGACTTGCATCAGCCCTTCAACGCCGCCTCGATCTGCGCCACATCGATCTTACCCATCTGCATCATGGCCTCGAATGCTCGCCTGGCCGCCGCCCGGTCGGGGTGGCCAATGGCTTCGATGAGGATGCGCGGGGTGATCTGCCACGAAATCCCCCACTTGTCCTTGCACCAACCGCAAACGCTGGCCTCACCGCCGTTGCCGACAATGGCATCCCAAAAGCGATCGGTCTCGGCCTGGTCCTCGGTACTGACCTGGAACGAAAAAGCCTCGCAGTGCGTGAAGGCCTTGCCGCCATTGAGACCTACGCAAGGAATCCCCATCACGCTGAACTCCACGGTAATCACGTCACCTTGCTTGCCGGATGGATAGTCAGCGGGCGCCTGGTGCACGGCAATCACTCTGCTGTCAGGGAAAACGCTGGCATAGAAATTCGCGGCCTCTTCGGCATCGTTGTCGTACCAGAGGCAAATGGTGTTCTTGGCAGTCATGGTCTTGCTCCATGAAAGAGTGTGAGCCCTTGAGTCTAGTCCGGAGTTGCCGGTTGCAGCCTTGCAACATCCTGCAGACATTTCCGATATCAGGTAGTGAACCTGCTGACAAAAAAACGGTCTTTCGCTGACGGTCAACTCACCGACCGGTTCATCGGCCCAATCACCGGGCCTACTTTTTGTCCTGTTTCAGCGAAGACCCAACATGCCCGATTCCCGCCCAACTGCTTCCGCCCTCACTGCCCTGCGCAGCGGCCTGATCGCCGCCCTGGTGGCCCTTGCCGTACCGGTGCACGCCGAAGAGCCTGCCAGCGATGCGCGCTGGGTCAGCGACAGCCTGAGCACCTATGTGCGCAGCGGCCCGACCGATGGCCACCGCATCGTCGGTACGCTCAAGTCCGGGCAGAAGCTGACCCTGATCGGCAGCCAGGGCAACTACAGCCAGGTTCGCGGGCAGAACGGCGATGTGGTGTGGATTCTCAGCAACGACCTGCAGTCGGTGCCAGGCCAGAACGAGCGCCTGCCGCAGCTCGATGCCCAGGTCGCGGACCTGACCGGGCAATTGAAGAACATCGACGACAGCTGGAAGAACCGCGTGCAGGGCATGCAGGAAACCCTAGATTCACGCAAGAAACTGATCGACGAGCTGGAAGCGCGCAACAAGGCGCTGAATGAACAGCTCGACCAGAGCCAGTCGGAGCTGCGCGATACCCGGGCACGCCTGGGGGACGAAAACAAGCAGGTGATGATGCGCTACATGGTGTATGGCGGCAGCATTGCCGGCGCGGGCTTGCTCGCGGGGCTGATCCTGCCGGCGCTGACCCGTGGGCGCAGGAAGAACGATCGCTGGTTCTGACTGGGCCCTCCTGCACTGGCCTCTTCGCGGGCTTGCCCGCTCCCACAGGATTTCCAACAGGCCCAAGGCCTGTGCAGTACCTGTGGGAGCGGGCAAGCCCGCGAAGAGGCCAGTGCAGGACTGCAGCTACTTCCCGCGCGCCTTGTTGTAGATGGTCTTGGCCCGGTCAGCCGAGGCCTGACACTTGGTCATGTCCCCCGCAGCCTGCCCCTCCTTGGCCTGCTTCAACAGCTCGTGGTAGTCATGCGCCATGCCACCGTGCAGTGCCTGGCCATCGGTCTTCTGAATATCTTCAAGCTCCTTGATCTTGGCCGCACAGTTGCTCGCAGGGTCTGCGTGTGCGGCAAAACTGAGGACCGAGGCAATCACCAGCAAAGGTATGCATTTCGTGGATTTCATGGAGCGTTCTCCTGGAAAACCGAAAGGTTCGTCGAGGTCCATTCGGCTCGACGCAGCCAGAAGCATAGTTGCCCAACGCCTGAACCGCATCGCTTCAGCCCAACGGCAGGCCGGCCTGCGCGAACAGGAAATCGATGAACACCCGCACCCGCAGCGGCATGTGCCGGGCCTGGGGGTAGATCAGCATGAATGGCCGCGAGGTCCCGCCAAACTCAGCGAGTACTTCCACCAGTTCGCCACTGGCCAGCGCATCCTGCACGGTAAAGCGGTAAGCCTGCATCAGCCCACCGCCATGGCGCACCAGCGTGGCGGTAGCGAGGAAGTCGCCCAGGCAGGTGAACGCACCCTGGGTTTCGATCTCTACCTGCTGGCCATCCTGGCGAAAGCTCCACGGCGGGCGGCGGCCACTGCTGGGCAGTTCGAACTGGATGCACTCATGTTGCAGCAGGTCGTGCGGTGTTTGTGGCGTGCCGGCACGGGCCAGGTAGCCAGGTGTGGCCACCACCACCAGTTCGGCATCTTCCAGGCGGCGCGCCACCAGCCGTGAATCGGCCGGCTCGCGGCCACGAATCGCCAGGTCGAACGGTTCCTCGGCGAAGTCGACGTTGCGGTTGCTGACATGCACATCCACCTGCACCTTCGGGTAGCGCTGGCGAAACCGCGGCAGCAGCGGCAACAGCCGGTGATGGGCATAAGGCGTGGGCACACTGATGCGCAGGCGGCCGCTCGGCTCGACCTGCCCGCCCGTGACCTGGCGCTCGGCCTCGACCAGTTGCCCCAGCGCCTGACGGCATTGCTGGTAATAGGCCTGGCCCGCTGCGGACAGGCGCATCTGCCGGGTGGTGCGGACGAACAAGCGCACGCCCAGACGCTCTTCCAGGCGCGCCACGCTGCGGCTGACCGCCGCCGGGGTAACGCCGGCCTCCGTGGCCGCAGCAGTGAAACTGCCGCTGTCGGCGGCCAGGCAGAACAGCTCCAGGCTGCCCAGTTGCAGGTCATCGAAATGGCGGGTCATGACGGCTCGATTGATTACATGATGTATCGATTGAAATACCCTTCGCCTCATTTTTCAAGTGCTGATAGCAGCCTACAGTGGCTCCACACCGAGCCCATGGCTCACTTCACTGGAGATCATGCACATGAACACGCCACGCACCGTCATCATCACCGGGGCCTCCAGCGGCCTGGGTTTCGCCTTGGCCGAGGCCTTCCTCGAACGCGGCGACAACGTGGTCGGCAATGCCCGCAGCCAGGCCCGCCTGGAGCAAGCCGCCGCCCGCCTCGGCAACCCTTCGCGCTTCATCGGCGTAGCGGGCGACATCGCCGAGCCGGGCACGACGCAGCGCCTGTTCGCCAGCGCTGAGCAAGCCTTTGGCGGGGTCGACCTGCTGATCAACAACGCGGGCATCTTCATTGCCAAGCCGTTTGCCGAGTACAGCGAAGCGGATGTCGACGCCCTGGTCGGCACCAACCTCAAGGGTTTCTTCTACCCGGCCCAGGAAGCGGCGCGGATCATGACCAGGCAAGGGCATGGTCAGATCATCGCCATCACCGCCTCCATCGCGTTGCAACCGGACACCCGCGTGCCGGCCCTGCTGCCGGTGCTGGTCAAGGGCGGCCTGAACCAGGCGGTGAAAGGCCTGGCGCTGGAACTGGCGGCCAGCGGCGTGCAAGTGAATGCGGTGGCACCAGGGATCATCGATACGCCGCTGCATGGCGGCAATGCACAAGGCATGGGCGCGTTGTCCCCCAGTGGCCGCACCGGCTCGCCGCAGGATGTCGTGGATGCGGTGTTATACCTGGCCGACTCACGCTTCGTCAGCGGCGTGATCCTGCCGGTGGATGGCGGTAGCACCGCCGGCACCTGGCATTAACAGAGGAGCGAGAACCATGCCCTATGTCCACATTCGCGTGACCGATGAAGGCGTGAGCGCCGAGCACAAGCGCCAGCTGATCGAACAGACGACCCACATGCTGCAGCAGGTGCTGGGCAAGCCGCCGGCCAGTACCTTTGTGGTGATCGAGGAGGTACCGACCGATAACTGGGGGGTTGGCGGGGAGACCGTGACTGCGGTGCGGGCCCGTGAGCGGGGGTGATCCATGGGGCCGCTTTGCGGCCCCTACTGCCGTAACCGCTCCAGCGCCTGCAACACATACCCTGTGGCCCGCTCCACCTGCCCTTCCCAGCAGGCAATGCCCAATTGCCGCCACAACCCTGGCCGCAGCGGCCGGCGGGCAATGCGCCGGTCCAGCTCGGCTGCCTCCCCCTCCTGCGGCAGCAACGTCGCCCCATACCCGGCCCCGACCAGGCTCTTGATCGCATCGTTGTAGTTCAGCTCGATTCGCGGCTCGGGGTACAACCCCGCCGCTGCGAACCACTCCCCGGTCACCCGCGACAGCTGGGTGCTGCTGTCGTTGAGGATCAACGCCCGCTGCGCCAGCCAAGCCGGCGTAACCTTGGCCGGCGGCTGCCAGTCGGCCGGCACGTAGGCCAGGATCGGATCACGTCGCCAGGGGGTAACCCTAAGCCCTTTGCCGGCCACCTGCGGCAAGGCCACCAGGCCGATATCCAGCGTGCCCTCGCGCAGGCGCGTCAGCGAGGCCTGGGAGGTCAGCACCTGTACCTGCACATCGATCCCCGGGTGCACCGTACGCAAGTGCTCCAGCGCCTGCGGCAGCAGGTGGGCAATGGCACCGGTGGAAGCGCCCAGGCGCACCCGCCCGGTCAGGCCTTCGACTTGCCGGCGCACCTCGTCCAGCGCCAGGTCGGCGTCGGCCAGCAGGCGACGGGCACGGGCCAGCAGGGTTTCGCCGATGGCCGTGGGCCGCACCTGGCCGCGGGTACGGGTGAGCAACGGGACGCCGATGCGCGCCTCCAGTTCGGCCACGTGCAGGCTGATGGTGGGCGGCGCCAGGTTTAGCTGGCGGGCGGCTTCGGCAAAGGAGCCCAGGTCGGAAATGACCACCAAGGTGCGCAGGCGATCGAGGCTGATTTCACGCATGGGCCAAACTCATTCAGGAAAAATGAATATATCGATCATCATATTCAAATTTTCTTTACCAAAGCCACAGGCGAGCATAGGCCATCCCTCCCCGACCGGACTTTGACCATGCACACCCCTGTTGTCTTCATCGACGGCGACCAAGGCACCACCGGCCTGCAGATCCATGCCCGCCTGCAAGGCCGCAGCGATCTGCGCCTGCTGACCCTGCCCGAAGCCGAGCGCAAAGACCCGCAACGCCGCCGCGAGGCGATCAACAGCGCCGACATCGCCCTGCTGTGCCTGCCCGACGATGCCGCCCGCGAGGCCGTGGCGGCAA
Organism: Pseudomonas sp. p21; assembly: GCF_001642705.1. NCBI lineage: Bacteria > Pseudomonadati > Pseudomonadota > Gammaproteobacteria > Pseudomonadales > Pseudomonadaceae > Pseudomonas > Pseudomonas sp. p21. The sequence continues at coordinate 252,244 of NZ_LWBV01000005.1, forward strand.
TCCACAACCCGCAGGTACGGGTGATCGACGCAAGCTCCGCGCACCGCACCACCCCAGGCTGGGTCTATGGCCTGCCGGAGCTCGACGAGCAGCAAGCCGAACGCATCGCACACAGCAAGCGCGTCAGCAACCCCGGCTGCTACCCCACCGGCGCCATCGCCCTGCTGCGCCCACTGGTCAAGGCTGGCCTGCTGCCAGCGGATTACCCGCTGAATATCCACGCAATCTCCGGCTATTCCGGTGGTGGCCGCGCCGCAGTCGAACGGCATGAACAGCCCGGTACCGGCAAAGCCCCGGCCCTGCAACTCTATGGCCTGGAACTGGCGCACAAGCACGTGCCGGAAATCCAGCAGCACGCCGGGCTGTCGGCGCGGCCGATGTTCATGCCCGGCTACGGTGCCTACCGCCAGGGCATCGTGCTGAGCATCCCGCTGCAGTTGCGCCTGCTGCCCGGCCAGGTCAGTGCCGAGCAGCTGCAGGCCTGCCTGGAGCAGCACTACCAGGGTGCCCGCCACGTCCAGCTGATGCCCCTGCACCAGCACGGCGCAGCGCCGAACCTCGACCCCGAGGCGTTGAACGACAGCAACGACCTGCGCCTGGCGCTTTACGCCAACCCGGAGCACGGCCAGGTGCTGCTGACCGCAGTGTTCGACAACCTCGGCAAAGGTGCCTCCGGCGCGGCGGTGCAGAACCTCGACCTGATGCTCGGTGCATTACAGGTACAAGGCTGATTGGCAAAACCGGTTAAACTGTACCGCCCGCGCCCGCACGGCGCGGGCCGTCTATCTACCCGCCGGAGCCTGCCCCCCGATGTTCATCCTGAGCCGCCTCGACAGCGTGCCGCCTGAATCTTTCCAGAACCAGATCCGCGAGCTGGTGATCCACCACGTCGGCGAACTGAGCAGTGTCGCCATCAGCGCCGACAACCCGCTGTACCCGCTGTACCAGTACGGCGTCGGCATGGAAGTGCACCAGTACCTGCAAGCGCTGGACGGCACCCGCGGCCTGGCCGTGGCACTGACCCTGGCGCTGGATGCCGACGCGCCGGACCAATTGCTGGGCTTTGCCCTGTCGCTGCCGGCCGAGGACGATGAACAGGCGTGCGCCCTGGCGTTCCTGGCCGTGCGCGCCAGCCATCGCCGCCAGGGTATCGCCCGTGCGCTGCTGGGCGACCTGCAGGCACGCCATGCCTGCGTCGAGTTGAATGCCTTTGCCAGCCAGGTACCTTGGTTCGAGGCGATGGGCATGCAGGTGGTGGCCGCCAATGGGCCGCAGGTGCTGATGAGCAGTACCGGGCAGGCTAGTGGAGCGCTGATCGGACGGCTGGATATTGCGCCGATCTACCAGACGGCGGAAGTGATGCAGATCCATACCTACCTGCTCAACCAGCAAGGTGAGGATGCGATGATCGAAGCGGAGCAGATGCGGGATGAGCGGCTGGACGAACTGACCGCTCAGGCGCAGGAGTGTGTGCGGCAGCGCAAGACCGTGCATTGATCCGAGGGCCTGTTCGCGGGCTTGCCCACTCCCACAGGTATCCCGCCCCCCTTTGGCCTTGTGGTATCCCTGTAGGAGCGGGCAAGCCCGCGAACAAACCCCACTGGCCGGTCAGCCGTGCACCCAACGCCGATGCAACCCACGCGCAAAGGCATCGAGCACAAACCCCAGCACCCCGATCAGCAGCACCATCGCCATCAGCTCGGAATACGCCAGCCGGTCGCGGGTATCGAGAATGAAGTACCCCAGCCCGGCACTCACCCCGAGCATTTCGCACGGCACCAGCACGATCCACAGAATGCCGATAGCCAGGCGCACGCCGGTCAGCACATGGCCGATCACCCCGGGCACGATCACCTTGCACAAGGTCTCCCGGCGTGTGGCACTCAAACTGCGGCTCAACTGCAACCAGCGCGGGTCCAGCTGCCTTACCCCGGCCGCCGTGTTCAGCAAGATCGGCCACAACGCGGCAAACGCCAGCAGGAAGTAGATAGGCTGGTCCCCCACGCCCATCAGCATCACCACCACCGGCATCCACGACAGCGGCGAGATCATGCGCAGGAACTGGAACGCCGGCGTGGTCGCCGCCTCCAGGTGCCGGTAGCTGCCCACCAGCAAACCCAGCGGCACGCCAATCAGCAGCGCCAGCAGCAGCCCGACCAGGATACGCTTGAGGCTGACCCAGGTATGCCCGTAGACCTCACCCTGCCCCAGCAACTCGACCAGGCTGGCCAGGGTCGCCGCCGGCGAAAAGCGCGCCGCCAGGCCATCGGCCTGGCCGAACAGCGCAACACCGGCCCACCACACCAGCAACAACCCCAGCAACCCGGCCAGACCCAGACCAGCATGAACGACATGCGTGCGCATCAGACCGCGAACTCCTCGCTACGCTCGAAGTTGTCGGCAATGCCGAACACCGACGGGCCGCCAACAGTGGCGATGGCGTTGCGCACGAAGCGGTCGTCGACCAGGTCGCGGGCGGTCTGCGCCGCGTCCAGACCGGCCAGGAACGCGTGGTCACCCTCGATCAGGGTGGTTTTCAGGCGCTTGACCAGTTCTTCCGTGTAGCTGGGGAACGGGTAAGGCTGGAAATCGATGCGTTTTTCGTCCCACTGCTGGTGGCGAATGGCGCCACTGGCAATATAGCCGGCACGGTCCTCGGCAGCCGGGGCCAGCACTTTGCTCAGCACTGCGGGCTCATGCGGGGTGTACTTGTTGGGGCCGGCCTTGGACAACAACGCGGCGGCCTCGGCGCGGTGATCGCGGGTCCAGTGCTGGGCCTTGACGATGGCGTTGACCACCTTCTGCGACCACTCCGGGCGGTTGTTCAGGTCGTGCTCGTGCATGAACACCACGCAGCAGGCGTGGTTGCGCCACACATCGCCGGTAAAGCGCTGCACGCGGCCGACCTTGAGGTTCTCGGCCAGGGCGTTGAATGGCTCGGCGACGATATAGCCAGCGATGCGCTTGCTGGCCAGCGCCGGCGGCATGTCGGATGGCGGCAACACCAACAGGTTGACTTCGTTGCCGGCCAGTGGCGCATTGGCCGGCCTCGACACCGGGGTCAGGCCGTTGTCGTTGAGCATCTGCTGCAGCACCACGTTATGGATGGAATACCAGAACGGGATGGCCACGGTCTTGCCGCCCAGCTGTTTCATATCGCTGATGTCCGGGGCCACGGTCAGCCCTGAACCGCCCACGTGGTTCCAGGCCACCACCTTGGCCGGCACCTTGCTGCCGTAGCGGGCCCACACGGTCATTGGCGACAGCAGGTGGATGACGTTGACCTGGCCGGAGATGAACGCCTCGATCACCTGCGCCCAGCTACGCAGCAGCACCGGGCGCTCGGCCTTGATGCCTTCGGCCTCGAACAGGCCGTTGTTGTGCGCCACCAGCAGCGGCGTGGCGTCGGTGATCGGCAGGTAGCCAATGCGCACCGGTGCGTCCGGCTCGGCGGCGGCACGGGCCTGCAGGCTCGACAGCAACGGCAATGCACCGGCAGCCGTGAGCATGGCGCCAAGCTTGAGGAAATCGCGACGCGAAGAAGAGGAACAGCAGTCATCCATGCACATGGACAGCCTCCGAGGGCAACGGGGTTGGGGTGGGTTCGAGTGTGCGGCTTGCCTGCCGAAGGGTTTTGAGGATTTCGATGCGCAAGGCGCCCAGTTCCTCGACCCGCTGCGTCCGTGGTTGCGGCAGGTCGATGTGCCACTGGCCGAGGGTGTGCGCTGGGTGGTTGCCCAGTAGCAGGACCCGGTCGGACAGCAGCAGGGCTTCGTCGATATCGTGAGTGATCAGCACCGCCGCCGTGTTATGGGTGGCGATCAGTTGCAGCAGCAGTTGCTGCATGTCGGCCCGGGTCACTTCATCCAGCGCGCCGAACGGCTCGTCGAGCAGCAACACTTCGGGCTGGCGGGCCAGGCAGCGGGCCAGCGCGGTGCGCTGGGCCATGCCGCCGGACAACTGCGCCGGGTACTGGCCGCGGGCATGGGCCAGGCCGACAGCGGCAATCGCGTGGTCGATGCGGGCGCGCCGGTCGGCAGCGGCCAGTTTGGGCTGGCGGGCGAAGTCCAGGCCGAAGGCGACGTTCTTCTCCAGGCTCAACCAGGGCAACAGGCTCGGGTCCTGGAAGGCCACCGCCAGGCGTGGGTGCGGGCCCTGCAGCGGCTGGCCGTGCAGGGTCACGCTGCCACTGCGGGGCTGCTGCAGGCCGGCCAGCACCCTCAACAGGCTGGACTTGCCGACCCCGCTGGGGCCGAGGATGGTCACCACTTCGCCCGGTGCCAGCTGCAGGTCGAACTGCGCCAGCACCGCCTGCCAGCCACCCTCGCGCAGGTAGCCCAGGCTAATGTCGCGGGCTTCGAGCAACACTGGGCTCATGCCGCGCCCGCCTGGCGTTGCAGTTCGGCGCGCAGTTGCACCAGGCTGGGCGTGACGATCGGCACGAAGGCCGACTCGCGCCAGCGGCGGGCAAAGCCTTCACCGTACTCGCTGAGGTAGGCCTTGCCACCACTGGCCTGCAACTCCAGCTGCACGGCGTCGGCAGCGCTTTCGGCCAGGGTGATGCGCAGCTTGAACAAGGCTGCCGGTTGCTGCTGGAAGCGGCCATCGAGCAGCCCCTGCTTGAGCTCGCTCACGGTGTTTTCCAGGCGCTCGCTGAGCACCTGGCGTGCTTCGTCGAGGAATGAGGCACGGCCATGCAGGTGTGCCTGCACTTCCGCCAGCGCCCGCCGCGCCAGGCCAATGGCCATGCCGCATTGCAGCGCCAGGAACGCCGGGCGTACCCGGGGCAGGAACTCGCGGGCATTTTCGTGCAGTAACCAGCCACGCTGCAATTGCACCTGGTGGAAGGCCAGTGCCGCGGTATTGCTCGACTGCAGACCCATCAGTTGCAGGTCGTCGGAGCGCTCCAGGCCTTGTACGTCGGACGGAATGGCCAGCACGAACGGGGCGCCACCGCCTTCGTCTTCGATGGCCGCAGCCACCACGAAGCCGCTTTTGCGCAGGTTGGTCACCCAGTGCAGGCGACCTTCCAGGTGCCAGCCATCATCTGCCGGGCGGCCGCGCACCTGCAGGGCTTCGATGCCGGACAGGAACTTCATGGCGTTGGACAGCCCGGTGGCGCCGGCCAGTTCGCCAGTCAGCAGGCGCGGCAGCAGGCGCTCGCGCAGAGGCTGGTTGGGGCTGTGCAACAGGTATTCGATGAAGGCGCGCTGGCCCCAGCAGACGAAGGCCGCTGCCAGCGAGCGGCTGGCGATTGCGGCGATGGCCTCGACCGCGTCGCTCACCTGCCCGCCCGTACCGCCCTGGGCCGGGTCGACACCGATGCGCAGCAGCTGCGATTCGGCGATTTGCGCCAGCACCAATTGCGGCTCGCACTGGCCCCGGTCAATGGCCTCGGCATTGGCATCCAGCCAGTGTCGAAATGCACAATCTTGCATGGTCTTGCTCCTTTGGGGACGCCGGGGCCGCTTTGCGGCCCGTTCGCGGCACGAGGCCGCTCCTGCAACGACCGCATCATGGCCGCTATCACATACGAGCTATGCAGAACGTTGCCAGCGGTACTTGCCCAGCTCGTCATTGAGCGGCGTCTGGGCGAACACATTAGCAAAGTTGCACAGGGTTGCGAGGCTCACGCCCAGAATCACCTCCAGCGCGTTACCTTCACTGAAGCCGGCCACGCGGAAGGCCTGGTAAGTGGCCTCGCTGACATTGCCACGGGTGGCGATCACTTCGCGGGCGAACGCGGCCAGGGTTTCAAAACGGGCATCCGGCAGCTCGCCACGGGCACGCAGGGCATCGACCACCTCCTGCGGCAGCTTGGCCTTGTTCAGGGCCACGGCCGTGTGGCCGGCCACGCAGAAGTCGCAGCCATGCTGGGTGGCGGCAATCAGTTGCACCACTTCACGCTCGGCCAGGCTCAGTTCGGATTTGCCGTTGAGTGCCGAAACGGTCACGTAGGTTTCCAGTGCCGCCGGGGCATTGGCCAGCACGCCCAGCAGGTTGGGGATGAAGCCGGAGTTCTTCTGCGCGTTCTCGAGGAACGGACGGGCCGCTTCCGGGGCACTCTGCAGCGTGTGTAAAGTAATGCGCGAGGACATGGAGTGGTCTCCTTTGATGGGTGTCACTACAGTCTGTTGGTTATAAGAACTACCCTCCATATTCATCAGTCGCCTTTCCTTGCTCTTGAGTCTTTGCATTAGATGATTTCGTCCAGCCACCTTGTCGATTGGTTATTAGAGGGCCTGGAGCTCGATGCCAGCCTGTTCCATGTGGGCCGCTACTGCGGCGGCTGGCACGCCAGCACCCAGGGCATGGGCCGGGCCAGCTTCCACCTGGTGGTGCAGGGGCATTGCTGGTTGCACATCGACGGCCAGCCCGAGGCACTGCGCCTGGAGGCCGGCGATGCGGTGTTCCTGCTGCGCGACCTCGGCTATCGCCTGGCCAGCGACCAGGACCCAGCCAGTGCCTGCGCCCAGCCGCGCCAGCGTATGCAGGCCATGGACACCGAGGCGGTCGATGGCGTGGGGCTGGTGTGTGGTTTCTTCCACTTCAAGCCGGGCTTGTCGGCGCTGATCGTCGACGGCCTGGCCGACTGGATATTGCTACGCGCCGATGAACCGGCCGGGCATGCGGCGCGGTCGTTGTTCGAGCTGATCCTGGAGGAATGCCGGCGCGCCGCCGGGCCGTCGCAGGCGTTGCTGGAGCGGCTGACGCACTTGCTGTTCCTGTATGTACTGCGCCAGCAGGTGCATGCCGGGCAATCGCTGGGCGGGCTGGTCGCCCTCGCCCGCCAACCGGCGTTTGCCGGGTTGCTGGAGCAGTTGATCGAGCAGCCGGGGCAAGCGTGGACGCTGGAAAGCATGGCTGCCTGCACCGGGTTGTCGCGGTCGGCATTTTTCAAGCGCTTCAACGAACTGGCCGGACAGTCGCCAGGGCAAGTACTGCTGGCTTTGCGCATGCGTCATGCCAGCCAGTTGCTGCGGGCGGGGAATACCGTGGAGCAGGTGGGGGCGCAGGTGGGGTATCAGTCGGTGGCGGCGTTTACCCGGGCGTTTGCCAAGGCGGTGGGGGTGCAGCCGGGGGCGTATCGGCGGCAGCATGATGGGCGCTGAACGCGTTATTTCTGTACCGGTCTCTTCGCGGGCTCGCCCGCTCCCACAGGTACCCCACAGATTTCAGCAATTGTGCGATTCCTGTGGGAGCGGGCAACCGATTCAGACCTGACTGACCGGAATATCCCCTGCCCCCTTACCCTCCCGCCGCTCACCCATCCAGGCACTGACCTTCTGCCCGAACTCGGCCGGTGCCTTGTGCCCGAACCGCCGCGCCAGATCAAGGATGGTCTGCTGCGCCAGGGCCTCTTCCATGCGCTTCTGCGCCCCCAACATCACCGCATGGATCGCGCAGGTGCCCTCGGTCGCCCAACCCGGTGGCGCCCCCTCGAACAGGCTACAACGCTCGCGAACTTCGCGGCAGTCGAAGATCTTCTTCGGCCCGTCGATGGCATTGACGATATCCAGTACGGTGATTTCATCCGACGGCCGCGCCAGCCGGAAGCCACCACGTACGCCTTCGGTGGCAGCCACCAGCCCGGCACGGGCCAGCTTGGTGAAAACCTTGGCCAGGTACTCCTGCGGCACACCCTGCAATTCTGCCAGGTCGCGCACGCTGGACTCGCGCGAGTCGCCCCGCTCGTCCACCAGGAACAGCAGGCAATGGATACCGTATTCGACGCCAGCACTGTAGAGCGACATATCTATCTCCGACCAATCTTGTCGCAAATGATACGCCCGTAGTACCTGCACCGCAAAGCGCGCAGCTGCCGCCGGTCGGCCAGTTTTATCCATCTATCCCAGAAAATACGGCTATTCCGGCCAGCAAACGGCGGTGCGCAGTGTCGCCCCCCTGCAAAAAAGACTTGCACGCACAAACTACGACCAATAAAGTCGTAGTTATTCGAGAGGCACACAACCCGCCCTCGAAGCCCCCTTCGAACCTTGCGGAGCACCTTCATGAAATCGAACATCCTCATCATCGGTGCCGGCTTTGCCGGTGTCTGGAGCGCCCTGAGCGCTGCGCGCCTGCTCGACCAGGTCCAGCGCGCCGACGTCAGCATCAGCGTCCTCGCTCCACAGCCAGAACTGCGCATCCGCCCGCGCTTCTACGAGGCCGACGTGCACGGCATGAAGGCCCCGCTGGGCGAGCTGTTCGAAGCCGTGGGCATTCACTTCATCCCGGGCAGCGCCGACAACATCGATACCGAAGGGCGCAGTGTCAGCTACACCGACGCCCAGGGGCTCCGGCAACGAATCGCCTACGACCGCCTGATCCTCGCTGCCGGCAGCCAGGTCGCACGCCCGGCGGTACCTGGCCTGGCCGAACATGCATTCGATGTCGACCAGATGGAATCGGCCATGCGCCTGGAGCAGCACCTGGTCGGCCTGGCCGCCCTGCCCGCTTCGCCTGCACGCAACACCGTGGTGGTCTGTGGCGGTGGCTTCACAGGTATTGAAACCGCTACGGAAATGCCTGCCCGTCTGCGGGCCATCCTCGGTGCCAGTGCGGCGTTGCGGGTGGTGGTGGTCGACCGCGGTGCGCAAATTGGCGCAGCACTGGGCGCGGGTATCACGCCGTCGATCGTCGCCGCCTGCGAACAGGCCGGGGTCGAGTGGAAAGCCGGGGCCTCGGTGGTGGCCGTCGATGCCGGTGGCGTTACCCTGGACAACGGCGACCATATCGCCAGCAACACCGTGATATGGACCGTTGGCGTGAAGGCCAGCCCATTGACCGCACAGGTTTCCGGCGAACGCGACAACTTCGGCCGACTAAAAGTGGACAGCCACCTGAAGGTGCTGGGCCAGGACCATGTGTACGCCACGGGCGACACCGCCTGGGCCGCGGTGGACGAGATGGGCAATCACGCCCTGATGACCTGCCAGCATGCCATCCCCATGGGCCGCCACTCCGGCAACAACGCCGCAGCCGACCTGCTCGGCCTGCAACCGGTAGTGTATCGCCAGCCCAAGTACGTCACCTGCCTGGATCTGGGCGAATGGGGCGCGGCGTACAGCGAGGGTTGGGAGCGCGAACTGAAACTGCATGGCCAGGAGGGCAAAGACCTCAAGCGACAGATCAACTCGGTGTGGATCTATCCGCCAGCGGCTGATCGCACCCTGGCCCTGGCCGCTGCCGACCCGTCGATCGCCATCGCTTGACGCAATGGTCTCTGAACTGCCGGGGCCACTTTGTGGCCCTTCGCGGGCACGCCCGCTCCCACAGGATGCGTGACGCCTGCAAGGGCAAAGCGAAACCTGTGGGAGCGGGCGCGCCCGCGAAGGGCCGCAAAGCGGCCCCAATGAGTGCAGCAGTTTTCTATCAGTCACTGACACTCACAACCCGCCCCGCCTTCCCGGCAGCCGTGCCCCGGGTCGCCAGGCAGTAATACAGCGGCACCGTCACCAGCAAGCCGAACAGCCACGACAAATCAGCCCCTTCGACGATATTGGAATACGGCCCCACATACAGCGACGTATTGGCAAACGGCAACTGCACCAGGATGCCGCAGGCATAGGCAACGATCGCGTGGTGGTTGAAGCGGCCATAAATGCCGCCGTCGGCACTGAAGATCGAGGCGATGTCGTACTGGCCCTTCTTGATCAGGTAGAAGTCGATCAGGTTGATCGACGCCCACGGCACCAGCACCAGCAGCAGCGCCAGGATCAGGCCGATGAACTGGCCGATGAAGTCCGCCGAGGCATTCAGCGCCACCATGCCGCAGCCCACCAGAATCACCGAAGCCAGCGCCACCCGCACCTTGATGCTCGGCGTCCACTCGGCGACGAAGGTCTGGATCGCGGTGACGATCGACAGCACCGCGCCATACAGGTTGAGGGCGTTGTGGCTGATGATGTTGAGCAGGAACAGCACCATCAGGATCGGGCCCAGCCAGCCTGTGGCCTGCTTGACCGCATCCATCGCATCGGTGCCTTCCGGTACGCACAGCACCGCCACCGCACCAAAGCTGAAGCACAGGATGGTGCCCACGGTCGCGCCGAAGTAGGTGGCCCAGAACGGCTTGGCAATACCCACTTCACGCGGCAGGTAGCGCGAGTAGTCGGAGGTGTACGGCGAGAAGCTGATCTGCCAGATGGTACCCAGCGAAACGGTGGCGATGAAGCCCGACAGGTTGAACGCGCCACGGCTGAAGAAGTCGGCTGGCAGCTCCTGGGCGAACATCATGATGAAGCCGGCCAGCAGCGCCGACCCCATCACCCAGGTACCGATGCGATTGAGGATGTGGATGAAGCGGTAGCCGATCACGCCAATGGCGGTGGCGCTCAGCGCACCGATGACGATCGCGCCCGGCATCGGCACGCTCGGGGTGATGCCATGGATGGTCTTGCCTGCCAGGACGATGTTGGAAATGAAGAAGCCGACATAAATCAGCGCGGTGAAGAACACGATCAGCAAGGCGCCGTAGCGGCCGAACTGGCCACGGCTTTGCACCATCTGTGGAATGCCCAGCTGCGGTCCCTGCGCAGAGGCAAGGGCGATGACCACGCCCCCGACCAGATGGCCCAGCACGATGGCGACCAGGCCCCACAACAGGTTCAGGTGGAACACCTGGACCACCATGGCGCCGGTGACGATGGGCAGTGGCGCGATGTTGGTACTGAACCAGAGGGTGAACAGGTCGCGCGCCTTCCCGTGGCGCTCGGCAGGTGGAACGTAATCGACCGTGTGATTCTCGACAAACTGGTGTTGCGACGACGGTTGGGACATAGGATTCAGCTCGAAAGGTCGTTTTTATCTTTGTAAGGAAACCGCATCTGGGCGGCCTCTAAGCTGCGGACCATATTATGGTATTCCAAACTTTTGACAACACTGATCCGCTGGAAAAAACGCCCACTGATCCGCTTGCGCAACCCCTGCGGTAAACCGCCTTACCGCTCAAGCCCACGGTATACGTGGCTTTGAGCCGTTCATCGCGTAACCCCGGGGCTTGAAAATTCCGCTTGCAAAATAGGTATTACGGTATACCATCAGACACATCAACGATAAAAAACGCGGACCACCGCAGCCCTTCAGAGGTACACCAGATGATCGACGCAACCGTCTACAAGCACGTCCTGGGCTCCTTCCCGTCCGGCGTTACCGTCATCACCACCCTGGACGACGACGGCTCGGTCGTCGGCCTGACCGCCAGCGCCTTCTCCTCCCTGTCGATGGACCCGCCGCTGGTGTTGTTCTGCCCCAACTACACCTCCGACTCCTACCCCGTGCTGATCAAGCAGAAGCGCTTCGCCATTCACCTGCTGTCCGGTGAACAGCAGGCCGAGGCCTATGCCTTCGCCAAGAAGGGCAAGGACAAGGCCAGCGGCATCGAGTGGTCCCTGAGCGAACTGGGCAACCCGATCCTGGCCGGTGCCACCGCTGTCATCGAATGCGAATTGTGGCGCGAATATGAAGGTGGCGACCACGCCATCATGGTCGGCAAGGTGCACAACCTGATCGTCCCTGAGGAGGCGCCACGGCCGATGGTGTACTGCCGCGGCAAGATGGCCAGCCTGCCGGCCTTTGCCTGAAGCCTGTTCTGAATCGAGACCGCTGGTGCCAACCCTGCCAGGCGCCAGCCCCTTTCAAGCGTTGAGGAAAGCCCCATGAAATTTTCGTTGTTCGTGCACATGGAACGTTGGGATGAACAGGTCAGCCACCGCCAGCTGTTCGAAGACCTGACCGAACTGACCCTGATGGCCGAGAACGGCGGTTTCAGCACCGTGTGGATTGGCGAACACCACGCCATGGAATACACCATTTCGCCAAGCCCGATGCCGCTGCTGGCCTATCTGGCTGCGCGCACCGACAAGATCCGCCTGGGCGCTGGCACCATCATCGCGCCGTTCTGGAACCCGATCCGCGTGGCCGGCGAATGCGCCCTGCTCGACGTGATCAGCAAGGGCCGCATGGAAGTGGGCCTGGCCCGTGGCGCTTACCAGTTCGAATTCGACCGCATGGCAGGTGGCATGCCGGCCACCGACGGCGGCAAGGCCCTGCGCGAAATGGTGCCGGTGGTGCGCAAGCTGTGGGAAGGCGACTACGCCCATGACGGCGAAGTGTACAAGTTCCCCACCTCCACCAGCGTGCCGAAACCTTACAACGCCGTACCGCCGATGTGGATCGCCGCCCGCGACCCGGACTCGCACAACTTCGCCGTGGCCAACGGCTGCAACGTCATGGTCACCCCGTTGATGAAGGGTGACGAGGAAGTGCTGGACCTGAAGAACAAGTTCCAGGCCGCCCTGGACAACAACCCGGGCGTGCCGCGCCCGCAACTGATGGTGCTGCGCCACACCCACGTGCACAGCCCGGCCGAGCCGGAAGGCTGGAAAGTCGGCGCCCAGGCCATCTCGCGTTTCTACCGCACCTTCGATGCCTGGTTCGGCAACAAGACCACCCCGGTCAACGGCTTCCTCGAGCCAAGCCCGGAGTCGAAGTTCGCCGAAGTGCCGGCGTTCGAGCTGGAGAACATCCGCAAGAACACCATGATCGGCACCCCGGAAGAAATCATCGCGCGTATCAAGTACTACCAGGAGCTCGGCGTCGACGAGTTCAGTTTCTGGTGCGACAACAGCCTGCCCCACGCCGAGAAGAAGAAATCGCTGGAGCTGTTCATCAAGGAAGTGGTGCCGGCGTTCGCCTGAATTCCCATTGCCTGAAACATTGCGGGACGCGCCCGCTCACGTGGGCCCCAGCGGCCCGCGTGAGCGGGCTTTTTTTTGAAGCCTGCACGGGCCTCTTCGCGGGCTTGCCCGCTCCCACAGGGACCGCACAGCTTTCATGGCCTGTGCAGTACCTGTAGGAGCGGGCAAGCCCGCGAAAAGGCCAGTACAGAAGCCACAGGAATCAAGGCATCAGGCCACCTTTCGTCCCCTCGCAAGAGAAATTTCCAGCCACCTCTTGCACAACAAATATTATGGTATACCATCAGACAACAAGAGCTGATAACCCTCACCAGGAGCCATCCATGAGTTTCGAAATCCGCAAGATCGTCACCTACTCCGAAGAGACCCGCATCGAAGGCGGCAAGGCCACCGACAAGCCGGTGACCATGGTCGGCCTGGCCGTGGTGATCAAGAACCCATGGGCCGGTCGCGGTTTCGTTGAAGATCTGAAGCCGGAAATCCGCGCCAACTGCTCGGACCTGGGTGCCCTGATGGTCGAGCGCCTGACGGCTGCCATCGGCGGCGCCGACAAGATCGAAGCCTACGGCAAGGCCGCAGTCGTCGGCGCCGACGGCGAAATCGAACACGCCTCGGCGGTGATCCACACCCTGCGCTTCGGCAACCACTACCGCGAAGCGGTACAGGCCAAGAGCTACCTGAGCTTCACCAACAAGCGCGGCGGCCCGGGCACCTCGATCCAGATCCCGATGATGCAGAAGGACGACGAAGGCCTGCGTTCGCACTACATCACCCTGGAAATGCAGATCGAAGACGCCCCGCGCGCCGATGAAATCGTCGTGGTCCTGGGCGCCTCCGACGGCGGCCGCCTGCACCCGCGCATCGGCAACCGCTACATCGACCTGGAAGAACTGGCTGCCGAAAAAGCCAACGCTCAATAACAACAACCAAGACGGGCCGGGGCGTGGCGTGCTTACCCGCCGCGCCCGACCTTCAAGGAGCGCCCTCCATGATTCAGCCTGTCGCTGAACGCACCCCCGCCGGCACCAGCTACCTGTCCGTCGGCCAGGGCCAACCCGTGGTACTGATCCACGGCGTGGGCCTGAACAAGGAAATGTGGGGCGGTCAGTTCGTTGGCCTGGCCAACGACTACCGCGTCATCGCCTACGACATGCTCGGCCACGGCCAAAGCGCGCTGCCGGCCGCCGACATCGGCCTGGAAGGCTATGCCGCCCAGCTCGCAGAACTACTCGACCACCTGCAGATCGCCCAAGCCACCGTGATCGGCTTCTCCATGGGCGGCCTGGTCGCCCGGGCGTTCGCCCTCAATTACCCGCAGCGCCTGGCTGCACTGGTAGTGCTCAACAGCGTGTTCAACCGCACCCCCGAGCAGAGTGCCGGCGTTATCGCCCGCGCCGCCCAGGCTGCGCAACTGGGCCCCGACGCCAACGTCGACGCCGCGCTCGACCGCTGGTTCAGCCGTGAATACAAGGCTGCCAACCCGGCGCAGGTCGCCGCCATTCGCCAGGTGCTGGCGAGCAACGACCCGCAGGGCTACCACACCACCTATTCGCTGTTCGCCACCCAGGACATGTACCGCGCTGCCGACCTGGGCAGCATCCAGGTGCCGACGCTGATCGCCACCGGCGAACTCGACTCGGGCTCCACCCCGGCCATGACCCGCCAGCTCGCCGCCAGCATTCCTGGCGCGCACAGCGTGGTCCTTGCCGAGCAACGGCATATGATGCCGGTGGAAGCACCGCGTGAAGTCAACAAGATGCTGCTGGACTTCCTCGCGCAAGGCCGCACCCTCACCGAATCCGCCAAGGGGATTGTTGCATGACCCTCGTTCGTTTCCAGATGTGCATCGACGGCCAATGGCGCGATGCCCAGAGCGGCAAGACCTTCGACAGCCTCAACCCGGCCACCGCCCAGGCCTGGGCGCAACTACCCGACGCCGACGAAGCCGATGTGGAACTGGCCGTGCAGGCCGCCCAGCGTGCCTTCGACAGCAAGGAATGGCGCAGCATCACCGCCACCGCGCGCGGCAAGCTGCTGCGTCGCCTGGGTGACCTGATTGCTGAAAACAAGGAACACCTGGCCCAGCTGGAAAGCCGTGACAACGGTAAGCTGATCCGCGAAACCCGCGGCCAGGTCGGCTACCTGCCGGAGTTCTTCCATTACACGGCGGGCCTTGCCGACAAGCTTGAAGGCGGCACCCTGCCGCTGGACAAGCCCGACCTGTTCGCCTACACGGTGCACGAGCCGATCGGCGTGGTGGCCGGGATCATCCCGTGGAACAGCCCGTTGTACCTCACGGCAATCAAGCTGGCCCCGGCCCTGGCCGCCGGCAACACCATCGTGCTCAAGCCGTCCGAGCACGCCTCGGCGACCATCCTCGAGCTGGCCCGCCTGGCCCTCGAGGCCGGCTTCCCGGCCGGTGTGGTCAACGTGGTCACCGGCTACGGCCCCAGCACCGGCGCGGCGCTCACCCGCCACCCGCTGGTGCGCAAGATCGCCTTCACCGGCGGCGCCGCCACCGCCCGCCACGTGGTACGCAGCAGCGCCGAGAACTTCGCCAAGCTTTCACTGGAGCTGGGCGGCAAGTCGCCGAACATCATCTTCGCCGACGCCGACCTGGACAGCGCCATCAACGGCGCCGTGGCGGGCATCTATGCCGCGTCCGGGCAAAGCTGCGTGGCGGGCTCGCGCCTGCTGGTGCAGGACGAGATCTTCGACACGTTCGTCGAGCGCCTGATCGCCCGCGCCAAGCGCATCCGCATCGGCAACCCGCAGGACGACGCCAGCGAAATGGGCCCTATGGCAACCGCGCAACAGCTGGCCGTCGTCGAAGGCCTGGTGGCCGCGGCCCAGGCCGAAGGCGCCAAGCTGCACATGGGTGGCAAGCGTGCCGAGGTCGAGGGTGACGGCTGGTTCTACGAGCCGACCCTGTTCGAGTGCGACAGCAACTCGATGACCATCATGCAAGAAGAGGTGTTCGGCCCGGTTGCCGCGGTAATCCGCTTCAAGACCGAAGAAGAGGCCCTGGCCATCGCCAACGACTCGCAGTTCGGCCTGGCCGCCGGCATCTGGACCCGCGACCTGGGCCGCGCCCACCGCCTGGCCCGCGACGTGCGCTCGGGGATCATCTGGGTCAACACCTACCGCGCCGTGTCGGCCATGGCGCCGATCGGTGGCTTCAAGAACAGCGGCTACGGCCGTGAAAGCGGCATCGATTCGGTGCTGGCCTATACCGAGCTGAAGACGGTGTGGATCAACCTGTCCACCGCGCCTATGCCCGATCCCTTTGTCATGCGCTAGGAGATTGCGCCCATGATCGAACCAGGCATCTACAAAGACGTGATGGGTTCCTTCCCGTCCGGCGTCACGGTGGTCACCACCCTCGACGCCGACGGTGGCATCGTCGGCATCACCGCCAGCGCGTTCAGCGCGCTGTCGATCGACCCGGCGCTGGTGCTGTTCTGCCCCAACTACGCCTCCGACACCTACCCGATCCTGCGTGACAGCAAGCAGTTCGCGATTCACCTGCTGTCCGCCGACCAGACCGCCGAGGCCTATGCCTTCGCCGGCAAGGGCAAGGACAAGGCCAAAGGCATCGACTGGCACCTGAGCGAGCTGGGCAACCCGCTGCTGGCCAAGGCCACGGCGATCATCGAGTGCGAACTGTGGCGCGAGTACGACGGCGGTGACCACGCGATCATCGTCGGTGCGGTGAAGAACCTGGTGCTGCCGGCCGAGCCGGTAACCCCGATGGTTTACCACAAAGGCAAGCTGGGCGCCCTGCCCCCGCTGGGCTGATAGACCTCATTGGCTTCTTCGCGGACTCGCCCGCTCCCACAGGGATCGCATAGGTGCTGAAACCTGTGCAGTACCTGTGGGAGCGGGCAAGCCCGCGAAGAACCCGACACCGATGACCCTGTTACATTCCGGAGTACTGCACATGAGCAATGAAAAGTACGAAAAAGGCCTGCAGATCCGTACCCAGGTGCTGGGCGAGGACTACGTCAAGCGCTCGATCCAGAACGCCGACGACTTCACCAGACCGTTGCAGGAGCTGGTCACCGAATACTGCTGGGGCCATGTCTGGGGCCGCGAAGGCTTGTCGCTCAAAGAGCGCAGCATGATAAACTTGGCCATGATTTCCGCGCTCAACCGGCCCCACGAGCTCAAGCTGCACATTCGCGGCGCCTTGCGTAATGGCCTGAGCCGTGAACAGATTCGCGAGATCCTGCTCCAGGTCGGCATTTATTGCGGCGTGCCCGCGGCGGTGGACAGCTTCCGCCTGGCCCGCGAAGCGTTCGCTGAAGCCGATGCGGAGTCAACCCGTTAACACCGGGCTGTTCGAACCCACGCAAGGAGCACCCCAGGTTCGTGGTGCTGTTGCGGTTGCGGCCGGGCAGCCTCTTTAAGAGCGCACTTGATGAAACGCCAGCCACTCGACGACAGCTTCAAGGTCAACCGCAACCCCGTTACCCTGCGCGAAATCGTGCTCGACAAGCTGCGCGCCGCGATCATGAACTTCCACCTGCTGCCAGGCGACCGCCTGGTCGAGCGCGACCTCTGCGACCGCCTCGGCGTCAGCCGCACCTCGGTGCGTGAAGCCCTGCGCCATCTGGAATCCGAAGGTCTGGTGGAATTCGCCGACGCCAAGGGCCCGCGCGTGGCCATCATCACCCTGGAAGACGCCCGCGACATCTACGAGCTGCGCTGCGTGCTCGAAGGCCTGATCGTGCAACTGTTCACCCTCAACGCCAAGGCCAAGGACATCCGTGCCCTGGAGCGTGCGCTGGAGGTTAACCGCGAAGCCCTCGAAGAAGGCGAGCTGCAACAGGTGCTGGATTCGGTACAAGGTTTCTACGATGTGCTGCTGGAAGGCTCCGGCAACCAGGTGGCGGCCCAGCAACTGCGCCAGTTGCAGGCGCGCATCAGCTACCTGCGCGCTACCTCGGTGTCGCAGGAGAACCGCCGCGGCGCCAGTAATCGCGAAATGGAAAAGATCGTCGAGGCAATCAAGAGTGGCGACCCGCTGGTGGCCCACCAGGCCTCGGTCGACCATGTCCGCGCCGCCGCCAAGGTGGCCCTGGACTACCTGCGCCAGAAGCAGGATGACAACGTCAAGGTGCGCGACATGGTCGAGCCCCTGGCCCTGAAGGATCCACGCATATAAGCCACCCATAGGCCACTGATCATGCCCACCGCCCCGCGCTACTGCCCGCACTGCACCAGGGAACTGGCCCGGGGCGTTCCCACAGGCGACACCCACGAACGCCTGCACTGCACCGGTTGCGGCTATATCCACTACGTCAACCCGAAGATCATCGCCGGCTGCATCATCGAGCGTGATGGCAAGTACCTGCTGTGCCAGCGCGCCATCCCGCCGCGCCCCGGCACCTGGACCTTGCCGGCCGGGTTCATGGAGGCCGGCGAGACCACCGAGCAGGCGGCCCTGCGCGAGGTCTGGGAAGAAAGCGGCGTACGCGCCGAAATCGTCTCGCCATACTCGATCTTCAGCGTGCCGAAGATCAGCGAGGTCTACATCATCTTCCGCGCCATCGCCACCGAGGAAACCGGGCAGTACGGGGCGGAAACGCTGGCGTACAAGTTCTTCGAGCCGGACGAGATCCCGTGGGACGAAATCTATTACCCGGCAATCCGGCAAATTCTCGAGCGCTACATCCTCGAGCGGCAGGCCGGGGTTTATGGCATCTACATGGGCAATGACGACACTGGCAAGGTGCACTTCATTCGCTAGCCTGTACCGGCCTCTTCGCGGGCCTGCCCGCTCCCACCAAAGCTTGAGCAATGTGCTATCCCTGTGGGAGCGGGCAAGCCCGCGAAGAGGCCGGTACACATAACACAAAACCCTCGCCAAGTGTCCATTCTCGGTGCACCCTAAAGGCCTTATGCAAAAGGACCAGCAGAGCACATGGCAAAATGGCTAGACGGCGGCGGGCTGATGGCCGAACGCATCCGCAATCACGATTGGGCCGCCACCCCGCTGGGCCCGCTGCAGCAGTGGCCCGACCCGCTCAAGACCAGCCTGGCCCTGTGCCTGGCCTCGCGCTTCCCACAAGCCGTGCTTTGGGGCCCCGACCTGCTCACCCTGCACAACGACGCGTTCTCGCAGATTCTCGGGCAAAAGCCCTCAGCCCTGGGCATCCCCTTCCGCGCCGTTTGGCAGGAAGCCTGGGCCGACATCGGCCACATGGCCAACCGCGCCTTGGCCGGCGAGGCGGTATACATCGAAGACTTCCCGCTCATCATCGACCGCAACGGCAGCCCCGAACGGGCCTATTTCACCTTCTGCTACAGCCCCATCCGCGACCATGACGGTAAGGTGCTGGGCATGCTCGACACGGTCACCGAAACCACCGCCAGCGTGCTCGCCAACCAGCGCCTGAACTTCCTCGACGACCTGGGCCGTGCCGTGGCCGACGCCACCGACCCGGACCAGATCCTCGCCATTACCACGCGCATGCTGGTCGAGCACCTGCAACTGTCGAGTTGCGGCTATGCGGTGATGGACCCCGACGAAGATGGCTTCACCATCTGCGGTGACGCCGTGGCGCCCGGCTCGCCGCATCTGCTGGGCCGCTACCAGCTGCAGGATTTCGGCAAGCTGGCGCTCGGCCGACTGCGCAGTGGCCTGCCGTTGGTCATCCAGGACAACCTGAGCGAGCTGCCCCCGGAGGAAGCTGCCAGCTTCCAGGCCATCGGCATTACCGCGACCATTTGCATGCCCCTGATCAAGAGCGGCCGATTGACCGCGCTGATGGCCATACACGACAAGACGCCACGGAAATGGACCCACTATGAACAGGCGCTGATCAGCGAAGTCACCGAGCGCTCCTGGGCGCATATCCAGCGGGTGCAGGCCCACGCCGAAGTGCGCGAGGCCATGGCTGCACTGGAGGCGCTGAATGCCACCCTCGAACAGCGCGTGGACGAGCGCACCACCCAGTTGCTGCACACCGAAGCCGTGCTACGTCAGACCCAGAAGCTTGAAGCCATCGGCCAGCTGACCGGCGGCGTGGCCCATGACTTCAACAACCTGCTGACCATCATTCGCTCGTCGCTGCACTTTCTGCAGCGCCCCAACCTCGACGCACAGCGCCGCGAACGCTACCTCAAGACCATGTCCGACACCGTCGAGCGCGGTACCAAGCTGACCGGCCAGTTGCTGGCCTTCGCCCGCCGCCAGGCCCTGAGCCCGCAAGTGTTCGAGGCCGGGCCACGGCTGGAGGCCATGGCCGACATGCTCGACACCGCCACCGGTGCGCGGATCCAGGTCGAGCTGCAGTTGCCGCAGGCGCCTTGCCATATCCGCGCCGACCTCAACCAGCTGGAAACCGCGGTCATCAACCTGATGCTCAACGGCCGCGATGCCATGGCCGGCGAAGGCACCTTGCAGCTGCGCCTGCAGGCCGACCAGCGCCTGCCCGCCCTGCGCGGCCAGGCGCCACAGCCGGGCCGGTTTGCAGCGATTTCGGTAAGCGACAGCGGTGTCGGCATTGCCGCCGAACTGCTGGAGCGCATCTTCGACCCGTTCTTCACCACCAAGGCGCCGGGTGAAGGCACCGGGCTCGGGCTGTCGCAGGTGTTCGGCTTTGCCAAGCAGTCCGGGGGCGATGTGCAAGTGAACAGTGTCCCGGGCCAGGGCACCACCTTCACCTTGTACCTGCCCCAGGAACCGCCGCCCGAAGCCTAGGCGGTCAACGCCGCCCTTCGGCCAGCATGCGCACGGCCAGGCCCGCCAGCACCGTGCCCATCAGCCAGCGCTGAACCTGCTGCCACAGCGGGCGACCAGCGAGGAACACGGCGATCGATCCGGCCATGATCGCGATCAGCGCATTGACCGAAACGCTGATGGCAATCTGCGTCGAACCCAACACCAGCGACTGCAGCAGCACGCTGCCATGCCCCGGCTCGATGAACTGCGGCATCAGCGACAGGTACATGACGGCGATCTTGGGGTTGAGCAGGCTGGTGGCAAAGCCCATGGTGAACAGCCGCCGCGGGCTGTCGGCCGGCAGGTCGCGCACCTGGAACGGCGAACGACCACCAGGTCGCAGCGCCTGCCAGGCCAGGTACAACAGGTACAGCGCGCCACCGATGCGCAGCGCGTCGTAGGCAAAGGGTACAGCCATCACCAGGGCGGTGATGCCCAGCGCGGCGCAGAACATGTAGATGACGAAGCCCAAAGCCACTCCACCCAGCGAAATCAGCCCGGCCTTGCGGCCCTGGCAGATCGAGCGAGAGATCAGGTAGATCATGTTCGGCCCTGGGGTCAGAACCATGCCGAGGCAGATGAGGGCGAAGGTGAGCAGTTGCGTGGTTTCGGGCATGGGGCACGTCCTGGGTTGTGCGTTGAAGTGCTGCGAGTTTATCCGAGGCTTTGTCTGTCGTCTGTACTGGCCTCATCGCCGGCCAGCCAGTGATTTCAGCTGATTTGGCCGGCTATCAAGCCCAGGGCCACCGTGATCATCGCCACCCCCGAGACCCGGCCAACCAGCTTCGCCGCCCCCGGCCGGGTGCTCAGCACGGCTTTGGCGCCATAGCCGACCAGCGAGTAGATCACCAGCGAGCTGCACAGGTGCACCAGGCCCAGCAGCAAGATTTGCACCGGCACCGGCCAGCTCGACTGCGGGTCGGTGAACTGCGGCAACAGCGCCAGGAACAGCAAAAACACTTTCGGGTTCAGGCCACTGACGCAGAACCCCTTCAATGCCCAGCGCGAACCCGACTCCCCCGCCCCATCCTGCCCGGCCGCCGGCAATGCCGGGCTCAGCAACAGGTTGCCACCCAGCCACAACAGGTAGCTGCACCCCGCCAGGGTCAGCAAAGTCAGCGCCAGCGGGTGGCCGGCCAGCAGGCTGCCGACCCCGGCTGCCACCACCAGGGTCGCGAGGAAATGCCCCGACAACATCCCCGCTACCGCGGGCATTACCCAGCGCCCGCGCATGCCGGCCGAAATGGCATAGGCCCAGTCCGCGCCGGGGGTAATCACGAACAGCATCGACACGGCCCAGAACGCCGTCAGAACACTGAGAGCCACTTGAATCTTCCTTTTTCCACTGCTTTGGGGTGACGAAAGATTACGGATTCCGTCGAGGGATTTTCTTTCGTATATTCCCAACCAGCCCTCAATGACTGGAAGATCCTTCTCAATGG
This sequence comes from Pseudomonas sp. p21, assembly GCF_001642705.1. Taxonomy (NCBI): domain Bacteria; kingdom Pseudomonadati; phylum Pseudomonadota; class Gammaproteobacteria; order Pseudomonadales; family Pseudomonadaceae; genus Pseudomonas; species Pseudomonas sp. p21. Next base: position 274,116 of record NZ_LWBV01000005.1, read on the forward strand.
ACAGGACTGATCGAAAAATTCTTGCCGAGCTGCAAAAAGATGGTCGGCTATCGGTGACCGAGCTGGCTGACCGTGTAGGCCTCAGCCTGTCGCCCTGCCATCGGCGCTTGAAGGCACTAGAGGAATCCGGCGCGATTCTTGGCTATCACGCCCGCTTGGCGCCAAGCGCCCTGGGGCTGAACTTTGCCGCGCTGGTGTTCGTGACCCTGCGCGAAGTCACCCGCCAGCCGGTAGCGGACTTTGAAGCAGCACTGGCCGCAATCCCGCAGATCGTCGAGGCGCAGCGGCTGTTTGGCGACCCGGATTATCTGCTGCATGTGGTGGCCAAGGATTTGCCGGCGTTCCAGCAGCTGTATGACGAGCAGTTGACCAGCATTCCCAATGTGAAGCGGTTGAGTTCGACCCTGGTGATGAAAGAGGTGATTCAGGATCGGTTATTGCCGATGTAGGTGTTTCCTACAGTGCCGGCCCTTTCGCGGGTAAACCCGCTCCCACCTCGACCGCATTGACATCAAGTCATGCCAGTACCTGTGGGAGCGGGTTCACCCGCGAAAGGGCCGGTACAGGCGACCTTTTTACCTGCCCTGAAAACGCGCACGGCGCCCCACCAAAGCACACCGCTTCTCGCCTCCACAAGGCCCAAACCCCTCTAACCCAAGCCCTCCCGCCCCGTGGCACCCTCCTTGCAACCGTCCCCCGCTTAACCTTTTGTCAGCCTTAGGTTTTTTAAGGCTTATGGGCACATATTTACTAATTTCTCGTTATCCCCGCGCCCCGCATCATCGCTCCAACAAGAACGCGTCGCCCTTCGCCGGCACGCCCCCGGGCAGCTCCCGATGCCCTACCTTGCCTTGGAGTCAGTCATGACCAGTGCAGCCAATTCGGCACCCCTCATAGAAAAACACACGATCGGCTACGTGCCCCCGCAAGACCGCCATGGAAAGGTAAGGGACCTGTTCACACTGTGGTTCGGCGGCAACATCGCGCCGCTGCCCATCGTCACCGGCGCACTGGGAGTGCAACTGTTCCACCTGAACCTGGTATGGGGCATCGTCGCCATCCTGGTCGGCCATCTGGTCGGTGGAGTACTGATGGCGCTGCACTCGGCCCAGGGCCCGCAGATGGGCATCCCGCAGATGATCCAGAGCCGCGCCCAGTTCGGCTCGCTCGGTGCGCTGCTGGTGGTGGTGATCGCCGGGGTCATGTACATCGGCTTCTTCGCCTCCAACATCGTCCTCGCCGGCAAGTCGCTGCACGGTGTAGTCGATGCCGTGCCGGTACCCGTGGGCATCGTCATTGGTGCGCTGGGCTCGGGCATCATCGGCATCATCGGCTACCGCTTCATCCACGTGCTCAACCGCATCGGCACCTGGGTGCTGGGTATCGGCATCGTGGTCGGCTTCGGCTACATCTTCAGCCACGTGCAGAGCGACGACTTCCTCACCCGCGGCGGGTTCAACCTGGCCGGCTGGCTGGCCACCGTGTCGCTGGCGGCGCTGTGGCAGATCGCCTTTGCGCCCTATGTGTCGGACTACTCGCGCTACCTGCCGGCTGACGTGAAGGTCAGTTCGACGTTCTGGACTACTTACCTGGGCTCGGCCCTGGGTTCGAGCCTGTCGTTCATCTTCGGCGCCGTGGCGGTGCTGGCGATCCCGGCCGGCATGGACACCATGGACGCCGTCAAGCTGGCCACCGGTACCCTCGGCCCGATCATGCTGGTGCTATTCCTGCTCAGCGTAATCAGCCACAACGCCCTCAACCTGTATGGTGCGGTGCTGTCGATCATCACCCTGGTGCAAACCTTCGCCTACCGCTGGATCCCTACCGCCAAGAGCCGTGCCGTGCTGTCGCTGATCGTGCTGTCGGCCTGCTGCGTGGTGGCGGTGTTCGCCTCGGCAGACTTCATCGGCCACTTCGTCGACATGGTGCTGGTGCTGCTGGTGGTGCTGGTGCCGTGGACGGCGATCAACCTGATCGACTTCTATGCCATCCACAAGGGTGACTACGACATCCAGTCGATCTTCCAGGTCGATGGTGGCATCTACGGGCGTTACAACCCGCAGGCGCTGATTGCCTATGCGGTGGGCATCGTGGTGCAGATCCCGTTCATGAACACGCCGCTGTATGTCGGGCCGATTTCCGAGCATATCAACGGCGCTGACCTGTCGTGGCTGGTGGGGCTGGCGATCACTTCGCCGCTGTACTGGTGGCTGGCTTCGCGTGACAGTGCCTACCGTCGTCGGCAGATGAGTGCCAAGGTGGCCATGGGGCACTGATTCAACCTGTACCGGCCTCTTCGCGGGCTTGCCCGCTCCCACAGGAATGTCACCGGCCTCGAAAGCTGTGGTGTCCCTGTGGGAGCGGGCAAGCCCGCGAAGAGGTCGGTACAGGCAACACATCAATCAGAGGTTATAAGCCCGCTCATTGTGCTCCGCCAAGTCTAGCCCCTGCTCTTCCTCTTCCCGGCTGGCCCGCAGCCCCACGGTCAGCTTGATCGCCCCGAGAATCGCCCAGCTCACCACGAAGCAATACACGAAGGTGAACGCCACCCCCTTCAATTGCACCAATGCCTGCCCGATCGGCGACGCGCCCTCCACATAGCCGCCCAACGCAGGCGCGGCAAATACCCCGGTCAGTATCGCGCCGACCATTCCGCCCACGCCATGCAGGCCGAACACGTCCAGGCTGTCGTCATAGCCCAGTGCCTGCTTCAACCGGGTCACGGCAAAGAAGCAGATGGCCCCGGTCAACAGCCCGATCACCAGCGCGCCCAGCGGCCCGACATATGCACAGGCCGGGGTAATCCCGACCAAACCTGCCAAAGCCCCTGAAGCCGCACCCAAGGCCGTCGGCCGACCATGCATCACCTTCTCGGTCAGCAACCAGCCGACAATCCCCGCACAAGCCGCCACCATGGTCGCCAGCATCACCACCCCCGCCGCCTGGTTGGCCGCCAGCCCCGAGCCGACGTTGAAGCCGAACCAGCCCACCCACAGCAACCCGGCGCCCACCAGGGTGAAGCCGAGGTTGTGCGGCGGCATGGCCACCTGCGGGTAGCCCTTGCGCTTGCCCAGCATCAACGCCGCAGCCAGGGCTGCCACGCCGGAGTTGATATGCACGGCAGTACCACCGGCGAAGTCCAGCACGCCCCAGTTGACCATCAACGCCCCCGGCCCGCCCCAGACCATATGTGCGATCGGCGCGTACACCAGCACGAACCAGGCGGCCATGAACAGCAACGAAGCACTGAACTTCATGCGTTCGGCGAAGCCACCGGCAATCAGCGCCGGGGTGATGATGGCGAAGGTCAACTGGAACACGGCGAACACCCCTTCCGGGATGGTACCGACCAGGCTGTCATGACCGATGTCCAGCATCAGCGCCTTGCCCAGCCCGCCTATGAAACTGTTGAAGGTCAGTTGGCCCTCGACCATGCCGGTGGTGTCGACCACCAGGCTGTAGCCGAACAGCACCCAGAGGATGCCGATCACCCCGGCCACGGCGAACAGCTGGGTGAACACCGAAAGGAAGTTCTTGGCCCGCACCATGCCGCCGTAGAACAGCGCCAGGCCCGGGATGCACATCATCAGCACGAACATCGCGGCGCAGATCATCCAGGCGGTGTTGCCGGTGTCCAGGGTGGGCTCGGCAGCGTGGGCCCGGGAAGTCAGGGCTAACAACATTACAGCGAGGGTGAGGTGCTTCATGGAGCCACTCCTGTGTGAATGGTGGGGGTGCCCTGGGGCTGCTTTGCAGCCCATCGCGACACAAGGCCGCTCCCACAAGGGGTTGCGGTGACTATATGTGGGAGCGGCCTTGTGTCGCGAAAGGGCCGCAAAGCGGCCCCCGACGGTCAACTCAGTATTGCGCCTGCCCCGGCACCCATGCGGTCCCCGCCAATGGCACCCGCGCCATCGCCGCAGCCTCCACGGTCAACGCCACCAGGTCTTCCGGGTCCAGGTTGTGCAAGTGCGACTTGCCACACGCCCGTGCCATGGTCTGCGCTTCCAGCACCAGCACCCGCAGGTAGTTGGCCAACCGGCGCCCCGCCTCTTCCGGGTTCAGGCGCTTGGCCAGTTCCGGATCCTGGGTGGTGATGCCGGCCGGGTCGCGGCCGTTCTGCCAGTCGTCATAGAAGCCTGCCGCCGAGCCGATCTTCTTCAGTTCGGCATCCAGCCGCGGGTGGTTGTCACCCAGCGCGATCAACGCCGCAGTGCCAATGGCCACCGCATCAGCCCCCAGGGCGATGGCCTTGGCCACATCGGCACCATTGCGAATGCCGCCGGAGACGATCAACTGCACCTTGCGGTGCATGCCCATTTCCTGCAGCGCCTGCACTGCCTGCGGGATGGCCGACAGGATCGGGATGCCGACGTGCTCGATAAACACTTCCTGAGTCGCGGCGGTACCACCCTGCATGCCATCGAGCACGATCACATCGGCACCGGCCTTCACCGCCAGCTTGACGTCGTAATACGGGCGACTGGCGCCGATCTTCACGTAGATGGGCTTTTCCCAGTCGGTAATCTCGCGGATTTCGGCAATCTTGATCGCCAGGTCGTCCGGGCCGGTCCAGTCCGGGTGGCGGCAGGCGCTGCGCTGGTCGACGCCAATCGGCAAAGTACGCATGCCAGCCACGCGCTCGGTCACCTTCATGCCCAGCAGCATGCCGCCACCACCCGGCTTGGCACCCTGGCCAAGGACGATCTCGATGGCATCGGCCTTGCGCAGGTCGTCGGGGTTCATGCCGTAGCGCGACGGCAGGTACTGGTACACCAGGTGCTGCGACTGGCCGCGCTCCTCCGGGGTCATGCCGCCGTCGCCAGTGGTGGTGCTGGTGCCTGCGATGGTCGCACCACGGCCCAGGGCTTCCTTGGCATTGGCCGACAACGCGCCGAAGCTCATGCCGGCGATGGTCACCGGGATTTTCAGGTGGATCGGCTTCTTGGCGAAGCGGGTGCCCAGCAGCACATCGGTGCCGCATTTCTCGCGGTAGCCTTCCAGCGGGTAGCGCGACACGCTGGCGCCGAGCAGCAGCAGGTCGTCGAAGTGCGGCACGCGACGCTTGGTGCCACCACCGCGAATGTCGTAGATGCCGGTTTCGGCGGCACGCTGGATTTCCTGGATGGTCAGGCGATCGAAGGTGGCCGACTCACGCAGTACCGGGGGGAATTGCTCGCTCATGGGAATGCTCCTGGATCAGTACGCGCTGGCGTTATCGACTTTGAAGTTGTACAGCTGGCGAGCCGAGCCGTAGCGTTTGAAATCGGCTGCCTTGTGCGCGAGGCCCGCCTGGTTCAGCAGTTCCTGCAGCTCTTGCAGGTGCTCGGCGCGCATCTCTTTCTCGATGCAGTCCGAGCCCAGCGACTGCACCGAACCCTTGACGTAGATGCGCACCTCGTACAGCGAATCGCCCAGCGCATCGCCGGCATCGCCACACACCACCAAACGCCCGGCCTGGCCCATGAAGCAGCTCATGTGGCCGATGCTGCCGCCGACGACGATATCCACGCCCTTCATGGAAATACCGCAACGCGCGCCGGCGTCGCCCTCGATCACCAGCAGCCCGCCATGGGCGGTGGCGCCGGCGGCCTGGGAGGCGCTGCCCTTGACCCGCACCGAGCCGGACATCATGTTCTCGGCCACGCCGACACCGACGTTGCCATGCACGGTGACGCTGGCCTGCTGGTTCATGCCGGCGCAGTAATAGCCGGCGTGGCCTTCGATATCCACGGCCACGGCGGCGTTGATGCCCACGGCCAGGTTGTGCTTGCCGTCGGGGTGGGTCACCCGCCATTCGTGGTCCTGCACCTCACCGTGCAGGGACTGGTTGAGGACACGCACCGAAGTGCTGGACAGGTCGATGGTCTTCATGGGGTTCTCCAGTGGTTCGGTGGCAGGTCAGGCGCTTTTGCGTTCCCAGACGTACAGGGTGGCCGGGGCCGGTTCCCAGACCTTGGCGTTCTCGATGCCCGGCAGGCTGGCCAGCGCCTGGTACTCCGAGGCCATGGCCACGTAGTCGTCGGTCTCGGCCAGCACGGCGGGCTTGCAGGCGATCGGGTCGCGGATCACGGCAAAGCCGTTGCGGGTGCCGATGGCAAAGGTGAAGAAGCCATCAAGGTCCTCCAGGGCGCCGTCCAGGGCCTGGGCCAGGCTGTCGCCCTGTTGCAGGCGCCAGGTGAGGTAGCCGGCGGCCACTTCGGTGTCGTTGTCGGTCTCGAAACTGATGCCTTCACGCTTGAGCTCCTGGCGCAGGCGGAAGTGGTTGGACAGCGAGCCGTTGTGCACCAGGCACAGGTCGGCGCCAGTGGAGAACGGGTGGCTGCCCTCCATGGTCACGGCGCTTTCGGTGGCCATGCGGGTATGGCCGATGATGTGGCTGCCCTTCATGCCGGCCAGGCCGAAGCGGCTGGAAATCTCGGCCGGCAGGCCCATGCCCTTGAGAATTTCGATGCTCTGTCCGGCGCTCATGATGCGCACATCGGGCGCCAACTCGGCCAACGCGGCGCGGACGGCGGCCTCGTCGGTGTGCACCTTGAGCACGGCGGCGCTGGCGTTCTGGAACCAGTCCAGCGAACAGCCCAGGCGGCCCTCCAGCCGGCCCATCAAGGTGGTCCAGGGATAGTTGATGTCGGTGGCCTGCAGGGTCAGCTTGACCCAGCCGTCAGCCACTTCATCGCCGTAAATGGCAAAACCGGCGCTGTCTGGACCACGATCGGTCATGGCCTTGAGCATGGGGTCGAAGAGTTTGCCGAGCTGGGCTTCCAGCTCGGGCTTTTTCAGGTACAGACCTACGATTCCACACATGGTGATGCTCCTTACTAGGCAGTGGGCGACCGCTTTCGTGCTGGCCGCCCAAGGGATTGGGGGGCGGTCAGAAGAATTCGGTGTAACGCTGGATTTCCCAGTCGGAGACGTGGCGGCAGTACTCCACCCACTCCATGCGCTTTAGCTTGATGAACTCGTCGACGATTTCGGCGCCCAGCACCTCGCGGAACAGCGGGTCGGCCTCCAGGGCGTCGGCCGCTTCCTTTAGCGACTGTGGCAAGGTCTTGATGCCGCGTGCAGCGATCTCTTCCAGGCTGAGGTTGTAAAGGTTTTCGTTGCACATCTCGCCCGGCTCCAGCTGGCGGTCGATGCCATCGAGGCCGGCAGCGATGATCGCGGCGGTGACCAGGTACGGGTTGCAGCCGGCATCCGGCAGGCGGAACTCCAGGCGGCCATAAGGGATGCGCACCATCGCCGAGCGATTGTTGGCGCCGTAGGCAACAAACGCCGGGGCCCAGGTGGCGCCGGATAGCGAACGGCCGACCACCAGGCGCTTGTACGAGTTGACCGTAGGCGCAGCGAAGGCGCACAGCGCCGGGCCATGGGTCAGCAGGCCTGCGGCAAAGTGGTAGGCCAGCTTCGACAGGCCCATGCCGCTGCTGTCGGACGGGTCATGGAACAGGTTCTTGTTGGTACTGCTGGCCAGCGACAGGTGGAAGTGCATGCCATTGCCGGCGCGCTTGGGGTCGGGCTTGGGCATGAACGAGCAGATCATGCCCAGGTCGTTGGCAATCTCGCCGGCGGCCATGCGGAAGAAGGTGAAGCGGTCGGCCGACTCCATGGCGTTGCTGTAGGTGTAGTTGATCTCGAACTGGCCGTTGGCGTCCTCGTGGTCGATCTGGTAGATGTCGAAGCCCACCGGCTGCAACGCCTCGGTCAGGCGCTCGAGGAACAGCCGCGAGCGCGACAGGCCCTTGTAGTCGTAGCACGGCTTGTCGAGGTTGTCGGAGGCGTCCACCAGTTGCAGCTTGCCATCCTCGTCGCGGCGGAACAGGCTGAACTCGGGCTCCAGCCCGGTGTTCAGGGTCCAGCCCTTGTCGGCCAGGCGCTGCACCTGCTGCTGCAACACGTAGCGGCTGTCGTAGGGCCAGGGCTGGCCGTTTACGTGGCCTACACACACCACACGGCCGTAGCCCGGCTGCCACGGGACCGGGATCAAGGTGGAAAGGTCGCCGCGGGCCATGAAGTCCGGGCCGTGCGGTTCCATGCCCATGCCGCAGATGGCGAACCCGGCAAAGCCGGCGCCCTCCTCGGCCACCATCTTCAGGCCCGATACCGGCACCGATTTGGTCTTCGCCGAGCCATGGATATCGACGAACTGTGCCAGCACGTACTTGATGCCGTGCTGATCGAGGGTGCGCTGGGTTTCTGCTGGCAACATGGGTTGAACACTCCTGGGCAAGGGGCAATGATTCCGCACGAGAAACTTACTTTCCTCACAAGAATGCAATGCGCTTGCCAACTTTGTTCAGGGTGCAACCTTGCGGTGTCTGTGCGGGCCTCTTCGCGGGCATGCCCGCTCCCACAGAGTTCGCCGCAAAGCCCTGTGGAAGCGGGCTTGCCCGCGAAGAGGCCGATACAGGCAGCACAAAACCCAAGCAGATTTTCATGCTCCATTTATGGGAAACTTGTTTTCACCCGAGGAAAGAAGCTGCCAATGCAGTTGCCTTTCGCACTTTCTCAGTGCGAAAAATTTATTCTTGAACTGAAACCGTGCAGGACATTCGATGCCAACCGAAACCGAACCGCGCCTTCGCCTGGAGCAGTACCTGGGTCTGCAGATCAAGCGTCAACGCCAGGCCCAGTCCCTCAAGCTCGCCGATGTCGCACGCATCGCCGGCATCAGCCAAGGCATGCTGAGCAAGATCGAGAACGCCCAGGTGTCCACCAGCCTCGACACTCTCAGCCGCCTGTGCGACGTGCTGGGCATGCCGATGGCCAAGCTGTTCAGCCAATATGACCAGCCCGACGGCAATGCCTTGCTGGTGAAAGCCGGTGAAGGGCTGGAAGTAGTGCGCCGCGGTACCGAGAAAGGCCACACCTACCATTTGCTCAATCACGCCAGGGGGCCGAAGAAGAACTTTGAGGCGTACATGGTGACCATGGACGACGCCAGCGAAGAGTTTCCGACCTTCGCCCACCCCGGCACCGAGTTCCTCCACTTGCTGGAGGGTGAACTGGTGTACCGCCACGGCAACCAGCTCTATCACATGCAGGCCGGCGACAGCCTGACCTTCGACGGCGAGACCCCGCACGGCCCCGAACAACTGGTGCAGGTACCCATCCGCCTGTTGTCGATCATGAACTACGGCGACGAGTGACGCGGCGCAGCAAGGTAACAACCGGTGTCGCGATCATACAAGCACACATCGCCCGCGATCGGCTTCAGAACTGTGCCTACAAAGTAATGCACACATCGACCAGCCCCGCTCCGTGGTATCAGAGACCCGCGCCGCGCCAGCCGGGAGTGTTTGCGCGCGCCACATTGCGAAGACTTGACTGCCATGATCGCGACTTCAATCCCCGTAGCTGGTGCTGCCACCGGCCACCGTAACGCCCTGTGCGTTGCCCATGCTCGACAAAGGCACCGTCGGCCTGCTCTGAGGCCTGGGCTCGGGCCTGGCGTTTGCCCTGCTGACCGTGGCCAACCGCCGCATGGGCGTGTTCTGCACCGGTCTGTCGCAGTTCCTGTTCTTCAAGAGCCTGGAAGGCCTGGAAGCGCGCACGGCCGGCATGATCATCGCGCTGGAGCCGGTGTACGCGATCATCGGCGCCTGGTGGCTGTTCGGTGAGCAGCCGAGCCTGCGCATGGCGGCGGGGGCTGCCTTGATTGTGCTGACGACCATTCTGGCGGCGGCGCGCAAGGCATCGGCAGGGCAAGGCGATGCCAGCCGGTGTGCGCATTGAGTAAATCGCAAAACTTCAACTAGTGGCCAAATTGCCCGGTGAACCCCGGGTCATTGCCTGAGCAAAAGCAAATTCCGGTTTTCAACCTCATGCTCGACGATCATTGATACCAGGAGTTCTACGGATTTCTTCAACAATCGCGCCGCTCGAAGAAGTAGGCCCTACCACATTCCTTATGGAACTCAAAGCAAATCCGTTGCTCACAAGTGCACGCTGGAAACTCTCATGCATATTGCGCGCTTCTATATATAAGTCATCTTTCACATAATACAAGGCGCGATCATCCATCTTACGACTAACATCCTGAACATCCAACCTCTCAAAGCCTTTTTTATTGTACATTGGTACAATTTCTCTGAGGGTAGCATCACTAACCCTCCCAAACATCCTGCCAACCCCAAATGACTTATTAGCCTTCTTCGTCTCATGTTCGCTTTTGATATGTTTTTTCAGGAATGAGAGTTTTTCCTCTCTCAACCCCTTAGTCAATCCGGTTTTTGGCGTAAACCCAAACAGCTTTCTCAAATTCACTCTACCAGATGGGTCAATGTGATTAACCGGGTCTCCAGCACAATAGGCATATGCATTCAGTCCCCCTTTACCAAATGGACTCAGCTGATCAGGGCTGATAAATCGACCTTTTTTTGAGCTGAATGAACGGTGCCCCTGCCCCAGTGGGTAACTGCCTGTTCGAGGATCATGCCATTCGCCATTAAACTGGACAATCGGAGCCAGATCGCGGATGGGCGAAAACCCGTAGGGCGTATACGACTGTGGCGCTACACACTCGCCAGCCATGCCTGCAATCACCGTATTTGCTATCTCTACTTGCAGCAACATAGTCGCCTCTTGTAGTTGAGCGCTGAGACAATCGCCCGCATACATCATCCGCATTTTTCTTGCGTCAAGCTGGCAGATCATTTTGCTTTCTGCGTAAAATAGAAGCGTGGAAGGTGCAATACCAACAGACTTGTTCATTTATAGCTGTCCCGTCAACTCTCCCCTTCAGATTAATAAAACACCGTGTATTTGATAACTAGCATTTTTATCAGGTCACTCACCCGCATCGCGCACTGAACTGAAATAGCACGAGCACCAACAGGAGCCGCCCATCGCGACACAAGGCCGCTCCAGTTCAAGCACCTTCGGGCAGTAGACTGCGATCAAACATGAACGCCCGCTCACCCTGCGGCGTATATCGATACAACTGCTGCGGCCTACCCAGCCTCGGCTGGTTTTTCTCTCCGGTATCACTCACCCACCCCAATTCGCGCAAACGCTCCAGGCGTTTGCGCAGCGAGGTGTTGTTCACCGCCTGCCCCAGGCAAGCCTGAACCGCTCCTAGCGCATCCAGCACAGTGAACTTCTCCGCCAGCAGGTACAGCGGCAGGCTGCTGTACACCGTCTTCGCCGCCAGCCGCTCACGGGCACGCTCCACCAACAGGTTGTGATCAAAGGGCAACAGCACCTTGCGCGCCAATACGCTGTCCAACTCGAAAAACGCCAGTTGCTCGCCCTCGACGACCTGCCCCGGTTCGAGCAATGCCATGTAATAGGTGCTGATTGACCATCCACGCGGGTCGCGGAACGCATTACCCTCGGTGCCCACCTGTTCCATGTAGCACGGTACGACCTGGGCTTTCTCGCGCAACGCGCGTTCGGCGGCAGCTTCCAGGCTGGTGTCGGGGGTGCGGCCATTGACGATCACCCCAGGCAAGGCCCACTGGCCGGCATGTGGCTCACGCTCACGGCGGTGCAACAACACTTGCAGATGCTGGGTTTCGGCGGCCATGCGCAGGGCGACGATATCGACGCTGGCCAGGACTTCGGTGGTACTCACAGGGGTGGCTCCGTTCTTGAACGCCCCTATATTTCACCAGGTTTCCTAAGTAACACAAGCCCTTCATCCATATTAGAAATAAGCTTGACACACTTAATACACCAGATGAATTATATACACATTCCAGCGAGGAGCACCGCCATGAAGATCGCCAGTTTCGATGTCGACGCGCAAAACGGTTTCACCGCCAACGTCCCGCAGGAGCTACCCGTCCCCGAAGGTGACGAAATCGCGGCAGATCTGAACACCATGGCGTTGCGCGCCGACCTGCGCCTGGGCAGCAAGGACGCCCACCCGGCCAATGCCGCCTGGGTGGTCGCCGACCCCACGCACATGCTGCAACCTCTGCAACTGGCCAATGCAGACTTGACCTGGGTCAGCCACTGCGTCCCCGGCACACTGGGCTTCGAGCTGCTGCCCGGCCTGCCTGCCCCCATCGACTACGACTATTTCGTGTGGAAAGGCGTCGAGCCCGACCTGCACCCCTACGGCGCCTGCTACCACGACCTGGCCGAGCGCCGCTCCACTGGGGTGATCGAGTACCTCAAGGTTCAGCAGGTGGGCGCAGTGATCGTCGGTGGCCTGGCCCTGGACTATTGCGTCAGGACCACCGCCCGCCAATTGCGCCAGGCCGGTTTCCAGGTGCTGTTGTACCTGCCGGCCTGCCGCGCCCTCACCCAGGCAGGCGCCATCGAGGCGTGTGGCGCCCTGGCCGCCGAGGGCGTGATCCTCTGCGGCGACGAAGCCGCACTCGACCACCAGCTCTCTCTGATCAAGGAAGACCGCCCATGAGCGACAGCGTTTTCGGCCCGCGCATCATCCAGAACCTGCTGGACACCGACTTCTACAAGATCACCATGATGCAGGCGGTGCTGCACAACTACCCCAACGCCGAGGTGGAGTGGGAGTTCCGCTGCCGTAACGGCGAGAACCTTGCACCTTACCTGGCGGAAATCCGTTATCAGGTCGAGCAACTGGCCGATGTCAGCGTCACTCACGACCAGCTCGCCTACCTGGAGAAGATCCCGTTCATCAAGCCGGACTTCATCCGTTTTCTCAGTCTGTTCCGCTTCAACCTGCGTTATGTACAGGTAGGCCTGGATGATGCCGGGCAACTGGCGATTCGCGTGCGCGGGCCGTGGTTACACGTGATTCTCTACGAGATCCCGCTGCTGGCGATCATCAGCGAGGTGCGCAACCGCTACCGTTATCGCGAGGTGGTGATCGAGCAAGTCCGCGAGCGCCTGTACCAGAACCTCGACTGGCTCAAGGCCGAGGCCAGCGCCGATGAACTGGCCGGTTTCCAACTGGCCGACTTCGGTACCCGGCGGCGCTTCTCCTACCGGGTGCAGGAAGAGGTGGTGCACATTCTCAAGCGTGACTTCCCGGGCCGATTCGTTGGTACCAGCAACGTGCACCTGGCCCGTGAATACCAGCTCAAGCCGATCGGCACCATGGCCCATGAGTGGTTCATGGCCCACCAGCAGCTCGGCCCACGCTTGCTCGACAGCCAGGCTGCCGCGCTGGAATGCTGGGTGCGGGAGTACCGGGGGCTGCTGGGCATCGCCCTGACCGACTGCATCACCATGGACGCGTTCCTGGGCGATTTCGACCTGTACTTCGCCAAGCTGTTCGATGGCCTGCGGCACGATTCGGGCGACCCGCTGGCCTGGGCGGAAAAGGCCATTGCCCACTATGAGCGGCTGGGGATCGACCCGAAGAGCAAGACCCTGATCTTTTCCGACGGGCTGGATTTTGCCAAGGCGCTGGGGCTGTACCGGGCACTGCATGAGCGGATCAATGTGAGCTTTGGCATTGGTACCAGACTGACCTGCGATATCCCGAGGGTGGAGCCGATGAACATCGTGATCAAGATGACAGCGTGCAATGGCGCACCGGTGGCCAAGATTTCCGACAGCCCGGGCAAGACACAGTGCCGGGATGAGAACTTCGTGGCCTATCTGAAGCATGTCTTTCAGGTGGATTGAGGGTGCCTGTGCTGGCCTCTTCGCGGTTCAAAAGTAGCTCAGCACCCACTTTTGAACGGCTGGAGTGTCATTGATGTCGCCATCGAAAACATATTGCGGGTCATAACTTTGATTATTCCCCCGCACTCGCCCTCTCCAGACCTTCAAGGGCAGCCAGAACTGAGCCCCGCTTGGCAAGACATGGGAGCCAATATCGATATACAAGGTGTCACCACTCGTTGACAGCCCAAAATGGGTCGTTCCAGGAACGGCCAGAACTGCATCTGCAAAATCCAGGCAGGCACTTGAACAGAATGAGTCCGTCACCAGCACAAGCTGACCTTTGAATGGTTTTGGACTGGAATCCTTAAAACGGTCTTGATCGATCGAAGACGTCTCTGGCTGTCTTAACCAGTCCTCGCGCTTCACAAGCGCAGCGCTCATCGACTCATGCATACCTGAAACAAATTTGTAGGCATCGCTGTTTTTTCCGTAATCGCTTTCCATGCCGGCCAAAGCGCTATTCAGTGTTGCAAGCGCAAGAGGAGAGACCCGCCACATTGCATACGAACGTGAGGACTGACTCAGGCTTTCAACAAACTGTTCACCCAATAAAGCAGACAGGATCCTGGCCCCGACCAAGCTGTTACCACCGCGATTGCCACGTGTATCAAGTACAACCAGCTTGGCATCATCGAGAGTCCCGAGCGTGTCGAGCATTTTTTCGAGGGCCGCGTTCTCGGGTGTCGAAGGTGCGAAATTCGATGCGTGCACCCAATAGCGCCCGCCACCGAGGTTTCTCAGGGTCTGAGGTGGTTGAGGCCGAGTCAGGAAATCCTTTAGTTGCCCACGGTCCTCCTGCCATGCCAAAGCAAAATGCTGCTGTACTCCTCCCGGCAAAACAGCCAGACAATTGGCTGCCCGTTTTCTGGCAAGCACTGGATAGTCCGCATCATCAACGGTCAAATATTTAGCCAAGTGCCCCCAGGTCGATTTCAGATTCAACCGGCGATCTACGTAGGGCGATATTTCATTACCCAATATTTCCCGAACTGTCTTGCCGTCACATGAGATAATTTTCGAACCGATTGGAGGCAAAGGGACAGGCCACGCCTTTGCCACACGACCGACAACAAGATCCTCACCTCGCATATCCAGCATGAAACCGGCCCAGGAAGACTTCCCTTTTCTGGATTGATAAACGCCTACATGGCCGTCCTTGAACCCTGAAACATAGAAACCCAGAACGGCTTGAGCATCCCTTTCCGAGCGGACACGCAAGGCCAACTGTTTGGCCTCCTGATAACCTCGCTCAACCCAGTCAGTAAAAACTTTATTTTCTTGATCTATGGCGCCTGGGTGAGAGGAAACGATCAGTTGGTGAACGGCAGAAAGGTCTCTCACTGCCATGTCGACTAATCCACCCTTGGGAGAATCATCAGCAAACACCGAACCGACAACGCCGACGCCGACGCCGACGCCGACGCCGGCGAGGACAACAGTTAAAACTCTTTTGACAACGTTCATATCAATGTCTTCATGTGGCTTGATGGTGCCTGTTCTGGCCTCTTCGCGGGCTTGCCCGCTCCCACAGGTTTCTCACGGCTCTTGGGTGCAGTACCTGTAAGAGCGGGCGAGCCCGCGAAGAGCCCGGTGCAGTTACCCCACCTCTTGCAGGCCAACACACAACTCGAGAAACCGCGCCGCCGCCCGCGACGGGGTAGCGGCATGCGGCACCAGAATGGAAAACCGCCGCACCAACGCCTGCGGCACAACCTGCAAGCGTTGCAACGCCCCATCCTCATGCCGGATCGACATCGCCGACACAAAACCGATCCCCATCCCGGCCCGCACTGCCTCCTTCACCCCTTCCACCCCGGCAATCTCCAGCGCCACGCGCATCGCCACGCCACTGCGGGCAAATGCCCGCTCGACAATCTGCCGCACACCCGAGCCGCTCTCGCGCAGCACCAACGGGTAGGCCCCCAGCGATGCCAGCGTCTGCTGGCCACTGCCCGCCAGCGGATGACCACGCGGCACGATGGCCACGATCTCGTCTTCCCGCCACGCTGTCACCGCCGTGCCCAATGGCAGTTCCTGCCCAGGCGGCCCTTCGATCAGAGCGATATCGACGCTGTCCAGCGCAGCGACGATTTCCGCCGTATTGCCGTTGGAAGTGCTCACCAGCACCTCCGGGTAGCGGGCATGGAAATCGGCAATCAGGTAGGGCAGCAGGTAACTGGCCGGCGTGGTACTGGCGCCGATGCGCAAGGTACCGCGTTCCAGCCCGCGCATGGCCTCGCGCAATGCCTGGGCCTGGCGGAAGGTTTCGCGCAGGCGCTCGGCATGGGCCAGCAACTGCTCGCCGGCTGCTGTCAGCCGTACACCACGACCGGCGCGCTGATAGAGGGGCTCGCCAAAGGCCTCCTGCAGCAGCTTGAGCTGGCCAGACACCGCTGGCTGCGACAGGTGCAGGGCCTGGGCCGCATGGCTGATGTTGCCGTGCTCGGCGACGGTGGCGAACGTTATCAGTTGTTCTGGGGTCATGATTGAAAAATATCAGCTATACGGATATTTGCCATCCTAAATTACGATTTTTTATAAGCTTATAACCAGATTAACGTAAGCCATGTCGAAATACCTTTCCGGAGGACTCACATGGCCACGGTTCCGTCCAACCCCGCCTTTGCACCTACCCTCTCCACCCGAGGGCGGCTCAATGGCATCCTGTTCGTCGCGCTGTTCGCGCTTGCGGTCACCCAGCTGGCCGCCCTGCCCGCCATCGCCAACCTGGGCATCAGCCCGCTGATCGTCGGTATCGTCGCCGGTGCGCTGTATGGCAATGCACTGCGTGACGGCGTACCGGCGAGCTGGGCAGCGGGCATCAACTTTTCCGCCCGCGGCCTGCTGCGCATTGCCGTGGCCTTCTTCGGCCTGCGGGTGAGCCTGCAGGAAATTGCCGAAGTCGGCTGGTCTGGGCTTATCGTGTCGCTACTGGTGGTGTCCAGCACCCTGCTGATCGGCCTGTGGTGCGGCATGAAGCTGTTCAAGCTGGACCGCGATACCGCCTTGCTGACCGCGGCCGGCAGTGCCATCTGCGGCGCCGCCGCGGTACTGGCCTTCGAATCGGCCCTGCGCAGTGCCCCGCACAAAAGCGCCATGGCGGTTGGTAGCGTGGTGCTGTTCGGCACCCTGTCGATGTTCCTCTACCCATTGGCGATCAATGCCGGCTGGCTGCACCTGGGCACCATGGGCGCCGGGCTGTTCCTGGGTGGCACCATTCACGAGGTGGCCCAGGTGGTCGGTGCGGCCAGCAACGTCAGCCCCGAGGCCACGCATATCGCCACCATCGTCAAGATGACCCGGGTGATGTTGCTGGTACCGGTACTCCTGGTGGTGGGCCTCTGGATCAGCCGCGCGCGCCAGCCGGGCCAGGCACAGGGCAACGGGCGCATCGCCATGCCCTGGTTCGCCTTCGGCTTCCTCGCGCTGGTGCTGGTGAATTCGCTGCAAGTGCTGCCGGGTAGCGTGACGCAGACGGTCAACAGCCTGGATACCTTTGCCCTGACCATGGCCATGACCGCGCTGGGAATGGAGACGCGCTTCAGCCAGATTCGCCAGGCCGGGCCACGGGCGCTGGCGACCGGGGCGATTCTCAACCTTTGGCTGGTGGGGGGTGGGCTGGCGATTACCCTGGGTGTGCAGAAGCTGTTGGGCTGACTTGAGACCCGGTTGGCTTCTCCGCGGGCTGGCCCGCGAAGAAGCCAACCGGGTCTCAAGCTTTTTCCACGCCCCCCTCGTTGCCGCCCGCATTTCTCGGTATGGTGTTGTCAAAGAAGGATGTTTTACCCGCACAGGAAAGACTTAGATGCCTCAACGCCATGTCATCAATGCATCCGTCAGCCCCAAAGGCAGCCTGGAGACGCTGTCACAACGTGAAGTGCAGCAACTGAGTGAAGTCGGTACCGGTAGCCTTTACACCCTGTTCCGCCAGTGCGCCCTGGCCATCCTCAACACCGGCGCCCATGTCGACAATGCCAAGACCATCCTCGAGGCCTATCAGGACTTCGAGGTGCGTATTCATCAACAGGATCGCGGCGTGCGCCTGGAGCTGCTGAATGCCCCGGCCGACGCCTTCGTCGATGGCGAAATGATCGCCAGTACCCGTGAAATGCTGTTCAGCGCCCTGCGCGACATCGTCTACACCGAAAGCGAGCTGGCCAGCCAGCGCATCGACCTGGAAAGTTCCCAGGGCATCACCGACTATGTCTTCCACCTGCTGCGCAACGCCCGCACCCTGCGCCCGGGCGTGGAGCCGAAGATGGTGGTGTGCTGGGGTGGCCATTCAATCAGCAGCGAGGAATACCAGTACACCAAGAAGGTCGGCCACGAGCTGGGCCTGCGCAAGCTGGACGTGTGCACCGGCTGCGGCCCGGGCGTGATGAAGGGCCCGATGAAGGGGGCCACCATTGCCCACGCCAAGCAGCGCATGCACGGCAGCCGCTACCTGGGCCTTACCGAGCCGGGCATCATCGCCGCCGAAGCGCCCAACCCGATCGTCAACGAACTGGTGATTCTGCCGGACATCGAGAAGCGCCTGGAGGCCTTCGTCCGTGTCGGCCACGGCATCATCATCTTCCCGGGGGGTGCCGGCACGGCCGAGGAGTTCCTCTACCTGCTAGGTATCCTCATGCACCCGGACAACCAGAACCTGCCGTTCCCGGTGGTACTCACCGGCCCGCGCAGCGCCGAGCCGTACCTGCAACAGTTGCACGCCTTCGTGGGCGCCACCCTGGGTGAAGCGGCGCACCGCTTGTACGAGATCATCATCGACGACCCGGCGGAAGTCGCCCGGCACATGGTCGAAGGGCTCAAGGCGGTGAAGCAGTTCCGCCGCGAGCGCAACGATGCCTTCCACTTCAACTGGCTACTGAAGATCGAGGAGAGCTTCCAGCGCCCGTTCGACCCGACCCACCAGGCCATGGCCGACCTGGACCTGCGCCGCGAACTGCCGGCCCACGAACTGGCCGCCAACCTGCGCCGGGCGTTTTCCGGCATCGTCGCCGGCAACGTGAAGGACAAGGGCATCCGCCTGATCGAGGAACACGGGCCGTATCAGATCCGCGGCGACAGCGCCGTGCTGGACCCACTGGGCCGGCTGTTGCAGGCGTTCGTCGACCAGCACCGGATGAAGCTGCCCGGCGGCGCGGCGTATGTGCCGTGCTACCAGGTGGTGACCTGATTCGCCATTCTTGCTGTTGCTTTGCTGTTGCTTCGGCCTTTGCTTCTAAGCGCGCGACAGTTCAGGCACCGCCGATTGCGACTTCAGGAGCCCTTCGCTCGGCCTCCTGAAGTCGCAATCGGCGGTGCCTGAACTGTCGCGCGCTTTGAAGCAAAGGCAAAGGCAAAGGCAAAACTGCTACTGGCTTAGGTCGGCCATCGGCCGTTCGACGAAGCGGATACTGTCGCGCCCTCCGCGCTTGGACTGGTACAACGCCACATCCCCCTGCTCGATCAACGCCGCTAGGCTCGCCGGCGGCTGGTCGAACAGGTTGGCGCCGATACTCAAGGTGACCGGCTGCGGCGTAGGCACCGCCTTGCTGGCAAACTGCTGGAACTGCTCGCGTAACAACCCACCCAGCTCCATGACCCGCTCGCTGCTCGCACCACACAGCAGAATGACGAACTCATCACCGCCCAGCCGCGCCGCCAGCGAGCGCTCGGGCAGCACCGTGCGGATCATCTCGCTCAAGGCAATCAGCAAGCGGTCCCCTGCAACATGCCCGTGCAGGTCGTTGACCAGCTTGAAATTGTCGATGTCGATCAGCAGCAAGGCCCCGGGCTGAGCCGGGCTCACTTCCTTGAAGAAAGGCCCCGCCCGCACCTCCAGCGCGCGCCGGTTGTACAGCGCAGTCAACGGATCACGGGCTGCCAGCCGGGCAATCCGCGCCTCGCGCCGGTAGCGCACAGTGCCGGTCATCGACAAGGCAATCAGCATGATCGCCATCGCGCCTTCGACCAAGGACACCTGAATGATCAGCCCGCCGAAGGTGGCCAGGTCAATCAGCGTACCCGGTGTGATCGCAATGATCCCCTTGGCCACATAGAACAAGCCGTGAACCAGCAATACATAGCGCAACTGCACAGCGCCAACACTCAGCGACTTGCCATGCGGCCGCAACAGCCAACTGGCCTTGAGCGTCAACAGCGCTACCAGCAACGAGTTGACCATCAGCATCACCTTCGACCACTGCGGCCCCACAGGCAACAGCAGCAAGGCAAACCACACCAGGACGACCGATAACCAGATACGCGACAGCCGCACCTGGGTGAAGCGCAACACCCCCACCAGGAAGAACCAGTGCGCCACCACCAGCAAGCCGTTGGCGAACCAGATACCGATCAGCATCAAGCCGATGCCGCGCAGCAAGGCCAGGGTGGAACCCATCGTGATGGTGGCAAAGCCTGCGCTCCAGAACAGCAGCGACGGCTCGCGAACGCTGCGCCACTCGATCGCCAGGTACAAAGCAGCTGCGGCAGCCAGGGCGATCGAGATAGTCAGCATCGTGGGTGGATCAAGCGCCATATACGGATTGGCCTATCTGGTTAGCGAGGAAAAGGCTCGATTGTATGCGCTCGTGATGACTTTTCAGAGGAGCCTCACACACCAGCCTGCAAATGATAGCCCAGCCCTGGCCAACGCCCGTGCGGGAGAAATGTCATATCGACATCAGTGTGTCATTTGCACCACAAAAAACGCTGTCGTAATGACAACGCACTAGCGCAACACGCCCACCTGCAAGGGCTGCCCAGCTGGCACGAAAGCTGAACCATTCTCTTTCGCCACTACCTGCCTTGCGGAAATGACCATCATGAAAAATATCCTCCTCCCTCTGGCGATGTCCCTGTCCATCGCCCTGCCCGCCTGCGCCGACGAGGTGCTCTCGGAAAGCCCCGACAACACAGTGGGCTATGGCGCCGGCGGCGTCAGCGGCCTGATGGTCGGCGCTGCGCTCGGCGGCCCGTTCGGTGCCATTGCCGGCGCTGCCCTGGGGGCATTTGGCGGCGCCGCCGTGCAACAAGGCAGCGGGCGCAGCGACGCGGCCTACGTGGTGCGCCACGACGACGGCAGCACCCAGCGCTATCGCTCGCCCAATGCCCGCTTCAAACCCGGTGATCAGGTGCAGGTGAGTGGTATTCGCCTGACCCCGGCGCAGTAAGCCGTTGCCCGGACAAGAAGCTCACCAGTTGCCGCCCATGTGAGCTCAGGCGCTCCCAGTCGCGGAAACACAGGCGTAGCTCCAGGGTGGCCCAGCTTTCCGCCAGGGCCACCCGACGCACCGACAGCTCCTGCTCGGCACGCACGGCGGCTGTTTCGGGCAGCATGGCCACGCCTGCGCGCTGCGCCACAAGTTGCGCGATGGCCTCGAAACTGGGTGCTCGCACGCGCACCTTCAGCGGCATGGCCAGGTTCATTGCCAGCTCCTCGACAAAACGCTGCATGGGCCGCCCACCCGGCAGGCAGATGAACGCGTAGCCCAGGGCATCGACCAGGCGCAACTGTTCGCGCCCGGCCAGGGGATGGTCGGCGGGCACCAGCATTACCAGCCGCTCGGTGCGAAACGGCAGCGATACCACCCCCTCGCTGGGCAGAATGCCGTCGTACACCCCGATCTCGCACTCGTTGGCCACCACCACCCGCAGTACATCCACACTCTTGTGTTCCATCAGTTGCAGGTCGACTTCCGGGTAGTCTGCCAGAAACGGCCCTAATACCGCCGGCAGCAGTGTGCTGTTGGACACCGTGGAGGCCGCCAGGCGCAAGGTGATGCGGTGCTCGCCAGACAGTTGCTGCAAGGTTTCCTGCAGCTTGTGCGCCTCACCGAGCACGCTGCGTGCGCCCTCCAGCACCAGGCGACCGGAAGGCGTCAACTGCATGCCATCGGCCTTGCGGATGAACAGTGCCAGGCCACAACGCTCTTCCAGCAAACGCAGGCGATTGCTGGCGGCCGACACGGCCACCGGAAAGGTCGCAGCCGCCTTGCTCAGGCTGCCCGTGGCCGCAATGGCCAGCAGCAGGCGCAGGTCAGTCAGGTCGAATGGCATGGCCTTCTCCAAAAACGAATACCCTGTTCGCTAAAAAGCGATTCTAGCGCGACGGCCTTCTGTTCAGAATAAGCCTTGCCTTTCTTCTGCCACAGGTACCCCATGAACGCATTCCGCAGCCTGATCCAGCGCCAGCTGCAAAGCGGCGCCCTGTACGCCGTGCTGGCGGCCCTGGGCTTCAGCTTCAAGGCCATCTTCGTCAAGCTCGCCTATGCCGCGGGGCCGGTGGACGCCATCAGCCTGCTGGCCCTGCGCATGGGGCTGTCGCTGCCGCTGTTCGCCTGGCTGATATGGGCCAGCCGTGGTCAGGGCAGCGCACCGCTCAACCTGGGCGATGGGCTGCGCGTCGCGATGCTCGGGCTGTTGGGCTACTACCTGGCCAGTCTGTTCGACTTCTATGGCCTGCAGTACATCAGTGCCGGGCTGGAGCGGCTGATCCTGTTCACCTACCCGACCCTGGTGCTGGTGTTCCAGGCCATCGCCCTGCGTGAACGGCCAAGCCTGCGTACCTTGTCGGCCATGGGCCTGTGCTACCTGGGGCTGGGCATCGCCTTTGTCCACGCCGTCAGCGTGGCCGGGGCTGGCCAGCAGGTGGTGCTAGGCTCGCTGTGGGTGTTCGCCAGTGCGGTGACCTACGCGCTGTATTACTCCGGTACCGGGATGATGCTCAAGCGCATGGGCTCGATGCGCCTGGCCGGGCTGTGCGGCACTGCGTCGTCGCTGATGGTGCTGGCGCATTACCTGGTGGTGGCGCCGGTCGGGCAGTTGTGGCAGTTGCCGGGCACAGTGTGGGCCAATGCCGGGTTGATGGCGGTGTTTTCCACGGTGTTGCCGATCTACTGGGTGGCGCTGGCGATACAGCGCCTGGGGCCGACCCATACCGCGGCAGTGGGCAACCTGGGACCGGTGCTGACGGTGCTGGCATCCTGGGCGATCCTGAGCGAGGAGATTTCGCTGTACCAGGTCGTCGGGTTGGCGGTGGTGCTGTTTGCGGTGTCGCGGCTCAAGCCGCGGGGCAAACAGGAAACAAAGGTGCCTGAGGCCAAAGGTGCCGCAGCCTGAATGCCATCCCTGTGGGAGATTGCCCAGCCCTTTGGGCTGCGCTGTCGCACAGGGAACAATGTTCGAGAGCGTGTCACATTACCTGTGGGAGCGGGCGTGCCCGCGAACACCGGCGTAGCCGGTGCCATAGACCGCGTTGGCCGTTTCGCGGGCACGCCCGCTCCCTCAGTGACCGCGTGTGCCTTGAAATTTTGAGCAAGACAGTTGCTCCCACAACTACCCTCAGAGCACCCGCTTGATCAGCGGTTCCAACCGGCTATAGCGCAGCCGCCGCAGGAACTTGCGCACCTCCTTGGGGTGCTCGGTCTTGCCACCCAGCGCCTCTGCCGAGCCAATCTTGGGCGCATGCCGGCGCAGTTCGGCCAACTCTGCTTCCCGTGGCGCCAGCCATTGCCCCTGCGGGTCATCGATCAGCAGGCCGTTCTCCAGGTCCAGGTTGAAGCCGCGCGGGTTCAGGTTGTTACCAGTCAGCAGCGAATAACGCTGGTCGATCCACACGCCCTTGGCATGGAAGGTATGCCCGGGATCGTTCCAGATCCGCACCTGCAGCTGGCCGCTGGCAATCGCGGCGTGGCGACGTCGGGTGAAGGCGCGCAGGTTGTCTTCGTACAGGTAGGGCAGCGCGCCGCTGGCACTGAACGGCTCGCCGGGGGCGATATAGAAGTCGTTGGCCGTACGGTCACCAACGATCAGCTCCACCCGCACGCCACGCGCCAGGGCATGGTCGAGCTCGCGCATCAGCACCCGGGGCGGGTTGAAATACGGCGTGCTGATGATGACCTGCGTACGCGCCGCCGCCAGCAGGGCGCACAACGCACGGTTCAGCGGGTTGCCACGGCCCACACCCAACAGCGGGATCACCCGCAGGCCCTGCCCCGCCACGCTGGCGGGTGCCTCATAGGCCATGCGCCGCAGCCGCGCGCGCAAGCGCCGGATGTCGCCGCGCAGGCTGCGGGTGGAGGGTGGCGCCGGCAGGTCGAGGCGCGGTGTGGCGGAGTGGTGCAGCAGGCGTCGCACCAGGTCGACCATGGCGTCGGCCAGCGCCGGTGACTGGAACAGGTGGTAGCGGTCCAGTCGGTAGCGGTCGAAACGGTGCAGGTACACGTTGTTCAGGCTGGC
Source organism: Pseudomonas sp. p21 (assembly GCF_001642705.1). Lineage (NCBI taxonomy): Bacteria > Pseudomonadati > Pseudomonadota > Gammaproteobacteria > Pseudomonadales > Pseudomonadaceae > Pseudomonas > Pseudomonas sp. p21. The sequence continues at coordinate 297,945 of NZ_LWBV01000005.1, forward strand.
GCCGGTATAGATCACGCAGTCATCGATGATGCTGCCCTTCAGATGCAACACGCCGAACAGCTCGCGGGTCTGCACCGGTACGCCGTGGATGACGATGTCCAGCCCATGGTGCTGGCGCTGGGCCTGGTACCAGGCGGCATTACCCGGCTGGCGCCCGGCGCCCAGCAGGCCGCGCCGGGCACGGAACCAGTCGACCACGATGGTGATTTCCAGCTCTGGCCGCGCGGCCTTGGCCTGGTACAGGGCATCCAGCACTTCCTGGCCGGCCTCGTCTTCCTGCAGGTACAGCGCGACGATGACGATGCGCCGGGTTGCGGCAAGGATGCGCTCGAGCAGGCAGACGCGGTAGGCCTTGGCATCGGGCAGCACCTGGATGGACTCGGCCGCCATGGCGAAGCCTGGCAATGCCGCCAGCATGGATTCGGGGTTCACAAACGATCACCTTCTGTGTGCAATCACTGTCGTACATCAGCTTGCACAGGAAGATCGAAATGGTCCAGCCCCCGGAGAGCATGGGGCTGCTTCGCAGCCCGCTCCCACAAATGAAACCAGCACCAGCGGCCAGGCCTCAATGGTACCCCTCGCCGTCCTTGACCTTGCCGCGAAACACGTAATACGACCAGGCCGAGTAACCGAGGATGAACGGGATGATCAGCAACGCCCCGACCAGGGCAAAGCCCAGGCTCTGCGGCGGCGCCGCGGCCTCCCAGATGGTCAGGCTGGGCGGCAGCACGTACGGCCAGATGCTGATCACCAGACCGGTATAGCCCAGGAACACCAGCACCAGCGACCAGACGAAAGGCCCGGCATGCGGCACCCCGCGCAACGACCTGAGGATCGCCCAGGTGGCCACCAGCACCAGTACCGGTACTGGTAGGAAGAACCAGAAGTTCGGCAGGCTGAACCAGCGGTCGAAGATCGCCGGGTGGCTCAGCGGTGTCCAGATGCTGACGATCAGCATCACCGCCACCGTCGCCAGGGTAATCGGCGAGCACGCCCGGATGATGCTGGCCTGCAGGCGGCCTTCGGTCTTCAGCACCAGCCAGGTCGCGCCCAGCAATGCATACGCCACCACCACCCCTACCCCGCAAAACACGTTGAACGGTGTCAGCCAGCTCATCAAGCCGTTGGTGGCTACGCCATCGACTATCGAGTGCCCCTCGATGAACGCGCCCAGCATCACCCCCTGGAAGAACGCTGCGGCGTACGACCCGGCCATGAACGCCCGGTCCCAGAACGGCTTGTGCGCTTCATCGGCCTTGAAGCGGAACTCGAACGACACACCACGCCAGATCAGCCCGGCCAGCAACCCAAGCGCGGGGATGTACAGCGCGCTGAGCAAAATGGCGTAGACCTTGGGGAAGGCCGCCATCAACCCTGCCCCACCCAGCACCAGCCAGGTTTCATTGCCATCCCACACCGGCGCCACGGTGTTGACCATGGTGTCGCGTTGGTCGCGGTCGGTGATGAACGGGAACAGGATGCCGATACCAAGGTCGAACCCGTCCATGATGACGTACATCATCACGCCAAAGCCGATGATCAGGAACCAGATCAGCGGAAGATCAATACCCATGACAGCGTCTCCCGTCAGTCAGTGTGATTGGGCGAATGGGAATACAGCGGGTCGTCCACCGCCGACAATGGGCGGGCAGGCCGCTGGTTGGCGGTCACCGGTTGCGGATGGTCGTCGTGCACCTCCGGTCCCTTGCGTACCAGGCGCAACATGTAGGCGACGCCGGTGCCGAACACCCCCAGGTACATCACAACAAGCACCACCAGGCCCACCGACAGGGTCAATGCCGAGTGGTCCGAGACGGCGTCCTTGGTGCGCATAAGGCCGTAGACCACCCAGGGTTGGCGGCCAATTTCGGTGACGTACCAGCCGGCCAGCAAGGCCACCAGGCCCGAAGGCCCCATCCACAGGGCAAACCGCGCCAGCAGCCGGGACTCGTACAACCGACCGCGCCAACGCGACCAGGCGCCATACAGTCCAAGCATGACCATCAACAGCCCCAGCCCAACCATGACCCGGAAGCACCAGAACAGGATGGCCGAGTTGGGCCGGTCCTCTTTCGGGAAGTCCTTCAGGGCAGGAATCTGCCCGTGCAGGCTGTGGGTCAGAATCAGGCTGGCCAGGTTGGGGATTTCGACCTTGTAGCGGGTGGTTTCAGCGTCCATGTCGGGGATGCCGAACAGGATCAGCGGCACGCCCTGCCCGGGGGTATTGCTCCAGTGGCCCTCCACCGCGGCGATCTTCGCCGGCTGGTGCTTGAGCGTGTTCAGGCCGTGCATGTCACCGATCAGTACCTGCAGCGGCGCGGTGAACAGCAGCATCCACAGGGCCATCGAGAACATCCGCCGTACCGCCGGTGTACGCGTGCCGCGCAACAGGTGCCAGGCCGCCGAGGCACCGACAAACAGCGCAGTCGATAGCATCGCGGCGGTCACCATGTGTGCCAGGCGGTACGGGAACGACGGGTTGAAGATGATGGCGAACCAGTCCACGGGCACCACCACGCCATTGATCACTTCGTGCCCTTGCGGCGTTTGCATCCAACTGTTCGAGGCAAGGATCCAGGTGGCGGAAATCATCGTGCCCACGGCGACCATCACGGTGGCGAAAAAGTGCAGGCCGCGGCCAACCTTGTGCCAACCGAACAACATCACCCCGAGGAAGCCCGCTTCGAGGAAGAACGCCGTCAGCACCTCGTAGGTGAGTAATGGGCCGGTGATGCTACCGGCGAACTGCGAGTAGAAGCTCCAATTGGTGCCGAACTGGTAGGCCATGACCAGCCCCGAGACCACGCCCATGGCGAAGTTGACGGCGAAGATTTTCGACCAGAAGTGGTACAGGTCGAGGTAGGCGTTGTCTCTTTTCCACAACCACAGGCCTTCCAGTACCGCCAGGAATGCCGCCAGGCCAATGGTGATGGCCGGAAAGATGATGTGAAAGGTGATGGTGAACCCGAACTGTATACGGGCCAGCTCCAAGGCTGTCAGGCTGAACATGGCTATGCCTCACTCCGTTGGGAAAGACGCTCCAGCAGGGTGCGTGGCCGGGCCTGCCGATGGGCAGCCGCGGCGTCCTGCCAGCGCTGCGCCGGCACGGCGGCCGAAACGAGTACGCTGGTGAACCCGCACTGGAGCAACATGGCGAACTGATCGGGCAGCAATGGCCCGGCGGCGCGCAGGTCACCGCCAAAGCCGTGACGCTCGCGCAGCAGCCTGGCGAGGGTGAAGCCACGGCCATCACGGGATTTGGCGAACTCGACCACGATCAACGCCAGGTGCCCGAGCAATGGCAGCAGCTGCGCCGGATCCTGGTCGGCGGCCAGCCACAGGCCCTCGGCCGGTTGGCCGAAACGCATGTGGTAGTCGTCCCATTGCTGCGGGCGCAACACCGTTCGCGTGGCGTAGGTCGGCAGTTCTTCGCTGCCCAGGTAGCGCCAGGTATCGGCCTGGACCAGGCCATCACGATCAACGAGCATCACGCAGCACCTCCTTGAACGGCTCGATCCCCACGCGACGGTAGGTATCGAGGAAGCGCTCGCCGTCCTCGCGCAATTGCAGGTAGAGGCCGATGATCGCTTCGACGATGTCGGGCACCTCCTCAAAGGGCACCGAGCGACCGAGGATGGTCCCGACCGCAGCGTCTTCTTCGGCACTGCCGCCCAGGGTGATCTGGTAGTTTTCGTGGCCGGCCTTGTCCAGGCCGAGGATGCCGATGTGTGCCACATGGTGGTGGGCACAGGCATTGATGCACCCGGAGACGTTGAGCTTGAGCTCGCCAATCTCCTGTTGCCGGGCAGCGTCGAAACGCAAGGCGATGCGCTGGGCGACCGGCACCGAACGGGCGGTGGCCAGGCTGCAGTAGTCCATGCCCGGGCAGGCGATGGAGTCGGACAACAAACCAATGTTGCTGGTCGCCAGGCCGGCCTGGCGCAGGGCCTGCCACACGCTGTACAGGTCGCCCTGGCGGATGTGCGGCAGCACCAGGTTCTGCTCGTGGGAGACACGAATCTCGTTCAGCGAGTAGGCCTCGGCCAGGTCGGCCAGGGTGAGCATTTCCTCGGCACTGATATCACCCGGGATGCCACCCGGCGGTTTCAGCGAGATGACTGCGCTGATGTAGCCACACTGCTTGTGCGGGTGGGTGTTGGTGCGCACCCAGCTGGCGAACGCGGTGTCATCCGCCCGCGCGCGCAGGAAGCTGTCGCACAGCCCGGGCAGCGCCTCGAAGGCCGGCTGCACGAAACGGGCATGAATGCCCTGGACGATGGCCGGCTCCAGGTATTGGTGGTCGGTCGGCAGGCTGGCGAACTCTTGTTCGATCATCTCGATGAAGCGGCCGGGCTTGAGCTCGCGCACCAGGATCTTGATGCGTGCCTTGTACAGGTTGTCACGCCGCCCCAGGGCGTTGTACACCCGCAGGATGGCCTCGACATAGCGCAGCAGTTCGCGCTCCGGCAGCCATTCCCGCACCCGGGTGCCGACGATAGGGGTACGCCCCAGGCCACCACCGGCATACACCTGGAAGCCGACCTCACCCTGCACGTTGCGCTGCGCCAGGATGCCGATGTCATGGAAACGTACGGCGGCGCGGTCCCTGGGGCTGCCGGTGATGGCGATCTTGAACTTGCGTGGCAGGTAGGTGAACTCCGGGTGGTCGGTGGACCACTGGCGCAGGATCTCGGCATGCACCCGCGGGTCCAGCACTTCATCCTCGGCAGCCCCGGCAAAATGGTCGGTGGTGACGTTGCGGATGCAGTTGCCGCTGGTCTGGATGCAATGCAGGTCGGCATCGGCCAGCACCGACAGGATCTCTGGGGTATCGGCCAGGCGCGGCCAGTTGAACTGGATGTTCTGCCGGGTGGTGAGGTGGCCATAGCCTTTGTCATAGGTGCGCGCCACATAGGCCAGCTGGCGCAGCTGCAGCGCGCTCAAGGTGCCATAGGGGATGGCCACGCGCAGCATGTAGCCGTGCAATTGCAGGTACAGCCCATTCATCAGCCGATAGACCTTGAATGCCTCTTCGTCCAGCTCGCCACTCAGGCGACGGGCGACCTGCTGCTCGAACTGGCGGGCGCGCTCCTTGAGAAACTCACGCTCGAACGGATCATAACGGTACACCCCTGCCTGCCCCGCCTCGACGGGCAGGACCGGGCGCACAGCAACGTGCTCATTACCTGGCGGCATGCCGGCAGCCTGCTTGCCGAGGTCACTGCGTACCGACGGGCCACGCGAGCGCAGCTGTTCACGCAGGCTTTTCGGCTGCAGCAGGCCGTCGACCACCCAGGCTTCGCAAGGCGTCGGTGCGACCACCTGGTTGGCCAGTACCGCCGCTTCGGCGGCGAGGGTTGCCGGCGCCAGGGCCTGCGCGTCGAAGGTGCCGGCCTGTTGCAGCGTTTCCACCCACTCATGCCCGGTATCGAGCCAGACGACAGCGCCATCGTCGAGACGATTGGCGCAGATCAGATGACAGTCATTCATCGAACATCTCCATGACTGGCAGCCCGGAAGCGCTTATCGTTGCAACCCTGCCGCGCCATTCCGGTGCACATCAATATAGCCATACGCTTTCCATATTGTATGGATTAATTAACAACCGTATGTCATGATATTCCTAAGTGTATGGAGTGACAACCGGGAGGAATGCCCATGCCTCTTGCCGATGCGCCAACAGAAGCTGCTCAAACACGCTGGACAAGGCCTTTCAAGCCAAAAGCAGGCCCAAGATACATACAGATTGCAGACATGCTCGCAGAATCCATACAGTCGGGGATGTTGCAGAGAGGTGAGCAGATTCCGCCGCAGCGTGTGCTGGCTGCACACCTGGGTGTCGACCTGACCACAGTGACCCGGGCCTATGCCGAAGCCCGCAACCGCGGCCTAATTGCCTCGTACAGTGGCCGCGGCTCCTTCATCCTGGGTGCCAGCGAAGTGCCCAGCCTGGCCGGCGTCGACCTGACCATGAACATCCCGCCGCAGCCGGCCAATGGCTCGATGGCCCAACTGGTGAGCGCCGGGCTCGGGCAGGTGCTGCAGCGCAACCGCATCGAAGCGCTGTCGCCTTACCAGGACGAACCGACCACCCGCTCGCTGCTGCAGGCCGGCCAAGGTTGGCTGAAGCCGGCGCTGGGCGATCTGAACAGCAGTGCCCTGACACTGTGCTCCGGCTCGCAGGCGGCCATCTTCGCCATCCTCAGTGCCCATGCCCGGGCCGGCGACGCTATCCTCTGCGACCCGCTGACCTACCCCGGCCTGTTGCTGGCCGCCCGGCAACTGGGGCTGCGCATTGTCGCGGTGGCCGCTGACGCAGACGGCATGTGTCCTGGCCACCTGGAGCAAGCCTGCCGGGAAAGCGGCGCGCGTCTGCTGTACCTCAACCCCACCTTCCACAACCCCACCGCGCACACCATGCACGCGGCCAGACGCCAGGCGATTGCCAAGGTGGTACTCGAACAGGGGATCACGCTGATCGAAGATGACCCCTATCGCTACCTGCTCGACGACGCGCCTGCGCCCATCACCTGCCTGACCGGCGGTGCCAACACCTATTACCTGGCGTCTCTGTCCAAGTGCCTGTGGCCGAGCCTGCGCACCGCCTTCGTGCTGCCGCCGCGTGGCGATGACGGGCAAGGCCTGCTCAGGGGCCTGCGGGCATCAAGCATGGGCTGCTCGGCCCTGCTGCTGGCGCTGGTCGAGCAGTGGATTCGCAGCGGCACGGCCAGGGAGCTGGTGCAGGAGATCCAGCGTGAAGCCCGCGCTCGCCAGCAGCTGGCGCGCACACTGCTGAGCCATGAGTTCCAGGCGCACCCCACCGGGCTGCACCTGTGGTTGCCACTGCCGGCGCACTGGCACCAGGAGCGGTTTACCCATGCCCTGGATGATGTGGGGGTAAGTGTGGCCGGCGCGGATTCGTTCAGCGTGGCGACGCAAGGGCCGGATGCCGTGCGTATCTCGCTGGGCGGCGCGCCGGACCAGGCTGCGCTGGGCCAGGCGTTACGCAAGGTGGAGGGGTTGCTGAAGGAAGACCGTCGGCGTGGGGGGCGGGCTTTTGTGTAGAAGGCTGGCTAGATGTTGCCGGTGAGATTTTGCGGCTGCTTTGCAGCCCATCGCGACACAAGGCCGCTCCTGCAAGGGATCGCGTTTTCCCTGTAGGGGCGGCCTTGCCCGCCCTTTCAATCATCGAACCGGCGACGACAAGCCGATAGCCCCGGCAGCCGATCAGGAGGAAGCGCTCGAATACAGCCCGGCCTTCGCCCGGATGATCATTGAAACCTCCCATGAAACCTTTACCGAGATGGACCCGGACGCGCTGATTGCCTTGCTTGAGGACATGCTGCAGAAAGCGCGCGCCAAGTGAGCGGCCCCTTGGCAAAGGGTCGCGGGGCTGAGGTGCAAAAGTTGTACAACTTGTTGCCGCTGCGAACTTTTTCCCGTTTTCCGGTCTATGTGGGAGGCACAGAAAGGTAGCGGGACGCGAGACAAGGTTCGCCGACCACCTGCTGGCCAGATGGCTCAATTGTTATCAGAGGTTGGCTTCGCTCATGAAAATACATGTCGCAAGGTTGATGCTGCTCGGCCTGTTCTCGTTCGCGGCGATGGGCACGGCGTCGGCAACACAAATGAAGGCGCCCGTAGCGGCGACTCCGGCGGTTCAATCACCGTTGCAGCCTGCCGGCAACCCCTGGTCCAGGGTGGCCAGTGTGGCCGATGCACAGCCGGCCACGCTGCTGGCCCACGATGACGACCGCTGGCATGACCACCGCAGCGACTGGCGCCGCGAACAGTGGCGCCGCGAGCAAGCCCGCCGTGATTGGGAACGCCGGCGAGACTGGGAACGCCGCCGCGACTGGGAGCGCCGCCATGATCGGGCCATGCACCACCGCTACCATGACGATTATCGTTACTACCGCCGTTGATCGTTGATCCGCAATTGGCGCGCTCGATGTGGGAGCGGCCTGGTGTCGCGAAAGGGCTGCGCAGCAGCCCCAGCATTGGTTGCCGTAATGCTGGAACCTGGGGCCACTCTGCGGCCCTATCGCGACACAAGGCCGCTCCCACAGGGGTGCGTGACAGGCATCAGTTCTCCGTAACGCCTGGGGTATCCGCTGCAGCCTCAGCCTCCATCTTCAAACGGTCGGCCTTGCAAATGTACTTGGGCTTGCGCGGCGCCAGTTTGGCGCTGGCCTTCTTGGCATGCGCCTGCAATAGCTGCTTGATCTTCTTGCGACGGTTCATTCTCACTCGACCTGTCAGTCTGGTTTGGCTGAACACATCATACCTTGCCCGGGCCAGCGTCTCGTTGACGTTATTTTCACACCCGGCAGATTAGCGTCACGCCCTTTCCGGTCACGGGCACATCCGCTGGCCGCCAAGCTACGACGAGGCATACGTGTCACACACTCCATCCCCCTCCTCGCCCAAGCGCGTGGACTGGGCCGGCCTGGGCTGGCTTTTGCTGTTTTTCTGGTACTTCTCGGGCGTGACCCAGGCGTTGCTGCTGTTCAGTGGTACCACCGGGTTTGCCGGCTTTCGCGATGCATTCTTCCTCAGCAGCCTGTGGCTGGCCCCGGTGCTGCTGCTGCCACGCTTCACCCGTGCCACTGCCGCGGTCATCGGCCTGGTGCTGTGGGCCGCTTCGCTGGTGGGTCTGAGCTACTTCGGCATCTATCGCCAGGAGTTCTCGCAAAGCGTCATCTTCGTGATGTTCGAGTCCAACACCGCCGAGGCCGGTGAGTACTTCAGCCAGTACTTCAGCGTCTGGCTGGGCCTGGCATTGCTGCTGTACACCCTGGTGGCGGTGCTGCTGTGGAAGCGCGTACGCCCGGTCAGCCTGCCACTGCGCAGCCGCCTGCCGGTGGTCGCCTTGTTGCTGCTGGCCAACCTGGTGTACCCGTTCTACAAACAGATGGTGACCCAGCAGCGCAGCTTCGCCGATGCGGCCGAAAAGGTGCAGCAGCGCATGGAACCCGCCGTGCCTTGGCAACTGCTGGTCGGCTACCGCCAGTACCGCCAGCAGCTGGACAACATGCAGGAGCTGCTGGCCCAGAACGCTGCGCTGCCCCCCCTGCAAAACCTGCATGACAGCAGCGGTGCAGCGCCACGCACGCTGGTGCTGGTGCTGGGCGAGTCCACCACCCGCGAGCACATGCACCTGTACGGCTACAACCGCGACACCACGCCCAACCTCGACGCACTGGCCGCCAGCGACAAGAGCCTGACGGTATTCCGCAACGTGGTATCGCCACGCCCGTACACCATTGAAGTGATGCAACAGATTCTCACCTTCGGCGACGAGCAGAACCCGGACCGCTTCCTCACCGACCCGTCGCTGATCAACCTGATGAAACAGGCCGGCTACAAGACCTTCTGGATCACCAACCAGCAGACCATGACCAAGCGCAACACCATGCTGACCACCTTCTCGCAGCAGACGGACGCGCCGGTGTACCTGAACAACCAGCGCAACCAGAATGCCAGCCAGTACGACGACGTGGTGCTGGCACCGTTCGAGAAGGCCCTGCAGGACCCGGCGCCGAACAAGTTCATCATCGTGCACCTGCTGGGTACACACATGGACTATCGCTACCGCTACCCGAACGACTACGCGCACTTCAACGACCGCCAGGGGGTACCCGCCAAGCTGACGGCCGACCAGGTGGAAACCTACAACTTCTACGACAACGCGGTGCGCTACAACGATTACGTGGTATCGAGCCTGATCAAGCATTACTCGGCCAATACCCCCAATGGTTTCCTGCTGTACCTGTCCGACCACGGCGAAGATGTGTACAGCTCTGGCAACCACGACCGCCTGGGGCGCAACGAAGGCGCGCCAACCCGGCCGATGTACACCATCCCGTTCCTGCTGTGGACTTCGCCCAGCTGGCAGGCCGAGCACCCGCGCGACTTGCAGGCGATGGCCGACCGCCCCTACAGCAGCTCGCACCTGATCCATACCCTGTCCGACCTGGCCGGGCTGAGCTATGACCGTTACGAACCGGCCAAGAGCCTGGTCAACCCGCAGTTCGTGGTGGCACCGCGCTGGATTGGCGACCCGTACCGCAAGGACGGCTTGCGCGAATTCGACCAGCTGCCGCTGGACAAGGCAGAGCGGGGGCAGCAGTCGGTCAGTAGTGGCAAGACACAGAATGCTGGCAGCCTGAACTGATTGTTTTGTAGTTGAAATTTCCGGGGGCGCTTTGCGCCCCTTTCGCGACACAAGGCCGCTCCCACAAGTACCATGCATCGGTCAGCCCTTCAGGCAGGCTGTGCACAGCTGCCCTGGCGGGCACTCCCCCGCACCGCCTCGGCCAGTTTGCGCAGGTTGACCTGGTGGGCGTTGACCAGGCTGGCAATGCTGTTGTCCGCCGGCGTCTGCAGCGAGGTACGGCAGGTCAGCTCGGCCTCACCCGGGCGCGTCAGGCGCCATACCGTTTCCAGCGAGGCGTAGCGCCCCGGCACGGTATCGAAGCGCTGCACATCTACCCGCAGCGACGCCTTGCCGCCCCCCACTGGCCCGCCCAACTGGTCCTGCAAGGCGCTACGGAATTCATCCACCAGGTTGGCCCCCCACCACTCCGTCTCGAGGATGGCCAGGCCGCTCTGCCCTTGCCGCACTACCAACTGCGGGCGGTCCACCTGCGGCGGCACGGCCACCCTCGCCACCTGGATGCGCTGGCCGCTGTCGCGCACTGGCTCGCTCGGTACCAGCGTGTGATAGTTGTTCGGGGTACTGCTGCAGCCCCACAGCACGGCCAGCAGGCTGGCGCCACACATATTGCGCAGTCGATGCATCGGCTGTCTCCTCAGGGTTCAAGGTCTGCGGCACTGGCCGCTTTCGGCCGGCCACGTATCAGCGATTCGGGGTGCCGGCCCAGGTAATCGGCAAGGTCACGCAACGAACGCGACATGCGCTCCAGTTCATCCAGGGTTTCACCCATCCGCTCGCGCTGCGGCGAGTCCTCGGAAATGGCCGAATTGGCCGTGCGCAGGGTTTTGTGCACTTCGTCCAGCGCCACCTTCACGTCCGGCAGCGTCTGACCATTGAACTGCTTGAGACTGGCGCGCAGCTCACGCAGGCTGCCGTCCAGGTTGTTGGCGATACTCTCCAGCGGCAGTTTGCTGATGCGTTCCACCACTCGCTGCAGCTGTTCCTGCAACTGCTCCAGGCTGCCTGGCAATGTGGGGATGGTGATGGGGTCGGCGGTCTTGTCGAAGGCCACCTTGGGGGCATCCGGGTAGAAGTCCAGGGAAATGAACATCTGCCCGGTGATCAGGTTGCCGCTGCGCGCCTGGGCCCGCAGCCCGTGCTCGACGAAGGTGCCGATCAGCCGCCGTGCGCCGTCCACGTCGCCTTCGGCATGCTTGAACACGGTCAGCATCTTGCGGTGCACCGGCCCCAACCGCTGTGGGTAGATAACCGCATCGACCACCACCGGGAAGGTCTGCCGGGTGGCATCGTAGTCAAGCTTGACCGAGGTGACCCGGCCAAACTCCACCCCCTTGAACTCCACCGGGGCTCCCACCGACAGCCCGCGCATGGCCTGGTCGAAGCGCAATTGCAGGTACTGCGCCTGGCCACTGGGCGGTGCCAGGGCGGTGTCGCGGTCGGCAAACAGCTGAAAGCGCGCCTGATCGGCAGCGGGCTCGGCTTGCGGGGCGAAGTCGGGCGAGCCAAAGGCCAGCCCGCCCACCAGGATCGACGACAACGATTCGGTATCGATCTTCAGGCCGTTGGCACCGATCTGCATGTCGACACCACTGGCGTTCCAGAAGCGGGTATCGGCGCTGACGAAGCTGTCGTAGGGGGCCTGCACGAATATGCCAATCTCCACGCCCTTGCCATCGCCCTGCAGGGCAAAGGACACCACCTCACCCACCGGGATCTTGCGGTAGTAGATCGATGAGCCAATATCCAGCGACCCCAGGTCGCTGGCGGTAAGGACAAAGCGCTTGCCCTTTTCGTCATAGGTGATCGGCGGTGGCAGCTCCAGGCCGACGAAGGACTTCTCCGGCACTTTCGATTCGCCGGAATCCGCCCCGATGAAACTGCCCGACAACAGTGTGTCCACGCCGGACACGCCGCCCACCCCAATGCGTGGCCGCACCACCCAGAAGCGCGCACCCTGAGTGGCAAAACCGCGAGCGTCGTTGGATAACTGGACCTTGGCGACCACGCTCTTCTTGTCGTCGGCCAGTTCCACCGTGGTGACTTCGCCAATCACCACGCTGCGGTACTTGACCTGGGTCTTGTGCGCCACCAGCCCTTCCCCGGAGTGGAAGGAAATGGCGATGACCGGGCCCTGCTGCATCCAGTTGCGCACCACCAGCGAAGCGCCGATCAGGATCGCCAATATCGGCACGATCCATACCAGCGACACACTCCAGCGCCGGGTGTGCACTTCAACCTGCCCCGCGCCCTCGCGCTTGTCAGTCTGTTGCACCATCAATACGGCCTCCCTCGTTGACACGGCGATCCCAGATCAGGCGTGGATCGAAGCTCATCGCAGAAAACATGGTCAGTACCACCACCATGCCGAAAAACAGAATGCCCACCCGCGGCTCGATGGTGCCCAGCCCGCGCAGCTGCACCAGTGCCGCCACCAGTGCCACCACCATCACATCGAGCATCGACCAGTAACCGATCAACTCGACGAAGCGGTACAGCTGCGAGCGCTGCCGGCAGGCCCAGGTGGAACCGCGTTGGGCGGTGAACAGCAACAGGCCGAGCGAGAAGAACTTGATGGCCGGTACGCCCACACTGGCGATGAAGATGATCAACGCGATGTCCCAGGCACCGGCCTCCCAGAACTCCAGCACGCCACCACCAATGGTGCTTTCGCTGCCGCTACCAAGCATTTCGGTGTGCATCACCGGTAGCAGGTTGGCGGGGATGTAGAAAATCAGCGCCGCCAGCAGAAACGCCCAGCCGCGGCTGATGGCATTGGCCTTGCGCCGGTGAATGGCGGCACCACAGCGGTCGCAGGCGTGCGCGCCGCTGCCCAGTTCGCAGGCCTTGCCGCAGCCATGGCACAGGCACAGGCCCAGGTCGTCGGCGTTGGCCGGGGTATTCATACCTGTTCCCACAAGTCGCGGATGTCCTTGCCGGCGATATGGATGATCAGCATGCTCAACGCGGCCAGGGCCAGCAGGCCGATGCCGGGAATCACATCGAGCAACCCCGCCAGCTTGATCACCGCCACCATCGCCCCCAGCAGGCACACCTCCAGCATGCTCCACGGCCGCAGGCTCTCCAGGCTGCGCATGCACAGGGCAAAACCGGGGGCACGCTGGCCGGCCAGGGCGAAACTCAATAGCCAGCACAACAGGGCAATCTGCAGCACCGGCGCAAAGATGATCGACAAGGCCATGACCAGGGCGATGAAGGTGATACTGCCGTGGCTGAGGATCTGCACCGAGTCCCATAACGTCGCCGAGTGGGTCAGCCCTTGCATGCCGATGGTCATCACCGGGTAGAAGTTGGCGAACACCAGCAGGATGCCACCCGTCACACTCAGGGCCAGCCGCTGCTGTACGGTCAGCGAGGTGTACCGGTACAGCACCCCTCCACAGCGCTGGCAAACGGCGCGCTGGTGCTTGAGCAGCGGCGCACGGTGGTACACCGTGTCGCAGTACTCACAGATGATCAGGTGCTGGGTCTGGCTCATGGAGTTTCCACAGGTAACCCGGATTCGGGCCGTGATATGCAGGCGGACCACATCTGATATCCGGTTTAGACCATCCAGGCAAAACTGCCATCCTTGACAGCAAAGGCGAACTATCCTGTGAAGCGGGATCCCCACCCGCTGGAGGTTTGCCATGCGTACGTTCACGTGGAGTTACCTGCTGGTGCTGCTGTGCGCGGCATCGGCAGCCCAGGCGCAGTCGGTGGTGCCGCTCAAGGGCCAGAGCAGCCAGCAGATGCAACTGGATATCAATGATTGCAATACCGTCGCGACCAATGCCGCGAACAGTGCCGCAACCTCCAGCGACCCCCATGTCGGTGGCCGCGTACGCGGTGCCGCTGCCGGCGCGGTTGCCGGTGCTGCGGGCGCGCAGGTGCGCGGCAACCAGCACGACGAGCTGTATGACCGGGTCGGTGACGATGCCAAGGAACAATACCGGCAGAACCGCGCCGGTGAGGTAGCCGCCGCCGGTGCTGCGGTCGGTGGCATGCGCCAGCGTCAGGACCGCCGCCAGGACCGCCGCGGCCAGGACGAAGCGAAAGCCCAGGCCCATGCCAGTGCCTACGCCGGGTGCCTGCAGGGGCGCGGCTACCAGGTCAGTCCCTGATCAGCAGGCACGCCATGCTTCGGCAGGAGAAGCATGGCGTGCCTGTTTCAGAACCTGGCCAGTTCTTCCCGGCAGAACTCGACGAACAGCTGCGCCGGCTTGGTCAGTTGCACCCGCTTCAACCACGCTGCCGCCAACCCCGACAGTGCCACCGGCTCGGCGATATCCAGCATGGCCAGGCGTTGCCCGTCGTAGGTGTACTCCGAATGCGGTCGCGTCACCAGCAGCGAAAAGCCGAAACCCTGCCCGACCATGCCGCGCACCATCTCGATCGACGGCGAGCTGAAGACGATGTTGGGCGTCAGGCCCATTTCGTTGAACAGGCTGACGAAGTAGGTGCGGCTGGGGGCCACATCCAGCAGGATCATCGGCTCCGGGCACAGGTCGCGCAGCGATACCTGGGCCTGGCCGGCGAAGCGGTGGTTCTCGGGCAGCAGCACATAGGGCTTCTGCGGTGGCATCAGCGGCTCGGCCTCGATGGTACCGTCCAGGTCATGCTCGTAGAGAAACGCCAGGTCGAAGGTACCGGCAGTCAGGCCCTGGATCAGGTCCTGCTGCTCGCCGTCGCGCAGGCGGATATCCACCCCCGGGTAACGCTGGCGAAAGCCGGCGATCAGACGCGGCAGATACAGCGGTGCCACGGTTTCGAAGCAGCCGATGTCGATTTGCCCGGCCACGGTGTCGTTGTCGGCCAGGGCGTTCTGCTCGAATTCGTGGGCCATCTGCAGCAGCGACTTGGTCTTGGCATAGAAGCGCTTGCCGCTGGGCGTCAGCGACACACCCTGGGCATGGTGGCGGATGAACAGCTGCACGCCGAAGCTTTCCTCCAGGCTCTTGATGGCCGTGGAGATGGACGGCTGGGCGATGTACAGCTGGCGTGAAGCCTCGGCAACGCTGCCGGCCTCCACCGTGGTGACGAAGTACTTGAGTTGTCGCAATGTGTAGGCCGCCACGGGCACCTCTCTGGCGCCGGTCTGGGCGCGCTGGGATCATGCCTGACACTTTACCCTTGGCTGTGGGTGGGTGGGGGCTGGGTGAGGAAGGATTTACCTATGGCTTGGGCAGGTTTTTTGTAGGGGGACGCCTTGCGCCCCCCTTGCGTATTACTCGAAGTCGACATTCGTCGGTACACAGTCGTCGCCGATCAGTTTGTACCCTGGCGCGCATGCCATGCCGACCACCGGGCCTACCCCACGCTTGCGTCTGGACAGTGTCTCCTGAGGTTCCGGGTGATCCAGTCGATCGTGGTCATCGCGGGCTGGCAGTTCATTCATCGATTCTTCTTGCATGGTCATGACTCCTGGCTTGGTTGATTAAGCCCGACCAACGTTAATGCCCGTTCAGCTCGCAGCCCACTTGGAAACACAGCCAGCCCCACCAGACCCGTCAACGCGATCAGCTGTAGCAGCGCATGTTCCTGGCAAAGGTACCCCCCCTGCCCGAGCGCTGGCACTGGTCAAATACCCCCGAACGGCTTTACTGATACTCATCGACCCCAGGCATACGGTGTGCGTTTATGAAGATCGTAGTCACCAGCATCCTCGTCGACGACCAGGCCAAAGCCCTGGCTTTCTACCACTACATACTCGGTTTCGAGCCCAAGCACGACATCCCCATGGGCCGACACCGCTGGCTGACCCTCACCTCCCCCAACGACCCCAACGGCGTCGAGCTGCTGCTGGAGCCCGACGCGCACCCGGCCGCCAAGGCATACAAGGCCGCGCTCAGGCAGGACGGCATCCCCGCCACCTCGTTCGGTGTGCGTGACATCCAGGCCGAATACACCCGGCTGTGCGCGGCGGGTGTGCAGTTCACCCAGCCGCCCACCCCTAGGGGGCCCGTCACCGTAGCGGTGTTCGATGACACCTGCGGCAACCTGATCCAGATCGCCCAGAAGCACTAGATGTGCGTTTACGGCCCCACGGGCAGGCGCAGGGTGGCGCGCAACCCGTGTGGTAGCTGATTGCGCAACTGCACACTGCCACCAAGGTGCTTCATGATGGTACTGACGATCGACAACCCCAGCCCGGCGCCATTGGTCGAGCCTTTGCTGTAGAAACGCTCGAACACCCGCTGCTGGTCTGCCACGGCGATGCCCGGCCCTTCGTCGTCGACGCTGATCAGCAGGGCTTGCCCGTCACGCTGCAGCGTCACGGTGACCCTCCCCCCCGCTGGCGAATGGTCCACGGCATTGGTCATCAAATTCTGCAAGGCAATGCCCAGCGCGCCAGCGTCGGTGTGCACGTGGTAGTCGCCTGCTGCGATATCCAGCGAAGGCTCCAGCCCGCGCTCCAGAATCCATGGGGTCAGCTCGGCCAGGGTTTCGGCCACCACACCCTCCAGGTCCACCTGCTGCCAGGCACGCTGGCCTGGCCGCGGCTCCAGGCGGGCCAGGGTCAGCAACTGATTGACCACCCGGGCAAGGCGGTCGACACCGCCCATCAGGAACTGCAGAGCCTTGTCCCGCTCGGCCTCGCTGGCTGCATTGAGGGCGTTCTGCGCATGCAGGCGCAGGACGGCCAAGGGCGTGCGCATCTCGTGGGCGGCGTCGGCGATGAAACGGTGCTCGCGGCGCAGCAGGTCGTCGATCTGCCCAAGCAGGCGGTTGATCGCCGCCTGCATCGGCTCCAGTTCCTTCGGCAGCGGTACCAGCTGCAACGGCTCGAGTGAATCGGCGTGGCGGGCGCGGATCACCCTGGCCATGTTCTGCAACGGCCGCAGCCCCCAGCCAATGGCCGCCCACACCAGCAAGGCCAGGGCCAGGCTGCCGAACAGGAATGGCAACAGCGTGTGCCGCACGATGCGTTCGATCAGGTCGTCACGCACGTCGTTGCGCTCACCCACCCAGATTACCCAGTGTTTTTCCGGCACCGGCAAGACGAAACTGCGCCAACGGTGCCCATCCACCACCATGTCGGCAAACCCCGGCGCCCGGGGCGGCTGCCCCAGCTGCGGGGCGCTGGGCGTGTGCACCAGCAAGCCGTTGTCGTCGGCCCATACCTGGAAGGCCAGCTTGCTCTCATAGCGGTGCCCCACCTTGTCCTGCCCGGCCTTGCTCAAGGCCTCGTCGAAGGCGCGGTATAACTCGTCACGGCTCTGTCCCTGCACCGGCAGGCTCATGATGCCCTGCAGCAGCCGCGCGTTCTGCGCCAGGTGGGCATCGTACACCTCGTTAATTTCGTGGCGGCTGTCGTGGTAGTTATACAGCGCCAACAATCCGCTGCCGCCAAGCAACAGCAGCATCACCCGCCACAAGGTGCGTTGACGCAGCGAGCTCATGCCTTGACTTCCACCAGATAGCCGATCCCGCGTACGGTACGAATCAGGCCGTTGAACAACTTTTTGCGCAGTTGGTAGATGTTCACTTCCAGGGTATTGCTCTCCGGCTCTTCATCCCAGCCATACAGCAACTGGGTCAACCGCTCGCGGGTGAACACCTTGCCCGGCTGGGCCAGCAACTCGTGCAGCAACAGGTATTCCTTGGGCGTGAGCACCACCGGCTGGCCCAGGTACCGCACCTGCTGGCTGACCGGGTCCAGACACACCCCGGCATGCTCTATCAACACTTGGGCGCGGCCGCTGCTGCGCCGCAGCAGGGCTCGCAGGCGGGCCTTGAGTTCGTTGAGGTCGAAGGGTTTCACCAGGTAGTCGTCGGCGCCGGCATCCAGCCCGGCGATGCGGTCGTCGGTGGCGTCGCGGGCGGTCAGCACCAGCACCGGCAGGCTCTTCCCGGCCGCGCGCAGGCGCCGCAGCAGCTCGATGCCGTCCAGGCGCGGCAAGCCCAGGTCGAGGATGGCCAGGTCGAACTCCTCGTGGCACAGGGCATGCAAGGCGCTGGCGCCATCCTGCAGCCAGTCGAGGGTATAGCCCTCGCGGCGCAGGCCGTCACAGATACCCTCCCCCAGCGCGGCGTCGTCTTCAACCAGCAGCAGGCGCATGCTCAATCCTGTTTGTCCTTGATCGCTTTGAGTAAAGCATCTATTTCACCGCGGCGGCCCTGGTCAGCCAGCTCCCGGCCGGGCCGGGGCGGTGCCTGCAACGCCTTTTGCAAAGCGGCGCGGGCTTCGTCGTAGCGGTTCTGCCGGTACAGATGATCGGCCCAGAAGTAGTTGCTGTCGATACCATCGGGGTTGATCGCCAACGCCTGGCGCAGCATGGCCTCGGCCTTGGCCTGGTCGCCGAAGCTCAGCGGCCAGCCGGGCACCTGGTCGTACAGCGCACCCAGGCTGGTGTAGGCCGAGCCCTGCAGCGCCTTGGGGTCCATGGCCAGGGCCTTTTCCAGGCTGGTACGGGCGGCCTTGACCTTGCCAAGCGCGCCCAGCCCGCCGGTGGCACCGGCCCAGCTGCTGTTGACGATGCCGTCCCAGATCAGCGGTTCGGCCGAGCCCGGATGCTGGCGCACCAACGCCGCCGACTGCACCGCCAGGGCCTCGAACGCCCCGGCACGCTGGGCTTCGGGCAGGTTGTAGCGTATTACCGCCCAGCGCTGCTGGATGGCATTGAGTTGCTGGGCTCCGTTCTGGTCGAGGGCCCAGGTGAACGGGGCGATGGCCAGCAGGCTGGCCAGTATCAGACGCTTCATTTGCTCGACTCCTTGCTGTGCCAGGTGCTGTAGCGACGGATCAGCGGCAGTTGTTTGCGCAGGGCGCGGTCGACCACGCCCGGCAGCATGCCGTTAAGGCGCACGAAAAGTTTTTCCGGCCAGCCCAGGTACAGTTCGCTGCGCTCGGCCTGCACGGCATCGAGCACTGCCCGGGCGACATCCTGCGGGTCATCGACGCCCACCTTCAGCGCCTGGTTCAGGGCCTGCGCAGCGCTACTGTTCATCGTCGTGTGGGTGGTGCGCGGTGCGGCATATAGCACGTTCACCGAAGTGTCGGCCAGCTCGCGGCGCAGCGCCTCGGAAAACCCGCGCAAGGCAAACTTGCTGGCGCAGTAGGTGGCATAGCCGGGGTAGCCGATCGAGCCGTAGATCGAACCCACGTTCACCACCAGCGCACTGGGTTGCTCGCGCAGCAGCGGCAGGCACAGGCGGGTAAGCTGCACGGCGGCCTTGATGTTGAGATCGAACAACTCGTCCAGAGCCGCCTCGTCCATCTGTTCGAGCATGGCGAAACGGTTGACCCCGGCGGCGTTGATCAACAGGTTGCAACCGCCCATCGCCCGCGCCGCTTCCAGCACGTCGCGGCGGCCTTCGGCGCTGCGCAGGTCGGCCTGCTGCCAAAGCAGTTGCCCAGGGTAGCGCACCATCAGCTCGGCCAGCTTGCCCTGTTGCCGGCTTACCGCCAGCACCCGGGCGCCGGCGCTGCACAGCTGGTCCGCCAGTTCCAGGCCGATGCCACCACTGGCGCCGGTGAGCACCGCCACGCAATCAGGCAAGCGCATGCTGTGCCTCCTGCTGCGCGGCACGCGGCAGCCCTTCGAACATGGCGGTGTAGAGGCGATACACAACCTTGGCGGCGTGGATTACCGCCTGCTGGTCCTCGGGCTGGTCCAGTCGGTTCATCAGCCCGCGGTAGGTGGCCATGTGGTCCTGGTCCAGGGCGCCGTGGGAACTCAGGTAGCTGAATGCCTGGTCCGGCAGGCCAAGGCTGCTCTGCAGGGTACCGGCAGCCTGGGTGGCCAGGGCAATACTGGTGCCTTCGAGCACATTGACCATGCCGAACAGCCCGACCGGGTTACCACGGGCAATCTGGTCGTAGAGAAATGCCACCATCAGCTCGATGGGCAACGCCGGGCGGCCGCCCGCCACTTGCTGCGGATCGCCACCGCAGGCGGCGATGTCATCGAGAATCCAGCGCTCGTGGCCGTACTCCTCCTCGATGTACTCGCACACTGCACCGCGCAGCCACTCCAGCCGCGCCGGCAACCGGGCGCCGCAGGCCATCATCAATGGTACGGTGTGCCGCACGTGGTGGTAGGCCTGGGTGAGGAAGGCCACATAGGCCTCGAGGCTGGCCTTGCCGGCCAGCGCGTCGCGGATGACCGGGACGTTGAACAATGCCGTACGCTCGTCGGCGGTTTCCTGTTGCAGCATATCGAAGAAAAGCATGGCAACCTCGTCGCTCATTGAAGGTCGGATAGCAAAGACTGGTAACACCGCAGGATCTGTTCGCGGCGTGGCCGGCCATTGGCGGTCAGGGTTTGCCCGGCGGCACTCAAGGGCTCGGGCAAGCGCCGCCAGGCATGTACCCGGGCATAGTCCGGCAGCCCGGCATTGGCCTGGCGGACGGCCTGTTCCAGGGTGTGATCATCGGCCTGCGGGTCCAGCGGCCAGAGCAGCGCCAGGTTGTGCGCCAAGCCCTCACCGTGAACGAACGCCTGGGCGATCACCCCGCCCTGGGTCAGTTCGGCCTCGACCCACTCGGGGTTTACGTTGCGCCCGAAGCTGGTGCTGTACTGGTGCTTCTTGCGGCCGGCCAGATACAGAAAGCCGTCGTTGTCGAAGTGCCCCAGGTCACCGGTCGACAACCACGGCTCGCTGAAGGGTGGCTCGCCCAGGTAGCCGAGCAACGCCGAGCCGGCTACCTGCACCTCGCCATCTTCGGCAATGCGCACCTGCACATGCGGCAGCGGCCGCCCGACACTGCCCGGGCGCTGGCCGCCGGGGCGGTTGAGGCATACCACCGAGGCGCATTCGGACAAGCCATAGCCCTCGAACACCGGCAGCCCGATGGCCTCGGCACGGGCCAGCAGGCTCGGCGCCACCCGCGCGCCGCCCACCGCCACGAAGCGCAACGGGCCAACTCGCATCAGGCCGCGTTCGATCGCGGTGACCAACCCAAGCAGCAGTTGCGGCACCAGGATCAGGCTTTCGGCACCACTCAAGGCGATGGCGCCCAGCAACTGCTTGAAGTCGACCTGGCTGGCACCGCGAAAACCCAGCTGCGCCTGCGGGTACAGGGCAATGCTCGCCCCGGCTAGCAGGGCCGCGTACAGGCCCAGGTTTTCCAGCAGCACTGCCAGGGGCAAGACCGCCAGGTACTTGCCCGGCGCCGTAGGCCGGCTGGCGGCCTCCAGTTCACGCGCTACCCGCAGCATCGCATCGGCGCTCAGGCATACGCCCTTGGGTGCACCGGTGCTGCCGGAGGTATAGGTAATCTTCGCGGTACCCGGTGGCAAGGGCGCGCTCGCTGGCGGCGGCCGGCTCCAGAAGCGCTCACCGGCACTGAAGCCGCTGGCGTGCAAGTCGTCAGCGAAGGCCTCATCGGCCAGCGCCAGCACCGCCCCGCTCTGCGCCAGGCAGTGGCGCCGCTGGGCACTGCTGAAGAACGCCGGCAGGATGACGATGGGGCGCGCCGCGAACAGCGCCGCCAGGTCCCAGAACAGCGCCTCGGGGCCATTCTCCAGGGCCAGGGCGAAGGTGCCCGGTGGCTGCGCGCTCAACCAGGCCTGGCGGTGTTCGACCTCGTCCAGCAACTGTTGATAGGTGAATGGCCCGGCAAGGCCCAGCAACGCCGGTTGCGCCCCTCGGTGGCGGGCATGCAGTTGCAACACTTCCCTGAACAGCTGGCATTCATGCGGCATGGCCGGCCTCCTGCACGCTCGCGGGCAAACCCAACCGCTCGAACACTCCGCCGCGGGCCAGGGCTTCATGGCCGTAGCCGATGCTGCCGACGAACACCTGCGGGTGCTGCGCGTAGTAACTGCCCCAACTGCCGGCGTCGCCGTTCAGCCGACCCGGGTCGGCCACGGCCAGCGCCGTGGGCACCAGGCCCAGGCGATGAAAGCTGTTGACCAGGGTCGCGGCCCCGGTGAAGGCCACCCACTGCAAGCCGCGTGCGGCCAGCAACCAGGTCACGGCAATGATCATGATCCGCGCACTGCCGGCGCTGAGCGCGGCCAGGTTACCCACTTCGACCAACTGCGCACGGCTCACCGGGCTGGCCGACAGTCGAGTCACGGCCACCTCCAGCGGTTCATCCAGGTAACGCTCGATGAAGGTCGGGCCACTGCTGGCCAGGCGTATGCCGGCGGCGGCCATCAAGCGCCCATGGCTGTCATGCAGGCCGAGCAGCTCGGGCAGGTAGTGCTGCACGTCGGCGTGGTGCGCGCAGGCAAAGCGGGCGTGAATGAACTGCTCCAGCTCGTCGCGCCCAGGTTCCCCCGGGAGTTTCAGCGTCAAGTGGGCAAGGCGATCGCCGTGGCTACCAATAGCCAGTGGAAACAGGCTGGAGCTGTCTGCCTGGGTCATGGCTGTCCCCCTTTCAGGTCAGGTGTTGGGGGCAGTATCCGGGGGCAATCTGAAGCCAATCTGAAGTGCTACATTTGCCATTGCCCTCATGCGCACCAACAAGGAAAACAGATGCGCCACGAATTCAGCGAAGTGCTAAACGACCTGATCGACTACTTTCTGCTCGGCGATATCCAGTTGCTTGAGCGCTTCAAGCAAGAACATGAACTGCCCGACGACCTGGCCCATGCGTTCACCCACGGCGACAGCGGCGACCAGGCCGTGCGCGAAGGTATCGTGCTGCCGCTGGCCGGGATCGACAACCTGCCCTACCGCATCCTGTTCACCCTGGACAGCTACACCCCGGCCCTGTGCGAACCCGGCAGCCGCCTCAAGCACCGCCGCAATGGCTATGTGTTGCAGGTCGAGCACGGTGCACTGATGCTGTACACCTGGCGCATCCTGCAACACTTCACGCCCAAGACACTGGGTGACCTGATGGCGCGCTACCAGGTGCCGGGGCGGCCGATCATCGAGCTGGACAATGGCTGGTATGACGTGGAGGTGCTGGCGGGTGCGCTGGTGCGGGACGGGTTGTACGAACCGGCGTTCGAGTTCGTGTTGAAGAAGCGCTGGGGCCGGGGCGAGGCTGTGGGGGTGGATACCGGGTATGCCTTTGGGCTGCGTGGCTACTACGACTGATGGGTTGCCAGTACCGGCCTCTTCGCGGGTGAACCCGCTCCCACAGGTACTGCACAGTTCTCGAAGCCTGTGCGTACCTGTGGAAGCGGGCAAGCCCGCGAAGAGGCCGGTACTGGCAGCCTCCACCTTCAGGTGTGGGTGATATCCCGGTCCTTGGTCTCCGGCAGGAAGAAAATCCCCAACACCGCCGTCATCACCGCAATCACGATCGGGTACCACAAGCCGTAATAGATATCCCCGGTCGCCGCCACCATGGCAAACGCCACCGTCGGCAGGAAACCGCCGAACCAGCCGTTGCCGATGTGGTAAGGCAGCGACATCGAGGTGTAGCGGATTCGCGCCGGGAACAGCTCCACCAGCCAGGCGGCGATCGGCCCGTAGACCATGGTCACGTAGACCACCAGCAGGGTCAGCAGCAACAGCACCATCGGGTAGTGGATCTTCGCCGGGTCGGCCTTCTCCGGGTAGCCCGCCTCTTTCAACGCCCCGCTCAAGGTCGCGGTAAAGGCGTCGCTCTGCGCCTTGAAGTCCGCGGCCGCCAGGCTGCTGCCATCAAAGCTCGGCAGGACCCGTTCACCAATGCGGATTTGCGCCACGCTGCCAGGTTCGGCCGCTTCGTTGCTGTAGGGGATGGCCCGCCTGGCCAGCAGGCTCTTGGCGATATCGCACGAACTGGTGAATTTGGCCTTGCCCACCGGGTCGAACTGGAACGCGCACTGGCCAGGATCGGCCATCACCACTACCGGGTTCTGCTCCTGGGCGACGAACACGTCCGGATTGCCGTATTGGGTCAGTGCCTTGAAGATCGGGAAGTAGGTCAGCGCGGCGATGATGCAGCCGGCCATGATGATTTTCTTGCGACCGATGCGGTCGGACAGGCTGCCGAAGAAGATGAAGAACGGCGTGCCGATCAGCAGCGAACCGGCGATCAGCAGGTTGGCGGTTTGTGGCTCGATCTTGAGCATCTGCAACAGGAAGAACAGCGCATAGAACTGCCCGGTGTACCACACCACGGCCTGGCCGGCGGTACCGCCGAGCAGCGACATGATCACCACCTTGAGGTTGTCCCAGCGGGCGAACGATTCGGTCAGCGGCGCCTTGGACGCCTTGCCCTCGGCCTTCATCTTCATGAACACCGGCGACTCGTTGAGTTGCATGCGGATGTACACCGAAATCACCAGCAGCAGGATCGACAGCAGGAACGGCACCCGCCAGCCCCAGGCTTCGAACACCTCGTTACCCATGGCTGTGCGGCAGGCCATGATCACCAGCAGCGAGAGGAACAGCCCCAGGGTGGCCGTGGTCTGGATCCAGGCGGTGAAAAAGCCGCGCCTGCCCTTGGGTGCATGTTCGGCCACGTAGGTGGCCGCGCCGCCGTACTCGCCACCCAATGCCAGGCCCTGAAGCAGGCGCAGGGTAACCAGGATGATCGGCGCGGCCACGCCGATCGTGGTGTAGCTGGGTAGCAGGCCCACCACGGCGGTGGACAGGCCCATGATGACGATGGTGATGAGGAAGGTGTACTTGCGCCCGATCATGTCGCCCAGGCGGCCGAACACAATGGCACCGAATGGCCGCACGGCAAAGCCGGCGGCAAAGGCCAGCAAGGCGAAGATGAACGAGGTGGTTTCATTGACCCCGGCAAAGAAGTGCTTGGCGATGATCGCCGCCAGTGAGCCGTACAGGTAGAAGTCGTACCATTCGAAGACCGTACCCAGGGACGAGGCGAAGATGACCTTGCGCTCCTCCCGGGTGATACCGCGTTGGGGCGCGCTGCCCGTGGATGCGCTGTCTAGAACCGCCATGGGGTGCCTCCGTCTTGTCGTTATGCAGGCCGGGAGCACCTCAAATCTTTTTCACCATCGCACCCAGGCCCTGGGGGCTTGCTTTGGTTACGCGAAGCACGACAAGGCAGATCGCCTCGGATCGCAGCAAGATAACTGAAGCATAATAGGCTTTGCCGGGATATCCACTGGCACGACCAGGCGCACAAGAGGGCTGCATGAACGATAAGGCGACACAGGGCTGGCAAGGCGATATCTGGTTGGCGGGCGATCACTGCCTGCTGCTGACCACGCTAGGCAAAACCGACAGCCACGCGCATTACGCGCACCAGGTATTGATCGGCCTCGGTGCGGATGTCGAGGTATGCCTGGGCGAGCAGCGCTATAGCGGCCAGCAGGTGGTCATCCCGTCGCAGCAACCACACGCCATCCTCAGCCATGGCATACCCTGCCTTACCTTGTTCGCCGAGCCCCTGGCGTTCGACGTGGCAGACCTGGCACAGGTCTGCGAGCAAGCCGGCAACAGCCCTGAGCAACTGGCCGAGTGCCTGCGGCAGTGGCCCCGCCGCCCGCTCGACCCGCGTCTGAGCAAAGCACTCAAGCGCATCCGTGCGCTGGACGAACGGGCCCTGCCGGCCTACGAACTGGCCAGTACCGCCGCGCTGTCGATCAGCCAGTTGGAGCGCCTGTTCAGCGGCACGCTGGAGCTGTCGGTACGGCGCCTGGTGCTGTGGCAGCGCCTGCGCGTGGCCCTGCAATTGGCGTTGGGCGGCGCCAGCCTGACCGAAGCAGCACTGCTGGCAGGGTTTGCCGACTCGGCGCATTTTACCCGCAGCGTGCGCCGTCAGTTCGGCATGCCCCCCGGCACCGCCTTGCGTCGACTGCGCCTACGCACGTTCGGCTAACGCCTGGCGCAGTGCTGCCGGCAGCAGGGCCGGTGGTTGCGCATCGCCGCTCACCCAAGGCTCACGCAGTTGCGCCAGGTAGGCCTGCGGATAATCCGGCCGGTCACCGATCCCCATGTCGTCATCTGCCAGCGCGTAGCCTGGCAAGTACAGCACCGTGCCAAGCAGACGGTCCCATAGCGGGAAGAACAGTGCGAAGTTGACGTCACCGGTGGTGCCGTACTTCAGGTGGTGCAGGCGGTGCACCGGCGCCCAGGCGAACACATGACGCAAGCCGCCGATGCGCATGTCCACGTTGCCGTGCTGCAGCAACAACTGGATCGACACGCTGAACGCCAGCAGTGTAGCCACCTCGACAGGCAGGCCGAGCACCAGCAACGGCAGAGTCCCGCCCAGGGTTTCGAGCAGTTGGTGCACGGGGTGTTTCAGCAAGCCGTTGAAGCCGTACAGCCGGGTAACGCTGTGGTGTACCGCATGCAGCCGCCACAGCAGCGGGCTGCGGTGGCTGGCGTAATGCACCAGGGTGATGCCCAGGTCCGCTACCACGATTGCCAACAGCAACTGCAAGGCCAGCGGCCAATGGACGGGCCACAGGTCGGTTGCCGGGAGGCAGCTGGCCAGCAGTGGGATGGATGCCACGCTGGAGAGGGTCAGGCACTCGTTGACCAAGGCATGGCAAAGGTCACGTCGACCCTCGCCTTGCGTCTGGTTCCAGGCGGTCTTGTAAGGGATGAGCCATTCGCAGGTGAATGACAGCAACACAGCGCTGGCCAGCAGTGGCAACAGCCACAGCGGGCGGGTTGCCAGCGCCAGTGCAGCGGCGATGAAACCGAAGAAGAACAATGGGGCGTAGAGGATACGCATGGGTGGCTCCAGGCAAGTTGGAGCCGCCAGTGTTGGCCCAGGGGCAAGGTGGGCGCTTGAACGAACGGCGCATGTAAGCCCCACGCGCGCCTACAGGGACCGTAGCCAGTTTCAAGCGAACGTTTAGCGCAAGAACTGTACGACCTCTGCCAATACCCGCTCAGCCTGCTCTCGGTGCGGTACATGCCCACAGCCCTGCAGCAGCCGCATCACCCCCGGCCCGCCAGCCAGCGCCACCAGCCGTTCGGGATGTGCAGGCGAGCCGAACTCGTCGTTATCGCCATGCAGGCTCAATAGCGGGCAGCGTACCTGCGCCAGCACGGCATCCAGGCTCCAGCCGGCAAAGTCCTCGGCCAGCCAGTTGTCCACCCAGGCGCGCAATACCCACTCGGCCTTGCCGCCATGGTAGCGCTCCAGCCGTTGCAACTGCCCGGGTTCGGCAAACTGCCGGTCGGCCACGCGAATGCCTTCAAGGGTACGAGCCTCGACAAACGCCTGTGCCGATTCGGTAATCAGCCCCGCACACTGGCTGGCGAACGCCGCCGCACAGGCCACAGCCATGCCGCCGCCAACGCTGTGGCCGAAGACAATGAAATCGCCAATGCCAAAATACGCGCGCAGCGCCGTGAACCCCTGCTGCGCCTCGTCCTCGACAAAGCCCAGGCGCAACCTGCCCGGGTGGACGTCGGAGCGGCCAAAGCCCAGGCGATCGTAGGCGATTACCCGGTGCCCGGTGGTTTGCGCAAGCTGCGCCGGGAACTCGCGCCACAAGGCGACGCAACCCAGCGAATCATGCAGCAGGACGATCGGCGCGCCCTGCGCCTGCAGTGGCGCCCATTCCTGGGCGAACAGCTTGCCTTGCGCGGTGTCGATCCAGTGCTCGCGGGTGTGCAGGTTACTCATGGCGCCTCCGCTGCCGGTACCGGCCCTTTCAGCTCGACCTGGTTACCGTCCGGGTCGTAGCAGTACAGCGACAGGCCCTCGCCTTCAGCGCCATAGCGCTTTTCGGCAGGTTCGACCTTGACCCCCGCGGTTTGCAGGTAGGCCGTCAGTGCCGGCTCGTCGAACGGCTCGATGCGCAGGCAGAAATGGTGCAGGTTGCGCCCCTCAGCCCGCGGCGCCGCCCCACCAGGCTGCCCCAGGGGGCCGTCCAGGGTCACCAGGTCGATCATCGCCGTGCCGGTAGCCAGGTGGACCATACCCAGGTCTTCACGCACGCGGCTGACCGTGCAGCCGAGCAGCTCGGTGTAGAAGGCAATGCTGCGCGGCAGGTCGCTGACCCGCAGGACGAGGTGGTCGATGTGCTTGATGGCGAACGGTCGCATGCCGGGGCTCCTTGTGGCTGCTGGATTCCTGTAGAGGATCGCCCAGCCCTTTGGGCTGCGCTGTCACGCAAAGAACTCGATTCGCAAGCGGTCCACGTACCCTGTGGCAGCGGCTTCAGTTGCGAAGAATCCAGCGCGTTGTATGGCACCGGCTGCGCCGGTGTGCGCGGCTAAAGCCGCTCCCACAGCCACCATAGCCCAGGTCCGCACGGCATGACCAGGTTCACCTACTCGTTCACCAACCGTTGCAGCACGTCCCCTTCATGACGGGCCAGGATGCGCAACAATTGGTCGACCAGCGCCCGGTCCGGTGCATCCAGGTGGAAGTGGTGCCCGCCCGGATGCCAGGAGATCTTCGCCTGGCTGGGCAAGGCCGCCTGACGCCGGTTAAAGGCCTCACCGGTGAATGCCCCCTGGCGGCCGAACAGCAGGTACAACGGGCAACGGATCTGGCTGAGCAGGTCGCAGGCTTCGCGCTCGGTCAGCGGCATGGGCTCGGGCAGCACCAGGCGCGGGTCGTGGCGCCAGCAATAACCCTCGCCCAACTGCAGCAGGTCACGCAGCGCCAGCAGCCGCGCTGCCCCTTCCGACAACTCGGTGTCCAGGCGCTCGCGGCGTTGCTCCAGGGCCGTTTCCAGGTCCTCGAAACGGCCGACGGCCGGCTCGGCAAAGCCCTGCAACTGGCTGCGCTGCACCATACGCTTGAGCCGATAGGCCCGGGCCAGGTGTTGCACGCGGTCATCCTCGGCCACCGTGAATGGTGCACCCATGCCGTCGAGGAAGGTCATGCTGGCGATACCGCTGGTCATGGCCGCCAGCAGCGACGCCACCCCGGTACCCATGCCATGCGCCAACACATGAAATTGCGCCAGGCCCAGGCTGTCGGTCACCGCCAGCATGTCCTCGGCATGTTCCCACAGGTAGTAGCCACTGTCGTGGCGGCGATGGTCCGAACGGCCGTGGCCGACCAGGTCGGGAGCTACCACGAAGCAGCCCTCCAACAACGGCCCCAGGCGTTCGAACGAGGCCGCATTATCCAGCCAGCCATGCACGGCCAACACCGGGATGCCGTCTTCCGGCCCCCAGGTCCGTACCGCTATCTCAATACCGTTGAGGTCCAGCAGGTAATCCTTGGGACTGCACAGCGAATGCATCGTAGTTCTCCCTGACAGAATGCCGACCTATGGCCAGGCATCACATGGCGCCGGCCCCACCCCATGCGCCGGCGTCACCCATACAGCATGCCTACGCCATGCCGTACTCCACCATCTCCCACCAGCCCTGCCCGCGCTGCTCCCCTACCGACGCTCTCGTGCACAGGACCGACCTGTGCATTCAACTAAATACCACCGCATGCCGAGGCGAAACCTGTCGACTGATGCCTCCATTGACCACGGAGCATTCAGCATGTCCACCACCCCGGTGTCTTTCCATCAGGCCCAGATTGTCCGTAACCTGCCTGCCTGGGCCCGAACGATGCACCCCGACCACACCCGCCGCGTCGTGCAGAGCATGCGCAAGGACTACCTCGACGAAAACGGCTCGCCTTACGCTTGGTACGCTGCAGCTAGCGATGAAGATCAAGCACAGGTTCGGCAGCTGATTGACTCTCGCGATGCCGGCTTCAAGGCACTGCGAGTCGCGCTCAAGGACTTCAGGCAAATAAGCGAATTCTGCAAACCCTTGCTGGAGAGCCGACTGGGTCAGAATGTCAATGTTGACGAAGCCCAGTATCTGCACCAACCGTTCAAGAGATTCATCACGTTGCAGAATCCTCCCGGCCTCGAAATTTCAATCGACGGTGACGACTCGTACATCGAGTGCCGCGACGGGCCGCCACAGAGGCGTTCGTTGCTGGAAGCTGCACTGCATAACTTCGAAGGCCCTGGGGAGGTGGGGCCATTCGACGCCCTGACCGTTGGCCCGAAGAACGACACTTCACTTTCCGGTCTCGAACTCAAAGCTTTCGTCAGCCTTTGCCGCAGCCTGGACCTGGGCCAACAGTACCAAGACCACTTGCAGAGCATTTATGAAGGCCCAACTAAGGCCACGATCGAGCAGCTGTGGACCGATGCAAGCCGGCAGGCATTGAAAGCCGAAGCAATGGTCGCTTATCTCAAGAACCTGTTGACGCTCAAAGGTCGCGACGCCCTGGTACAGCTATGCGACAACGAAAGCACGCCGCGCTACGGCGATCACAAGCTTCATTGCTGGCGCTTCAGCCTGTTCGGCATCCCGATTCATGACGTACTGCTGATAGGCCCCGATGAAGCCGACCAGAGCAACCCCTGCATGCTCTACATTCCCCAGGATACCCAACACCCGGTGAGGGAATTTGCTTCCTTGCGAGAGGCCGGCGCTCACGTACGTCAACGCCTGCTGCAAACCACGTTTCGCCACCACTTGATCAGCTTCGCTTACAAGGACCGCCAGGTCGAACTTGGCCGCAAGCTCGAAAATGCGCTGTTCGAGCAAAGCGCTTCAACGCGCAAACCCAAGGAAAAGCCTGAGCTGCACTTCAGCCGGACGAGCCTGGCCCTCCCTATCTGGCAAGTGCTTTACAAAGACCACAAGCGCCGCCTCAAGGCAGATGCCAGAACGATCGCGGTGCCGACCGCCGATGCCGACGCCAAGGCACGCAAGGAACGGCTGCAGCATTGGCTTGACGCAGGCATGAACATGCTCAATGTGGCCGCCTTCTTCGTGCCTGGGCTGGATGCCGTGATGCTTGGGGTATTTGCCTACGATCTCATGGATTCGGTGTTCATCGGTTTCGAAGCCTGGGAAGAAGGCGATACCCAGGAAGCGCTGCAGCAACTGGAGTCACTGGCCATCAATGCGGCCGTGATTGCCGGTTTCGCCGTCGGCAGCCAGGCGCTCAAGGCATCAGGGTTCGTCGATGCGTTGAACAGTGTCTGGAAAGATGGCCGCGAACGGCTTTGGCACCCCGACATGAGTCCTTACAGCACCTTGAACACGTTGCCGGTCGATGTACAGCCGAATTCCGAAGGGCTCTACAGCATCGATGACAAACCCCATGTCCGGCTTCAAGGCAAACTGTATGAGGTGTTCGAAACCAACGGACAGTGGCGTGTGCGCCACCCGAACGACCCCGATGCCTACACCCCGGTTTTACGCTACCTGGGTGACCAGCGCTGGCAATTGGCCCACGACAACCCGCTCGAATGGGACGATACGCAGTTGCTTGAGGAGCTGGGCCGGTTCAGCCAAGGGCTGGATGCATCGGAGCGTCTTACCGCGTTGCGTATTACCGAAGTCGATGCTTCCACTTTACGCCGCAACCAGATCACCGGGTCTCCGCCGCCGGCCTTGCTGGCCGATGCCATGCTGCGCCTGCGACTGGACAACGACGTACAGAGCATCATCACCCGGGTACGTCATGGCCTGCCCTTGGCTGCACACATGAACTTCGCGCTGCCGGAACTGGTGCGCCTGCCTGGCTGGCCAGCGCGCTACAGACTGAAAGTCTTCACCGGTGCCGAAAAATGGGGAGAGGCAGTCTACTTCGGCACGCAGCCAAAACCCGACACGTTGCAGATCGAGATCGGCCGCTCAGAGCTCGACGAAGGCAAAATGAGCGAGATTGTACTGGCAGGGATGGCCGAAGACGCCATACAACAGCTACTGCCAGATACTGCAGCAGAGCAGCGTCCGAGCGCCCTGAGCGAGCTATTGGCCAACCGCCTGACAGCGCGTCGTAGCGAAGTCTTCGCGAGCATGCTGGAAAGCCACCGACCGTCGCTTGGCGACGAAGCGCAGACCCTGGGCCGCCAGTTTCCCGGTTTGCCTGACAATGCCCTGGAAGAGCTCGTCACGCATGCCGGCAGCACCGAACGCGAGCGCATGAAGAGTGGCCGTGTGCCCTTGCGCGTGGCTGAAGAAGCCCGCTACCTGCAAGCCCGCGCCCGCCTCGATCGTGCCTTGCTTGGTCTCTATCGACCAGGCCTGAGCAACGCCGACAGCCAACTGCTGCGTGACGCATTGGCAGCCAGGCAGCCGCAAGCAAGCGACGCCGAGCTGCTGGCTAGCGCCCTCGCCGACCGCCCTGGCTGCGCCACGCTGCTTGGTCAACAGCCCATCAAGCCAGGCTTTCGTTCGCCCATGCGCCTGGCACATGGGCAAATCGGTTACCCGCTCAGTGGTCGAGGTGCAGCCCCGCTCAGCGCAAGCGCCGCAACACGTCGGCTCAAGTCACTTTTCCCCTCACTGAGCAGCAGCCAGATCAGTGCACTGCAGGTCGAACTGGGCCAGAGCGGTGACCTGGGGTCGGAGATCCGGCGACTGCAGACAGAATGGAGCAATCTGAAGCAGGACTTGGATAGATGGTGCTCTAGCACGCACAGCATTGAACTGTTTGAGCGACAAGAATTTGCGGGACTGCTCAAGAATGCCTGGCGGCGGGAGGAACCTGGCAACCAGGGCAGGCTCATCCTGGAACGAATGCATTTATCCGAGTTGCCAGCGATCACGGCCCGCCTGCCCCATATCCGTGAACTCAGGCTGATCGGGCTGGAGCTGCAGCGACTGAACACCGCGTTCCTGTCATGCTTCCCCAACCTGCAAGTGCTGGAAGTGACGGGCAACCCGAATATCGACGCAGAATCGCTGCTCCAGGCACTTGCGTCGGTGCCCAGGCTGCGCACGCTGGACCTGACCGGCAACGCCCTTGCTACCCTCTCACCCACCGCACAGCGGGTGCTGGCTGCGATGCCAGGCCTGCGCCAGCTGAATCTGCGCCGCAACCAACTGACACTGGATCAGGCAACATTGACGTTCCTCTGCCGCCGGTCACTGGAGGTCCTGCGGCTGGGGCACAATCGCATCACGCTCGATGAAAACCTCGCCACGCGCTTCCAGGACATGATCCACCTGCAGCGACTGGACCTGGACTTCAACCCGCTGCAGCATGCGCCTGATGTAAGCTACATGGCGCGGCTGCAGCACCTGAACCTGTACAACAGCGATCTGCAGGCATTGCCCACTGGCCTGACCACCCTGATGAGCCAGTCACAGTACCAGTTACGCTACCTGGAACTCTCATCCAACCGCATTCGCCATGTTCCGGACCTGGCAAGCATCCTGCGCAGCCCCTATGCGCGGGATGTCGCCGCCCGCCTGCCTGAGCGCCGCTGGCTGTTCAACTACAACAATCTCGAAGCCGAGTCGGCCAGACGCCTGCGAGCCAGCGGCGTCAATATCTACGAGCAAGAGCCCGAAAGGCCAGAGTGGCAAGGACTCTGGCGCGATTCTGCGACCGACCATCAGAATCAGCTGTGGTCCGACCTGTTCGATCACGACGACCATGGCGACCTGCAAGCGGTGTTTGAGCGCCTGGCCAATTCGGTGGAAGCACGAAGAGATCCGGAAGACTTGCAAAGACGAGTGTGGACGCTGTTGGAGCAGGCTCACGAGGAAACGGCGCTGCGCGAGCGGCTGAACGAGGTGGCGCAAGCCTTCCCCCCTACTTGCGGTGATGCCGGCGCCGATGCATTCAGCGCCCTGGAGGTGGAGCTGCTGGCCTACCAGGCGTCAGGGCAGGCACGGGACACGGCCAAGCCGCTGTTCGACCTTTACCGCAAGCTGTATCGTCGCGAGAAAGTCAACGAACTGGCCGATCGCATCAGCCTGCAACGCACCTTGCGCAAGCAGGCGCTGCAGGAAAATGCCACGGCCGAGCAGTTACCGGCGCATGACGTACTGGATGTACCGGCGGCTTTCCCCGATACAGAACTGGCCACGGGCCTGGTCGATGATATCGAAGTCCGCCTGGCACTGCGCCAGTCCTTGGCCGAGAAGCTTGATTTCCCCGAACCCAGCAGTGGCATGCTCTATCGGGATACCGCAAGGATCAACCAGCAAATCATCGACAACGTGCACGATGCCGTGCGCAAACTCGATGCCGACACCACCGCCCGACAGCAGTGGATGACCGAACAGCCGGTCTGGGTTGACTACCTGAAGCGCCAATATGCCAGCCAGTTCGAAGCCATTACCGACTTCTGGCGCCCGGGCCTCGATTACCTCTTTTATTGCCTGGATGAAAGCCAGGAGCCGATCACTCACCTGGACAACGCGATATTACGTGCATTGGCCCCGGAAATGCCTGCCCCAGCGCTGGACGAAAACGGCACGCTACGTCGGGTTCCTCTCAATGAGGCCGCCTATGTCAAGGCCACGAACGCCTTGACCCACGAACAGCAACAGGTGGAAGCCGGGCTGTTGCTGAGCCTTACCCGGCAAACGGAAGTCCTCGGTACCTGAACGCTGATCAATGACCCCGCAGGTCTTCGAAGAAGGCCTGCCGCCCATCCACCTGGCTAGACGCACGAGGCGCGGCCGCCGCCTCTGCGTTGGCTGCCTCCACATGCCAATAGCAGTGTCTGACCGCGCGGGTTACCGCCACGTAGGCCAGGCGCTGCACCTCTTCTTTCTGCGCGGTATCGAAGGGTTGAGCATCACCGGCCTTGCCCAGCCCGGCCTGGCGATACACCTGGTTCTTGTAGGGCGAGCTGGTCAGGTACTGGCAGTCGCCCAGCATGAACACTGCATCGGCCTGCAAGCCCTTGGCACTGTGGTAGGTCAACTGGCGCAGCCGGCGGTGCTCGGCGGGCAACGCGGCCTCGGCTTGCAGCACGCTTTGCAGGTGGTCGTTCATCAGCGCCCTGTCGCTGCCCTTGCGGTACAGCATCATCACCGTCTCGCCACGCTGGTAGTGCTCGATCAGCGTTTCACCCAAGGCGGCCTCGTCTCGGTC
Organism: Pseudomonas sp. p21; assembly: GCF_001642705.1. Classification (NCBI taxonomy): domain Bacteria; kingdom Pseudomonadati; phylum Pseudomonadota; class Gammaproteobacteria; order Pseudomonadales; family Pseudomonadaceae; genus Pseudomonas; species Pseudomonas sp. p21. The sequence continues at coordinate 332,777 of NZ_LWBV01000005.1, forward strand.
GAACACCTTGACCGGCGAGCCCGGCACCTCGGCCGCCGGGCCACTGGCGCGGGCTTTCTTGCCGGCAATCGTCGGGGTGCCCTTGACCAAGTGTTCGGCCGCATCGATCACTTGTTGCTGGCAACGGTAGTTGTCGACCAGCATCACCCGCGTGTTGACCGGCGACGGGAAGGCCTTGGTGAACTCCATGAAGTACTTGGGCGAACTGCCACGCCAGCCGTAGATCGACTGCCAGTCGTCGCCCACGCACAGCAGTGACGAATGCCGGGCATTGCGCCCGGTGTGCATCGCCGGGCCGCGCCGGCGGATCTCGGCGAGGCTGGCGCGCAGCCAGCTGACGATCTGCGGCGACACGTCCTGGAATTCGTCGATCATCAGGTGCGCCAGCGGCCGCAGCAACGGGTCGGGCAGCAGTTGCAGGTTTTCCGGGTTGTTCTCGCCGAACAAAGCGAACATGCGGTTGTAGCTCATCACCGGCGGCGACTGGTCCAGCAGGTGCACCTCCAGGGCCTTCCAGTACAGGGCCAGGGCCTCGAAGAACAGCGCATCGCTGTCGCCGGAAGGGAAGCTCATCGCCGCCACGGCCGTGTTCACCTCCAGGCCCAGGTTCTCGATGAAGTTCGCCGCTCCGACAAAGGCATCGAGCAGCGGCGCCGGGGCCAGCTCGCCCTTGACCTTGTATTCAAAACCAGGGCCGGCCACGGCATCACCGGCCAGCGAGGCTGCCAGGCGCCGGGCCATGGCGTAGTTGTCGAGCCAGATCAGCGGCTGGTCGCAGAAGGCCTGCAACAGGGTGCGTTTGACCGCCCACTCGGCGCGCACCGCCAGCTTGGCGCCGGGGCGCTGGTACTGCGCGCTTTCCGCCGGGTCGAAGCCCAGCACGAGCAAAGGCCCCTGGCCGGCCAGACGGCCATGCACATGGAAGCGGCTGCCACGGATCTCGATGGTCTCGCGACAGGGTTCGATGCCTTTGATCGGCCAGGCGCCGGCGGCGAACCACAGATCCTCGATCACGTCGCACAGCTCTTCGTCGCGCTGGGCAGCCAGCTGGGTTACCTGCGCGCGCTTCTGCACATCGGGGTTATTGGGGTCCAGCGGTTTCAGCTGCAGGGCTTCGCTGCGCAACAGGCCAACCAGCTCGGCAAAACGTGGGCTTTCGCCCAGCAGGGTGCTGTAGCACTGGTTCAGTTGCTGGCGCTGGGCATCGTTCAGGCGCAGGTCGAACGGGTTGCTCTCGGCCTCGGCCTCACGCCCGGCAGGCATCTCGTTGCCCAGCGTCTCGAACGCGCGCACCTGGCCAAAGCCAGGCAGGCTGCGCACCAGCGGCAGGATGCGCGAATGGAAGGTGCGCACCAGCTCGCGGGCCTGCACCGGTTGCAAGTTGACCTGCCATAGCGCGAACACCTGCAAAAGGCGCTTGATGAAGTCCTTGCGCGACTCGCGGGTGAAGGTGACCACCGTCATCGCATCCAGCTCATAGCCCAGGTAATGACGCAACAGCAGGATACGCAGTACCAGCGAGGTGGACTTGCCCGCCCCGGCCCCGGCCACCACGCAGGTGGACGGCGTATCGCTGAAAATCAGCTTCCATTGCGCGGCGCTGGGTTGGGCCTCGGCGGGCAGGCGCTGGGCGACATCGGCCTTGAAGCGCTTTTTCAGCTCGGCAGTCAGAGGCAGGCGCCAGTCATCGAACAGGTTGTCATCCTGGCCCGGCACGGCGGCGGTGTCGGGGCGGGTATCGCGGATTACCAGCACCTGGCGCCCGGCCTCATAGCCTTCCACCCGCCCCCGCTCGAACCCTTCACGCACGCCATCGGCATGGCCACTGCGCTGGCCGCTGGCGTGGCCGAGGAACCAGGAGTCGCGGTGCTGGGCCTGCAGGCGGGTCAGGCCACGCCCAAGCAGGCGGGCCGCCAGGCGGCGCAACCAGGGCAGCTGGGCAGGAGGGGTAAGGTCGGCGGGGGCCTGGGGTTGCTCGTGGGCCACGGTCACTCCGTTGAAAAACAAAATCAGCGGGCATGTTCGCCGCATCGACAAAAAATCGCCAGCGAATGCTTGCAGATCAGTGGATTAGGCGATGAAGCGGATAAAACACCCCACCCAGACAAATCTAATTTACTGATAATTTTAAGCCGATATTTACGCTTATTTTCGATGTTTCTTTAGCGCATCATGGCGTCATTCCACTGATTCAAGGAGCACGACCATGCTGCAACTGCGACCTTTCGAAAGCCTCGGCCACGCCAACCATGGCTGGCTCGATGCCCACCACCATTTCTCGTTTGCCGAGTACTACGACCCGGCGCGCATGCACTGGGGTAACCTGCGGGTATGGAACGACGACCTGATCGCTGCCGGCAGCGGCTTCCCGCCGCACCCGCACCGCGACATGGAAATCATCACCTATGTGCGTGAAGGCGCGATCAGCCACCAGGACAGCCTGGGTAACAAAGGCCGCACCGAAGCCGGTGACGTGCAAGTGATGAGCGCCGGTACCGGCATCGTGCACAGCGAGTACAACCTGGAAGACGTCGACACGCGTATTTTCCAGATCTGGATCGTGCCGGAGCGCACCGGTGAAGCACCGCAGTGGGGTACCCGGCCGTTCCCCAAAGGTGAGCGTGGCGAAGGCTTCGTGACCCTGGCCAGCGGCCGCGCGGGCGATGAAGACAGCCTGCAGATCCGCACCGATGCGCGATTGGTGGCTGCCACCCTGCGTGCCGGTGAAACTGCCGAGTACCGCTTCGATGCCGCACGCCGGGGTTACCTGGTGCCGGCCAAGGGGCTGGTGGAGGTCAACGGGCTGCGGGCCAAGGCGCGCGATGGTGTGGCGATCGAGCAGGAGGAGGTGCTGCGGGTGACCGCCATCGAGGACAGCGAGATCGTACTGGTGGATGTGGCCTGATGGATCGGGCCAGTTCAGGTTGCCTTGTACTGCCTGCACTGGCCTCATCGCCGGCAAGCCAGCTAACACAGGAACCATGCAGGCCTGAAAATTGATGTAAGGCCTGTACGGTCCCTGTGGGAGCTGGCTTGTGGTGGCGACGAACCGCGGCTATGGGCTGTACAGCAGCCCCTTTTCAGAAGGGCAAGGTCAGCTTCAACCAGTAGGCATCACCCTGTGCACGGTTGCGCACTCCGGTTTCCTTCGACCATTTCGCCGTCACGAACCAGCCATCCTTGCCGCTGTACTTGATCGACGGGCCAACGGCAAAGCTGCGCCCTTTGTTGTCGTCGATGCGCTCGCCATCCTGATTGTCGTCTGTCGTCTGCCGGTAGTAATACCCCCCTACCCCCAGCACCCAACCATTCCAAAGCCCCCAACCCACGGCATAGTCCACATGAAATTCCTGGCCCGAGCGGTAATCGGTGGCCGGGTTGCGGCGGTTGAAGTCGTACATCACCTTGGCATCCAGGTTGAGCCCGGCCGGGTCGACATAGCTCATCGCATACACCGGCTCGAACACCCAGTAGTTGCGCCCGGGGTTGGCCAGGTCATCCTTGTCGTAGCGGCCGGTGGGGGCAATCATGTCGAAAGCCAGGATGCTGTGGAACTTGTCGCTGTGGTGAAAGCCCAGCGCCGGGCCGAAGATCACGTCGCCCAAGCCACTGTTGTGCTGCGACTGACCATTGAGCGACACCTTGACGTCCACCAGCGGCACGATCGCATGCAGCGCCAGGCTGGCGCCCAGCACCGTGTAGTCACTCACCCAGATCAGCCGCGGCACGATGGCGTTGGCGCGCACGCGAAAGTCCACCGGCAGCTTGCGCCCGTCGTTGCCACGCAGGTTGTCGGCTTCGTAATGGTTGACGAACAGCTGGCCATAGAAGCCCGGCGGCGGCATGGCGCCGGACATGTAGTTTTCGGCACCCAGCGGGTACGAGGTGCCGCCCCCTTCGGTGGCATGGGACAGGTTGGCAGCGCCAAACAACGAGGCGCACACGGCAAGGCGAAGCAGGTTCGCTAGGGTCGGGTTCATCGGGTCAACCTTTGTTGTTGTTATCGGTCGGGTGCACGCAGGCCCCCCGCAGGTCAGGGAGCCGGGCAGCAAAGGGTTCAGATGCGCTTGAACAGGGCCGAACGCTGGCCGTCGGCGGCGCCGTCTGCGGCGCTGTAGAAGCGCTCCATGAAGATGTCGCGCTCGAACAGGCGCCCCTGCATCAGGCAAGTGATGGCCGCATCGATCATCGGTGGCGGGCCGCAAAGGTAGGCCTTGTGACCGTTGAAGCGGCCCTCGAAATGCTGCCTGGCCGCGTCGTGCACGTAGCCGCGCACACCTTGCCACTGCACGTCCTCGGCGGCCTGGCTGAGGGCCGGCACGTAGCTGAAATTGGCATGCCGGGTAGCCAGCGCCTCGAACAGCTCGCGGTTGTACAGCTCGGCACGGGTGCGGGCGCCCTGGAACAGGGTGATGCGCCGGGTGTCGCCACGCGCCAGCAGGTCGAGGATCATCGACTGCGGGCTGGACAGCCCCGAACCACCAGCGATGAAAATCAGGTCCCCCGGCTGCGAGCTGCGCACGAAGAACTGCCCGTAAGGGCCGGACAGCTCCAGTGCGTCGCCCACCTTGAGCTGCCGGTGGATGTGCCCGGTAGCCACGCCGCCTTCCACCAGGCGCACATGCAGCTCCAACTCGTCGGCCTGCTGCGGCGGGTTGGCCAGGGAGAACGCCCGGGTGCCTTCGATGCCCGGCAGTTGCAGGTTCACGTACTGCCCGGCCTGGAAGGCCATCGGCCGGTCGAGCTTGAGGTGAACACCGCGGATGGTCGGCGACAATTCCACCAGCCGGGTGACCACGGCGCGGTAGTCCTGCACTGGCAGGCCGGCGAAGTCCGGGTCGACATCGATGTCGGCTTCGATCACCAGGTCGCTCTGCGGGATGGCGCAGCAGGCCAGTACCTTGCCCTCGTCGCGCTCCATGTCCATCAGCGCAAATGACGAGGCCGCCCCCAGGTCGACTTCGCCTTCGAGCACCTGGCACTTGCAGGTGGCACAGGTGCCGTGACCGCAGGCAAACGGCAGCCACACGCCCTGGCGCAGGGCGGCCTCGAGGATGGTCTGGCCCTCCTCCACTTCAATCTGTTCGCCGGTGGGTTCGATGGTGACTTGGTAGCTCATGGCAGCATTCCTCAGTTATGGCTGCCGCCCAGGCCATCGAGGCCAGGGGTATGCAGGTGCAGCAGGCTCTTGTGGGCGATACCGTTGGCGGCCAGGCCACAGGCCAGGTCAGGGCTGAACGGCTGCTCGTCCAGGCGCCAGCGCGCCACGGTAAAGTCGACCCGGGCGGCATCCGGGTGCAGGGCAATGGCCGGCTTGACTACCTGCTCGATGAAGGCGGCGAAGGGTTGCGCCGGGTCCACCGGCAGGGTGAAGGGTGCGCAGAACAGCAAGTGGTTTTCCCAGCACAGGTACACCAGCTGGGCGCCGTGGAAGTTGGCCTGGCGGTCCAGGGGTTGGGCAGTGTAGGTGCCGATGGCGGTCACGGGCATGGCAATGTTCCTCTTGTTCTTGTCGGGGCCAGGGCGCTGCAACGGCGCCCTGGCGCTTCAGTGGCTCAGCCGGCCTGGCGCTCGGTGCCCTGCACGGCCTGCCAGCGCTGCTGTTCGGGTGAGCCCTGGTACTCGAAGTTGTCCTGCCCGGGGGCGATGTTGTAGTAGTCGCGCACCACTGCCTCGACATCGCCGCCACCGCAGTTGCCCTGCAGGATCTGGTGCACCGGCAGCCAGGCCTGCACGTACTTTTCCGGTTCGAAGGCGAAGATGTCGCAGCAGCCATCAGAGCAGAAGTGGTAACGCTCGCCTTCATGCACCAGGCTGCGGTGGCTCAGCTGCGTGGGCGCATCCGGCTCGGTGAAGGCCAGCGGAATCTGGCACACCTGGCACAGCATCGGCAGCGTCGGGTTGTAGAAGCGCTCGCCGCGCGCCTGCAGTTCGCGCCAGTGCTCGTAGCGTGGCCGGTAGTAGCGGTCGAAGGTGTCCGGGTACTTGGCCGACAGCCAGTCCAGTTCCTCGTCGGTGGGGATCCAGGTGTGAAAGTTGGTGGCCTGGCTGTACTGGTAGAAGATCGACCAGGCCTGGTGGCTGATGTGTTCCTTGCCGATGGTGGTCTGCTCGACATACTTGGGCGGGCGAATGCCGTAGCGTTCCAGGTCCTTGAACAGCGCGCCGCCGGCCTGCTCGAAGTACACCTCCCAGGCTTCGGCCCAGGACATCACCTTGTTCGGCAGCATGTAGTCCATCATCATCCCGACCAGGGTCAGCAACCGATAGCCACGCCAGAACCACTTGTCGATCCAGCGCTGCACGATGGGCACGTTGTCCTCGTGCTGTTCCAGCAGGAACTTGATCACCTCCAGGCCCAGGGTCATGTGCCTGGCCTCGTCGGACTGCGCCGAGAAGCCAAAGGTGACCGTGGCCATGTCGCCATTGAACGCCGCGCCCGACATGAACGGCACGAACAGCAGGTTGGTCAGCACGTACTCGAACGAGAACGAAATGGCAGTGAGGAACTCGAACGGGCCAGCCGTGCGCGCATCCTCGAAGAACGACTTGGGCACCGACAGGAACCACACCCGGTCGTGCATGTGGGCAAAGTCATGCAGGCCGTTGAAGTGCTTGTTGTAGTGGCTCATGGCGTGCACCTGGGTCTGCACGTGGCGCAGCTCGTCGATGGCCTGCATCTGGCAGGCCACCCGCGCACCGGCGCCGCCAAAGTGCCGGCCGACCCGGGCGAAGCCTTGGTAGGCCTGGTACTCCAGGGGCGTGACACCGCTCAGGAACAACTTCAGGGCATTGACGTAACGGGCGTCGGAGATGTTCTGGTGGCCGTTGTTCTGGGCAAAGGCATCGAAGATGGCGTACAGCTTCTTCTCTTTCTCGGCCTGGTATTTCCAGTAGGCGTCCATGGTCAGGCGGAACGGGTCTTCCCACTTGTCCCAGTCGGTGATCTTGATACCTTCGAACCGCTCGTAGGGGTAGATGGCGTCCTTGCTCTGGTAGCTCGGCTCCCAGCCCAGGTCTCGGGTCAGGCAGCGGTACTTGTCTTTCTGGTTGAGGCGCTTGGCGGCCATGGTGGTCTCCGGGTTCTTGTCGTTGTGCGGATCAGTTCCAGTGCAGGGCGAAGCAGTCTTCGTCTTCCTCGACGTTGCCACCCAGGGTGATCACGTCGATCAGCATTTCCTGCACGTCCCATTCACGGCCGATTTTTTCTTCCACCGTGGCCCGGTGGATTTCCAGGCGCCCTTCGGCCTGCACGCGGATCATCGCCGGCTGGTGCTGCACCTGGGCGTGGGGATTGTCCTGGGTGATGGCCTCGACGATGTAGCGGGCGCTGTCGTTGTCCTGGAAGGCGATGTAGACGAGGGAAGTCATGCGGCGTCTCCACTGAGGCCGAGTTTTTTCAGGCGTGCGCCAAAGGCGCTGTCGCAGGCATCCAGCGCGTCGCGGCCGGGGCCGGCCTCGGCCAGCGGCAGCAGCGCTTGCACGGCTCGCCCGCGCCATTGGCTGACCCAACCTTCGATCAGCTGGCGGTTGTGCGGGCTCTCGGCGACCGCGGTCTTGACCAGCGCATCGACCCAGCGCTGGCTCTCGGCGAACCACAGGCGCATGAACTCGGTGAGCATGCCCAGTTGCCCTGCCCCGGCGGCCACCAGCTGCGCATCGAAGTGTTCGAACAGCAACGGGTACACCAGGCCGTCGCTGACCAGGTTCTGCGCCAGGCTCAGCTCGAACCAGTCGCGTATCACCAGGCTGTCCTCGACATAGCGCCGCACCCCTTGCCAGGCCGGCTCGTCCAGCCAGCGCTGCTTGGCCTCGGCCAGCAGTGCCAGGCCGTCGTCCTCCAGCAGCAGGCCGATGCGCGACAGGTACTGGGCGATGGCCAGGCGGTCCATGGCCTGGAACATGTGCATCTGGGTGACGCTGGTGCCGAAGGCGTCGGCGGCGATGCCGCTGTTGTTCATGTTGGCGCCCAGTTCGGCGTGGCGCAGCGGCAGCAGCAGGCGTGCGACCAGGGCACGGGTTGCCGCCGGCAGGCTGGCCAGCAGCTCGCGCTTTTCACAGAAGGCAAAGCTGTGCTCGGCGTTTTCCTGCATGCGCGCCCGGGCCTGCACGTACGTGCCGTAGTAGTACTGGCGCGGGTCGCTGACGGCGTACCAGTCGGCCATCTGCAGCGCGGTGCGGCTGGGGTCGTTGAGCAGCTTGTCGGGCTGCCACAGCGGGCGGTAGTGGAAGTTGGTGGCCGCTTCGATGTCGAAACTGGCTTCTTGGTAGCGGCTGGCCGGCTTGTCGCCGAAACGGCGGCGGGTATGGCTGAAGGTCTGGCGGATCGGCTCGACCGTGGCCGTCTTGATCTCGATACTCATGCAAGGCGTCCTGTACTTGTTGTTGTGGGGATGCAACGTGCCGACAAACGGCGCTTCATTCGTCCTCGTCGCGGCTTTCGCCATAGCGCCACTTCTGCATGTCGGCATCGACGGCGGCGGCCATCGCAGCGTCCATGTGGCGGACCCGGTTGCTGGCGCAGAAGCTGGCGAAGGCCGTACGCGGCAGGACCAGTTCGACGAACAGGTCCGGGTAACCGATGGCAAAGTCGAACTCGACAAAGGTGGAGTCCGGCTCGCTGCGTACGCGGACGTAGCGCGGCATCTGCTCGAAGGGTGTGGTGGCTGGGGTCATGCGCGGGTGCTCCAGTTGGACGTGCCAAGGGCAAGAGCAACGGCTGTGCCAGGCGCTTGAAAAACCGCAAAGCCAAGACATAAGCAATTGTTTTTAAAAAATTTTTAAATCATGGATGGGTTGACCAACCCCTGTGCGGCCGGCGCGCCACCGCCGGCCCGATTGATCATTTGCTCAATCGGGCCAGGGCGCTTCGAGCAAATGGCGAACAAGGCCGGCGATTGACTTTTGCGCCGCTTTCAGGCGGTTTAGTAAAAGAGCGACCCGAGCCTTGCCTGCAGCGCCGCGGTCGTCCCGGCGTGCCCAGTACCCGCCTTGCCTGAGCGGGCGCACGCCACCTCCCCATACAACTACAAGCAAGGGGCGCAAGCGAATGATTACCCAGTACAGGGCGCCGGAACCTGCACCGGCGCTGAAGGACCTCACCGAACGGGTGCGGTTCCTCGGCACCGAAGGCAAGATCTGGCTGGACGAGCAGCGCATGCTGCTGGTGCAGGCCGCGACCATGGCCAGCATGCGCCGCGAGCTGATCGAAATGCTCGGTGTGGAGCGGGCCAAGGGCTTCTTCCTGCGCCTGGGCTACCAGTCGGGGTTGAAGGACGCCGAACTGGCGCGCAAGCTGCGCCCCAACGGCAACCCGGTGGAGATGTTCTTCATCGGCCCGCAGCTGCACTCGCTCAAGGGCATGGTCAAGGTGCGCCCGCTACAGCTGGAAATCGACATGGACAGCGGCCACTTCTACGCCGACATCGAGTGGCAGGACTCCTTCGAGGTGGAAAACTGCCAGTCCGAAGGCCTGCATTCCGAACAGCCGGTGTGCTGGATGCTGCTGGGTTACGCGATCAGCTACAGCTCGTTCTTCCTCGGTCGCCAGGTGCTTTACAAGGAAGTCAGCTGCCGCGGCTGCGGTGGCAGCGAATGCCGCATCATCGGCAAGCCGGTGGAACAGTGGGAAGATGCCGAGACTTTCCTGCGCTACTTCCAGAGCGACCCGGTGATCGACGAGCTGCAATCGCTGCAGGTGCAGGTGGCCAACCTGCGCCAGCGTCTGCAGTACGAGTCGGGACAGTTCTACGGCATCGGCCAGTCGGCGGTGTACCGGCGCTGCTGTGCACTGACCGACAAGGTGGCCCCGGGCAAGGCCTCGGTGCTGCTGCTGGGCGAAACCGGGGTCGGCAAGGAGGTGATCGCCCGCAGCCTGCACCTGCGCAGCGAGCGCGCCGGCGCGGCGTTCGTGGCGCTGAACTGCGCGACCATCCCGCCCGACCTGATCGAGGCCGAGCTGTTCGGCGTCGAGAAAGGTGCCTACACCGGCGCCCAGCAGGCGCGCATGGGCCGCTTCGAGCGGGCCAACGGCGGCACCCTGTTCCTCGATGAAATCGTCGAGCTCACGCCGCGCGCGCAGGCCAGCCTGTTGCGCGTACTGCAGGAAGGCGAGCTGGAACGGGTGGGTGACAGCCGCACGCGGCCGGTGGATGTACGGGTGATCGCCGCCACCCACGAGAACCTCGAACAGGCGGTCAAGGACGGGCGTTTTCGCGCCGACCTGTTCTACCGCCTGAACGTGTTCCCGGTGCATATCCCGGCGCTGCGCGAGCGCCGCGAAGACATCCCGCTGCTGATCGAGCACTTCCTCGGCCGCCTGCACCAGAGCTACGGCAAGAAGACCCGTGGCCTCAGCGACCGGGCCTTGCAGGTGTGCCTGCAGTACGACTGGCCGGGCAACATCCGCGAGCTGGAAAACCTCATGGAGCGCGGTGTGATCATCACCGACGAGAACCAGAGCATCGGCCTGGATGCACTGTTCCCGCATGCGCCACCGGCCACCGACAGCATCGGCCTGGGCAGCGATGGTCGGCTGGTGGCGGCCAGTGACCAGGCCGCGCCCGGCTGGGTGGCACAGATTCTCGACAGCGGCACCGGCCTGGATGCCGTCGAGGAAGCGCTGATGCAGGAAGCCATGCAGCGCTGCCGGCAGAACGTCTCGGAAGCCGCGCGCCTGCTCGGCATGACCCGCCCGGCCCTGGCCTATCGGCTGAAGAAATCACCAGGCGAAAGCGTGACCGACAAGCCTTGAGCATTTGCGCAATTGCGCTGGCGCGGATTGATCATATGATCGAGCGCGCGCCGGCGATCGGTACCTAAAAAACAAAAAAATCTTTTATATCAAACAGTTATAAACATGGCATCGCATTTGCCTTGAGCCTTGCACCGCAATAACAACAACGACCGGTGAGGCAACCATGACTGTAGCGATTTCCCATTCCCCCGAAGTACAAGCCTTCTTCGCGAAAGCGGCAGGCGTTGGCAACGACCAGGGCAACCCACGCCTGAAGCAGATTGTGCTGCGTATACTGCAGGACAGCGCGAAGCTGATCGAAGACCTGGCGATCAGCGACGACGAATTCTGGACCGCTGTCGACTACCTCAACCGCTTGGGCAGCCGCAACGAAGCCGGACTGCTGATGGCCGGCCTTGGCCTGGAGCACTTCCTCGACCTGCTCAGCGATGCCCGCGACAGCCAGGCCGGGCATACCGGCGGCACCCCGCGCACCATCGAAGGTCCGCTGTACGTGGCCGGTGCGCCGCTGTGCGAAGGCGAGGCGCGGCTGGACGACGGCTGTGACCCTGGCCAGCCGATGCTGCTTGAAGGCCAGGTGCTGGACCTGGCCGGCCAGCCGCTGGCCGGGGCTATCGTCGACGTGTGGCACGCCAATACCCAAGGCCTGTATTCCTACTTCGATTCCGACCAGTCGGCCTATAACCTGCGCCGCCGCATTGTCACCGACGCCCAAGGCCGCTACCGCGCCCACAGCATCGTCCCCAGCGGCTACGGCTGCCCGGCCGATGGCCCGACCCAGGCCTGCCTGGACCAGTTGGGCCGGCATGGCCAGCGCCCTGCGCATATCCACTTCTTCATCAGTGCACCGGGGTACCGGCACCTGACCACACAGATCAACCTGGCGGGTGACGCGTACCTGTGGGATGACTTTGCCCATGCTACCCGCGACGGGTTGGTGGGCGAGGTGGAACGGCTCGAAGGCGGTGTGGCGCGGGTGGTGTTCGACTTCTGCCTGCAGCCGGCAGCGCATGCGGATGATGAGCAACGCAGCCAGCGGCCGCGGGCCTTGCAAACGGCTTGAGATTGCCGGGGCTGCTTTGCAGCCCTTTCGCGACACAAGGCCGCTCCCACAGAACTGCACACGACTCATTGAATTAGCAGGGACCCTGTGGGAGCGGCTTTAGCCGCGAACACCGGCACAGCCGGTGCCAGGCTCCGCGTTGGATTCTTCGCGGCTAAAGCCGCTCCCACAGACCGCTTGCGAATTCAGTTCTCTACGTGACAGCGCAGCCCAAAAGACTGGGCCATGTCCCACAGAACTGCACACGACTCATTGAATTAGCAGGGACCCTGTGGGAGCGGCTTTAGCCGCGAACACCGGCACAGCCGGTGCCAGGCTCCGCGTTGGATTCTTCGCGGCTAAAGCCGCTCCCACAGACCGCTTGCGAATTCAGTTCTCTACGTGACAGCACAGCCCAGATGCATGCCCGCATGATGCCTGCATGCCTTAGCCTCGTAGGGCCAGTTCGGCGAGCACCTCGGCCGAGGTGGTGACCTGGCGGAAGTGATGCTGCCAAAGCTCGATCCCCAGCTTGCCCGACCTGTCCAGCGAAGACCCTACCGTCATGTCGGTGACCAAGGTGGGCATCAGCCCCGCATCGAACAGGGCAAAACCGGCGGCCAGCACGCAAGTTTCGGTCTGCAGCCCACATACCAGCACCCGCTCCACACCCAGTTGCCGGATGTACTCGATGGCCTCTGCGCTCTGCCCGTAGCCATGCTTGACGAACACCTGGTCGGCTTCGACCAGGCTCTCGTCCTCCGCCGCCGGGTGCCAGCCGAGCTGGCGCTCGAACGGCGTGACCTGTTCATCGTGCAACTCGACCGAGGCAATGGTGGGGATGTTGGCCGACAACCGGCGCAGGCCATCGACCAACCACTCGGGCGGGCTGAAGGTGGACTGGACATCGACGATGAGCAAAACCTGGCGCATGGGCGGATTCCGGTGCTGGCAAAAGGCGCGGAGTATAGCGTGATGCAAGTGCCGTGGTCGCCCAGCGAGCCAGGACACGATACGCCAGGCCAGCCTCGCGCCTCACGCAGCAGCCATCTTCGCACCCACCTCCGTGTACGCCGGATGACCGGCAGTCGCCAGGCTGACACAAATATTTTCATTGATATTGATTTGTGAAATTAAACATGTCATTTTTCTTCATGCCGAACCGAGCCCCACAACGGGCTCAGCCCGGTACTGCCCTATCCACCGGAGTCAATAATATGAACAAGACCGGACTTCTAGGCGCATTGGCACTCTGTGCCTGCAGCGCACTGGCCCAGGCTGACGAAGGCAGCCTGCGCATCGGGATCGAAGTGGCATATCCGCCCTTCTCCTACCGCACCCCCGAAGGCGAACTTGCCGGCTTTGACTACGACATCGGCAACGCCCTGTGCGCGCAGATGCAAGTCAAATGTCAGTGGGTGATCCAGGAGTTCGACGGGATGATCCCGTCGTTGAAGGTGCGCAAGATTGACGCCGTGCTGTCGTCAATGTCGATTACTGAAGATCGGCTCAAGTCCGTCGACTTCACCGACAAGTACTACCACACCCCGGGCAAGTTCGCGATGAAGTCCGGCAGCCAGATCAGCGACCCGACGCAGGACCTCAAAGGCAAGAAGCTCGGCGTACAGCGTGCCTCCACCTATGACCGCTTCGCTACCGAGCAGCTGGAGGATGCAGGTGTCGAGGTCGTGCGCTACGCCTCGCAGAACGAAGCTTTCCTCGACCTGGCCGCGGGACGGCTGGATGCCACCCTCGCCGACATCGTCAATACCGAAGAGAGCTTCATCAAGACGCCCACCGGCCAAGGTTTTGCGCTTGTCGGTCCGGATATCAACGACCCCCGGTACTTCGGTCGGGGTGCGGGGATTGCCGTGCGCAAGGGGGACAGCGCCAACCTGGCGCGCTTGAACGCCGCCATTGCCGCCATTCGCGCCAACGGGACCTACCAGCAAGTGCAGAGCAAGTACTTCCCGTTCGATATCTACGGCCAATAACCCCCGGCTGACGAGGACTTTCATCATGCTTCACGGCTACGGTTCGAGCATTCTCGATGGCGCGTGGTTAAGCATCAGCCTGGCCCTGATGGCGATGGCCCTGGCCATCAGCCTCGGCCTGGCCGGCGCCGCCTGCCGGCTGTCACCACTGCGCTGGTTGGCAGCCCTGGGCGAGATCTACACCACGGCAGTGCGCGGTATTCCTGACCTGGTCCTGATTCTGCTGGTGTTCTATGGCGGACAGGACCTGATCAACCGTCTTGCGCTGGCGCTGGGCTACGAGCAGTACATCGACATCAACCCGTTCATCGCCGGGGTCTGCACCATGGGTTTCATTTTCGGTGCCTATCTTTCGGAGACCTTTCGCGGGGCCTTTCTCGCCATTCCCAAGGGCCAGGCCGAAGCAGGGGCCGCTTATGGCATGGGCAGCCTGCAGGTGTTCTGGCGGATCAGCGTGCCGCAGCTGGTGCGCCTGGCGCTGCCGGGTTTCACCAACAACTGGCTGGTCTTGATCAAGTCGACTGCGCTGATTTCCGTGATAGGCCTGCAGGACATGATGTTCAAGGCCAAGAACGCAGCCGATGCCACCCATGAACCGTTCACGTTCTTCCTCACCGTGGCAGGGCTCTACCTGCTGCTGACCAGCCTGTCGCTGGTGCTGCTGCGCAGCGTGGAAAAGCGTTACTCGTTCGGCTTCAAAGCCGCCGAACTATGAAGGGAAGGTTTGCATGATGCTTGACTACCCACTTATCTGGCAGAACCTGCCGCTGTACCTGAACGGCATTGCGCTGACCCTGAAGGTGCTGCTGATTTCCCTGGCCTGCGGCCTGGCACTGGCTATCCCGCTGGCACTGATGCGCGTTTCGCATTCCTGCCTGCTGCGCTACCCGGCCTGGCTCTACACCTATGTCATTCGTGGCACACCGATGCTGGTGCAGTTGTTTCTGGTGTACTACGGCCTGGCTCAGTTCGAACTTGTGCGTCAGAGCCCGCTCTGGCCGTACCTGTCCAGCGCAACCTTCTGCACCTGCCTGGCGTTCGCCCTCAACACCAGCGCCTACAGCGCCGAGTTGCTGGCCGGTAGCCTGCGGGCCACGCCGCGCGGCGAAGTTGAAGCCGCACGTGCCATGGGCATGTCGCGCCTGGCCTTGTACCGGCGCATCCTGCTGCCGTCGGCCCTGCGTCGATCGCTGCCGCAGTACAGCAACGAAGTGCTGATGATGCTACAGACCACCAGCCTGGCTTCGATCGTCACCCTGGTCGATATCACAGGCGCGGCAAAAACCTTCAACGCTCGTTACTACCTTCCGTTCGAGGCATTCATTACTGCGGGGCTGATCTACCTGGCCCTGACGTTCCTGCTGGTTCGCCTGTTCAAGCTGGCCGAGCGCCGCTGGCTGAAGTACCTGGCCCCACGCAAGCACTGAGGAGCATCCATGCAGCAAATCGACCATATCCTGCCCTGGAGTGCCTGCGGTACCCAGCGCACTCTGCGCCTCTTCCGCTTCGGCAACGGCCCGCGCAAAGCTTATATCCAGGCCACTCTGCACGCTGACGAACTGCCCGGCATGCGCGTGGCGGTGGCATTGAAGGCCCGTTTGGCCGAGCTGGAAGCCCAAGGCCGACTCACGGGCGTGATAGAACTGGTGCCACTGGCCAACCCGATCGGTATCGGCCAGATGTTCCAGGCCACCCATCAAGGCCGTTTCGAGTTCAGCAGCGGCAAGAACTTCAACCGCGATTTTCCGGCACTGACCGAAGCGCTTGTAAGGCGCCTGGAGGGCCATCTAGGCGAGGATGGCGAGGCCAACGTGGCCATCATTCGCCGCACCATGCTCGACATCCTCGACGACTTGCCTGCTGCGCCATCGGAGCTCGAAGGCCTTCGTCGCCTGCTTCTGCAGCATGCGTGCGACGCCGATGTGGTGCTGGACCTGCACTGTGATTTCGAATCGGTGATGCTGCTGTATGCACTGCCGCAAAACTGGCCCCGCTTGCGCTCGCTAGCGGCACGCCTGGGTGCTGAAGCTGCATTGCTGGCCGAGGATGCTGGCGGCAATGCGTTCGACGAAGCCTGTGCGCTGCCATGGGTGAAGCTGGCCGAGCATTTTACGCAGGCAAACATCCCGTTGGCCTGTATCGCCACCACCATCGAGCTGCGCGGCATGGCCGATACCGAGCGAGAACGTTGCCAAGCCGACGCAGAGCACATTCTTGCCTACCTGGCCGACCAGGGCTTGGTCAGCGGCCCATGGCCGGAGGCACCGACTCATTGCTGCCAGGCCACACCGTTTGCCGGCGCCCAGTACGCCTATGCCGAACACCCCGGCGTAGTCAGCTATCTGCAACCTCTGGGTGCGCAGGTTCGAACCGGCGACCCACTGTTCGAAGTCATCGACCCGCTCAGTGACCGCCACAGCGTAGTCAGGGCCACCACCGACGGCATTCTCTATGCCCGCGAACGCCTTCGCTTCGCCCAACCGGGCCTCTGGCTGGCGAAAGTCGCTGGCAACCTGCCCATTCGCCATGGTCGCTTGCTCAGCGACTGATACCAACGAGTACCCATCGATGAACAAACTGGAAATTCAGGACCTGCACAAAAGCTACGGCAACCACCAGGTACTCAAGGGCGTTTCGCTGCAGGCCAAGGCAGGCGACGTGATCAGCATCATCGGCTCCAGCGGCTCGGGCAAAAGCACCTTCCTGCGCTGTATCAACCTGCTCGAGCAACCCAATGCCGGGCAGATCATGGTCAATGGCGAACGCCTGAAGTTGCGTACCTGCCCACGCGCCGGGTTGCGGGCCGCTGACCCGAAACAACTGCAGCGCCTGCGCTCACGGCTGAGCATGGTCTTTCAGCATTTCAATCTCTGGTCACACATGAGCGCCCTGGACAACGTCATGGAAGCCCCGGTGCATGTGCTGGGCATGAGCCGCAAGGATGCCAGTGAGAAAGCCGAGTACTACCTGCACAAGGTCGGCGTCAGCCATCGCCGAAGCGCCTACCCGGCACACATGTCCGGTGGCGAACAGCAACGCGTGGCGATCGCCCGGGCCCTGGCCATGGAGCCGGAGGTGATGCTGTTCGATGAACCGACCTCGGCGCTCGACCCGGAACTGGTCGGCGAGGTGCTGAAGGTCATGCAGGAGCTGGCCCAGGAAGGCCGGACCATGGTGGTGGTCACCCATGAAATGGGCTTCGCTCGCGAAGTCTCCAACCAGGTCATGTTCCTGCATCAGGGGCTGGCCCTGGAGCGTGGCGATCCGCGCGAGATACTCGCTCGTCCGCAGTCCGAACGCTTGCAGCAATTCCTTGCCGGCAGCCTCAAGTAAGCCTCCACAGGCTTCCCCGGCTGCTGCCGGGGAAGCCTTGGGATACACTACGGCACTCATTCAGGGAGTGTTGAGCCGCATGCCGAGCAATTCGAAAAACACCACCGTGTACGCCTCGCCAGTCATGCGCAAGTTGTCGGAGAGCCTGACCGACCTGCCGCCTTCGCTGCGCAAGGTCGCCGATTACATCCTGCGTCACCCGCTGAAGGCAGCGACCCTGACCATCGAAGACATGGCCCAAGCCACCGGCACTTCGCCAGCGGCCGTCAATCGCCTGGCCAAGGCCCTGCAACTGGGCGGCTACAGCGGCATGAAAGCCGAGCTGGTGACGACCTTGCAGCAAATGGTCTCGCCCGTGGACAAACTGCGCAATGAGTTGGCCCAGCGGCCCGGTGGCGATTTTGGGCTGCATGAGCAGATCCAGAGCGCCAGCAGCAACCTGGCCACTGCCGCCAGCAACAACCAGGCCGATGCGTTCGAAGCCTTCGTCAGCAACCTGATTGCGGCACGCAAAGTCTACGTGCTGGGTTTCGGCAACAGTGTCTACATGGCCGGCCTCGCGGCCTCGACGCTGGTACCGTTCTGTAAGGACACCTGTGCCATCAGCATGGAGGGGGGCAACGAGAATGCCGCCTACCGTCTGGCTGCCATCACCGAGCAGGATGTGCTGCTGGCGATTACCCTGCCCCGCTACTCCCAGGACACCCTTCAGCTGTCGCGTTTTGCCCGCGAACGCAATGCCACGGTGCTGGCGATTACCGATTCGCCCGCTTCCCCCCTGACAGCCATCGCTCACCACGTGTTGTTCGCGCCCGCCGATCATCCGGTGCTTACCAGCTCCAACATTGCCGTGCTGGCACTTATAGAAGGGCTGGTAGCCGGCGCCATGGCGCGCAACAAGGAAGCGGTGAAGCTGGCGACAGAGTTGACAGAAAGCGTGATGTCCTACCTGCATGTGCCCAGCGGCAAGGCTTCAAGAAAGTAGTCACTGCCTGATTGGGGCCGGATCGTTCCTGAGCGGCCTTACTGCCACACCGCCAGGCTGTCGCCCTGGCGGAAGAACGCCCGCAAGTGCTCGATGAAGCACGACACCTTGGCCGACAGGTTCAGGCGCTCCAGGTACACCGCATAGATATCCGCAGGCGGCGTCTGGTATTCGCCCAGTACTTCCACCAGGCGCCCGCTTCGCAGGTGATCGGCCAGGTTCCATTCCGCCCGCAGCAGGATGCCCTGCCCATCCAGCGCCCAGTTCAGGGCGACCTCGCCATCGTTGGTGCTCAGGCTGCCATGCACCTTCACCGACTCGCTCTGCTTGCCGCGGCTGAGCCGCCAGATTCCGAACGCGGCATCGTTCTGGCGCAACACGATGCAGTTGTGGCTGGCCAGGTCCTTTGGCGCTTCGGGGGTACCGTGGGCTTCCAGGTAGCCGGGCGAGGCGCACAATCGGCGGCGGTTGGCCGCGATCTTGCGGGCGATCAACCGCGAGTCGGGCAGCTCGCCAAAGCGGATGGCCACGTCGATGGCGTCGTTCGGCAAGGCGATGGGGCGATCGGTCAGGTGCAGTTGCACCTCCACCTCGGGGTAGCGCTTGGCAAACGACGACACCGCCGGCCCCACATGGGTACGGCCAAAGCCCAGCGGCGCATTGACCCGTAGCAAGCCCTTGGGCTCGGCACGGCTGCTGGACACCTGCCGCTCCATTTCCTCGATCTCGCCCAGTATGCGCTTGGCATTCACCAGGTAAGTCTCGCCCTCGGCGGTAAGGCTGATGCTGCGCGTGGTGCGGTTGAGCAGGCGCACACCCAGGCGCTGCTCCAGCTGTGCCAGGCGCTTGGAGACCGCGGGCGGGGTCAGGTTCAGTTCGCGAGCGGTGCCCGCCAGGCTACCCACCCTGATCAGCTGGGTGAAGAAAGCCAGTTCCGATACCGGATTCATAATTAACCTGAGGGAAACAATGAGTTGAATTTCATTGTATTACAGCATTTTTGAAAAACCATTACCTTTTGTCCTGCGTGATTAACCACCCAAAAAGCTGGGCTCTTCGGCCGCCAAGGCCAGGTGTGACCTGCACCCTCACGATCAGCCCGGCCGCCAGATAAATCCGACTCACAACAATAATTCGGAGACGGCAATGGCCAAGCGATTGTTCGGCAAGCTCTATGTACAGGTATTGATCGGCGTAACCCTCGGGGTGCTGATCGGGGTGTTCTGGCCACAGGTTGGCGCTGACCTGAAGCCCGTTGGTGATGCCTTCATCAAACTGATCAAGATGGTCTTCGCCCCGATCATCTTCGCCACGGTGGTGCTGGGCATCGCCAAGATGGAAAACATGAAGGAACTCGGCCGCGTCGGGGTACGCGCGCTGATCTACTTCGAAGTGCTGTCCACCTTTGCCCTGGTACTGGGGCTGGTGGTGGTCAATATCGTGCAGCCCGGCCAGGGCATGAACGTCGACCCCGCCACCCTCGATGCCAAGAGCATCTCCACCTACACCGCCGCGGCAGCCGGCAACAGCGGTGGCTTCATCGACTTCCTGCTGCATGTGATACCCGGCAGCGTGACCGATGCCTTCGCCAAAAACGAGATCCTGCCGATCCTGCTGTTCAGCACCCTGTTCGGCATTGCCCTCTCCCACCTGGGCCCTCGCGGTAAGCCGATGGTCGATGTGCTGGAAGCGTTCTCCCACGGCATGTTCTTCATCGTTGGCATGATCATGCGCGTGGCCCCCCTTGCCGCCTGCGGGGCCATGGCCTTCACCGTGGGCAAGTACGGGCTGGGCTCGATCGTTTCGCTGGGCAAGCTGATGGCGACCATGTACCTGACCTGCTTGCTGTTCGTGGTGGTGGTGCTGGGCGCCATTGCCCGGCTGTGCGGCTTCAACCTGTGGAGGTTCCTCAAGTACCTCAAGGAAGAGCTGTTCACGGTACTGGGTACCAGCTCATCCGAGTCGGTGGTGCCGCAACTGATGAACAAGCTGGAAAAGGTTGGCGTGTCCAAGCCGGTGGTCGGCCTGGTGATCCCCTCGGGCCTTACCTTCAACCCGGACGGCCAGTGCATCTACTACACCATGGCCGCCATCTTCATCGCCCAGGCCACCAACACACCATTGACCCTGATGGACCAACTGATCGTGCTCGGCGTGCTGCTGCTCACTTCCAAAGGCTCTGCAGGCGTAACCGGCTCGGGCTTCATCACCCTCGCTGCGACCCTGGCGACCATGGACAACATCCCGGTGGCCGGCATGGTCCTGTTGCTGGGCGTGGACCGCTTCATGTCCGAAGCCCGTGCCATCACCAACACCATCGGCAACGCGGTCGGCACCGTGGCCATCGCCAACTGGGTGGGTGCGCTGGACAAGCAGCGCATGGCCCAGGCCCTGGGCGGCCAGCTGCCGGCCGAACCCGAGGCCGCTGTGCCGCACCCTGCCCTTGCCCGCATGGAGGCCGGCACACCCGCACCCTGACCTTTCGATAACAGCAAAAAGAACCCGCCTTGTGATGCAGTGAGGAAATAATCATGGACAAAGAAACAGCCATGTCATCGCTTACCGACGTGATGGCCAAGTTCACCGCCTATATCGGCAAGCGCCTGCCGCGCGACGTCAAGGAGAAGACCGCCAAGTTGCGCGCCGCCGAAACCAACCCGCTGGCCATCGCCGTGTACGACTCGATGGCCGACAACCAGGAATACGCCGACAAGCTCAACCGCCCCAGTTGCCAGGACACCGGCGTGATCCAGTACTTCGTCTCGGCCGGCGCACGCTTCCCGCTGCTGGGCGAGATGGAAAGCATCCTCGAGAACGCCACCAAGGAGGCCACCATCCAGGGTCCGCTGCGCCACAATGCGGTGGAAACCTTCATCGAGAAGAACACCGGCACCAACACCGGCTCGAAAATCCCGTGGCTGGATTGGGAAATCATCCCCGATGCCGACTACGCCATCGTCGACGTGTACATGGCCGGTGGCGGCTGTACGCTGCCGGGCTCGGCCAAGGTGCTGATGCCGGGGCAAGGCTATGAAGGGGTGACCGAGTTTGTCTTCGATGTCATCACCTCGCGTGGTGTCAACGCCTGCCCGCCGCTGCTGGTGGGTGTAGGGGTATCGACCTCGGTGGAGACAGCGGCACGCCTGTCGAAGAAGGCCATCCTGCGCGAAGTGGACTCCAGCCACCCCAACGAAAGCGCGGCGATGATGGAAAAGCTGCTGGAGGACGGCCTGAACGAAATCGGCATCGGCCCGCAGGGCCTGACCGGCAACAGCAGCGTGATGGGCGTGAACATCGAGTCTTCGGCCCGCCACCCCTCGACCATTGGCGTGGCGGTGTCCACCGGTTGCTGGGCACACCGCCGCGGCAAGATCCGCATCAATGCCGACCTGACCTATGACATCCTCTCGCACGACGGGGTAGTACTGTGAAAAAGATCCTGAGCACGCCTATCAGCGACGAAGACCTGGCCAGCCTCAACGTGGGCGATGTGGTCTACCTCACCGGGCAACTGGTGACCTGCCGCGACGTTGCCCACCGTCGACTCATCGAACTGGGCCGCGAACTGCCGGTCGACCTGCGTGGCGGCGCGATTTTCCACGCAGGCCCCATCGTCAGGAAGAAGGACGATGGCAGCTTCGAGATGGTCTCCATTGGCCCGACCACCAGCATGCGCATGGAAAAGTTCGAAAAGCAGTTCATCGAGCAGACCGGCGTCAAGCTGATTGTCGGCAAGGGCGGCATGGGCCCGGAGACCACTACCGGTTGCCTTGAGAACAAGGCAGTGCATGCAGTGTTCCCAGGCGGTTGCGCGGTGCTGGCGGCGACCCAGGTGGAAGAGATCGAGCGCGCGGAATGGCAGGACCTGGGCATGCCGGAGACGCTGTGGGTGAACCGCGTGCGCGAGTTCGGCCCGTTGATCATCTCCATCGACACCAAGGGCAACAACCTGTTCGAGCAGAACAAGGCCCGCTTCAACGAGCGCAAGGGGGCGGTGATCGAGAAGATCAACAGCCAGGTGCGGTTCATCAAATAACCGCGTGCGACAGGGGCCACTTTGTGGCCCATTCGCGGGCAAGCCCGCTCCCACAGGGATATCACTGCCCTCAGGCCTGGTGATACCCCTGTGGGAGCGGGCTTGCCCGCGAATGGGCCGCAAAGCGGCCCTTGGCGCGTACCCCTCAAGCCCTCAACCTGCCAGGTTGAAGTCCGCTGTAGTCACAGTGGTTGCATCCGCCACTCCCACCAGGCGGATGGAGTCGGTAGCACCGATGCTGACCAGCGTATCCGCACCGACATCGGTGATGGTGACGTTGGCAGCAAAGGTGGCTGCGGTGATGTTGAAGGCGGTGATATCCAGCCTGTCCTGGCCGCCGGTCGCGTTACTGTCGAAGTTGATGATCAGGTCATTGCCGAAGCCCGCGGCGAACTGGAAGACATCATTGCCATCAGTGGCCATCATGGTGTCATCGCCCGCGCCGCCGTTGACCGTATCATCGCCTGCTGCGCCGTTGAGGAAGTCGTTGCCGCTGCCACCAAGCAGCGTGTCGTTGCCTCCACCACCGAACAGCGTGTCACTGCCTGCACCACCATTGAGGATGTCGTCGCCAAGACCGCCGTCCAGGCGTTTTCGACATTGGCACCCAGGGTGTAGCTGCCTAGGGTGGTACGCACACTGTCCGTACCTGCCCCCGTGGCCTCGAACACCAGATCCCCAGTGCTATCCACTACGTAAGTGTCATTGCCGAGACCACCCACCAGCCGATCCGCACCCGCACCACCATTGAGCTGGTCGTTGCCAGCGCCGCCGAAGAGGATGTTGTCCAGCGTGTTGCCACCACCGATGAAGTTGCCCACCCCGATATAGGTCAGGTTTTCGACGTTGGAACGCAGGACATAGTTGGCCAGCGTGGTACGCACGTCATCCGTACCGGCCCCCGCATCCTCGAACACCAGATCCCCAACGTTATCCACCACGTAGGTGTCGTTGCCGAGACCACCCACTAGCCGGTCCGCACCTGCACCGCCATTGAGCCGGTCGTTGCCACCGCCACCGGTAATGACGTTGTCCAGCGCATTACCGCCGCCGATGAAGTTGCCCACCCCGGTATAGGTCAGGTTTTCAACGTTGGCACCCAAGGTGTAGCTGGCCAGGCTGGTCTGCACCAGGTCGACACCGCCGTTAAGCGCTTCGCTCACCGTGTCGCCGACGTTGTCGACCACGAAGGTGTCGTTGCCACCACCGCCGGTCATGGCATCGGCGCCAAGCCCGCCGTTGAGGATGTCGTTGCCAAGCCCGCCGAACAGCTGATCGGCACCGTCCAGGCCAGAGATCACGTCATTACCCGCGCTCCCGATCAGGATATCGGCACCATTGGTGCCGACCAGCGTCAACCCTGGCACTGCAGCAGTCGCCGCAGAGGTGACTGACTCCTGCGCGCCGAAGCCGTCGGTGTAGCGCACGATCACCTGCAATTGCTGGCCTCCCTGGTCGAGGCCCGGGGTGAAGGTGGCCGCAGTGGCACCAATGATGTCGCTGAAGACGCCGCCCGTACCTTGCTGCCACTGGAAGCTGAATGTACCCAGCCCGTCCAGGTCGGCAATAGTGCCGGTAAGTGCCGTCAGCGTCTGCCCCTGAACGGGCGTGGTGTCGCTGATCAGCACGGCACCGGTGGGCGCATCGTTGACGTTGGCCACCGGATCGAGGATGTCGGAGGCGATGCTTTCATGTACGCCGACGTCATCCACGTAGCTCACCAACACCCGCATGTTCTGCCCCACCTGTTCCTGGGTGAGGACAAAGGTGCTGCTGATGGCACCGGCAATATTGACCCAGCCCAGGCCCCGGTTGGACTGCCACTGGAAGGTGAACTGCGGGTTGCTCAGCCCGTCGGCATCGACGATGGTTGCCGTGTTGGCGGTGAGGGTTTGGTTCTGCACCAGCAACCCGGTCACGGTCGGCCCGGCGGTCGGTGCGCTGTTCGGCGACGAATCGACGATTTCCAGCGTGCCCTTGGTGTCCTGGTACACCCCGCGTACGCGGATGTTCAGGCCCGCTACATCATCGGTCACCCGGTAGGTGCTGCCGATCGCCCGCGAGACCTCGCCGGCGGCGACGAAGGTGATGTCTTCGTACACCCCCGAGCCCGGCAGGCGCTCGACCTGCCAGTAGTAGGCAATCGGGC
This sequence comes from Pseudomonas sp. p21, assembly GCF_001642705.1. Classification (NCBI taxonomy): domain Bacteria; kingdom Pseudomonadati; phylum Pseudomonadota; class Gammaproteobacteria; order Pseudomonadales; family Pseudomonadaceae; genus Pseudomonas; species Pseudomonas sp. p21. The sequence continues at coordinate 357,072 of NZ_LWBV01000005.1, forward strand.
CGTTGACGGCACCGCTGGCATTGCCTGCGCCGACGTTGTCGGCATCGTGCACCGCCACGTTGCTCACCCGCAGCAGCTGGCCGCTGACCGACGTGTCGTTACGCAGACCGGTGGCAGCGTCGAGGATCGCCAGGTGGCCCGTCGGGCCGGCGTTGACGGCAGTGCCCACGCCGGAGGCCTGCGAGCTGTCGGAGAACTGCAGGCGCTCGATACCGGTCAGGTGGTCGACACCATCACGCCCGGCCACCAGGTCGGTGACGATCACCGAGTTGCCGTCGACCACCACGCTGTAGTCGGTGGCTACCCCCGAGAACACCGCAGTGTCATAGCTGTCGGTGCCGTTGAGGATTTCGCGGATGATCACCAGCTGGCCCGGGTTGTAGGTGCCATTGAGCATCAGCGGCACCATCGGCGCCATGCTGTCGTAGCTGGCGATTTCCGGGCCGGTGCCGTCGCTGTTGGCGCGCACGCTGATGCGCACGTTCAGCCACTTGTCACCGTCGAGGATGTCGTCGCCACCGCGGCCTTCGATCAGGTCGCTGCCACTGCCGCCGAGGATGATGTTGCCACCATCGTAGAACGTCGCCCCGGCAGCCAGCAGGCCGGCCAGGCCGTCGATCAGGCTGATGTTGGTCAGCACGCTGCCCGTGGCGCCATTGGTTGGCAGGCTGGCGGCATTTTCGTTGTCACCGCGCAGGAAGTCGCCATGGGCCGAGCCCGACAGGCCTTCCATGATGTCGAAGCGCACCAGCGCAGACGCACCCGAGCCCGGTACCGGCGGCACATCGAAGAAGCGGTCGCTGTAGTCGATGGTCACGCCCTGGGCCAGGTCCTTGAAGGTTGCCCAGTCGTAACCGGAGCCACCGATGTAGCGGTCACCGAAGCCCAGGCTGCCGACCATGATGTCGTCGCCGCCTTCACCGTTGAACTTGTCGTTCTCGTTGCCACCGATGAACACGTCGTTGCCGATGATCGGGTCGTTGCCAAGCGGGTCGAAGTTGTCGCCAGGTGCACCGTCCGAGGTGCCCTTCTCGATCCAGTCGTCGCCTTCGTTACCCATGTCCTGCTCGTTGGCCTTGCTGCCCAGGATAAAGTCATTGCCCTGGCCGCCAATGGCCTCGGAAGCGTCCTCACCGGTGACGATGAAGTCGTTGCCGAAACCACCGATAATCAGGTTGATGCCATTACCGCCGTGCAGCACATCGTTGCCGTCGCCGCCCTGGATATTGTCGTCACCACCCATGTCGCTGATGATGTCGTCGCCGGTACCACCACGCAGCTGGTCGTTGCCGTCGCCACCCTCGATGCGGTCGTTGCCACCATCGCCCCAGACCGTGTCGTCACCCTCGCTGGACACCAGGATGTCATCACCATCAGTGCCGCCCAGCACGATGTGCTCGGCACCGGCATAGCGGATGTAGTTGGTGTCCGGGCCTGCCGTCAGCGGGCTGTCGCGGAACACCACCTGCTCGCCATTTTCGCCCAGTGGGTCGGCGCTGCCCAGGCCTTCGTTGAACTGCTTGCTCTGGTCCACTTCCAGGTAGAAGCCCGGGTCGGAGAACACCAGGCCCGGCAGGTGGGTGGCCGAGGTGTTGGCCATGATCAGCTTGGCGAACGAGTTGCTTTCCAGCTCGGCGTTCATCGACAGGCCAGCGGTGCGCTCCAGGTAGTAGAAGCGGTCGCCATCCTGCAGTTTCTCCAACTGGTTCTCGAACACGAAGTTGAAGGTAGTGCCAAGCATGCCACCGAACGGGGTTTTCGCTTCAGCCAGGCCGCCGATCCACAGGTCGATGGCATCGACCCCGGTCACGGTCACCGCCCTCAGGTCATCGGCAGTGCCGAGCACGCCATCCTTGCCAGGCAGAGTGACATTGGCGTAGGCGCCGGTGCTGTTGAGGAAGTCCAGGCGATCGGCTGGCGCACCGTCACCGCCGAACACCAAGGCCATGGCCGCCGCGCGTTTTTCCAGCAACGTGGTGGCCCCGGTGATGGTGCTGTGGGTGCCGTAGGCGGCGATGAAGTTGATCAGCGACTCCGGATGCTTCAGGTGCTGCACCAGGTCTACCCAGCTGGTGTACGGCTTGAGCTGGGTATCGCCGGTTTGCGCGTAGATTTCGCGGCGCACAGCGTTCAGCGAAGGGATGCCGACGTCGCGGCCACGGGCGATGTTGATCGCCGGCAGGTCCAGCGGCAGGCCGAGCAGGTTGTTGCGCAGCGCCTCGGTGACGAACTCGTCGATTTCGTTACCGGCCTGGCGGGTGACCCCGCGCACGATGGCGCTGGTGGCATCCTCGGGGGTGACGCCACTGGCGGCATACGCCAGCGGGTTGAGGAACGCCGCGATCAAGCCCAGTTGCTGGTCGGGGTTGGCGCTGGCCGGGTCGCCGATGACGGTGAAGTCGACGTTGAAGCGGTCGACGGTCTCGGTCAGCATCGAGTGGCCGAAGCGGTACACGGTGTGGGCGAACTCGGCCACGATCGACGCATCGAGGTCGACGTCATACACCTGAGTCGGGGCGAAGAACAGGTCGACCCGTGGTTGCACGGTACGGGCGAACTCCTCGAACACCAGGTGCTGATACTGCATCTCGGTACCGAACTTGGCCGCCTGGAACAGGCGCTCGCCATTCCACACCAGCGCGTCGATCTCGGCCTGGTTGGCCGGCAGCGCGGTCAGCGGGTTGAGCAGCCACTCGTTGATGAAGGCCAGGTCACCCGAGTCGAGCACGGTGTCCTTGGTCTGTGCCACCAGCCGGTTGTGCTCGGAGTGGAAGATCGCATGCACGGCGGTCAGGCCGATGTTCTCGTTGACCCGACCGTCGCCGGCGATGTAGTGCGCATCGAGCAGTTCGTTGTCGTAGGCCAGGTTGGCACCGGTCTGCGGGTTCACTGGCACGGCATTGCCCGCATCGGTATCGGCATCAGGTACCAGCACGCCATTACTGAACACCGGCACGGCATTGTGGGCAATGTCGGCAAGGAACTGGTGACCGGTGCGTACGGCGTTGGTCAGGTCGATCGGCGCCAGCGGGTTGCCCTCGATCTGCTCGTCATCGGCAGTGCCGGCAATGCCGTCAGCCCCTTTCATCACCACCATCGGGAAGCCGTTCGGCCCCTTGATGAAGTTGCCGTAGGCGTCGGTAGCCAGCAGCGGCACGTTGTCGACATCGGCATCGGTCAGGTTGATGCCAAGCAGGTCACGGGCCTGGGCCTTGACCACTTTCCAGGTCGCCATGCCACCGATTTCCGTATCGTCCGCGGTACCGTACTTGCCATCTGCACCCAGGTCACGGTTTGTGATCAACCGGCCAGTGGCAACCGGGCCAGCGTCGGTCATCAGATAAGAGCGCAGGAACACCTGGTGCGAAGGATGCGAGCTGTAGGTCTGGTTCTGGTCCACGAACGGGGTGGTGGTGTTGGTATGCTCGTGAATATCGTCGGCCGTGCCCAGCACGCCGTCCGCGCCAGGCAGATTGGTGGCCCGGGTCACCACCATGAAGTTGGTGAAACCACCCTCCACGTACAGCGGGTCATCCGGCTGCAGCGGGATGTAGATGGTACCCGAACCGCCCTTGGTCACCAGGTCCAGGCCGTGGTCGAAGAACTGCCCGAAGAAGGTCATCCAGGCGTTGAACGGGGCGGACAGCCCAGCATCGGCGGCGGTGTTCTCGAACAGGTACACATCATGGTCGTCAGCGGTGCCGAACTGGCCGTCCAGGCCCGGGCTGGCGACGATGCGCACACCGTCCTTGAGCACGTCGTCGTTGCCAACGGCACCGAAGTTGAGCACGCCGTCGGCACCCGGATCATACGCGGTGGCATAGGCCGCCGGGTTATTGGAGGTCTGGTCGACGACCAGGTTGCTGATGGTGCGCGGCTGCGAGTCGAATACCGGGCCGCTGGTCTGCTGGTACGACGAGCCCGGAATGGCCGGCGAGCCAGGGCCGAAGAAGCCCGCAGGCGCACCTTCGGCCGGGTTGAACACCGGATCGGTCAAGCGCGGGAAGACATTGTCGGCGGCACCGAACTCGGTGTTGTTGATGCCGTTGAGGTTCATCAGGTTGTTGTTCGAGCCATCCACCGCCCGCAGGCCCAGCGGCGCACGGATGTTGGGCAGCAACGAAAGGATGTCTGCCCCGTTGGCGTCGGCCTCGGCGATCTTGATCTGGTCGAGGATGAAGTTGAGGTCGGAGCGCACCATGTGCAGACCGGCACCGCCTGCAGTGGCATCCACCACCGGCGTGGCCGGTGTCACTACCACAGGCGCGCCCGGCTGCACCACGGCGGTGGGCTGGGAGAACAGCACTTCGGTAGTGCCGTGGGCGTCCTGGTAGATCGCCTTGACCCGCAGGGCTAGCCCGGCCAGGTCTGGCGACACCTTGAATGTGGTGCCGTCGGCGCTCTGGAACGCCAGGTCGCCGGCTGGCAGCAGGATGATGTCCTCGAACACACCACTGCCCGGGGTGGCCTCGAACTGCCAGTAGTACGACACCGAACGGTCGGCGAGCGTACCCTGCGGGTTACCGGCGCTGATGTTGTCGGCATCCAGCACACCGGCGACGTTTACCGTAAGGACATCGCCCACGGTAATCGCACCGCCGTTGCCGTCAGTAATGGCCGGGCTGCCGGTAGGCTGCGCATTCAGCCCCTCAACCAGCACCCGCTGGCTGTCGGCGAACTGCAAGCGCTCGATATGCAGAAGGGTATCGACGCCGTCGCGGCCAGCCACGTTGTCGGTCACCGTCCAGACATCATCGGAAGTGTCGAGCGTACCTTTGGTGTTCTGCGTCACCGTGTATTCGCTCTGAATCCCCGAGAACACCGCCGTGTCGAACGCCGCGCCCCCCGTCGAGGTGCCGGGCAGGATTTCCCGCACGGCCTTGAGCTGGCCAGGGTTGTAGGTACGGTCGAGCATGAACGGAATCATGTCGACCATGCTGTCGAAGCTGGCGATTTCAGGGCCGGTATGATTGACGTCATCGGCGGCATACACCGCGATGCGCACGTTGAGCCATTTGTCGCCGTCGATCAGGTCATCGCCGCCGCGGCCTTCGATCAGGTCGCTGCCATTGCCGCCGAGCATGATGTTGCCGGTGGCAAAGCCCGTGGTCGGCAACCCGGCATCGGCCAGGAACTGTTGCAAGCCGCGGATCAACGCGACGTTGGTCAAGGCGCTGCCGGTGGCACCGCCATGGTTGACAATGGTCACGGCATCGACGTTGTCGCCCTTGAGCACGTCGGCGAAGTTCGAACCGGACACGCCCTCGACCTCGGCAAAGCGGTCGAGGATGGAGGCCGGCGAGGCGCCGACCGGGTTGAACACGCCAGCGTTCTGGTTCGGTGCGTTGCCATGGGGCTGAGCCAGGGCGGCCAGGGTCAGGTCGACGGTGACGCCAACCTGGTCATTCTTGTTGGTAACCCAGTCGAAACCGGACATGCCGTCCATCTTGTCCTGGGCGTCACTGCCGACGAAGATGTCGTCGCCGCCCTCGCCGATCATTTCGTCGAAGCCACCGCCACCGACGAAGATGTCGTTGCCGACCACTTCATCACCCAGCAGCGGCGCAAAGTTGTCGCCGGGCGCACCGTCCTGGGTGCCCTTCTCGATCCAGTCGTCACCCTCGTTGCCGGTAGGTGGCAGGTTGGTCTTGGCGCCGAGGATGAAGTCATCACCCTGGCCGCCAAAGGTGGTGGTGATGTCTTCGGTGGTGACGATGAAGTCCTGGCCGTTGCCACCCAGGATCAGGTTGCCGGCCGCCAGCATGCTGCCGGCGACGATCACATCGTTGCCGTCGTTGCCTTCCAGACGGTTGTCGCCAAACGAGTCGGTGATGATGTCGTCACCTGCGCCACCCAGTACCGCATCGTTGCCGGCGCCACCTTCAAGCGTGTCGTTACCGGCGTCGCCGTAGACAGTATCGTCGCCTTCGCCGGAGATGATGATGTCGTTGCCGGAGGTGCCGCCCAGTACTACATGGTCTTCACCGGTGTAGTGCAGGTAGTTGGTGTCGCTGCCCACGGTATCGGGATTGTCGCGGATTACCAGCGGTACGATCTCCACGCCGTTGATCATGATCCCGCCGGTCGGGTCGGCCCGGCCATCGGCGCCCAGCCCGGTGAACTGGTTGGCCTGGTTCACCTCGAGCGTGAAGGTTGGGGTGAGGAACACAGTGTTGGACAGGTGAGTCACATCCGAGTTGGCCATGATCAGCTTGGCGAAGGAGTTGTTCTCCAGTTCGGTGCCGAAGTTCATGCCCGCGGTACGCGACAGGTAGTAGAACCGGTCGCCGTTCTGCAGGGCTTCCAGCTGGGTTTCGAAGACGAAGTTGAAGCTGGAACCGAGCATGCCGCCGAATGGCATTTTCTTCTCGGCCAGGCCACCGACCCAGAAGTCGATGTCATCGACGCCGGTAACGGTCACTCCACTGATGTCGTCGGCGGTGCCGGCGATACCGTCCGCGCCGGCCAATGTCACGCTGGCATAGGCGCCAGTGCCGTTGAGGAAGTCCAGGCGGTCCGCTGGCGCGCCGGCACCGCCAAGCACCAGCGCCACGGCCGCGGCGCGTTTATCGGCCAGGGTGGTTGCCCCGGTGATGCTGGCGTGGGTGCCGTAGGCGGCGATGAAGTTGATCAGCGACGCCGGGTGCTTGAGGTGGTCGCCGAAATCGACCCAGCTGATGTACGGCTTGAGCTGGCTGTCGCCGGTTGCAGCATAGAACTCGCGGCGCGCCTCGTTCAGGGTGGGGATGCCGGTGTCGCGGCCACGGGCGATGTTCAGCGCCGGCAGGTCGAGCGGCAGGCCAAGCAGGTTGTTGCGCAGGGCTTCGGTGACGAACTCGTCGATTTCGTTGCCCAGCTGGCGGGTGACGCCGCGGATGATCGCGCCGGCCGCTTCATCAGCGGTTGCGCCACTGCCGGCGAATGCCAGCGGGTTGAGGAAGGCGGCGATCAGGCCAAGCTGCTGGTCGGGGTTGTTCGGGTCGGCCGACACCGGGTTGAACGCCGGGTCGAAGCGGTCGACGGTCTCGGTCAGCATCGAGTGACCGAACCGATACACCACGTGGGCGAACTCGGCGAGGATGGCCGGGTTGATCGAGGTATCGTAGCCGTTGGGGGCCAGGAACTCGTCGATCTGCGGCTGGATGGTGCGGGCGAACTCTTCGAACACCAGGTGCTGATACTGCATTTCGGTGCCGAACTTGGCGGCCTGGAACAGCCGCTCACCGTCCCATACCAGCGCGGCGATTTCAGCGGGCGTGGTGGGGATGGCAGCGACATCATCGATCAGCCACTGGTTGAGGAACGCCAGGTCACCGGAGGCCAGCAGGGTGTCCTTGGTCTGCTGCACCAGGCGGTTGTGCTCGGAGTGGAACACGTGGTGCACGGCGGTCAGGCCGATGTTCTCGTTGACCCGGCCGTCGCCTGCGATGTAGTGGGCGTCGAGCAGTTCGTTGTCGTAGGTCAGGTTGTTGCCACCTGGCCCCACTGGCTGCGCGTTACCGACGGCAGTATCGGCGTCGGCCTGCAGCACACCATTCACGATGACCGGCGCGGCGTTGTGGGCGATGTCGTCAAGGAAGCCATGCCCGGTGCTCACGGCATTGGCCAGGCTGATGGGCGCGTCGCGGTTGCCTTCGACCAAGGTGGTGACGTCGTCGGCGGTACCGGCGATGCCGTCGGCACCATTGCTCACGCGCATCACCACCTGCGGCATGCCGTTGGGCCCGCGCACGAAGTTGCCGTAGGGGTCGGTGGCCAGCAGTGGCACGCTGTGCACGTCGGCGTCGGTCAGGTTGATGCCGAGCAGGTCGCGGGCCTGGGCCTTGACCACTGCCCAGGTGGCCATGCCACCGCTTTCGCCACTGCCATCGTCGCTGGTGCCAAAGCGGCCATCGGGGCCCAGATCACGGTTGGTGATCAGCCGTCCGGTGGCTACCGGGTCGCCTGCGGCGTTGAGCGTGTATTCACGCAGGAACACCTGGTGCGAGGGGTGCGAGCTGTAGGTCTGGCTCTGGTCGACGAACGGCGAAGTGGTGTTGGTCTGGCCATCGTCGGCGGTGCCCACCACGCCATCGGCGCCAGCGGTACGCACGGCGCGCGGCAGCACCATGAAGTTGGTCGGGCTGTTGGGGTCGAACAGCGGGTCGTCCGGCTGCAGCGGAATGAACACAAAGTCGGTGCTGCTCTTGGTGACCAGATCCAGACCGTGGTCGAAGAACTGGCCGAAGAAGGTCATCCAGGCGTTGAAGCCGGCGGTCAGGCCGACGTCGGGCGAAACGTTGGGGATGAAGAACACTTGCGTGTCGTCAGCGGTTCCGAACACCCCATCGATGCCGGGGCTGCTCACCGGAGCAGCACCGCCATTGGCCTCCACCGCAGCCGGGTTGTTCGCCGTCTGGTCGACGATCAGGTTGCTGATGGTGCGTGGTTGCGAATCGGTGACCGTGCCGGTGCCCGCATAATCGCCGCTGAAGGAGGGGCTGAGCAAACGCAGGAACGAGTTGTCGGAGGCACCGAATTCACTCTGCCCGGTCACCAGGTTGTTATAGCTGCCGTCCACGGTGCGCAGGCCGAACGGTACCTGGCTGTTGGGCAGCAGGTCGATCAGGTTCGCACCATCGGCGTGGGCTTCGGCGATGAAAATCTGTTGGAGGATGAATTCAAGGTCCGACTTGCTGAAATTGGCCATTTCAAATTGCCCTCGATCTGTCGGGAGATGACACAGGGCAACAGGGTCCTTCCCGCGCCCAGTCAGTGTTGACGTGCGCAGATACTGGTTCGGTGTTCCAGGCGCAAAGGGCACAACACTCTTGTGCTGGCTCCGCTGCCCTCATCATTCGCAAGCCGGCACCCGTTGTCCGGGGAGCCTTGTTAAACATGCGATACAGCTGTAACGCACATGCATCGACCCCAGCTCGCACAGGGTCCGAATACTTCAGACTAAAGTCGCAGGCGAAAAGCTTGTCAATATCCCGTCGAAAAATTCATCTCCCGATGATAATGCGATGCAAATAGCTGTTTTGTTGGCACTTATGAAAAGTTCAAAGACTTTATAGAGCGAAACGATATTACTCTGTGTGTCGCTGCAACCTACGCTCCAGCATGTGGGAGCAGCGCAGCGTTTTGGACCATTCGCCATAAGAGCGATCCGCCTGCGAGCCAACCAGAAGCCACGACTACCGCTGTACGGGGCGCCGCAAGGGCTTCCCGATTTGTGATAAAGGGAGGGCCCCGATGCACAAGCCACCACGCACTCATTCCGAGCTGGCCGACGTGCTGTTCCGCCTGCGCCGCAGCTTTTTCGCCTTGGCCGCCTTCAGCGGCGTCATAAACGTCATGATGTTGACGCCAGCAATTTATATGTTGCAGGTGTACGACCGCGCTTTGGTCAGCCGCAACGTCACCACCCTGACGATGCTTACTCTGCTGGTGATCGGCTTGTTCATGCTGATGTCGGCCCTGGAGATGGTCCGCACCCGCGTGCTGATCCGGGTGGGCAACTTCCTCGACATGGACCTCAACCGACGCATCTTCAGTGCCGCCTTCGAGCGCAACCTGAGCCGCGCCGGCGGCAACCCGGCCCAGGCCCTGCAGGACCTGGCGCAGGTGCGGCAGTTTCTGACCGGCAACGGCCTGTTCGCCTTCTTCGATGCCCCCTGGACGCCGATCTACCTGCTGGTCAGCTACCTGATCCACCCACTGCTGGGGCTGGTCACGCTGATCGGCTCGCTGATTCTGGTGGGCCTGGCCTACCTCACCGAAAAGGCCACGCAAAAACCCTTGGCCGAGGCCAACCAGGCGGCCATGTCGTCGGCCAGCTACGCCAACAACAACCTGCGCAACGCCGAAGTGATCGAAGCCATGGGCATGTTGCCGGCGATCGGCAAGCGCTGGTACCAGGGCCACTTGCGCATCCTGCAGATGCAGACCCTGGCCTCCGACCGCGCCGCGCTGATCAGCAGCACCGGGCGCTTCGTGCGCATTACCTTGCAGTCGGTAATCCTCGGCGCCGGCGCACTGCTGGCGATCGAAGGCAAGATCACCCCCGGCATGATGATCGCCTGCTCGATCCTTACCGGCCGTGCCCTGGCCCCGGTAGAGCAGGTGATCGCCGCGTGGAAGCAACTGCTGGGCTGTCGTTCCGCCTGGGGCCGGCTCAACGAGCTGCTGCACGACTACCCGCAACGGCCACCAAGCATGTCACTGCAGCGGCCACTGGGCATGCTGGCCGTGGAAAACGTGATCGCTGGCGCCCCCGGCACCAGCAACAACATCGTGCGTGGGGTCAGCTTCAGCCTGGTCCCGGGTGAAAGCCTGGGCATCATCGGCCCTTCGGCCTCCGGCAAGTCCACCCTCGCCCGCCTGCTGGTAGGCGTTTGGCCGACCCAGGCCGGCAAGGTACGCCTGGACGGTGCCGATATCTTCACCTGGAACAAAGCCGAACTGGGGCCGTGGATCGGGTACCTGCCGCAGGACGTTGAGTTGTTCGAGGGCACCATCGCCGAGAACATCGCACGCTTCGCCGAAGTGGACAGCGAGGCGGTGATCCGCGCTGCCCGCAGCAGCGGGGTGCACGAAATGATCCTGCGCTTCCCGCAGGGCTACGACACTCGTCTGGCAGCCGACGGCAGCCCGCTGTCCGGTGGCCAGAAGCAACGCATCGCCCTGGCCCGTGCGCTGTATGGCGAGCCGAACCTGATAGTGCTGGACGAGCCCAACGCCAACCTCGATGACGTTGGCGAAAAGGCCCTGGTCGATGCGCTGGCCGAACTCAAGGCGCGCGGTGCCACGGTAATCCTGATTTCTCACCGGCCCAATGTGCTGTGCGCGGTCGACAAGGTGCTGATGCTGCGTGACGGCGCTGTACACATGCTCGGCAGCCGCGACGAAGTGTTTGCGGCGCTGCGCAAGGCCAGCGTGATCCCGGCGGCAACCGCTGCGCCGTTGGCTTCGGTAAAAGCACGGGAGTGACCGATCATGCAGATGACTCAACACACCGAATTGATTCCTGCCGAGGCCCGCAACGGGATCGACCTGGACATGGGCCGACCGGCACGCTGGGGCGTATGGATGGTCATCGCCGGCTTTGGCGGTTTCCTGCTGTGGTCGTGCCTGGCACCACTGGATGCCGGGGTGGTCGCCACCGGCACGGTCAAGGTCACCAGCAACCGCAAGGCAGTACAGCACCTGACCGGCGGCACGGTCGAGGCAATCCTGGTGCGCGAAGGCGATATGGTGAAGCAAGGCCAGGAGGTGGTACGCCTCGACGCCCTGCGCGCGGTGGCCGAACAGGGCGCAGTCAGTGCCCAGTACATCGTCAGCAAGACCGTGGAAAACCGCCTGGAAGCCGAGCGCGATGGCCGCGACACGATTACCTTCGACCCTGCCTTGCTCAAGCACTATGGCAACGACCCGCGCCTGCTGGCAGCCATGGACCTGCAACAGCGCCTGCTGGACACCCGCCGCGCGGGCCTTGCCGGTGAACTGAGCATCCTCGAGGAAAACCTGGCCGCCACTGCGGTACAGCTCAAGGGCCTGCAGCAGGTGTACGGCGCCCGTGCCTCGCAGATTGGCTTCCTCAACCAGGAACTGCAAGGCACCCGCGTGCTGGCCGCCGAAGGCTACGTGCCACGTAACCGCCTGCTGGAGCTGGAGCGCAACAATGCCGACCTGTCCGCCGGCCAGGCCGAAAACCTCAACAACATTGCCCGCACGCGCAGCCAGGCCACCGAGATCAAGCTGCGCATGCTGCAACGCCAGCACGACTACCTCAAGGAAGTGGAGTCGCAACTGACCGATACCGCCAAGGAGAACACCACCTTGGCCGACCGCCTGCGCGCGCTGGACTACGAAGTGACCCACACGGTGATCCGCTCGCCGATCGACGGCATGGTCCAGGCCCTGAGCATTGCCACGGTCGGCGGCATCATCCAGCCTGGGGCCAAGATCATGGAAGTGGTGCCGCTCGACCAGCCGCTGCAGGTCGACGCGATGATCCCGGTACAGGCCATCGACAAGATGGTCCCGGGCCTGAACGTGGACCTGGCCTTCCCGGCCTTCAACCATGCGCGGACGCCGAACATCCCGGGTCGGGTCAAGACCATCTCCGCCGACCGCCTGATGGACGAAGAAAGCAAACAGCCGTTCTACCTGGCGCAGGTGGAGGTGACGCAGGACGGCATGGGCCTGTTGGGTAGCAACCACATCCGCCCCGGCATGCCGGCCACCGTCACCATCAAGACCGGCGAGCGCAACCTGCTAAGCTACCTGCTAAAGCCGATGCTCGAACGCGTGGACGCTTCGTTCAAGGAGCAGTGAATGAATCACCGGTGCCTGATGTTTTGCCTGTTGGGGTTGTCCGCACAGGCCAGTGCCATGGACCTGAAACAAGCCTGGGACCTGCTGCAGTACCAGGGTCCGATCTACCGCGCCGCGGTGCACGAGAAAGAAGCCGGCAGCGAGAACCGCGCCATCGGCCAGGCCGGCCTGCTGCCGCAGATCAACGCGGCGGGCTACTTCAACAAGGTCAATGGCAGCCAGCGGCAGAGTGGCCGGGACAGCGACCTGGACTATGACTCCAAGGGCGCCAACGTGCGTTTGCGCCAACCGCTGTTCAACAAGCAGAAGATGGCCGAATACCGTCAGGGCCAGCAACGTGCCGACTACAGCGTGGCGGTGTTCGACGCCAAGAGCCAGGACGCTGCGGTGCGCCTGGCCGACGCCTACTTCGACGTGCTGCTGGCCAGCGAAACCATCACCCTGGCCAAGGCCAAGCTGAACGCCTTCGAAGAGCAACTGGCGTCGGCAAAGCGGCGCAAGGAGCTGGGTGCCGGCACCATCACCGACGTCGACGAGTCGGTAGCCCGCCGCGACCTGGCCGAGGCCGACCTGATCGAAGCCGAGGACAACCTGGTCAACGCTCGCCGCAAGCTGGAGGAATACATCGGTGAAACCCCGCAGTCGCTGACCACCTTGCAGCCAGGCTTCAACACGCCGCCGCTGATACCGGGCAACCTGCAGGACTGGCTGGTCAAGGCGCAGACCGACAGCCCGTTGATTCATGCGCGCCGGCACAGCTACGAGCTGGCCGAAGAAGAAGTGAACCGCGCCCGCGCCGGGCACTGGCCGACCCTGGATTTCGTGGCGGGCTATACCGCTGGCAGCAGCCAGTCGATTTCCGAACTGAACCAGCGCAACCACTACAGCTCGATCGGGCTGGAGCTGAACATTCCGCTATACAGCGGTGGCAGCACCAGCGCCCTCACCCGCCAGGCCAGCGCCAACAGTTCCAAGGCCCTGGATGAACTGGACGCTACGCGCCAGGAAGTGATTTCCGACACCACTCGTGAGTACCGCGGCGTGCAGAGTGGCGCCTTGCGCATTCAGGCGCTGGAAAAGGCCGTGGCGTCCAACGAACGCTCGCTGCTTTCGGCCCGCAAAGGCTTCAAGGAAGGCGGCACCAGCACCAACTCCGATGTGCTCAATGCTGAAGAGTTGCTGTATGACGCCCGCCACGACCTGTTCGAGGCGAAGTTGAACTACCTGATGTCGCGGCTGCGCCTGGCGTCGTCGGTGGGTAGCCTGGGGGATGACGATATCCAGCAGATCAACGATTACCTCGGGCCGGAACTGGTGGTGAGCAACTGACAATCGCCAGCACTGTGGGAGCAGGCGTGCCCGCGAACACCGGCGTAGCCGGTGCCATAGACCGCGTTGGCCGTTTCGCGGGCACGCCCGCTCCCACAGAGCCCCGCTAAATCAATGATTTATGTGTTGTTCTATGAGAGCGGGCATGCCCGCGAAGCAGGCGACGCGGTGGATGGCACCGGCTGCGCCGGTGTTCGCGGGCATGCCCGCTCCCATAGCGGCGCCTACCGCATTTTGTTCCATTTCAGGCTATGATCGGTCACCCCGCCGCGGACGCCCTGACCTATGCCCGTCGACCTACAAGCGTTATACCCCAGGCTGATCCACCTGATGCTGGACACGGTGTTCGTGGTCGACAGGGACAACCAGATCGTTTTCGTCAGCGATGCCTGCGAGGCGCTGCTGGGCTACCAGGCCTGCGAACTGATCGGCACCCCGATCACCGACTATATGCACCCTGACGACCTGGCGATCACGCGCGCATCGATCGTCCGGGTGATGAACGGCCAACCCCATTACGACTTCCGCAACCGATACATCCGCAAGGATGGCGGGATCGTGCATATCCTGTGGGCGGCCTGCTGGTCCGATGAAGCCGATGCCCGCATCGGTGTGGCGCGGGATATCACCGCCCAACGCCAGGCCGAGGAGGAACTGCGCTTCCTGGCCCACCATGACCCCCTCACCCGCCTGGCCAACCGGGCCATGTTCAATGAGCGGCTGGACACCGCCCTTGCCGCGGCCCGGCGCCACAGCCACCCGCTGGCGTTGCTGTTCATCGATATCAATGACTTCAAGGACATCAACGATAACCACGGGCACAGCGTGGGCGACCGGGTACTGTGCACCCTGGCACGGCGCCTGGAAGGCTGTGTGGGTACGACCGATACAGTGGCGCGAATGGGCGGCGACGAGTTCACCGTGCTGCTGACCGACTACGCGTCACCAGAGTCCATTGCCGAGCAGGTTGCACGCATCCTGGCAGCCATGGCCGAGCCTCTCGGTGCCGAGTTTGCGGGCATCGACGCGCCCTCCTGCAGCATTGGCGTGGCCTGTTTCCCCGAGGACGGCAACGATGCCGACATGCTGCTGCGCCATGCTGATGGCGATATGTACCGGGTCAAGCGACAGCGCGCTGCGGCCAGCTGATCGCTCTGGCGGCAGCTGGTGGAATCGACCACAACGGAGATGACCATGCGCAACCCTGAAGATACCTTGCTCGATAGCTGGCAGCACAACGCCCAGGCCTGGATCGATGCGGTGCGCAGTGGCGCAATCGAGAGCCGCCGCCAGGTCACCGACCAGGCCATCCTGCTGGCCATCCTTGGTCGCCAACCCGAACGCGTGCTCGACCTGGGCTGTGGTGAAGGCTGGCTGCTGCGGGCGCTGGGCGACCGTGGTGTCGAGGCGGTAGGTGTGGATGGTGACCGGGCGCTGGTGGATGCCGCGCGCGCTGCGGGTTCCGCCGAGGTGCACCTGGCCAGCTATGCACAGCTGGCCGATGCCCAGGCCTATGTTGGCAAGGACTATGACCTGGTTTGTGCCAACTTCGCCCTGTTGCAGCAGGACATCATCCCGCTGCTGGCGGCGATGAATGCGTTGCTGGTGCCAGGCGGTGCGCTGGTGATCCAGACCCTGCACCCATGGAGTGTGGCGGATGGGAATTACCAGGATGGCTGGCGGGAGGAGTCGTTTGCCGGGCTTGCCGGGGATTGGCACGTGATGCCTTGGTACTTCCGCACCCTGGCCAGCTGGCTGAACGCGCTGGACATGGCGGGGTTGCGGCTGGTCGGTTTGCAGGAGCCACAGCACCCACAGAGTGCGCTGCCGCAGTCGCTGCTGTTGGTGGCCGAGCGCCCTTGAAGCATACGCGGTCGGTGTAGGAACGGCCCATCACGACACAAGGCCGCTCCTACAGGGACCGCGCTGGGGTCAGAGGACCGGCTTGCGCACCGCCCCGCTGCGGGCCTTGGCCATGGCCGCCAGGCGCACCGCGACGTTGGCCGCACCGTAACCGGCATACCCCCCCTTGCGCTGGATGATCTCGAAGAAGAAACGCTCTTCGAACGGCTCGGTGTACACGTGGAACAGCTCGCCACCCTGGGCATCGCGGTCGTACAGCACGTTGTAGTAGGCCA
Organism: Pseudomonas sp. p21; assembly: GCF_001642705.1. Classification (NCBI taxonomy): domain Bacteria; kingdom Pseudomonadati; phylum Pseudomonadota; class Gammaproteobacteria; order Pseudomonadales; family Pseudomonadaceae; genus Pseudomonas; species Pseudomonas sp. p21. The sequence goes on from NZ_LWBV01000005.1 coordinate 372,857, forward strand.
GTTCGCTGAGGAATTCGTCGTCGAAATCGAAACGCGCCGCCAGGTCGTCGTAGTAGTTCAGCGGGATCTCCAGCAGCGGTACGCCAGCCAGTTTGGCCCGCGCCACTTCGCGGAAGATGTCGTCGCAATCGAAGGCAATGTGGTGCACCCCCGAACCTCGGTAGCTGGACAGCGCATGGGCGATGGCGGTATTGCGGTTTTCCGAGATGTTCAGCGGCAGGCGCAAGGTGCCGCACTGGCTGCGCAGTGCGCGGCTCTTGACCAGGCCGTAAGGGTCCGGCAGCACCACTTCGTCGTCGGCAGCGAAGTCGAACAGGCTCTTGTAGAACAGCACCCAGCTGTCCAGCGACTCGGCCGGCAGGGCCAGGGCCATGTGGTCGATGCGGCGCAGGCCGCCGGTGGCCGTGGCGTTCTTGTCCAGGCTGAAGTCGGTGTCGTACAGGGTCTGGCCAGCCGTGCCCTGCTCTACCAGGTACAGCAGGCTGCCATCCGGCGCACGTACCGCCGGCACTTCGCACTCGTTAGGCCCGACCAGGCCGCGGAACGGCTGGCCACGGTAGGCGGTGGCACGTTTCAGGGCAGCTTGCTGGTCCTTGACCCGCAGTGCGGTGGCGCACAGCGACGGCCCGTGGGCCTCGAAGAAGTTGTGGCCGAAGGAATAGGGTTCGGCGTTCAGCACAATGTTGATATCACCCTGGCGCAGCAACTGCACCTCTTTGCTGCGGTGCTTGCCGGCTTCGGCAAAGCCCAGGCGCTTCAGCCAGCTACCCAGGCGCGCGCCGACGGCCTCGTCGACCGCGAATTCGAGGAACTCCACACCGTCATAGGCACTGGCCGCCGGTGGGGTGAACAGCACACCGGGTTCGATCGGCGTGCCTTCCTGCTCCAGGCGCAGGCGAGTCTGCTCCTCGAGGTACAGCAGCGAACGCAGGCCGTCGGCGGCATTCTGCCGGGGCGGTGCAGCGCGGAAGCCGTCGTTGAAGATTTCCAGCGACAGCGGCCCGCGGTAGCCAGTGGCGAGGATTGGCGCCAGGAAACCGGCCATGTCCATCTCGCCCTGCCCCGGGAAGCAGCGGAAGTGGCGGCTCCACTCCAGCACATCCATGGCCAGGATCGGCGCATCGGCCATTTGCACGAAGAAGATCTTGTCGCCGGGGATATCGCCGATCGCGCTCGGGTCGCCCTTGAGCGACAAGGTGTGGAAGCTGTCGAGGATCACCCCGAGGGCCGGGTGGTCAGCCTGGCGCACCAGGTTCCAGACTTGCTGGTAGGTGTTGACGTGGCGGCCCCAGGCCAGGGCTTCGTAGCCAATGCGCAGGCCGCGTTTGCCAGCGTGCTCGGCCAGCAGGCGCAGGTCGTCGACCAACAGCTGTTCTTCGCCCAGGGCATCGGCCTGGACGTTGCTGCACACCAGCACCAGATCGGTGCCCAGTTCCTGCATCAGGTCGAATTTGCGCTCGGCGCGGTCGAGGTTTTTCTGCAGGCGGTCGCGGCGGCAGCCTTCAAAGTCGCGAAACGGCTGGAACAGGGTGATGGCAATCCCCAGGTCAGCGCACATCTGCCGCACCTGGCGCGGGCTGCCAGCGTAATAGAGCAGGTCGTTTTCGAAGATCTCGACGCCGTCAAAACCGGCGGCGGCGATGGCTTCGAGCTTTTCCGGCAGGGTGCCGCTCAAGGACACGGTAGCGATCGAACGCTGCATGGCGGGAGTTCCTTGTTGTTAGAGGGAGACGGTGCCAGACAGGTAAAAAAACACTGTCACAGTTTATGGCACGATCGATTATTCGCAGGTAGAGTCGTCGCTTCAATCTCTTTGTACGGAATGGTTAGTTTTGCGTTCGATTATCGCACAATACCCGTTTTAGCGAATTGCCAGTCCGCTGGCCCGTGGTCAACATGAACCACAGACGCAGGCACACCGACCACTGCCTCCTGCCTTGGCTAACCTCCGGCGGAACCTGCGCTAACAACAATAACAACGGAGACAACGATGGCTCACTCCAGCTCTCAAGCCAAGAAAGCGACCGCCAGTGGATGGATAGGCTCGGCACTCGAGTACTACGACTTTTTCATCTACGCCCAGGCCGCTGCACTGATTTTCCCGCAGATCTTCTTCCCTAACACTGATCCGAAAATGGCCATCATTGCCTCGCTGGCCACCTACGGCGTGGGTTACCTGGCGCGCCCGTTCGGCGCCTTCGTGCTGGGCCACTGGGGTGACACCCGCGGCCGCAAGAACGTACTGTTGCTGTGCATGTTCCTGATGGGTCTGTCGACCATGGCCGTGGGCCTGCTGCCCACCTACCACGACATCGGCCTGCTCGCCCCGGCCTTGCTGGTGGTGCTGCGTCTGATCCAGGGCTTTGCCGTGGCTGGTGAAATTTCCGGTGCCAGTTCGATGATCATGGAACATGCTCCATTCGGCCGACGGGGCTACTACGCCAGCTTCACCCTGCAAGGCGTGCAGGCTGGCCAGGTGCTGGCGGCGGCCGTGTTCCTGCCACTGGCCTACTTCATGCCCAGCGAAGCCTTCAACGACTGGGGCTGGCGCATTCCATTCCTGATGAGCGCCATCGTGCTGATTGCCGGCTTCATCATCCGTAAGGAAGTGCACGAAACCCCGGCGTTCGTGAAGGAAGAGAAGCAGGACAAAGTCGCCAAGTCGCCGATCAGCGAGGCCTTCCGCCACAGCTGGAAGCACATGGTGCTGGTGATGTTCATGGCGCTGATGAACGTGATCCCGGTGGTGGCCACCATCTTCGGTGCGGCCTACGCGGTACAGCCGGCCTATGGCATCGGCTTCGACAAGAGCGTGTACCTGTGGATTCCGGTAGTCGGCAACATCGTCGCGGTGCTGGTGATCCCGTTTGTAGGTAACCTGTCCGACAAGATCGGCCGTCGCCCGACCATGATCGCCGGTTGCCTGGGCTCGGGCCTGCTGGCGTTCCTCTACCTGTATGCGATCAGCATCCAGAACGTACCGCTGGCGTTCGCCTCGTCGATCGTCATGTGGGGCATGGTCTACCAGGGTTATAACGCGGTATTCCCCAGCTTCTACCCAGAGCTGTTCCACACCCGCTACCGTGTTTCGGCCATGGCCATCGCACAGAACATCGGCACCATGCTGACCGCCATGCTGCCAGCGCTGTTCGCCCTGGTTGCCCCACCCGGCTCGGACAACATCCCGCTGGTGGTTGGTGGGCTGGCGTTCTTCATCACCTGCGTGTGCGCCCTGGCAGCGTACATTGCCCCGGAAACCCATCGCCTGGCGATGGAAGACCTGGGTAACCCCGATGCCAAGCCGATGGACAAGACCACCTATGAAGCTAGCCGTAAAGGTAGCTTTCAGGCAGTGAGCCACTGATCGATTGCAGGGGGCTGCTCTGCAGCCCATTCGCGGGCAAGCCCGCTCCCACAGGGTCGCATCAAGCCTGAGGCCGATGCAGTCCCTGTAGGAGCGGGCTTGCCCGCGAATGGGCCGCAACGCGGCCCCGGCAGTTTCAGCCCTTGACCACTTCCTGCAGGCGCGCCCAGAGCTGTTCGACATGCTCCCGCTCGGTCGGCAATGCGCCAATCGACACCCGCACCATCCACCGCCCATCCAGCGTCGCCGGCGTCACATAGGCATCCCCGGACGCATTCAACCGCTCTGCCCAGCCCTTGGTATGCGCATCCAGCGCCTCCCCTTCAAGCCCCGCCGGCCGATGGCGAATGCACAACGTCTGCAACTGCACCGGCGCCAGTACCTCCCACTCCCCAGCCGCCGCAACCTGCCCGACCAGCCATTGGGCATTGTCCAGGTCACGCCGCAGTCGTGCCTGCAACGCCTCTACGCCCTCGCTGCGCAGCATGAACCACAGCTTCAACGCGCGGAACCGGCGGCCCAGCGGGATACCCCAGTCACGCAGGTTCTTCACCTCGCTATCCACCGCCGACTGCAGGTAGCTGGGGTTGGTGCTCATGACCCGGATCAGGTGCTGCGGGTCGCGCACGTAGTAGATCGAGCAATCGAAAGCCACGCCCAGCCACTTGTGCGCATTGACCACCAGCGAGTCGGCCAGCTCGATGCCGTCCCACATCCAGCGGCATTCCGGCAGGATCATCGCCGAGCCGGCCATGGCCGAGTCCACATGCAGCCACAGGCCATGGGCCTGGGCGATCTCGCCGATCGGGCGCAGCGGGTCGAGGGCCGTGGTGGCAGTGGTGCCGGTGGTGGCGACCACGGCGCAGGGCTGGTTGCCGGCGGCCAGGTCCTGCTCGATCGCCGCCTGCAGTGCTTGCGGGCGCATGGCGTAGCGTTCGTCGGTCGGGATCAGGCGGATGTTGTCACGGCCAAAACCGGCCAGCAGTGCTGCCTTGTCCACCGAGCTGTGGGCGTGGGCGCTGACATAGACGATCAGTGGTCTGGCCTGGGCTTGCAGGCCGCCGCGCACCAGTGCGTAGTCGCTGGCGCGTTCGCGCGCACAGATCAGCGCCACCAGGGTGCTGGTGGATGCGGTGTCCTGGATCACCCCGCTCCATTGGCCAGACAGGCCGAGCAGCTGACGCAGCCAGTCGAGGGTAGTTTCCTCCAGCTCGCTCAGGGCCGGGCTGGACTGCCACGACAGGCCCAGCACGCCAAGGCCGGTGCTGAGGAAGTCACCGAGGACCGACGACAGGGTGCCGTTGGAGGGGAAATAACCGTAGAAGTCCGGGTGCTGCCAATGGGACAGGCCAGGCATGACCAACTGATTGACGTCGTCGAGGATCGCTGCGAAAGGTTCACCTTGCTGAGGGGCCTGTGCGGGCAAGGCGGCCTTGAGATAGCCGGGCTCGACCTGGGCCATGACCGGGCGCTCGCCAACGGTTTGGCGGTAATCGGCGATAAGGTCGATCAGTTGGTGGCCGTACTGGCGGAATTGTTCGGGGGTCACCTGGGGTCTCCTGTGGGTTGTTCGCTGCCTGTACTGGCCTCTTCGCGGGCACGCCCGCTCCTCCAGGCGATGCAGTACCTGTAGGAGCGGGCGTGCCCGCGAAGAGGCCGGTACAGGCAACACAATGCCCCCAGTCTAGGCACCTATCCCGAAGTGAATAACCCCGCTTCGCGCATACCTGTTATGGCAAACCCGCATGCCCGCCCTGCACACCAAACTGCGACTGGCGCCACAACTCGAACACCCGGTTGCGCAACCAGCGGTGCTCGGCCGAGGCCTGCAGGCGCTGGTGCCACACCACCCAGTAGCGCTGGCTGTGGTCGATGAAACCCAGCGGCCGCCAGGCCAGGTCATGCAGGCGACACAGCTGCCGGGCGATGTGCTCGGGGACGGTGGCCAGCGCCTGGCTGTTGGCGATCACCTGCACGGTGGCGGAGAAGAACGGCACCTCCAGGCTGACCCGCCGTTGCAGGCCCTGGGCCCGCAGGTGGCGGTCAATGAAGCTGTCCTTGTCACCACCGCCGGAAATACGCACATGCTTGTGCGCCAGGTAGTCGGCCTGGCTGAGCGCACCGTGGGCGACCAGCGGGTGGTCGTGGCGCATCAGGCACACCGCGCGGTCTTCGCCCAACAGGCGCCCGTGCAGGTTGGGTGGCGACTCGTCGAACAAGGTGGTCGCCAGGTCGATCTCACCGCTGGCCAGCAAGGCGTACTGGCCGGCCTGCCAGGTACGGTACTCCAGCGATACGCCCGGCGCTTCGCGCTCCAGCGCCGCCACCAGCAGCGGCAGCATGTGCTCGGCCACATAGTCGGACGCTGCCAGGCAGAAGCGCCGCTCGCAACGCGCCGGGTCGAATACTGCGGGCTGGCGCAGGGCGTGCAGCTCTTCGAGAACCTGGCGCAGGGGTTCGACCAGGGCTTCGGCGTGTTCGCTGAGCACGTAACCGCGGCCCTGGCGAACCAGCAACGGGTCGTCGAAGGCTTCGCGCAGGTGGGCCAGCTGACGGCTAAGGGCGGACTGGCTGACGCCCAGACGCTCGGCGGCGTGGCTGAGGTTCTTCAGCTGCAGCAGGTGGTCGAGGGTGCGCAGGTGGGCGAGGCTGAGGGAGGCGAAGGTGGGGTTCATCGGGGTTCGGCTCCAGACCGCTGGCGAGGGCTTTGCCCTCGTTTCGCGACACAAGGCCGCTCCCACATGGAGTATGTGTTCCACTGTGGGAGCGGCCTTGCGTCGCGAAAGGGCCGCAAAGCGGCCCCGGATATGCAGATCAGTCAGTCAGGCCGACATACACGTTCTGCACATCATCGTTCTCGTCGATCGCCTCGAGGAACGCTTCCACCTCGGCCAGCGCTTCAGCACTCAGGCTGGCCGCGCTCACCGGGTTTTTCGGGGTGTAACCAATCTTCGCCGAAGTCACGGTAAAGCCATGCTCCGGCAGGGCTTTCTGCACCGCGTCCAGGTCGGTGGTGTCGGTGATGAACAGGGTCGAACCCTCTTCGTCGCCTTCCTCGAAGTCCTGGGCACCGGCTTCAATGGCCGCCATTTCCGGGTCGGCGTCGCCGTTCGGGGTGGCTTCGATCAGGCCGACATGGTTGAAGTCCCAGGCCACCGAACCGCTGGCACCCAGCTGGCCCTTGCGGAACAGCACGCGGATTTGCGCGACGGTACGGTTGACGTTGTCGGTCAGGCACTCGACGATCAGCGGTACCTGGTGCGGAGCGAAGCCTTCGTAGCTTACCGCCGAATACTGCACGGCATCGCCGTCCAGACCCGCGCCCTTGCGGATTGCGCGCTCCAGGGTCTCGCGGGTCATCGAGGCCTTCTTGGCCTGTTCGATGGCCAGGCGCAGGCGCGGGTTCATGTCCGGGTCGGCACCGGCCTTGGCAGCGATCTGGATCTCTTTGGACAGCTTGCCCATGATCTTGCCTTTGGCGTTGGCCGCGGCTTCTTTATGTTTGGCTTTCCACTGTGCGCCCATGTCGACTCTCTTGTTTCAGCGGCCGGTTCAGGAAGCGACCGGCCAAAAGTGGGTGCAGTTTATACGCCCTCAGGCCTGTGTTCGACAAGAAATCTCATCAGCCTTTGTCCGCCTTGCCTGCCGCCGCGGCAAACCGCGCCAAGCGCACGTCCAGCCGGCGCGGACGTAAACCGTGGTCCTCGGCCCGCTCCTTGCGGCGGATGGCATTGCGCACCATCAGCGAACCCAGGTAGCGGATCGGCTCGGGGGGGAACAGCCCCAGCGGCCCCTTGACCAGCGGCGAACGGGTCCACGGGTTGTCCAGCCCCAGCGCCAGCGACGAAAGAATCTGCCCGCCCATGTGGCACGGCCCGACACCACTGCCGGAGTAACCAAAGCCATAGAATACGTTGCCCTGCCCGTCCAGCCGGCCAAAGAACGGCAAACCGGTCACCGAGCGATCGGACGGCCCGTTCCAGCTGGCCGCCAGTGGCACCTCGGCCAGCGCCGGGAAAAACCCGCCCAGGCTTTCACGCAGCAGTGGCCGGTACGGCGACGGCTGGTCGAATACCGGCAACATGCGTCCGCCATAGGCGAAGGTATTGCCGCCCTTGCCGAGCATCAGCCGACCATCGGAGGTGTTGTGGTAGTAATGCACGAAAATCCGCGAATCGAGCACGCTGATGCCGCTGTCCAGGCCAATCTGGCGCAGCAGCTCGGGGCACGGTTCGGTGATCACCATGTCGCTGGAAACAATCGCCACGCTGCGTTCGAACTGCGGGAAGGCCCGCGCCATCCAGGCATTCAGGCCCAATACCACGCGGTCGGCGCGCACCGAGCCATGAGCCGTGCGCACCTGCACCGGGGCGCCGTGCTCCAGGCCAGTCATGGCGGTGCCCTCATGAATGCGTACGCCGCGCTGCAAGGCCACCCGGCGCAGGCCGCGCACCAGCTTGCCCGGCTGCACCGTGGCCGCGGCTGGCGAGAACCAGCCTTCCAGGTGCCGCACCGAACCCGCCAGACGCTGCACCTGCGGCAGCGGCAGGCGGCGAAACGAATTGATCCCCTTGTGCTCCAGCGCAGCGATCACCGCGTCGGTGGCGCCGACCTGGGCGGCATTGGTGGCGGTGTACAGCGTGCCGTCCAGGCGGTAGTCGCAGTCGATGCCATTGGCCGCGCAGAACGCGCCAATTTCATCGATGCTGCGTTCCGACTCGCGCACCAGGCGCACCGCCTCGGCCACCCCGAACAGGCGCTCGAGGGTGAAGTACTTGGCCGACCAGGACAACGCGCAACCACCGTTGCGGCCACTGGCACCGGCGCCGCAGATATCGGCCTCGATCAGCACGATATCCAGGGCCGGCACCGCCTCCTTGAGCATCAGTGCGGTCCATAGGCCGGTGTAGCCGCCACCGACGATGCATACATCGCAACGGGCATCGCCTCGCAGCGGCGGGCATACCGCTTCCTGTGCCGAATCCAGGGCCTGTTGCAGCCAGAAGGGTCTCATTCGCTCGCTTTCCTTTCAGGTACGCAGTGGCTTGATTGCCATGCTGGTATTCGGTGCCACATCGGTGCTTTGCACAGCGCTGGCCGGGCGGCTGTTCCAGTGCGGCAGCAGCACCAGCGCCGAGAACAGCGCGCAGCCGGCAAACACGATGAACACCGTGACACCATCGAAGTAACCCGGTAGCAGCCCGCCCAGTACCGCCCCCACCGAGCCGCAGCCGTTGACGAAACCCGCTGCGGTGGCACCGGCCTTGGCGGTGCCGAAGTCGATGGCCGCAGCGCCGCTGATCATCGAGTCCGGCCCGTACAGGGTCAGGCCCATGACGAACAGCAGGGCCACCACCAGGATCACGCTGCCGGTGTGCATGGCCGCCATGAATGCCGCCAGGGCCACGGTCAGCAGCAGCAGGCTGATGACACAGGCCGGCATGCGCCGGGCGCCGAACAGCTTGTCGGAGGCCAGGCCGATGATGATCGGGCCGAGCAGCCCGGCCAGTTCGAAGGCTGTCGGGATGATCGCTGCACCCACCTTGCCTACCGAAGGCATCTGCTCGAAGACGATCACCGGCCCCCACAGCAGGATGGCGTAGCGCGCCGGCTTCAACAGGAAGTACGCCAGCCCCAGGGTCAGCACCGTGCGGTTGCGCAGGATCTCCTTCAGCGGCGCCCACACGCTACACAGGTTGCCGGCCGGGGCCATGCTCTGCGGCTCGGGCTCAACCGCCGGCAGGCCAACGTCTTCAGGCTTGTTGCGCTGCAGGAAGAAGAACAGCACGGCCACCAGCGCCACCACCGCAGCACTGGAGAAGAACGCCGCGTGCCAGGTACCGATCAGGGTATAGGCCCACCAGCCGGCGAACGGCGAGGCCACCAGGCCGCCAAAGGCATAGCAGGAACTCCACAGGCCCAGCACCCGCCCACGCTGCGACGCGGGGAAGAAGCTGCCGATGTTCTTGCACAACCCGGCCCAGCCGGTGGATTGCGCCAGGCCCTGTACCAGCATGCAGGTGGCGAAGATCGGGAACGTGGCGTAACTGCCCATCACCACCGCCGCGGCAGCAGAAATCAGCAGGCCGCCAAGCACCACCACGCGCGGGCCGAAGCGGTCGGCAAGCATGCCCCAGGTGAACTGGCCCACGGCGTAGGCGGCCAGGTAGATGGCGTCGAGGTTGGCCATGGCGGCCTTGTCGAGCATGAAGTTGGGGTCTTCAGCGATGCCCAGCTTGGCCACCGAGAAGGCCTTGCGGGTGAAGTAGAAGGCGGCGTAGGCCAGCCAGGTAATGGCAAAAATCTGGATGCGCCAGCGTTTGAACGCGGCTAGGGATTGGTTCATGTAAGTCTGACCTCTTGCTCAAGTGTGCCGGCAGAATGTGAAGAAACGCCTGTCTTGTTCTTGTGTTACGCACAGCGATGACGAGGCTGTCATCGGGTCAGATGGCACCGTGTGGGCGCCATGGCCCTGGCGGCGCTTGTGGTGCCTGCGTCGGGCTGACATGCATGGAAACAGTTGCAGTAAGATAAATAAAATCGATTTATCGTATTTCACACATAAGCCCAGCTTGTTACTGAGGTCGTCATGTCGGTTTCCCACGCACAACTCAAGGCCTTCCATGCCGTGGCAGTTCACGGCAGCTTTACCCGCGCCGCCGAGAAGCTGTTTCTTACCCAGCCCGCGGTGTCGGACCAGGTGCGCAAACTGGAGGAGCGCTTCGGCGTGTTGCTGTTCCACCGCAACAAGCGCTCGGTGCAGCTCACCGACCTCGGCGAGCGCCTGCTGGGTATCAGCCAGCGCCTGTTCGCCTGCGAGGCCGAAGCCCATGAACTGCTGCAGGATTCGCGTGCGCTGCACACCGGCAGCCTGGTACTGGCAGTGGATGCGCCAGTGCACGTGCTGCCGCAGATCGCCCGCTTCTGCCAGCGCTACCCGGGCATCCAGGTGAAGATCGAGACCGGCAACACCGACGAGTCGCTGGCCCGGCTGTTCAGCTACCAGGCCGACCTGGCCCTGCTGGGGCGGGACGTCGACGATGAGCGGCTGCACTGCCTGCCGCTGCGTCGCGACCCGATGGTGGCGTTCGTCTCCCACCAGCACCCATGGGCCAGCCGTGGCGCGATCAGCCTGGCGGATCTGGACGATATGCCGCTGGTGCTGCGCGAGCCCGGGTCGGTGACGCGGCAGACGCTGGAAGAAGAGATGCAACGGGCCGGGCTGCGGATTCGCCCGGCGATCCAGGTGGAAGGCCGGGAAGCGGCGCGGGAAGCGGTGGTGGTGGGGATTGGTGTGGGGGTGGTATCGGCGGCGGAGTTTGGTGCGGATGCGCGGGTGTGTGCGTTGCCGATCGTCGATTGCCAGCGGCACCTGACCGAGACACTGGTGTGCCTGAGTGAACAGCGCACGCGGCGGGTGGTGGCGACCTTCCTGCAGATGGTGGAGGAAGGGTTGTAAGCCTGTGCCGGCCTCTTCGCGGGTAAACCCGCTCCCACAGATCCCCCACAGTTCTCAGGTTCCGTGGAGTACCTGTGGGAGCGGGTTTACCCGCGAAGAGGCCAGTACAGGCAACCCATCTATGCTGGGAAGAACTCAATTCACAAAACAACTCCTCATGCTCTACCGCCTTGCCGCCGACACCCTGGTCCTGCTGCACCTGGCCTTCATCCTGCTGGTGCTGTTCGGCGGCCTGCTGGTGCTGCGCTGGCGCCCTGCCCTGTTGCTGCACCTGCCGGCCCTGACCTGGGGCCTGGCGGTAGAATGCCTGCACCTGGGCTGCCCGCTGACCACCTGGGAAAACCGCATGCGCAGCGCTGCCGGTGACGCGGGCTATCAGGGCGGCTTCGTCGAGCACTACATCTGGCCATTGATCTACCCCGCCGGGCTGACCCCGCACATCCAGCTGCTGCTGGGCACTTTCGTGCTGCTGCTCAACCTCGGCATCTACAGCTACGTGGCCTGGCGCTGGCACCGCCCTAGCGGGTAGCGATCACGAACAGCCGCGGGAACGGCAACAGCACCTTGCCATCGGTGGCCGGCGGGTAGTCGCGCTGCATCGCCTGCAGGTACATCTGCAGGAAATCCACCTGCTCCTGCGCCTCCAACCGCCCCAGATACGGACGCAAGGCAGAACCCTTGAACCATTCCACCACGGCTTCGGCGCCGCCGGCCAACGGGTGATGGTAGGTGGTACGCCACACATCCACCCGCGCACACAGCGGGCTGAGCAGGTCGTAGTAGAACGCCGCGTTGTGCCGTGGCGGCAGCTGGAAATCGGCGAACTTCGCCGCCCAGGGACCCTGGCTGGCGATTTCGCGCAGTTGCCGGTGGGCCGGCTCGTCGAGGTTGTCCGGGGTCTGCACGGCCAGGCTGGCACCTTCGCTCAGCTGGCGCACCAGGTGCGGATACAGCGAGGCATGGTCAGGTACCCATTGCAGCGAGGCATTGGCCAGGATCAGGTCCTGCGGTTCGGGGGCGGACCAGCCTGCAATGTCACCAATGACCGTGCGCACGCGGGGGATGCACAGCCGTTTGCGCTCGCGGGCCTTGTCGATCATGTCCGGGTCGCTGTCCAGGGCCGTCACCTGGGCATCCGGGTAACGCTGCAGCAGCACCTCGGTGGAGTTGCCGGGGCCACAGCCCAGGTCGGTGGCGTGGCGTACCGGGCGTGGCGGCACGGCGGCGAGCAGGTCGCGCACGGCGCGCGTGCGTTCGTCTTCGAACTGGGAATACTGGGTGGCGGACCAGGCCATGTGAAGCTCCTTTGGGCGGGCAATGTGTTCAGCATATGCCATCTGCCCTGTTCTGATAGGTCTGACGCGGTCCAACAAGCAAAACGCCAGAAGTCCGAGGGAAAACCCTGGCCCAACAACACAAAACGGCCGGGTCCCCCCAGGGAGCCGGCCGTTTTAAGAAGCGCGTGACGCTTAGTGCTGCTTGCCAGTACGGATCTGGTGCACCACACCCATCGCCACCACGATTGCCGCGGCGATACCGGTGGAGATCACCAGGATCTGGTAGTCAGGCATGAAGGCCATGGTCACCAGGGCGGCCACGATGAACGCGATCACCAGGTAGGTCAGCCACGGGAACAGCCACATCTTCAGGCGCACTTCCTTGCCTTCGGCAATCAGCTTGCGGCGCATGCGCAGCTGCGAGAAGGCAATCACCAGGTACACCAGCAGGGCGATCATGCCGGTGGTGTTCATCAAGGTTTCCAGCACGTCTTTCGGGCGCAGGGTCTCGCTGAAGTTGATCAGCGCACACACCACGGCCACGGCGCACGACCCCATGATCGCGTACACCGGTACACCGGTGCCGGCGCGGGTGATCTTGAAGAACGACGGCGCGTCGCCACGCTGGGCCAGGGAGAACAGCATGCGCGAAGCAGTGTAGTGGCCCGAGATCAGGCAGCTGCTCACCGAGGTCAGCACCACGAAGTTCATCAGCAACTCGGCATACGGCACGCCCAGCAGTTCCAGGGTGCGGCGGTAGGCGCCGTAGCCGGAAACGCCCAGGTGCGGGTCGTTCCACGGTACCAGGCAGACGATCAGGAAGATCGAACCCACGTAGAACAGGCACACACGCCAGACCACCGAGTTGGTCGCCTTGACGATCTGCGCGGCCGGGTCCTTGGCTTCGGAAGCGGCGATGGTGACGATTTCTGCGCCGAGGAAGGCGAACATCACCCCAAGCAAGGCACCGATCACGGTGGTGATGCCGTTGGGCATGAAACCTTCGGCGGTGAGGTGGCTGATACCACGCACTTCACCGAACTGCCAGATGTTCAGCACGGCAGCGGTACACACGATCAGGAAGCAGACGATCGCGATCACCTTGATCAAGGCGAACCAGAACTCGAACTCACCGTAGTGCTTGACGTTGAAGAAGTTGACGGTGATCAGCAACAGGGTCGTGGCCAGCACGAACACGTTGACGCTGACGTCGGGGAAGAAACCATGCAGGATCTTGCCCGCCACATAAGCTTCCCAGGCCATGAGGATGACCCAGTACCACCAGTACAGCCAGCCGATGGTGAAACCGGCCCAACGGCCGATGGCGCGATCGGCGTAGGTGGAGAACGAACCGGTGTCTGGCGAGGAAGTCGCCATTTCACCCAGCATGCGCATGATCAGTACCACCAGGATGCCGCCTGCCAGGTAGGCCAGGACAGCGGCTGGGCCGGCGCTGTGAATCACGCTGCCGGAACCGACGAACAAGGCGCCGCCGATAACCCCGGCGATCGACATCATCGTCAGGTGGCGCGACTTGAGCGAGGCACTGAGCTTGCTCTCGTGCCCGCTTTTCGCGGTGGTGGTTGTGGATGTTGCGTCCATCAGTTGTGTACCCCGTGCTTCTTTTTATCCAAGGAAAACTGTGAAACCCCGATGGCTGGCGGTTTCACGTACATCAGTGCTAATGCGCGCAGGATGGTGTGAGCGAACACACGCAGGCCCTCCATGGCGGCCTGCTGACGCGCCCCAGGGCAGGCGCCTGGGGCGAACTGAACATGCTTTAGGTGGCGATATCTGACACCTAATGTAAAAATGTCCGACGCAGAGAGCCATGCACAGTGGCATGAAACTCGCACTGCACTGTACAGGTCGCCCATGCAATACACCCTGCAAACGCCGGGCGATACGCACCCTGAAGGCCCCGAATGTTCGAATTACATCCAGACTCCTCGACCCCGCTGGTGAACCAGATCATCGACGGGCTGCGCGAGCTGATCGACAACCAGACCCTCAAGCCAGGCGCCAAGGTCCCCTCGATCCGCGCCTTTGCCGCGAGCTATTCGGTGAGCACCTTCACCGTGGTCGAGGCCTACGACCGTCTGGTCGCCCAAGGCCTGCTGGTGAGCCGGGGCAATGCGGGGTTCTTCGTCAACCGCGCGGCGGGTGAATTGCTGGACCAGCACAATGCCGAGGCCGACACCAGTCGACCAACGTTCAACTCCGAGTGGTACCTGCAGCAGATCTTCGAAATCCGCCAGTTGCCGTTCAAGCCGGGGTGCGGCTGGCTGCCCAACGACTGGATGTACGAAGACGGCCTGCGCCGCGGCCTGCGCCAGGTGGCCGGCAGCCCGCTGGAGCTGTCGGGCTACGGCGACCCCATGGGCCTGCCGGAGCTGCGCGCGCTGACCGCACAGAACCTGCAGCAGGAACTGTCGATCGTCGCCAACCCGGCGCAACTGATGCTCACCCACGGCGCCAGCCAGGCCCTGGACCTGGCCGCGCGTACGCTAGTGCGCCCGGGCGACGTGGTGCTGGTGGACGACCCCGGCTACCCCAACCTGATGAGCATCCTGCGTACCCAGGGCGCGACCCTGGTCGGCGTGCCGCGCACACCGGCCGGCTACGACCTGAACCAGCTGGAGCAGTTGCTCAGCCATCACCGCCCCACTGCGTTCTTCACCCAGCCGCACCTGCACAGCCCGACCTGCTCGCGCACGCCGCTGCCGCAGCTGCACCGCCTGCTGCAACTGGCCAGCCAGCACGGTTTCCGCCTGGTGGAGAACAACCTGTACGCCGACATGGTCGCCGAGCCGCAGCCGTGCCTGGCCAGCCTCGACCACCTGCAGCAGGTGGTGTACGTGGGCAGCTACTCCAAGAGCATCTCGCCCAATGTGCGCGTTGGCTACATGCTGGCCAACCCCGAACTGATGCAGAAGCTGCTGCACCTGAAGATGCGCTCGGGCCTGACCACCTCGCAAGTGATGGAGCGTGTGGTGTATGCCGCGATCATCGACGGGCGCTGGCGCAAGCACCTCAAACGCCTGCGCCAGCGCTTGGCCGAAGCGCACCAGGAAGTTGGCCGGCACCTGCATCGGTTGGGTTTCGAATTGTTCATCGAGTCGGATGAAGGGATGTATATCTGGACCCGCCACCCGGCGATTCCGGACAGCGCGGCGTTGCTGGATGATGCGTTGGAGAAAGGCATCATGTTGGGGCCTGGGCAGCTGTTCATGGTCGATGCCAAGGCGACCGGGTGGATGCGCTTCAACGTGGCGTTCAGTACCGAGCCGGCGATGTGGGAGTTGCTGGAGAAGGTGTTGGTGAAGCATGTGCGGCGGGGTGGGGTGTAGGGGGATCAGGTGTTTGCGGCGGGGGTGTTCGCCGGGAGGTTTTCAGCGCCTGTGAGACCGAGCGCCGCCCGCGCGGCGCATCGCGAGCGAAGCTCGCTCCTACATTTGTTTCGGGCCAATGAATCCTGTGCCAAGCGCGCGCGACCGCCTTGGCGCATGGCTCGATATCAAAGGGTACAAACAAGGCGGTCGCGCGCCGCCATCACAGGCATGACTGGCCCGAAACAAATGTAGGAGCGAGCTTCGCTCGCGATGCGCCGCGCGGGCGGCGCTCGGTCTCACAGGCGCTGAAGATGTTGTGGCATGCACCTGTTAGCTCCATCACCCTTTCACGCTTGCTCCTCTCGTCCCCAAGTCTCCCTGACACTTGGCGCTCTGGCACGACACTTTTTCTTAACTTCTTTGATCACACAGTTCAAACCCGCTCCCCACACCATTCACTTTCCTGCACCTGCTTCTTGTAGTCAAAGGCTCTAACGCAGGCCGGTAGCCCTGCATTAATTCCATCTGCTGCCCCTACGGCGAACGCTCCAATACTTTCCGTCTCAGATCTGCCACATTGGAAATAGACGTGACCACTCGAAAAACCTTAACGAGCGCTGAGTTGCAGGAAATATACTCTGCCGCACCGTTCACCTATGACTTCGAAAACATCCTTTCATGGGGCCTTCCATGCACACTGCCTATAGCACCGCCAAACATAGCCTCGCTTTCAAAAGAAGTGCTTTTAGCCAACGCAGCGACCATTGCGATAAACGCAATAAACGAAATCGAGGCCACTCGCCCAGCCGGCACCCCTGGACTCGAGAAATATCTGATCAAAAACTACTCAGTTATAAATCAATCCCACCAAGACCAAACGAACAAACTTTATTCCAAAAAGAAATTTCTACTATTCCTTTATAATAAAATCGAAAAACGAATACCACACCCCCTTAATCGGTACAGGGCACAAGACATCTACACCCCAAGTGTCGATGACGCAGCCCTGTATTTTGAAACTGGCATAGACGAATTAATCAAGGATGAAGAATATTTCTATTTAGTTGAGGAAGACCTATACACCCTAATGAGCGCCGCTACCGCAGCGCAAATTGAAATAATACTAAGACGCTGCCTTGAGAAGGTCCAAAAGGAATTCAAAGAGTTCCACCCTGGAGCAATAAAAAGTTTGCAAGAAAATCGCACCA
This sequence comes from Pseudomonas sp. p21, assembly GCF_001642705.1. NCBI lineage: Bacteria > Pseudomonadati > Pseudomonadota > Gammaproteobacteria > Pseudomonadales > Pseudomonadaceae > Pseudomonas > Pseudomonas sp. p21. The sequence goes on from NZ_LWBV01000005.1 coordinate 389,497, forward strand.
AAGACAACAACAGCAAATCCATCACCTTAAACCTTAAGCCCACAATACAACTGAGCTCCACATTAACCAACCTTTCAACAACCGAATACCTTGAAAGCGCACTATTTAGCGGAATACAGGCACTCAAAAGGTTTGGCCTTACTGCAACCCCAATTTTCAGACTGGGCATTGGGACGTTTTTTTATTCAGCTGAACTAGGGAACGCAGATTTGTATCATGAATCAGCCCTGAGCGTGCCTGCTGAACTACTCATTCCTGATCTACCTGCCAACATTCATGACATTGCGCTTAAACACGGGACTTTCGAATCCCCGCTCCGGATTCATGCCGATCTCGATACGTACACACTTACGGGAAATGCACATGCTACACATGCGGAACAAGAGGTACCCGTACGCCCTCTGATCATGGACAAAGCAAGCAATAGCTACACATCGATTCCATCGAGTGATTTTCCAATCAGGCTCAGCTTCCCCATTCATACCGAGAACGGGTCGTCAACTACAACCCCCAGTGACCCGATACCGTCGGACCCCTATGAGGGTGTCAATCTCAGACCCGCATGGATAGAAGCGACACCGCTCCCTGCCTATGAACCACCAAATTATAAAGACTGTATTTACTGCTTCCCGCCAGAATCTGGTCTGCCACCACTGTACGTAGTTTTCAATTCTCCCTATCCCGACGCAACAACCATAGGCACTTATAGCGGGCGACCTTATAATCCAGACAAAGCGGGAGGACCTATCGAGCGACTTGATTGGCGCGAGGTCAAAATCACAGCGACAGGCATCGAATTAGTCAAATTACACACAAGCCGCTTCGACCCTTCCGATGCAAATGACATCATGATCGACAGGCTGGAAAAAATCCTACAGGGCAAGTTGCAAGAAACGGACACCGACAAGCGCTTTTACACACATGAGATAAGGGAGTTGGAGCGCTTCCGCAGCCTTGAAATACCAGATAAAATCAGGCCGAACGATGATGGTGAAGCATGGAACAATACACACGCCGCAACACTGGAAGACTACCAACTCACCTCGGAGCCCGAACTGCTTTACACACCAGAAGCAATTGAAGCAGATGACCAGCAGATCGCGCGAGAGAACAGATGAACACTATTAGCGAAATAATCACCAACGAAAGCCCCGCCGATATCATTCTGTGGCTTGTCAGGCAAAATGGCATTTCTCATCCACGGCTCGACAATCTATACAATCGAAATGGATGGGTGAACATTGGCGACTGCCTACAACTCATTAACCTGATTAAGAAAATGAGTGACGAAGGTTTGATACAGCGTGGTGGAAATGGCTATATCAAAGGTCCAAACTGGCGAGAGCCTGAATTTTTGACCCAAAAAAGATATGAGCTATAAGCAGAACTGATTCCACAGCCCAGCACGTACATCCTCGTTCACCGAGACCGAGTATCATCACAGACGCCGGCAGCGACAACACAGCTGCCGGCATATAGCACTTATCGCCAATCTGCTTTATCAGCAAAAAACGCCTGCGCATTCGCCTCCAGGCTCTCCAGGTGATACCCCCCTTCCTGCACGATCAGACACGGCAAGCGCAACGCCCGAATCCGCTCGCCCAATACCGCAAACCCTTCCGTCGTCACCGCCACCTTGCTCTGCGGGTCCAGTTCGTAGATATCGAACCCCAGCGACAACACCAGCACCTCGGCGCCAAAGTCCTTCACCGCTGCCAGCGCGATCTCCAACTGGCTCATGAAGTCCGCTTCGCTAGCGCCATGCGCCATCGGCAAGTTCAGGTTGTACCCCTCCCCCGCACCACTGCCACGCTCATCCTCGAACCCGGCCACACCCGGGTAAAAGTTGGTCGGGTCACCATGCACCGACACATACAGCACATCACGGCGGTCGTAGAAGATCTCCTGAATCCCCTGCCCATGGTGCATGTCGGTATCGAGAATGGCCACGCGGCTGTAGCGGCTGCGCAAGGCCTGGGCAGCAACGGCAGCATTGTTGATGTAGCAGAAACCACCCGCAGCATCGAACCGCGCATGGTGCCCAGGAGGCCGGCACAGGGCGTAGGCCGCCGGTTCCCCATCAAGAATGGCCTTTGCCCCGGCCACCGCGCTTTGCGCAGACCAATAGGCCGAACGCCAGGTGTTTTCACCGACAGGGCAACTACCATCAGCCAGGTAGCGCCCTGCCTGGGCGAGGATGCCGCGCAGGGCGTTGGGTTCACGCACGAAGATGTTCGACATGACCTCGTCGCCCCACTCCTCGGGCACTTCCTTCCAGCGCGCATGGGCTTCTTCGAGGAAGGCCAGGTAGGCCTCGCCATGCACTGCCTTGAGCGGCGCCAGACCGGCATCGTCGGGCTGGCGGATGTCGAAGCCGAGGTCCTTGGCCGCCTGCAGCAGGCGCTGGGCACGCTCGGGCACCTCCTGCGGAGTGCGCATGGCACCACGCGAGTAGTAGCTGCGTGGGTGGTGCATCAGTTGTTCGGGGTGGAAGTAGCAACGCATCAGGCATCTCCTTGTTCGATACGGCCCGCGCGGGCCAGCACGGCGTTGAGCAGTACATCGGCACCCTGGCGGGCGTCGTCGGGCAGTACGTCTTCGGCTTCGTTGTGGCTCAGGCCGCCGACACAGGGGATGAACACCATGGCGGTCGGGCAGTAGCGGGCCAGCAGGATGGCGTCGTGGCCGGCGCCGCTGATGATCGACTGCTGGGCATAACCGAGACCATCCACCGCCTGCTGCACGGCGGCTACGCAGTCAGCGTCGAACGGCGTGGCCGGGCTGACCCAGTGGCGCTCGATACGCACCTGCAGGCCGCGCTGGTTGGCGATGGCTTGCAGCTTCAGGGTCAGGTCACGCTCCATGGCCTCGATAGCTTCATCGCGGTGGTGACGCAGGTCGACCGTGAAGCGCAGCACGCCGGGGATGGTATTGCGCGAGGACTTGGCGATGGAGAGTTCGCCCACGGTGGTCAGGCCTTGCGGCGCGAAGTCGGCGGCCAGTTGCTCGACGGCCTGGATCATCTGTGCGGTGCCGTACAGGGCATCCTTGCGCAGCGGCATCGGCGTGGTACCGGCGTGCGCCGCCATGCCCTCGACGGTCACGTCCAGCCAACGGATGGCCTGCCCGCCGCTGACAACGCCAATGGCCTTGGCGTTGTCTTCGAGGATCGGGCCTTGCTCGATATGCGCCTCGAAATAGGCATCGACCTGGCCACCCAGCGGGCGCTGGCCGGCGTAACCGGTGCGTTTCAGCTCGTCGGCGACACTGATGCCATCAGCGTCGCGAATGGCCAGCGCTTCGTCCAGCGCGAGGGCGCCGGTGAACACCGCCGAACCGAACATGGCCGGGGTGAAGCGGGCGCCCTCCTCGTTGGTCCATACGGCGATTTCCAGCGGTTTGCGCGTCCGGATGTTCAGGTCATTGAGCCGGCGTACAACTTCGAGCCCTGCCAGCACACCGTAGACACCATCGAAACGGCCGCCCTCAGGTTGGGTGTCGAGGTGGCTGCCCATCATCACCGGTGCTGCATCCGGGTCGCTGCCAGCACGGCGAGCGAACAGGTTGCCGATGGCATCCACAGCCAGCGTCAGGCCGGCTTCGCGGCACCAGTGGCTGAACAGTTCACGGCCAGCCTTGTCCTGGTCGCTCAGAGCCAGGCGACAGCTGCCGCCACGGGCGGTGGCGCCAATTTCGGCCATGTCCATCAGGCTCGCCCACAGGCGTTCGCCATTGCTTTTCAACATGTGCGGGTACTCCAGAATAAACGGTTCGATCAAGCCAGTTCCAGGCGCTGGCTACGGGCGTACTGGCGCGCCAGGGCGAGCACGCAAACCAACGAGATAGTGGCGATCAGGGTGTAGAACAGCGCCATCGGCCACCACTGACCGCTGAAGGTGTGGGCCAACCAGGTGCCGATCAGCGGGGTCAGGCCGCCAGCGATGGCGCCGCAGATCTGGTAGGCCAGGGAAATGGCGGTGTAGCGCACGCGGGTGTCGAACATGCCGCTGACGTAGCCGGCGATTACCGCGTAGAACGACGCCATGCACGCGGCTGCCAGGGCGATGCCGAGCACGATCAGCGGGCCTTTGCCAGAGCTGACCAGCACGAACATCGGGTATGGCGAGGCCATGGCCAGCAACGCGACCAAGGCCAGGAAGCGGGTAGCGCCGATCTTTTCCGACAACCACGCGGCCAGCGGCTGCACGCAGAACTGGATGATCGCCACGAAGAACAGGCACTCCAGGATCAACGAACGCTCCAGGTGCAATTGCTGGGTGGTGTAACTGATCATGAAGGTGTTGGTGAAGTAGACCCCGGCAATGCCCAGGGTATTGGCACCGATGCACAGCAACAGCGGGCGCCAGGCCGTGCGCAGCACTTCGAATGCCGGAGCCTGCTCCTTGCGCCGGGCCTTTTGCGCCTGCTCGCGGCTGGCGATGAACTCGGGCGATTCGTTCACCCCCAGGCGGATTGCCAGGCCCACCAGCAGCAACAGCGCGCTAGCCAGGAACGGCACACGCCAGCCCCAGCTCATCAGGTCTGCTTCCGGCAGGCGGGTGACCGCGCCGAAGGCCAGCAGCGACAGGATCAGGCCCGCCGGGCTGCCCAACTGGGCGAACGAGGCAAAGAAGTTGCGCCGGCCCTTGGGCGCATGCTCGCCGGCCATCAGCACCGCCCCGCCCCATTCGCCGCCCACGGCAATGCCCTGGACGATGCGCAGCAGGATCAGCAGTACCGGCGCGGTGGCGCCGATTTGCGCGTAGGTCGGCAGCAGGCCGATGCCCACGGTGACGATGCCCATCATCAGCAAGGTGATGACCAGCGACTTCTTGCGGCCGATACGGTCACCCACATGGCCAAAGACGATGCCACCCAGCGGCCGGGCGAAGAAGCCGACGGCGAAGGTGCCGAACGCGGCCATGGTGCTGAACAGGCTGTTGTCGGAGGGGAAGAACAGCGCGCCGAACACCAGGGCGGCGGCAGTGGCGTAGATGTAGAAGTCGTACCACTCGATCATGGTGCCGATGAATGCGGCGGCGGCGGCACGGCGTGGTTGGGGGGAAGCGGTGGGCTTCATGGGGGCTCCTTTGCTTGTTGTTCTGGCAGGAGTTGTCGGGGGCACGGTGGCGCTCTTGTGGCGCTTGGCCTGCTGGTCTGGTGTTGGCTTCTTCGCGGGTAAACCCGCTCCCACAGGGATTGCACAAGGTCTGCAAGCGCTGCAGTACCTGTGGGAGCGGGTTTACCCGCGAAGAAGCCAGCACCGATGCAACAGGCCTCAATACCTGCGATTTATCGGCTCGGGGCTATGATTAGTCAATTTTCTATTTATTATTCGCACTATTAGCCTTGCTTATTATCGAGCCCCGCCATGCCCGACCGCCTGCTCAACGACCGCCTCGACTGGAACCTGCTGCGCACCTTCCGGGTCATCGGCCAGGAGCTGTCCATCAGCCGCGCCGCCGCCCGCCTGCACCTCACCCAGCCGGCAGTGAGCCAGGCACTCAAGCGCCTGGAAGAGCAGCTCGGCCGCCAGCTTATCGCGCGCCGCGGGCCGCGTTTCGTTCTGACCGAAATGGGCGAGCAGCTGTTCCAGCTGGCCGGCGAGGTCTATGGGCAGATGTCGCAGATCGGCGGCTTGCTGGAGCAGCCGGCGGACGAACTGGTGGGCAAGGTACGCCTGCTGATGATCAGCCGCATCGTCAATGAACGCTTCGACGACTTCCTCGCCGACTTCCACCGCCAGCACCCGCGGGTGGAGCTGGAGATCGACGTGATGCGCAGCTCCGACATCGTCGCCGCCCTGCAGGAAAAAACCGCCACGGCAGGCCTCAGCCTGAACCGGCGTGCGCAGCCACGGCTAGAGCAACGATTATTCCTGCGCCAGCGCTATGCGTTCTTCTGTGGCAAGCACCATGCCCTGTTCGGCCAGGACGAAGGCGACCTGCAGCGGGAGAACTTCGTCAGTTTCACCAGTGACCAGATTGGCGGCATGCTGTCGCCACTGACCATTTTCCGCGACCAGCAAGGGTTTGCCGGGCGGATCGTGGCCTCGTCCCCCAGCCTTGAAGAAGTGCGCCGGCTGGTGATTGCCGGGTTTGGCATAGGTTGCCTGCCCGAGCATGTGGTGGCACCGGATGTAGACGCCGGGTTGCTGTGGAAGCTGCCGCCGCAGGAAGGGATTGCCGATGTGGATATCCACCTGTTGTGGAACAGGGAGCAGCGCTTCAGCCGCGCGGAAGAGGTGTTTATCGAGGCGTTGCAGCAAAGCCTTGACTGAACACAGAGGTGAGGCGGGCCAGCACTGGACACAATGATGGCCAATTAGTAGCATCCAGGCCAACTGAACATTACGGACAATCTCAGTCATGGATCGAACTACCGGGATCATCAAGCGCCCTATTCATCACCCCATCCGCCCCTTGATCACCTGGGAAGAAGCATGGAAAGGACCCGACGAGGGCTTGATCCGCTGCTGGGAGATTGGCCGTGAGCGGGCGTTGGCCCAACCAGAACTTGCCCGGCACTGCGCCGATGGCGCACTCCCGGTGCTAGGTTGGAAAGGTGGCCATGATCGCGCATTGAAGAAACCGATGAAGTACGGTTCGTTCAAGTACCTGGCGCAATGGCAGGGCCTTCGCGGCGAGGATCTGTTCATCGATACGCGAACAGAGCTCACCCTGACCTGTAATCACACCGGCATGCTGACAACGTTCACACCGGACCAGGAAAAATACGCCAACGCTGTGATGCTGATGGAATAGCAACGAGGAACGGTAAGCGAAGCGCATTCGTAGCGCGCGGCGTTTGCAGGATGGCTACACCACTGATGATGTTTACCGCTTCTGAGCGGATCGATACACCTCGCTACGCTCGCGCTTGCCAACCGATACCACCACTACAACGATACGCTCGTCCTCGACTCGATAGACGAGGCGATATCCAGAGGCCTTGAGCTTGATTTTGTAGTGGTTCGGCAGGTCACACAGCGCGTCGGCCTGTACCTTGGGTGACTGCAGGCGCTCGGCGAGTTTTTTCTTGATCTGTTCGCGCACGGTGTGGCCTAGCTTGCCCCACTCTTTCATTGCCGAAGGCAGGAATTCGAGTTTATAGGTCATCCAGGGATACCGGTACGCCTTGTTCACCCAACCTCGACTTTGCCAGTTCGCTCAATTCGAGATCTTCCAAGCGTTCCATCATGGCCTCGTACAGTTCGGCCGGCACCATGTAACCCATCACGCGGTTGTGATTGAGCACGGCGACGGGCATACCCGCAGCGCCGGTCATCACCGCGGATGGGTTCTTTTTCAGTTCCGACACGCTTACAGCCACGTCAGCGAATATGTTTTGCATGTTTGCACCCTCAATAGAGAGCCATATTTTGGTTCATATATAGGACACAAACAAGCACCTCGATTGCAGCTTCGCACTGACATCGCCGGGGCCGCGTTGCGGGCCTTCGCGGCACAAGGCCGCCCCTGCAAAAGTCCGCGCGAAGGCTTGTATCAGGCTGTTGCCAGTGCCGGGTAGTCGGTCAGGCCATGGGCATCACCGCCAAATAACGTAGCCCGTTCGTGTTCCGCCAAGGGCGCATTCAGCTTCAGCCGTGCCGGCAGATCCGGGTTGGCCACGAATGGCCGGCCAAAACCGATCAGGTCAGCCCAGCCCTCCTCCAGCGCACGCCGTGCACGTTCGCCGGTGTACTTGCCGGCATACACCATCACCCCGGGGAACACCGCCCGCAGTTGTTGCTTGAAGTCCACCGGCATGTCCGGCGCGTCATCCCAGTCGGCTTCGGCAATGTGCAGGTAGCCGATGCCGATTTCGCCCAGGCGCTGGGCCGCTGCGGTATAGGTGGTAACCGGGTCGTCATCGACACAGCCATTGAGCGTGGTCAGTGGGGCCAGGCGTACGCCTACGCGCTGGGCGTCGCCTGTGCCTTCGACCAGCGCGCGGGTGACCTGGTCGAGGAAACGCAGGCGGTTTTCCAGCGAGCCGCCGTAGCGGTCGGTGCGGTCGTTGGCACCAGAATCGAGGAACTGGTTGACCAGATAACCGTTGGCCGCATGCAACTCGACACCGTCAAAACCGGCCGCCATGGCATTGCGCGCGGCCTGGCGGTACTGCTCGATGATTTCGGCAATTTCCGCTTCGCTCAACGCGCGCGGTTTGGAGGCCTGGACAAAGCCTGGCGTGCCGTCGGCATTGTCGATGAACACATTCACGCCATCGGCCTGCATCGCCGAGGACGACACCGGTGCCTGGCCGCCGAGCAGGCTGCTGTGGCTGAGGCGGCCGACGTGCCAGAGCTGGGCAAAGATACGCCCGCCCGCGGCATGCACCGCTTCGGTGACCAGGCGCCAGCCGTCAATTTGCGCCTGGGTGTGGATACCCGGGGTACGGGCGTAACCCTTGCCCAGCGGCGAGATCCAGGTGCCTTCACTGACGATCAGCCCGGCACTGGCGCGTTGTGCGTAGTACTCGGCCATCAGCGCGGTCGGTACATCGCCAGGCTGGGCGGCGCGGGAGCGGGTCATCGGCGGCATCAGTACGCGGTTGGGCAGGTTCAGGGCGCCGAGTTGCAGGGGTTGGAACAGCGGATCTTGAGTCATGGCGAGTTTCTCCGTAAGTCGAATCAGGGGTCAGGCGCGGCTGACGACAGGTTGTGGCTGGGCAGGCACGCGGCGGTCGAGACGGCCGCTGTACAGGGTCAGGGCCAGGGCACCGAGGGTGACCAGTGCGGCGATCCAGGGGGTGTGGCCGAGGCCGAGTTGCTGCACCACCTGGGCACCGCCCCAGGAACCACCGGCCACACCCAGGTTGAAGGCGGCGATGTTGAAACCGGCGGCCACGTCGACGGCGTCGGGGGCGACCTTTTCCGCCTGCTGCACCACGTACACCTGCAGGCCCGGCACATTGCCAAAGGCCACCGCGCCCCAGGCCAGTACGGTCACTACCACCAGCACCGGATGCGGTGCAGTGAAGGTCAGCGCCAGCAGCACCAAGGCCAGCAGCAGGAAGATGATCGACAGTGCCTTGACCGGGCCTTTGCGGTCGGCCAGGCGGCCGCCCCAGATGTTGCCCAGGGCAACCGAAACGCCGTAGGCGAGCAGCACCAGGGCGACGCTGTTGGCGCCGAAGCCGGCGATGTCCTGAAGGATCGGGGCAAGGAAGGTGAAGGCGATCAGCGAGCCGCCGTAACCCACGGCGGTCATGGCATACACCAGCAGCAGGCGCGGTTGCAGCATCACCCGCAATTGGCGCAGCAGCGGTGCCGGCTGGCTGTGCTGGATGCGCTTGGGCACGAACAGCAGCGCGCCGAGCAGCGCCACCAGGCCGAACGCGGCCACCACCAGGAAGGTCACGCGCCAGCCGAAGTGCTGGCCGATGAAGGTCCCCAACGGGATGCCGGTGACGAAGGCCACGGTCATGCCACTGAACATGGTGGCGATGGCGCTGGCGGCTTTTTCTTTCGGCACCAGGCTGGTGGCGATGATCGAGCCGACCGAGAAGAACACCCCGTGGGCCAGGCCGGTGAGGATGCGCGCCATGATCAGCGATTCGTAGCTGGGCGCCTGCCAGGCCACCAGGTTACCGGCGGTGAACAGCGCCATCAGGCCGACCAGCAACAGCTTGCGCGGTACGCGGCCGGTCATGGCGGTGAGCAGGGGTGCGCCGATGGCGACGCTGAGGGCGTAAAGGCTGACCAGCAGGCCGGCCGAAGGCAGGGTGACCGCCAGGTCATTGGCGATGGTCGGGATGAGGCCGACGATCACGAACTCCGTGGTGCCGATGGCGAAGGCCGCCAGGGTCAGGGCTAACAAGGCGAGAGGCATTTGAGAATCACCTGTGGAAGGTTGGGATGGGTGAATTCTCGGGGGGACGCGGGGATGGGAAAAAGACGGGGGCGGGACAATGAGTTTTGCCTCTGAAGCAAAGGTGATGGTCGGGCTGTTGCGAAAGGATCAAGCTTTTGTGGGGCCTGGACAGATGCATTCGCGGGCACGCCCGCTCCCACAGGTACTGCGCTGCATTTGAAACAGCGCGGTACCTGTGGGAGCGGGCGTGCCCGCGAATGGAGGGCAAAGCCCTCCCCTTGCGTTGAACGCCGCCAAGTCCTGGTCGGCATGCTCAACCGACGAAGTGAGCGCATCCATGGCTGGCCAGATCGAGACCGCCCAAGTCATAATTTTCAACAGTTAAGTCCCCGGAGGTCTCATGCAAGATCTACGTCAGTTGCGCTATTTCGTGGCCGTCGCCGAATGCGAGAACGTCGGCCGGGCCGCCGAGCAGCTGCATATTTCCCAATCTCCCCTCAGCCGGCAGATCGCCCAGCTGGAGGACAACCTGGGCCTGGCCCTGTTCGAACGGCGCAACCAGCGCCTGTACCTGACCAGGGACGGGCGCACCTTCCTGGCCGAGGCACGTGGCCTGCTCAAGCATGCCGAGCGCCTGGAATCGCTGGGCAAGCGCCTGGGCCGCGGCGAGGAAGGCGGGCTGTGCATCGGTTACATCAACCACGCCATCCATGCCGGCGTGCTACCTGGTGCTGTGCGGGCCATTCGTGGCGAGCGCCCGAACATTCACATTGCGCTGTACAACATGACCCCCAACGAGCAGTTCGAAGGCCTGCGTCAGCGCAGCCTGGACATTGCCCTGGTCTGCGAACCGCCGCCAAAGAACGACCCCGACCTGCGCGGCCAGCCGGTACTGGACGACCCGTTGTTGCTGGCCATCCCGGCCGCGCACCCGCTGGCCAGCAAGGCCCGGCTGACCCCCGCCGACCTGCATGAGCAGGAATGGATCATCACCGGTGGCCAGCCCGACCAGGTCAACAAGCGCGACGATTTCATTGCCCGTTGTGGTGATGCCGGCTTCACCCCGCGCCTGTCGCTGGAGGCTACCGACCCGCTGAGCGTGCTCGGCCTGGTGTCCGCCGGCCTGGGCCTGGCCATGGTGCAAAGCAGCCTGTCGGCCAGCGCCGGGCCAACCGTGGTGCTGCGCAAGCTGGACTGGTTCCAGCCCAGCGAGCAGTTGTGGGCGGTCTGGCACCAGGTCGACTTGCGGCCAATCGTGGGTATTTTCCGCGAGCGGGTGCTGGCATTGGCCGAGGAAGGGCTTGATAAGTCCATGTAGGTCTTAACTCAGTCGAATTACGTCTTTTACAGTCTGACTGCGCTTCACTAGGATGGCTCCTATCGATGCAACCCACCCACAGGAGCCATTCCATGAACATCGACCTCGGCGGACGCACCGCCATCATCAGCGGCTCGACCGGCGGTATTGGCCTGGCTATCGCCCGCGGCCTGGCCCGCGCAAACGCCGACGTAGTCATTGCCGGCCGCAGCCAGAAGTCGCTGGATGCCGCCCTGGCCGAACTGCGCGAGCAAGGTGGGAGTGGGCAGATCCAAGGTGTGGTCGCCGACCTGGGCACCGCCGCCGGTGCCGAAACCCTGTTCGCCGCCCACCCACGGGCCGACATCCTGGTCAACAACCTGGGCATCTACGACGACGTCGACTTCTTCGACGTGGCCGACAGCGAGTGGACGCGCTTCTACGACACCAACGTGCTGAGCGGCGTGCGCCTGGCCCGTCACTATGCCCCGGGCATGGTCGAGAAAGGTTGGGGGCGGATCCTGTTCATCTCCTCGGAATCGGGCATCGCCATCCCTGCCGACATGATCAACTACGGCGTCACCAAGGCTGCCAACCTGGCGGTATCGCATGGCCTGGCCAAGCGCCTGGCCGGCACCGGGGTAACCGTGAACGCAGTACTGCCCGGCCCAACCCTGACCGACGGCGTGGCTGCGCTGGTAGCCGATGCAGCCCAGGCGTCCGGGCGCAGCATTCGTGAAGAGGCCGACAACTTCGTGCGTACCGCACGGCCGAGCTCGATCATCCAGCGCGCCGCCGATGTCGACGAAGTCGCCCACCTGGCGGTGTACCTCGCCTCCCCTTACTCCTCCGCCACCACTGGCGCAGCGCTGCGGGTAGACGGCGGCGTGGTCGACAGCCTGGCTATCTGAATTCAACCCCGGCTACCCGTCGACCGAAGCGCTGTTCAAGGCCCTCGGCGTAAGCGGCGTGTTCGACTACCACGACGCCGACTGGCAGAACCAACTGCAGGCCGCCCTGGGCGAGCGCCCGCTGCATGCCCTGTTCGACACCGTCAGCGGCGCCCATGCCGGCAGCCTTGCCTACCTGCTCGGCTACAACGGCCACCTCGTGTGCATCCAGAACCGCCAGGAAACCGCACCAACGCCCGCCTTCAGCACGGCGATCTCGCTGCATGAAGTGGCGCTCAACAGCATTCATGCCCACGGCCGGCTGGCGGATCGCCAGGCCCTGCGCGTGGCCGGTGAACGACTGCTGCAGGCCGTCGCCGATGGCAGCCTGATCGCGCCACAGCGCCGAGAGTTCGCCTTCTCGGCATTGCCACAGGCTCTGCAGCAGCTGAAAGAAGGCCAAGGCGCAGGCAAATGGGTGACACGCCTCGACTAACAGCCGTCTGCGAGAACTTGGATCCCATTCCGTGACAAGGTATGCTGAGCGATAGCTAAACGCCACTACTCAGGCAGGCTTCGTGCCTGCCTTCAAGGACGAGCCCTTTGCCCAGCCACCCTACCCGTCACACCATCGCCCGCCAGTGGCAGTTGCTCAAGCTACTGCCCGGCCGTCACCCAGGGATGAGTTCCACCCAGTTGCAGGCGGCCCTGACAACCGTTGGCCATATCACCAGCAAACGCACCGTCGAACGCGACCTGGTCGAACTCGCGGCGCTGTTCCCGCTGCAGTGCAACAGCAAAGGCATGCCCTACGGCTGGTACTGGCAACCGGGCCTGAGCCTGGGTGAAGCGCAGCAGCTGCAGCCCGATGCGCTCAACCCCCCGGAACAGGTTGAGTTGCACGCCTGGGTCGATGCTGCGCTGGCCCGGCGCCTGGAAGCGTCGCCACTCTCGGCAGATATGCAACTGACGCCGCAAGCGGACGGCGGCGCCACGCTGGTCGCCACCGTCGACGACAACCGAGCGCTGATGGGCTGGCTGCTGTCCCAGGCCGGCTCGATCCGCGTGCAGGCGCCGCAGGCACTGCGCCAGGCCATGCTCGAACAGTTGCGCCAGAGCCTGGCGCTGCACGAGGGTGGTTGTTGAGCGGCAAGCAAAAGTCATTGTCCCCCGGGCCGCTTTTTCCCATGGCGGGCCCTGCGCAGAATCTGCTCCTGACAACGCCTCACTATCAGGAGTACCCGATGAAATGCTTCAAGCCCCTGCTGCTCGCCGTCGCCCTGGCGACCACTGCCCAGGCCACCCTGGCCGCCGACTGGCAGACCTCGCCCTACGGCAAACAGGATGAAATCGGCGCCGCCAACCTGCTCACTGCCGAAGTGGTCAAGCAGGCGGTCGGCCTGGTCAAGACCGGCAAGACCTACCCGCTGGCCGTGCCGGTGAGCAAGGACCTGCCAGCCTTCCGCCACCGCAGCTTCCACCTGTACAACATCCAGCCCGGCGAGCAGGCTGGCCAGACCCTGGGCAGCAACAAGTTCACGTTCAACGATGAACTGGTCAACGGCTGGACCGGCGTCGGCACCCAGCTCAACGGCATCGGCCACATCGGTATCGACAACGTCTACTACAACGGCAACAAGGCTGCCGACTTCGTCACCGTCGAAGGCGTGACCAAGCTGGGTGTGGAAAAAGTACCGCCCATGGTCACCCGCGGCGTGGTGCTGGACATGACCGCTCACTACGGCAAAGCCATCGTGCCGGGCGGCACCTCGATCACCGTCGATGACATCAAGGCTGTGCTGAAGAAAGAAGGCATTACCCTGCGCAAGGGTGACGTGGTGCTGTTCAACACCGGTTGGCTGGAACTGATCGGCAAGGACAACCAGCAGTTCCTCGCCACCGAACCGGGCATCGACCTGCCGGCAGCCGAGTGGCTGGCGGACCAGGGCATCGTCGCCTTTGGTGGCGATACCTGGGCGTCGGAGGTGTACCCGAACCCGACCGGTGAAGAATTCCCGGTCAACCAGTTCATGCTGGCCAAGCGTGGCATCTACAAGGGGGAGCGTTCGGGCCGTTAGAACGTACCGGGGAACGCCCCGCCATCGATCAGCAGGTTCTGCCCGGTGATGTACCCGGCATGCGCACTGCACAGGAACGCGCAGTAGGCGCCGAACTCATCGGCACTACCAAAGCGCGCCGCCGGGATGGCCTTGCGCCGGGACTGTGCGGTCGCTTCCACATCACCACCTGCCGCCTTCAAGGTCTTCTGCAGGCGCGCCGTGTCGAACGCCCCCGGCAGCAGATTATTCAGCGTCACGTTGCTGCCCGCCAGGCGCTGCTGGCGAGCCAGGCCGGCGATGAAGCCGGTCAGGCCACTGCGTGCGCCATTGGACAAACCGAGAATATCGATCGGCGCCTTCACCGCACCGGAGGTGATGTTCACCACCCGGCCAAAGCCGCGCTCGGCCATGCCATCGACCACCGCCTTGATCAGCTCGATGGGGGTAAGCATGTTGGCGTCCAGTGCCTTCAGCCAGTCCTCACGCCCCCAGTCACGGAAATCACCCGGAGGCGGGCCACCAGCGTTGTTGACCAGGATATCCACCTGCGGGCAGGCTGCCAGCAGCGCCTGGCGCACCTCGGCGTCGGCGACATCCCCGGCCACGGTGCGCACCTCGATGCCCGGGCAGGCCGCGCGCAACTCGGCAGCGGTCTGCTCCAGAGTGGCCTGGGTGCGGGCATTGATGACCAGGTTGACGCCTTCTTTGCCCAGCGCTTCGGCGCAGCCTTTGCCCAGGCCCTGGCTGGCCGCGCAGACGATGGCCCAGCGGCCGGTAATGCCTAGATCCATTGGGTTGCTCCTTGATGCAATGCAGTTACAGGGTCACTGGATCGGCGAAAACGCGGCAGGCATCAACAGCTTCGATTCCATCCGCACCAGCATCGGGAAGGCCACGGGGATGAAGCGCTCCAGCCAGTCCGCATCGCGGTACAGGGCGGCGCGGCGCTCGATGCGCTCGTCAAGGCTCTCGTAGGCCCAGATGTGCACCACCTGGTTCAGTTCGCCAATCTCGGTGTACCACCAGCCCACCAGCTTGGCGTAGCGCGAGATCACCGGCAAGCCTTCCTTTTCGAAGTGCTCCAGGTATTGCTTCATCTTGCCGATGTGCAGGGTGTAGGTACGCATTTCATAGAACATGGTCGTGGTTCCGCTAAAGGTTCAGAGGTTGCCGTGGTAGGCGTCGGTGATCAGGCGCTCGACATCGCGCGCCGTGGTCAGCCGTGGGTTGACCAGCACGTTGCCGCTGCGCATCGAGTCGCTGACCATCTGCGGCAGGAACTCCAGGTCCACGCCCAGTTCGCGGATGGTCGCCGGGATGCCGATGGCCTGGTTCAGGGCCACCACCGCCTCTACCGCGCGCGCCGCGGCCTGCTCCACACTGAGCCCGGTTACATCGGCGCCCAGGGCAATGGCGATGTCGCGGAAGCGCTCCGGGCAGGCCGGCAGGTTGAACTTGATCACGTATGGCAGCAGGGCGGCGTTGGCGATGCCATGGGGGATGTTGAACACCCCGCCGAAGGTGTGGGAAATGGCATGCACGTTGCCCAGCCTGGATTGCGAGAACGCCACCCCGGCCAGGAACGAGCCCAGCAACATCTGCTCGCGTGCGTCCATGTCGGTGCCGACGAAGTAGGTTTTTTCCAGGCTGCCGGCAATCATGCGAATGGCTTGCAGGGCCATGGCCTGGCTGATCGGGTTGGCCTGGCGCGACACATACGACTCGATGGCGTGGGTCAGCGCATCCATGCCGGTGGCCGCGGTGATGGCCGCGGGCAGTTTCAGGGTCAGTGCCGGGTCGAGAATGGCCAGGCGCGGGAACAGCCGCGGGCTGACGATCACCGTCTTGAACAGCGTGCGCTTGTTGGTGAACACGGTCGACGCCGTGCATTCGCTGCCGGTACCGGAGGTAGTCGGGATGGCGAAGATCGGCAGCGGTGGCTGGGTTAGTTTGTCGTAACCCTCGTAGTCGAGGATGTTGCCTGGGTTGGTGGCCATCGCCGCCACGCCCTTGGCGGTGTCGATGCTGCTGCCACCGCCCACGCCGATCACGGCGGTGCAGTTGCGTGCTTTCAGCAGTGCGACGGCAGCGTCCAGCACGTCGGTGCTGGGGTTGGCTTCAACGTCTGAGAACAGCTGGTAGTCGATACCCGCCTGCTCCAGCGAGGCGAAGAAACCGGCCAGGATGCCAGCGTCGATCAGGCCCTGGTCGGTGACCACCAGCAGGGGGCCGTCCAGGTACGGTTTGAGCAGCGCACCAGCCTGGTCGGCCAGGCCCGCGCCACATTTGGCAATGGTGGGGAAATGGAACTGGAATTGGCTCATGAGGGGTCCTCAGGCAACTGCGTTGTTCTTGTTGTGCCCGCCGTGACGCTGGCGGGCCGTGCCGGGGCAATCTAGAGCGCGGGCCAGGGCCGCCGATAATGAAAAGAGCTGATCCGCCAATAACCGCTGCTTATCCCCTGCCTGGGTAATAAGCAGGCGTTATTGGCGGATCAGCTCTTTTCATTACCCGCCCCGCCGGTAGCGCTCCAACAATCGGCCTGCGTAGCTGCTACGCCTCCCGATAATCACAACAACGAGCTCCCGCGATGAAGACCATCCCCTCTCCGGCCGACCTGGCGCTGCCTGCTGCGGCCCCGATGACCACGGTGCGCTGGCGCATCTTCCTGATCCTGTTGCTGCTGACCGCAATCAACTACATCGACCGCGCCTCGCTGTCGGTGGCGCTGCCGCTGATCGCCCCCGAATTCAACCTGACGCCGGCCATGGAAGGGCTGATGCTCAGTGCGTTCTTCTGGTCGTATGCCTTGATGCAGATCCCTGGCGGCCTGCTGCTGGACCGCTTCCACACCCGCGGCATCATTGGCGCGGCAACCGTGGCCTGGGGCCTGTTCCAGGCGCTGGGCGCGGCCTCGCACAACTGGCTGGTCCTGCTACTGACGCGCATCGGCCTGGGCGTGGCCGAGTCGCCGATCATGCCCGCCGGGGCCAAGCTCAATGGCGCCTGGCTGACGCCTAACGAACGTGGCCGTGGCGCAGTGCTGGTGGACGGCGGCGCGCCGCTGGGCAGCGCCCTGGGGGCGATCCTGATTTCCGGGTTGATTGCCTGGCTGGGCTCGTGGCGGTTGGCCTTCGTGGTGGCCGGGGTTGGCACCGTACTGGCCGGCATCCTGGCGTGGAAGTACATCCGCAACCACCCCAGCGAGCACCCGGGGGTGAACGAGGCCGAGCTGCGCCACATCACCGAAGGCAACGCCAGCGCCCATGCCGCGGCAGCCAAGGCCAGCCTGCCGCTGCGCGAGCTGCTCAAGGACCGTTCGATCTTTGCCATGTTCGCCGGCTACAGCTGCATCCTCGCGGTGTTCTATGGCCTGCTGACCTGGATGCCAAGCTACCTGCACAAGGCCCATGGCCTGAACATCTCGGCCATGGGTGGGGCGACCTTCCTGATCTTCATGTGCGGGTTTGTTGGCGAGCTGATCGGCGGCTGGATCGGTGACCGCTGGCGGGCTAGCGGTGCCTCGCCGAACCTGGTGATGCGCACCCTGTTCAGCGGTTCGGCGCTGGTGGCGGCGCTGTGCATCCTGGCAGCAGCCTATGTAGACGAAACCGTCGCGGTGATCAGCCTGCTGTGCGTGGCGATGTTCTTCATCCGTTGGTGCGGGATGTACTGGTGCCTGCCGGCGATCATCGGCGGGCCGTCGCGCACCGGTGTGCTGGGTGGCACCATGAACTTCTGCGGCAACATGGCCGGGGTGCTGGTACCGATCGTGATCGGGCTGATCGTGCAGTTCACCGGGGATTACTTCTTTGCGCTGATCTTCTTCGTGGTAGCGGCGGGGTTGATTGCGGTGTTTTCCAGCTTGATCGATTACCGCGAGCGGCAGTTCTGAGGTTTGGGATTGCAAGCCCCTGTGGGAGCGGGCGAGCCCGCGAACACCGGCGCAGCCGGTGCCATCCACCGCGTTGCCTGCTTCGCGGGCACGCCCGCTCCCACAGGGGCCGTTACAGGTTTCAACCGGCAGTCAACTCCTCTACCAGCAAGCGCGCCGCCGGCGACAGCGGCGCTGCCACCCGGTGCACGATGCCGAACGGCTCGCTCAGCGCCCGCAGCTGCACTGCCAGCGACACCAGCAAGCCGCGCTGCTCGGCAAAAGCCGCCACCGCGCTGGGGATCACCGCCACCAGCGTCGGGTCATCCTCCAGCAGCATGAAGGTGGCGAAGGTGGAGAAGGTTTCCAGCGGGTAGCGTGGCACCTCCACTCCCGCTTCGCTCAACTCACGCTCCAGCGCCTGACGCATGGGCATGTTGGCCGGGTAGACAATCCAGCGGTACTGGCTCAGGTCGCCAACTTCCAGCGCCGCCACCCCGGCCAGCGGGTGCCGTGGGTGCGCGACCACCGCCAGCGGCTCCTGGGCCAGTTCGACAAAGGCATAGTCTGCCGCGTTGCGGCCCAGCCCTGGCCGGCAGATGGCCAGGTCCAGACGCCCTTCATCAAGCTGGGCCAGCAGGTTGGCACTGGTGTTTTCGGCGATCTCCACCGCCAGTTGCGGCTGCCTGCTGCGCAGCCGCCCGAGGGCGCCGACCAGGGTCGGCATGGCACCCATGATGCTGCCCACCGCCAGCCGCCCACCCTGGCCCTGGACAATGCCCAGCACCTCTTCGCGCAAGTGCCCCAGGTCGCTGTGGATCAACCGCGCATAACGCACCACGCAACGACCTACGTCATTGGCCACCAGCCCGCTGGGCAGGCGCTGGAACAACGGCACACCCAGCACCTCCTCCACCTCGCGCAAGGCCTTGGTGGCCCCGGGCTGGGAAATCGCCATGGCCTCGGCCGCCTTGTGCAGGGAGCCGCAGCGGTCCAGTTCGATGAGCAGGCGTAACTGACGCAGGCGCAGGCGGGAGAAAATGGAGTCCAGGGAAGGGATCATCGGGCAGGCTCGGCATAGGTCTTGTAATGCCGAGCACTATAGAGCGTCGAAAACGGGCGATTGTTGAGTTTGAGGCAAATAACCTTTGCTCCAGAAACATGCATGTCCGCCTTTCCTGCAGGAGCAGCCTTGTGCTGCGAAGAGGCCGGTACCGACGAAACATGTGTATCCCTCATACCGGCCTCTTCGCAGCACAAGGCTGCTCCTACATAAGGTGTACGGCTGAAAAACGGGGTAACGATCTGCCGATGTCGGTAGTGTCTGAGATCTCTATTGTAGGTATCCCACAACGAACGGATGCGAGGAACACTACATGGATCGTGCTGAGGCCAACCTGCTACGTCGGGGGCGTTTTTCCGAGCCTGGCAGGCTGTATCTGCTGACCACTGTCACCCACGCACGCAAGCCGCTGTTTCTGGATCTTCGTACAGCGCGCCTGGTCATCAGGGAACTGAGGCAGTCTGAACGTCTTGACGCTTGCCGCTCACTTGCCTGGGTGCTGATGCCAGACCACTTGCATTGGCTGGTAGAACTGCGCGCCGTCACATTGAGCAGCCTGATGCGGCAGTTCAAGTCGCGCTCTGGTACGGCATTGTGCAAAGCGGGCGTGAGCCCGGGCCAAGTCTGGCAACGCGGTTTTCATGACCGAGCGCTGCGCCAGGACGATGACGTGCGCAAGGTAGCCCGATACCTCATTGCCAACCCTCTGCGGGCAGGCCTGGTAGCAGAGATTGGCGATTATTCGCACTGGGACGCAGTATGGCTCACATCAGACTCTGACAGCCTGTACAACTCCTTGTAGGAGCAGCCTTGTGCTGCGAAGAGGCCAGTACTGACAAAAAAAGTGTATCGCTCGTACCGACCTCTTCGCAGCACAAGGCTGCTCCTACAGGTGAAGCGTTTAGCGTGGGTTACGGCGCGACAGGCAGGCATACCCCAGGCCCAGCACGCTGACCGCCAATACGCCCAGCAGTACCATCAGCTCACGGCTGTAGCGGGCCACCCAGGCCGGGAAGCCGATGACCTCGCGGTACACCTGCACATCGGCCTTACCATTGGCGTGACTGATGCTGACCCCGCTCTGGCGGATCTGCGAGTAGTCCGCATCGAAGTACACCCATACCTTGCACGCGCCACCCGGCTCGATGGCGGGGATATCCACTTGCATGGTGGCGGTTTCCAGGATGGTGTCGTTGCCCGCAGCGTCGCGCACCTGCACCAGGCCCTTGGCTGGCAGGCGGATTTTCACCTGACGCACCTGCGCATCACCACTGTTGCGCAACTCGATGAGCAAACCGGTGCGATGGTCGACCAGCCCGGCCTCGAAGGGCTTGGCGAACAGCTGGGCATAGGGTGCCTGGGCCATTTCGATCAGGCGCTCGACCTGATCGTGGCTCAGCCCGCCCTCGCTGATGGTGTTGATACGCCCCTGCAACTGCTCGTACTTGAGCTGCTCGCTGGCCTTGCTGATGCGTTCGCTGAACTGGCTGGGATAGGTGAGGTAAGCATAGGTCAGCGATGCCTCCAGGCGCGGGTTGCCTCTGAGCACCCCATAGACGGCCAGCAGAACCATCAGGCCAAGCAGCACGGCTACCAGAAGTTTCCCCACCTTGTCCCAGCTCAATGCGAACTTCCTTCTGTCGTGATTCAGACGATTCAAACTGACCAAGGGTGCCAAGTTCACGGCCCCCAGGCAAGCCTGACTAAGGCTGTTCCTCGCCTGCCCGTGCCTGGCGCAACTGCTGCAACTGGCCGTCGATCAACGCCTTGGCCATGCCTGCCAGGTGGTAGGTGGCCTGCATCATCACCTTGCGGTCGCCAGGCCGGTCGATGGCCTTGCGGGTGAGCTCGGTAATGCAGCCCATGATGCTTGAGGCTTCCATCAGCGCCGTCCGCATTGGCAACTGCGGTTTCATCTGCACCAGTTCGGCACCGCCGTTGCCAAAACGGCCCGCTGCGCGCACGACATTAAGGTTGCTGCCTTCTTTCGGAGTGTCTTTGTCCATGTCCATTCCTCGGGGTTACGAGCGTGCCGAGACTAGGGCGCTGCCTGCCCCGCCACAATCACCTTGGGGGTGGAAAGGCTTACTTTCGGAAATGGACTACAAGAATCCTACAAAGGGGACGCTCTGCCACCGGCCAGGCTCTTGACCGGCACCCGACAGTGACGGACGATCAAGTTCCCCCACACAAGGACGAACACCATGCTACGGATACTGGGCAGAGCCTCTTCCATCAATGTACGAAAAGTCCTGTGGGCGTGCGCCGAGTTCGAGGTCCCGTTCGAGCGGGAAGACTGGGGGGCGGGCTTCAAGCCCACGGACAGCGCCGAGTTCCTTGCGTTGAACCCCAACGCCATGATCCCGGTGATCCAGGATGGCGACTTCACCCTGTGGGAATCCAACAGCATCATCCGCTACCTGGCCACGCGCTACGGCGCCACCGCGTTCTACCCGGGCGAAGCGCAGGCGCGGGCCAGGATCGACCAGTGGATCGACTGGCAGGCCTCGGACCTCAACCGCTCCTGGAGCTACGCGTTCATGTCACTGGTCCGGCACTCGCCCGCCCACCAGGACCCTCAGGCCCTCGCCGCCGGCTGTGCGGACTGGGCGCGCTACATGCACATTCTCGACCGCCAGCTGGCGGCCACCGGTGCCTATGTGGCCGGCAGCCAGTTCACCCTGGCCGACATTCCCATCGGCCTGTCGGTCAACCGCTGGTTCGAAACACCGTTCGAGCACCCGCACCTGCCGGCCGTGCGCGACTATTACGAGCGGTTGAGCGAGCGCCCGGCCTATCACCTGCACGGCCGCAACGGTACGCCGTGATGGCAACAGATTGACAGCGAGTGCGGGGCCTTGGGGCTGCCTTCAAGGCCGCTCCTACAGGGACGGCGCTCGCTTGATTTGTGGGAGCGGCCTTGCGTCGCGAAAGGGGCGCAAAGCGCCCCCAGGATCTCAGCCCCTTAAACTGCTGCCCGATCCCCCAACGCCACCGCCCGCCCACGCCAGGCAAACATCAAGACCATTACCAATCCAACCGCCGCCATCGCCGCCCCCGCCAGGGAAACCGCCGAATACCCCAGCCCGGCATTGATCACTGCCCCACCCAGCGCCGCACCAATCGCGTTACCCAGGTTGAACGCACCAATGTTCACCGCCGACGCCAAGTTGGGCGCATCCTTGGCCGCTTCCATCACCCGCATCTGCAGCGGCGGCACCAGGGCAAAGCTGGCCGCACCCCACACCAGGATCGCCAGCGCAGTCGGCAGCGGCCAGTCCATCACCAGCGGGAACACCAGCAACACCGCAATCAGCACTGCCAGTGACAGCATCAGGGTGCGGTCGATCGAGCGGTCCGCGGCCTTGCCACCCCACACGTTGCCCAAGGTCAGGCCGACACCGAACAACACCAGCATGGCCGTGACGAAGGTGGTGGACGCCGCCGCCTCGCTCTGCAGGATCGGCGCGATATAGGTGAATACCGTGAACATCGCACTGGAGCCCACCACGGTCAGCAGCAAGGCCGCCAGCACCGGCCCGCGGCCCAGCACGCGGATTTCGGCCATGGCCCCGTCACCCTTGGGCGACGGCACATGGGGCAGTGCATACCAGAGGCTTGTCATTGCCACCAGGCCGAGCCCGGCGATGCCCCAGAATGCCGTGCGCCAGCCCAGCATTTCACCGAACCAGGTCGCCAGCGGCACACCGCCGATGGTGGCCAGGGTCAACCCCATGAACATGGCGGCCACGGCCCCGGCGCGCTTCTCGGGCGGCACCACGCTGGCCGCGACGATCGAGCCGATGCCAAAGAACGCACCGTGGTTGAGCGAGGTGACCACGCGGGCGACCAGCAGGCTGGCGTAGTCGCTGGCCAGGGCCGACATCAGGTTGCCCAGGGTGAAGATGGCCATCAGGCCGATCAACAGGTAACGCCGCGGGACCTTCACCGTGGCCAGGGTCATCAGCGGTGCCCCGATCAGCACACCGATCGCATAGGCACTGACCAACAGCCCGGCAGCCGGGATTGAGACGCCAAGGTCGGTGGCGATGCTGGGCAACATGCCCATGGGGGCGAACTCGGTGACACCGATGCCAAAGGCACCGATGGCGAGTGCGACAAGCGGTGGATTGATACGCATGGCAAACTCCTTATCTGTGCTGCAAATGCTACGATCCGAAGCTGAGCCGCACTAGACTGCGTTTATGCGAACCACCTTTGCTGAAGAGGCACAAATGGACTTCAGTGGAAGATCCGGAGAGATGGAAATTTTTGCCAAGGTGGCACAAGAGGGCAGCCTGTCTGCCGCCGCCCGGGCGCTGGGGCTGACGCCTTCGGCGGTCAGCCGCATCCTCGCGCGCACCGAACAGCGGCTGGGCACCCGCCTGCTGCTGCGCACCACCCGGGCGATCACCCTCACGCCCGAGGGCGAAGCGTACCTGCGCGGTGCGCGGCGGGTGCTGGCTGACATGCTCGAAGTGGAAGAGGCCATCACCGACCAGGGCGTGCCGCGTGGGCGCTTGCGCGTCAGCGCAGCGCTGGGCCATGGCCGGCTGACCGTGGTGCCGTTGCTGGCAGCGTTCAGCGCGCGCTACCCGCAGGTGCTGGTCGACCTTACCCTCAGTGACGAAGTGGCCGACATTCTCGGCGGCCAGGCCGACGTGGCGCTGCGCTTCGGCCACCTGCCGGACAGCTCGTTGAGCGCCCGCGCCATTGGCGAAACCGGCCAGGTGATCGTCGCCTCGCCCGCATACCTGGCGCGCTGTGGTACGCCGCTTGTGCCGGAGGACCTGGCCCGGCACAACTGCCTGCGCTTCAACTTCCGCCGCGCCGCGCCCGACTGGCCATTCCGCCGCGACGGGCAAGCGTTCTCATTGAAGGTGACGGGCAATATCGAATGCAGCAGTGGCGAAGCCCTGGCGCAGTTGGCCAGGCTCGGCGCCGGCGTGGCGCGCATCGGTACCTTTACCGTGGCCGATGACCTGGCCAGCGGTCAGCTGGTGCCGTTGCTGGAGGCGTACAACCCCGGTGATCGGGAGCCGATTCATGCAGTGTTCGTGGGCGGCCCGGCGATGCCGGCGCGGGTGCGGGTGTTCGTGGATTTTCTGGTGGAGCAACTGTCAGGCCGGAGCTGTCGCGAAGAGAACTGAATTCGCAAGCGGTGCGCATACCCTGTGGGAGCGGCTTTAGCCGCGAAGAAGCCAACGCGGTGCATGGCACCGGCTGCGCCGGTGTTCGCGGCTAAAGCCGCTCCCACAGGGTCCCTGCCAATTCAATGAGTCATGTGCAGTTCCATGAAAGCGGCATCCGCGAATCAGGCAGTACAATGACGCACTTTTACATCAGCCATGCAAAGGACCGCCCATGCTTTACGTCGTCATGCTCGGAGGCCGCCACCCCGGCGCCAAGATCGAAGTCCACGATGTGGTGTTCGCCCAGGCCGACACCTTCGAACAGGCCTACCCGCAATTGCGCCAGGCCTGGTTCGGCAGCCCGCGAGGTTTGCATATCGATTCGTGGCTGGAAGTGCACGGTATCGACGGCCAACGCATCGAACTGCGCCAGCAGCCCCCTGCCCCTGGTGCGCTGCGCCTGTACTTCATCAACCTCGGTGGCTACGAACGCAAGGTATTCGGCGAGGCCCACCGCTACCTGCTGGTCACCGCCCACAACAAGGCCGAGGCCAAGGCCCTGGGCAAGCAACGCATGCAGGCGGAATGGCTGAAGCCGCATACCGATGCCTTGCTGGATGTCGACGATTGCCTGGCGATCGACCAGGTGGCCGGCCAGTTCGTGCACCTGGTCGAAGGCGCACACGAGCCGGTGGTGGTGCGTAACGACTACATCCTGATCTGACACCGACAGCGCCGCGAAGCGCGCGGTACACTTGCCTTCAGCTCACGCTCAGGAGTTGCTTCATGCCCTACCCCATCGAACAGAAACTGGTCATTGGCGTTGCTTCGAGTGCGCTGTTCGACCTCACCGTCTCGGACGACATCTACCAGACCCAGGGCGTCGAGGCTTACCGCCAGCATCAGCAGCAGAACCTGGACGAACCGTTCCCCAAGGGCGTGGCGTTCCCGTTCATTCGCCGCTTCCTGAGCATCAACCAGGCCTTCCCCGAGCAGTTGCCGGTGGAGGTGGTGCTGCTGTCGCGCAACTCGCCGGAAACCGGCCTGCGGGTGTTTCGCTCGATCAGCCACTACCAGCTGGACATCACCCGCGCGGCGTTCATGTCGGGCCGCTCGCCCTACGAGTACATCCCGGCGTTCAATGCCTCGCTGTTCCTCAGCGCCAACGAGGAGGATGTGCAGAAAGCCATCGACGCCGACTACCCGGCCGGGCGGGTGCTGCCGACACGCATCTACGATGACGAGATCGACACCGAACTGCGGGTGGCCTTCGACTTTGACGGGGTGATTGCCGATGACGAGGCCGAGCGCGTGTACAAGCGCGACGACAACCTGAACGAGTTTCAGGAGCACGAGCGGGCGCGCAAGGGCATCCCGCATTCGCCGGGGCCGTTGGCGGACCTGTACCGCAAGCTTTCGCTGATTCGCATGCTCGAGGACCGCAAGTTGGCCGAGGACCCGGCGTACAAGCGGATTCTGCGGATTGCGATCGTGACGGCGCGCAATGCGCCTTCGCATGAGCGGGTGGTGACGACGTTGAAAGACTGGGGCGTATCACCGGACGAGTGCTTCTTTCTGGGCGGGATGGAAAAGCCCAGGGTGTTGTCGATCCTGAAGCCGCATGTGTTCTTTGATGACCAGCGCAGCCATTTGCAGTCGCCGGCGGGGGATTTGCCGATGGTGCACGTGCCGTTTGGGGTGGCGAATCGCGAGCGCTCAGCGGCGGACTCTGCGCTCGATGTGCCAGCTACCACTTCGATCGCACCGATTTGATGTGATGTGCCGTACCTGTGGGAGCAACTGTCTTTGAAGATTTTTTTGAGGCTGCCCCGCTAGGCATAGCTTCGCCAGCGATACCACGTAGAGGTGTCGCTGGCGAAGCCCGCGTTTCAGCAGATCAACCCTCGCTTGCTATCAGGTCGCGGGCACCTTGAG
>NZ_LWBV01000006.1:0-413560 GCF_001642705.1 Pseudomonas sp. p21
TCAAGGTGCCCGCGACCTGATAGCAAGCGAGGGTTGATCTGCTGAAACGCGGGCTTCGCCAGCGACACCTCTACGTGGTATCGCTGGCGAAGCTATGCCTAGCGGGGCAGCCTCAAAAAAATCTTCAAAGACAGTTGCTCCCACAGGTACAGCGCAAGCCTTTGATCCCGCGCAGACCTTGAAGACACAAGCTGGCTTGCTGGCGATGAGGCCGGTAAATCCTCCACAAAGGCTGGACTTTTTTCTGCAGGGCCCTGCTAAATCCAGTTTTCCTCCAAGGAAGCGAACATGAGCTGGGACCTGGCAACACCCTTCGTCATCGACCTGCGCGTCGGCAGCGAGGACATCGACGGCCTTGGCCACGCCAACAATGCGGTCTACGTCACCTGGCTGGAGCGCTGCGCCTGGCGCCACTCCCAGCGCCTGGGCCTGGACCTGGCCGAGTACCGCCGGCTGGACCGGGCCATGGCCGTGGTGCGTCACGAAATCGACTACCTGGCCGCCGCCTACGAGGACGACGAGCTGCAACTGGCCACCTGGATCATCGACTGGGACCAGCGTTTGCGCATGACCCGGCGCTTCCAGCTCAAGCGCCCGCGTGACGGTGCGACCTTGCTGCGCGCCCAGACCACTTTTGCCTGCATCGAGCTGTCCAGCGGCAAGCCCAAACGTATGCCGGCGGAATTCCTCGACGGTTATGGCCCGGCGCTGATCGGCGCCTGAAACACCGGCAATTTTTGTTAGACTGCCGGCTTTTTCCGCCGAGACCCCGACATGCAAATTGCCCTGGCCCCCATGGAGGGGCTGGTCGACAACATCCTGCGCGACGTGCTGACCCGCGTGGGCGGTATCGACTGGTGCGTCACCGAGTTCATTCGCGTGTGCGACCGCCTGCTGCCGCCGTCCTCGTTCGACAAGCTGGCCCCCGAGTTGCGCAATGGCGCGCGGACCGCCGCCGGGGTGCCCATGCGTGTGCAGCTGTTGGGCTCGGACCCTGTGTGCCTGGCGGAAAACGCTGCGCTGGCCTGCGAGTTGGGGGCGCCGGTGATCGATCTGAACTTTGGTTGCCCGGCCAAGACTGTGAACAAGTCGCGTGGTGGCGCGGTGCTGCTCAAGGAGCCGGAGCTGCTGCACGCCATTGTGCGCGAAGTGCGCCGTGCCGTACCGGCGGATATCCCGGTCACCTCGAAAATGCGCCTGGGCTTCGACAGCCCTGATGGCGCTCTGGAGTGTGCCACGGCGCTGGCCGAAGGTGGCTCGGCGCACCTGGTGGTGCATGCGCGGACCAAGGTCGAGGGCTACAAACCGCCGGCCCATTGGGAGTGGGTGGCGCGCGTGCAGGATGTGGTCAAGGTGCCGGTGTTCGCCAATGGCGAGATCTGGACCGTGGACGACTGGCGGCGCTGTCGTGAGGTCAGCGGTGCCGAAGACATCATGCTGGGCCGTGGGCTGGTTTCGCGCCCCGACCTGGGGCTGCAGATTGCCGCAGCGCGTGACGGGCGGGAGTACCAGCCGATGAGCTGGGACGACCTGCTGCCGTTGCTGCGCGAGTTCTGGCGCCAGGCTCAGGCCAAGCTTTCGCCGCGTTATGCGCCGGGGCGGATGAAGCAGTGGCTGGCGATGCTGACCCGCAGTTATCCCGAAGCGGTGGTGCTGTTTGCCGAGTTGCGGCGCGAGGATGACTGCGCGCGGATCAGCCGGTTGCTGGGGGTTGAGGTGGCTTCCTTCGAAGCTTGTGTTGCCTGATCCGGCCCTTTCGCGGGTGAACCCGCTCCCACAGGTTCGGCGCAGGTTTTGGAATGTGTGAGCTCCCTGTGGGAGCGGGTTTGCCCGCGAAGAGGCCAACAAGCCCAATGCAGGAATCCAGATTTTTTCTGCTCGCCCCTTGAAAGCATTTCCCTCGGCCATATCTCTTGAGTGCGCGATGCCGAAGTCGGGTCGCGTAATGACTTACTTGCTGAATCTCAGGAGTTCATGACCATGACTACCGCTTTCTCTCTCGCTCCACTGTTCCGCCATTCCGTTGGTTTCGACCGTTTCAACGACCTGTTCGAGTCCGCGGCACGTAACGAGGCCGGTAGCAGCTACCCGCCCTACAACGTTGAAAAGCATGGCGATGACCACTACCGCATCGTGGTTGCCGCAGCCGGTTTCCAGGAAGACGACCTCGACCTGCAGGTTGAAAAAGGCGTCCTGACCGTAACCGGTGGCAAGCGCGACAATGGTGCCGCTGAAGTGACCTATTTGCATCAGGGGATCGCGCAGCGCGCCTTCAAACTGTCGTTCCGCCTGGCCGACCATATCGAGGTCAAGGCCGCCGGCCTGGCCAATGGCCTGCTCAGCATCGACCTGCTGCGCATCGTGCCTGAAGAAGCCAAGGCCAAGCGCATTCCGATCAACGGCGACAAGCCAGCGCTGAACTGATCGTGCAGATGTGAAAAAGGGCACCCTTCGGGGTGCCCTTTTTTGTGCTCATCGCCTGAGGGTGCCCCTCCCTTGTGGGAGCGCATCCGCATCGGTTTCAGTAATCCGCCGGCGCCTCCAGCAACATTTGCCGGAACTCCGGCAGCGGCAGCGGCCGGCTGTGCAAGTACCCCTGGTAAAGGTGGCACCCCAGCCGCTCCAGGAACTCCAGCTGTTCGGTCAGCTCCACTCCTTCGGCAATCACCGTCAGGTCCAGGCTGCGGGCCATGGCGACGATGGCGCGGACGATTTCGGCGTCGTTGGGGTCCACCGGCGCATCGCGCACGAAGGTCTGGTCGATCTTCAGCGTATCCACCGGCAGGCGCTTGAGGTAGGTAAGCGAGGAGTAGCCGGTGCCGAAGTCATCCATGGCAAAGCTCACCCCGTAGCGCTTCAACTCGCGCATCTTGCTGATGGTGTCTTCCAGGTTCTGGATGACGATGCCTTCGGTAATTTCCAGCTTCAGCATCTGCCGTGGCAGGCGGTAATCGTCCAGGCTGCGCAGCACCCGCCCGACAAAGTCGTTCTGGCGGAACTGCCGTGGACTAATGTTCACGCACAGGCTGAAATCGTCGGCGTCGATCAGCCCGTCGCCGAGCATGCGCGCGCAGGCATCGCAAGCTTCGTCGAGGATCCAGCTGCCAACTTCCAGGATCAGGCCGCTTTCTTCCAGTACCTGAATGAATTGCGCAGGCGGCTGCTGACCCAGTAGCGGGTGATGCCAGCGCAGCAGCACCTCGGCGCCGACGATGCGGTTGTCGCGGGCATCCACCTGTGGCTGGAAGTGCAGCGCCAGTTCGCCACGGGCCAGGGCCAGGCGCAGGTCGTTTTCCATGCGCAGACGCTCGCTGGCGGCCTTCTGCATGGTGGTGTGGAACAACTGAGTGGTGTTGCGCCCGGAATCCTTGGCCCGGTACAGGGCGATATCGGCACGCTTGAGCAGGTCGGCCGGGGTGGCGCCGTGGTCAGGGATCAGCGCCACGCCGATGCTGGGTGTTACCTGCAGGCGCTGGCCGTCCAGCGACATCGGTTCGGCCAGCAGTTCGCGCAGGGTGTCGGCCAGCCCGCGGACTTTCTCTTCGACCAGCTCGCGGCTGCCTTCCAGGCCGCTGAGTAATACCACGAACTCGTCGCCACCCAGGCGCGCCACGGTGTCTTCCAGGCGCACGCTGGCTTCCAGGCGTGCAGTGATGATCTTCAGCACCGTGTCGCCCACCGGGTGGCCCAGCGAGTCGTTGATGTGCTTGAAATGGTCGAGGTCGAGGAACAGCAGGGCGCCGCGCAGGTTGTGGCGCTTGAGCAGGGCGATCTGCTGGCTCAGGCGGTCCATCAGCAGTGCACGGTTGGGCAGGTTGGTCAGCGGGTCGTGGTAGGCCAGGTGGCGAATCTGCGCCTGGGCATTTTTCAACTGGCTGACATCGCGGGCGGTCAGCAGCAGGCAGTCCACCTCGTTGAGGGTGATCGGCTCCACCGAAACCTCTACGGTGAGGATATCGCCACGCTTGTTGCGCCCGAGCATCTCGCGGTGGTGCACCCGGCCACGCTCGCGCAACTCGGCCAGCAGGGCGGCGCGCTGCTTGTCGTCGGCCCAGATGCCGATCTCGTACACCGTGTGGCCGACCACTTCGGTGGCGTCGTAGCCGGTCAGGCGGCAGAAGCCGTCGTTGATTTCCAGGTAACGACCGCTGTGGCGTTCGGTGATGGTGATGGCGTCGGGGCTGGAGTGGAAGGCCTTGGCAAACTTCTCCTCGCTGGACTTGAGTGCCGCCTCGGCGCGCTGCTGCTGGGTGATGTCGCGCAGGGTGGTGACGCTGCAGGGCTGGTCGTCGACGGTGATGAGGCGGCTGGAAATCACACAGGTCAGCGGTGCGCCATTGCGGTGGTTGACCACCACGGCGACGTTGCTCAGGGCCTGCTCGCGAATTACCCGCTCGATGCGTTGTGCGCGCTCTATGGACTCCGCCCACAGGCCGATTTCCTCGGCGGTGCGGCCGATCACCTGGTCGGTGCCCCAGCCGAAGGTCTGGGTGAACGCCGGGTTGATCTCGATGAACTGGCCGGTGTCCTGGCGGGTGACGCAGATCGGGTCGGGGCTGACCTGGAACAGGCTGGCGAACTTCTCTTCCGAGGCGCTCAGGCGCTGTTCTCGCTCAACCTGGTCAGTGATGTCGAGCAAGGTGCCGGCCATGCGCAGCGGGTTGCCCTGCTCGTCGCGGTACAGTCGGGCGCGGCTCTCGATGTAGCGCGAGATGCCGTTTTCCAGTTGCACCCGGTAGGTGATCTGGTAGTTGCCGGCAGGCCCTTCGCGCAGGCTGCGGTAGGCCTGGCGCATCGAGTTGCGCTCTTGCTCCGGTACCCCTTCGAAAAATGCGTCGAACGACTCGTGAAAGGGTATGGGCGGCAGGCCGTGCAACTGCGCGGCGCGGGCCGAGCCGTAAAGCATGCCGCTGGGGATATGCCAGTCCCAGGTGCCCAGTTGTGCCGAGTCCAGGGCCAGGTCCAGGCGCTCCTGGCTGTCCTTCAGGGCCTGCTCGGCGCGCTTGCGATCGGTGGTGTCGATAAAGGTGCTGAGGAGGAAGGTCACACCCTCCAGCTCGATGCCCTGGGTGCAGAGAATGCCGTCGTGCACCTTGCCACTGACGGCGCGGAACTGTACTTCCAGGATCAACGGGCCACTATTGGCCCGGGTCGACTCCAGCAACTGGTGGCGCTGTTCGGGGTTGACCCACAGGCCCAGCTCCAGGCTGGTCTTGCCGATCACCTGGCTGCCGGGCCAGCCGAACATGTCTTCGAAGTGCTGGTTGACCTCGAAGATCATGCCGTCGTGGCGGCGGGTGAGCAAAATGGCATTAGGGCTGAGGTGGAACAGGGTGGCGAAGCGTTTTTCCGAATTGATCAGCGCCGTTTCACGTTCGCGCTGACGGGTGATTTCGCGGATCACCCCGATCATCTGTGGCCGACCATTTGGGTCGTGGGTCAGGCTGCCATTGATTTCCAGCCAGTGCAGGCTACCGTCCGGCCAGCGGATGCGATGGCGCATGGCCTGTTCCACCGGTTCGCCGTTGAACACCGCCTGGAACACCTGGCGTGTGCGCGCGCGGTCTTCCTCGGGCAACAGGTCGAGGTAGTCGACATCGGCGGGTAGCGGGCGCTGCGGGTCGAAGCCGAACAGGGCCTGGGTGCCTCGCGACCAGCTGACCCGGCCGCTGTCGATATCCCATAGCCAGGCTCCCAGCCGCGCGCCGTTGAGCGCGGCCAGCAGTTGCGGGGCGTTCTGCCAGGCCTGTTCCGACTCCTGGGGGTCGGCCGCTGGTATACGCGGCAGGCGCAAAAAGCGGTTAGCTGATTTGGGCATCGGTACCAGACCTTTGGCGTATGACGCGTCCTTGGAGGTGGCAATACCGGGCTGACGACCGGTCAGGCGGGCCCCGCGTGGCTGTCGAGCAGGGCCATGAATGCCCTGGCTGCGTTCGATAGCGTACGCTCCGTGTGCAGAATGTAGCCTAGCTGGCGCGACAGCTGTATGCCCGGCAAGGCGATGGGTGCAACCTGTTCGTCGAGCATGGTGCGCGGCAGCACGCTCCAGGCCAGGCCGATCGACACCATCATCTTGATGGTTTCCAGATAATTGGTACTCATGGCGATGTTCGGCGTCAGGCCCTGGCTTTCGAACAGGCGCTGGACAATATGGTGGGTAAAGGTGTTGCCGCCGGGGAACACGGCCGGGTGACGGGCGACATCGGCCAGGCTGACCGCATGGTTGTTGGCCAGCGGGTGCTCGGGGGCGGCGACGAAGTCCAGCGCGTCGTCCCATACTGGCACGGCCTTGACCAGGTGGTGCGGCTCGGGCGCCAGGGTGATCACGGCAATCTCGGCGCGGCCATGCAGAATCTCGTCGTAGGCCTGTTCCGAATCCATGAACTGGATATCCAGTGCCACGGCCGGGTACTGACGGGTGAAGGTTCGCAGCAGCGGCGGCAGGCGGTGCAGGCCGATGTGGTGGCTGGTGGCCAGGGTCAGGCGACCGCTCACTTCCCCGGTCAGGTTGGTCAGCGCCCGGCGGGTATCATCGAGCACATTGAGAATCTGGTAGGCCCGTGGCAACAAGGCGCGCCCGGCTTCAGTCAGGGTTACCTCACGGCCCAGGCGGTCGAACAGGCGCACATCCAGCTGCTGCTCCAGGCCGGCGATGCGTTTGCTGATGGCCGGCTGGGTCAGGTGCAGCCGCTCGCCGGCGCCAGAGAAGCTGCCGGTTTCGGCGATGGCGATGAAAGCGCTGAGGTTGGCCAGGTCCATTGCTTGAATTCCTGATGGTTATGCAAAGCATGAAAATTATGAATTTGAGTTATTCAATCTATCGCCATAGCATCGTCCGTACAAGCCAAGGGGTCTTTGGCATAGAAAGACGCTGATGAGGAACAGTCTGATGGCTGGCAAAACGCTCTACGACAAACTCTGGGAAGCCCATGAGGTCAAGCGCCGTGATGACGGCTCGTCCTTGATCTACATCGACCGCCACATCATCCACGAAGTGACGTCGCCCCAGGCCTTCGAAGGCCTGCGCCTGGCCAACCGCAAACCCTGGCGCATCGACGCCAACATCGCCACGCCGGACCACAACGTGCCGACCACGCCAGAGCGCAAGGGTGGTATCGAAGCCATCGTCGACCAGGTGTCGCGCCTGCAGGTGCAGACCCTCGACGAGAACTGTGACGAATATGGCATCGTCGAATTCAAGATGAATGACGAGCGTCAGGGTATCGTCCACGTCATCAGCCCGGAGCAGGGTGCCACCTTGCCTGGCATGACCGTGGTCTGCGGTGACTCGCACACCTCCACCCACGGCGCCTTCGGTGCCTTGGCCCACGGCATCGGCACCTCCGAGGTCGAGCATGTGCTCGCTACCCAGTGCCTGGTCGCCAAGAAGATGAAGAACATGCTGGTACGCGTGGAAGGCCAGTTGCCTGCCGGCGTTACCGCCAAGGACATCGTACTGGCCGTGATCGGCAAGATCGGTACCGCCGGTGGTAACGGCCACGCCATGGAATTTGTTGGCAGCGCCATCCGCGAATTGTCGATGGAAGGCCGCATGACCATCTGCAACATGTCCATCGAGGCTGGCGCCCGCGTTGGCCTGGTGGCAGTGGACGACACCACCGTTGCCTACGTCGAAGGCCGCCCGTACGCGCCGAAGGGCGAGCAGTGGAAGCAGGCGGTCGAAGCCTGGAAAGGCCTGGTTTCCGACGCTGACGCGGTGTTCGACACCGTGGTCGAGCTCGACGCTGCGCAAATCAAGCCGCAGGTCAGCTGGGGCACCTCGCCGGAGATGGTCCTCGCCGTCGACCAGCGCGTGCCGGACCCGGCTGCCGAGCCTGACCTGATCAAGCGTGGTTCGATCGAGCGTGCCCTCAAGTACATGGGGCTCGCCGCCAACCAGGCGATCACCGATATCAAGCTCGACCGCGTATTCATCGGCTCGTGCACCAACTCGCGCATCGAAGACCTGCGCGCTGCCGCCGAAATCGCCAAGGGCCGCAAGGTCGCTGCCAACGTCAAGCAGGCGCTGGTGGTACCGGGCTCGGGCCTGGTCAAGGCCCAGGCCGAGCGTGAAGGCCTGGACAAGATCTTCCTCGAAGCCGGTTTCGAATGGCGTGAACCAGGCTGCTCGATGTGCCTGGCGATGAACCCGGACCGCCTGGAGAGCGGCGAGCACTGCGCGTCCACCTCCAACCGCAACTTCGAAGGCCGTCAGGGCGCCGGTGGCCGTACCCACCTGGTCAGCCCGGCCATGGCCGCCGCCGCCGCGGTGACCGGCCACTTCATCGATGTCCGCGAGTTGATCCAAGGGAGCGCAGCATGAAAGCCTTTACCCAGCACACTGGCCTTGTCGCGCCGTTGGACCGTGCCAACGTCGACACCGACCAGATCATCCCCAAGCAGTTTCTGAAGTCGATCAAGCGCACCGGCTTCGGCCCCAATCTGTTCGACGAGTGGCGTTACCTGGACGTGGGCCAGCCTTACCAGGACAACAGCAAGCGCCCGCTGAACAAGGAGTTCGTGCTCAACCACGAGCGCTACCAGGGTGCCAGCGTATTGCTGGCGCGGGAGAACTTCGGTTGCGGCTCCAGCCGTGAGCACGCCCCGTGGGCGCTGGACGAGTACGGCTTCCGCAGCGTCATCGCGCCAAGCTTTGCCGACATCTTCTTCAACAACAGCTTCAAGAACGGCTTGCTGCCGATCATCCTCAGTGACGAGGAAGTCGACGAGCTGTTCAAGCAGGTCGAAGCCAACCCGGGCTACCAGCTGACCATCGACCTGCAGGCGCAGGCGGTGACCCGCCCGGATGGCAAGGTACTGCACTTCGAGATCGATGCGTTCCGCAAGCACTGCCTGCTCAACGGTCTGGACGACATCGGTCTGACCCTGCAGGACAGCGATGCGATCAAGGCCTTTGAAGGCAAGCACCGCGCCGGGCAGCCTTGGCTGTTCCGTGATGCCTGAAGTGTGCAGGTAACAGTACCGGCCTCTTCGCGGGCACGCCCGCGAAAGGGCCGGTACAGGCAGCAAAAAAACAAAGGATCGAGACATGACCAGCACCCAGCACACCGATGTGGTCCAACGCCAGTTCGGCGAACAGGCCAACGCCTACCTCAGCAGCGCCGTGCACGCCCAGGGCAGTGAATTCGCCCTGCTGCAGGCCGCGCTGGCGGGGCAGGGCGATGCCCGCGTGCTCGACCTGGGCTGCGGTGCCGGTCATGTCAGCTTCCATGTCGCCCCGCTGGTCGCCGAAGTGGTCGCCTACGACCTCTCGCAAGCCATGCTCGACGTGGTCGCCAGTGCCGCCGCCGAGCGCGGCCTGGCCAATATCAGCACCGAACGCGGTGCCGCCGAACGCCTGCCGTTCGCCGACGCTTCGTTCGACTTCGTCTTCAGCCGCTACTCGGCCCACCACTGGAGCGACCTGGGCCTGGCCCTGCGCGAGGTGCGCCGGGTGCTCAAGCCGGGTGGCGTGGCAGCGTTCATCGACGTCATGTCGCCGGGCAGCCCGCTGCTCGACACCTACCTGCAAACGGTCGAAGTGCTGCGCGACACCAGCCACGTGCGCGACTACTCCGCCGCCGAATGGCAGCGCCAGGTCAGCGAAGCCGGCCTGCACGTACGCAGCCACACCCGCCAGCCGCTGCGCCTGGAGTTCGGCAGTTGGGTCGAGCGCATGCGTACCCCCGAGCCGATGCGCGTGGCCATCCGCCAATTGCAGCAAGCCATGGGCGAAGAAGTACGGCAGTATTACCAGATCGAGGCCGATGGCTCGTTCAGCACCGATGTGCTGGTGTTGTGGGCCGAGCGTTAAGAACTTTTCGGTGGGGCCCGTTTGGCCGCACCGCGTGAATGGATAGAGGAAAGCATGAGCAAGCAGATTCTGATTCTCCCAGGTGACGGTATCGGTCCGGAAATCATGGCCGAGGCGGTCAAGGTGCTGGAGCTGGCCAACGACAAGTTCCAGCTCGGCTTCAACCTGGAGCACGACGTGATCGGTGGCGCCGCCATCGACAAGCACGGCGTGCCGCTGGCCGACGAGACCCTGGAGCGTGCGCGCAAGGCCGATGCCGTGCTGCTGGGCGCCGTGGGCGGGCCGAAGTGGGACAAGATCGAGCGTGACATCCGCCCGGAGCGCGGCCTGCTGAAAATCCGTTCGCAACTGGGCCTGTTCGCCAACCTGCGCCCGGCCATCCTCTATCCGCAACTGGCCGATGCCTCGTCGCTCAAGCCAGAGATCGTTTCGGGCCTGGACATCCTCATCGTCCGTGAGCTGACCGGCGGTATCTACTTCGGTGCCCCGCGTGGCCAGCGCGAGCTGGAAGGCGGCGAGCGCCAGGCCTACGACACCCTGCCGTACAGCGAAAGCGAAGTGCGCCGCATTGCCCGTGTCGGTTTCGACATGGCCCGCGTGCGTGGCAAGAAGCTGTGCTCGGTGGACAAGGCCAACGTCCTGGCTTCCAGCCAGCTGTGGCGTGAAGTGGTCGAGGACGTGGCCAAGGGCTACCCGGATGTGGAACTGAGCCACATGTACGTCGACAACGCTGCCATGCAGCTGGTGCGTGCGCCAAAGCAGTTCGATGTGATGGTGACCGACAACATGTTCGGTGACATTCTGTCGGATGAAGCTTCCATGCTGACCGGTTCCATCGGCATGCTGCCTTCGGCGTCGCTGGATGCCGACAACAAGGGTATGTACGAGCCGTGCCACGGCTCGGCACCGGACATCGCAGGCCTTGGCATTGCCAACCCGCTGGCGACCATCCTGTCGGTGTCGATGATGCTGCGTTACAGCTTCAATCAGTCGGCTGCCGCCGAGGCAATCGAGAAGGCCGTGAGCGTGGTCCTGGACCAGGGCTTGCGCACCGGCGACATCTTCTCGGAAGGCTGCCGCAAAGTTGGTACGCAGGAAATGGGCGACGCAGTAGTCGCAGCGCTGCGGAATCTGTAATCTCTCTGGCCCGCCACCCAAAATTCCCGGTGGCGGCCCACTTTTAGCAAAGGTGTAGTTGCGATGAAACGTGTAGGTCTGATCGGTTGGCGCGGTATGGTCGGTTCCGTGCTCATGCAGCGGATGCTGGAGGAGCAGGATTTCGACCTTATCGAGCCGGTGTTCTTCACCACCTCCAATGTTGGCGGCCAGGGCCCGAACGTGGGCAAGGATACAGCTCCGCTCAAGGACGCTTATTCGATTGAAGAACTCAAGACCCTCGACGTGATCCTGACCTGCCAGGGCGGCGACTACACCAACGAGGTCTTCCCCAAGCTGCGTGAAGCCGGCTGGCAGGGTTACTGGATCGACGCCGCTTCGTCCCTGCGCATGCAGGATGACGCGGTGATCATCCTCGACCCGGTCAACCGCAAGGTCATCGACCAGCAGCTGGACGCGGGTACCAAGAACTACATCGGCGGCAACTGCACCGTCAGCCTGATGCTGATGGGCCTGGGCGGCCTGTTCGAAGCCGGCCTGGTCGAGTGGATGAGTGCCATGACCTACCAGGCGGCCTCGGGTGCCGGCGCGCAGAACATGCGCGAGCTGATCAAGCAGATGGGGGCTACCCATGCTGCCGTTGCCGATGACTTGGCCAACCCGGCCAGCGCCATCCTCGACATCGATCGCAAGGTTGCCGAGACCATGCGCAGCGAAGCGTTCCCGACCGAGAACTTCGGCGTACCGCTGGCTGGCAGCCTGATCCCGTGGATCGACAAGGAACTGCCGAACGGCCAGAGCCGTGAAGAGTGGAAGGCCCAG
The DNA here is from genome assembly GCF_001642705.1 of Pseudomonas sp. p21. Taxonomy (NCBI): domain Bacteria; kingdom Pseudomonadati; phylum Pseudomonadota; class Gammaproteobacteria; order Pseudomonadales; family Pseudomonadaceae; genus Pseudomonas; species Pseudomonas sp. p21. The sequence goes on from NZ_LWBV01000006.1 coordinate 11,753, forward strand.
GCCGAGACCAACAAGATCCTCGGCCGCTTCAAGAGCCCGATCCCGGTCGACGGCATCTGCGTGCGCATTGGCGCCATGCGTTGCCACAGCCAGGCGCTGACCATCAAGCTGAACAAGGACGTGCCGCTGGCCGACATCGAAGGCATGATCAGCCAGCACAACCCTTGGGTGAAACTGGTGCCGAACCAGCGTGAAATCAGCATGCAGGAGCTGAGCCCGACCAAGGTTACCGGTACCCTGAACATCCCGGTTGGCCGCCTGCGCAAGCTGAACATGGGTTCGCAGTACCTGGGTGCGTTCACCGTTGGTGACCAGCTGCTGTGGGGCGCGGCCGAACCGCTGCGCCGCATGCTGCGGATTCTGCTGGAGCGTTGATCGTTCCGGTTTGACCGAAAACCCGCGCTGGTGACAGCGCGGGTTTTTTATTTCCGATCCATCCCGGCCGGCCCGGCTCTTCTCTGCTTTTGCTTTTGCTTTTGCTTTTGCTTTTGCTTCTAGGCGCGCGATAGTTCAGGCGCCGCCGATTGCGACTTGCGGAGGGAGGTGACGGGCATGGATGCCCGTCAAGCGCTGAGGCCCCATGGATGGGGCCTGCAGCGCGTACTCCCGGGAGCAGGCCCGTAGCGAGGGGACCCCGGAGCGAAGCGCAGGGGCCGGATGATGGGAGCCGACGGTTTTTGGTTCCTTTTTGCCACGACAAAAAGGGACCCGCCGTAAGGGCGGAAAGGTGACTTGGCGCCACCATCGCGAATGAATGCCTACTCGATGGGAATGCCCGCATCCAAAAAGCCAAAAAGCTTAAGCGGCGGTTTTGATATGGCGAACAGTCCGTTTGCGATGGCGACGCTGACTCACCTTTTCGCCCTTACGGCGAGTCACTTTTTGCCAAACGCGGCAAAAAGTAACCAAAAAACGCTGCGCTCCCATCATCCGGCCCCTCCGCTGCGCTCCGGGGTTCCCTCGCGCCGGTCTTGCTCCCGGGAAGTACGCGCTGCAGGCCCCATCCATGGGGCCTCAGCGCTTGACGGGCATCCATGCCCGTCACCTCCAGACCTCTGCTCGGCCTCCTGAAGTCGCGAAGATCAAGATCAAGATCAAGATCAAGATCAAGATCAAGATCAAGAGCAGCGCAGCTCTAGGTTTGGGCCAGCACAGACAAAACTCTACAATCCGAGTAAAGTGCCGCCCCCCGCCGTTTTCAGCAAAAGGATCCCTTCCATGACACACCCTTTGGATATCGCCGTCGTCGGCGCCACCGGCAGCGTCGGTGAAGCCTTGGTGCAGATCCTCGAAGAGCTGGATTTCCCGGTCGCCACTCTGCACCTGCTGGCCAGCATGGAATCGGCGGGCAGCAGCGTGATGTTCGCCGGCAAGAAGCTGAAAGTGCGCGAAGTGGACAGCTTCGACTTCGGCCAGGTCAAGCTGGCCTTCTTCGCCGCAGGCGCCGCCGTCAGCCGCAGCTTTGCCAGCAAGGCGCTGCAGGCGGGCTGCACGGTCATCGACCTGTCCGCTGGCCTGGACGACGCCCTGGCCCTGGTGCCCGAAGCCAACGCCGAACGCCTGGCCGGCTTGCCATTGCCCGCGCGTATCGTCAGCCCATGCTCGGCCGCCGTTGCCCTGGCCGTTGCGCTGGCACCGCTCAAGGGCCTGTTGGATATCGAGCGGGTGCAGGTGATGGCCGCGCTGGCGGTGTCCGCGCAAGGCCGTGAAGCGGTCAACGAACTGGCCCGGCAAACCGCCGAGCTGCTCAATGCCCGGCCGCTGGAGCCGCGCTTCTTCGACCGCCAGGTGGCGTTCAACCTGTTGGCCCAGGTCGGCGCCGCCGATGGGCATGGCCACACGACGCTGGAGCGCCGCCTGGTCGGCGAGCTGCGTGTGCTGCTGGGTCTGCCTGAACTGAAGATTTCCGTTAGCTGCGTTCAAGTCCCGGTGTTTTTCGGCGATAGCTTCAGTGTGGCGGTGCAGAGCCGTCGCCCGGTAGACCTGGATGCAATCAACCAGGCCCTCGAGGCGGCCGACAGCGTCGAGCTGGTGGAGCGCGATGATTATCCGACCCCGGTTGGCGACGCAGTGGGCCAAGACGTGGTCTATGTTGGTCGTGTACGGCACGGTGTTGATGAAGACCAGCAGCTCAACCTCTGGCTGACCACCGACAACGTACGAAAAGGCGCCGCGCTCAATGCCGTGCAAGTGGCGCAATTGTTGATTAAACACATGCCGTAAAAGATACTGGCGAGCACTTTTGTCCTGCTCCGCATGCAGGTTTCAGGACGCTTCATACAAGGGAAGAGGTCATGCTTCGAATTCGCAAACTGGTTCTGGCCATGGCTGCAGCATCGGCGCTGTCGTCGGGCATGGCGAATGCCCTGGGCCTGGGGGAGCTGACCCTCAAGTCGGCACAGAATCAGCCGCTGGACGCCGAGATCGAGCTGCTCGACGTGCGCGACCTCACCGCCGCCGAAGTGGCGCCGAGCCTGGCGCCGCCGGAAGAGTTCAGCAAGGCCGGGGTGGCGCTGCCGACTTACCTCGAAGACCTCACCTTCACGCCGGTGATCAACCCCAACGGCAAGAGTGTGCTGCGGGTTACCTCCAGCCAGCCGCTGCCGGGGCCGGTGGTAAAGTTCCTGGTCCAGGTGATGTGGCCGCAGGGCCGCCTGCTGCGTGACTACAGTGTGCTGCTCGACCAGGCCAAGGCCCAGGGCGACAAGCCGGCGGCGGGCAACGTCGCGCCGGCGGTGACCGGTGCCGGCAGCTATACCACCCAGCGCCGCGACACCTTGTGGCAGATTGCCGCGCGCAACACCCAGGGGGGCTCGATCCAGCAGACCATGATCGCGATCCAGGCGCTGAACCCGGACGCCTTCATCGGCAACAATATCAACCAGCTGAAGGTTGGCCAGGTGCTGCGCCTGCCCGACCAGCAGCAGATCCAGAATATCCCGCAGGGCGAGGCGACCGCTGAGGTGGCCGAGCAGTATGCCGCCTGGCGTGAAGGCCGCCGCCTGGGCCCGCGGGCCCGTCAGCTGGACGCCACCCGTCGCGGTGCCGCCGAGGCAGCGCCAGCGCGTATCGCCCAGGGCGACAACCTGCGCCTGGTCAGCCCGGGCAACCAGGCCGGTGCCGACCAGGCCAAGGCCCTCAACGACAAACTGGCGGTGGCCCAGGAAAGCCTGGACACCAGCCGTCGCGACAACGAAGAACTCAAGAGCCGCATGGCCGATCTGCAGAGTCAGTTGGATAAGCTTCAGCGTCTGATCGAGCTGAAGAACAACCAGCTGGCCCGCCTTGAAGCCCAGGGTGCGGCCGCCCCGGGCCAGCCGGTGGTCAAGCCTGCGCCCGCTGCACCCAAGCCGGTACCGGCCGCCGAGGCCGCACCTGCCGGCAGCGTGGTCGACGAAGTCATGGGCAACCCGCTGCTGCTTGGGCTGATCGCCGGTAGCGCCTTCCTCGTGCTGCTGCTTCTGCTGTTGCTGCTGGCGCGCAAGCGCAAGGCTCAGCAGGAGGCTGAAAAGCACCTGCGCATGGCGCGGGCGCTGGAAGAAGAGCAGGGCGCAGGCTTCGACAGCGATAGCGCAAGCCTCGATGGCGTTGAGGTCTCGGCACCGAGCGTGACCCTGTCGCCGGCCGTGGTCGCCGCTTCGGCTGCCGCCGCAGCCGCCGCGGAAAAACCGGCGGCACCCGCCGTCGAAGCGCAGCCTGAACCGCAAGCCGACCCGTACGCCGCGGTGCTGGCGGAGGTCGAGCAATGCCTGGTCGGAGGTCGCCTGAACCGCGCTACCGACCTGCTGGAGCCTGCCGTGGCCGCCGCGCCACAGCGTGACGACCTGCGCCTGAAACTGATGGACGTGTACGCCCGCCAGGGTGACCAGAGCGCGTTCGTCGAGCAGGAGCGCAAGTTGCCTGCCAGCGAGCAGAACAGCGCAGCGGTTGCCGGGCTGAAAGAGCGCTACCCGGCCATGCTCGGCCTGGCCGCTGTCGGCCTGGGTGCGGCAGCCCTGGCTGCCGAGATGGATGAACAGTACGTGCAGGAGCTGCTGCAGGATCAGCCTGAAACGCCAGCGGTTGCTGATGTGGCGCCCGAGGAAGTGTCGGCGTTCGAGCCAGAGGTGGCGGTTGAACCAGAGGCCGTCGCGCAAGCGGAACCTGCGGCAGTGCTCGAGCCCGAAGTTGGGCTGGATGCTGAGCTGGATGCCTTCGACGAAGTGCCGACCCTCGATGCGCCGGGCCTGGACGAGCAGGGCCTGGATAGTGCCTTCGACCTGAGCCTGGGTGAAGACCTGCCTGACGAAGACCCGCTGGCAGCGCCGCTGCTGGACGAGCCGTTGACGCAGCAACCTGTACTCGACGAGCCGGTGCCGGATGAGCCCGTGCTCGAAGCGGCTCAGCCGGAAGAGGAGCCGTTTGCCGTGGATGCCGAGCTACAGGCCGATGCCGACGCCGATTTCGAGGCCATGCTGGCCCAGGCCGAGCCACAGCCCGCTGTGGATCTGTCCGATTTTGACCTCGATATCAGCGAACCGGTTGCCCCGGCCGCCCCGGCTGCGGTCAACGAAACCCCGGTGGATGTCGCTGCCGAGCTGGCTGCCTTCGACAGCGAGCCAGCGTTCGACCCGCTTTCCGAGTTCGACCTGCCATCCGACTTCGACCTGTCGTTGTCGCTGGAAGACGATTCGCCGGCGGCCAAGAACTTTGCCTCGGAGCTGAACGACGTCAACGCCGAACTGGACAAGCTGTCGCAGAGCCTCGAATCGCCGTCGCTGGAGCCACACTTCACCAGCGAAGACGCGGCTGCCCAGCCCGAGCCCGAACCACTGGACGACCTGGACTTCGACTTCTTCTCCGGCAGCGACGAAGTGGCCACCAAGCTTGATCTGGCACGCGCCTATATCGACATGGGCGACAACCAGGGTGCGCGCGACATCCTCGATGAAGTGGTCAAGGATGGCGACGACAGCCAGCGCCAGGAAGCCGAGGACATGCTCTCCCGGTTGGTCTGAGGTCGCCGGCACTGGCCTCTTCGCGGGCGCGCCCGCTCCCACAGGTTTCCCACAAATTCGGACCTTGTGAGTAACCTGTGGGAGCGGGCATGCCCGCGAAGAGGCCCTCAAGCGCAACACACATTCAACGGCAGCCCTACACGGCTGCCGTTGTCGTTATAATCCCCGCCATTCCGTACACCCCCACAGGTTTCATGCTCTTGGACATCATCGACACCGCCGCCGAGTCCGCGGCCGAAGGCTACTCCCGCATCGCCCTGGGCGTGGAATACAAAGGCGCGCGCTACCGTGGCTGGCAGCGCCAGGCCAGTGGCGTGCCCAGTGTCCAGCAGGCCCTGGAGCAGGCGCTGTCCAAGGTGGCCAACGAGCCGATCTCGGTAATCTGCGCCGGACGCACCGACGCCGGCGTGCATGGCTGCGGGCAGATCGTGCACTTCGACACCCGTGCCGTGCGCGACGAACGCGCTTGGACCATGGGCACCAACTTCAACCTGCCCCACGACATCAGCGTGGTCTGGTCGCGGCCGATGCCGGCCGACTTCCATGCCCGTTTCAAGGCCTGCGCCCGGCGTTACCGCTACGTCATCTACAACGACCCGATCCGCCCGGCGCACCTGGCCGAGGAAGTCACCTGGAACCACCGACCGCTGGATGTCGAGCGCATGGCCGAAGCCGCGCAGTTTCTGCTCGGTACCCATGACTTCAGTGCCTTCCGCGCCAGCCAGTGCCAGGCCAAATCGCCGATCAAGCACATCTACCACCTGCGCGTCACCCGCCATGGCCAGATGATCGTGCTGGACGTGCGCGCCACGGCCTTCCTGCACCACATGGTGCGTAACATTGCCGGTGTACTGATGACCATTGGTGCCGGCGAGCGCCCGGTCACCTGGGCGCGTGAGGTGCTGGAGGGGCGCAACCGCCGCGAAGGCGGGGTCACGGCGCACCCGTACGGCCTCTACCTGGTGCAGGTGGAGTACCCTGAGGAGTACGCGCTACCCAAGCGTTACATCGGCCCACACTTTTTGACCGGCTACGAGGCATTGGCAGACTGACGGGCGAAAAGTCATTTGCTAACATCCGGCCTTTCACCGTAACAAGCAAGGTTCGCTGTCCATGAGCAATGTTCGCAGCAAGATCTGCGGGATTACCCGCATCGAAGATGCACTGGCCGCTGCCGAAGCGGGTGCCGATGCCATCGGCCTGGTCTTCTATGCCAAGAGCCCGCGCGCCGTGGACGTGCGCCAGGCGCGCGCGATCATCGCCGAGCTGCCGCCGTTCGTGACCACGGTCGGGCTGTTCGTCAACGCCTCGCGTTGCGAGCTGAACGAGATCCTCGAAGTGGTTCCGCTGGACCTGCTACAGTTCCACGGCGACGAAACCCCGCAGGACTGCGAAGGCTACCACCGCCCCTGGATCAAGGCCCTGCGCGTGCGCCCGGGCGACGACCTGGAGGCCGCCTGCCAGCTTTACGCCGGTGCTCGCGGCATCCTGCTGGACACCTATGTGCCGGGCGTACCCGGAGGCACCGGTGAAGCGTTCGACTGGTCGCTGGTGCCGGCGCGCCTGAGCAAGCCGATCATTCTGGCGGGCGGGCTGTCTGCCGACAATGTCGGCCAGGCCATCGCCCAGGTGCGGCCATACGCGGTGGATGTCAGTGGCGGCGTGGAGCAAGCCAAGGGCATCAAGGACGCAGCGAAGATCGAGGCCTTCATGCGTGCGGTGAAACAGGCGTGATGGCAGATGTGACGGCTGGCTGCGCGCCATCGTCCATAGCTTTCGCAGCCCTGCGGGGCAGCCGCCCGAGCCTGTGGCGGCAGAACAATACATTAGCGGTGGGGTGGCGCGCTGGAAGTCCAGGCGGCCGGTCCATCATCGTTTCATAAAGATTTTGAGCTCAAGGGCAGGGCAGGGCCGGCGACACCGGCCCATGCCTGCCAATACTGGAGAAAGAAAGCATGAGCAACTGGTTAGTCGACAAACTGATCCCTTCGATCATGCGTTCCGAGGTGAAGAAGAGCTCGGTGCCTGAAGGCCTGTGGCACAAGTGCCCGGCCTGTGAGGCCGTGCTGTATCGTCCGGAGCTGGAAAAGACCCTGGATGTCTGCCCCAAGTGCAACCATCACATGCGCATCGGCGCACGTGCGCGCATCGACATCTTCCTCGACGCCGATGGCCGTGCCGAACTGGGCGCAGACCTGGAGCCGGTCGACCGCCTGAAGTTCCGTGATGGCAAGAAGTACAAGGACCGCCTGACTGCCGCGCAGAAGCAGACCGGCGAGAAGGACGCCCTCATCTCCATGAGCGGCACCCTGATGGGCATGCCGATCGTGGTCAGCGCCTTCGAGTTCTCGTTCATGGGCGGCTCCATGGGCGCCATCGTCGGCGAGCGCTTCGTGCGCGCGGCCAACTACGCCCTGGAGCACCGCTGCCCGATGGTGTGCTTCTCCGCCTCTGGCGGTGCGCGCATGCAGGAAGCGCTGATCTCGCTGATGCAGATGGCCAAGACCTCGGCCGTGCTGGCACGCCTGCGCGAAGAAGGCATTCCGTTCATCTCGGTACTGACCGACCCGGTGTACGGTGGTGTTTCCGCCAGCCTGGCCATGCTCGGTGACGTGATCGTTGGCGAGCCGAAGGCACTGATCGGCTTCGCCGGCCCGCGCGTGATCGAGCAGACCGTGCGCGAGAAACTGCCGGAAGGCTTCCAGCGCAGCGAGTTCCTGCTGGAGCACGGCGCCATCGACCTGATCATCGCCCGTGGCGAGCTGCGCCCGCGTCTGGCCCGCCTGCTGGCGCAGATGACCGGCCAGGAAACCCCGGAGCAAGCGCGTGAGGCGGCTGCCGTCGCGTGATGAAACAACGATCCCTGGGCGAATGGCTCGCCTACCTCGAGCAGTTGCACCCCTCGGCCATCGACATGGGCCTGGAGCGGTCGCAGAAGGTGCTTGCCCGGTTGGCGCTGGGCAAGCTGGCGCCACGCGTGGTGACGGTGACCGGCACCAACGGCAAAGGCTCGACCTGCGCCTTCGTGGCCTCGCTGCTGCGAGCCCAGGGGCTCAAGGTGGGCGTGTACAGCTCGCCTCACCTGTTGCGTTACAACGAGCGGGTGCTGATCGATGGCCAGGAAGCCAGCGATGAGCGCCTGTGCGAAGCCTTCGCCGCCGTCGAGGCGGCGCGGGGCGAAATTTCTCTGACCTATTTCGAGATGGGCACCCTGGCCGCGTTCTGGTTGTTCTACCAGTCGCAACTGGATGCCTTGGTACTGGAAGTGGGTCTTGGTGGCCGACTGGACACCGTGAACGTGGTGGATGCCGACCTGGCCCTGGTGACCAGCATCGGCGTCGACCATGTCGATTACCTGGGTGATACCCGCGAGCTGGTGGCCTTCGAGAAGGCCGGCATCTTCCGTCAGGGCAAGCCGGCACTGTGCGGTGACCTGGATCCGCCTCAGTCGCTGCTGGACAAGGCTGCCGAACTGGCTGCGCCGCTGTTCCTGCGTGGGCGTGACTTCGACCTGGCCAGTGCCGATGGCCACTGGAGCTGGCGGGGTACTGCGGCCGATGGTGCGCAGGTAGAGCTGCATGACCTGCCTTTGCTCGACCTGCCCATGGAAAACGCCACGCTGGCCCTGCAGGCCTACCTGCTGATGGGCCTGCCCTGGGACGCCGGGCAGATTCGCCAGGCGCTGCTGGATACGCGCATCACTGGCCGCCTCGACCGTCGCCTGCTGAGCTGGCAGGGCAAGCCGGTGGAGCTGTTGCTGGATGTCGGGCACAACCCGCATGCTGCAGAGTACCTGGCCCGGCGCCTGGCGGCCCGGCCGCTCAAGGGGCGCCGCCTGGCGGTGTTCGGCCTGCTCGCCGACAAGGACCTGGACGGCGTTGTCGCGCCGCTGCAGGGTCTGGTCGACCACTGGGCGGTGGCGCCGCTGGACACCCCGCGCAGCCGCCCGGCTGTAGAACTGGCCACGGCCTTGACGAACGTCGGCGCCGCGGTGAAGTCTTATGCCAGTGTCGATGCCGCCCTTGAAGGGCAATGCGCGCAGGCGACGGCGGATGACCAGATCTTGCTGTTCGGTTCGTTTTTCTGTGTTGCCCAGGCACTGGAATGGCTGGAGCGGCACGCCCAGGAGGGTGGAGTAGATGGCAGTGCTGGATAAAGGGATGAAACAGCGCATGGTGGGTGCGTTGGTGCTGGTGGCGCTGGCGGTTATCTTCCTGCCGATGCTGTTCACCCGCGAGGACGAGATGCGCCAGGTGCGCGTCGAGGCCCCGCAGGCGCCGGCCATGCCAAGCCTGCCGGAAGTGAAGGTGGAGCCGGTCGCCGTGCCGGAGCCGCAGGCCATTGCGCAGGAGCCGCAGCAGCCGCCGGTGGTGGTGGACGAGTCCACTGCGCCAGCGAGCACGCCCAGCCAGCCGATTGAACCGTCGCCGCAGACCCAGCCTCAGGCACAGGTGCAGCCCGCCAAGCCGCAGGCGCCCGTGGCCAGGGTCGAGCCCAAGCCTGTCACTACGCCAGCGCCGGCCGAGCCGGTGGCCAAGCCGGCGGCTCCAGCAACGCCGTCGAAGATAGACGTCAACGGTCTGCCGGTCAGCTGGTCGATCCAGCTGGCCAGCCTGTCCAACCGCGCCGGTGCCGAAAAGCTCCAGCAAACGCTGCGTAGCCAGGGTTACAACGCCTATATCCGCTCGGCGGGTGGCATGAACCGGGTGTACGTCGGGCCGTTGATCGAGCGCGCCGAGGCCGAGCGCGTGCGTGACGCGATCAACCGCCAGAACAGCCTCAAGGGCTTTGTGGTGCGCTTCCAGCCTGAGCGCAGCTGATACCCGGGGTCGGCTTTGCCGCCCATTCGCGGGTAAACCCGCTCCCACAGGTTCAGTATGGGTCTTGCAGCGGCGCGGTCCATGTGGGAGCGGCCTTGTCTCGCGAAAGGGGCGCGAAGCGGCCCCAGGGTCTCAGCGACACAGCCAGAATCGCCGGGGCCGCTTTGCGCCCCTTTCGCGACACAAGGCCGCTCCCACAAAAATCGCGTAAGCCCGGGTGGCGCTAATCACCTGACATTCCGCTTACCCAAGCCCCCGTCGCTCTGGTAAAATGCGCCGCCTCAAACGTCTGCAGGCAGCACCGTGGCATTTACCTTGGTTGATTGGGCGATCATCGCGATCATCGCCGTCTCCACACTGATCAGTCTCAAGCGCGGCTTCGTCAAGGAGGCCTTGTCCTTGCTCATCTGGATCATTGCCGGTGCGGTTGCCTGGATGTTCGGTGGTTCGCTCTCGGTGTATCTTGAAAGCTACATCCAGACGCCGTCGATGCGCGTCATCGCCGGCTGCGCCATTCTTTTCGTCGCCACCTTGCTGGTGGGGGCCATGATCAACTTCCTCATCGGCGAGCTGATCCGCGTGACCGGGCTGTCCGGTACCGATCGTTTCCTGGGCATGGCCTTCGGTGCTGCGCGCGGGGCCTTGCTGGTGGTGGTGGCCATCGGGCTGATCAGCCTGGGGCCGGTTCAACAAGACACCTGGTGGCAGGAATCACGCCTGATACCACAATTTCTCTTGGTCGCCGACTGGTCAAAAAACCTGATCCTGGGTTTTACCGGCCAGTGGACGCCCAGTGGGCTGATCGGCACTCCGGCTGATCTTCCGTTCAAGGAACAGTTGCTCGGGCCGGCAAAGCCCTGAGCGCTATTCACTCAAGTTTCATCAAAGTAGGGGTTGCGTCGCATGTGTGGCATCGTCGGTATCGTCGGTAAGTCGAACGTCAATCAGGCGCTGTATGACGCGCTTACGGTCCTCCAGCACCGCGGCCAGGACGCTGCCGGTATCGTGACCAGCCATGACGGCCGGTTGTTCCTGCGCAAGGATAATGGCCTGGTGCGCGATGTTTTCCAGCAGCGCCACATGCAGCGCCTGGTCGGCAACATCGGCATTGGCCACGTGCGTTACCCGACCGCGGGCAGCTCGACCTCGGCCGAGGCCCAGCCGTTCTACGTCAACTCGCCGTACGGCATCACCCTGGCACACAACGGCAACCTGACCAACGTCGAGCAGCTGGCCAAGGAGATCTACGAGTCCGACCTGCGCCACGTCAACACCAACTCCGACTCGGAAGTGCTGTTGAACGTGTTCGCCCATGAGCTGGCCGTGCGTGGCAAGCTGCAGCCGACCGAAGAAGACGTGTTCGCCGCGGTTTCCCACGTGCACAGCCGCTGCGTTGGCGGTTATGCCGTGGTGGCGATGATCACCGGCTACGGCATCGTCGGCTTCCGTGACCCCAACGGCATCCGCCCGGTGGTGTTCGGCCAGCGTCACACCGACGAAGGCGTGGAGTACATGATCGCTTCGGAAAGCGTGGCCCTGGACGTGCTCGGCTTCACCCTGATCCGCGACCTGGCACCGGGCGAAGCGGTGTACATCACCGAAGAAGGCCAGTTGTACACCAAGCAGTGCGCCGAAGCACCGAAGTTGCAACCGTGCATCTTCGAGCATGTCTACCTGGCCCGCCCGGACTCGATCATGGATGGCGTGTCGGTGTACAAGGCCCGTCTGCGCATGGGTGAAAAACTGGCCGACAAGATCATGCGCGAGCGCCCTGAACACGACATCGACGTGGTCATCCCGATCCCGGACACCAGCCGCACCGCGGCCCTGGAACTGGCCAACCGCCTGGGCGTGAAGTTCCGCGAAGGTTTCGTCAAGAACCGCTACATCGGCCGTACCTTCATCATGCCCGGCCAGGCCGCGCGCAAGAAATCGGTACGCCAGAAGCTCAATGCCATCGAGCTGGAGTTCCGTGGCAAGAACGTGATGCTGGTGGACGACTCGATCGTGCGCGGCACCACCTGCAAGCAGATCATCCAGATGGCCCGCGAAGCCGGCGCCAAGAATGTCTACTTCTGCTCCGCAGCCCCTGCGGTACGCTACCCCAACGTCTACGGCATCGACATGCCGAGTGTTCACGAACTGATCGCCCACAACCGTACCACCGAACAAGTGGCCGAGTTGATTGGCGCCGACTGGCTGGTCTACCAGGACCTGCCGGACCTGATCGACTCGGTCGGTGGCGGCAAGATCAAGATCGACCACTTCGATTGCGCGGTATTCAACGGTGAGTACGTCACCGGTGATATCGACGAAGCCTACCTCGACCGCATCGAGCAGGCGCGTAACGACCTGGCCAAGGTCAAGAACCAGGCGGTCAGCGCGATCATCGACCTCTACAACAACTGATTTCGGGAGCGACGGCATGACGGATCAATGGGATGCCGGCCGACTGGACAGTGACCTCGAGGGTGTCGGTTTCGACACCCTGGCGGTGCGCGCCGGTCAAAACCGTACACCGGAGGCCGAGCACAGCGAAGCGCTGTTCCTGACCTCCAGCTATGTGTTCCGTACGGCTGCCGACGCGGCCGCACGCTTTGCTGGCGAAACACCGGGCAACGTCTATTCGCGCTACACCAACCCGTCGGTGCGTGCCTTCGAGGAACGCCTGGCGGCCATGGAAGGCGCCGAGCAGGCCGTAGGTACCTCCACCGGCATGGCGGCAATCCTCGCCGTGGTGATGTCGCTGTGCAGTGCCGGTGACCATGTGCTGGTGTCGCAGAGCGTATTCGGCTCGACCATCAGCCTGTTCGAGAAGTACTTCAAGCGCTTTGGCGTGCAGGTGGACTACGTGCCACTGGTCGACCTCGCGGGCTGGGAAAAGGCCATCAAGGCCAACACCAAGCTGCTGATCGTCGAATCACCATCCAACCCGCTGGCCGAGCTGGTCGATATCACCGCCCTGAGCGAAATCGCCCATGCCCACGGTGCGATGCTGGTAGTGGACAACTGCTTCAGCACTCCGGCGCTGCAGCAGCCGCTGAAGCTGGGTGCCGACATCGTGTTCCACTCGGCCACCAAGTTCATCGACGGCCAGGGTCGCTGCATGGGTGGCGTGGTTGCCGGCCGTGCCGAGCAGATGAAAGAAGTGGTGGGTTTCCTGCGTACCGCAGGCCCGACCCTCAGCCCGTTCAACGCCTGGATCTTCACCAAGGGCCTGGAAACCCTGCGCCTGCGCATGCGTGCGCACTGCGAAAGCGCCCAGGTGCTGGCCGAGTGGCTGGAGCAGCAGGAGGGCGTGGAAAAGGTGCATTACGCCGGCCTGCCGAGCCACCCGCAGCACGAACTGGCCAAACGCCAGATGAGTGGCTTTGGTGCGGTGGTCAGCTTCGAGGTCAAGGGTGGCAAAGAAGGCGCCTGGCGCTTCATCGACGCTACCCGGGTGATTTCCATCACCACCAACCTGGGTGACAGCAAGACCACCATCGCCCACCCGGCCACCACCTCCCACGGCCGCCTGACGCCGCAGGAGCGTGAAGCCGCGGGTATCCGCGACAGCCTGATCCGCGTTGCCGTGGGCCTGGAAGACGTGGCCGACCTGCAGGCCGACCTGGCGCGCGGGTTGGCGGCGCTGTGATCGAAATCGGCGGCGGTACGCCCGGCCACAACGGCCGGGTAGCCTTGGTGACCGGTGCCGCGCGCGGCATCGGCCTGGGCATTGCCGCCTGGTTGATCTGCGAAGGCTGGCAGGTAGTGCTCAGCGACCTCGACCGCCAGCGCGGGGCCAAGGCGGCCAAGGCCCTGGGTGACAATGCCTGGTTCATCACCATGGACGTTGCCGACGAGGCCCAGGTTAGCGCCGGGGTGTCCGAGGTGCTGGGGCAGTTTGGCCGCCTGGACGCGTTGGTGTGCAATGCGGCCATTGCCAACCCGCACAACCAGACCCTGGAAAGCCTGAGCCTGGCACAGTGGAACCGGGTGCTGGCGGTCAACCTCAACGGCCCGATGTTGCTGGCCAAGCATTGTGCGCCGTACCTGCGGGCGCACAACGGGGCGATCGTCAATCTCACCTCCACCCGGGCGCGGCAGTCCGAACCCGATACCGAGGCCTACGCGGCGAGCAAGGGCGGCCTGGTGGCTTTGACCCATGCTCTGGCCATGAGCCTGGGCCCGGAGATCCGCGTCAATGCGGTGAGCCCTGGCTGGATCGATGCCCGTGACCCGTCGCAGCGCCGTGCCGAACCGTTGACCGAGGCGGACCATGCCCAGCACCCGACGGGAAGGGTAGGGACGGTGGAGGACGTGGCGGCCATGGTGGCCTGGCTGTTGTCGCGCCAGGCGGCGTTCGTCACAGGCCAGGAGTTCGTGGTCGATGGCGGCATGACCCGCAAGATGATCTACACCTGAGCGCTTTGCTTATGCTGTGCCGGCCTCTTCGCGGGCTCGCCCGCTCCCGCAGGTATTTCACATAGGTCAGGATCGGTGGAGATCCTGTGGGAGCGGGCGAGCCCGCGAAGAGGCCGGCACAGCCAACCGACCTTTTTTGAAAAAAATTCAATGGGGCTATTGACTTAGCTTCGCCACCTGCGTAAATTTCGCGGCCTCAGCGAAGCAAACGCAACAAGCAACATCGCGAGGGTGATTAGCTCAGCCGGGAGAGCATCTGCCTTACAAGCAGAGGGTCGGCGGTTCGATCCCGTCATCACCCACCACTTCCTGAGATGTTCCTGGTGCTTAAGGTTTCGCAAGAAGCCGATGGCCAGAGAGGAGCGCACTGCGCAGCGGTAGTTCAGTCGGTTAGAATACCGGCCTGTCACGCCGGGGGTCGCGGGTTCGAGTCCCGTCCGCTGCGCCATTTTTCAGTAACAGATGGGTGCCTGGCATCGGTCTGAAGCCACAAGGCAAAATGCCTTGGGCTGACCCAGTTTCAATCGGGCGAAAGCCTGAACGATACGCAGCGGTAGTTCAGTCGGTTAGAATACCGGCCTGTCACGCCGGGGGTCGCGGGTTCGAGTCCCGTCCGCTGCGCCATCTTCGTTTCAAGGTCCCATGAACACCTTGAAGCAAACACAAGAGAAGCGATCATGTTATCGCTTTTTTTGTGCCTGTCCTGAGGCCGCCGCGCCGGAAGGGCAGACCCAGGTTTCAATCGGGCGCAAGCCTGAATGATACGCAGCGGTAGTTCAGTCGGTTAGAATACCGGCCTGTCACGCCGGGGGTCGCGGGTTCGAGTCCCGTCCGCTGCGCCATCTTCGCCTCGAGGCCCCTTGAACGCCTCGAAGCCACGGGAAAGCGACCTTAGGGTCGCTTTTTTCGTTTTTGCTGCTGGCAATTGCCGCCCTTGACCCAGATTTACACGAACCTGACAGACTCTTCACCGATCAACGGTTCCTGTGCCTGCCTGCTGTGTTGCACAATAGGCACTTTCTCGACTTACCCGGAATTCGCAATGACCAGATCTTCCGTCTTTGGTGCGCTCGGGCTGGCCCTGGTGCTGGCGGGCGTGACCGGTTGTTCCTCGAAGAAAGCTGCTGTCTACGAGCACGAGAACTTCGATGACTCGGGTACCTTCTCGCGCAGCTTTCCGGTGAACGATGCTGGCTCCTGCGAGGCCGCCCGGCGTGCCTTGCTCAGCCAGGGCTATATCATCACCAGCAGCGGCGCCAACCAGGTGGTGGGCAACAAGAGCTTCCAGCAGAACAGCGAGAACCACCTGCAGATCAGTTTCAACGTCACCTGTGCGCCAGATGTGAGCGACGCGCAGCGCTCGACCATGTTCGCCAACGCCTTGCAGGACCGCTACGCCCTGAAAAAGTCCAACACCTCCGCCAGCCTGGGCGTGGGTGTACTGGGGTCGGTGTCGATGCCGATCGGCTCCAGCGACGACTCGATGGTCAAGGTGGCCAGCGAGACGGTGACGGCGGCGCAGTTCTATGACCGTTATTTCGCCTTGGTGGAGAGCTACTTGCCAAAGCCCAAGCCGACGCAGGAAAGCAAGGCCAAGGTCGAGGAGCCCGCGCCGAAGGTCGAAGCACCGGCTGCGGCCTTGGGGCTGCCGGAGCAGGCCGCGGCGGCACCGGTGGCTCCGGCCCCGGTAGCGGCGCCTTTGGTTGAAGCGGCGCCAGCCCCGGCCGCTGTGGCCCCGACCAGCGAGGCGGTAGCCGCGCCGGTGGTGGATGACAGCCAGGGCTCGCAGCCGGTGGCGCCGCCGGCGGAGGCGGCACCGATCGAGGTGCAGCAGGAAGCCCAGCCTGCTGAGGCTGCATCGCCCGCTCTCTGATTTTCAGCTTCTACCGGCCGGACACATCCCTTGTTACAGACCCCTGGCGATAACTTCCTGAACATCTGCTACGTTTACCACTCATAAGCTTGTCATCATTCCTTCACTCCACCTGCTTAGGTTGAAGGCGACACCGATAAAGATCATGAGATGAGAGGACGCAGGGCGATGGACGAATACCAGGAAGAACTTCTCGAATTCCAGGCTTATGAACTGGACACTCCGGAACCGGCTGACGACGCTACCGAGCTCTAGCCCACCCGCCGCTGGCTGCGGCGAAACTCCCCCGGTGTGAGGCCCGTCCAGCGCTTGAAGGCGCGCTGGAAGGCCTCGGCCGAAGCAAACCCCAGCAGATAGGCAATCTCGCCAAAGGCCAGCTCCGTATCGCGGATGTAGGTCTCGGCCAGGTCGCGCCGTGTTTCGCTGAGCAGGTCGCGATAGCGCGTGCCTTCCTCGGCCAGTTTGCGGCGCAAGGTCCAGGTCGGCAGTTGCAGGTGCAGCGCCACTTCTTCCAGGTCCGGTTCACGGCCGCCATTAAGCAACGGCCCCAGCAGGTGGGTGATGCGCTCACCCAGGCTGCGCACCCGCGTGCGCTGCAGCATTTCCGCCTCGCACAGCTGCAGCAGGTGCTGCCAGGTGCTTGGGCAGTGCCTGGGGTTGGCCAGCTGCAGCGTGGCGCGGCTCAGGCGCAATTGGTTGCCGTCGGCCGCGAACTGTACAGGCGTACTGCACAGGGGCTGGTAGCGCGCGGCATAGGCGGGCGCGGCAAACTCTATGTCCAGGCGTTCGGCCAGCACCGCCGTACCGGCAAGGTCCGCAAGTTGGGCCAGCCAGCCGGCGAGTAGCGAATCGACCACGAAACGGTTGTAGGCGTTGTAGGGGCTTATGGAGTAAAAGCGTAGCCAGGCGCCCTGGGCATCTTCCTGGAAGCTGGAGTGGCCGCGGTAGTTGGCGGCGTATAGCGGCTCGAAGCGCAACAGGGTGCGTGCCGCCTCGCCCAGGGTAGGCGCCTGGGCGGCGGTGACCCCGGCCAGGCCGGCATGCGCCAGGCGGCTCAGGCGCCCCATGTGCAAGCCCAGCGCGGCCTCGCCGCACAGCTCGATGGCGGCGTGACCCAGGTGCATGTAGCGCGGGATCGACAAGCGCGCGCCGGCCTCGCCCAAGCGCGCCGCATCCAGGCCATAGCGGCGCAGCAGCGGCTCGGGGTCGTGGCCCAGTTCGCGCAGGGCCTCGGTCAGCGGCTGGACAAAACCAACCGACAGGTCGCCCAGGCGCACGCGGGGGCGGGCCATGGGCTTACAGCCACAGGTTCAGCAGGCGGGCGCCAGGGCTGGGGGTGCCCGCCAGCAATTCACCGGCCTGGTGGGCAAAGCCCTGGCCGTCGCTGCCCTGTTCCCAGAACTGCCCACGCATGAACACGCTCATGCTGCTGACACCGGCTCCGCCCGCTTCGGTCAGGCGTTGCCAGGCGGCTTGTTCGCTGACTTCGCCGCGCTGCAAGGCCAGCCCGGCGCTGGCGTCCTGGTGGCGATTGCCGCGCCAGGGCGCTTGCCAGCTGCCCTTGCCGCTGAGGAATACCGGGTTGGCGATCAGTTGTACCGCCTGTTGTGCCAGTTGCTGGTGGTTTTCCGGGTACCAGCTGTCACTGCCCACCAGCACGCCCAGGCGCCCGGCAGGGGTTTGCAATACCTGCAGCGGGTGCTGGCGGCCATCATGCACATAGCGGCGCATTTCGCTGTCGGGGAACTGCTGGCGTTGCGGCTGGCCCAACAGCGAGCCGTCGCCGGCAAATACCACGCTGCTGTTGAACAGCGGGCCGCTGCCGGCGTGCAGCACGCCCTGTTTCACATAAGGGGCGGGTAGCACGATGGAGCCAGCCACCAAGGTGACATTGAATTCCTTGGCCAGGCCGCCGAACAGTTGCTGGTAATCCGCGGCCATCTGCTCGGCCTTCATGCGCAGGTGCGCGTCGGCGCGCCAGTCGTCGCCGTCGGCACCGAGCATGGCCAGGCCATAGCGCAGCGGGTTGCTCAGCTCCAGCCATTGCAGGGCTTCGCGGCTTTGCGTGACCTGGTACAGCTCGTTCTTTTCTCCGCGTGCCCACAGCCAGGTGCCGATGTGCTCCGGTAGCACCACCACCGTGCGCGGGCCCACGAGCCCTTGGGTGCGGGCCTGCTCCAGGTAGGCCGCGAGCTTGCGGTGCAGCCGCTGCAGGTTCTGGTAATCGCCCGGGAACAGCAGCGGTTCGACGCCAAGCAGGTTGCCGTGCTCGCCCGGCACGCCATGGTTCAGCGCCAGTTCGATGCGCAGGTCGGACAAGTAGTGGCCTTCCGGGCGCTGCTGGGTCCAGAAACCGTAGCCACACAGTGCGGCGGCCATCACCAGTGCCAGGGTGCTTGCCAGGAGTTTTCGCATCAAACTTCAGCTTTTACCTAAAAATGAACTGGCCATGCAGGGCATCAAGGGCAAAGTGCGGCCTTATTCATCAGCTTTGGAATCCTTGGTGCACTGCTTTTGCATAATCGTGTTTGATCATACCAAAGCTATCGGGTGCTTATGAGTATTCTCTGCTGACAAGACCTGGTGTCACGGCCGACACATCAGGCGCTGGCGTTCGTAGTTAACCGCCTTGTCCCGCTCTGGCAGGCTGAAAGGCGCTGCGCACTTGTGCTCACCCCATTTGATTGTCAGGCTACCCTGATCCTGTTCGAGCAGCACCAACGCCTTGCCGCTCGGGTCGGAAATCGCCAGCTGCTTGCCTTCGGCGTCCTCGACGGAGGCGCCGAACGGTATCGACTGGCCGTGCTCGTCGAGCAGTTCAAATTGTACCCGGCGCCCACTCTTGCCGGTGTAGCGGGCAAGCACCACGGCGCCGCGGCGAGGCACCAGCTGTTGGGTGGCGTTTTCGATTTCGATGTCGCCCCCCAGGTCGCGGGTGTCCAGGCTGACCCAGTTGACCCTGTAGGGCTGAGCGTTGGGGATCACCGCATAGCCATTGCGCCCGGTTTCCACTCCGCTGAAATTGCTGATCTTCGCACCCTTCACACCCGGCACTTCGGCTAGGGCGAAGGTTTCGCTGAGCGTCTGGCCGAGGTTGATGCCGCCTTGGTGGGCAACCACGGCGCCGGCAACGTTCAGGTTCTGCGAGTCGTAGCCGCGCCCCTGGCTATAGCCCAGGCTGATGTCGGCGACCGAGGTGCGGGTGTTCAGGTTGGCCGAGGCCGAGCTGCCACTGGTGCGGCTGTGACCACCCTGGATCGAGTAGAAGGTGTCACTGCTCTCCGACAGGTAGCCGTTGATGCCGGCCTGGGTGGTGTCGTTGCCCTTCTGCGTACTGGCGGTGACGAACGCCCGCGGTGCGCGGTCGCGGCTGCCGAGCGGGAACGACACCGACAGGTTGAACTGGGTATCCTGCCCCGAAGGGCCTGAGGTTCCCAGCTCCCTGGTGCGGCTGACGTCAAGGTTGTAGGAGATATCGCCCCAGTTGTTGCTGTAGCCGGCGGACAGGCTCTGCGAACCGCCGCGGTTCCAGTAGCGCTGGTCGGTGGCCGTCAGATACAGGCTGCCGAGTGCGCGGTCGCGGCCCAGGCTCTGGTTGATGGTCAGGTCGGTGCGGGTCTTGGAGTTGCCGCTGCGCTTGATCGCGTCGGTGCTCAAGTCCTCGATATGCTGGGTGAGGGTGCGGAAGCCCTCGGTTGAATAGCGGTAGGCGGCCAAGGTGAAGTTGGTGTCGGTGCCGGTGAATGTCTTGGCGTATAGCGCCCGCAGGCTGTTGCCCTGGGTGGTCTGGCCCTGGGCTTTGCTCGAGGAATGGGTGACATCGAGCGAAAAGGCGCCCAACAGCGTGTTCAGGCCGCTGCCCACTGCCAGCGCCTTGTAGTCGTCGGTGGCTTGCAGGCCAACGACGCCGGTCACGGTGTTGGTCAGGCCGTAGGCCAACATCGTGCTGAGCATCTGCGGCGTGGCCAGGCCTTCGGTGTTGCTGTTGTAGCGTCCGGCGGACAGGCTGTACTTGACCTGGCCGCCACGGACCATGAGCGGCAGGCTGGAGAATGCCTGCACGCTGACCCGTCGGCGGCCGTCGGCCTCGATGATGGTGATTTCCAGGTCGCCGTTGGAGCCGCTGGGGTAAATGTCGCTGATCTCGAACGGGCCGGGCGGTACGTTGGCAGTGTAGAGCAGGTAGCTGTTCTGGCGGATCTCGACCCTGGCGCTGGTCTGGGCCACGCCCCGCACCACCGGCGCGTAGCCGCGCTCGCTGTCGGCGCGCATGCCTTCGTCCGAAGCCAGCTTCAGGCCCCGGTAGCGCACGCTGTCGAACAGGTCGCTGTCGCTGAAGATGTCGCCGGCGCTGAACTGGCCCTTGAGTGCAGTCACGTCGTGCTGCACGTAGCTGCGGTTGCTCTTGAAGCTGTCCGGCCGCCCGGTGCCGCTGCTGAAGTTTGACTCGTTGCGCAAGCGCCAGCCGCCCAGGTTGATGCCGTTGCGCAGGCTCAGGTTGTTGTTGATGCGGGTGTCGGCATCACCGGCGCTGCGGCTGGTGTTGAATTGGTAGTTGATGAACGCCGCAGGCACCCCCGCGTCCCACAGTTGCGGGTCGACGTAGCCGCGCAGGCCGCGCTTCATGGCGACCTGCGGGATGCTGGCGGACAGGCGCAGGTGACCCGAGTCATAGCTCAGGCTGGCCTGATCGATCAGCGTCGGCAGGTCGTGGCAGGCCTGCGCGGTATCCAGGTGCCCCTGTGCCTTGAGCTTGTCCATGTCTATGCCCAACTGCTCGAGCAGTTCCAGGGTCAGGCACGGTTCCACGCGCCCGGTCTGGAGGTTGCGGTTGAAATCGATGTCGCGCCGGCCCACCAGTACCTCGTTGCTGTACAGGTCTACCCGATAATTGCCCGGCAGCACGCTGCTGGCCGACAGCAGTAACTGCAGGTCGACCGCCGATTGCGCACCCTGCAGGAAGGTGGTGTTGAAGCCCAGAAGCTGGGGATCGTCCTGCGCCGTCGAGAGGCCGGGCAGCGCGCAGCAGAGCACCAATGACAGGGCGTTGAGCTTCCAGGGCGAAGGAGGCGTGCCGCCATGGAGCGCGCGCGCGCCTGCATCGGCACCGTCTACGGAGCGGGGGGCGATGGACAGAGACATACAAGGAACCTAATTCATGTCCCGGCACGGGCTGGGCACGGGGAGGCCGCACGCGATCGGGGCGCGCGAGGTGGTCGCTACGCTTTCACAAGGTGATGGCGGGTTCGGCAGGCTTGGCACTACCCGGCTGGGCAGGGTTCAGCAGCACGGAATATCCATGCTGGGCGCCATAGTCGTTGATGCTCTTGAACGTGAGCGTCAGCGGGCCGTCCAGCTGGGAAAGTGCCGAGCTGAATGTCTTTTGCTCGCCGGGGGCGATCATGCTCGAATCGGCGCTGAACACGGTCTGTTTTCCGCGTTTGAGTTCGATGTCGGCCATCGACACGTGATACAGGCCTGGGTTGTTCACGGTCAGTTGGGCCTTTCCGGCGTGCTGAGTCAATTGCCAGACCAGTTGTTCCGGTGCCAGCAGGGCATTACCGGGCAAGTTGGCCGGGCGGAAGAAAATCTTGATGCGTTGGCGCACTGCCAACTGCAAGGTATTGGCCTTGGTACTGGCTTGCGGGATTTCCTGGACATTGAGCCAGACCACGGATTCGCGATCGGTCGGCAGACCCTGGCCTTCATAGAGAATGCGCAGTAGTTGTTCCTGCTTGGGCAATACTCTGGCCAATGGAGGGGTGATGGCGAACGGCGCCTGCGCGCTGTCGCCGGCATCAACCCACGACTGCACCAGGACTTCCTGATTGCCGTTGCGCACGATGACATTGGCTTCCTTGTGAGCACCGTCAAACACGACACGGGTGGCGCTCAGGGAGATGCTGGCAGTTGCCTGGGCGGCGACGAGCATGCCCAGCAACCCGAGAACGGGATACAGAGAACGACGCAACATGGTTGGGTACCTTGCGGGACGAAGAAGTGGCGAGGCTGATCAGCCTCGCGCATGGAGAAGCTGCGAAGTGATTACTCGTACTGCAGGATGAACGGCAGGGTGGCATCACCGCGACCGGCGGTGGCGGTGCCGGCGGCGCCGGTGGTCACGTAGGCTGCAGAGAAACTCAGGGTAGCGTCGCCGCCCTCGGCACCTGTGCCATGCACCTCGCTCTGGATCTTGGCGGTGGCGGCCGAGCTCAGGTCGATCAGGTTGCCGTTGGGGTCGAGCAGGGCGATACCGACGTTGGCGGCAGTGCCGGTGCCCTTGGTCAGGGCCAGGACCTTCTTGCCGGTCACCAGGCCCGAGCCACCGCTATTGGCATCGAAGACCATCGCCACCTTGGTGCCGACGTTGCAGTTGACGTTGAGGTTGAAGTCCTTGCCGGTCACGCGGCCTGCCGTTGGGTTCTCGGCGGTGCCCATGTCTTTGATCGAGACGGTACCCATATCCACGGCGATCACGCGGTCGGCGTTGGCGCCGTCGACCGAGCAGGCGTCATTGTTGATCACGCCGGTAAAGGAAATCTTGCCGCTGCCACCTTTGACTGGTCCGGTGGGATCGGCGGCCAGAACGCCGGCCGAAGCAGTGATAAGCGAGAGGGTCAGTGCGGCCAGGGAAAATTTATTCATATTGATGTCCACATGAAAGTGAGTAAGTGCTGCAACTAAATGCACGCTCACAATAAGTCAGGTGGTTTCCCTGGCCCATCAGACGAATCTTAATGGGCGGCCAATAACGCTCGCCAGTTAATTGAAGATATGACTCGCCAGGCAATAGGCCAATAATTCCTGATCGCTGTTCACTTCAAGTTTTCGCATGGCTGAAACTTTCTGCGCACTAATGGTCTTGGTACTTCGGTGCTGGCTGCGGGCAATTTCACTGACACTTTGGCCGGCCACAAACAGACGCAGTATTTCAAATTCCTTGGGTGACAGGTTTTCCACCCGTTGATCGATGGCTGTATTACAGGCGACCACCGAGTGCCTCGCCGGCTCCGGCGCCCGGTAGGTGCTGTTGCGGGCGACGGCATTGAGGGCCTTTTCGATTTCGCCGTGCAACTGGCTTTTCTGAATGACACCGTCCACGCCCAGTTCCTGTAGCCGTGTAAGGATCAGCGGGTTGGAAATCATGGTCAGCACGAGGATGCGGACGGCGGGATAGTGACGCTTGAGATAATCGATAAGTTTCAGGCCGTCACCGTAGGGTGAGTCTGCCGGCATGTTGTAGTCGGAGATGACCATGTCCACGGGTTGGCGTTCGAGCAGTTCGATCAGCCCTTGCGAGCAGACAGCTTCGCCAACCACGCAAAAGCGTGGGTCGCGTTCGACCAGTTCCCGGACGCCGAGCAGTACGATGGGGTGATCGTCGGCGATGATGACCTTGAGTTTTTCCATAAATGACGACCCGTTAGCCGGTGCGGATGGGAGGGTTGTCTTCAGGCGTTATCAGCACTGAAGTTGATTCTATGCAAGTGTTTCGAGTATTGCCGACAGCCTGTTCAGCACCTCCCGCAGTTTATCGGTCATGGCCGTGTCGAGCGGCGAGCTGGCCAGCGCGTCCTCCAGTGCGCAGCACTGCTCGGCCAGGTCCCTGGCCTGCACAGCGCCCAGGGCGCCGGCGATACTGTGCAGGCGCTCGCCAAGGCGACGGTGGTCGCGTTGCTCAAGAGCCAGACGCAACCGCTGCTTGTCCTCGCGCATGGTGGTGATGAACAGTTCGCGCATGGCCGCGGACACTTGCACGGTATCGATGGTGGCGTGGGGGAGCAGGGCGCTGCGGTCGTCTGCTTGCGCTTGGCTGGGCCCCTCGGCCAACACCGGCCGGCACAAGCGGACCAGATGGCTGCGCAAGGTCTGCAAGCTCAACGGTTTGACCATCCAGGCATTCATGCCCACCTCGAGGCAGCGCTGGCCCTCTTCTCGCAGTGCATTGGCAGTGACGCCGATGATCGGCAACCGGGTGTCGTGCTGGCGCAGGGTCCTGGCCAGTTCGTAGCCATTCATCAATGGCATGTTCACGTCGGTCAGGACCAGGTCGAACAGGCCTGGCTGCCAGCGTTGCATGGCCTGTTCGCCATTGGCCGTGACGACCGTGGTGCAGCCCAGCGCCTCTAGCTGCTCCTGCAGGATCGCCTGGTTGATCGGATTGTCCTCGGCCACCAGCACATGCAGGCGCAGGGCGGCACGTTGCTGCTGCGCTGAGGCATGGCCATTGGGCACCCCGCCCTGGCGCACCAGGGCGATGACCTGGGCGATGGCACGCACGTCATGCAGGTCCACCCGCCAGCAGCCGTCGATGAACGCGCCGGGGGCCGGGCCGTCGCTGCTGGCGCAGATCCGCTGGCCATGCCAGTTGGCAGCATCCGGGCAGTCGAGCAGGTCCACCAGCAGGGCTTGGTGGTTGTCCTTCTCCATGGGCGGAATCGTAAGGGTCGCGGCGATGCCCAGGCGCTGCAGCCAGTCGACGCCATGCTGGGCAAGCTCCGGTATTGGCGCACGCACATATACCGGGGTCGGGTCGGGCATCACGGTCGGGCAGTCACTCAGATCCCCTTGGGCCAGCGGCAGGCTGAGGTTGAGGGAAAAGCTGCTGCCCAGGCCCGGCTCGCTGACCACCTTGATCTGGCCACCCATCATGTCGGCCAGCCAGCCGCAGATCGGCAGGCCCAGGCCCGCACCACCCTCGCTGGAAGCGTCGACGACCTGGTAGAAGAGCTCGAAGAGCCTGGCCTGCTGCGCCTGGGAGATACCGATGCCGCTGTCTGCAACCTGCCATTGCAGGCTGACGTAGGTGTCGTCGAGTGCCAGAACACGGGTGCGCAGCACCACCCGGCCGGTATCGGTGAACTTGATGGCGTTGCTCAGCAGGTTATTGAGGATCTGGCGGATGCGTATCGGGTCGCCCACCACCTGGGCTGGCAGGCGGGCGTCATGGCAGGCATAGAGCAACAGGCCCTTGCGCTCGGCGAAGGCGCGATAGGTGCGCACGGTGTCCTCGAGCATCTCCAGCGGGCAGAACGTCACGGGTTCGAGCGCCATCTGCCCGGATTCGATCTTGGTCACGTCAAGCACGTCGCTGATCAGCTGGAACAGGGTTGCCGAGGAGCGCTGGATGGTGTGCAGGTAGCCTTGCTGCCGGGCATCCAGCTGCGTCAGGCCGAGCAGTTCGAGGGTGCCAAGCACGCCGTACAGCGGGGTACGGATCTCGTGGCTCATGGTCGCCAGGAACAGTGTCTTGGCGGTGTTGGCTGCGTCGGCCGCGCGCCGGGCCTCGTCGAGCGCCTGGGCGTCCTCGACATGACGGGTAACGTCGTTGAATGCGTAAAGACGCACGTCTTCGCCGTGGTAGCGGGTCGATACGAAACCGATCTGCAGGTGGCGGCCTTCGACCTGCAGGTAGTGCTCGCCACTGCTGGAGCTGCCCACTGTCGAGGCGAGGGTGCTGACCAGTTCTCGGGTACCCTGCCACTGCTGCGCCCGCTGGTTCTCCAGTAGCACTTCGTGGTCGGTGCTGCGGACCACGCACAGGCCGGTCGGGGCGGTATCGATGACCACCCGGCTGAAGGCCTCGCTCTCGGCGATGGCCTCGTGGGCTGCGCGCGCGGGCAGGATGACCTGGCGTTGATACCAGCGGATGGCCACCCGGCCCATCCCGATGAGCACCAGGAAGGTAGCGGCGATGCTGGCCAGCGACCAGAACGCGTAACGGAAGAAGTGCCGGTAGGTCACGGTGTAGACAGCACTCCAGCCTCCGTTGGCCTGCTCGTGGAGGCGGAACACCAGGCCTTCGGCCTTGATGTTGAGGCCTTCGTGCATACCCTCCAGGAGCGTGGGTGCACCGATCAGTACCTCGCCGGACGGGGCGATGAGATTGAAGTGGTCATACACGGTCCAGTCCATGATGCGTTCGAAATCGTCGATCTGGGCCAGATCCACCAGCGACGCCACTTGCGTGCGTTGGTCGTCGGCCTTGGCCGGGCGCAGGGTGATGTTGGCGTAGGCCAGCACGCGCGGCGGGGAGGCCTGATCCGGCTGTTCGACATAGCTGCGCCAGATGATCTTGGTGCCTGGGCTCCAGTGCTTGCCCTGAGGCTGGCGCGCCATGACTTGCCTGATCACTTCGATGAACGGTTCTTCCTCGACCTTGCCCCGCCCGCGTCCTGCGGCGGGAACCGTGATGTCATAACGGGCATCCGGCGAGAACAGGAACACCTGCGGCGATCGGTAGGGGGACGCCGACCAGAACATGCTGTAGAAGCTGGCCAGGTTCGCCCCCTGGGTGAAAATGCTCGACTCTTCGCTGCCGGCGAGGTTACGTCGGTCGAGCTTGAGGCTGAACGGCATGGAAAATGGAAAGACCTGGCCCTTGTAGATGTCCGGCCCTTCCTCGGGCAGCGGCGCCAGCACCGGCTCGAGCGCGCGTGGGTAGTCGAACAGCTCCCCTTTGGCGCTGCGTTCCACGAGGGCTTCGAGGAAGGTTTCCTGCTCCTGGATATTCTCCATAAGACGGGCGAAATGGATGCTGACCGTGTCGCTTTGTTCGTCGACCAGGCGCTCGATCGACCAGAAGCTGAAACCGGCCAGCAGCAGTGCCAGGCCCAGCAGTACGGTCATGCCTTTGTTCAGGCGCAGAGAGCTGCGGGCCAGGTTTTCCAGCAGGGCGTTGTACTGTTTCATGCAAGGATCCGGAAGGCCGTGGGGGCGTCGATACCCAGTGGATGTTATCTTTGATGCCCGGCCGGCGCCCTGAGTTACAGCAGGTCAATAGGCCGACGGCGGACCATCGCTGTGCAGCAGGCGTTGGAATTGTTCCGCCGACACGGCATGGGAGATCAAAAAGCCCTGCACCTGGTTACAGTCGACCTTGCGTAGCATCTCGAGCTCCTGGGGCGTCTCGACCCCTTCGGCCACCACGGTGAGCCCGAGCTTACGGCCCAGGGCGACGATGCTGGCCAGGGCCGAAGCCAGGCTCTCGCTTTCATCGCAACGCTGCACTAGCGCCCGATCGATCTTCAGTTCGGTGAAGGGCGTCGAGACTAGGCTCATGTAGGAGCTGTAGCCTTTGCCGAAGTCGTCCTGGGACAGGCCGAAACCTTTCATGCGCAAGCGGCAGGCGCCTGCATAGAAGTTGCTTAACTCTTCGGGAATGGAGCATTCCATCAGTTCGAAGCAGAGCTTGCCAGGTACGCCTTGATGGTGCAGGACGAATTCCAGCAGCCGGTCGGCCAGGTCATGGCTGTTGAGCAGGTGGGTCGGCAGGTTGATCGAGACCGGAATGTCATAGCCCCGGTCACGCCACCGCGCCTGGGCATCCATGGCTTGCTTGAGCATCACCCACAGTAGCCTTTCCTCCAGGCCGAAGGCGTTGAGCGCCGGCAGGAAGGTGCCTGGCAGCAACACGCCTTGCTCCGGATGCATCCAGCGCACCAAGGCCTCGGCCGCGACGATGCGGCCGTTGTGCAAGGACTTCTTGGGTTGGAACCAGGCCTGGAAGGCCCGGTTGTTCAAGGCATCGACCAAGGTCTGGCGATCGAACTCGGGTATGGTCGGTGCCTCCCGGGCCGGAGCCTGATGGTGCAACTGCAATTGGTCGATCAGGCTGCGCAACGCGGCGGGCTCGACTGGCTTGGAGATCAGCCCGAGCACATCCACGCCGAGGTTCTTGGCCACCAGGCTCGCCGCCATGAGCATACGCCGTGAGGCCGCACTCATGATCGCCAGGCCTGGCTTGTGGCGTAGGCCGGCGAGGTGCTGGATGAACTGCACACCATCCATGCCGGGCATCAGCAGGTCGGTCAGGACCAGGTCGACTTCATGCTGGCGCAAGCGCTCCAGCGCTTCCTGGCCATCCCGGGCCGCTACCAGTTTGAAGCTGCCAAGTTCGCTGAACAGGTGTTGCAGGTACATATGCTGAAACGGATGGTCTTCGACAATCAGGATGTTAAAGGGCTTCAAGACGGCTACCTCGATACGGGGCCAGGCAGTTGAGCAGGGCTTGCAGGTTGAAGGGCTTGATCAGGCAGCGATCCATGCCGGCGGCCAGGCACAGATCTTCCTCGCCGCGCAGGGCGTTGGCGGTGGCGCCGACTATGGGTTGGGTACAGCCCCGCTGGCGTAGGGCTCGGGCCAGTTCGTAGCCGTTCATGCCGGGCATGTTGACGTCGGTCAGCAGCAGGTCGAAATGCTCGCGTTGCCAGGCTTGCAGGGCCTGCTCGCCATTGCTGGCCAAGGCTACGCTGCAGCCGAGCTCCTCAAGCTGGTCGCGCAGGATCAACTGGTTGATGACGTTGTCCTCGGCAACCAGCACGCGCAACCCGAGCGGCTCGGTCAAAGGGGCCGGCACGGCCTGGCCCATGGGACGACGCAAGCCCTGAGCCTGGCCAACGGCATGGTGCAGAGCACCCAGGTCGTTGAGGTTGACCTGCCAATGGCCAGCCTCGTGCCGCGCCTCCCAGCAGTCCTGGGCGCTGGCCAGGATGCTTGGGCCGGGCCATTCGGCGACCAGCCGGCGCTCGACGTTGCCTGGATGCAGCTCGACCAGCAGTTCGCCGGCCATGGCGCTGCCCGGTGGCGGGGCGCCGACCTGGGCGCGTGCGCCCCAGCGGCATAGCCAGCCACTGATGGCTTCGGCCAGTTCATGTACCGGCGATACCACGTGAATGCGTTCGGCCAGCAGGTTGAACGGGGTGCCGGCGCGGCCTGAGGCGACTTCCAGGGGCAGGGTCAGACTGAAGCTGCTGCCCAGGCCCAGCTCACTGACCAGGCGCAGCTGGCCGTTCATCAATTGCGTCAGACGCTGGCAGATCGGCAGCCCCAGCCCGGTGCCGGGAATTACCTGGGTATGGCCTTCGGTCTGGTAGAAGGGGTCGAAGATGAATGGCTGGTCCTGTTCGGCGATGCCCTTGCCGGTGTCCGAGACCTGCCACAACAGGCAGGAGCGCTCGCCATCGCGGTTGAGCAACCTGGCGCGCAGCACCACGCGCCCGCAATCGGTGAACTTGACCGCATTGCTCAACAGGTTGTTGAGAATCTGGCGGATCCGGTTGACGTCGCCGATCAGGTGCTCCGGCAGGCGCGGGTCCAGGCAGCTGTAGAGCTGCAGCCCCTTGCTCCCGGCTGCCGCGCTGTAACCCTGGATCACCTCGCGGACCAGGTCCGGGGCACTGAACTCGCTGAGTTCAAGGGCCAGTTGACCGGCCTCGATCTTGGACACGTCCAGCACGTCGCAGATCAACTGCAGCAGGGTTGACGAGGACCCTTCGATGGCCCGCAGGTAATCGCGCTGCTGGGCGTCGAGCACGGTGCGAGACAGCAGCTCGAGTGTGCCCAGCACGCCGTACAGCGGTGTTCGGATTTCGTGGCTCATGGTGGCCAGGAACTGGGTTTTCGCTTCGTTGGCCGTGTCTGCCGCGCGCCGGGCGTCCTCCAGCGCGGCCTCGATCTGCTTGCGTGCGCTGATGTCGCTGAACGCGCAAAGCAGAACCTGCTCGCCCTTGTAGCGGGTTGGCGAGCAGCTCAGGTACAGGTGGCGCCCTTCGGCGCTCTCGAAATAGTCGCTGCACTGGCCTTCGTGCCGCTCGAAGGCCTGCTCGATCCATCGCGCACTGCGTGCGTCGCGAGCCTGGTCCTGGCCCAGCCATTGCTGGGCCAGGTGGTTCTCCAGCACAACCTGCCCATCGCTACGACGCAGCACGCACAGGGCGACGGGTGCGGTTTCGATGACGTCCCGGCTGAACATCTCGCTTTCCACCAGCGCGCGGATGCGTTCGACCGTGGGGGTGAACAAGCGCTGGTCGAAACGCCGGATCAGCACCCTTATCAAGGTGATGCTGATCAAGCAGAACAACAGGGCACCGAGCAGTTGCTGCCACAGGCCGGCAAGGATGGCGGACAGGTCGATGGCATAGACCAGTTGCCAGTCCGAGGACATCAACGGCTTGCTGATGACCAGGTATTCGGGCAAGAACCCCGCGCCGGCGAAGCCGAAGAAGTTGTCACCCGAGGTTTGGGGGCGCGAGCGCTCCAGTGTCGGGTTCGGGCTGTTGGTGAATACCAGCATGCCGTCAGCGTTGAACATCATGAATTCACCTGCGCTGGCATCCTCGAGTGATGGCGACACCGCCTGGCTGTCGATCTCCAGGCCCAGCCAGCCAGAATCGGGGTCGCGCTCGTCAAGGCGCAGGAAGATGAACAGGCGCGAGCGGGGCGCATCCTGATCGGCCAGCCACAGTTCCCGGGGGGCTGTGGGCCGGTGCCCCGCATCGCGCAGCTGCTCAAGCAAGGCAGGCGAAGGTGGCGAGGCCTGGGCGTCGCTGTTGTAAAGCCAGCGCATGGGGCCCTGAGCCCCTGCGTCGACGTAGAGCAGGTTGACCTGCCGGGCCTTGAGGTAGGCACACATGCGCTGGGTCAGCCACAGGCTCCAGCGCTTGTCCAGCTGGCTGCCCAGTTGCAGGTGCACCTCCTCGTTCGGTGCCACGGGCGGTGCGGTGACACCCGGAACCGCCTGACGCACGGCCGCGAGGCTCAGGCTTTCGAGCAGTGCCTCGCGGTTGGTGAAGAAAGTATGGGCCTCGGCGATTGCGCTGCTCATGGCTCCATGGCGCCGGGCGATGTCGGTGTTGAAGGTAAAGGACAGGAAATTGTAGGCCGCGCCGAGAATGCCGGCCGATAGCACGACCGCCAGTAGCCGAAGCAGGCGGCGCGCCGCCTCGGGGTCGGAGAGAAGGGGGTTGATCTGTTGCAGATAGGCTTTGAGTCGCATCCCGCGAATTTAGGCAGGCCGCTGGCAACTGGACATCAGACGAACCTTAAAGGCCGCTTGGCCGAGGGCTTACTTGTAATACAGGTCCACTAGCGCCATGGCTTCGAACGTACCGGGGATGGGGGACGATCGCCAGATCAGGTCGGCGCGGAACTCGTTGCGGATCAGGCCCGGCATGGTCAGGTCGGCCAGCTTGAACCAGGTGTCGAAAGGCACCGGCTGGTTGCTGTCCTGCTGGGTCAGGGCGATCCCGACGGAGCTGTTGTTGCCGGGCACCAGCAGCTTGTCGATGACACTGGCGCTGCCGGCAACCGGGGTGAAGCGGGCATCGACGGTGTAGGGCGTGTCGCAGGACCTGACCAGATCGAGGCTGAAACTGGCCGAACTGGCAACCTGGCCGACCTGTGCCGAGCTGACCAAGGCACGGCGGAAGCTGATCACTGATGGCAAGATGGTCAACTCGGGAGAGCAAGGCACGAAGCGGATGTTGTTCATGCCGGTGACGACATAGTTGAGGTTGCTGTCGGGCCTGGGGTTGAGGCCGCCCTTGCCGTCCAGCTGGAACACCCGGTATTCGCTCAACGTGCTTGCTTGCCCGTTGGTTGGCGTTGCGCCGTATTTTTCAATGAACACGGTGAAGGTCAGGGTGAACCGGGCCTTGTCCCAACCCGCGCAGTTCGCCCAGTTGCAACCATGAAGCGAGTTGAAGCCGGTGGTGATGGCGCCCGAAGTCTGGGTGATGGTCTGGGACCCATAGCGTATCCCGACCCGTATGCCCTTGCCGATATTGGCCTTGGCCGGGTTGACATAGAAATAGATATCTTCCTTGACGCCGGTTTCATAGTCATCGGCACAGATGACCGGAACCGAGTGTGGCGACGATTCCCAGATGATCGTGCCGTCGGGGGCGTCGGCCGGTACCGCCAGCGCGGTGCCCAGGGCCTCCTTGAGCGCCGACGCCTTGGACGGGTCCAGCTTGCAGGACAGGGCGTAGCTGGTGGCGGGGCAGCTGGCGGCGACGAAGAGCAGGCCCAGCAGGTGTTTGCGGATCAGGGTCATGGGGTGGCTATCCTGTGGCGGTGTGTTCACGGCAGCGCGATGTGGTGTCGCTTCTGCAGGCCGATGTCGGTCAGCTCGCTGAACGCCACGCGACTCTGCACTGGCAGGGGCGAGGGCGTTTCGAGACTGAGCGACTCCCCCGGGCGCAGGAGGACGTAGTCCGCAAGCGGGTGCGACTGCCCAGGGCTGTCGAGCTGGAGGTCGACCAGCGAGACATGGAAGGCGCTCGGATTGCTGACTTCGATCCTGCCAGGCTGACGCGTGCGCCATTCCAGGCCATTGACCGCCTTGCTGGGCGAGCCTGGCAGGCCGGCAGGGCGATAGAACAGCTTCAGGTGCTGGCGGATGGCGAACTGCAGGGTGTCGGCCTGTTCGGGTTTGCGCGGGATCTCGAGAATGTTCAGCCAGAACAGCGATTCCCTGTCCTCGGGCAGGCCCTGGCCGGCGTACAGCACCCGCAGCATCTGCTGGCCGTTGGGCGGAATCAACGTCAACGGCTGGACGATGGCGAAGGGGGCATCGCCGCGTTCGTCGGGGCTGCTGACCCAGCTTTGCATGACCGTGTCGAGGCCACTGCGATTGACCACATTGATGCTCGCTTCCTTGTCCGAACCCTGGTAGATCAGGCGTGTGCCTTCGATCTTGAGCTGGGCCCAGGCGGTAGGCGCCAGGCACATCAGGATGAGTGCCGCCATGGCCGGGCGCGAGAGGGTGTGAAGCAAGCGCGACATGGTTGGGAAGGGCTCCGGTGAGGTTGGCTGGGAGGGGCCTGGCCATCCTAGACAGTTGCACCGCCGCCGGCTTTGAGACGTTTCTTAAACGGCCGTGTGGTTTATTTTCCTGCTTTGTGAACGGCCTCACGCGCGTAGCCAGGCAGGCCACCGCCCATCCGATAGGCTCAACCTTGGGTATCGGGGAGTGGTAATCATGAGCGGCAAGCGATTCGCATTGAGTGCTGCAATTTGCCTGGCCTTGGTCGGCCAGGCCCAGGCAGGCGCCGTCGTCGCCTCGGGCATGCTGCACTTCACCGGCAGCATCATCGAGCCGTCTTGCACGACCACCGTCGGCGATGCGGGCTGGCGCATGGATAACTGCCCGGCGCTGGCGCGTGACAGTGTCATTGGCGTTCAGGGCGTGGATGGCCAGGCGCTGCCAGCGAAGGCGGTACGCGTCGACCGGGGGCAGGCCTACAGACTGGTCGATGGGCGTGGCGAGCCACTGACCCAGGGCCATTACGTGGTGGTCGTGACGTCACCTTGAGGGCATGGGGCAGGCAGCCCCTGAGTCAGCGCTGGCGCAACTGTCGCGGGGTGGCGTTGAGCAAGCGGCGCATCAAGCGCCGGAGAGCCGTCGGGTCCTGGTAGCCGACCAGCGCCGAGATCGCCTCGACGGAATGTTCGCCGGACTCGAGCAGCGCTCGCGCCTTGTGCAACTGTACCCGCTGAATGAGCTGCCGGGTGGAGTGTCCCGTTGCCTTGTGGACATGGCGCGACAGGGTCCGCTCGGACATGCCGACGTTTGCGGCCAGTGTCTTGACGCTCGTAAGTTCAGGCAGTGACTTCTCGATCTCTGCGATCAGGCGCGAGATCAGTGCATTACCCTGCACCAGTACGGCAGGGATGACGAAAGGCGACTGCAGTTGCCTGCGGTCGAGCAGCAGTGCCTTGCCCACCGCGTCGGCGATTGCAGGTGACAGGCGCCGACGGAGCAGGTGCAGCATCAGGTCGGTTTGCGCGAAGGCAGCTCCTGCCGTAGTCAATGGATGATCGGCCAGCACCATGAAGTCCGGGTCGACGCGGCAGTCGGGTGCGAGCCTCTGCAGGTGCGGTGCCAGCCACCAGGAGGTGGTTACCCTCCTGCCGTCCAGCAGCCCGGCTGCATGCAGCAGAAAGACGGCCGAGCATGACGCGGCAATTTCCTTGCCGTTGGCGATGTGATCGCTCAATACAGAGAGAAAGGGAGCGGTCCATGGCTCCGCGAGGCGACTTTCGAGCTGGTCGATATCACTGACGCCGATTCCTGGTATGACCCAGCAGGACTGGTCATCGGTGCTTTGTTCGATCGGTTGCACATGCAGTTGCAGGTCATGGCCCAGCGCTACCGTTCCCGGTTGCGGGCCGCAAACCCGCCAGCGTGGTGCGGCCAGGCCGAGTCGCTCGCTAACGGTTGCTGCGGTGGCGAGGATATCCAGGGTGGAGGCTACGCTAGCGGCGAATGCCCCCGGTATGACCAGAATGGTGAAATCGTGCATTGTCGGATTATGCTCGAAAGAGGACGGATCCGACACTTTTGCGTAAGAGGAGCGCCAGGCCTAATGGCGCTTCAACTCATCACAAAGGTCTCAGCAATGCCCAATATCCTGATCAAGGTACCTACCGGGGCTTTCAACGAGCAGCAACGCGAGCATCTGTTGAAGCGCGTCAGCGAGGCAGCAATCGCGCATGAGCACATAGGTGACGCTCTGCCGCAGCGCAGCCTGTGCTGGGTGCTCATCGAGGAGGTACGGGGCGGTGATTGGCTATGTGGTGGGGTGAACATGCATAGCCACGCCATTCCCTGCATCGTCATGGTAAAGGTGCCTGCCGGCGTGCTCGATGAACAGATGCGCAAGGACTACGTGCAGGGCCTGCACCAGGCCATCGAACAATGCGTCGGGAAGGATGACGGGAGGATGCTGATGACTTCGATACAGTTGGTCGACATCGCCGATGGCACCTGGGGGGCGAACGGGAGTCTCTGGCATCTTGCCGATTTCACCCGCGCTGCCGGTTACCAACATCTTGTCGCCCGCACCTAGAAACCGTGGGCCCCGGATTCGCGAGTTTTGGCAGGTCCCGGTGTGCGTCAGGATCAATAACTTGTCAGTTTCGATCATTGAGCCCGTTCAAACGGCTGTTTAATGTCGCAGGCAGACAAACGACGGGGCCCGCCAGCCGGTGCGGCACCCGCATCCCGTGATCACGCCACCTGGGGACCTTTCCATGGCCGCCGACCGCTACCCGCACCTGCTCGCCCCGCTGGACCTGGGCTTCACCACCTTGCGCAACCGCACCCTGATGGGCTCGATGCACACCGGCCTCGAAGAGCGCCCGGGCGGCTTCGAGCGCATGGCGGCGTACTTTGCCGAGCGCGCCCGCGGTGGCGTCGGCCTGATGGTCACCGGCGGCATCGCGCCCAACGATGAGGGTGGGGTGTATTCCGGGGCGGCCAAGCTCAGTACCGAGGAAGAGGCCGACAAGCACCGCATCGTCACTGAGGCGGTACACGCCGCCGGGGGCAAGATCTGCCTGCAGATCCTGCATGCCGGGCGCTATGCCTACAGCCCGCGTCAGGTGGCGCCCAGCGCCATCCAGGCGCCGATCAACCCGTTCAAGCCCAGAGAGCTGGACGAGGCGGGTATCGAGAAGCAGATCGCCGACTTCGTCAATTGCGCGGTGCTGGCCCAGCGCGCCGGTTACGATGGCGTCGAGATCATGGGTTCTGAAGGCTACTTCATCAATCAGTTCCTCGCCGCCCACACCAACCATCGCACCGACCGCTGGGGCGGTAGCTATGAAAACCGCATGCGCCTGGCGGTGGAAATCGTCAGCCGGGTGCGCGGCGCGGTAGGGCCGAACTTCATTATCATCTTCCGCCTGTCGATGCTCGACCTGGTCGAAGGCGGCAGCAGCTGGGACGAGATCGAGCTGCTGGCCAAGGCCATCGAGCAAGCCGGCGCGACCCTGATCAACACTGGCATCGGCTGGCACGAAGCGCGTATCCCGACCATTGCCACCAAGGTGCCGCGCGCGGCGTTCAGCAAGGTCACCGCCAAGCTGCGTGGCGTGGTGAACATTCCGCTGATCACCACCAACCGTATCAACACTCCGGAAGTGGCCGAAGCGGTGCTGGCCGAGGGCGATGCCGACATGGTCTCGATGGCCCGGCCGTTCCTGGCCGACCCGGACTTCGTCAACAAGGCCGCTGCCGGCCGCGGCGACGAGATCAACACTTGCATCGGCTGCAATCAGGCCTGCCTGGACCATACCTTCGGCGGCAAGCTGACCAGCTGCCTGGTCAACCCGCGCGCCTGCCACGAGACCGAGCTCAACTACCTGCCCGTGCGCGCCGTGAAGCGCATTGCCGTGGTCGGCGCTGGCCCGGCCGGCCTGGCGGCAGCCACGGTAGCGGCCGAGCGAGGCCACACGGTGACCCTGTTCGATGCCGCCGGCGAGATCGGCGGGCAGTTCAATGTGGCCAAGCGGGTGCCGGGAAAGGAAGAGTTCCATGAAACCCTGCGTTACTTCCGCAACAAGGTCAAAAGCACGGGCGTGGACTTGCGCCTGAACACCCGGGTCAATGTGCAGGCCCTGGTGGACGGTGGCTACGACGAGATCATCCTGGCCACCGGCATCGCCCCGCGCACGCCGGCCATCCCCGGTGTCGAGCATGCCAAGGTGCTCAGCTACCTGGACGTGCTGCTCGAGCGCAAGCCCGTGGGCAAGGCTGTCGCGGTGATTGGCGCGGGTGGCATCGGTTTCGACGTTTCCGAGTACCTGGTGCATCAGGGCGTGGCCACCAGCCAGGACCGTGAGGCGTTCTGGAAGGAGTGGGGCATCGACACCCATCTGCAGGCGCGTGGTGGCGTGGCCGGGATCAAGGCCGAACCGCATGCCCCTGCGCGGCAGGTGTACCTGTTGCAGCGCAAGAAATCCAAGGTGGGTGACGGCCTGGGCAAGACCACCGGCTGGATTCACCGTACCGGGTTGAAGAACAAGCGGGTGCAGATGCTCAACAGCGTCGAGTACCTGAGCATCGACGATGCCGGCCTGCACATTCGCGTGGCTGACGGCGAGCCGCAGGTGCTGGCGGTGGACAACGTGGTCATCTGTGCCGGGCAGGAGCCGCTGCGCGAACTGCAGGACGGGCTGGTGGCGGCGGGGCAGTCGGTGCACCTGATTGGTGGGGCCGATGTGGCGGCGGAGCTGGATGCCAAGCGGGCGATCAACCAGGGTTCGAGACTGGCGGCTGAGCTCTGAGGTTGCCGGGGCCGCTGTGCGGCCCTGTGGGAGCGGGTTCACCCGCGAAGAGGGCTACGCGGTGCCTGGCACCGGCTGCGCCGGTGTTCGCGGGTGAACCCGCTCCCACAGGGGGCGCAAAGCGCCCCCGGGATTTCGCTGGTAAACTCGCAGCATGCTCCTCGACCTTCCCCAAGCCCCCCTGCGCCCTCTGACCCTGCCTTGGCTGGAAACCGCCCAGGTCGAAGCTGCGATCCTGCGCCTGGACCTGATCGACCCGCTGATCAGCGGCAACAAGTGGTTCAAGCTGCGCCATCACCTGCAGCACGCCACGGCCAGCAACGCACCGGGCCTGATCAGCCTCGGCGGCAACCATTCCAATCACCTGCACGCCCTGGCCGCCGCCGGCAAGCGCTTCGGCTTCGCCACCGCCGGCCTGCTGCGCGGCCACGTCCAGGACACGGCAACCGTGCGTGACCTGCAGGCGCTGGGCATGGAACTGCACTGGCTGGGCTACGGCGGTTATCGCGCACGAAACGAAGCGGGTTTCTGGGAACCCTGGCAAGCACGCTATCCGGGCTGGCACTGCATCCCCGAAGGGGGCGGCGGGCTGGCCGGTGCACAGGGCTGCGCGCTGATCAGGCAGCAGGCGTGCACGCAGATCTCGGCACTGGGCTGGTCGGGCTACGACGCCTGGTGGCTGGCCGCCGGAACGGGGACTACCCTGGCCGGCCTGGTAATGGCCGAGGCGGGCGCACATGTCGTGCATGGCGCATTGGCTGTACCCAGGGAGCATGGTGTGGCGGAGGCGGTAGCGACACTGGCCGGCGCGCATGGCTACCAGCTACACGATGCCTGCCGTGGCGGTTTTGGCAAATTCGATGATGAGCTGCTGGCGTTCATCGCCGACTGCGAGCGGCACACCGGCGTGCCGCTCGAAGCCCTGTACACTGGCAAGGCCCTGCTGGCCCTGCGTGAGCAGGTCGAGGCCGGGCTGTTCGCGCCCGGCACCCGCCTGATCGTTGTGCACACCGGCGGCCTGCAGGGCCGACGCGGTTACTTGTAAGGCAGCATGCGCAGCAGCGTGTTGTCGCGCTGCACATAGTGGTGATACAGCCCGGCCAGCGCGTGCAGGCCGATCAGCCAGTAGCCCCAGCTGCCGATGCGCTCATGCCAGCCCTTGAAGAACTTGGCCTGGTCCGGGTTCGGGCCGATCAGGTGCGGCAGCTCCAGGCCGAAGAACGGCACCGGTTTGTCGGCGGCGCTGAGGATAAGCCAGCCAGCCACCGGCAGGATGATCATCAGCAGGTACAACGCCAGGTGCATCAGGTGCGAGAGGCCGGTCTGCCAGGCCGCAGGTTTGGGCACGATGGGTGGGGTCGGGCTGCTCAGGCGCATGGCCAGGCGCAGCCAGACCAGCACGAACACGCTGAGCCCGAGCATGAAGTGCAGATCCTTCATCAGGTTGCGTTCGACGCTGTCCTTGGGGAACAGGCCACGCAGTTCGATAAGGGCATAGACAGCGGCCAGCAGCACCAGCATCAGCCAGTGCAGGGCAATGGACAGGCGCGTGTAATGGGTCGCGGGGGTGGATGAAACCATGATCGGTCCTCGTCATCAGGTCGGAATGGCGCTCTTGCTGGCGCTCAGGTAGTACTGTAATGGCTACGGGGAACAAATCTTTGCGCCAGGTCTGTGAAAATTGTGTTGTCTGCACCGGCCTCTTCGCGGGTTTACCCGCGAAGGGGCCAACACAGACAACATCAGACATCGGGCAGATGCGGCCAATCATCAGCCACCAGAAACACCCGCTCGGCCTCCTGCCACACCCCGTCAGCTTCTTGCTCCAGCCTCACCAGCAACTGCGCCGGTGCCTGCCGCTCCAGCACATGCAGCCACGCCGCAAACTGCTCCACCGCCCAGCTCTCACTCGCCTCGACCCGCGCCGGTGCCAGCCAGGCATGCCGTTGCAGCGGCTGCCAATGTTCGCCTTCAGCCATGGCCCAGTCCCGTCGCCGCACCCAGCGCCCGCGCAAATGTTGCGGGTTGGCGCCTTGCGGTGGCTGCGCAAGCCCAGGCCGCGGGTAGAACAGGTAGCCACCCAGCCACACATGCGCCTGCACCTGCTCCACCCCCAGCTGCGCCAGCACCTCGCGGCTGTGCGCCCCCGCCGACATGGGCAACTGGTGCCGCGCCAGATGCGCCAGTTTGCTTCCCAGTCGGTCATGGCAGCCCGGTCCCAGCCAGGCGGCGGGGTCCTGCCCGGCGTGTTCCGGGCCCAGGTACAGCTTGATGGCCAGTTCCAGGTGGTGCACGCCGTCGCGGTCGCGCAGCACCACGTCCAGCTCGCCCAGGGTGCGCCCGCCGTCGCGAATCGCCAGGTTGGCCGCCAGCAGTTCGATGCCCGGCGCCTGGCCCAGGGCGAATTGCCACAGGCGTTCGTAGTAATGCCCCAGGCGCCGGCTGCCCAGTTGCGCCAGCCAGTCGCGCAATGGGCGGTCATCGTCATCCAGCGCTCGCAGCCAGTCTGCAAGGCGCTGCGGCTGGTCCGCCCACAGGCTGCCCGCCAGCGGGTGGCGCTGGGGGCAGGGCGGGGCGCTGAGCAACGGGGGCGACAGCAGGGCCCAGGCCAGGTCGCGCACGTTGGGGCGGCGTAGCTGCCGGGGCAGGTGGTGGAGCAGGGCAAATGGCATCATCCTGCGAGCATAGCCGGTTTGCCGCTACCCGGTGGTTTCGCCCATAATCGCGGCATAGTCACCCGCCGCAGAGCCTCGCAGGAGCCCCATGGAGCAATTTCGCAATATCGGTATCATCGGCCGCCTTGGCAGCTCCCAGGTGCTCGACACCATTCGCCGACTGAAAAAATTCCTCCTCGAGCGCCACCTGCACGTGATCCTCGAGGACACCATCGCCGAAGTGCTGCCCGGCCACGGCCTGCAAACCTCCACCCGCAAGCTGCTGGGCGAGGTCTGTGACCTGGTCATCGTGGTCGGCGGCGACGGCAGCCTGCTGGGCGCCGCCCGCGCCCTGGCCCGGCACAACATTCCGGTGCTGGGCATCAACCGTGGCAACCTGGGCTTCCTCACCGACATCCGCCCCGACGAGCTGGAAGAGAAGGTTGCCGAAGTGCTCGACGGCCACTACCTGGTGGAAAACCGCTTCCTGCTGCAGGCCGAGGTGCGCCGCCATAACGAAGCCATTGGCCAGGGTGATGCGCTGAACGACGTGGTGCTGCACCCGGGCAAGTCCACGCGCATGATCGAGTTCGAGATCTACATCGATGGCCAGTTCGTCTGCAGCCAGAAGGCCGACGGCCTGATCGTCGCCACCCCCACCGGCTCCACCGCCTACGCACTGTCGGCTGGCGGCCCGATCATGCACCCCAAGCTCGACGCCATCGTCATCGTGCCGATGTACCCGCACACCTTGTCTGGCCGGCCGATCGTGGTCGACGGCAACAGCGAGCTGAAGATCGTGGTGTCCAAGGACCTGCAGATCTACCCGCAAGTATCCTGTGACGGCCAGAACCACTTCACCTGCGCCCCCGGCGACACCATCACGGTGAGTAAGAAACCGCAGAAACTGCGTCTGATCCACCCGCTGGATCACAATTACTACGAGGTCTGCCGCACCAAGCTCGGCTGGGGCAGCCGCCTGGGAAGCAGGGACGACTGATGCTCGATCCGGCGCGAAGTTTCGACATCATTGGTGACGTGCACGGTTGTGCGCTGACCCTTGAACGCCTGCTCGACGCCCTCGGTTACAAGCGTGTGGCCGGCGTTTGGCGCCACCCGCGGCGCCAGGCGCTGTTCCTTGGCGACATCGTCGACCGCGGGCCACGCATTCGCGAGGCGCTGCACATCGTGCACGACATGGTCGAGGCCGGCCAGGCGTTCTGCATCATGGGCAACCACGAGTACAACGCCCTGGGCTGGGTCACCCCGGCATTGCCCGGCAGCGGCAAGGCCTTTGTGCGCGAACATACGCCGCGCCACGCCCGGCTGATCGACGAGACCCTGACCCAATTCGCCAACCATCCCGCTGACTGGCACGACTTCGTCAACTGGTTCTACGAATTGCCACTGTTCGTCGACGCAGGGCGCTTCCGCCTGGTGCATGCCTGCTGGGACCCGCGGCTGATCGAGCCGCTGCGCCAGCAGTACCCCGACGGGCGCATCGACGAGCACTTCATCCAGGCCTCGGCGGTGAGCAGCAGCTTTGCCGCCACCGTGTGCAACCGCCTGCTGCGCGGCACCGACATGCGCCTGCCGGACGGCCTGACCCTGACCGGCGGCGACGGCCTGACCCGCGCCTTCTTCCGCACCAAGTTCTGGGAAGAAGACCCGCAAACCTATGGCGACATCGTGTTCCAGCCCGACGCCCTGCCCGCGGAAGTGGCCAGCACCCCGCTCAGCCACAGCCAGAAGAACGCCTTGCTGCGCTATGCCGAAGACGAGCCCATGCTGTTCGTCGGCCACTACTGGCGCAGCGGCCGCCCGGCGCCGATCCGCGCCAACCTGGCCTGCCTGGACTACAGCGCCGTGCTTTACGGCAAGCTGGCTGCCTACCGCCTGGATGATGAAACCCGCATCGACCCGCACAAGTTCGTCTGGGTCGACGTCGACCGCCCACAGGCCAACCAATGAACGTTATCGAAGTGATGCGCCTGCCGCTGTCGGTCGACCTCAGCGGCTTCGTCCAACTGCTGCAGCGTCTGCAGGTGCCGCACCGGGTCAGCGAGGAGGGTGAGGTACAAGTACTCTGGGCCCCCGATACCCTGGCTGCAGACGTCCGCGAACTCTACCAACGCTACCCCGACGGCAACGCCGACCTGCCAGCCACCGCCGACCCTGTGGGAGCGGGCTTGCCCGCGAAAGGGCCCTCCCTGGCGGAACAGGCCCGCGCTTGCAAAGTCACCACCATAATCCTGCTGTTGTGTTTCATCGTCGCCGGCCTTACGGGCTTGGGCGACAACTTCACCACCATCAGTTGGTTCACCTTCCTCGACTTCCGCGTCCAGGGCGACTACCTGTACTTCAGCCCGCTGGCGCAAAGCCTGGACGAAGGCCAGTGGTGGCGCCTGGTGTCGCCCATGCTGCTGCACTTCGGCGTGCTGCACCTTGCCATGAACAGCCTGTGGTACTGGGAACTGGGCAAACGTATCGAGCTGCGCCAGGGCCCGTGGGCGCTGCTGGGCCTGACCGTGCTGTTCAGCCTGGTGTCCAACCTGGCCCAGCACTACACCAGCGGGCCGAGCCTGTTCGGTGGCTTGTCCGGCGTGCTGTACGGCCTGCTCGGGCACATCTGGCTGTACCAGTGGCTGGCGCCCAACCGTTACTTCGACCTGCCCAAGGGCGTGCTGGTGATGATGCTGATCTGGCTGGTGGTGTGCCTGACCGGCGTGATCGACACCCTGGGCCTTGGCCAGATTGCCAACGCCGCCCACGTCGGCGGGCTGCTCATCGGATGCC
The DNA here is from genome assembly GCF_001642705.1 of Pseudomonas sp. p21. Classification (NCBI taxonomy): domain Bacteria; kingdom Pseudomonadati; phylum Pseudomonadota; class Gammaproteobacteria; order Pseudomonadales; family Pseudomonadaceae; genus Pseudomonas; species Pseudomonas sp. p21. The sequence continues at coordinate 54,153 of NZ_LWBV01000006.1, forward strand.
TGACCGGGCTCTTGGGTGGGGCGCTGGCCCGGCGTAAACTGTCGGCTTGAATCAGGAGACTCTATGTCCACTTTCGCGCAAATGATTGAAAACATCACCCCGGAAATCTACGAGAGCCTGAAGCTTGCCGTGGAAATCGGCAAATGGTCGGATGGCCGCAAGCTCACCGCCGAGCAGAAAGAGCTGTCGCTGCAGGCGGTAATCGCCTGGGAAATGAAAAACCTGCCCGAAGACCAGCGCACCGGCTACATGGGCCCACAGGAATGCGCGTCGAAGTCTGCACCGATCGCCAACATTCTGTTCAAGTCGGACTCGGTACATTGATCGAACTCGCTCGTGGCTCGTTGAGCAAGATGGCGGTAAGCCTGCAGGCGCCAGTGGTGCAGTACAGCTTCCGCCTGGATGACACGCAGGTGCCGGTCAACCCGCTGATCGGCCAGCGCCTGCGCCTGGAATACCTCGGCGCCATTCACTGCAGCCATTGCGGCAAGCGCACCAAGACCAGCTTCAGCCAGGGTTACTGCTACCCGTGCATGACCAGGCTGGCCCAGTGCGACGTGTGCATCATGGCCCCGGAAAAGTGCCACTACGACGCCGGCACCTGCCGCGAACCGTCGTGGGGCGAACAGTTCTGCATGACCGATCACGTGGTCTACCTGGCCAACTCGTCGGGGATCAAGGTCGGTATCACGCGCGCCACCCAGCTGCCCACCCGCTGGCTCGACCAGGGTGCCAGCCAGGCCCTGCCGATCGTGCGCGTGGCCACCCGCCAGCAGTCCGGCCTGGTCGAAGACTTGCTGCGCAGCCAGGTGCCGGACCGCACCAACTGGCGCACCCTGCTCAAGGGCGACGCCGAGGAACTCGACCTGGTTGCCATTCGTGAACAGGTCTTCGATGCCTGCGCCGATGGCCTGCGCGAACTGCAAGGCCGCTTTGGCCTGCAGGCGATCCAGCCGCTGCGCGACGCCGAAGTGGTGCAGATGAAATACCCGGTCGAGGCCTACCCGAAAAAGATCGTCAGCTTCAACCTCGACAAGGACCCGGTAGTGGAAGGCACGCTGCTGGGCATCAAGGGCCAGTACCTGATCTTCGACACCGGTGTGATCAATATTCGCAAGTACACGGCCTACCAGCTGGCCGTGCTCCAGTAAAAGGACCTCTACATGCGTACCGAACAACCGCAAGTGATCTACCTCAAGGATTACCAGGCGCCCGAGTACCTGATCGACGAGACGCACCTGACCTTCGAGCTGTTCGAGGACCACACCCTGGTTCACGCGCAACTGGTCATGCGCCGCAACCCGGCACGCGGTGCCGGCCTGCCGCCACTGGTGCTCGACGGTCAGCAGCTGGAGCTGCTGCGCGCTTCGCTGGATGACCAGGAACTAAACGCGGCTGACTATCAGCTGGACGTCGACAGCCTTACCGTGCACCCCAAGGCCGAGCGTTTCACACTCGACACCAGCGTGAAGATCCACCCCGAAAGCAACACCGCGCTGGAAGGCCTGTACAAGTCGGGCAAGATGTTCTGCACCCAGTGCGAGGCCGAGGGCTTCCGCAAGATCACCTATTACCTCGATCGCCCGGACGTGATGAGCACCTTCACCACCACGGTGATCGCCGAGCAGCATCGCTACCCGGTATTGCTGTCGAACGGCAACCCGGTCGGCAGCGGGCCGGCCGAAGATGGCCGCCACTGGGCCACCTGGGAAGACCCGTTCATGAAACCGGCCTACCTGTTCGCGCTGGTGGCCGGTGACCTGTGGTGCGTCGAAGACAGCTTCACCCGCCAGTCCGGCCGTGACGTGACCCTGCGCATCTACGTCGAGCCCGAGAACATCGACAAGTGTGACCACGCCATGGTCAGCCTGAAGAAGTCCATGCGCTGGGACGAAGAAGTCTATGGTCGCGAGTACGACCTGGACATTTTCATGATCGTCGCGGTCAACGACTTCAACATGGGCGCCATGGAAAACAAGGGCCTGAACATCTTCAACTCCAGCTGTGTGCTGGCCCGTGCCGAAACGGCCACCGATGCCGCCCACCAGCGCGTCGAAGGCGTGGTCGCCCACGAGTACTTCCACAACTGGTCGGGCAACCGTGTCACCTGCCGTGACTGGTTCCAGCTGTCGCTGAAAGAAGGCTTCACGGTGTTCCGCGACGCCGAGTTCAGCGCCGACATGAACTCGCGTACGGTCAAGCGCATCGAAGACGTGGCCTACCTGCGTACTCACCAGTTCGCCGAAGACGCTGGCCCCATGGCCCACCCGGTACGCCCTGACAGCTTCATCGAGATCTCCAACTTCTACACCCTGACCGTGTACGAGAAGGGCGCCGAAGTGGTGCGCATGGTTCGTACCCTGCTGGGTGCCGATGGCTTCCGCAAGGGCAGTGACCTGTACTTCGAACGCCACGATGGCCAGGCGGTGACCACCGACGATTTCATCAAGGCCATGGAAGACGCCAACGGCGTCGACTTCACCCAGTTCAAGCGCTGGTACAACCAGGCCGGCACCCCGCGCCTGGAAGTCAGCGAGGCCTATGACGCGGCCGCACAGACTTACAGCCTGACCTTCCGCCAGAGCTGCCCGCAGACTCCGGACAAGGCCGAAAAACTGCCGTTCGTGATCCCGGTGGAGCTGGGCCTGCTGGACGCCGCAGGCAACGACCTGCCGCTGCAACTGGCCGGTGAAGCGACGGCGCAGGGCTCTAGCCGCGTGCTGTCGGTGACCGAAGCCGAGCAGACTTTCACCTTCCAGGGCATCCAGGCCAAGCCGCTGCCGTCGCTGCTGCGTGGCTTCAGCGCACCGGTCAAGCTGAGCTTCCCCTATGACCGCGACCAGCTGATGTTCCTGATGCAGCACGACAGCGACGGCTTCAACCGCTGGGAGGCGGGGCAGCAGTTGTCGGTGCAGGTGCTGCAGGAGCTGATTGGCCAGCATCAGCGTGGCGAAGCACTGAAGCTCGACCAGCGCCTGATCACTGCCCTGGGCACTGTGCTCGGTAACGAGTCGCTGGACCCGGCCATGGTTGCCGAAATGCTCTCGCTGCCAGGCGAAGCCTACCTGACCGAGATCAGCCAGGTGGCCGACGTGGACGCCATCCACGCCGCCCGCGAGTTCGCCCGCCAGCAGATCGCCGAGCAGCTGTTCGACGCCCTGTGGGCGCGCTACCAGGCCAACCGCGAAGTGTCGCGCAGCACCGCCTACGTGGCCTCGGCCGAGCACTTCGCCCGCCGCAGCCTGCAGAACATCGCGCTGTCGTACCTGATGCAGAGCGGCAAGCCGCAGGTGCTGCAGGCGACCCTGGAGCAGTTCGAACACTGCGACAACATGACCGAGCGCCTTACCGCCCTGGCCGTGCTGGTCAACTCGCCGTTCGAGGCCGAGCGGGCCAAGGCCCTGGAAGCCTTTGCCGAGCACTTCAAGGACAACCCGCTGGTCATGGACCAGTGGTTCAGCGTGCAGGCGGCCAGCGCGCTGCCGGGCGGGCTGGCGCGGGTCAAGGCGCTGATGCAGCACCCGGCGTTCACCCTGAAGAACCCGAACAAGGTCCGTGCGCTGATTGGCGCCTTTGCCGGACAGAACCTGGTCAACTTCCATGCGGCGGATGGCTCGGGCTACCGCTTCCTGGCCGACTTGGTGATCGAGCTGAATGCACTGAACCCGCAGATCGCCTCGCGGCAACTGGCACCGCTGACCCGCTGGCGCAAGTATGACGCTGCGCGTCAGGCCCTGATGAAGGGCGAGCTGGAGCGGATTCTGGCTTCTGGTGAGCTGTCCAGTGATGTGTATGAGGTTGTGAGCAAGAGCCTGGCTTAAGCCTGGTAGAAACTGGGGCTGCTGTGCAGCCCTTCGCGGGCGTGCCCGCGAAGGGCCGCACAGCGGCCCCAGCTTTACAAGGCCGATAACAAAACATAACACCCCGCCCGTTGTATTCCCGCAAACATCCCCGCTACGATCCCCTCAGGCTATTGCAGGCCTCTAGATCAGGCTTTTCGCAGTATCTGCAATGCATTGACCCACCAAATAAGAACACAACAGGGGGACAGTCATGAGGGAACGGAACAGGCGCTTCGCCTGGCCACTGGCAGCCGGCGCGGTGCTGGCGCTGGGGCTTGGCGTGTGGGCTGACAGCGTGCAAGCCGCTGCCGCCGACGAATACTCCACCGAATCGACCAAGGCCAGCCAAAGCCTGCTGATCGATACCGCTCATGCCGGCAAGCGCCTGGTGGTGGTAGGCGATCGCGGTCATATCCTGTTCTCCGATGATCAAGGCAGCACCTGGACCCAGGCCCGGGTGCCTACCCGGCAACTGCTCACCGCGGTGTTCTTCCTCGACGACAAGCGCGGCTGGGCCGTCGGCCATGACGCGCAGATCCTCACCAGCAGTGACGGCGGTGCCACCTGGAGCAAGCAGTTCGAAGACCTTGCCCGTGAAGCGCCCTTGCTCGATATCACCTTCCTCGACGCCCGGCACGGCTTTGCCGTGGGTGCCTACGGCGCCTTGCTGGAAACCACCGACGGTGGCCAGCACTGGCAGGATGTGGCCGAGCGCCTGGACAATCCCGACCAGCTACACCTGAACGGTATCGCCCAGGTGCGCGATGCCGGCCTGTTCATTGTCGGCGAGCAGGGCGGCATGTTCCGCTCCGCCGACAACGGCCAGACCTGGGCCAAGGTCGAGGGCCCCTACGAGGGCTCGCTGTTCGGCGTGATCGGCACTGCCCAGCCACGCACGCTGCTGGCCTACGGCCTGCGCGGCAACCTGTTCCGTTCCACCGACTTCGGTGACAGCTGGCAGCCGATCGAACTCAAGGCTGCACGCGGCACCCTCGAATTCGGCCTGGCAGGCGCTACGCTTGTCGAGGATGGCAGCCTGGTGCTGGTCGGCAATGGCGGCAGCGTGCTGCGCAGTACCGATGATGGCCAGACCTTTAGTGTCTACAACCGCGCCGACCGTATTGCCCTGGCCGGCGTCAGCGGCCTGGCCAATGGCGGCCTGCTGCTGGTAGGGCAGGGCGGCGTGCACTTGGCTGACCCGCAGGGTGCTGACCAGGAGGTGCGTCCATGACCAGCAGGGAGAGCATCACCATGCACCCGCATCACCAGGACAAGGCCACGCTGCTCGAACGCCTGATCTTCAACAACCGCCCCGTGGTCATCGCCCTGTGCGTACTGGTCAGCATCTTCCTGTTCTGGCAGGCCACGCAGATCCGCCCGTCCACCAGCTTCGAAAAGATGATCCCGCTGCAGCACCCGTTCATCGAGCAGATGATGGAGCACCGCAACGACCTGGCCAACCTCGGCAACACCGTGCGCATCTCGGTGGAGGCGGTCAACGGCGACATCTTCGACAAGGACTACATGGAGACCCTGCGGCAGGTCCATGACGAAGTGTTCTACATCCCCGGCGTCGACCGTGCCGGGCTGAAGTCGCTGTGGAGCCCCAGCGTGCGCTGGAGCGAGGTCACCGAAGAAGGCTTCTCTGGTGGCGAGGTGATCCCCAACACCTACAACGGCTCGCAGGACAGCCTCGACACCCTGCGCGACAACGTGCTCAAGTCAGGCCAGGTGGGGCGCCTGGTGGGCAACAACTTCAAGTCCAGCATCGTCGATGTGCCTCTGTTGGAGAGCTACCCCGACCCGCAGGACCCGGGCAAGCAGGTGAAGCTGGACTACCAGCAGTTCTCGCACCAGCTGGAAGAAAAGATCCGCGACAAGTTCCAGGCGCAGAACCCCAACGTGAAGGTTCACATCGTCGGCTTCGCCAAGAAGGTCGGTGACCTGATCGACGGGCTGGTGATGGTGGCGATGTTCTTCGGCGTCGCCCTGGCCATCACCTGGGTGCTGTTGTACTGGTTCACCTGGTGCATCCGCAGCACCATCGCCGTGCTCATCACCACCCTGGTGGCAGTGGTCTGGCAGCTGGGCCTGATGCATGCCGTGGGCTTTGGCCTGGACCCGTACTCGATGCTGGTGCCGTTCCTGATCTTCGCCATCGGCATTTCCCACGGGGTGCAGAAGATCAACGGTATCGCCCTGCAGTCGAGTGATGCCGACAACGCCCTGACCGCCGCGCGGCGCACGTTCCGCCAGCTGTTCCTGCCGGGGATGATCGCCATCCTCGCCGACGCCGTGGGCTTCATCACCCTGCTGATCATCGACATCGGGGTGATCCGTGAACTGGCCATCGGCGCTTCCATCGGTGTGGCGGTGATCGTGTTCACCAACCTTATCCTGCTGCCGGTAGCCATCTCCTACGTCGGCATCAGCAAGAAGGCCGTCGAGCGCAGCAAGCAGGACGCCACCCGCGAGCACCCGTTCTGGCGCCTGCTGTCGAACTTCGCCAGTGCCAAGGTGGCACCGGTGTCGGTGGCACTGGCGCTGGTCGCCTTCGCCGGTGGCCTGTGGTACAGCCAGAACCTGAAGATCGGCGACCTCGACCAGGGCGCGCCGGAGCTGCGCCCCGACTCGCGCTACAACCAGGACAACAACTTCATCATCAGCAACTACTCGACCAGTTCCGACGTGCTGGTGATCATGGTCAAGACCCCGCCGGAAAGCTGTTCGATCCACTCGACCATGGCGCCGATCGACGAGCTGATGTGGACCATGCAGAACACCCCGGGCGTGCAGTCGGCCATTTCCCTGGTGACCGTGTCCAAGCAGGTGATCAAGGGCATGAACGAGGGCAGCCTGAAATGGGAAACCCTGTCGCGCAACCCGGACATCCTCAACAACTCCATCGCCCGCGCCGATGGCCTGTACAACGGTGACTGCTCGCTGGCGCCGGTGCTGGTGTTCCTCAACGACCACAAGGCCGAAACCCTGGAGCGGGTCACCGCCGTGGCCAAGGCGTTTGCCGACAGCCACAACAAGGAAGGCCTGCAGTTCCTGCTGGCGGCGGGCAACGCCGGGATCGAGGCGGCAACCAACGAGGTGATCAAGTCGGCCGAGCTGACCATCCTGATCCTGGTGTACATCTGCGTGGCGGTGATGTGCCTGATTACCTTCCGCTCGTTCGCTGCCACCCTGTGCATCGTCCTGCCGCTGGTGCTGACCTCGGTGCTGGGTAACGCGCTGATGGCCTACATGGGCATCGGGGTCAAGGTGGCGACTTTGCCGGTGGTGGCGCTGGGTGTGGGCATTGGCGTGGACTATGGCATCTACATCTACAGCCGGCTGGAAAGTTTCCTGCGCGCCGGGTTGCCGTTGCAGGAGGCTTATTACGAGACCCTGCGCTCGACCGGCAAGGCGGTACTGTTCACCGGGTTGTGCCTGGCCATTGGCGTGTGCACCTGGATCTTCTCTGCGATCAAGTTCCAGGCGGACATGGGGCTGATGCTGACCTTCATGCTGCTGTGGAACATGTTCGGTGCGCTGTGGCTGCTGCCGGCGCTGGCGCGGTTCCTGATCAAGCCGGAGAAGATGGTGGGCAAGGAAGGGGGCTCCATTTTCGCTCATTGATCGCAGGGGGCCGCTGTGCGGCCCATTCGCAGCACAAGGCTGCTCCTACAGAAGGTTCGCGGCCCCTGTAGGAGCAGCCTTGTGCTGCGAATGGGCTGCTAAGCAGCCCCAGGGTTATAATGCCAACTCATTTCTGATTGGTACCCCCATGTCCCCCCTCGCCACCGCCCTGCAGTCCTGCGACATGCTCCTGATCGACGGTCTGCACGCCTTCGACTTCACCTCCGACGAATCCGGCCTCACCATCGAATGCATGGACGGCCGCCAGCTCCGCCGTTGGTCCTTCACCCCCGAGCAGATCGTTGCTGCCATTGCCGTGGGTGATGAGTGGCAACTCGACGATGCCAACGGCGAGCATCGGCTAGTCTGTATGAGTGCCTTTCGCGCCCCGGATGATGACGAAGATGAACCGGATCTGGACGAGCCTGCTGACCGCTAGCCTGATGAGCGTGACTCTCCACGCCCATGCCGCCACCTTGCTGGTGGGCAGTTACACCGATGGCGCCAGCCAGGGCATCTACCGCTATCAGTTCGACGAAAAGACCGGCCATATCGACCCTGCGCCGCAGCAAGTGGTGAAGAGTGTCAGCCCTTCGTGGCTGGTGTTGTCGGCCGATCAGCGCCAGCTGTTCGCGGTCAATGAAACCCCGAACGGCCATGCCAGCAGTTTCGGCGTCAGTGCAAAAGGCGAAATCAAGCCCCTCAACCAAGTGGCCAGCCAAGGTGACGAGCCGACCCACGCCAGCCTCAGCCGTGACCAGCGTTATCTGTTCGTGGCCAACTATGCGGTCAAGCCCGACCCCGGTGGCAGCCTGGTGGTGGTCCCGGTGGCCAAGGACGGCAAGCTCAAGCCGGTGGTGCAACAGGCACGGCACAAGGCGAGCGGGATCAACCCCGAGCGCCAGTCCGGTGCCCACGTGCATTCGCTGGTGCTGTCACCGGACGGTCGGCACCTGTATGCCAGCGACCTGGGTGCCGACAAGGTGTTCATCTACCGCTACGATGGCGCCAGCGCCGACCACCCGCTGACGCCGGCGATCCCCGCGTCGGTGGACTTGCCGCCGGGCAGCGGGCCACGCCACCTGCTGTTCGACGCCAAGGGCCGGCACGCCTACCTGACCCTGGAGATGACCGCCGAAGTGGTAATGTTCGATGTGCAGGAGGGCAACCTGGTCGAACGCCAGCGCCTGCCCCTGACCGAGCGCCAGGACGCCGCGGCGAAAGCGGCGGGTGGCTTGCACCTGTCGGCAGACGGGCGCTTCCTGTATGTGAGCAACCGCGGCACGGCCAACGAGATCGTGGCGTTCAGCGTGGGCAGGCAGGACGGCCAACTGACGTTCCTGCAGCGCCGTTCGGTGGAAGGTGATCATCCCCGCGAGTTCGCCCTCGACCCGAGTGACAACTTCCTGCTGGTGGCCAACCAGAAGAGCAACCAGATCGTGGTGATACGCCGCGATCCGCGCAGCGGCAAGCTGTTGGAGACGGTGCAGACGCTGAAGCAGGATGCACCGTCGGACCTGAAGTTCATCGAGTGATATCGATCGGCGTGATAATCGATACTGCCGCAATGAATTTTTGCCTGCGGCTTCGGCGGCGTAAGTTTGACCCAAGGCCCAAACGGGCCAACGTCAAACCACCGCCGTCGAGGTCAGCCCAGATGAACTTCAATCTCTTCCCGGTTATTGCCGCATCCGCCATTTCCGCTTCGGTGGTATTGCCGACGCATGCCCACGCTGACAGCAGCGGCAAGGCGTCCGCTACCCATAGCTACACCGAGCAGTACCTGCGCCAGAGTGCCAATTTCCATGCGGCCTTGAGTGGCAAGCACCACCACTGACTCAAGCCTGGCACGGGCCCTGTGGGAGCGGGCGTGCCCGCGAACACCGGCAAAGCCGGTGCCATGCACCGCGCTGTCTGCTTCGCGGGCACGCCCGCTCCCACAGGGGGCCGTGTACTGATAGTTGTTTACTTGGCCATCACTGCCTTGAACAGGTCCGAAGCCAACCAGCCCTCCAACCAGCTCCGCACCCGCGGATAAGCCGCCTCGGCGAACCACTGCGGTTCGACCCCGGCAAACTGGCGCATCAGGGGCAGCAACGCGGCATCGGCAATGCTCGGGTGTGTGGCCAGCAAGTAGGGCCTGCCTGCCAGCAGGCCTTCGAGCTCCGCCAGCCAGGCCTCGGCCTGCTGGCGGTAATGCTCGCGGGTATGCGCCGGGTAGCGCTCGGCATACTTGTACAGGTTCACCTGCGCCTTGAACGTGCTGTCGTTGCGCGCAATCAGTGTTTCAGCCTGCTGCGCGGCCCCAGGGTCGGCCTGCAGCCGCCAGTCCTGCGGATCGTTTTGTGCCAGCGCCCAGCGCATGATGTCCAGGCTCTCTTCGAGTACCTCGGCACCGGTATCCAGGACCGGCACCGTTCCTTTGGGCGACAAGGCCAGCAGTTCTGCCGGCTTGTTCTTCATCGCCACCTCGCGAATTTCCACCTCGCACCCTGCATAGCGCAGGGCCAGGCGCGCGCGCATGGCCCAGGGGCAGCGGCGGAACGAGTAGAGGATCACCCGCACACCTCCACGTCACTCAGGCCGTTGCCTTGGCGGCGCACCTGGATCTGTACCGGGATGCGTTCGTGCATTTCCTGCACGTGGGAAATCACCGCTACCTTGCGGCCCTGGGCCTGCAAGCCGTCGAGGGCATCCATGGCCAGTTGCAGCGACTCGGGGTCGAGGCTGCCGAAGCCTTCGTCGATGAACAGCGATTCGATGCGCAGCGTGCTGGAGGCCATCGAGGCCAGGCCCAAGGCCAGGGCCAGTGACACCAGGAAGGTTTCCCCGCCCGACAGCGAGTGCACCGAACGCAGCTCGTCGCCCATCTCGGTGTCCAGCACCAGCAGGCCGAGGGCGCTGCCGCCGCGCTTGAGGCGGTAGCGGCGGGCCAGCTGGCGCAGTTGGGCGTTGGCGTGGTGCAGCAGCAAGTCGAGGTTGTAGCCCTGTGCGATCTTGCGGAACACATCGCCCGAGGCCGAACCGATCAGGGCGTTCAGGCGAGCCCAGCGTTGCCACTGCTGATGGGCCTGCTCGATTTCCGCTGCCAGCGCCTGGTGCGCCTGTTGGCGACGCTGGTCATCGGCCTGCTGTGCACGCAGTTCGGCGCATTGCTGCTCGTGGCCGGCCAGGCGTTCGCGCAGTTCGCTCAGGGCCTGTTCCAAGGCGTCGGCCGAGGTGTCCACGGTCATTTGCGCGGCATGTTGCTGCAGGCGTTGTTCACGTTCCTGCAGCAGCACGCGGCCCTGTTCGATGGCTTTTTCGGCGCCTTGCAGGCGCTGGCGCAGTTCATTGACCTGCGTGTCATCCATGGCCAGCAGGCGATCCAGGCCAGCGTCGTCCAGTTCCGGGTGTTCACCGCGCCACTGGGCGATCTGACCCTGCAACTGCTGGCATTCGGCGTCCAGCGCCTGTTGCTGCTGGGTGTTGGCCCTGAGTTCGCTGGCCAGTTGCACGCCTTGGGTGCGCAGGTCCTGCAGGCGCTGGGCAGTGTCGGCATCGAGGGCGCGGGCCTGCTCCAGCGCGGCGTCCATGTGCTGTTGCCAGGCTTCGGCGCTGGCGTGCTCGCCCAGCAGTTCGCTGAGCGAAGCCTGGGCCTGTTGGCGCTGCTCGTCGAGGGCGGCAAGCTTCTGCTGCAACTGCTGCAGGGTCTGCACGCGCGCCTGTTGCTGGTCGCGCAGCTTGTCCAGCTGGGCCTGGCGGGCTTGCTGTTCTTCCTGTTCGTCCTTGCGCTGCTCCAGTTGCTGCAGGCGCTGCGCGATCTGCTGGTCCAGGGCGAGGAAGGCATTGGCCGGGTCGTCGTTCAAGGCCTTGAGGGCCTCTTCGGGCAACACGCCTGCCAGGTCTTCAAGGCTTTGCTGCAATTGCTGCTCGTCGCTGGCCAGGGCCTGGTGCTGTTGCTCCAGGTGGCGCTGGGCCTGCTGTTGCGCCTGCTGGGCGGCCTGCAGTTGCTGGTTGAGACGGGCTGCATCTTTTTGCAGGGCGAGCAGGGCGCTCTGGCGTTTCTCGTCCTGGCCGATTTCCTCGTCCAGGCGCCGCAGCTGGCTGTCGAGCCAGATACTGCGGGCCTTGTCGTCCTGCGGGGCGAGAGCGGGCCACAGGCTGTGCGCCTGCACCTGGGCCACCAGCGGTTGCAGCTGTTCGCCCAGGTGCTGCTGTTGCTGCTGGTAGTCCTTGAGCTGGGCGTTGACCACACCCAGCTGGGTGCGCAGCTCCACCAGCTTGCCGTTGAGGGTTTCGACCTGTTTCTGCGCAGCGTCTTCCTCGGCCTGGTCATGGCGACCCAGGCTTTGCAGCAGCGCTTCAGGCTGGTGGAACGGGTGCTCGGCGCTGCCGCATACCGGGCAGGGTTCGCCGTCGCGCAATTGGCCGCGCAACTCTTCGACGCTGGTATTGCGTGCCAGGCGCTGGCGCTCCAGCAACTGGCGGGTGAGGTTGAGCGCTTGTTCGGCGGCTTCCAGCTCGGCTTTGGCGGCGGTGCCTTCGGTAATCAGCTGCTGGCGTTGCTGCATGGCCTGCTGCTGCCGCTCGCGCACGGCCTCCAGCTGCTGGCGCAGCTCCAGTTCACGGCCATGCAGGCGTGACAGTTCTTCCACGGCGCGCTGCTGCTTGCGGTTGTCCTGCAGCATGCCACCCAGCAAGTCGATCTGTTCTGCCAGGGCCTGGGGTTCGGCCTTGGCCTCGCGGAACAGCAACTCGAAGGCATCGCGCTCTGCCTGCAAGTGCGCATTGGCCTGGCTGGCCTGGGCCTGCAGGCCGGGCAGTTCTTCACGGCCCTTGGCCAGGCGGCCACCGATCAGCATCACCTGCTTCAGTTGTGGCAGGTAGGCGTGCCAGGCATTGGCCAGGCCCGCCAGGTGCTGGCTGTCGGCGAGCGCGGTGTCGATCTGTGCCAGTTGCTGCTGGCTGCGCTGCTGGTTGTCCTCCAGCTGCTGCAGGTGCTGCTGGCCCTCGGCAACCTGCTGCTCGGCCTGTTGGCTGGCGCTGCGCTGCGCTGCCAGCTCCTGGTCCAGGCGGGCCAGGTTGTCCTGGGCGGCAAAGGCCTGGCGCAGACGAGGGGCGTTTTCGCTGTGTCGGGCCTGGCTATCGGCAAGCGCCTGACGCGCGGCGTCCAGCGCCTGTTCGAGTTCGCTGGTACGCACCTGCAGTTCGGCTTGCTGCTGCTGTTGCTCGGCGATCTTCGCTGCCACCGGTGCCAGTTGCGCGGTCAGTGTCTGTTGGCGGTGGAACTGGTGACGCTGCGGGGCCAGGCGCTCCAGGCGCACGAGGTCCAGTCGCTGGTCAGCCAGTTGTTGCCAGTCCTGTTCGGCGGCCTGCAGCGCTATGCCGGCTTCGGCGTGCTGGGCCTGCAGTTGGCGCTGCTCGTTCAGCCAGTTGCGTTGCTGTTCCAGCTGGCGCTCGCCAGCCTGGTCGGCCTTGAACTGCTGCTGCGCCTGCTCCAGGCGCTGGTCGAGCTCGGCGCGGGCTTCGGTGGCCATCGGCAGCAGGTGGCTGGCACGGTCCTTCAGGGCATTGTGGGCCTCGCCGGCTTCGCGGGCCTTGCTGAAGGCGCGCTGGCCCAGGCGGGTGTAGATGGCGGTGTTGGTGAGCTTTTCCAGCAGCTCGCTGCGCTCTTTGTCGTCGGCCTTGAGGAAGGCGCCGAACTCGCTCTGGGCCAACATCACCGCGCGGGTGAACTGTTCGAAATTCAGGCCCAGGCGAGCTTCGACCAGCTGCTTGTATTCGTTCTTGCCGCTGCCCAGCACCTGCTCGCTGTCCAGGTCGTAGAGGCTCTGGCGGCTGTGCTGCAGCTTGCCGTTGGCCTTGTCGCGGGCGCGGTTGGCTTCCCAGCGGGCACGGTAGCGGCGGCCATCGATGCCGACGAAATCGACTTCGGCAAAGCCGCTGCCGGTGCCGCGGCGCAGCAGGTTGCGCGGGTCGGAGGTGGGGATTTCACCGTCGGCGTCCGGCACCTTGGCTTCACGGCCAATGTCGTTCAGCCGTGGCACGGTGCCGAACAGCGCCAGGCACAGGGCATCGAGTAGGGTACTCTTGCCGGCACCGGTGGGCCCGGTGATGGCGAACAGGCCGGCGCTGGCCAGGGGCTCGACGGTGAAGTCGATGTCGACCGGGCCGGCCAGGGATGCCAGGTTTTTCAGGCGGATGGCGAGAATCTTCATGGCTGTTCCTCTTCCTGCTGCACGTCCTGCAACAGCAGGGCGAAGTCGGCCAGCGCCTGTTCGTCGGCGGGGTTGCCATAGGCCTGCTCCCAGGCGCGGCTGAACAGGTCTTGCGGGGTCATCTGGGCCAGTTCGACAAAGGCCAGGTCATCGTCTTCGGCGTTGTTGCGGCCGGCGTATTCGGCGCTGATGCGGATCAGGCGCACAGCCTTGCCTTCCAGTGCGGTTTCGATTTGCTGGCGCAGGTCGGGTTGCGGCTCGTCCAGTATCACCCGCACTTCCAGCCAGGGCTGGCGGTTGGGGTCTTCGAGCAGGTCGATCACTGGCAGGTCGGCCAGCTGTTCCAGCAGTTCGCCCAATGGCGCCGGGCCGACCCGTTGCAGGGCTACGGCGCGCGGTACCGGGCGCGGTTCGACGCTGACCAGGCCGGTGCCGTCCAGCTCCACTTCCAGCACCTGGTGCGGGTAGTTGATTTCGGCGAACGACAGCGGGATCGGCGAGCCGCTGTAGCGGATGCGTTCTTCGCGGTTGACCTTCTGCGGCTTGTGCAGGTGGCCCAGGGCGACGTAGCTGATGGCCTTGTCGAACAGCTTGGCCGGCAGCGCCTCGGCGTTGCCGATGATCAGGCTACGCTCGGAGTCCTCCGACACCGCACCACCGGCCATGTGCGCGTGGCTGATGGCGATCAGCGCCTGGTCCTTCTTGCGTTTTTTCTGCGCGGCGGCGATCAGCTGTTGGTGCACCTGGGTGATGCCTTGCAGGTAGTCGTCACCCAGTTGCGGGCCGGTCACCTCGGCCGGTCGCAGGAAGGGCAGGGCCAGGCACCAGGCTGCGACCTTGCCACGGCCGTTGGTCAGCGGAATCAGCAGGCGCTCGGCGTCCAGCTGGCCCTCGTCCAGCCAGTGCACACGGCCCAGGGCATGGGTGCGCAGGCGGCGCATCAGCGCGGCGGGCAGCTCGATGCGCGAGCCGGAATCGTGGTTGCCGGCGATCATCACGATGTCCAGCTTGGGCTGTTGTTCGTGGGCCTGGACGATGAAGTCGTAGAGGCGTTCCTGGGCTTTGACCGGCGGGTTGACCGTGTCGAAGATATCGCCGGCGATCAACAGCGCATCGGGTTGGCGCAGGCGCAGCTGGCCGAGCAGCCAGTCGAGGAAGCAGGCGTGTTCGAAGTCGCGTTCCTGGCCGTGCAGGCTTTGGCCCAGGTGCCAGTCGGAGGTATGAAACAGACGCATGGATGACCTGTTGGTGTCGAGTCGAGCAAGCGAGGGCTTGGCTTAGGGGATGGGCGTTGCGCAAGGGCGGTATGGTAACCCAAGCTGGGTTCGGGGTGCAGGGCGGGGAAGGGGTTAGGGCGGGCAGGTGTTCGTCGGTGGATTTTCGGTGCATGCAGGTGTTCGTCGATATATTTCCGGCGCCTGCAAGATCGAGCGCCGCCCGCGCGGCGCTTCGCAGCACAAGGCTGCTCCTACATCTGTTTCTGGCCAGTAAAGCCTGTGCCAATGCACGCGACCGCCTTGTTTGTCCGACACGATATCGAGGTGGACGCCAAAGGGGCGCGCGCCTCTGTTACAGGAATTATTGGCCCGAAACAGATGTAGGAGCAGCCTTGTGCTGCGAAGCGCCGCGCGGGCGGCGCTCGATCTTGCAGGCGCCGGAAATGTGGTGACGAACACCTGGCAGCCATGACGCGATCACGCTTTTTGTAGGACCGTAGTCAGTGCCAGGTGATATCCCCGGTCTGCCGATGTAGCAGCAACTCGGCCAAGGCCTTGGTCATCTGTACGTGATGTACCGCGTTGACCAGCATGTTGATGCCGGGCTCGCCGGCATTGGCGCAGATGTATTCGTCCAGCGAGTCTTCGATGCCGGCCATCAGCTGGAGGGTGTGGATCAGGGCGTCAACCGAGGGTGTGTCCTGGTTGATGGTGTAGAAGGGGCGGGCCGTTAGTTTTACGGGTGGATCGGGCACGAGTTTCTTCATGGCGTATTCCTCTGAAGGAGAAGGGAACTGCCATCTGAATCTTTCTCACGGATTGAGGGTGGCAGCCGTACGCGGGGTGAGAAACCGAGGAGAAATACGCAAAGACTCGGCCAGGCCAAGGCCCGCCCACGTACGGCCACCATAGAGGTGCTGCGTAAAATCTCTGTCGGGTTCTCACACCCGGTCACCGAAGCGACCCGGAAACGTTATCCGTGAGGTGTTTCCCCGACAACAGCGATAGTTCGGCAGCGCGCGTAGGATAATTCCTAAGCGGGTTGATCCTGAAGCATTGGGGTGCAGGTTCAGAAATATCTTACGGTGGCACCGGCTGCGCCGGTGTTCGCGGGCACGCCCGCGAAGAGGCCCGCACAGGCAGCACATTACTTGGGATAAAGCGGCGGCAGGCTGCTGTTCTCGCCCGCTGGCAACAACACCTGCTCAGCCGGCGGAATCGTACCAATCGCCCGCCACAAATCCTCACCCTGCCAATACTGCCCGCTCTCGCTATACAGCGCCCCGTTCAACCCATCCAGTGCATCCGACAACGGCACGAACCGCGCCGCCATCTCGGCCAGGGTTTCCGGCTGCTGGCGGGCCCAGGCGTCCAGCGCCTGGCGGGTCGCCTGCGGGTCGTTGGCCTGGCACGCGCGCTTGAGGTCGTCCAGCAGGGTACGCGGGCTCGGCCCGGCCTGCGCGGCGCGCAGCACCGCTGGCTGCGAGCGGGCGCGCCACCACAGGGCAAAGCCCAGCACGGTGGTGAGGGCGAACACCAGGGTGGCTAGCTGCCAGGGCCACAGCAAGCCGCTGGCACTGCTGTTATCGCCCGCCGGGGTGTCGGCACTCAGCGCCGGGTTGTCCTGCACGTTCAGCGTGCGCGCCGGCAGACTGCTGTGCTCCAGATGGTCTTCGCGGGTGTTCCACCAGGCCACTTCCAGCACCGGCAGGGCCAGCGCGCCGCTGTGGGTCGGCACCAGGGCTTCGCGCTCTTCGCGGTTGGCGATCATGCCTCGGTCGCTGATTTCGTTGCGTAGCAACGGCTGGTCGGGGTAGCGGCGCAGGCCGGTGATTTCGGTGGCTGGCAGCGGTGGCAGCTGGGTGCTGGACAAGCCTTCGGCACGCAAGGTGATGTTACGGGTCAGCGAGTCGCCAATCTGCACCTGCTGGTTGCCAGGGTCGGGGTTCCAGTGTTCTTCCAGGGTCAGGCTGCGGGCCGGTAGCCATGGCACGCCAGCCGGCCAGGCCGCCGGAATCGGCCGCACGGCCAGGTGCAATGGCAGTGAGCTGACCTGCACCTGGCGGCCGGCCCGCGCCGTGCCGTTGGCTTGTGGGGCTTCGTCCGGGCTGGCGGCGGCAGTGGCGGTGAAGGTCAGCGGTGGGATGTCGAGGGTGCCGCTTTGCTGGGGATACACGGCATAGCGGGTTTCGATCACGCCGTGACGGACGCCGTTGATTTCCTTTTCATAGGTGCGCGATTCACCCAGTGGTTCGACTTTGGCGTTCTCCAGTTGCAGCGGGCTGAGGCTGCTGTCGTCGTATAGCGCCACCGAGTGGTAGATGCGCAGGGTCAGCACGGCCTGGGCCTGGACGTAGACCTCGTTGCTGTCGAGCGTGGCTTCGATGAACACCTGCGAGGCGCTGTCCTGATGGTTGGCGTCGGCCTGCAGGACTTGCAGCTCGATGGCCTGGCTGTGCGACTGGCCCAGTTGCAGTTCGGGGATACGCAGGCTGCCGCTGCGCCGCGGCAGCAGGGTGATGATCCAGCGGGTGCTGGCGCGGGTTTCACCGTCGAGGCTGTGCAGGCTGTTCAACTGGCGCGTGCCGCGCACTTCGAAGTCACCCTCCAGCGCGCGCAGGTCGGGCTTGCCGAACTGGGTGACGTCCTGGCTTTCCAGGGTCAGCTCCAGGCTTTCGCCGGCTTCCAGGCGGGTACGGTCAACGCTGGCCTGCAGCAGTGGTTCGGCCTGGGCCAGCACGGCCCACAGCAGACTGAGGAGAAAGACGCCGAAGCGACTCATCGTGGGGTTTCCTGATGCAATTGCTGTTCATACCAGAATTTGCGCCGCAGCAGCTCCGCCGGGTTGTCGGGGATCTCCCGCAGCCATTGTTCCAGGGCCTGGCGCTGTTCGGCATCGAGGCTGGTCGATACCGGGCGCTGCGGCGGCTGGATGACGCTGTCATCCGCGCCCGCCTGGTTGCCGGGCGCTACCTGGCTGTTGCTGCTGCCTTCGCCGGGCTGTTCGGCGCTGGCTTGTTCGTCGTTGCCGGGCGTGCCCTGGGCCGGGCTGCTGGCCGAGCTGCTGTTGCCTTCGGTTTCGCTGCCGGGCGTGCCTTGGGTATCGCTGCTGGCCGGTTGTTCCTCGGCCTTGGCCTCGCGCTGTTGCAGCAGTTGCTGCACCAGTGCCTGGTTGTCCAGCGCCGCCTGCAGGTCGGGCTGGCGTTCCAGGGCTTGTTCGTAAGCGTCCAGGGCGGCTTCCAGTTCACCGCTGCGGGCCAGGGCATTGCCTCGATTGTAGTGGGCGGCGGCCGTGTCGCCTTGGGAAAAGGCTTCGGCGGCACCGGTATAGTCGCCCGCCTGGTACAAGGCCATGCCGCGCCATTGCGGGTCCTGGAACTGGCGCGCGGCGCTGGCTGGGCGGTTTTGCTCCAGCAGGCGCTGGCCTTGCTGGTCGGGACGCAGCCACAGGTCATTGAACTCGAAGGCCTGGCTGGGCTGGGGCAGGGCCAGCAGCAGCGGCAGGCAGAACAGCCAGCCGCGTCGGCCGGCACAGGCGGCCAGCAGCAACAGCGGCAGCAGCAGCCAGTAACCCTGGTCGGCCCAGCTGTCCAGCTGCAGGGTCTGGCCATCATTGCGCCCGGCGCGCGGGTTGTCGAACAGGCCCAGGCCACGCAGGTCGAGGTCGTCGATACGGGCATGCCGGTAGCGCCCGCCGGTGCCGCTGATGAAGCCCTTGAGGCTGGCGCTGTCCAGGCGCGGCAACAGGATGCCGCCCTGGTCGTCCTTGAGGTATTCGCCGTTGGCCTGGCGCACCGGTGCGCCTTCGCGGCTGCCGATGCCCAGCATCAGCAGGCTCGGGCCCTGGTGGCCAAGGGCCTGGGCGATGCCTTGGCGTTCCGGGGCGCTGAGCGACGAGCCGATCAGCAGCAGACGGCCCTGGCCCAGGCCGCTCTGGGCCAGCAGGGCCAGGCCTTTTTGCACGGCCAGGTCAGCACGCTGGCCGGGTTTGGGCATGATCGACGGGTCGATCGCCTCGAGCAGGTTGCGGCTGGTGGCCAGGTCATCGGACAGCGGTACCAGGGTGTGCGCGGAGCCGGCATAGACCACCAGCGCGGTCTGGCTGTCGCGGCGGTGCTCCAGCAGGTCGAGGATTTTGCGCCGCGCCTGTTCCAGGCGGTTGGGCGGGCTGTCCTCGGCGAGCATCTGTGGGGTCAGTTCGAGCAGAATTACCAACGGGTCGGCCGGGCGCTGGCGGTTTTCTTCCACGCGCTGCCAACTGGGCCCGAGCAGGGCCAGGATCACCAGCACCCAGGCCAGGCCCAGTGCCACCCACGGCAGCTTGCTGGTGCTGCCGCTGCCACCGCCTAGCAGTACACCATGGAACGCCGGTGGCAGAATCATCTGCCAGCGCCCGGCGCGCTTGCGCCGGTGCCACAGTTTGTACAGCAGCCAGCCGAGCAGGGGCACGGCCAGCAGCCATAGCGGGCGCAACCATTCGGGCCACAGTTCGATCATCGCCGCCTCCTCAGGCGCAGGCGCTTCAGGCGCTGGCGCCATTCCGGGTGCGGTTGCAGGAAGCGCGGCTTGCGCAGCAGGCGCTGCAGCAGGTTGTCGGGCCATTGCACGGCCACCACCAGCAGCACGCTCAGCAGCAGGGCCAGGGCCAGGGGCCAGGCATACAGGGCCTTGGCCGTGCGTGCCTGGGTCGGTTGCTGGGCCACAGGTTCGAGCTGGTCGAGGGTGTCGCCGATAGCGTCCAGTTCGGCGCCGTCATGGGCGCGGAAGTAGGTACCGTGGGTGATGTCGGCAATTTCCTTGAGCGAGGCTTCGTCCAGGTCCAGGCTCGGGTTCAGGCCGAGCAGGCCAGGGGTGCCACTGGCTTCGGGGTTGGCGCCGATGCCGATGGTGTAGATACGTACGCCTTCCTGGGCGGCCAGGCGGGCAGCGGTCAGCGGGTGGATCTGCCCGCCGTTGTTGGCGCCGTCGGTGATCAGCACCAGCACCCGGCTTTGTGCCGGGCGTTGGCGCAGGCGCTTGACCGCCAGGCCAATGGCGTCGCCGATGGCGGTGTTCTTGCCGGCGATGCCGATCTGCGCTTCGTCGAGGAAGGTGCGCACGGTGCGCCGGTCGAAGGTGAGCGGGGCCTGCAGGTAGGCCTGGCTACCGAACAGGATCAGGCCCACGCGGTCGCCTTCGCGGTCCTGCAGGAAGTCGCCTAGCAGCGCCTTGACCAGGTCGAGGCGGCTGATGTCTTCGTTCTGCCACTGCATGTCGGGGAAGTCCATCGACCCGGACACATCCACCGCCACCAGCAGGTCGCGGCCGCTGGCAGCCACTGGCACCGGGTCGCCCAGCCATTGCGGACGGGCGGCGGCGCAAAGCAGCAACAGCCAGATGACGACAAAGGGCGCCTGCTGGCGCCAGGTCGGCAGGTTGAGCCGCGCGCGGCGCCCGGCCAGGCCTTCCAGTTCGTTGAGGAAGCCCACCTTGAGCACCGGTTCGCCGCTGTCGGCGGCCGGCAGTATCAGGCGCGCCAGCCACGGCAGCGGCAACAGGGCGAAGACCCACGGCCAGGCCAGTTCAAACATGCTTGCGGATCCAGGTTTCGACGGCTTGGCTGAGCCCGGCGATGGCCTTGTCATCGAGCTTGCACTCGGGTTTGTAGGCGCCTTCGACCAGCACCATCCAGCGGGTCAGGCCGGCGGCCGGGCAGCGGTTGTCGAGAAACGCCAGCCACTGGCGGCCGTTGAGGGTATGGCTGTTGGCGCCCGGGTAGTGGCTGCGGCACAGGCGCTTGAGCAGGGCGTTGATCTGCTGCAGCCAGGCCCCGGCCGGGGCACCGTCGTAGGGGCGCGGCAGGCGGGCCAGTTCGGCCAGCGCTTCCACGCGTACCGGGTCCAAGGGTTGCTCGGCGCGTACGATGCGGCGTTTGCCCGGGCGCCAGCGGCGCACCCGCCACAGGCCCCAGGCCAGCAGCGGCAGCAGGGCTAGCAGCAGCCACCAGCCGGGTGCCGGTGGCCACAGGCCGATTGGCGTGGGGGCGATCAGCGGCTGCAGTTGGTCAAGCGGGTTCATTGGCCGCAGCTCTTCATGACGCGCTCCGTGGCCGCTGGGCGTTCAGGTATTCGCGCAGTTGTTCGATCATTTCGCTTTGGGTGCTCAGTGGCATCAGCAGCACGCGCAGCTTTTGCGCCATCAGCTCCCAGCGCTCGATGCGTGCTTCGGCCTGCTGGCGGTAGGCCTGGCGCAGGTTGGCGTCCAGGGTGTCGAGCTCCAGTTGCGCGCTGCGCTGGGCGAAGCGCAGCAAGCCGGCGGCGGGCAGGGCGTGGTCGAGCGGGTCGGACACCGGCATCAGCAGCAGGTCGCAATGGCGCGAAAGCATGGCCAGGTGCTGCTCCACCTGGGCGGTGAGCGAGCGTTCATCGCAGATCACGATGGCCAGGCTGCCGGGGCGCAGCACTTCGCGGGCGCGGCGCAGGGCCAGGCCGAGGCTGTCGGCCCCGGGGCTGGCCTCGGTGTGCAGCGCCTGGTTGACCTTGGCCAGGCGGTTGAGCAGTTGCAGCAGACTCTGCTTGCTGCGCCGGGGCTTGATTTCGTGGTGTTCGTTGTCGCCGAACACCAACCCGCCGATGCGGTCGTTGTGGCCCAGCGCGGCCCAGCCGAACAGCGCCGCAGCCTGGGCGGCCAGCACCGACTTGAACATCAGCCCCGAGCCGAAGAACAGCCGCTGGCTCTGCTCGACGAGGATGAAGATTGGCCGTTCGCGTTCTTCGTGGAACAGCTTGGTGTGCGGTTCCTGGGTGCGCGCGGTGACCCGCCAGTCGATGTTGCGCACATCGTCGCCGGCCTGGTACACGCGCACCTGGTCGAAGTCCACGCCGCGCCCGCGCAGCTTGGAATGGTGCAGGCCCACCAGCGGGCTGCGCTGGCCGGGCCGGGAAAACAGCTGGATTTCGCGCACGCGGTGGCGCATGTCGATCAGCTCGGCAAGGCCGATGCGGATGCCGGGTTGGGCCAGCGACGCGGTGGGCATGGGCTCAGGCAACGGCGACGACGTCGAGGATACGCTGGACCACGCGGTCCTGGTCGATCCCTGCCGCCTCGGCCTCGAACGAGAGGATGATGCGGTGGCGCAGTACGTCGAACAGCACCGCCTGGATGTCTTCGGGGCTGACGAAATCGCGCCCGGCCAGCCAGGCGTGGGCGCGTGCGCAGCGGTCCAGCGAAATGGAGCCACGCGGGCTGGCGCCGTAGGCGATCCAGTCGGCCAGTTCGGCGTCGAACTTGGCGGGGGTGCGGGTAGCCATCACCAGTTGCACCAGGTATTCCTCCACCGCGTCGGCCATGTACAGGCCGAGGATTTCCTTGCGGGCGGCGAAGATGGCCTGCTGGCTGACCCGGCGCTCGGGCTTGGTTTCGCCGCCCAGGGCTTCACCACGGGCCTGCAACAGGATGCGCCGCTCTACCGCAGCGTCGGGGAAACCGATTTTCACGTGCATCAGGAAACGGTCGAGCTGGGCTTCGGGCAGCGGGTAGGTGCCTTCCTGCTCAATCGGGTTCTGCGTGGCCATGACCAGGAACAGCGGCGACAGGTCGTAGGTGCTGCGACCCACGCTGACCTGGCGTTCGGCCATGGCTTCGAGCAGCGCCGACTGCACCTTGGCCGGGGCACGGTTGATTTCGTCGGCCAGCACCAGGTTGTGGAAGATCGGCCCCTGCTGGAACACGAAGCTGCCGGTTTCCGGGCGGTAGATTTCGGTGCCTGTAATGTCGGCCGGGAGCAGGTCAGGGGTGAACTGGATGCGATGGAACTGCGCCTCGATACCTTCGGCGAGCTCTTTGATGGCTTTGGTCTTGGCCAGCCCCGGCGCACCTTCGACCAGCATGTGGCCGTCGGCCAGGAGCACGATCAACAGCCGCTCGACCAGTTTCTCCTGGCCTAGGATCTGGGAAGAAAGAAAGGTGCGCAGCGCGATCAGCGCTTCACGGTGTTCCATCGGTGACGGTTCCTGGTATGGGGCCGCAGGCGGCTGGAGGCAGCTGCCCTGGCAAGGGGTGATACTTTAATCCATCCGGGGGGGTGGCGACCAATGGCGGTAGGGAAATTTATCCTTGCCGGGGGCCATGCAGGTCCGGAAATGTCCTGCATATGGCTGGCCATTGGCTGATGTTCCGCTGCGGCGTGCTGGCGCCTGCTTGTGTTTTTGCACAAGCAGGAGGCACGAGGATGGACTTGAAAAGCGGCTGCACAGCACGTATTACGCCGGTCACCCTGCGTTTTGGCGTGTTCTTCGATGGTACCGGCAACAACCTGAGCAATGTGATGCCGGCGGATGCTCCGGGGGGCAAGGGTGCCAGTTATGGCAACGCCTTGAGCAATTTGGCCCTGTTGCATGCGCTGTACCCGGCGCAGGGGGCCAATGCTGATGGGACCATGGCGTTTCTGAAGCGCTATGTCGAGGGCGTGGGCACCCTGGCGGGTGAGGCGGATCATGCCTATGCCTCGGCCACCGGGCGTGGGCGCAGGGGGGCCGAGGCGCGGGTCGCCGAGGCCTTGGCGGGGATTGCCGGGCAACTACGGGCCTGGCGCCAGGCGCATCCGCAGGCAAGGGTCGAGCGGGTCGAGTTCGACCTGTTCGGTTTCAGCCGCGGCGCGGCGGCGGTGCGGCATCTGGCCAACCTCCTGCACGATGGCGGCGGCGAGCTCTTGGCTGTGTCCTGCGGTATCGTGATCAACTTCATCGGCCTGTTCGACACGGTGGCGGCGATCATCGCGCCACTGCAGGGAGACCTTGACCCCGCCGATGACCGCAACGGTGGCTTGCGCCTGGGTCTGGGCGCGGACATTGCCCGGCAAGTGGTGCAGTTGGTGGCGGGGGACGAACAGCGGCACAACTTCCCGCTGGTGCGCAGCGACCATGACATCGTATTGCCGGGCGTGCACTCGAACATTGGTGGTGGTTACCCGGATATCACGCAGGAGCAGGTGCTGCTGTGCAAACCGCAGTCTCAGCGAGTGCCGCTGGGTATGCGCGCCGAGCACACTCGTGTGCATGCCTCAGTCAGTGCGTTGCTGGCGTCGTCATTTGGCGAAATGGGCGCGCCAAGGCCGCGGGTGCTGGCTTGGGAGGTTCCGATTGCCGGTGGCCGGCCGAGTGAGGCGCAAAAGCAGGTGTATGCGGCGGTGTACCGCGAGCGGGTAGTGGCGGGGCAGCTTTCCCGGGTGTACCTGAGCATCATGCGTGAGTTGGCGGTGCGGGCGGGGGTGCCGTTTGCGCCGTTGGGCGGGCAGGCTGAGCATCGGCTGCCGGATGAGCTGCTGGGCATCAGCCGCAAGTTGCATGGGTTTGCCTTGGGTGAGTGTGAGCAGCCTGGATTGACCGAGGATGAGCAGCGTTTGTTGCGCGACAGGTACGTGCATGCGTCGGCGAACTGGAATGCGTTGAAGGGGTTGCGTAACAGTGTGCTGGATGTGCTGTTCATCAATCGGCCGGCGTCAGGAGGGCGGGTGGCGCATGCGAACCCGGCAGCTTGATCAGCCTGTACCGGCCTAATCGCCGGCAAGCCAGCTCCTACAGGTACTGCACAGGCCTTGAAGGCAGTGCGATCGAGGTGGGAGCCGGCTTGCCGGCGATAGGGCTGCAACGCAGCCCCAGGGTTCATGCAGGGTATCGACGTTTCCTGGCCGAATACGCTTCCTGTGCCAGGGTCAGCAGCACCGTCAGCAGCATGAACACGATCGACGCCACGAACACCCCGTTGGGCAGTTGCTGGTCGAGCATCCAGCCAAACGCCACCGGCCCGAGGGCGCCGCCGATGTTGAAGCCGGTCGAGACCAGCCCGAAGGCTTTGCCCTCGGCCCCGCGTGGCGCCGCCGCCTTGACCAGCATGTCCCGCGACGGGGCGATGATCCCGGTCAGCAAGCCAATGGCACCCAACACCACCACCAACCCCCAGCCCCGAAGCAGTCCCAGGGCCACCAGCGCCGTCAACGCCGCGGCCAGGGCAAAGGCCAGTGCCGCCACCAGGCCATGACGTCGGGTCCGGTCAGCCAAGGCTCCACCGCATAGCACACCCACGGCACTGCTGAGCAGAAACGCCGTGAGCGCCGTGTTGGCCCAGGCCAGGGTCAGGCCTTGGCCCTGGACGAGGGCGGCTACGGAGAACTTCTCGATGGCACTGGTGCTCAGGTTGAGCAGAATGAACAGCACCGTCAGCACCCCGAGCATGGGCGTGAACAGTTGCGCACGAGCTGCTGTGGGGTCAGCGCCACCTGTGTTGCCAGGCCTGGTGACTTGATAGACGCCACTGCCTGGCACCGATATCAACAGCAAGGCAGCAAGCCCCACTGCCGCGCCTGCCGCCAGGGCTGCCTGCGTGCCGAACATGGAAGCAATGCCAAGAAACATTGCTGGCGTTACCGCCGAACCGAGGAAACCGGCAAAGGTATGGATCGAGAACGATCGCCCCAGGCGGCCTTGTTCGATGCCGTTGGTCAGCAGCGCATAGTCGGCCGGGTGGTACACGCCATTGGCCAGGCCGGCCATGGCCATCGCCACCAACAGCAGCGTATAGCCGGGGCTGACAGCAACCAGCAGGAAGCTGAGGCTGCCCAGCAGCAAGCCTGCCTTGAGCACTTTGCGCGCACCGTAATGGTCGACGGCATAACCCAGCGGCGCCTGCACCAGGGCGGAGACGATGTTGAACACGGCCAGGGCCACGCCGAGTTCGACGAACCCAACTCCAAGCAAGCCGGGGAGCACGGGTAGCAGCGCCGGGATCAGCATGATGTGCACATGGCTGACGAAGTGCACGGCAGCAATTTGAGGAAGAAGCTTGGGGCCAGCTTTGGGCATGTCGATACCTGTTGTACGGCGTGCGCACCTGGCGCACGGCAGGGTGGTGGAAAGCCCGCTTACCGGGGAGAGCGGTTTAAATCGCGGAGGCTACCGTTCAGTACTGCGTAGGCCAGCAAGCCAATGACCAGCCCCCAGAACGCCCCGCCTATGCCAAACAGGCTGATGTTGGCCGCCGCCGCCAGGAAAGTGATCAGTGCCGCTTCCCGCGAACGGGCATCGGCCATTGCGCTGGCCAGGCTGGTGCCGATGGTGCCTAGCAGGGCAAGGCCGGCCAAAGTGGTGATGAAGGTGGCCGGCAGGGCCATGAACACACTGGCCAGGGTGACTCCGAACACCCCCACGAGGATGTAGCAGACACCAGCAGCGATACCCGCGACCCAGCGTTTGTCCGGGTCTTCGTGGGCCTCTTTGCCAGTACAGATGGCGGCGGTGATGGCAGCGATATTGAAGGCGTGCGACCCGAACGGTGCCATCAGCAACGACCCCAGGCCAGTGACCGCCACGATCGGGTTGGCACTGGTCTTGAAGCCGTCGTTGCGCAGCACCAGCATGCCGGGCATGTACTGGCCGGTGAGGGTGATCAGGAACAACGGCAGGGCCACACTCAGGGCGGCGTTGAGGGAGAAGGTGGGCGCGGTGAACAACGGCGATGCGAATTCCAGCTTGAGCGCTGCCAGGCCCACCTGGCCCTGGAGTAGCAGGTAGCCCAGGCCCAGCAGCAGAATGCCTACTACGGCATAGCGGGCGGTAAAGCGTTTGAACGTCACATAGGCCACGATCAGCAGCCCGGCCAGCGCGGGGTCGACCGACAGGCCGCCGAATGCACCGATGCCGAACTGCAACAGGATACCCGCCAGCAGCCCGGCGGCAATCCCGCCGGGAATGACCCGCACCAGGCGCTCGAAGTACCCGGTCAGCCCCAGTATCACGAAGCCGGCGGCCGACAGCAGATAGGCACCGATGGCCTCGCTGTAGGGCACGCTGGCCAGCGCCGTGACCAGGAACGCAGCGGCCGGCGTGGACCAGGCAGTGATTACCGGTTCGCGGCTGTACCAGGACAGGGCCAGGCCACTGACGCCGACCCCGATCGACACGGCCCAGACCCATGATGAGGTCAGCTCCGGGCTCAGCCCGGCCAGCCTGGCGGCCTGGAACACCAGGATGAAGGTGCCGCCATAATTGACGATGACCGAGACGATCCCCGCCACCACGGGGTGAAGGATGTCTGTCAGCCGTAGCGGGGTTGAAGCAGTGTGTGCTGGCGTGTTCATGGGGGCCTCCGGTGTTCTGGCGCATAGGGTTGGAAAGCCCGGTTTTTATAGCGCTAGAATGGCCGGTATTGCCCAGCCACTTTTCAAGACATGGCCATACCAATGTTCAAGCATGCACAGCTGGAGTCGGTGAAAGCCTGGATCGGCGACCCGGCGCGCGGGTCGCTGCCCTTGCACGTTCGTATCCAGCGGGCGATACGTCAGCTGATTCTCGAAGGGGCGTTGCCCGTGGGTAAGGCCTTGCCTGCCTCCCGTGCGCTGGCGACCTCGCTGGCTGTGTCGCGGGACACGGTCGAGGCCGCTTATGGCCAGTTGCACGCTGAAGGCTTCATCGAGCGCCGGGTGGGTAGTGGTAGCTTCGTCTCACCCCGTGCGCAGCACCTGCCGGCGCGCGCCCGGGGCCGAAGGGTGAAAGCCCCGGTCGAGCCGCCAGCGCTCAGCCGCCGTGGCCAGGCGCTGTGCCAGGAGGGCGGGGTGCATGACTTCTTCGTCCCTCGCCCGTTTGCGCCGGGGGTGGCAGAAACACGCAACTTCCCGTTGCAGGTCTGGGAAAAGCTGCAGCGGCAGGTGTTCAGGGACCATGGCACCCAGGCACTGCAGCACAGTACCGCGCAAGGCACCGGCCCACTGCGGCGGGCTATTGCCGATTACGTCAATCTCGAACGGGGCGCACAGGCCACGGCCGATCGTGTGCTGATCCTCACCAGTTCGCAGCAGGCGTTCAGCCTGTGTGCCCACGTACTGGCCGATGCCGGCGACCAGGTGGTTATCGAAGACCCGGCGTACCATGGCGCCAGGAAGGCGCTGGTTGCTGCTGGCCTGCATTGCATTGCCGTGGCCGTGGACCCCGACGGCATGCAGGTCGAGCAGATCCCACGGTTGGCCCCCCATGCCAGGGCTGTTTTCCTGACCCCGTCGCACCAGTTTCCTACTGGCGTGACCCTGTCCCTGGACCGGCGTCTGGCGGTGATCGAGTGGGCGCGGCAGCAACGCGCCTGGATCATCGAGGATGATTACGACAGTGAGTTCCACTATGCGGGCAAACCTACCGCGTGCGTGCAAGGCCTGGATGCCCACGACCGGACGGTTTACATCGGCACGTTCACCAAGTCCCTGTTCGCCGGCTTGCGCATTGCCTACATGGTCTTGCCACCGCAACTGGTCGGGCCGATGACCGCAGCGCGGACGTTGCAGGACGGGCATACGGCTTCGCTGGCACAACTGACCCTTGCCAGGTTCATCGAGGGTGGGCACTTCGGCGCCCACGTGCGCTTGATGCGGGCGATCTATGCCGAGCGCCGAGATGCTCTGGCGGCACTGGTGCAGGTGCAGCTGTCCGACTTTCTTGTCGCACGCGTGCCGGCGGGCGGCATGCAGATGCCCTGTGTTTTCACCAGGCCGATGGCTGAAGAGCAGGTGGTGAAGGCGGCGCAGGCAGCAGGCATAGACCTGTTGGGGCTCAGCGGCCTGTATGCGTCGTCGATGGGGGAAGCGGGAGTGTTGATGGGGTTTGCGGCGCATACCCCGGGCGAGCTGGCGTTGGCCGTGGCGAAACTGGCGAAGGTATTGCGCCAGGTCGAGGCCAGCCAAGGGGACGCAAAGCTGTTGCGGTGAGGCCCGGCAGCAGGACGCCGCCGGGGCAGTTGTCGCGGTCAGTTGGCCAGTTCTACCAGCAGGCTCTTCAGATAGTCGCTGCCTTGTGCATCCAGCGGCTGCAGGGGCAGGCGTGGCGCGCCGACATCCTGGCCGAGCATGTTCAAACCGGCCTTGATGGTGGTGGGCAGGCCACGGCGGGTGATGTACTCCAGCAGTTCGTACTGGCGGTAGAACAGCGCGCGGGCTTCAGCCAGGTCGCCTTGCTGCACCGCGTCCCAAAGCGCCAGGTTCAGGGCCGGGATCAGGTTGGGCGCGGCAGTGCACCAGCCGGTGGCGCCGGCCACCAGGGCTTCCAGGGTGAGCGGGTTGCAACCGTTGTAGAAGGCCACCTGGCCATCGGTGGCCTTGAACAGGCGGTGCATGCGCTGGATGTCACCAGTGCTTTCCTTGACCATGGTCACATTGGGCACTTCGCCGAGGATGCGCAGGATCAGCTCCACCGACAGATCGGTGCCGCTGGTGCCGGGGTTGTTGTAGAGCATGACCGGAATGTCGATGGCCGCACCCACCGCCTTGTAGTGGGCGACCACTTCGGCTTCGGTGAGCTTCCAGTATGAGATGGGCAGCACCATCACCGCCGCGGCGCCACATGCCTGTGCCAGGCGGGCGCGTTGCACGGTGCGTGCGGTGGTCAGGTCGGAGACGCTGACCACGCTGGGCACGCGGCCGGCAATGCGTGTCTGGCTGAAGCGCACCACCGTTTCCCATTCGCTGTCGGACAGGTAGGCGCCTTCGCCGGTGCTGCCCAGCGGTGCGATGGCGTGTACGCCGTTGGCGATCAGGCGGTCGATGGACGTGCCCAGGGCATCCAGGTCGAGCGTGCCGTCTGCCGTGAAGGGAGTGATGGTGTAGCCGATAACGCCGCGAATTACAGATGTAGACATAACCAGGCACCTCTGCCGTTGTTGGGGAAAGAGTACAGCTTCAATCAGCCCAGGCAGTCGCCATGGGCACGCAAGGCACGGCGCGCGTAATAGCTGAAGGCGGCGCCATGACGTTTGGGGGTGGAGATCCAGTCGTGGGCTTCCTTGCCCAGGGCATCCGGGATGGGGCGGATGTCACCGGCGCCCATGGCCAGCAGCTGCATCTTTGCTGCGCGCTCGAACAGCAGGGCGAGTACGCAGGCTTCCTCGATCGAGCGGCCGGCGATCAGCAGGCCGTGGTGGGAAAGCAAGATCGCGCGCTTGTCACCGATCGCCCTGGAAATGATTTCACCTTCTTCGTTGCCTACCGGCACGCCGGGCCATTCCTTGAGGAACGCGCAGTCGTCGAACAGCGGGCACAGGTCCATGTGCGAGATGGCCAGTGGCACTTCCAGCATCGACAGGGCGGCGCTGTGCAGCGGGTGGGTGTGGATGATGCAGTTGACGTCGGGGCGTGCCCGGTACAGCCAGCTGTGGAAGCGGTTGGCCGGGTTGGCCATGCCGCGGCCTTGCAGCACGGTGAGGTCTTCGTCGACCACCAGCAGGTTGGAGGCGGCGATTTCGTCGAAGCCCAGGCCAAGTTGTTGCGTGTAGTAGGTGCCGGGTTCCTGTGCGCGTGCGGTGATCTGCCCGGCCAGGCCAGAGTCGTGGCCGCCGTCGAACAGGATGCGGCAGGTGAGGGCGAGTTTCTGTCGTGGGGTGTAGGTGTTGTCGGCCAGTGCCGTCAGCATTTGCAGCTGGGCGTGTTTGACCAGTTGGTCCTTGGGGGTCTGCATGGTGGTCGTCATGGGCGGTACCTGCATGGGGAGTGGCGATGGATTGCTGATCGGCGAGGAGAGCCATCAGGACACATTTTGGATAATAATGACACAAAGTGTCATATGCAAGCAATGTGTCATCACCCGCGCCAGTCATCTGGACTGCGCGGTGGGGCAGGTACGGCGGGGGTTGTCAGAGGTGGTGCAGGCAAAGATCGGCAGGCCAGCCCTGCTTAGAGGGCTGGCGCGTGCCCTTTCAGGGGGCGCCGAACAGCATCGTCCAGTACACACCGTTATCGCTACGCGAGTTCTCGGCAAAGGCTGCACCCACTTGGGTAAACATCGGGTTCATCAGATTGGCGCAATGCCCGGGGCTGGCCAGCCAGCCTGCCATCGCCTTGCTCGGCGAGCCTTGGCCTGCGGCAATGTTCTCGCCGACCTGCCGCCCACGGTAGCCGGCATCCCATGCCCGGTCTGCGGGCAAGTCACCGTCGAGGTCGCGGTGCGCGAAGAAATTGTCGTTGGCCATCGCCCGACTGTGTCGCTGCGCTGCCGTTCCCAAGGCGGTGCTCCAGGTCAGCGGACGTGCAGCGGCGAAGCGCTGGCGACCACACAGGCGCGGCTTCGCCCGTGCTGCGTTGACCTGTGCCAGTAACGCTTTGCCTGCGGATCGCCCATCACCGAGCTGAGCATCGAGCAAGGGCCGCGCCAGCAGCACCCGCCACTCGTTGCGTGAGCGACTGACGCCGATATCGGCATATTGGCTATCGAGCAGGGCGGCGCAGTAGTCGCTGCGGAGCATGTCGAAGGCTTCTTCGGCATCTTGCGCGCCGACCAGGCGGATGGCCCGCACCTTCACCGCCTGATAACCGGCAGCCTTCAACCCTTCCCGCAAACCACCGCCGTAGCCGACCGGCAACGCCAGTTTCGGCTTCAAGGCCAGCGGCGTCGAGCCTCGAATCATGCGCCGCTCGCAGCGCTGTGGCTGGGCGCGATAGTCGTTGATGGCTGCCACCAGCTGCCGTTCCCCGCTGGCATGGGCGGGGCTGACGAACAGGGGGAACAACGGCATGAGGCAGAGCGAGACAAAGGGGGAGCGGCGGACTGCTTGGCGCATGGGGCGAATGGCTCTGGTGGATGTCGGCGGCAAGGCCAGTTGAGGGCTCGGCTAAGACTGTGCGGCTGAATACAGGTTCACGAGTAAGGGGTACAATTTTTTGCGGTTAAATCCGCTCCCGCTGGGACCGCGCAATGTGCTCAATTTGAATGCTGCAACAAGGTAAACCGCAATGACACAAGCTACCGATCAGGCTTTTTATGACCGCGCGGATGCGCATATCGAACTGGCCAACCAGCAGATCGAGAAAATCGAAGACCTGGGCAAGGTCAGTGCCTCGCTGACCTTCGGCGCGTCGCGCTTCAACGCCTGGATGAGCGCCCGCAGTTTCAAGACCAGTGCCGAACTGGCTGCCGCGCGGGAGGAGCTGTTGAAGTATTTCTGCGAGCAGTACCGGATGATGCTCGAGGACAACCTGGACGAGCATATCGAGCATTTTGACCGGTATGTGCTGGGCAAAAGCGACTGAACCATGAGGGCGCGATCTCATGGAACTGCACAAGGCTCATATGAATTGGCAGGGCCCCTGTGGGAGCGGCTTTAGCCGCGAACACCGGCGCAGCCGGTGCCATGCAACGCGTTGGATTCTTCGCGGCTAAAGCCGCTCCCACAGGGTACGCGGACCGCTTGCAAATTCAGTCCTCTTCGCGCCAGCGCAGCCTTATCGGGCCTTCTTTTCCAGAATCCGCGCCCCGGTACCTTCCTTGCCCAGCACATCCTCGGGGTTGCGCAGCGGGCATTCCTCCAGCGACAGGCAGCCGCAACCAATGCAGTTGTCCAGGCTGTCGCGCAACGCTTCCAGGGTGCGAATACGGGCGTTCAGGTCTTCGCGCCAGGCGGTCGACATCTCGCCCCATTGCGCTGCCGTGAGTTTGCTGTTGGGCGCGTAGCGGCTGAAGGCCTGCCTGATCTCCTCAAGCGGAATACCCGTGCGTTGCGCCACCTTGATAATGGCCAGCGTACGCAACACCAGCGAAGGATAACGGCGCTGGTTACCCGCCGTGCGGACGCTGGCGATCAGCCCCTTGGTCTCGTAGAAGTGCAGCGCAGACACCGCCACGCCGCTGCGTTTGGCCACTTCACCTACCGTTAGCATCCGTGTATTGTCCGCTGTCATGCCTATTGACCTCAAGTTAAGTTGAGCTCTTATAGGCCTGCCCGATCTTCTCCGCAACCGCTTTCCCCCAGAGCACGCCCGGCGCTCCCACCGCGACCGCATTGACCTCAGCCATGCGCGAACGCTTTGGGAGCTGGCTTGCCGGCGATGGGCCAATCAGGACAGCGACCGATCGCGGCGTATCTGGGTAACCAGGGTAAAGCGGTCATCCGGGTGCACCGTCTCGGAAACCGCCATCAGGTCGCCGTTTTCCTCACGGTAATGGCGAATGATCTTCAGCCCCGGCGAGCCTGCCTCGGCCTTTAGCACCCGGGCTATTTCCGCGGTCAGCAACACTGCCCGCACCTGCTGGTCGACCACTGCGATCGCCCGGCCATAGTGCTGCTCGATCAGCCCTGCAATCAGCTGGTCGGGGTGCTCGCGGGCCAAATCTATGACCCCGGCATAGTCGCGCTGCGCGTACACATCGGTCCAGCACAGCGGCGCCGCGTTGTGGACACGGTCGACGCGGACGCTCGACACGCAGAAGTAATGCTCGCCCGGTACCAGCCCCAGCCGCGCCGCCTCGCTCAAGTCGGCGACGAAGTGGCGCACGTCCTGGATTTCCCGTTGCTGGGTTTTCGCCAGGTGCGCCAGGTCCGCCACGCTGGCCAGTGACTGCGAGTAGCCACCGCGCGGGCTGCTGGCCTCGACCCGGGTGCCCACGCGCTTGCGCCGCGATACCAGCCCTTGGTTGAGCAACTGGTTGATCGCCGCGCGCACCGTGTGTCGGCTGACATCGTACAGGTCGCACAGCTCGAACTCGGTCGGCAGCAGGCTGCCCACCGGGTAGCGGCCGCTGGCGATGCCCTCCATCAAGTCCTTTGCCACGGTGGTATAGCGTGTCGGGTTCATGCCGTTGGTCTGTCTCGCGAATTTGTAACAGCGCCAGGGGCGCAAAGCGGCACCGGAAATCAGGCCTGGGCGGGCAAGCTCATATGCAACAACGGGAACGGCCGGCCTTCGCCGTCCAGCGCTGAGCGGCCGGTCTGGATGAAACCGTAGTGCCGATAGAACCCCACTGCCTGCGGGTTTTGCTCGTTGACATCGACGCTCATCGTGCTGCGCGACTGGCGGCCGAAATCCAGCAGCGCGCGGCCTATGCCCTGGCCGTGGCGTTCGGGGTCGACGAAGAGCATCTCCACGTGGTTTTCATTGAAGCCGATGAAGCCCAGCGGGCGGTCATCGGTGTCTACCGCAACCCAGAGTTCGACAGCCGGGAGGTAGACGTCGCGCAATTGCGGCAGCAGCGCCTCGATGTCGGACGCTTGCAGAAAGTGATGGGTGGCGCGCACGGCGCGCAGCCAGATGTCGAGCAGCTGCGGGTGGTCTGCAGCGATGCTTTGGCGAATGATCATGGAGTCATGCCTGGGCGGTGTATGGCCGGGGAGGGCGGGATTAAGAAAAAAGGGTAACCGGATTGTATGGGGTGGGGCAATGGACGGTGGGTAGCGCATCAGTTGATGTGTTGCCCGGGCTGGCCCTTTCGCGGGTAGACCCGCTCCCATAGGTATGGCGCCGGGCTTGAGGGCACTGCCGTACTTGTGGGAGCGGGTTTACCCGCGAACACGGGCGAAGCCCGTGCCATGTTCCGCGTTGGATTCTTCGCGGGCACGCCCGCTCCCACAGCTTGCGAAAACGGTGTTTAGAAGCCGGCCTCCAGGCTCAGCAGGTCCTGCACCGTCTGCCGCCGGCGGATCATCCGCAGCGCACCTTCCTCGATCAGGAACTCCGGCAGCAACGGTCGGCTATTGTAGTTCGACGACATCGATGCGCCATAGGCCCCGGCGTCGTGGATCACCAGCAGGTCACCTACCTGCGCCTGGGGCAGGTCATGCGGGGTCAGCTCCTGGTCATCCTGGGTAAATACATCGCCCGACTCGCACAGCGGCCCGGCCACCACGGTCGGCTGCCGTGGGCGCTCCACCGGCTGGCCGTTGGCGTCGAGCAGGGTCATGCGGTGGTAGGCCCCGTACATTGCCGGGCGCATCAGGTCGTTGAAGCCAGCGTCGATCATGACGAAGGTATTGCGGCCCACCTGCTTCACGGCGCGCACCTCGGCCACCAGGTAGCCCGATTCCGCCACCAGGAAGCGCCCTGGCTCGATCTCCATGCGCACGGGGTGGCCCAGCATCGCTTCGATTTCCTTGCGTGCCACGGCCCAGGTCTGGGCGTAGCGTTGCAGATCGACCGGCTTGTCGCTGCTGCGGTACGGGGTGGAAAGCCCGCCGCCAATGGAGAACGCTTCGATGTCCACGCCCAGGCGGCCGATCAGCTCGATCATCGAGCGGGCCACTTGCTCCAGGTGTTGGTAATCCACCCCGGAGCCGATGTGCATGTGCACGCCCACCAGATGCAGGCCATGGGTTTTCACGCAGGCCAGCGCTTCGCCCAGCTCTTCGTGCCAGATGCCGTGCTTGCTGTTCTCGCCACCGGTGTTGGTTTTGCGGCTATGGCCGTGGCCGAAGCCGGGGTTGATGCGGATCCACACGCGGTGGCCGGGAGAGCGTTCACCCAATTGGCGCAGCATGTCGATGGAGCCGGCATTGACTTCGATCTTCGAGGCCACCACCCGCTCCAGCGTCGGCCGGTCCAGCGCATCGCAGGTCAGCACCACGCCGGCAGGGTCGCCATCAACGCTTGCACCCGCGGCAAAAGCCCGTTCCATTTCGCCCAGCGACACTGCATCCAGCACCAGGCCGTGGGCGCGCATCAGGCGCAGCACATGCAGGTTGGGGTTGGCCTTCTGGGCGAAGCGCACGGTGTCGAACACCTTCAGCTGTTCGACCCGTTCGGCGATGGTGCTGGCGTCGTAGGCCCACAGCGGTGAGCCGTGCTGGCGGACAGCTTCGGCCAGAAGAGTGAAGGGTGCAGTCATGGTGGTGCTACTCATATAAGGAAGGCCACGAGGATGAGCCAAAGCATGAATTCAGAAAAATAGCTATTTTTCTGTCGGCCATTCATATCTGATATGACCATTGCCGACTTCCCAGGTATTGCCGTGAAACTGTCCGTCCGCCATATTGAAGTGTTCCGCGCCATCATGGCCGCTGGCAGTGTCACTGGTGCGGCGCGCCTGCTGTTCACCTCGCAGCCCACTGTCAGCCGCGAACTGGCGCGGCTGGAGCAGGTAACCGGGCTGAACCTGTTCGAGCGCGAGGGTGGGCGCCTGGTGGCGACCGCCCAGGCGTTGCTGTTGATCGAGGAGGTTGAGCGGGCCTACGTAGGGCTGGAGCGCATTGACCGCTTTGCCCAGGCCATCCGCAATTTCGAACAGGGTCGGCTGGCCATCACCTGCCTGCCGCTGTTTTCCCAGACCTTGCTACCCAAGGCTTGCCAGCGCTTTCACCAGCAGCACCGGGGCGTGAGCGTGAGTATCCTGGCGCAGGAGTCGCCTTTGCTGGAGGAATCACTGGTGGCCCAGCAGCATGACCTGGGCCTGACCGAGGTCGAGCAGATACCGCGTGGCGCCTACGGCGAATTGCTGTTCAGCGCCAACATGGTGTGTGTGCTGCCCGACGGGCACCCGTTGCAGGCCAGGGCCGAACTGGAGTTGAGCGATTTTCACGAGGTCGACTTCATCAACCTGGCCAGCCTGGACACCTACCGGCAGCGCCTGGACCAGCACTTTCGTGCAGCGGGGGTGAACCGCCGCACGGTCATCGAGACCACCAGTGCTGCCTCGGTATGCGCCATGGTCCGGCAAGGCCTGGGGGTGGCGATCATCAACCCGTTGAGTGGGCTGGAGGCGGCGCAGGGCGGGTTGCCGATCCGCAGGTTGCGGGTGTCGGTGCCATACCAGGTGATGTTGATCAGGCCGGACCACCGGCCGGCGTCGGCGGCGGTGGAGCCGTTTTGCCAGGCGTTGCGGGTGCAAGCCCGGGAGATGCAGCAAGCGCTGGCATGATCGTTGTGAGGGAACTGCCTTGCACAAAACCTGAAAGCTGGCGCGGTCACTGTGGGAGCGGGCAAGCCCGCGAAACAGGCGACGCGATGGATGGCACCGGCTGTGCCGGTGTTCGCGGGCATGCCCGCTCCCACAGGGGCAGCGCCGGTATTCAGTTCGTCACAGCTCGCAGACGAAGGTACCAGTCCCGGCCAGGATGTTCTCCAGGGTTTCCTTCACTTCATCCATGTCACTCAACTCGCTGGTCAGGTTGATTTCCAGCACCTCATCGCCCTTCAGTGCATCGCGGTCGCCGGCCGCGACTTCAATCAGCAGGCGCTTGGCGCTCAGGGTCACTTTCAGCCCGTCCAGCGTCGACGGCTCGTCATCCAGGGTCAGGTCGACGGTATCTTCGTCCGGGTAGCGGGTCAGCAGGAACATCTGACCCTTGTCGCTGTGGCAGCACAGGGTCGCCATGTTGTCTTCCTCGTCATCGCAAGGGGTGGCGAACAGCAGGGCAGTATTGATTTGCATGGACAAGGCTCGGATCAAAGGAAACGGAAGGGAATTCTGACAGTCTTGCCGGCAGGCATAAACGTAAAGTTACCGCCCCTTGACCGAAATTGTCGCAGCGCTGCAAGCCTTGATGACCGATCAGTCGTTAAGCTTCGGCGAGCCCTGGGCGTGCCTGTGCACGTTCAACGCCTGGTTTTACCGTCCGCCTTGCCACGGGTTGGCTATCGTTGATCCGTACACGGCGCACGCAGCGACGCTTCAACTATTACAAAGCCCAAGCGGAGTACCACAGATGGCGTTCTTCACCGCAGCCAGCAAAGCCGACTTCCAGCACCAACTGCAAGCGGCCCTGGCGCAGCACATCAGCGAACAGTCCCTGCCACAAGTCGCGCTGTTCGCCGAGCAGTTCTTCGGCATCATCTCTCTGGACGAACTCACCCAACGCAGGCTTTCCGACCTGGCCGGCTGCACCCTGTCAGCCTGGCGCATCATCGAGCGTTTCGACCCCGAATACCCGCAAGTGCGGGTGTACAACCCCGATTACGAACGCAATGGCTGGCAATCGACCCACACCGTGGTCGAAGTGCTGCATCACGACCTGCCGTTCCTGGTCGACTCGGTGCGTACCGAGCTCAACCGCCGCGGCTATAGCATCCACACCCTGCAGACCACCGTGCTCAGCGTACGCCGCGGCGCCAAGGGCGAGCTGCTGGAACTGCTGCCCAAGGGCACCCAGGGCGAAGGCGTACGCCATGAGTCGCTGATGTACCTGGAGATCGACCGTTGCGCCAACGCCGCCGAGCTGACGGTGCTGGCCCGCGAGATCGAGCAGGTGCTGGCCGAGGTGCGGGTGGTGGTTGCCGACTTCGATCCGATGAAGGCCAAGCTGCGTGAAGTGCTGGCGGAAGTGGAACAGACCGCCTTTGGCCCGGCGCAACACGAGAAGGGCGAGGTCAAGGCGTTCCTCGAGTGGCTGCTGGACAACCACTTCACCTTCCTGGGCTATGAAGAATTCACCGTCAAGGGCGACGCCCAAGGCGGCCAGATGGTCTACGACGAGCAGTCGTTCCTCGGCCTGCCGCGGCGCCTGCGCGTGGGCCTGACCAGCGACGAGCTGCGCATCGAAGACTACGCCGTGGCCTACCTCAACGAGCCGCTGCTGCTGTCGTTCGCCAAGGCCGCGCTGCCAAGCCGCGTACACCGCCCGGCCTACCCGGACTATGTGTCGATCCGCCAGCTGGATGCCGACGGCAAGGTGATCAAGGAGCACCGCTTCATGGGCCTGTACACCTCGTCGGTGTACGGCGAAAGCGTGCATGCCATCCCTTATATCCGTGAGAAGGTCACCGAAGTCGAGCGCCGCTCGGGCTTCGATCCCAAGGCCCACCTGGGCAAGGAACTGGCCCAGGTATTGGAAGTGCTGCCGCGCGACGATCTGTTCCAGACCCCGGTCGACGAGCTGTTCAGCACTGTCATGTCGATCGTGCAGATCCAGGAGCGCAACAAGATCCGCGTGTTCCTGCGCAAGGACCCGTACGGCCGCTTCTGCTACTGCCTGGCCTATGTCCCGCGGGAAATCTACTCCACCGAAGTGCGGCAGAAGATCCAGCAGGTACTGATGGAGCGCCTGAAGGCCAGCGACTGCGAGTTCTGGACCTTCTTCTCCGAATCGGTGCTGGCCCGTGTGCAGCTGATTCTGCGGGTAGACCCGAAAAACCGCATCGACATCGACCCGCAGCAACTGGAACGCGAAGTGATCCAGGCCTGCCGCTCGTGGAATGACGACTACTCGGCGCTGGTGATCGAGAACTTCGGCGAAGCCCAGGGCACCAACATCCTCGCCGACTTCCCCAAAGGTTTCCCGGCCGGCTACCGCGAGCGCTTCGCCGCGCACTCGGCGGTGGTCGACTTGCAACACGTGCTGAACCTCTCGGAAAGCAAACCGCTGGCGATGAGCTTCTACCAGCCGCTGACCCAGGCCGGCGAGCGCATCCTGCACTGCAAGCTGTACCACGCCGACACGCCGCTGGCGCTGTCCGACGTGCTGCCGATCCTGGAAAACCTTGGCCTGCGCGTGCTCGGCGAGTTCCCGTACCGCCTGCGCCATGCCAGTGGCCGCGGCTACTGGATCCACGACTTCGCCTTCACCTACAGCGAAGGCCTGAGCCTGGATATCCAGCAGCTCAATGACATCCTGCAGGACGCCTTCATCCACATCGTCCGTGGCGATGCCGAGAACGACGCCTTCAACCGCCTGGTGCTGACCGCCGGCCTGCCATGGCGCGACGTGGCGCTGCTGCGTGCCTACGCCCGGTACCTGAAGCAGATCCGCCTGGGCTTCGACCTGGGCTACATCGCCAGCACCCTGAACAACCACACTGACATCGCCCGCGAGCTGACCCGGTTGTTCAAGACCCGCTTCTACCTGGCGCGCAAGCTCACCCAGGACGACCTGGATGACAAGCAACTGCGTCTGGAACAGGCCATCCTGACCGCGCTGGATGACGTGCAGGTGCTGAACGAAGACCGCATCCTGCGCCGCTACCTGGACCTGATCAAGGCCACCCTGCGCACCAACTTCTACCAGCCGGACGCCAACGGCCATAACAAGTCGTACTTCAGCTTCAAGTTCAACCCCAAGCTGATCCCCGAACTGCCTAAACCAGTGCCCAAGTTCGAGATCTTCGTCTACTCGCCACGGGTCGAGGGCGTGCACCTGCGCTTTGGCAACGTCGCCCGTGGTGGCCTGCGCTGGTCCGACCGTGAGGAAGACTTCCGTACCGAGGTGCTGGGCCTGGTAAAAGCCCAGCAGGTGAAGAACTCGGTAATCGTGCCGGTCGGCGCCAAGGGCGGCTTCCTGCCGCGCCGCCTGCCGCTGGGCGGCAGCCGTGACGAGATCGCCGCCGAAGGCGTGGCGTGCTATCGCATCTTCATTTCCGGCCTGCTGGATATCACCGACAACCTCAAGGACGGTGGCGTGGTGCCGCCGGCCAACGTGGTGCGGCATGACGATGACGACCCGTACCTGGTGGTGGCGGCTGACAAAGGCACCGCGACGTTCTCCGACATCGCCAACGGCATCGCCATCGACTACGGCTTCTGGCTGGGCGACGCCTTCGCCTCGGGTGGCTCGGCCGGTTACGACCACAAGAAGATGGGCATTACCGCGCGCGGCGCCTGGGTGGGCGTGCAGCGCCACTTCCGCGAGCGCGGCATCAACGTGCAGGAAGACCCGATCACCGTCATTGGCGTCGGCGACATGGCCGGCGACGTGTTCGGCAACGGCCTGCTGATGTCCGACAAGCTGCAACTGGTGGCCGCGTTCAACCACCTGCACATCTTCATCGACCCGAACCCGGAGCCTGCCTCCAGCTTTGCCGAGCGCAAGCGCCTGTTCGACCTGCCGCGTTCGGCCTGGAGCGACTACGACACCAGCATCATGTCTGAAGGCGGCGGTATCTTCCCGCGCAGTGCCAAGAGCATCGCCATCAGCCCGCAGATGAAAGAGCGCTTCGCCATTGATGCCGATCGCCTGACCCCGACCGAGCTGCTCAACGCGCTGCTCAAGGCACCGGTAGACCTGCTGTGGAACGGTGGCATCGGTACCTACGTCAAGGCCAGCACCGAGAGCCACGCCGATGTTGGCGACAAGGCCAACGACGCGCTGCGGGTAAATGGCAATGAGCTGCGCTGCAAGGTGGTGGGCGAGGGCGGCAACCTGGGCATGACCCAGCTCGGCCGGGTCGAGTTCGGCCTGCACGGCGGCGCCACCAACACCGACTTCATCGACAACGCCGGTGGCGTGGACTGCTCCGACCACGAGGTCAACATCAAGATCCTGCTCAACGAAGTGGTGCAGGGTGGCGACATGACCGAGAAGCAGCGCAACCAGCTGCTGGGCAGCATGACCGACGAAGTGGCCGGCCTGGTGCTGGGCAACAACTACAAGCAGACCCAGGCACTGTCGCTGGCTGCCCGCCGCGCCCGCGAGCGGATTGCCGAGTACAAGCGCCTGATGGCCGACCTGGAAGCCCGTGGCAAGCTGGACCGCGCCATCGAGTTCCTGCCATCCGAAGAGCAGCTGGCCGAACGCCTGGCCGCCGGCCAGGGCCTGACCCGCGCCGAGCTGTCGGTGCTGATCTCGTACAGCAAGATCGACCTCAAGGAACAGCTGCTCAAGTCGCTGGTGCCGGACGACGACTACCTGACCCGCGACATGGAAACCGCCTTCCCGCCGTCGCTGGTCAGCAAGTTCGCCGAGTCCATGCGCCGCCACCGCCTGAAGCGCGAAATCGTCAGCACCCAGATCGCCAACGACCTGGTCAACAACATGGGCATCACCTTCGTCCAGCGCCTGAAGGAGTCGACCGGCATGAGCCCGGCCAACGTGGCCGGGGCCTATGTGATCGTGCGCGACATCTTCCACCTGCCGCACTGGTTCCGCCAGATCGAGGCACTGGACTACCAGGTACCGGCGGAAATCCAGCTGACCCTGATGGACGAGCTGATGCGCCTGGGTCGTCGTGCCACCCGCTGGTTCCTGCGCAGCCGCCGCAACGAGCAGGACGCCGGGCGCGACACCGCGCACTTCGGACCGAAGATCGCGCAACTGGGGCTCAAGCTCGACGAGTTGCTCGAAGGCCCGACCCGCGAGCGCTGGATGGTGCGCTACCAGGGCTTCGTCGAGGCCGGTGTGCCGGAGTTGCTGGCGCGCATGGTGGCTGGCACTACCCACCTGTACACCCTGTTGCCGATCATCGAGGCTTCGGATGTTACCGGCCATGACCCGGCGCAGGTGGCCAAGGCGTTCTTCGCCGTGGGCAGCGCGCTGGACCTGACCTGGTACCTGCAGGAAATCAGCAACCTGCCAGTGGAAAACAACTGGCAGGCGCTGGCCCGCGAAGCGTTCCGCGACGACATCGACCTGCAGCAGCGGGCGATTACCATCTCGGTACTGCAGATGGCCGATGCACCGGAAGACATGGACGCCCGCGTGGCGCTGTGGGCCGAGCAGCACCGGGTGATGGTGGAGCGCTGGCGCGCCATGCTGGATGACTTGCGCAATGCCACCGGCACCGACTATGCGATGTACGCGGTGGCCAACCGCGAGCTGGTCGACCTGGCCATGAGCGGGCAGGCGGCGGTGGTGCCGTCCTAAAAGAAAGCCCCGGCAGTGATGCCGGGGCTTTTTTTATTCCTGTGCCGGCCCTTTCGCGGGCACGCCCGCTCCCACAGGGATATCACAAGGCTTGAGTGTAGTGAGGTCCCTGTGGGGGCGGGCGTGCCCGCGAAGAGGCCGGTACAGGCTTACTTGAACCTGCGCTCCACCCCTTTCTCGACCAGAATCTTCGCCGAAATCTCTTCCACCGAAAAATGCGTGGAATTGATGTTGGGAATGTTCTCCCGGCGGAACAGGCTTTCCACCTCGCGCACTTCGAACTCGCACTGGGCAAAGCTGGAGTAGCGGCTGTTGGGCTTGCGCTCGTGGCGGATGGCGGTGAGGCGGTCGGGGTCGATGGTCAGGCCGAACAGCTTGTTGTGGTGCTTTTTCAGCACCGCCGGCAGCTGCAGGCGCTCCATGTCGTCCTCGGTCAGCGGGTAGTTGGCGGCGCGGATGCCGAATTGCATGGCCATGTACAGGCAGGTGGGGGTCTTGCCGCAGCGCGATACACCGACCAGGATCAGGTCGGCCTTGTCGTAGTAGTGCGTGCGCGCGCCATCGTCGTTGTCCAGGGCAAAATTCACCGCCTCGATGCGTTCCATGTAGTTGGAGTTGCCGCCAATCGAGTGCGACTTGCCGACGGAATATGACGAATGGGCGGTCAATTCCTGTTCAAGCGGGGACAAAAACGAAGAAAAGATGTCGATCATGAAGCCATTCGAAGTAGCCAGGATCTCACGGATGTCCTGATTGACGATGGTGTCGAAGATGATCGGGCGTACGCCATCACGCTCGGCCGCAGCGTTGATTTGCTGGACCATGGTCCGCGCCTTTTCCGGCGAATCGATGTAGGGGCGGGTGAATTTACTGAATGGAATGCTCTCGAATTGAGCGAGCAGACTCTGGCCCAGGGTTTCGGCGGTGATGCCGGTGCCGTCGGAGATGAAGAACGCGGTTCGTTTCATTTGCGATCTGGGCCTTAAGCTGATGACGTTTCTTGGATATGATAAGTTCGGTTTGCCGAATGCGGCTGTCGGCATTCTCACTTATTTTCCAGGTACAGGCCACAAGCGTCCGGCCAAGTCAACGAAGGCAGGCGGGCGCCCTTGAGCTTTTCCAATACAGTCAGTGGAGAGATCACCTTGGTAGAGTACGTAGTTTCCCTCGAAAAGCTCGGCGTCCATGATGTGGAGCATGTGGGGGGCAAGAACGCATCCCTGGGCGAGATGATCAGCAACCTCGCAGGTGCTGGTGTATCGGTGCCGGGCGGCTTTGCCACTACGGCGCAGGCGTACCGCGATTTTCTCGAACAGAGTGGTCTCAACGACCGTATCCATGCCGCACTCGACGCACTCGACGTGGATGATATCAACGCCCTGACCAAGACCGGCGCGCAGATTCGCCAGTGGGTCATGGAAGCCGACTTCCCGGCACGTCTGGATTCGGAAATCCGTACGGCCTTCGCCGAAATGGCTGCCGGCAACGACAACATGGCGGTTGCCGTGCGTTCCTCGGCCACCGCCGAAGACCTGCCGGACGCCTCGTTCGCCGGCCAGCAGGAAACCTTCCTCAACATCCGCGGCGTCGACAACGTGATCCGCGCGGCCAAGGAAGTGTTTGCCTCGCTGTTCAACGACCGTGCCATCGCCTACCGCGTGCACCAGGGCTTCGACCACAAGCTGGTGGCCCTGTCCGCCGGCGTGCAGCGCATGGTCCGTTCCGAAACCGGCACTGCCGGCGTCATGTTCACCCTCGACACCGAGTCGGGCTTCCGCGACGTGGTGTTCATCACCGGCGCCTACGGCCTGGGCGAAACCGTGGTGCAGGGTGCGGTCAACCCTGACGAATTCTACGTGCACAAGAACACCCTGCAGGCCGGCCGCCCGGCCATCCTGCGCCGCAACCTGGGCAGTAAGGCGATCAAGATGGTCTACGGCGAAGAAGCCAAGGCCGGCCGTTCGGTCAAGACCGTCGAAGTGGACCGCGCCGAGCGCGCGCGCTTCTGCCTGACCGATGCCGAGGTCAGCGAGCTGGCCAAGCAGGCCATGATCATCGAGCAGCACTACCAGCGCCCGATGGA
Source organism: Pseudomonas sp. p21 (assembly GCF_001642705.1). Classification (NCBI taxonomy): domain Bacteria; kingdom Pseudomonadati; phylum Pseudomonadota; class Gammaproteobacteria; order Pseudomonadales; family Pseudomonadaceae; genus Pseudomonas; species Pseudomonas sp. p21. The sequence continues at coordinate 98,404 of NZ_LWBV01000006.1, forward strand.
CATCGAATGGGCCAAGGACGGTGATGACGGCAAGCTGTACATCGTCCAGGCGCGCCCTGAGACGGTGAAGAGCCGCTCCAGCGCCAACGTCATGGAACGCTATCTGCTGAAAGAGAAGGGCACCGTACTGGTCGAAGGCCGTGCCATTGGCCAGCGTATCGGCGCCGGCAAGGTCCGCGTGATCAACGACGTATCGGAAATGGACAAGGTCCAGCCGGGCGACGTACTGGTCTCCGACATGACCGACCCGGACTGGGAACCGGTGATGAAGCGCGCCAGCGCCATCGTCACCAACCGTGGCGGGCGTACCTGCCACGCGGCGATCATCGCCCGTGAGCTGGGCATTCCGGCCGTGGTCGGCTGCGGCAACGCCACCCAGGTGCTGAAAGACGGCCAGGGTGTGACCGTGTCCTGTGCCGAAGGCGACACCGGCTTCATCTTCGAGGGTGAGCTGGGCTTCGACATCAAGCAGAACTCGGTCGACGCCATGCCCGACCTGCCGTTCAAGATCATGATGAACGTCGGCAACCCGGACCGCGCCTTCGATTTCGCCCAGTTGCCCAACGCCGGTGTCGGCCTGGCGCGCCTGGAGTTCATCATCAACCGCATGATCGGTGTACACCCCAAGGCACTGTTGAACTACGCCGGCCTGCCAGCCGACCTGAAAGACAGTGTCGACAAGCGCATCGCCGGCTACAACGACCCGGTTGGCTTCTATGTCGAGAAGCTGGTCGAGGGCATCAGCACCCTGGCAGCGGCCTTCTACCCGAAAAAGGTCATCGTGCGCCTGTCGGACTTCAAGTCCAACGAGTACGCCAACCTGATCGGCGGCAAGCTGTACGAGCCGGAAGAAGAAAACCCGATGCTGGGCTTCCGTGGCGCTTCGCGTTACATCAGCGAATCGTTCCGTGACTGCTTCGAGCTCGAGTGCCGTGCCCTGAAGCGCGTGCGCAACGAGATGGGCCTGACCAACGTCGAGATCATGGTGCCGTTCGTGCGTACCCTGGGCGAAGCCAGCCAGGTCGTCGACCTGCTCGCCGAAAACGGCCTGGCCCGCGGCGACAACGGCCTGCGCGTGATCATGATGTGCGAGCTGCCGTCCAACGCCATCCTCGCCGAAGAGTTCCTGGAATACTTCGACGGCTTCTCGATCGGCTCCAACGACCTGACCCAGCTGACCCTGGGCCTGGACCGTGACTCGGGCATCATCGCCCACCTGTTCGACGAGCGTAACCCAGCGGTGAAGAAGCTGCTGGCCAACGCCATTGCCGCGTGCAACAAGGCTGGCAAGTACATCGGCATCTGCGGCCAGGGCCCGTCGGACCACCCGGACCTGGCCAAGTGGCTGATGGAGCAGGGCATCGACAGCGTGTCGCTGAACCCGGACTCGGTACTTGAAACCTGGTTCTACCTGGCTGAAGGCCAAGGCGCGGTCTGATGCAGTAAAACGCGGGGGTGCGTCTGGCGTACCCCCGCCTGGTTTTTTCCAGGGCGAGCTCCAGCAATGGATCCCGCCCTTTTTTGTGCACCAAGCAACCTTATGCAAAGCAGCAGCACTCTATTCCCCGTGGCCCTGCTCAGTGCCGAACGCCGCGGCGACCTCAGCGAAGACGTGTACCGGATCAAGGCCGGCAACAGCCCTGACCCCAGCGTCGAGCTGGCTGTCACCCGTCTGGGGCTGGCCGATCAGGACCAGGCCCAGGGCGTGCCGGTCGTTCTCCTGCACGGCAGCTTCTCCAACCGCCGCTTCTGGTATTCGCCCAAAGGGGTTGGCCTGGGGGCCTATCTCGCCCGCGCCGGCTTCGATGTGTGGATCCCGGAAATGCGCGGCCATGGCCTGTCGCCGCGCAACCATGACTGGAAGCACAACAGCGTTGCTGCCTATGCCCGCGATGACCTGCCGCTGATTGCGGCTTTCGTGCGCGAGCAGTCGGGGCAGGCGCCGCACTGGGTCGGCCACTCCTTGGGGGGTACGACCTTGGTGGCAGCGCTGGGCGGTGGCTTTCTGGCTGCCGAGCAGGTGGCTAGCGTGGCGCTGTTCGGTACCCAGATCAGCCGCGTGTACTGGCCGTTGAAGGTACCGCCACTGACGTGGGGGGCGAAGCTGCTGCTCAAGCGCTGGGGGCAGATTTCCGGGCCGCGCTTCAAGCGTGGGCCGGAGGACGAGCCGATCGGCCTGGCGCTGGAGAACATGCGCTGGCATGGCCTGTTCGGACGTTTTGGCGACAAGCAGAACGACTGGTGGGCGGGGCTGACCGAGGTGGATGTACCGCTGTTGGCCGTGGCTGGCGCGGGGGATTTTCAGGACCCGGTGTGGGCCTGTCGCAAGTTGTTCGAGCAGTTGGGCGGTGAGCAAAAGCAGTTTCTGCGGCTGGGCCCCGAGGAAGGGTTCGAGGCTTTCGGGCATGTCGACATGCTGGTGAGCAAGGCCGCGCAGGTGCAGGTGTGGCCGCTGGTGGAGCGTTGGCTGCGGGATCCGCTGGTGCCGGTGCATGCGTCCACGGTGATGGCGGAGCCTGTGCCCGCCAGTTGAATTTGCGTCGCCTGTATTGGTCTTTTCGCGGGCACGCCCGCTCCCACAGGGATCACACAGGGCCTGAATGCTGTGAGGTCCCTGTGGGAGCGGGCGTGCCCGCGAAAGGGCCGAAACAGGCAAAACACAACTGACTGCCTGGTCCCGGATGACTGCAATGGGCTCTACGGTGTAGCCTTGGACGATACCCGCTTTCGTTGTGACTGACAGGAGCTTCCCATGCAGCATTACGTAACGCCCGACCTGTGTGACGCCTACCCTGACCTGGTGCAGGTGCTGGAACCGATGTTCAGCAATTTTGGCGGCCGCGATTCGTTCGGCGGCCAGATCGTCACCATCAAGTGCTTCGAAGACAACTCGCTGGTCAAGGAGCAGGTCGAGCTCGATGGCAAGGGCAAGGTCCTGGTCGTCGATGGTGGTGGCTCGCTGCGCCGTGCACTGCTCGGCGACATGCTCGCCGAGAAGGCTGCCAAGAACGGCTGGGAAGGCCTGGTGATCTACGGTTGCGTGCGTGACGTCGACGTGCTGATCCAGACCGACGTCGGCGTGCAGGCCCTGGCCAGCCACCCGATGAAGACCGACAAGCGCGGCATCGGCGACCTCAACGTGCCAGTGACCTTCGCCGGCGTGACCTTCCGCCCCGGCGAGTACGTGTACGCCGACAACAATGGCGTGCTGGTCTCGCCAAGCCCGCTGAAAATGCCAGCGTGATGCGCCGCCCGCGCTGATGGAGCTTTGATGTTCGAGGAAGACAACGCGCAGTGGGGGCTGGTACACGCCCTGGTGCTCGATGGCAAAGGCGGTGCGCGCTCGATTGCCCGTACCGAGCTGGACGACCTGCAGCTGCAACCCGAGCAGAGCCTGTGGCTGCACTGGGACCGCAGCCATCCGCAAACCCGCACCTGGCTGCTGCACGACAGCGGCCTGAGTGCGTTCGCCTGCGAGCTGTTGCTGGAAGAAAACACCCGGCCGCGCCTGCTGCCCATGGCCGATGAACAGCTGCTGCTGTTCCTGCGTGGGGTCAACCTCAACCCGGGTGCAGAGCCCGAGGACATGGTCTCGGTGCGCATCTTCGCCGAGGCGCAGCGGGTCATCTCGCTGCGCCTGCGGCCGTTGCGCGCCAGTGACGAGATTCTCCAGCAGCTCGAAGAGGGCAGGGGGCCGAAATCGGCTTCCGAGCTGTTGCTGCTGATGGGCGAACTGCTGACCGAAAAGGTTCAGGGCCTGGTCAGCGATCTGTCTGAACTGGTCGACCTGGAAGAAGAAAAGGTTGAATCCGACGAACGGTACACCCCGGAGAACGGCTGCCTGCAGCAGATTCGCCGGCGTGCCGCCGGCTTACGACGTTTCCTTGCCCCGCAGCGGGAGATCTATGCCCAGCTGTCGCGTAGCAAATGGAGCTGGTTCGTCGATGCCGATGCCGATTACTGGAACGAGCTGAACAACAGCCTGATCCGCTACCTCGAAGAGCTGGAACTGACCCGCGAGCGGGCCGCGCTGGTGCTGGAAAGCCAGGATCGCCGGCGCAGCGAGCGGATGAACCGCACCATGTATCGCTTCGGCATCATCACCTGCATCTTCCTGCCCATGAGCTTCATCACCGGTCTGCTGGGCATCAATGTCGGCGGCATCCCGGGGGCGGAAAACCCCTATGGCTTCCTGTTTGCCTGCATCGTCGTGCTGGGGTTGGCGGTGGGGCAGTGGTGGCTGTTCCGGCGGTTGCGGTGGGTCTAGAAATGTTCTGCCTGTTCTGGCCTCTTCGCGGGCACGCTCGCTCCCACAGGTACTCCACAGCCTTCTGTGGGGTCCCTGTGGGAGCGAGCGTGCCCGCGAAGAAGCCGGCACGCATTCATTTTGAAACACTCGTCCCAATGCGATGTGTGACCCATCGCCCGGCCATCTCGTCTCTGACTGACACTGCGCGAGGTGCCCATGCACGATCCGTTTGAAGAATCCCTGCGCGACCTGCTCAAGGCGTCACCCTCCGGCAATGACCGGGATGACCGGGACGACGCCGCTTGCCTGGGTCGCGTGCTGAAAACCGCCAACCGCCAGGTTGGCGCAGGTGATCTGTTCAGCCTGCTTGGCCGCTGGAGCCAGGCGCTGCTGATCGCCGTGAACAATGGCGCGGCGCATGTGGCGCCGGTGCGTCGACACTCTTCCCGCAACGCTGCCAACGGCGGCAAAGCAGATAAGGCCGATTGAATATGGAACTCGATCTCTGGACCCAGAGCCTGGTCACCGCCATGACTGCCCTTTGGACCAAGGTAGCGAACTTCATCCCCAACCTGTTCGGCGCGCTGGTCGTGGTGCTGCTCGGTTTCGTGGTGGCCAAGCTGCTCGACACGCTGCTGTCCAAACTGCTGGCCAAGTTCGGCCTGGACCGCCTGATGGCCGGCACCGGTCTGACCAAGATGCTCGGCCGGGTCGGTATCCAGGTACCGATCTCGACCCTGATCGGCAAGATCGTCTACTGGTTCGTGCTGCTCATCTTCCTGGTCTCGGCCGCTGAATCGCTGGGCCTGGAGCGGGTTTCGGCAACCCTCGACATGCTCGCCCTGTACCTGCCGAAGGTGTTCGGCGCAGCCCTGGTGCTGCTGGCCGGCGTGCTGCTGGCCCAGGTGGCGAACGGCCTGGTGCGCGGCGCTGCCGAAGGCATCGGCCTGGAATACTCGGCAGGCCTGGGGCGCATCACCCAGGGCCTGGTGATCATCATCAGCATCTCGGTGGCCATCAGCCAGCTGGAGGTGAAAACCGACCTGCTGAACCATGTGATCGTGATCGGGCTGATTACCGTTGGTCTGGCCGTTGCGCTGGCAATGGGCCTTGGCAGCCGCGAAATCGCCGGGCAGATCCTGGCCGGCATCTACGTGCGCGAGCTGTACCAGGTGGGCCAGCAGGTGCGGATTGGAGAGGTCGAAGGGCATATCGAGGAGATCGGTACGGTGAAGACGACGCTGCTGACCGATGACGGCGAACTGGTGTCGCTGTCCAACCGCGAGCTGCTTGAACAGCGAGTCAATAGCCGCTAACCGCACAAAGCTGTTAATGTATGCCGCCGCGAAAATCGACCCACGGGGTCGCGCGGCGACATTGACCTGACTGTCGGCCAGATCCGTTTTGAATAAAGTTCATTCGCCGCCCATGCGTTATGACCCCCGCGAGCTCACCGACGAAGAGTTGGTGGCGCGTTCGCATGAGGAGCTGTACCACGTTACCCGCGCCTATGAGGAGCTCATGCGGCGCTACCAACGGACCCTGTTCAACGTCTGTGCGCGTTATCTGGGGAACGACCGTGACGCGGACGATGTCTGTCAGGAAGTCATGTTGAAAGTGCTGTACGGGCTGAAGAACTTCGAGGGTAAGTCCAAGTTCAAGACCTGGCTCTACAGCATCACCTACAACGAATGCATTACCCAGTACCGCAAGGAGCGCCGTAAACGTCGGTTGATGGATGCCTTGAGTCTGGACCCTGTGGAAGAGGCGTCCGAAGACAAGGCTCCGAAGCCGGAAGAAAAAGGCGGGCTGGACAAATGGCTGGTGCATGTGAACCCGATTGACCGGGAAATCCTGGTGCTGCGTTTTGTCGCAGAGCTGGAATTTCAGGAAATTGCCGACATCATGCACATGGGCCTGAGCGCCACAAAAATGCGCTACAAGCGCGCGCTAGACAAGCTTCGGGAGAAATTTGCCGGCCTCGATGAAACTTAGTGGCGTGCAAATATCTCTAACGAACCGGCGAGTTCTGCTAGACTAGCCGTCGAGTTGTCCCCCTTGTTTGTGGTGGGACTGCTTAACTATCACCAGATGGGGATTTAACGGATGAAATTGAAAAACACCTTGGGCTTGGCCATTGGCTCGCTCGTCGCTGCTACTTCGTTCGGCGTTCTGGCTCAAGGCCAAGGCGCTGTAGAAATCGAAGGCAACGTTACCAAGCAGTACTACGACAGCGAACGTAACTTCAAGAACGACGGCACCAATCCTGGTGTTCGCCTGGGCTACTTCCTGACCGACGACGTTTCCCTGGACCTCGGCTACAACGAGACCCACAACGCTCGTGGTGAAGTCTTCAACAAAGACATCAAAGGTTCCAAGACCAAGCTCGACGCCACCTACCACTTCGGTACCGTGGGCGACGCTCTGCGTCCGTACGTTTCCGCCGGTTTCGCTCACGAGAGCCTGGGCCAGGCCACTCGTAGCGGCCGCGACCACTCCACCTTCGCCAACGTTGGCGCTGGCGCCAAGTGGTACATCACCGACATGTTCTTCGCCCGTGCTGGCGTAGAAGCCATGTACAACATCGACAACGGCAACACCGAGTGGGGTCCGACCGTTGGTGTTGGTCTGAACTTCGGCGGTAGCCCGAAGCAAGCTGAAGTCGCTCCGGCTCCAGTTGCCGAAGTGTGCTCCGACTCCGACAACGACGGCGTTTGCGACAATGTCGACAAGTGCCCTGACACCCCGGCCAACGTTACCGTTGACGCTGATGGCTGCCCGGCTGTTGCCGAAGTCGTTCGCGTTGAGCTGGACGTCAAGTTCGACTTCGACAAGTCGGTTGTCAAGCCAAACAGCTACGGCGACATCAAGAACCTGGCTGACTTCATGAAGCAGTACCCACAGACCACCACCACCGTGGAAGGTCACACTGACTCCGTCGGCCCAGACGCTTACAACCAGAAGCTGTCCGAGCGTCGTGCCAACGCTGTCAAGCAGGTCCTGACCCAGCAGTACGGCGTAGAATCCAGCCGTGTTGACTCGGTTGGCTACGGCGAAACCCGTCCGGTTGCCGACAACGCCACCGAAGAAGGCCGCGCTATCAACCGTCGCGTTGAAGCTCAGGTAGAAGCCCAGGCCAAGTAATTGGTTTGAAGCTTCATGAAAAACCCGGCCTCGGCCGGGTTTTTCTTTGCCTGGGATTTGTGTGGTGTGTGCCGGCCCTTTCGCGGGCTTGCCCGCTCCCACAGAAATTGCGCATAGCCTGCGGGATACGACGAACCTGTGGGAGCGGGCAAGCCCGCGAAGGGGCCTTTACAGGCACTGTATCATCCTGCAATTGCCACCAATTCCTGAACCACCTGTTCCCCAACCACCTCCCCAATCACCAATATCGCCGGGCTACGCAAGCCAAACCCTCGCGCATCCTCCACCATCCTGCGCACATCGCTCCTGCACTCCCGCTGCTGTGGCAACGATGCATTTTCGATCATCGCCACCGGCATCCCCGGTGCCATGCCGCCGTCCAGCAACCCTTGGCGTACCTGCTCCAGCCTGGCCACGCCCATGTACACCACCAGCGTCGTCCCGCCCTGGGCCAAGGCCGCCCAGTTCAGCTCGCTGTCGTCCTCGGTATGTGCCGTGACCAGCGTCACGCCTCGGCTCACACCCCTTGAGGTCAGGGAAATCCCGCATTGCGTGGCGCCGGCCAGGCCGGCGGTGATGCCGTTGACCACTTCCACCTCGATGCCATGCCCCTGCAGCCACAGCGCCTCTTCACCGCCACGGCCGAAGATGCACGGGTCGCCGCCCTTGAGCCGCACCACGCAGCGCCCTTGCCGCGCATGGCGCAACATCAGGTGCTGGATGAACGCCTGCGGCGTAGAGCGGCAGCCGCCGCGCTTGCCTACAGCAATCACCCGGGCCTGCGGGCAATGCTCCAGCACCGCCGGGTTGACCAGGTCGTCGATCATCACCACAGCGGCTTGCTGCAAGGCGCGTACAGCCTTGAGGGTGAGCAGTTCGGGGTCACCAGGGCCAGCACCAACCAGCCAGACTTTTGCATTCATCAGGGTTTCCTCATCGGCAAGGTGCGTTCAGCCCTTGAGCAGGGTGAGCAGCAATATCAGGTTGAACAGCAAGGACAGCAGGGCCAGGGTGCGCCAGACCTTCAACGGCTCGCGCTCCAGCAACGGCCGTGGCCGGCTGGGCAGTTCCTGGCGGTCGCCACGTTCGAGCAGCAGCAACCAGTGTTCGGCGGTTTCGAAGCGCTGCGCCGGGTCGGCTGCCAGCGCCTGCTGCAGGTTGTGCTGCAGCCATTCCGGCAGGTCGGGGCGGTAGCGTGCGGCGTTGACCGGTTGGCCGAAGCGCGGGCGCTGGAAGGCCTCCACCTCGCCGTACGGGTAGTGCCCGGTCAGCAGGTGGTAGAGCGTCACGCCAACGGCATACAGGTCCTGGCGTGGGCTGGGCGGCTGGCCGTCGAACGCTTCCGGGGCAATGTATGACGGTGTGCCTGGCAACTCGTGCAGCGGGTCTTCGGACAGGCCCGGGCAGTAGGCCAGGCCGAAGTCCAGCAGGCGCAGCTGGCCATCGCTGCCCAGGTGCAGGTTCTCTGGCTTGATGTCGCGGTGCAGCAGGTTGCGCCGGTGCAGTACGCCGACCGCCTGCAGCAGTTGCCGGGCCAGCTCCAGCCACTGCGGCACGGGCAGCGGGCCGTGCTCGGCCAGCAGCGCCGCCAGGCTCTGGCCGGAATATTCGCGCATCACGTAGTACAGGTGCTGGCGCTGGCTGGCAGCGTGCAGCTCGGGGAAGTGCCGGCCAGCGACCCGGCGCAGGAACCACTCTTCCAGCAACAGCCCTTGCGCCGCTCCGGGCTCCTGCTCGCGCGCGGCTGGCAGCGTCTTCAGCAGCCAGGTTTGGCCCTGGCCATCGCGCACTCGGTACAGCAGCGACTGGCGGCTGTGCGAAAGCAGCTTTTCAGCTTGCCAGCCATCGATTGCCTGGCCCTCACGCAGCGGGCCGGGTATCGGCCATTGCTGCAGCTGCGCCAGGGTATCGCCCAGGTTGGCCGTGCCCAGTTGCTCGACCTGCACCAACAAGGCGCTGGCGTTGTCCTGGCTGCCGTTGAGGTGTGCGCTGGCGACCAGGGTGTCGACGGCCAGTTGCAGGTCGGGTTGCTCGCGCAGCACCGCCTGGATGTGCTGGTCGCCCAGGCTTGCCCATACGCCATCGCTCAGCAGCAGGAAGCTTTCACCCGGCTGCAGCTCGCCTTCCAGATAGTCCACCAGCAGGTGCTGGTCCAGGCCCAGCGCGCGCTTGAGCACATGCTGCATGCCGGGCTGGTCCCACACATGGTCTTCGCTCAGGCACTGCAGGCGTCCGGCGTGCCAGCGGTACACGCGGCAGTCGCCTACGTGTGCCAGGGTAAAGCGCCGGCCACGCAGCACCAGCGCGCTGAGGGTGGTCAGCAATGGCTGGCCGCTACCTTGGGCACGCAGCCAGCGGTTCTGCGCCAGCAGCAGGCGGTCGAGAGCCTGGGGCACGCTCCAGGTCGCGGGGGTGGCGTAGTAGTCCAGGGCCAGCGCCTGCAGGCTGGCACGGGCGGCCAGGCCGCCATCGGCACATTGGCTGACGCCGTCGGCGAGGGCGAACAGGTAGCCCTTGCTGGCGGCCAGCTCCGGCGCCGGGGTAACCAGGCGCAGGGCGTCCTGGTTTTCCTCGCGCGGCCCGGTGGCGCTGGCCTGGGCAAAGCTCAGTTGCAGGCTCATGGCTGTGCCTCAGACCCGCGCTGCGGTAACCGCTGCAGAGCCCCAGGTGGTGCGCCAGCGCTGTTTCACGCCGTGCAGGCCGAACCAGGCCAGCAAGCCCAGGCTGGCGAACAGCCACAGCCCCAGCTGGTAGTCGCCGGTGTGCTGCTTGATGGTGCCAAGCCCGGCCGCCAGCAGGAAGCCTCCGATGCCGCCGGCCATGCCGATCAGCCCGGTCATCACCCCTATCTCCTGGCGGAAGCGTTGCGGCACCAGCTGGAACACCGCGCCATTGCCTGCGCCCAGGCCGAGCATGGCGCTGATGAACAGTGCCAGTGCGGCGGCTGCGCTGGGCAGGTTGAAGCCGACCGCCGCGATGCAGATGGCCGCCACGCTGTACATGCCCAGCAGGGTGCGGATGCCGCCGAAGCGGTCGGCCAAGGCACCGCCGAGTGGGCGCATCAGGCTGCCGGCGAACACGCAGGCGGCGGTGTAGTAGCCGGCGGTGACCGGGCTCAGGCCATATTGGTCGCTGAAATAGCCGGGCAGGGCGCTGGCCAGGCCGATGAAGCCGCCGAAGGTGACGCTGTAGAAGAACATGAACCACCAGCTGTCACGGTCGCCCAGGGCCTTGAGGTAGTCGGCCATGGCTTTTGGCTTGGGCCGCTGTGGAGCATTGCGTGCCAGCAGGGCGAACACCACCAGGGCGAGCGACAGCGGGATCAGCGCGAAGCCGAACACATTGTTCCAGCCAAAACCCGCGGCCAGCGCCGGGGCCAGCAGGGCGGCGAATACCGTGCCGGAGTTGCCGGCACCGGCAATGCCCATGGCTTTGCCCTGGTGCTGTGGCGGATACCACTGCGAGGCCAGCGGCAGTGACACGGCGAACGAGGCGCCGGCAAAGCCGAGGAATACACCCAGCAGCAACGCTTGTTCGTAGCTGTGCACGCCCAGGTGCCAGGCGGCGGCGAGGGCGACGATGACCACCACTTGGCCGATCAGCCCGGCGGTCTTGGGCGACAGGCGGTCGACCAGCACGCCCATGGCGAAGCGCAGGACCGCCCCGGCCAGGATCGGCGTGGCCACCATCAGGCCCCGTTGTTGTGCACTCAGTTGCAGATCGGCGGCAATCTGCACCGCCAGTGGGCCAAGCAGGTACCAGACCATGAAGCTGAGGTCGAAGTACAGGAACGCGGCGAACAGCGTGGGCACATGCCCGGATTTCCAGAAGCTGGTACTCATCGAACACCTCACTCGGTAATGCAACGGAACGAAAAAGACGCCGCTACCCGCTCCACGTGGGTGGAGGGGAGAGCGACGTCTTTGTCGGGGATTAAGTGGGGCAACCGCCGTTGGCTACCGGTGATATTTGTTCAGCAAGAGATGGGCCAACTGTTGGCAGGGGCTGGCATGAGATTTTCACCGCCTGGGAGATCTCATGCCAGTCCCATCACCCGAGCATCTCGTGCATGGCAATGATCTGCTCGGCCACCTGGATCAGCTTCTGCTGCCGGCTCATGGCCTGGCGGCGCATCAGGGTGTAGGCCTGTTCTTCGTTGCAGTCCTTCATTTTCATCAGCAAACCCTTGGCCTGCTCGATGCGCTTGCGCTCAGCCAGTTGCTGGTCGCGCGCAAGCAGTTGCGCCTTCAGCGCCTGGTCACTTTCGAAACGGGCCATGGCCACGTCCAGGATTGGCTGCAGCCGCGCGGCATGGATGCCTTCGACAATGTAGGCGCTGACCCCCGCCTGGATCGCCTGGCGCATCACCCCGGGGTCGTGCTCGTCGGTGAACAGGACGATGGGCCGCGGCTGGTCACGGCTGACCAGCACCACCTGTTCCATCACATCGCGGTCCGGTGAATCGGTATCGATCAGCACCACGTCCGGGCGCACCGTTTCGACGCAGGCGGGCAGGTCGATGGTCAGGTCTGGGGCTTCGATGACCTCGAAGCCGGCCTCGCTCAATGCCGCCTTGAGGCGGCCGAGTTTGCTCTGGGTGTCGTCGATCAGCAGGATGCGCAACATGGTGGTCCCCCTCACGCGCCGACACGGGCATCGGGCAGGTCGCCCAGGGCATGCAGGCTGAAACTGCGGGCATAACCGTAAGGGTCACTGCCGTCCCAGCGGCTGCCGTCGATCAACAGGCTGCTGCGCATCGGCTGCTCGGGGCAGGCCACGCCCAGACTTTGTGCCGCCTCGCCATAGAGTGCCAACTGCTGGACCTGGCGTGCCACGCCGAGATAGTCGGGGTCTTCGCGCAGCAGGCCCCAGCGGCGGAACTGGGTCATGAACCACATGCCGTCGGACAGGTACGGCAGGTTGGCCCGCCCCTGGTCGTGCAGGCGCAGGGCGTGCGGGTCTTGCCAGTGGTTGCCCAAGCCGTCGTGATAGCTGCCGAGCAGGCGCGGTTCGATACTCGCCAGCGGGGTGTCCAGGTAGGCGCTGCCGCTGAGCAGTTGCGCAGTGCTGCGGCGGTTTTCCGGGCTTTGCTCGATGAAGCGGCTGGCGGCGAGGACCGCCTTGACCAGCGCGCGGGCGCTGTTGGGGTATTGTTCGGTGAAGGCGCGGGCGCAGGCCAGGACCTTTTCCGGGTGATCCGGCCAGATCGACTGGCTGGTGGCCAGGGTGAAGCCCTGGCCCGTGGCCACTGCATCGGCAGCCCAGGGTTCGCCCACGCAGAAACCGTCGATGCGCCCGGCCTGGATATGCGCGGCCATTTGCGCTGGCGGCACCACCACGCTGTCGACATCGCGCAGCGGGTGGATGCCCTGGCTGGCCAGCCAGTAGTACAGCCACATGGCGTGGGTGCCGGTGGGGAAGGTCTGGGCGAAGGTGAGGCGTGCGCCATGCTGGTGCACCAGGCGCGCCAATGCTTCAGGGTTGGTCACGCCTTTGCGTTGCAGGGCCGGGGACAGATTTATGGCCTGGGCGTTCTGGTTCAGCCCCATGAGCACGGCCATGGCACTGGCGGGTACACCGCCGATCCCCAGGTGCACGGCGTAGACCAGGCCATACAGGCAGTGCGCGGCATCCAGTTCGCCGCTGACCAGCTTGTCGCGCAGCCCAGCCCAGGAGCCCTGGCGCTTGAGGTTGAGGGTTAGGCCGTGCTGTTGGGCGAAGCCCTGGGTGGCGGCGACTACCACCGAGGCGCAGTCGGTCAGGGCCATGTAGCCGATGTTCAGGCTGGGCTTTTCCGGCGCGTCGCTGCCGTTGACCCAGGCCAGGGGCGTTGCTCGGGGTACAGTGTTCACAAGGTTCCTCGCCCGTACTGATAAGGCTGTGGGCTTCTCCGGTGCAACCGATGTGCCATCTGGCTGCAGCACTGTGGAGCAACTGCCTTGTACTGCCTGCACTGGCCTCCACAGGTACAGCACAGGTTTCAGCCCCAGGATTTGCTGTCATGCCAGCCCCACGCTGGCTATAATCGCCCCCTCACTCACCCCGAGCCTTGCCCGCCCATGTATACCCTGGCCCGCCAGCTGCTGTTCAAGCTTTCCCCGGAAACCTCCCACGACCTGTCCCTGGACCTGATCGGCGCCGGTGGCCGTCTCGGCCTCAACGGCATGCTGTGCAAGCAGCCGGCGGCTTTGCCGGTTACGGTCATGGGCTTGAACTTCGCCAACCCGGTGGGCCTGGCGGCCGGCCTGGACAAGAACGGCGCGGCCATCGACGGTTTCGCCCAACTGGGCTTCGGCTTCGTTGAAATCGGCACCGTCACCCCGCGCCCGCAGCCGGGCAACCCCAAGCCACGGCTGTTCCGCCTGCCGGAGGCTACGGCCATCATCAACCGCATGGGCTTCAACAACCTGGGCGTTGATCACCTGCTCGGCCGGGTGCGGGCTGCGCGTTACAACGGCGTGCTGGGCATCAACATCGGCAAGAATTTCGACACCCCGGTGGAGCGTGCCGTCGATGACTACCTGATCTGCCTGGACAAGGTGTACACCGACGCCAGTTACATCACGGTCAACGTCAGTTCGCCAAACACCCCAGGCCTGCGCAGTCTGCAGTTCGGCGATTCGCTCAAGCAGTTGCTCGATGCCCTGGCCGAGCGCCGCGAGCAACTGGCCGGCACGCATGGCAAGCGCGTGCCGCTGGCAATCAAGATTGCCCCGGACATGAGCGACGAAGAAACCGCCCTGGTAGCCGCCGCCCTGATGGAGTCGGGCATGGATGCGGTGATCGCCACCAACACCACGCTGGGGCGTGAAGGTGTCGAAGGGCTGCCGTACGGTGGCGAGGCGGGCGGCCTGTCGGGCGCGCCGGTGCTGGAGAAGAGCACCCATATCGTCAAGGTGCTGGCGGGTGAACTGGGCGGCAAGTTGCCGATCATTGCCGCGGGTGGCATTACCGAAGGCCGCCATGCCGCCGAGAAGATCGCTGCCGGGGCGAGCCTGGTTCAGATTTACTCGGGCTTCATTTACAAGGGGCCGGCACTGATTCGCGAGGCGGTGGACGCTATCGCGGCAATGCCGCGGTGACCTGGCCGGCCCATTCGCGGGCATGCCCGCTCCCACAGGGCTCAGCGCACTGCTGAAGCTGATGCTGTACCTGTGGGAGCGGGCGAGCCCGCGAAGAAGCCCGCACGGATATGGATTCGAAGCCATAAAAAAGGGCCCCATCAAGGGGCCCCTGGGCCTTCGCCCGCCGCCCGGATAGGGCGTGCATGGTGAATCGAATTCAGTGTCCTCGTTCAGCCAACGGCGTGATTTTCGTTGAGTCTATGGATGCCAGCGGTGCCAGTCATTCCGTCCCAGTTATCACCGCGACCTTCGCGCCAGCCGTTGATCCAGGCTTGGCGAACAGAAGGAAGATTGAAGGGGCAAAGTTCGCGGGATTTGCCGGTGACCCCATATTGGTAGCCACGTGAATATGCTCTTTCCAACGGATCACGCTTAAGTCTTCTCATAGGGTGTTGCCCTCACTTGTTGACTGTAATGTCCCGTCGGCCTCTCCGAGGCCGGGCAGAGTCTTTCTGCCGGTGTGCGCTCGCTGCCGGCGTGGCGAGCTGAAAGTGCCACCTCGTTGCGAAGTGGCCTGAGACCAGTTCTATCGAATGCGAGTCACGGTGTGAATGATCGATTTGTCATAAGCACGTAACCTTTCCAAGGGTGAGGGGATAAGTAAATAAATGCGACTCAACCTTGTTTAGCGTTGAGCCCGCTATGATCGGGGTTTGCCGATCGTTGACGTCATTTCGCCAGCGTTGCTCGCGGATGACAGAAATAATTTGAAATGCGACGAAGGGTCACATCGCCCCCGATATCGCCAGAATTTTCCGTACTGCCTGATGATCTAAGCTGTCTTTGCCACTGGGCCAAGCGCAGATCGGTCAGGCGGCCCGGCCTTTCATTGCACGCTCGCGTGCCGGGAAAGGCCACCCGCACGCCTGCTGGAAAGGTGTGCGGGCAAACATCGCGGGGCGATGCGTCGCCCCGTCAGTCAAATAGCCCAAGGCGCTGGATTACTCATGTCGGACCGTTTCGAACTTTATCTCACTTGCCCCAAAGGCCTGGAAGGCCTGCTTGCCGACGAGGCCCGGGGCCTCGGCCTGGATGACGTGCGCGAGCACACCTCGGCCATTCGCGGCGCCGCCGACATGGAAACCGCCTACCGCCTGTGCCTGTGGTCACGTCTGGCCAACCGGGTGCTGCTGGTACTCAAGCGCTTCTCCATGAAGAACGCCGACGACCTCTATGACGGTGTGCACGCGGTCGACTGGGCCGATCACCTGGCAGCCGACGGCACCCTGGCGGTGGAGTTCAGCGGCCATGGCTCGGGCATCGACAACACCCACTTCGGTGCGCTGAAGGTCAAGGATGCGATTGTCGACAAGCTGCGTAACCGCGAAGGCCTGCGCCCGTCGGTGGAAAAGATCGACCCTGATGTGCGCGTGCACCTGCGCCTGGACCGTGGCGAAGCCATTCTCTCCCTCGACCTCTCCGGGCACAGCCTGCACCAGCGTGGCTACCGCCTGCAGCAAGGGGCCGCGCCGCTCAAGGAAAACCTGGCGGCGGCGGTGCTGATCCGCGCCGGCTGGCCGCGCATTGCCGCTGAAGGTGGCGCGCTGGCCGACCCGATGTGTGGTGTGGGTACCTTCCTGGTCGAAGCGGCGATGATCGCCGCCGATATCGCGCCCAACCTCAAGCGTGAACGCTGGGGCTTCAGTGCCTGGCTCGGTCATGTGCCGGCGTTGTGGCGCAAGGTGCATGACGAGGCGCAGGCGCGGGCACAGGCCGGCTTGGCCAAGCCACCACTGTGGATCCGTGGCTACGAGGCCGACCCGCGGCTGATCCAGCCTGGCCGCAACAACGTCGAGCGTGCCGGCCTGGGCGATTGGGTGAAGATCTACCAGGGCGAGGTCAGCACCTTCGAGCCGCGCCCGGACCAGAACCAGAAAGGCCTGGTCATCAGCAACCCGCCCTATGGCGAGCGCCTGGGTGATGAAGCCAGCCTGCTGTACCTCTACCAGAACCTCGGCGAGCGCCTGCGCCAGGCCTGCATGGGCTGGGAGGCGGCGGTGTTCACCGGCGCGCCGCAGTTGGGCAAGCGCATGGGTATTCGCAGCCACAAGCAGTATGCGTTCTGGAACGGCGCCTTGCCGTGCAAGCTGCTGCTGTTCAAGGTGCAGCCTGACCAGTTCGTCACCGGCGAGCGTCGCGAGGCGCAGCCTGAAGGCGAGGAAATCCGTCATCAGGCAGCGCTGGCCAGCGAGCCGGCGCGCCTGTCGGAAGGGGCGCAGATGTTCGCCAACCGCCTGCAGAAAAACCTCAGGCAACTGGGCAAGTGGGCGCGCCGCGAGCAGGTCGATTGCTACCGCCTGTACGATGCCGACATGCCCGAATATGCCCTGGCGGTCGACCTGTACCAGGACTGGGTGCACGTGCAGGAATACGCTGCGCCACGTTCGGTCGACCCGGACAAGGCCCAGGCGCGCCTGCTCGACGCGCTGGCAGCGATCCCGCAGGCCCTGGGCATTTCGCCGCAGCGTGTGGTGCTCAAGCGTCGCGAGCGGCAGAGCGGCACGCGCCAGTACGAGCGCCAGGCTACCGAAGGCCGCTTCCAGGAAGTGAGCGAAGGTGGCGTCAAGCTGCTGGTCAACCTCACCGACTACCTCGATACCGGCCTGTTCCTCGACCATCGCCCGATGCGCATGCGCATCCAGCGCGAGGCCGCTGGCAAGCGCTTCCTCAACCTGTTCTGCTATACCGCCACGGCCACCGTGCATGCAGCCAAGGGGGGCGCGCGCAGCACCACCAGCGTCGACCTGTCGAAAACCTACCTGGACTGGGCGCGGCGAAACCTGGCGCTCAATGGCTTCTCCGAGCGCAACCGCCTGGAGCAGGGGGATGTGATGGCCTGGCTGGAAGGCAACCGCGACAGCTACGACCTGATCTTCATCGACCCTCCGACCTTCTCCAACTCCAAGCGCATGGAAGGCGTGTTCGACGTGCAGCGTGACCACGTGCAGCTGCTGGACCTGGCCATGGCCCGCCTGGCGCCGGGTGGCGTGCTGTACTTCTCCAACAACTTCCGCAAGTTCCAGCTGGACGAGCACCTGATGGCACGTTACGCGGTGGAGGAAATCACGGCCCAGACCCTGGACCCGGACTTCGCCCGCAATAACCGTATCCACCGTGCCTGGCGTTTGCAGCTTCGTTAAGGCGACGAGGTACATTGCGCGGCTAATGGCCAATGGCTATAACTGAGGGCAGGGCAAGATAATCCGCAGGACGCTGACGTGACGAGATGGGTGTATGTCAAAGGGTGGCGTGCGTGCGCGGTTGCTTGGCCTGTGCGCAGAGGTGGTGTCCGCCTGGGCGGTGGCGCTGGTCGCCCTGGTCGCGGGCGGCCTGTTGACGGCCGTCCTGGCGCTTGCCGCGCAAACCTTCTACAAGCAGCAGCTGCGCCAGCGCTTCGAGTTGCTGGCCAGCGAGCGTTTCAGCCGTATCGCCGAGCGGTTTGACGAACAGCAGCAGCGCCTGGACGGGCTGCGACGTTTTTTCAGCTTTTCCAACGAAATCACCCCATACGAGTTCGACGGCTACGCCCGGCCATTGCTGCAGCGGACCCTGGCCTACGCCTGGGCGCCGCGTGTCGAAGCCGCGCAACGCGCCGAGTTCGAGCGCCAGGCCAGTGCGTATTCCGGCCCGGGCTATGTGATCCGCGACCAGGATGAGCAAGGCCAGTGGCGCCCATCCCCCCAGCGCGACCATTACTTCCCGGTACTCTATACCCAGTCGGGTGATTTGCCCGGGCTGCCCTATGGGCTGGACCTCGCCGGCCAGGATGTGCCCTTGGCGGCCTTGGCGCGGGCGCTGGGGCCGGGCAGCATGGCAGTGTCCGAGCCACTGGCCATGTTCGATACCAGCTCGGATGCGCGCGGCCTGCTGATGGTGGCGCCGGTGTTTTCCGATGCCAACCCCCGCGGCGCGGCAGTGGGCTATGTGGTGGCCTTGCTGAGCATGCGTGAGCTGGTCAGTGACGGGCGCCCGGTGGCGGCAGACGACAACCTGGTCGTGCGCATCGTCGACCCCACCGGGTTGCATGGCCCCGAAGTGATGTTCGATTCGCAGAACCCGGTTGCCCCCCTGCCGCTGGCCAGCAACCAGCTGTTGCACCTGGCTGACCACCACTTCCAGCTGAGTATCCGGCCGAGCCTGGCCTTCGTGCAGGCCAACCGTTCCTCCCCGGTGCTGGCGGTGAGCCTGCTGGGCGGCTTGTTGAGCCTGCTGCTCAGTTTTTTGCTCTACAGCCTGTTCAGCCAGCGCCAGCGCGCCTTGGCCCTGGTCGAGCAGCGCACCGCCGAACTGCGGGTCAGCGAGCAGTCCCTGCGTGGCACCCACAACCAGCTACGCAGCGTGCTGGATGCCGCAACCCAGGTGGCGATCATCGCTACCAACCTCAAGGGCGTGGTCAGCACCTTCAATGCCGGCGCCGAGCGCATGCTCGGCTACCCGGCCAGCGAGGCGATCGGCCAGCTACGCCTGGAGGACCTGGTGCTGCCCGAGGAGTTGAGCCTGCGTGCCCATGCCTTGAGCCTGCGTTACGGCCGGCCGATTGCAGGCGGCCAGGCCATGTTCGCCGAAACGGTGCAGGAACATGGCACCGAGCCGGGGGAGTGGACCTTGTTACGCGCCGATGGCAGCCAACTGGTGGCCAACATGCTGGTCACCGCCATGCTCGATGAACAGGGGTTATGGATTGGTTACCTGGCGATCTGTATCGATGTCACTGAACGGCGTCGGGTGCATGAGGCGCTGGCGGCGCGTGACCGCCTGCTGGAAAAGCTCAGTGCCGAGGTGCCGGGGGGCATCTACCAGTACCGCCTGGATGGCAACGGCCATTCCTGCTTTCCGTACGCCAGCATGGGCCTGTATGACATCTACGAAGTCGACCTGCAGCAGTTGCGCGAAGATGCCACGGTGGTGTTCGAGCGCATCCACCCGGATGACCTGGAGCGCGTGCGCCGGTCGGTGCGTTACTCGGCCGAACACCTGTCGCCCTGGCGCGAGGAATACCGGGTCTGCCTGCCGCGTGCCGGGCTGCGATGGGTGCGTGGCGAGGCGACACCGGAGGTGGGCGAGCAGGGTTGCACCTTGTGGCATGGCTACCTGACGGACATCTCCGATCTCAAGGGTGTGGAGGAAGAGTTGCGTGCGCTGTCGGTCACCGACTCGCTGACCGGCATCCATAACCGTCGCTACTTCCAGGAGCGGCTCAAGGTCGAACTGGAACGGGCCCAGCGCGAAGGCCTGGCGCTGGCGGTGATCATGCTCGACATCGATCACTTCAAGCGCATCAATGACCGCTTCGGCCATGCTGTAGGCGACCACGTGCTGCGTAGCCTGTGCTTGCGTATCGGCCAGCGTCTGCGGCGTACCGATGTGTTCTGCCGGCTGGGTGGCGAGGAATTCATGGTGCTGTGCCCGGGCAGCGATGCCAGGCAGGCGCGGCTGCTGGCGCTCGAGCTGTGGCAAGGGGTGCGCAATGTGCCGGTGGAAGGCGTGGGCAGGGTGACCGCGAGTTTTGGTGTGGCGGGATGGCGACCGGGGGAAGGTGCCGATGCCTTGCTGTTGCGGGCTGATGCAGGGGTGTATGCGGCCAAGCAGGGCGGGCGGGACCGGGTGGAGGGGGAGTTGGCCTGAGCGTTCGCGGTTGTCGGTACCGGCCTCTTCGCGGGCTTGCCCGCTCCCACAGGTATGGCACCGAATTCAATAACGGTGCAGTACCTGTGGGAGCGGGCAAGCCCGCGAAGAGGCCATTACTGGCTGACGATCAGTTGGCTGCCGTGCTGCCGGCCAGTTTCGGCTGGCGGTACAGGTCCAGCAGCACCTGGTCGAGCACCTGCGAGGCGCCCCATGGTTTCGGGTCGTTGAGGATCGCCGCCACCGCCCAGGTATGGCCGTTGCTGTCACGGCTGAAGCCGGCAATCGCCCGCACGGTATTCAGCGTACCGGTCTTGATGTGCCCTTCACCGGTCATGGCGGTGCGCTTCAGGCGCTTGCGCATGGTGCCGTCCATGCCCACCAGCGGCATCGAGCTCATGAACTCGGCAGCATAGGGGCTCTTCCAGGCGGCCTGCAGCATGGCGGCCATTTCCCGGGTGCTGACCCGTTCGGCGCGCGACAGGCCGGAGCCGTTTTCCATCACCAGGTGCGGCGCGGTAATGCCCTTCTTCGCCAGCCACTGGCGCACCACGCGCTGGGCGGCGCGGGCGTCGTCGCCGTCGGCATCGGTGCGGAACTGCGCGCCAAGGCTCAGGAACAGCTGCTGGGCCATGGTGTTGTTGCTGTACTTGTTGATGTCGCGGATCACTTCCACCAGGTCTGGCGAGAAGGCGCGGGCCAGCAGGCGTGCGCCCTTGGGCACGTTCTCGAAGCGGTCGCCACCCTGGATGCTGCCACCCAGTTCGTTCCAGATCGCGCGCACGGCACCGGCGGCGTAGGTCGGGTGGTCGAGCAGCGACAGGTAGGTCTGCGAGTTGCAGCCGTCACCCAGCTGGCCGCTGACCGTTACGCTGATGCCATCGGCCTGTTGCACCGGGTTGTAGCGCACATCCCCCGAGCATTGTTTGGAGGCCACCGCCTTGACCTGGTTGTCGATGCGGATGCTGGCAATCGGCGGTTCGACCGCGATGGTGACCTTGCCTCCATCGTTGCGGGCCACGAAGCGCAGGGCCTTGAGGTTGACCAGCAGCGAGTCGGGCTTGACCAGGAACGGCTTGTTCTCATCACCGCCATCGTCGTTGAACTGCGGCAGGTTGGGCTGCACGAAGTGGCTGCGGTCCAGCACCAGGTCGCCGGTGATGGTGCGCACGCCATTGGCGCGCAGGTCACGCATCAGCAGCCACAGCTTTTCCATGTTCAGTTTCGGGTCGCCGCCACCTTTGAGGTACAGGTTACCGTTGAGTACACCGTTGCTCAGGGTGCCGTCGGTGTAGAACTCGGTTTTCCACTGGAAGGTCGGGCCGAGCAGTTCGAGGGCGGCGTAGGTAGTGACCAGTTTCATGGTCGAGGCCGGGTTCACCGAGACATCGGCATTGAACACGGTCGGTGTGCCGGGGCCGTCCAACGGCAGCATCACCAGCGACAGGGCCGAATCCTGCAGCTTGTTGGCCTTGAGGGCCTGCTGCACTTTGACCGGCAGCGTGGTGTTTACGGCGGCGGCCTGGCTGGGCAGGGCGAGTGGCAACAACAGGCCGGCAAGAACGAGGGGACGAAGCGTTTTGATCATAATGAATAAATACCCTACGGCGAGGGAAAAGGGCATTGGGGCTGTAAGGGATGATGGCCCCAGGATGAAAGAATACGCATTATGCCCCAAGCGCAGCGACGATGCGCCACGTTCGACGGAAAAGCACGCCAATAAAAAAGGCCACCCGTAGGGGTGGCCTTTTCAGCGATCGAGCCGGGCCGGAATTACTCGGCCTTGTTGATCGGCTTTTCCGGGTACCAGGCGTCCAGCAGCGGGCTGACTTCGATCTTGGTCAGTTCGCTGCGGCCTTTGAGCCAGGCTTCAACGGCTGCACGCTGTTCTTCGCTGACCGAGCCGCGTTTGACCGAGCATACCAGGCCGAAATCGTCACCGCCTACATAGTCCAGGCCATTGGCGTCCATGGCTTCTGCCAGGAACGCGTCGAGGAAAGCATCGATTGCCTGGTCGTCCAGATCTTCCTTGAACTCCAGGTTCAGCTCGAAGCCCAATTCCTGAAACTCGTCGACACACAGCTTCTTGCGCAGACGACGGGAGCGGTTTGTGGCCATGAAACAATCCTCTTAGGTAATAACGCCGCGCAGTCTACCAGTTAACACGCCTGGCTGCCTGCCTGTGTGCAGGTACCTGTGGCCAGTTCCTTGGCCAGGGCGCGTTCTACCCGGCACATATGCCGCGCCAGTGCCTGGCGCCGCAGGCGTAACTGGGCGATGGGCAAGCCGCTGGCCTCCAGGGCTTCGCAGGCCGTCATCAGCTCGGGGGCTTCCAGCATACGCGCGGCGCTGAGCACCTTGTGCGCCTGTTCGGCAATGGCAGCGCTGTCGTGCTGCGGATGCAGTGCCATCAAGGTGGCCAGATCGGCTTGCAGGCTCTGTTGCAAGGCCTGCAGGAAGCGCTGGCGGTCGATCGGGTCATGCCCGACCACTGCGGCAAGGCCGTCCAGGTGGTACAGCTTGCGCCGCCGTTTTTGCTGGCGGCGCGGGCGGATGCCGGCCAAGCGCTGGCTGAGCGTGCCCAGGCTGATAGGCTTGAGCAGGCAGTCGTCCATGCCGGCGCTCAGGCACTTGCGGCGTACCTCCGGCTGCGCGTTGGCGGTGTAGCCAAGAATGGTGCAGCGCGGCCGCTTGCCATGGCGTTCTTCGGTACGCACGGCGGTGGCCAGCTGGTAGCCGTTCATGTGCGGCATGTTGCAGTCGAGCACCAGCACATCGAAATCGCCCGCCCGCCAGGTAGCCAGGCCTTCGCGACCGTCGCGGGCGCTGGTGTGCTCCAGGCCCAGGTAGCCAAGCTGCTGTGCCATCAGTTGCAGGTTGGCCGGGTGGTCGTCGATCACCAGTACGTTCAGCCGTGGGTCGGGCACGTCGAGGTTCTCGATCAGCGGGGCCGGCTGCGCTGC
Organism: Pseudomonas sp. p21; assembly: GCF_001642705.1. NCBI lineage: Bacteria > Pseudomonadati > Pseudomonadota > Gammaproteobacteria > Pseudomonadales > Pseudomonadaceae > Pseudomonas > Pseudomonas sp. p21. Next base: position 121,509 of record NZ_LWBV01000006.1, read on the forward strand.
GCCATCAACCCGCTGCAGCGGCATCTTCAGGCGCACCTGGGTGCCGACATCCTCCAGGCTCTTGATGGTCAGGCTGCCGCCCATCATTTCGCACAGGTTGCGACAGATGGCCAGGCCCAGCCCGGTACCCGCGCGGGCGCCCTGGCTATGTGGGTTGGCCTGGATGAACGGGTTGAACAGGCGTTGCAGGTCGTCGGGGTGGATGCCGATGCCACTGTCGCGCACTTCCAGCTCCAGCACTGCGGGGGCACTGGTGCCGTCCACCACCAGGTTGACGCAGATGCGCACCTGGCCATGCTCGGTGAACTTGATGGCGTTGCTCACCAGGTTGCACAGTACCTGTTTGAAACGCAGCGGGTCGAGCAGCGCATGGCAGCGTGCGGCCGGCGCGATCATCACCTCCAGGGCCAGGCCTTTCTGCCGCGCCTGGCCCTCGAAAATGCGCCCCACCGATTCGACCAGGGCCGCCAGGTCGACGGCCTCCGGGGCGAGGGACAAATGCCCGGACTCGATGCGCACGATGTCGAGGATATCGCCGATCAGGCCCAGCAGGTCCTTGGCCGAATGGTGGGCCAGCTCCAGCGCGCCGCGATCTACCCGGCCTTGGTCGGCACGCTTGACTGCCAACTCGAGCATGCCGATGACTGCATTCATCGGGGTACGGATTTCGTGGCTGATGGTAGCCAGGAACGTGCTTTTGGCGCGGTTGGCATCGTCGGCCTGCTGCTTGGCCTGGCGCAGTTCCATGACCAGGTGGCGGCGATCGCTGATGTCGATCCAGCCACCGATGATGCCCTGCACCTCACCCAGTGAGTCGCGGTACGGCAGAATCCAGTGGTAGATGGTCATCTCGCGGCCCTTGATCCGTAGCGGCCGGTCCATGATCAGCGGCGAGCCTTCGGCCATCACCTTCAGGTAATCGGCGTGGATCTGCCGGGTCTGCTCGCAATCGGCGAACAGGCTGCCCTCCAGTTGTTTGCCGATGACCTCGTCGGAGCGGGCCTGCACGGCTTCCAGGTAGCTGTAGTTGCAGCTTTGCAGGCAGCCTTCGCGGTCCCGCACGTACATGGGGTGGGGCGTGCCGTTGAGCAGGGCGCGCATGAACGCCAACTGGTCGTTCAGCGCCCGTTCGGCGCGTTGCCGCTGGCGAATCTGCAGGCGCAGGCGAGCGTTCCACAGCAAGGCCAGCAGCAACAGTACGGCGGTGCCCAGTACCACCTGTATCGCCAGCCGGCGATAACCCTGGTCGTTGCCATCCTCGTGCAGGCTGAAGCCGCGCCAGCGGTTGTTGATTACCCCCAGTTCTTCCGGCGAGATGCTCAGCAGCGCCTTGTCGAGGATCGACACCAGCGCCTGGGACGAGGCACTGGTGGCCATGGCGAAGTTGGCAGGTTCGCTGCCGACGGTGGTTCGGATGACCAGTTCGGGGTTGCCGGCCAGGGCGTGGTTGGCGTCGATCAAGGTGGTGATCACTGCATCGACGGCACCGCTGTTGAGCAACGCCACGGAATAGTACGCGCTTTCGGTCTCGACCCAGCCGATTTGTGGATAGTGCCGCGACAGCATGGCGTCCATGGCACTGTAGCGGGTAATGGCGATGCGATGCCCCTGCAGCTGCTCCAGCGAGGTGAAGGGCCTTTTGTCCTTGCGGCTGACCAGCACATAGGCGCTTTCCAGGTAGGGCCGGCTGATTTGCAGGTCGTCTTCGCTCACCCCGCCGGTGGCCAGTGCGGCGATGACATCGGCGCGGCCATCCTTGAGGCGGGCAATCATGTCGGCGAGGCCGCTGGCGCGCTGCACTTCGAAACGCAAGCCAGTGCGCAGGCGAATGAGCTCGAGCAGGTCGGCGGTGATACCGCGAAAATGCCCCGAGCCATCGAAATAGGAAACCGGTGCAGCGGTTTCATCGATCGCCACGCGCATCACCGGATGGTCCTGCAGCCATTGTTGTTCGGCGTCGGTCAGTTGCAGCCTGCGGTCGGTCAGCAGCAGGTCGCTACCGGCACTCCAGCGCTTGAAGATGCTGGCGCGTATGGCCGGGGTCTGGTTGTCCAGGGTGGCGTTTACCAACTCCATCAGCAGCTTGTCCTGGTGGCGCAGGGCAAAACCGAAGCCGATGGCTTCGTGCTTGCCGAAACTGGCCATGCGCAGGCGCGGCAGGTGGCTGCGATTGAGTTGGTAGTGGGTGGAAATGGTATCGCCGATGAACACGTCGGCCTGGCCGAACGCCACGGCATTCAGGGCCTGGCTGGACGAGCCGAAGGCCAGCAGTTCGGCCTTGGGGTAGGCCCTGTTCACCTCCTGCCTGGGCAGATAGTGGTAGAGCATGCCCAGGCGCATGCCGGCCAGGCCCATGTCCAGCGCCCGGCTTTCGTCCTCGCGCGTTACCAGCACCGGTTGGTCGATGGCATAGGGGTGCGACAGCGCCAGGCCATCGTTGGTAGCTTCGTAGCCATTGGCGCTGCCAAGCAGGTCTATATCACCGTGCCGCAGCGCCTCCACCGCCGCCTGCCGGCTGGAAAAGCGCAGCACCCGCACGGGCAACTGCAGGGCCTTGCCGATCAGGCTCGCGTACTCGGCGGTAAGGCCCTGGTAGTCGCGGCCGCCACTGGTGATGTCGAACGGCGGGTAGTCCGGTGCCGAGGTACCCAGCACCAGTTCCTGACGGCTTTCGAGCCATTGCCGTTGTTCGTCCGTGAGTGTAGGCGGTGCCGGCCTGGCCGATGACCGTGCCAGCAAGGCATAGGACGAGGCCTCGTGATGGGTAGCCTGTGCCACGCCGCTGAGCAGGAGCAGGGTGAGCAGCAGGCGAACGATAGGGCGCGCCATGACGACCCTCAGACCAGCGCGTTGCGTTTGGCCATTTCGATCAGGTCGACCAGTGTATTGACCTGAAGTTTGTGCATGAGGCGCTTCTTGTAGGTGCTGACGGTCTTGCTGCTGAGGAACATGCCCTTGGCAATTTCCTTGTTGCTGCGGCCTTGGGCGAAGAGTTGCAGCACCATCAGTTCGCGGTCATTCACCTGACGGAAAAGTTGCAGGTCGGCATCTACCGCCTGGTTATGCTTTATTGCCTGGCTGGGGAAGTAGTTGTAACCGGCCAGCACGGCCTTGATTGCACTGAGCAGCTCGCTCAGGTCTTCCTGCTTGCACACGTAGCCCGCGGCACCCGAGTGCATGCAGCGCACCGCAAACAATGCGGGAGACTGCGCAGTCAGTACCAGCACCTTCAGGGGCAGGGCCATGGCCTGGAAGCGGGCAAGCACCTCCAGCCCGTCTAGCTTGGGGATGCTGATGTCGAGGATGACCAGGTCGGGAGCGGTTTCGCGGATCATCTGCATGGCGTCCACGCCGTTGTCCGACTCGCCGACAACCTTGTAATTCTGGTTCTCCAGCAACATACGGACGGCCAGGCGGATGACGGGATGGTCGTCGACAATAAATATGGAATGCATGTTCAACTTCCCTACGGGCGACTGAGGGTGACAGGCGGAACCTTATCGCAGTTGGAAGTCATCGGGCATGCGAGGAAGGGCTATTAGCCCTATATGGGAAATGGCTTACAAGATAAAACAAAACGGGCTACGAAACAGGCGCGTTTTACTCGATGTCAAAACGTGATTGGTAACTTTTCATTGATTTTTATTCGTGCTGTTTAACTTGTCTCCAGTATATGTAGGAAGTTTCCCACAATACACGGTGCAGCTCCGGGCGATGCCCGGGCGGCACCGGCAGGCTCAGGTCGGGCTGGAGCGCCCGGTCATTTCCCGGGCCATTTCGCTGGCATAGCTGTCGGTCATTCCGGCGATGAAGTCGATCATGCGCAGGAAGGCACTGTGCAGCGAACCGTGCGGGTCGGGGGCATTGTTGCCGATCAGGTCCAGTACCCGGCGGCTCTTGAACGAGGGCGTGCGCCCACCGTGCTGTTCGAGGGCGGCGCCACAGAAGGTGTTGAGCAGAATCTCCAGAGTGGTGTAGGCGCCGATCTCGTGCAGGGTCTTGCGCTTGTCCTGGAAGATCTTGTTGCGTGCCATGTCCTTGGCCTGCAGCACACAGCGCTTGGCCGGGCCGTGCATGTGCTCGACCAGGTCGCCCGCCAGTTGCCCGGCCAGCAAGGCCTGCTGCTGCTCGACGAAGGCGTGGGCGGCAGCGTTGGTCAGGTGCTCGATGGCCTTGCCGCGCAGGATCGCCAGCTTGCGCCGCCGGGAGTCGCCAGGGCCGAGCTGGCGGTAGGTTTCCGGCAGGTCATCACCGACCAGGTCGAGCAGCAGCGCTTCGACTTCGGCATATTGCAGCAGCTCCATTTCCAGGCCGTCTTCCAGGTCGATCAGCGCGTAGCAGATGTCATCTGCGGCTTCCATCAGGTAGACCAGCGGGTGGCGCGCCCAGCGCTGGTGTTCCAGTTGCGGCAGGCCGAGCTTGCGGGCGATCTGCTCGAGCAGCGGCAGTTCGCTCTGGTAACTGCCGAATTTGTGCTTCTTGTAGCCCAGGGCGTCGGCGTGGCGCGCGCTCCACGGGTACTTCAGGTAGGTGCCGAGGGTGGCATAGGTCAGCCGGGTACCGCCATCGAACTGGTGGTACTCCAGCTGGGTGAGTACGCGAAAGCCCTGGGCGTTGCCTTCGAAGTTGAGGAAGTCGGCGCGCTCGTCGTCGCTCATGTCGTCCAGCCAGCCACGCCCGGCGGCCTGTTGGAACCAGTGGCGGATGGCGTCTTCGCCAGAGTGGCCGAACGGGGGGTTGCCGATGTCGTGGGCCAGGCAGGCCGACTGCACGATCATTCCCAGGTCGCTGGGGGCGCACCAGTCCGGCAGGCTGTCGCGCAGGGTTTCGCCGACGCGCATGCCCAGCGAGCGGCCGACGCAGCTGACTTCCAGCGAGTGGGTCAGGCGGGTGTGGATATGGTCGTTGCTGGAAACCGGGTGCACTTGGGTCTTGCGCCCTAGGCGGCGGAAGGCACCGGAGAAGATGATGCGGTCGTGGTCTTTGTGGAAGGGGCTGCGCCCGAGTTCATCGGCGCTGTACAGGGCTTTGCCCAGGCGTTCGCGGGTTAGCAGGGTGTGCCAGTCCAAGGCGCGGTCTCCTGTGGATCGAGGGGTATAGCTTCCGGTGTCCGGAAGGGCAGCGCAAGGGGTAAGCCTGCAATGGCCCTATCGCCGGCAAACCAGCTCCCACAGGGATTGCACATGGCTTGAGGCCGATGCGGTCGAGGTGGGAGCCGGCTTGCCGGCGATAGGGCCGGTGCAGTCGACGGAAAACGCTCAGGGGCGGCGGTTGCCTTGCAGGTACAGGCGCAGCAGCGGCAGCAGGCTGGTGCCCAGACGCAACAGCCGCGCCAGGTTGCCGCTGCGCACGCCCTTGCCGGTGAGGAAGCCCAGCGCCACCACGGCGCCAATCCCCCACAGCGGTGCATGCTTGATGCCCAGCCCTTCGTGTAGCGAGTTGCCCATGCCGCGCACGCGGCGCAGCGGCTTCAGCAGCTGCGCGGACTCGTGGCGGATTTCCTGGCGGTGCATTTCCATGCGCAGGCGCAGCAACGCCTTGCGCAGTTCACGCGGGTTACGGGTGTTTGGCAGTTCTGGCAGGCTCATGGCAACAGGCGCTCCCGGTCCTTGGCGAGTTCCTCGAGGGTGGCGCCAAAGGGCGACGACTCGTCGAACACCGCTGCCTTCAGGCGCAACCCGCAGTACAGCGCAGCGATGCCGTAGAACACGCACAGGCCAATGATGCCGGCCAGGCGATAGCTGTCCCACAGCAGCACCAGCAACAGCCCGGACAGTGCCGTCAGCAGCAGCAGGGCAAAAACCAGGGCTAGGCCGGCGAACAGCAGCAGGCTCAAGGTGCGGCCCTTCTGCTCCTGCAACTCGATGCCGAACAGTTCGATATGGCTGTGCAGCAGCCCCAGCGCAGCCGCGCCCAGGCGCTTGCCCGAGGCGCTGGCGCCGTTGGCGTCATTCTCCATGGGGACCCCTTAGCGCCGGTTGGCCAGCAGGCCGATCAACAGGCCGACGCCAGCGGCAATGCCGATCGCCTGCCACGGTTTTTCCTGCACGTACTGCTCGGCACTGCCCAGCGCTGCCTGGCCGCGCTCACGCACCGAGTCCTGGGTCAGTTGCAATGTTTCGCGGGCCTGGGCCAGGCGGTCGTGGATCTGTTCACGCAACTCGTCTGCCTGGTCGCCGGCCAGGTTGGCGGTGTCGGCCAGCAGTTTCTCGGTGTCGCGGACCAGTGCCTGGAAGTCAGCCATCAATATCTCTTGTGCAGTCTTTGCCGATTTGCTGGCCATGGGTGTCTCCCTGTCTATGAGTGTTGGTAGTTCGAGTGATAGCACGCGCGGAAGGTTCAAGTGCCGGCGCTGGTATGGGCCTTGCTAAGGCTTTGCCACGTTGCGGGGCGCCCCGGTCGGGTATTGCGCCGATACAGGGCGCCAGCGCAGCGGATACCGATAAACCTTAACCCAATCCACGACAAACCCAAGAAAAAACCACGCAGGCTCCGCCCGGCTCACCGAAACAGGGCAGGGGGCTGGCACCGATTCGGTGCAGGGATGCAGGTTCTTGAACTGTCCTGGTGCCTTTTTCAGCAGGTCTGCCTATTTCATGGAAAACATGCACAGCGCGATGGACTCCCTGGTCCACGGTTCCAACACCCTGTTCATTCTCATGGGTGCCATTCTGGTGCTGGCCATGCATGCCGGCTTCGCGTTTCTCGAAGTGGGCACGGTGCGCTACAAGAACCAGGTCAACGCCTTGTCGAAGATCCTCAGCGACTTCGCCATCTCGGCGTTGGTGTACTTCTTCATCGGCTACTGGATCGCCTACGGGGTCAGCTTCTTCCAGCCAGCGGCGGCACTGGCGGCCGACCATGGCTATGCACTGGTCAAGTGCTTCTTCCTGCTGACCTTCGCCGCGGCGATCCCGGCGATCATCTCCGGGGGCATCGCCGAGCGGGCGCGCTTCGTGCCGCAACTGTGTGCCACGGCGTTGATCGTGGCGTTCATCTACCCGTTCTTCGAGGGTGTGGTGTGGAACGGCAACCTGGGCGTACAGGCCTGGTTGCAGGCACGCTTCGGCGCGCCGTTCCATGACTTTGCCGGCTCGGTGGTGGTGCATGCCATGGGCGGCTGGCTGGCGCTGGCGGCGGTGCTGCTGCTGGGGGCGCGCCGTGGACGCTACCGCGATGGCCGGCTGGTGGCGTTTGCGCCGTCGAGCATTCCCTTCCTGGCATTGGGATCGTGGATCCTGATCATCGGCTGGTTCGGCTTCAACGTCATGAGTGCCCAGACCCTGCAGGGCGTCAGCGGCCTGGTGGCGATCAACTCGCTGATGGCCATGGTCGGTGGCACCCTGTCGGCCTTGCTGGCCGGGCGCAACGACCCGGGCTTCCTGCATAACGGGCCGCTGGCCGGGCTGGTGGCAGTGTGTGCCGGCTCCGACCTGATGCACCCGATCGGTGCGCTGGCCACCGGTCTGGTGGCGGGCGCGCTGTTTGTCTGGACCTTCACCGCGGCACAGAACCGCTGGAAGATCGACGATGTGCTGGGGGTGTGGCCGTTGCATGGCCTGTGCGGAGTATGGGGGGGCATTGCCTGCGGCGTGTTCGGCCAGGTGGCCCTGGGCGGCATGGGCGGCGTCAGCCTGGCCAGCCAGTTGCTGGGCAGCCTGATGGGTGTGCTGGTGGCATTGGCCGGTGGTTTCGCCGTCTACGGTGCGATCCGCGCGCTGCATGGCCTGCGCTTGAGCCATGAGCAGGAGTTCCAGGGGGCAGACCTGTCGCTGCACCGGATCGGCGCCACCAGCCAGGATTGAGCCAGGTCAGGTGCACGGTGGGCAGGACGGACCTAGAATAGGCTTTCTCCCTGCCAAACCGGACTTGCCCCCATGCTGCCTGAATGCCAACTGTTCGGCACCCTCGGCTGCCACCTGTGTGAAGTGGCCGAGGCCGTGCTGATGCCCTTCGTCGATCATGGCCTGCTGGTGGAGCTGGTCGACATTGCCGAGAACGAAGCCCTGTTCGAACGCTATGGCCTGATCATTCCCGTGCTGCGCCGCTGTGACAACGGCGCCGAACTGCACTGGCCGTTCGATGCCGAACAAGTGGTGGCGTTTCTCGCGCAGTAATGGCTCCAGAGGAGCTGCAACCCTGCTCCAAGGTGATGCATGTGAGCTGATGATCCCGTGCCACATTCAGTCATCGGGAGCCTTGCCATGTTGATCACCCCGCATTTCACGCTTGATGAAATGATCGTTTCCCAACTCGCCGCCAGGGACGGGTTCGATAACACACCCCCCCCTGAAGCCAGGGCCAACCTCCAATTGCTGTGTTGTGCGCTGGAAAAGGTGCGGGCACTGTTCGACGCGCCAATCATCGTCAGCAGCGGTTACCGCAGTGAGAGGGTCAACCGGGCAATTGGCGGTGCCTCCAATAGCCAGCATGTAATGGGGCTGGCGGCAGACTTCACGGTGATCGAAGTCAGCCCGCGGGAAACTGTGCGGCGGATCAGCGAAAGTGCCGTGCCCTTCGATCAACTCATCCTGGAATTCGACAGGTGGGTGCACCTGTCGGTAACGCGCGACACGCCGCGGCGGCAGGTGTTGACCATTCGCAAAGGCAGCGGCTACCTGCCGGGGCTGCAATGAAGCGCATTGACGCCAGCAAGGGGATGTTCGTATGCTGTATATAAGTACAGTATCAAGGTGAAGCCATGCTCAATGTCGAGCAACTCAAGTACAGCGTCAACCGCATGCCCGTCGAGCGGGTGGCCGACGCCGTTCTGGAACTGCGCCTCGAAGGCCTGGTGACCGACGACCGCACGCCGTTCGGCAAGGTCCACTTCAATACCTGCTTCGCCGAGATCGAGGCCTTGTTCCAGCGTGCCGGCTACCACCGTGGGCTGGATGTGGTGGGTTACCAGGGGGTGCTGTATGCCCTCTACGACCCGGGCCGCTGGGAGCCCGTGCAGGTACTGCGCTGGCTCAAGGAGCGCAGCGAGGCGATGGCCCAGGCTGGTTGATGGCGTGGGCTTGGGGGATAATGCGCGGCCGTGAACGTTTCGAGCCCTGCCATGACCACGCCTTTCGACCCCGCCCGCCAGCAAGCCAGCACGGTGTGCCTGCCACCCGGTAACTGGGCGACAGTGCTCGACTGCCTGTGTGACCATTTCAAGGCCATTGATCGGGCCCAATGGCTCGACCGCTTTGCCCGTGGTCGGGTGCTGGATGCCGAGGGGCGGGCGGTGTCGGCCGAGCTGCCCTACAAGCGCGGCATGCGTTTGCACTACTTCCGCGAAGTGCCGAACGAGCGGTCGATCCCGGTGCAGGAGTCGGTGCTGCATGTGGATGAGCACTTGGTGGTGGCCGACAAACCGCATTTCCTGCCAGTGACGCCGACCGGGGAATACGTCGAGCAGACCTTGCTGCGCCGCCTGATCCGCCGCCTGGGCAACCCGCACCTGGTGCCGTTGCACCGTATCGACCGGCATACCGCCGGGCTTGTGCTGTTTTCCGCCAACCCGCAGAGCCGCAGTGCCTACCAGCGGCTGTTCCCCGAACGACGCATCGACAAGCGCTACCAGGCCATTGCCGCGGCCATGCCGCAGCATGAATTTCCGCTGGTGCACAAAAGCCGCCTGGTGCATGGCGAGCCGTTTTTCCGCATGCATGAGGTAGAAGGGGAGGCCAACAGCGAAACCCTGGCCGAAGTGCTGGAGAAGAATGGCGAGCTGTGGCGTTACGGGTTGTCGCCGGTGACCGGCAAGACCCATCAGTTGCGCGTGCACATGGCGGCATTGGGGGCGGGGATCAGCAATGATCCCTTCTATCCGCAACTGCTCAACGACGAGGACGACTACCAGCGGCCGCTGAAACTGCTGGCGCAGAGCCTGCGTTTTGCAGACCCGCTGAGTGGGGAAGAGCGCTACTTCGAGAGCCGCTTGCAGCTGGACTGGTAATGCTCACACGCTCATCGCAGGAACAACTGCTGTAAATGCACTCTGAAAGCTTGCGCGGTCCCCTGTGGGAGCGGGTTCACCCGCGAAGAAGCCTGCGCGGTAGATGGCACCGGCTTCGCCGGTGTTCGCGGGTGAACCCGCTCCCACAGTGACCACGCAATCTTTTAGATCTTGAGCAAGACATTTACTCCCACAAGTACGGCGCACGTAAAAAGTGCATGCCGTACCTTTGGAAGCTGCCCTAGCGGTTGAAGCGCTCCACCAGCGAGTACTGGGTACCTGCCGTGCTGGTCAGCTCTTCGCTGAGCAGTGCCGAGTGCTGCGCCTGTTCGGCGGTCTGGTCGGCCAGTTCGGCAATGGTGCTGATGTTGCGGCTGATCTCGTCAGCCACTGCAGTCTGCTCCTCGGTTGCGGCGGCAATCTGTGTGGCCATGTCGGTGATGTTGGCCACCGCTTCGCTGATGCCAACCAGGGCCTCGTCGGCCTGCATCACACGGTCGACGCCTTCCTGCGCCTGGCGATGGCCGGTTTCCATGGTCAGCACGGCATTGCTGGCGGTTTGTTGCAGCTTGGCGATCAGGCCGTGGATCTGCCCGGTGGACTCGGCGGTGCGCTGGGCCAGCTGGCGTACTTCGTCAGCCACCACGGCAAAGCCACGGCCCATTTCACCGGCTCGTGCCGCTTCGATGGCCGCGTTCAGCGCCAGCAGGTTGGTCTGGTCGGCGATGCCCTTGATCACATCGACCACGCCACCAATCTCGTCGCTGTCCTTGGCCAGTTGCGTCACTGTCTGGCCGGTCTCGCCTACCGCTGCCGACAGGCGTTCGATGGCCTCGCGGGTTTCTCCGGCAATCTGCCGGCCCTGGCTGGTCAGGCGGTTGGCTTCCTGGGTGGCATCGGCAGTGCGCTGCACGTGGTTGGCCACTTCCTGGGTGGTGGCGGCCATCTGGTTGACCGCAGCGGCGACCTGCTCGGTCTCCACCCGCTGGCGTTCCAGGCCCGAAGAGCTCTTGTGTGCCAGGACATCGGACTGGCGCGCCTGTTCGCTGAGGTGTTCGGCGCTGTCCTGCAGGCGGGTCAGGCAGGTTTTCATGCGCGCGTCCTGGCTGAGCATGGCCATTTCCAGGCGCGCCTGCACGCCACGGCTGTCGGTGAACATCTGCGCGATCAGCGGGTCGGAGGTGGTCTGTTCGGCCAGGCGCAGCAGGCGCTTGAGGCCGCGCTGCTGCCAGCCCAGGCCCAGCAGGCCCAGCGGTACGGAAAGCCCGGCGGCCAGGGCGAAGCCCCAGGAATGGCCCAGCCAGTTGCCGATCAGGAAGCCCACCTGGCTGATCAGGATGAACGGCAGCCAGTCCTGCAGTACCGGCAGCCACTTGTCCCGGCGCGGTACCGGCGGCTTGCCCTGGTTGATGCGCTGGTACAGCGCCTCGGCACGGCGGACTTGTTCGGCGGTGGGCTTGACCCGCACCGACTCGAAGCCGACGACCTGATTGTTGTCGAAGATCGGCGTGACATAGGCGTTGACCCAGTAGTGGTCGCCGGACTTGCAGCGGTTTTTGACGATGCCCATCCACGGCTGCCCTTGCTTGAGGGTTTGCCACATGTGGGCGAACACGGCAGGCGGCACGTCGGGGTGGCGTACCAGGTTGTGCGGCGCACCGGTCAGCTCCTCGCGGGTGAAACCACTGATCTCGATGAAGGCATCGTTGCAGTAAGTGATCACACCTTTGGCATTGGTGGTGGAGATCAACCGCTGCTGGGCAGGGAAAGTCCGTTCTCTCTGGGTAATCGGCTGGTTGTTACGCATGGGTTGATAGTCCGCAGGGCTTTCGACAGGTATCGGCAAGTCGCTGGTTTTATTGAATGAATATTTAACGTGCTTGATCTGTGGCAATAAGCCATCATTTTGTATGGATTAGTCAGCGAGCACGTTCAAGAAAGTTAGCGTCATTATTGCGTTTTTACTGCTGTTTAATGACCTATAAGTCGAATGATGACCGATTGGCTAGCCAAGAGCCAGCATCGGATAACTGAATAGGGTGAAGTGCACCAGGTTCAGGCCGAAATGGCAGAGCACCGCGGCCGCCACGCCGCCCCAGCGGTACGCCAGGCCGTAGCCGATACCGGCAAGGGTGGCCAGGTACCCCCATTGCCAGCCGGCCCCCAGGTGGGCCAGGCCGAACAGCAAGGCGGCGGCGAACAATGCCAGCCCTTGGTGGCGCAACAACCGTTGCAGGCCGGCCTGGATGTAACCGCGGAACAGCAGTTCTTCGGTCAGGCTTACCAGCAGCAGGTTGTTCAGCAGCCAGAGCCAGGCCTGCTCGGGCCATTTCGGGGCCCAGGCCAGCATGCCAAGTGCCCAGGCACCACCCAGGCAGGCAAGCAGGGTCAGGGGCAGGGCGTACAGCAGACTGGTCACCAGGCCCTGGCTGCGCCACAGGATCAGCCAAGGGCAGGCCAGCAGCAGCCAGGCGCCGATCAGCGGTTTGTCCAGGTTCAGGTACATCGTGAAGGGCAGAGCGCCGGGGCTGAAGATGACGCTGTCGAAGACCTTGGCTGAGTTGAAACCGGGCAGCCAGTGCAGTGCCAGGGCGATGGCCAGCAGGATGAACAACGTGTGGCCCAGGGCTTGTAGCCAGCGCTGCGGGCGACGAGCAAGCAGGGCGCTGGTGAGCAGGGCGAGGAAGGTGGGCAGGGTGGCGATGCCGAGGTTGCCGTGGGCCAGGCCGAGGGTGTAGCCGAGCGCCAGCAGGAGCAGGGCGAGCAGGTGGGAGCGGGGCACGAGTGGTCCTTCTCGGGTAAACAGAATTGGGAGCGCTACGCGTCACCTGTAGGAGCGGCCTTGTGTCGCGATGGGGCGCGGAGCGGCCCCACATCTCAGCTTCGCTGCCGAAATCGAGTGGGGCCGCTGCGCGCCCCATCGCGACACAAGGCCGCTCCTACAAGCGGCCCCAAGCATACCCGCCTCAGCCCGCAATCAGCTGGCGCAACACATAATGCAATATCCCCCCCGCCTTGAAGTACTCCACTTCATTCAGGGTATCGATCCGGCATAGCACTTCGATCTGTTCCTGCTGCCCATCCTCGCGGGTGATGCGCAATGGCAGGCTCATGCCCGGGCGAATCTGTGCGCCGTTCAAGCCCAGCACATCGATCCGCTCCTTGCCGGTCAGCCCCAGTTGCTTACGGTTGTGCCCGGCCTTGAACTGCAATGGCAGCACACCCATGCCAACCAGGTTGGATCGGTGAATGCGCTCGAAGCTTTCCGCCAGCACCGCCTTGACCCCCAGCAGGTTGGTGCCCTTGGCCGCCCAGTCGCGGCTCGAACCGGTGCCGTATTCCTGGCCGGCGATCACCACCAGCGGGGTGCCTTCTTGCTGATAGCGCATGGCCGCGTCGTAGATCGACAGCTTCTCGCCACTGGGCACGTGCAGGGTATTGCCGCCTTCTTCGCCCGCCAGCATTTCATTGCGGATGCGGATGTTGGCGAAGGTGCCGCGCATCATCACTTCATGGTTGCCACGCCGCGAGCCGTAGGAATTGAAGTCGCGTGGCTCCACGCCCTGCTCGCGCAGGTAGCGCCCGGCCGGGCTGTCGGCCTTGATGTTGCCGGCCGGGGAAATGTGGTCGGTGGTCACCGAGTCACCCAGCAGCGCCAGGATCCGCGCACCCTGGATGTCGGTGATCTGCGGGGGTGGCCCGCCGATGTCGTCGAAGAATGGTGGGTGCTGGATATAAGTGGAGTCGGCTTGCCATACGTAGGTGGCCGCCTGCGGTACCTCGATGGCCTGCCACTGTGCATCGCCGGCGAACACTTCGGCGTATTCCTTGTGGAACATTGCCGTGTCGACCTTGGCCACGGCGGCGGCGATTTCCTGCTGGCTGGGCCAGATGTCGCGCAGGTACACCGGCTGGCCATCCTTGCCGGTGCCCAGCGGGTCGCAGGTCAGGTCCAGGCGCACGCTGCCGGCCAGGGCATAGGCCACCACCAGCGGCGGCGAGGCCAGCCAGTTGGTCTTGACCAGCGGGTGTACGCGGCCTTCGAAGTTGCGGTTGCCCGACAACACCGAGGCCACGGTGAGGTCGGCGCTGCCGATGGCTTTTTCGATCGCATCATCCAGAGGGCCGGAGTTGCCGATGCAGGTGGTGCAGCCATAGCCGACCAGGTCGAACCCCAATTGGTCCAGGTAGGTGGTGAGCCCGGCGGCCTTGAAGTAGTCGGTGACCACCTTGGAGCCTGGCGCCAGCGAGCTCTTGACCCAGGGCTTGCGTTGCAGGCCTTTTTCCAGGGCCTTTTTCGCCACCAGCCCGGCGGCCATCATCACGCTGGGGTTGGAGGTATTGGTGCACGAGGTGATCGCGGCAATCACCACGGCGCCATCGCGCAGGGTGTGGGTCTGGCCTTGATGGCTGTAGTCGATCTCCCCGGCCTGGTCGGCGTTGCCCACCGCCACGCCGCCGCCACCTTCGCTTTCCAGGCGGCTGACCTCTTTGGCCAGCGGTTTGGGTTGCAGTTCGATGAAGTGGTCGAAGGCCTGGCTGACCTGGCCCAGGGCCACCCGGTCCTGCGGCCGCTTGGGCCCGGCCAGGCTGGCCTCGACCTCCTGCATGTCCAGCGCCAGGCTGTCGCTGAACAGTGGCTCCTGGCCCGGCAGCCGCCACAGGCCTTGGGCTTTGCAGTACTGCTCGACCAGTTGTACCGTCGCTTCGGGGCGGCCTGACAGGCGCAGGTAGTCCAGGGTCACCTGGTCGACCGGGAAGAAGCCGCAGGTGGCGCCGTATTCCGGGGCCATGTTGGCGATGGTCGCACGGTCGGCCAAGGGCAGCTCGGCCAGGCCATCACCATAGAACTCGACGAACTTGCCCACCACGCCCTTCTTGCGCAGCATCTGCGTCACCGTCAGCACCAGGTCGGTGGCGGTGATGCCTTCGCGCAGCTTGCCGGTCAGCTTGAAGCCGATCACTTCGGGGATCAGCATCGACACCGGCTGGCCGAGCATGGCTGCCTCCGCTTCGATGCCGCCCACGCCCCAGCCGAGCACACCCAGGCCGTTGATCATGGTGGTGTGCGAATCGGTCCCGACCAGGGTGTCGGGGAAGGCGTAGGTGCGGCCATCGGCCTCACGGGTCCAGACGGTGCGGCCCAGGTATTCCAGGTTGACCTGGTGGCAGATACCGGTGCCCGGCGGTACCACGCGGAAGTTGTCGAAGGCGCTCTGCCCCCAGCGCAGGAAGGCGTAGCGCTCGCCATTGCGCTGCATTTCGATATCGACGTTCTCGCTGAAGGCCTGCGGCGTGCCGTAGCGGTCAACCATCACCGAATGGTCGATCACCAGGTCTACCGGTGACAGCGGGTTGATCCGCTGCGGGTCGCCACCGGCCTTGGCCATGGCTGCGCGCATGGCGGCCAGGTCGACCACGGCCGGCACGCCGGTGAAGTCCTGCATCAGCACCCGCGCGGGGCGGTACTGGATCTCGCGGTCGGAGCGCCGCTCGCCCAGCCATTGGGCGAGAGCGCGCAGGTCGTCGCCGGTGACGGTCTTGCCGTCCTCCCAGCGCAGCAGGTTTTCCAGCAGCACCTTCAGCGACATGGGCAGGCGCTGCAGGTCGCCCAGCTGGCGGGCGGCCTCGGTGAGGCTGAAGTAGTGGTAGGTCTGGTCGCCGACCTTGAGGGATCTGAGGGTGTTCAGGCTATCGAGCGAGGGCATTGCCAACTCCTTCTGCACCGGTGCCTGGCAAGGTTTGCCGGTGGCACCGCTCTGTATCGATCCGCACGGCACGGACCTGGCTGAAAGGTCAGGTTAGACCGCTTTGCGCCACCTGACCCTTTTCTGGACCGGCGGGGCGTGTCGCAGGTTCCGATCTTCCTTTATCATCGCCGCCCTGCCGGCGCCTGTGGCGCGCCAGCCGTAGTGGAGTGAGAGATGAATACCCTGTTCATGCATTGCCGGCCCGGTTTCGAGGGTGAGGTGTGCGCCGAAATCAGCGAACATGCCGCCCGCCTGGGCGTTGCCGGCTATGCCAAAGGCAAGCCGCAAAGTGCCAGTGCCGAGTTTGTCTGTAGCGAGGAGGGCGGTGCCGAGCGCTTGATGGGGGAGCTGCGCTTCAACCAACTGATTTTCCCGCGGCAGTGGGCCCGTGGCGGTTATGTCGAACTGCCGGAAAGCGACCGTATCAGTGTGCTGCTGGCGCACCTGGCCGAGTTCCCGGTGTTCGGCAGCCTGTGGCTGGAAGTGCTGGACAGCAACGAAGGCAAGGAATTGTCCACCTTCTGCCGCAAGTTCGAGGTGCCGCTACGCAAGGCCCTGGAAAAGGCCGGCCGCCTGGTCGACGATGCCAGCCGCCCACGCCTGTTGCTCACCTTCATCAGCGGCCGCCGGGTGTTCGCTGGCGTTGCCCCTGCCAACAACAGCGCGCTGTGGCCCATGGGCATCCCGCGCCTGAAATTCCCCCGCGAGGCGCCCAGCCGCTCGACCCTCAAGCTGGAAGAAGCCTGGCACCAGTTCATTCCGCGCGAGCAGTGGGAGCAGCGCCTGGGTGATGACATGACCGGTGTTGACCTGGGGGCTTCGCCGGGTGGCTGGACCTACCAGCTGGTACGCCGGGGCATGCTGGTGACTGCCATCGACAACGGGCCGATGGCCGAAAGCCTGATGGACACCGGGTTGGTCCAGCACCTGATGGCCGATGGTTTCACCTGGCAACCGAAGCAGCCGGTGGACTGGATGGTATGCGACATCGTCGAGAAGCCGGCGCGTACCACTTCGCTGATCGAAACCTGGCTGGGTGAGGGGTTGTGCCGTGAGGCGGTGGTCAACCTGAAGCTGCCGATGAAGCAGCGTTATGCCGAGGTACGCCGGCTGCTCGACCGCATGGAGGCGACGTTCAAGGCGCGCAAGATCAAGGTGTCGATTGCCTGCAAGCAGCTGTACCACGACCGTGAGGAAGTGACCTGCCATCTGCGCCGGTTGGACTTGAAGCCGCGCTGAGTTTCGGGCGCAGGGTTTGGGTTCTGTGGGGTTGCAGGTGCATGGCTTGAGTTTTTGGTTGGTGTTGAGATCGAGCGCCGCCCGCGCGGCGCTTCGCGGGGCAAGCCCGCTCCCACATCTGTTTCGGGCCAGTCACTCCTGTGAGGGCACCTGTGTCCGCCTTGTTTGTTCCATTCGATATCGAGGGGGCGCGACTGCTCTTCATCGATCTTCAGCCATGCCCCAGGGCTGCAACCCATCTGGCGCAGGAGTAATTGGCCCGAAACAGATGTGGGAGCGGGCTTGTCCCGCGAAGCGCCGCGCGGGCGGCGCTCGATTTCGACGCACACACAAACCTTAAGGCATGCGTCTGAGGCCCCTTGGTCGAAATGGCGCGATGCGCGACAATAGCGATCATTTGCGGAGCCCCCCATGACCGATTTCACCCCCGACGCCATCCTCGACGCCACTGGCCTGAACTGCCCGGAACCGGTGATGATGCTGCACCAGCACGTGCGTGACCTGGCCGCTGGCGGCCTGCTCAAGGTCATCGCCACCGACCCCTCGACCCGCCGCGACATCCCCAAGTTCTGCAACTTCCTCGGCCACGAACTGCTGCAGCAGCAGGAGGACGCCGGTACCTTCCTTTACTGGATCCGCAAGAAAGCCGACTGAAGCGCTCTGGAACACGCCCGGCGTTGCGCCTAAACTGCGTTCCCCAGACAGGAGAGCGCCATGCTGATAGTTGCCGACGAGAACATCCCGCTGCTCGATGCCTTCTTCCAGGGTTTCGGCGAAATCCGCCGTTACCCGGGCCGAAGCCTCGATGCCGCCAGCGTCAAGGACGCCGACATCCTGCTGGTGCGCTCGGTGACCAAGGTCGACCGCCAGCTGCTCGAAGGCAGCCGTGTGCGCTTTGTCGGCACCTGCACCATCGGCACCGACCACCTCGACCTGAACTACTTTGCCGAGGCCGGGATCCGCTGGAGCAGCGCGCCGGGCTGCAATGCCCGCGGCGTGGTCGATTACGTGCTGGGCAGCCTGCTGACCCTGGCCGAGCTGGATGGCGTGGCACTGCCCGAGCGCGTGTATGGCGTGGTGGGCGCAGGTGAAGTGGGTGGCCGCCTGGTGCGGGTGCTGCACGGCCTGGGCTGGAAGGTACTGGTATGCGACCCGCTGCGCCAGGCCGCCGAGGGCGGCGACTACGTCAGCCTCGAGACTATCCTGCAACAGTGCGATGTGATCAGCCTGCACACCCCCTTGCAGCGTGGCGGCGAGCACCCGACCTGGCACCTGCTGGGCCAGGCGCAGCTGGCGCAGTTGCGCCCGGGTGCGTGGCTGGTCAACGCCAGCCGTGGCCCGGTGGTGGACAACGCGGCCCTGCGCGAACTGCTGCTGGACCGCGAAGACGTGCATGCGGTGCTGGATGTGTGGGAGGGTGAGCCGCAGGTCGACTTGCAACTGGCCGACCTGTGCACGCTGGCTTCGCCGCACATTGCCGGCTATAGCCTTGACGGTCGCCAGCGTGGTACGGCGCAGATCTACCAGGCGCTGTGCCGCTTCCTCGGTGTGGATGAACAGGTGCAACTGGCCGACCTGCTGCCTCGGCCGCCGCTTGCGCAGATCGAGCTGGATGCCAGCACCGACCCGGCCTGGGCCATGGCCACCCTGTGCCGCGCGGTGTACGACCCGCGCCGCGACGATGCCGATTTCCGCCGCAGCCTCAGCGACGACCCGCAGCAGCAGCGTGCAGCGTTCGACCAGTTGCGCAAGCAGTACCCGCCACGGCGCGAGATCGAGGGGCTAGGGGTGCGCTTGCGTGGGGAGTCGCCGCAGTTGGCGCAGCTGGTCAGTGCCTTGGGTGGGGTGCTGGTCTGACGGTATGTTGAGCGCAGTACCGGCCTTTTCGCGGGTAAACCCGCTCCCACAGGTGCCCCGCTGATCTCAAGGCTGGTGTGGTCCCTGTGGGAGCGGGTTTACCCGCGAAAGGGCCAGCACAGGATTCAGGCAAATAAAAACCCGGCGCAAGCGCCGGGTTGCAAGAAACTCGCCGATCAACCTTTGCGTACGCGCTCGACCCGGCTTTCTTCCAGGGCCTTGCAGGCCTGCTGGATCATCTGTTCGGTGATCGGTACTTCGCGCCCCTGGGCGTCGATGATCGACCCGCACACCTGCGGTTGTGGGGTGGTCCGGGGCTTCTGGTTGTCGCTGCCATGCTGCAAGCTCATGTATTGTCTCCTCATCAGGTTCAAGCGCAGGGTAACCCTGTGCCGTGACTGGCCTGTGACAGTTCCTGCAGGGTCACGGCAGGCACAGTCCAACAGAAACGGCAGTAAAGCTCCATAGCTTGGTTAGACCGATAGGCTATAGCAACCGTACAAGGGTTCCCCTGGCCTGGATGAGTGGTAGGCTGCGGTTTCCCCACCACTGTGGTCAGCGCCATGCCCGAATCGGTTTCCCCGCGCCAACGCCGTGCCTTGCGCCTGGGTTGGCAGTTCGTCCGTCCGTACCGTCGCCAGGTGCTGCTGGCCTTGCTGGCCCTGGTTGTCACCGCCGCCATCACCCTGTCCATGGGGCAGGGCATTCGCCTGCTGGTGGACCAGGGCTTCATGACCCGTTCCGCGCATCAGCTCAACCAGACTATCGGGCTGTTCCTGCTGCTGGTGCTGGCCCTGGCAGTGGGTACCTTCAGCCGCTTCTATCTGGTGTCGTGGATCGGCGAGCGCTGCGTGGCTGATATCCGTCGGGCCGTGTTCGACCACCTGATCGGCTTGCATCCCGGTTTTTTCGAAGACAACCGCAGCTCCGAGATCCAGTCGCGGCTGACCGCCGACACCACCTTGCTGCAATCGGTAATCGGTTCATCGCTGTCGATGTTCCTGCGCAACGCGCTGATGGTCATCGGTGGCGTGGTGTTGCTGTTCATCACCAACCCGAAGCTCACCAGCATCGTGGTAGTGGCCCTGCCGCTGGTGCTGGCGCCGATCCTGCTGTTCGGCCGCCGGGTACGCAGCCTGTCGCGGCAGAGCCAGGACCGGGTGGCCGATGTGGGCAGCTATGTGGCCGAGGCCCTTGGGCAGATCAAGACCGTGCAGGCCTACAACCATCAGGCGCATGACCGCGAGCTGTTCGCCGGCACGGTCGAAGCGGCGTTTGCCGTGGCCCGGCAGCGGATTGCCCAGCGTGCCTGGCTTATCACCCTGGTGATCGTGCTGGTGCTGGGGGCGGTGGGGGTGATGTTGTGGGTTGGCGGCATGGATGTGATCGCCGGGCGTATTTCCGCGGGCGAACTGGCCGCATTCGTATTCTACAGCCTGATCGTCGGCAGTGCCTTCGGTACCCTCAGCGAGGTCATCGGCGAGCTGCAGCGGGCGGCGGGTGCGGCCGAGCGCATTGCCGAACTGTTAGCGGCGCGCAGTGCAATCCTGCCGCCGGCCGTGGCGCAGGTGCTGCCGCAGCAGCGGGCCAGTGGGCGTATCGAGTTGCAGCAGTTGGTGTTCGCTTATCCGTCACGGCCCTCGGTGGCGGCTGTCGATGGCCTGAGCCTGGCCATTGAGCCGGGGCAGACCGTGGCGCTGGTTGGGCCATCGGGGGCGGGCAAGTCGACCTTGTTCGATTTGTTGCTGCGCTTCTACGACCCCCAGCAAGGGCGCATCCTGCTCGATGGCCGGGCGATTACCGAACTCGACCCTGATCAACTGCGGCAGCAGTTCGCCCTGGTGGCACAAAACCCTTCGCTGTTTCGCGGCACGGTCGAGGCCAACATCCGCTATGGCCGGCCCGAGGCGACCCTGGCAGAGGTCGAGGCAGCGGCCCGTGGTGCCCATGCCGACGCATTCATCCGGCAACTGCCGCAGGGCTACCAGACACCGCTGGGCGAGGGTGGTATCGGCCTGTCCGGCGGGCAGCGGCAACGCCTGGCCATCGCCCGTGCGTTGCTGGTCGATGCACCGATCCTGTTGCTGGACGAAGCCACCAGCGCCCTCGACGCGCAAAGCGAACACCTGATCCAGCAGGCGTTGCCCAGCCTGATGGCCGGGCGCACCACCCTGGTTATCGCCCATCGTCTGGCTACGGTACAGCACGCCGACCGTATCGCGGTCATCGACAAGGGCCGGCTGGTGGCGGTGGGGACGCATCGCCAGTTGATCGAAGAGAGCCCGCTGTATGCGCGGCTGGCGGCCTTGCAGTTCACTACGGGGTAGCTGGTAGTGGCCTTGTAACATTTCTGTAGTATTTGCCTGAGAGTATCTAGCTCAACTGTTGCGTAAGTGCTCGACCTGGCTGCCATTGCTTGATGGCAGCCTTTTTTTGGCCTGCCAGTAACCGGGCTGCGTTGCACCCCATTGCCAGCTTGCGCGGCCCCCCGGTCTTCCTCCTGCTTTCCGAGATCCAAGATGTTGCGTAAATCCCTCAGAGTGCAAATTCTCTCCCTGCTCGGCGGCAGTCTGGTGGCGATGTTGCTGATCGCCCTGGTGTGCTTCCAGTTTCTCTCGTCCAGCGTGCGCGGCTACGCCGAGCTGGTTGACGGGCCGCTGCGGGCCTCGCAATTGATCGATGAAGCCAACCTGCAGTTCAAGATCCAGGTGCAGGAATGGAAGAACGTGCTGTTGCGCGGGCGCCAGCCGGCTGACATGGACAAGTACTGGCAACAGTTCCAGGCTCGCGAGCAGCAGGTGCAGCAACTGCTCGGGCAATTGATCGACAGCAGCGACGCCAGGCTCAAGGCGCCATTGCAGCAACTGCGTGACAGCCACCGGCAGCTGGGCCAGGCCTATGCGCAGGGGCGCCAGGCATTCCTGGCAGCGGGCGGCGACCCGGTTGCTGGCGATCAGGCGGTCAAGGGCGTGGACCGCGCCGCCAGCGAGCAGATGAGCGAACTGGTCGAGCAACTGCGTGCCGATGCCCATCAGCAAGCCGCCAGCCTCAGTGCCGGTGCCGAGCGCACGGTATGGCTGGGCTTGCTGGTGATGTTGGCCTCGGCGGTGTTGGTGGGGTTGCTCAGCCTGTGGCTGGTCAACCGCAGCCTGATCGAGCCGATTCGTCAATTGATCGAGTATGTCGCGCAGCTTAGCCAGGGCCGCTTTGCCGCCCGGGTAGACAGCCGCCGCGAGGACGAACTGGGTCGCCTGGCGCGGGCCGCCAACACCCTGCGCGACTTCCTCGCCGACACCGTCGTCCGGCTGCAGGACAACGCCCAGGAACTGGAGGGTGCCAGCGGCCGGTTGCGCAGCATCGCCGGCGACATGGCCCGTGGCACCCATGACCAGTTCCAGCGCACCGACCAGGTGGCCACGGCCATGCACGAGATGTCCGCCACCGCCCAGGAGGTCGCGCGCCACGCCGCCGAGGCTGCCCGCGCGGCGGACGACGCCGACCACAGTGCCCAGGCGGGCGAGCAGGTGATGCAACAGACCATCGATATCATCGGCGTGGTCAACCGCGAAATTGCCGGTACGGCGGCGGTGATTCGCGACCTGGAGCATGACAGCACGCGCATTGGCAAAGTCCTCGAAGTGATCCGTGGCATTGCCGAGCAGACCAACCTGCTGGCGCTCAACGCGGCCATCGAAGCGGCCCGTGCCGGCGAGGCCGGGCGTGGATTTGCGGTAGTCGCCGATGAGGTGCGCAGCCTGGCCCAGCGTACGGCGGCCTCGATTGCCGAGATCCACCAGATCATCGAAGCGGTGCAGTCGGGGGCGTTGGAAGCGGTCAAGGCCATCGAAAGCGGCCAGCAGCGCAGCGAGGAGGGTGCCGAACAGGTGCAGCAGGCCGGGCAGATGCTGCAGCGCATCACCCTGGCGGTGGAGGCAATCCGCGACATGAACCGGCAGATCGCCACGGCGGCCGAAGAGCAGACCAGCGTGGCCGAGGACATCTCGCGCAACCTGATCGAAATCACCCGCATCGCCACGGCCAACCAGGAGGCCGTACAACATACCGAGCAGGCGGGGCAGCGCCTGCATGGGTTGTCGGGGCAACTGGGCGAAGTCACCTCCCGCCTCACTGCCTGACGCAGTCCTTGTGGGAGCGGCCTTGTGTCGCGAAAGGGCCGCAAAGCGGCCCCGGCAATCTCTGCATGGACGCTGATATCCTGGGGCCGCTGCGCGGCCCTTTCGCGACACAAGGCCGCTCCCACAAAGAGGCTGCGCCGGGCTGGCTGCTGGGGAAACCCGCCACTTTCACTGCTTCATCCTATGCCCTGTGGCGGATTGTCGCCACGCTCCCCGTCGCGAGCCCCCCGTATTCATTGCTCGAAACCCAGTTGGCACGTTCCCTGCTCAAGGCGGCGCGCGTGTACACAACAACTGGATAACATCAATGAAGAAATTCCTGCTGACGTTCCTCTGCCTGGGCGTCATCGGCTGCTCCAAACCTGCGGAACCGGAAAAGACCGTCGACGTGCTGCTGATCGGCGGTGGCATCATGAGTGCCAGCCTGGGCACCTACCTCACCGAGCTGGAGCCCTCCTGGAAGGTCGACGTCTACGAACGCCTGGACCAGGTGGCCGAAGAAAGCTCCAACGCCTGGAACAACGCCGGTACCGGTCACTCCGCGTTCTGCGAGCTGAACTACACCAGCGTCGGCAAGGACGGCAGCATCGACATCAGCAAGGCTGTGGGGGTCAACGAGCAGTTCGAGGTATCCAAGCAGTTCTGGGCCTACCAGGTCGAGCAGGGCGTGCTGAGCAACCCGAAGTCGTTCATCAACAACGTGCCGCACATGAGCTTTGTCTGGGGTGACGACAACGTCGCCTTCCTGCACAAGCGCGTCGACGCCCTGCAGCACAGTTCGCTGTTCCGCGGCATGGAAATCTCCGAAGACCACGAGCAGATCCGTAAGTGGGCCCCGCTGGTGATGGAAGGCCGTGACCCGGGGCAGAAGGTCGCCGCCACGCGCATGGCCATCGGCACCGACGTGAACTTTGGCGAAATCACTCGCCAGCTGTTCGCCGCGATGACCCGCAACCCCAACGTGTCGCTGAACCTGCGTCATGAAGTGCGCGACATCGTGCGCAACGACGACGGCACCTGGCAGGTGCGGGTGGCCGACCTGGCCAACGGTGGCAAGGAAAAGGCCGTCAACGCCCGCTTCGTGTTCATTGGTGCCGGTGGTGGCGCGCTGAAGCTGCTGCAGAAGTCGGGCATCCCCGAAGCCGAAGGCTATGCCGGCTTCCCGGTCGGTGGCCAGTTCCTGATGACCGACAACCCCGACCTGGTCGCCCGCCACCAGGCCAAGCTGTACGGCAAGGCCTCGGTCGGCGCGCCGCCGATGTCGGTACCGCACCTGGACACGCGGATGATCGATGGCAAGCAGGTGCTGCTGTTCGGCCCGTTCGCCACCTTCTCCACCAAGTACCTCAAGCATGGCTCGCTGCTGGACATGTTCGCCTCGCTGAACAGTCACAACGTGCTGCCGATGGTCAATGCCGGTATCGACAACATCGACCTCAGCACCTACCTGATGGGGCAGTTGATGCTCAGTTTCGATGACCGCATGAACGCCCTGCGCGAGTATTTCCCCAACGCCAAGAACGAAGACTGGAAGCTGCTGCAGGCCGGCCAGCGGGTGCAGGTGATCAAGAAGGACCCGGTACTGGGCGGTGTGCTGCAGTTCGGTACTGAAGTGGTGGCGGCGCAGGACGGCAGCATCGCTGCGTTGCTGGGCGCTTCGCCGGGTGCCTCGACCGCGGCGCCGATCATGCTGACCGTGCTGGAAAAGACCTTCAAGGACCGTATCCAGTCGCCAGCCTGGCAGGCCAGGCTCAAGGAAATCGTGCCGAGCTATGGGCAGAAGCTGAACAACAACCTGGCGCTGACCAACCAGACCCGTGAGTGGAGCAGCGAGCGCCTGCAGTTGCTGTATGTGCCGGTGGCGGCTGAGGTGTCGCACTGACACATGTGGGAGCGGCCCAAGGCCGCTCCCACAAGAGGGGCCGCGCTGGGGGTGGGACACCTTCCAAGGCATAACAAAAAGCCCGCACAAGGCGGGCTTTTTGATAAGGATTTGGTCGGAGAGACAGGATTCGAACCTGCGGCCTTCTCGTCCCGAACGAGACGCGCTACCTGGCTGCGCTACACTCCGATGAAAGAAATCCTACTGCATCCTTTTTTTGCACGCAAGCCCTTGTTGTTGAAAGGGCCTTTGCAAAAAAACAGGGTGCGATCAGAGCTCTTTGACGGTGCGGATCTGGTCCTTGTTCAAGCGCGTGCGCTTGCCGTCCAGCTGCTCGAATTCGTAGAAGCCCGAGTCTTCATCGTACTTCGGTGTGTCGGTGGCCTGGATTTCGCGACCGTCATTCAGGGTAATGACAGTTGGCGATGCGCAGCCAGCGAGGGCGCCCAGGCCCAAGACGAGCAGGAAGGCGGGTAGGGTCCGTTGAATCATCGTGTTTCTCCAGTGCGATGGTGCTAGATGACATTAAGACGCAGGGCGTCTACGCAAGTTCCGTCTACAGTGCAGCATAGCGGCAAAGCCGGGGCATTGATCGAAGGCAAGGGCCACGGGCGTCACGCTTTGATGGGCGCGCGCTGTGTTATAACTGCGGCCATCCCATCTTCTTGTGACGGACCCCCATGAAAGCCAAGGCAGATACCCCCTTCGTGCCGCTGAACATCGCCGTGCTCACCGTCAGCGACACCCGCACCTTCGACACCGATACCTCCGGCCAGCTGTTCGTCGACCGCCTGAGCGCGGCCGGCCATCGCCTTGCCGAGCGCGTGCTGCTGAAAGACGACCTGTACAAGATTCGCGCCCAGGTCGCCACCTGGATTGCCGATGACAGCGTGCAGGTGGTGCTGATCACCGGCGGCACCGGCTTTACCGGCCGCGACAGCACGCCCGAGGCTGTGGCCTGCTTGTTGGACAAGCAGGTAGAAGGCTTTGGTGAGCTGTTCCGGCAGATTTCCGTGGCCGACATTGGCACCTCCACCGTGCAGTCGCGCGCCCTGGCCGGGTTGGCCAACGGTACCTTGGTGTGCTGCCTGCCGGGTTCGACAAACGCGGTGCGCACCGGTTGGGACGGTATCCTCGCCGAGCAGCTGGATGCCCGCCATCGCCCGTGCAACTTCGTGCCGCACCTGAAGCAGGCAGTGGCCTGTGACAGCCGTGGCTGAGGTCAGCCAGGCCCGGCCGCTGATGCCGGTAGAACAGGCCCTGGAGCAACTGCTGGCATTGGCTGAAGCGGCTCCGATCCGCGACACCGAGAACCTGCCTCTGGCCGAAGCCGAGGGCCGTGTGCTGGCCTCCGATCTGGTGGCCTCGCTCGACCTGCCGCCTTGGCCGAACAGCGCCATGGACGGTTACGCCCTGCGCCTGGCCGACTGGCAGGGCGAACCACTGCCGGTCAGCCAGCGGATTTTCGCCGGCCATGCGCCGCAGCCGCTGCAACCGGGTACCTGCGCGCGCATCTTCACCGGGGCACCGCTGCCCGAAGGTGCCGACTGCGTCGAGATGCAGGAAAACATCGAAGTGGCGGAGGATGGCCGGGTACGCTTTCTCGAACCGTTGAAAACCGGGCAGAACATTCGTCCTCAGGGCCAGGAAACCCGCAAGGGCGAACAGGTGATGAGCGCCGGCACCCGGCTGGGGCCGATCGAGCTGGGCCTGGCTGCGACCTTGGGCCACGGCCGCCTGGATGTTGTGCGCAAGGTGCGGGTGGCGGTGCTGTCCACCGGTGACGAACTGGTCGAGCCCGGCCTGCCGCTGGGGCCGGGGCAGATCTACAACAGCAACCGCCGGTTGCTGGTCAGCTGGTTGCAGCGGTTGGGCTGTGACGTGGTCGATGCGGGCATCCTGCCGGATGACCTGGCACGCACCCGCGCCTGCCTGGCCGAGCTGGGTGATGTCGACCTGATCCTGTCCACCGGCGGTGTCTCGGTGGGGGAAGCCGACTACCTCGGTGCCGCCCTGCGCGAAGCCGGCGAGCTGGCCTTGTGGAAGCTGGCGATCAAGCCGGGCAAGCCACTGACCTTCGGCCACTTCCAGGGCGTGCCGGTAATCGGCCTGCCGGGCAACCCGGCCTCGACCCTGGTCACCTTCGGCCTGCTGACCCGGCCCTACCTGTTGCGGCGTCAGGGCGTGGCCGATGTCACGCCGCTGCGTTTCGACATGCCGGCCGGTTTTGACTGGCCCAAGCCCGGCACGCGCCGCGAGTATCTGCGCGCCCGCATCGAACAGGGCCAGGTGCGCATCTACAAGAACCAGAGCTCTGGCGTGCTGCGCAGCGCGGCCTGGGCCGAGGGGCTGGTGGAAGTGCGCGAAGGCAGTACGCCGAAGCAGGGTGACAGCGTGCCGTTCATTCCCTTCAGCGAGCTACTTGGCTGAGCGGCCCAGCCAGGCACTGGCCAGCGGCGCGGCCTCGGCCGGTGCCGCCTGGGCCAGGCGCATGTGCACGTTCTCCAGTTGCTGGGCGGCCACGCTCCAGTCGTGGCGCTGGCGGGCGAACTGGCGCCCGGCGTCGCTCAACTGGCTCATGCGCCAGGGCTGGTTGAGCAACTGGGTGATCAGCAGGGCCAGCTGGTCGCCATCCTCACTGCCCAGGTAGTGCTCGCCGTTGTTCGCAGCCAGGCCTGAAACGCCTCTGCCGGTGGTGATCACTGGCAAGCCGGCGGCCATCGCTTCGAGGATTTTCACCTTGGAACCACCGGCATAGCGCAGCGGTGCGAAGAACAGTGCCGAACGCCGCTGCAGTTCACGCAGGTCGGGGCGGTAGCCGAACCATTCGATACGCGGGTCGTTCCAGTGCAGTTTCCAGCTGGCCGGCATGGCATGCCCGGCAATCGCCAGGCGCACCGCCGGATTGCTCATCCATACCTGCGGCATGATGTCTTCCAGCGCCCATTCGATGGCCTCCAGGTTGGCGCCACACTCGAAGTTGCCTACGAACAGCAGGCGCTGGCTGTGCAGTGCAGGTTGCACGTGCTGGTAGAAATCACAGTCCACGCCATTGACCACCACATTCACCGGGCGCCCGCTGATCTGCGCGATCAGCTCGGCATCGTGGGCGCTGACCGCCACCAGTTCGGTGGGCTGGCGCAATACCCGCTGTTCCCAGCGTCGATAGCGCCAGCGGTCGAAGGCGTTGAGCGGGCGCAACCACAGCGGCAGGCGATCGTGGCTGGCGCCACCCATCACCGATTCCAGGGTGTGCTCGCTGAGCATGTACGGCAGTCCGCGTGCCTGCAGGGCCTTCTCGAACGGCTGGAAGCTGTAGCTGTGCTCGATCTGGATCACGTCCCAGGGCTCGTCCAGCAATTGCTCGAAGCGGTGCCGCAGGCGAGGGGCCAGGCCATTGATGATTGCCCGCATGGGGTAGTCCAAGATCGGCGAGGCCAGCAGGTTCAGTGGGCTGTGCAGGGGCCGACGGGGCAGCACGATCAGGCGTTCGAGCAAGGGTTCCAGGGCCTCGCGGGCAGCATCGCCGAGGGGGGTCTTCGATTGCACCAGCAGGGTAATCCGGTGGCCCCGCTGTGCCAGTGCGCGTATCAGGTGGTATTGCCGGGTCTTGCTGCCGCTGGTGGTCGGCCAGGGCAAGTAAGGCAGTGTCCAGAGAATGCGCATGACCCGGAATCCTCGCTAAAGGCTGCGGATAACAAGACGCGCCCGTAGGCGGCAGTGGTAAAAACCACTGCCGGGGCGCGTCCATGGCAAGAAAGGTGTATCTGCTGAGCATAGCCGTGCATTGCCAGGCGTGTGGGAAAGACTGGCCAGCGCTAATCAATTAATGTCCGGCCAACGCGGTCAATCTTGTGGGAGCGGCCTTGTGTCGCGATAGGGGCGCTCCCACAAGATTGACCGCGTTGGCCTGCTATTTTGGGGGAGCATGCAACGATCCCTGATTGCAGAGGGTCGAGATCTGGGTTGATCACTTCACGGAGGCGCGCACATGCAAGGGCGCAAGGCAATGCTGATCCTGCACGGCAAGCAGGCCATGAACGAAGACTTGCGCAGCGCCGTGCACGGCCTGCGCGATAGCGGCTGGGTACTGGATGTGCGGGTCACCTGGGAGGCCGGTGACGCTCAGCGCCTGGTCAACGAGGCGCTGGCTGCCGGTTACGACCATATCGTCGCCGGAGGCGGGGATGGCACGCTGCGCGATGTTGCCGAGGCCATGGGCCTGGCGGGTACCCAGGCCAGCCTGGTGTTGTTGCCACTCGGCACGGCCAACGATTTTGCCAGGGCTGCCGGCATACCCCTGGAGCCCGCCACGGCGCTGGCCTTGCTGAACATACCTGCACAGCCAATAGACCTGGGCCAGGCCGGCGACCAGTTGTTCCTGAACATGGCCACGGGCGGTTTTGGTAGCCAGGTCACGGCCAATACCTCCGAAGACCTGAAGAAAGTGCTGGGTGCCGCCGCCTACCTGTTCACCGGGTTGTCGCGTTTCAGCGAGCTG
The DNA here is from genome assembly GCF_001642705.1 of Pseudomonas sp. p21. Lineage (NCBI taxonomy): Bacteria > Pseudomonadati > Pseudomonadota > Gammaproteobacteria > Pseudomonadales > Pseudomonadaceae > Pseudomonas > Pseudomonas sp. p21. The sequence goes on from NZ_LWBV01000006.1 coordinate 150,820, forward strand.
CAGGCGGCCTCGGTGGCGCTGCAAGGGCCGGACTTCCACTGGCAGGGTGACCTGCTGGCGCTGGGGATCGGCAACGGCCGCCAGGCCGGGGGCGGGCAGGTGCTGTGCCCTGAGGCGGTGGTGGACGATGGCTTGCTCGACATTGCCATCCTGCCAGCACCACAGGAGATGGTCGGGGCGCTGCGTGATCTGTTGGCCGGTAACGGGCTGTTCGTCCGGGCCCGGTTGCCCTGGGTCGAGATCAAGTGCTCACAGGGGCTGGACATCAACCTCGATGGTGAGCCGGCACAGGCAGACACGTTGCGCTTCCAGGCCAGGCCTGCTGCACTGCGCCTGCACCTGCCGGCCGGGTCGCCGTTGCTCAGTCGTCCAGGCTGATGATTTTCTCGCGCACGGCGAACAGCACCAGGCCGGCCACGTCATGGATCTGCAGGCGTTTCATGATTTGCGAGCGGTGGGTTTCCACGGTCTTGATCGACAGGCCCAGGCCGGTGGCGATTTCCCGGGTGGCCTTGCCGCGCACGATCAGGCGCAGGATCTCCAGCTGTCGCGCCGTGAGGTTATGCCGCTCGCCAGCGGGTTGCTTGCCCTGCCTGGCGCGCTGCAGCGCCTGGTTGATGACCGTATGGGCGATGGCTGGGCTGAGGTAGCGCTCGCCGTTGCGCACCGCGGCCAGGGCCTGCTCCAGTTCGGTGGCGCTGGTGTCCTTGAGCAGGTAGCCGTGGGCGCCGCTTTCCAGGGCCCGCATGATCAAGTCCGGGTCGGTGTGCATCGACAGGATCAGCACCTTGCAGGTGCTGCCGCTGGCGCGCAGTTGGGTGAGGGCATCCAGGCCGCTGGTCGAACGCATGGAGATGTCCAGCAAGACGATGTCCGGCGCCAGTTTGCGTACCTGTTCGAGCAACTGGCTGCCGTCGTCGGCTTCACCGATTACATCATAACCAGGGATGTCGCAGACCAGTGCGCGCACCCCGGCACGGATCAGCGAGTGGTCGTCTACCAGCAGCAGTCTACAGGTCATGGGTGGCAGTACTCCTGGCGCGTTGCTGGGTGCGCGGTGGCCATGGGAACACCGCCTCGATGCGCGTGCCCAGGCCGAGCTGGCTGGTGATGTCGAGGCTGCCCTGCAACGCGGTTACCCGCTCCTGCATGCCGGCCAAGCCGCGCTGGCCAGCTTCGGCCGGTTGCCTGGCGGGTACGAAACCACGGCCATCGTCTTGGATCGACAACGCCAACCCTTTGGGGGTGCGCTGCAGACGGACGACCAGGTTGTGTGCCTGCGCGTGGCGCAGCATGTTGGTAACGGCTTCCTGGGTAATGCGGAACACCGCCATGGCCACGGCCTCGTCGATGCCGCCCAGGCGCTGGTTGCACGCCAGGCTCCAGTTCACACCGCTGTTGCCCAAGGTGCGCATCAGGTGCGCGCGCAGGCTGGCTTCCAGGCCAAGGCTGGCCAACTGCCGCGGGTTGAGCAGGGCGGAGACATCGCGCACGTTACCCAGGGTGTCATCCAGCGTGCTGCGCAGGGCGTCGCAGTGGCCTTGCAGCTCATCGGGCATGCGCCTTTGCAGCCACTGCAGCTGCAGCTTGGCGGCGGTGAGCAGCTGGCCGATGTCGTCGTGCAGTTCCCGGCTCAGGTGCTGGCGCTCGTCTTCCTGGACCTTGAGCATGCGCTCGGCCAGTTCCGCCGGGCGCAGGCTGATCGACCTGGCGCGCAGGCCCAGCTGCACGGCGGCGCCCAGCGTGGCGGCCAGCTGCAGCACCAGCAGGCTGGCCGGGATCGACTGGTCGGCCAGGTACAGCAACAGGTTGGCGACCAGCGAGGCCACGCACAGCCCGACCGTCGCCCAGCGCAGCAGGGGAGTGCGGGAGCCGCAACGCAAAGGAGTCTTCAAGCGTGGGAACATAAGTAGGGAAGCCACTGAAGTATTGCTGATGGAGGCCTTGCACAATCCTTGTCAGAGGCTTTGGTGCAGTACTTTCGATTGTTTTTTTCGTACACGAGACCTTGCGAGCTCGCTGCAGGTTGCAAGCGTTTGTGGGGGCGCATATTACCACTTTGCACTGCATCGGTCGCGGTCGGGTAGCGCTTTGAAACGCCTGCCAGACGGGCGCTGGCGGGTAGCAAAGTGCCACCCGGCTTGATCTCGCAACGCGCCTGGTTGCACTTCGCGTCGGGTCAATATCTGGGAGATGAGCGGCCTGGCTGCGTGCCGTCTGCCATCTCGGTGTGCGGGTGGATGAATACGCTGCCTTGGTCGTCGCAGGGCATGCAGGCTTGCGTAAAGGGTTGCCGCACGACCTTGGCCAGTTCACCCAGCAGCACCAGTTGCTCGCCGATGTCCAGGTTAAGCCGCCCGGTACACGGATCGACCAGTTCCAGCTGCCAGGCCAGCAGGGTCAGGCAGGCCCCTACTGCGGGCAGGGCTTCGCGCTGCAGGCAACCACCATGGCAGGCCGGGGCCAGCAACTGCTGCAGGGCGGTGGTGTAATGGGCGACTTCGCGCAGGCCCAGGTGTGTGGCCTGTCGAGCGAGGTTGCCGAGGGTATTGTCCAGGCAGTGGCAGGCATCCGGGTCGTTATCGATCAGTTCCAGGTGCTGCAGGCATTCCTGGGCCTGGGTCAGCAGCACCTGGGCATCCAGCAGAAACCCCTGCAGGGCGTCATCGAACGATAAGGCGCTGTCCATCATGATGCTCCCGCGCGTGGGGCAGGCGCAGGTGGCGGGCACGCCAAAACGATAGCTAGCAAAAGCCTGACTCCATTCATGCAATGAGAATGGCGTCACATTAATGGCTAAAGGATATCGCGAACATCAGGTTGCACCCGATTGTGGCTAAGGGTTTCCCTGATACTCGGCTCAGGTGGGGAATTTTTGCAGTCCCGCTGGCTCACCCCAAGCTGCTCGCAGTAAAGCATGATGGTAAAGTGATATCAATTGCCTTCACGGCATTTTCCCGTAAGGGTCAAGGTGTGCGTGAAGCCGCCGATACAGGGTGGATGATTTCACATTTTCCGACTCAAGGCTGGGGGTTTTCCAATGGCTGGCATTCTCGACACGGTAGACCAACGCACGCAACTGGTGGGTGAGAACCGCCTGGAAATCCTGATGTTTCGCCTGGCTGGCCGCCAGCTGTTCGCGATCAACGTGTTCAAGGTGCAGGAAGTGCTGCAGCTGCCCAAGCTGACCCTGATGCCCCAGCGCCACGCTTTCGTCTGCGGGGTGGTCAACCTGCGCGGCCAGACCCTGCCGGTGATCGACCTGTCCCAGGCGATCGGCATGCGCCCGCTGCAGCCGGGACCGGACAGCACCATCATCGTCACCGAATACAACCGCTCGGTGCAGGCCTTCCTGGTCGGCGGTGTCGACCGCATCGTCAACATGAACTGGGAGGCGATCATGCCGCCGCCGTCCAGCGCCGGACGCCAGCATTACCTGACCGCCATCACCAAGGTCGATGACAAGCTGGTGGAAGTGATCGATGTGGAGAAGGTGCTGGCCGAGATCGTGCCGTACAACGCCCGGGTTTCCGGCGACAAGCTCGCCGACCCGGTGCTGGCCCGGGCCCGCGGCCGCGAAGTGCTACTGGTGGACGACTCCAGCGTGGCCCTGGCGCAATTGCGCGACACCCTGTCCCAGCTGGGCGTGAAGCTGCACGTGGCCAGTGATGGCCTGAAGGCGCTGCGCATGCTCAAGGCCTGGGCCGACGCTGGTGAGGACGTGTGCGAGAAGCTGCTGATGGTGTTCACCGACGCCGAGATGCCGGAAATGGACGGCTACCGGTTGACCACCGAGATTCGTGGCGATGCCCGTTTGCGCCGGCTGTACGTGGTGCTGCACACCTCGCTGTCAGGCAGTTTCAACGAATCGATGGTAAAGAAGGTGGGCTGCGACAACTTCCTGTCCAAGTTCCAGCCTGATCGCCTGGTTGACGTGGTCAAGCAACGCCTGTTGCTGGATGTTGCCACTGCGTGATCCCGGCCCCTGCCGGGTATAAGCTTGGCGTTTTGGCATGGCGTGAGGCGGCAGGGATGTTTCTCAGTGAGCTGTATCGGTACCCGGTGAAGTCGGGGCGGGCGCAAAGCTTGCAGGCTTCACCGGTGGGGTTGCTAGGGTTGCAGGGCGACCGGCGCTGGATGGTGGTGGAGGAAGAAAACGGACGCTTCCTGACCCAGCGCGTCTGGCCACGGCTTGGCCTGATCAAGGCGAGCGATGATGATCGCGGCCAGTTGCTGCTGGAAACACCTGGGCAGGCACCGTTGCGGGTGCCTGTGCCACCTGCCGATGACGCCCTGCGCGGCGTGACCATCTGGCGCGATACCTTGCGCGTGCCGGATGCGGGCGATGCTGCGGCGGCCTGGCTGAGCCAGCTGCTGGGCAAGGCAGTGCGCCTGGTGCATTGCCCGGAGCAGCGCGCGCGTTATCTGCCCAATGGCTATGGCTTCAACAGTGACCGGGCGGCGTTCCCGGATGGTTTCCCCTTGTTGCTGATCGGCCAGGGCTCGCTGGACGAGCTCAACCGGCGAATTGGCCGGCCCATGGAGATACTGCGCTTTCGGCCCAACCTGGTGGTGCAGGGCGCGGAACCGTTTGCCGAGGATGGCTGGAAGCGGATTCGTATCGGCAGCCTGGAGTTTCGCGTGCTCAAGCCCAGCGTGCGCTGCATCTTTACCACCATCGACCCGGCTACCGGCGAGCGCAGTGAGGATCGCGAGCCGATGGCCACGCTCAGGACTTTCCGCGAGAAGGAGGGGGATGTGCTGTTCGGGCAGAACCTGGCGGTGGATGGTTGTGGGTGGCTGGAGGCAGGGATGCCGGTCGAAATTCTGGAGTAGCTGTGTTGCCTGTGCCGGCCTCTTCGCGGGTAAACCCGCTCCCACAGGTACTGCACCGCATTCAGGACTGGTGCAATTCCTGTGGGAGCGGGCAAGCCCGCGAAGAGGCCGGCACAGGCTCAGCGACAATCACATGTCATCGAAGTACCGCTCATGCCAATCCACCAGCGGCTGCGGCGAGTTCAGTTTCTGCCCGTAGATCACCGAATACGACAGCACGTTCTGCACGTACTGGCGCGTTTCGTCGAACGGGATCGACTCTACCCACACATCGAAGCTCAGGTGCTTGGCGCCTTTCAGCCACTGGCGCACACGCCCCGGCCCAGCGTTGTAGGCCGCCGAAGCCAGCACCCGGTTGCCGTTGAACTGGCTGTGCACCTGGCTCAGGTAGGCCGCGCCCAGCTGGATGTTCTTGTCCGGGTTGAGCACCTGCGCCGGTGACGCCAGCGGAATGCTGAACTTGCGGGCGGTTTCCTTGGCCGTGGCCGGCATCAGCTGCATCAGGCCGCTGGCACCCACCGGCGAGCGGGCATCTTCCATGAAGGCACTTTCCTGACGAGTGATGGCAAATACCCAGCTCGAATGCAGGCCGCGGACCTTGGCCTCGCGCACCAGGGTGTCGCGGTGGGCCATCGGGAAGCGAATGTCCAGGTCGTCCCAGTACTGCGCCTGGCTGATGGTGCGAATGGCCGGGAAGTACCAGCGCAGGTCGTAGCCCAGGCGCGCCTGGGCGACCATTTCGTCGCGGCTGAAGTGGCGGCTGACGTGGTACCACTCGCGGCGGCCCTCGACGATCTGGCCACGGGCGTGGAACTCCAGGGCACGGCGGATGCCCGGGGTGTTGCGCACCTTGTTGACCAGCTGCGGGCTGAGCACCAGCGGCTTGTTGTTCAGCTGGTAAGGCGTCTGTGCCCGGTCGGCGGCGAGGAAGCCGTAGAAGTCACGCTCACGCGCCACGGTCTTGTACAGCAGCGGGATCTGCGGGTTGTTCGGCTGCGCCAGCTCCAGGCTGCGGGCCTGCCAGTACTTCCAGCGGCTGCTGCTGGCCAGGTCCTGGGGCAGGCGGCGGGTCAGCTCGTAGGCGTCTTCCCAGCGGCCCAGGCGCAGCAGCAGGCGCAGGCGCCATTCGCTGACGGTGTTGTCACGCAGCTCTGGGTCGTAGCGGGTCATCAGGTCGAGCGCGCGCGGGTCGTAGCGGCGCGCCAGGGTCAGGCCGATTTCGCGGGCGATGGCCACCTTCTCGTCACGGGAAAAGTGCATGCGCTGGGCGTAGTCGTCGAGCAGCGCCATGGCCCGCTCCGGGTCCTGCCGGGCCAGGCGGCGCAGGCCGAGGCTGACCACGTCGGACATGGCTTCGTTGACCGGGGTGAAACGCGACGGCTGGTTGAGCAGCTCGGGCTTCTGCGCCACATCGACCAGCAGGCGCCCCTGCGGGCCGAGCGTAGTCAGGGTGTTGACCAGGTTGTTGGCCAGGCCGTAGTTGCGCGCCTGGGCCGCCAGTTTGGTGCGTTGCCAGCGCTTGGCCTCGGTCAGCTGGCCTTCGGCCGCCCACATGCCGAACAGCGTGTCGCAGGTGGCCGGCTGCGACTTGCCGACGTTCCACAGTTTGTCGGCCGTGGCGTAGCCCTCGGCGCGCAGGCCGTGGCTGAGCTGGTACTGGCCGTTGAGGCAGTCCAGCTCGGTGAAGTTGAGCTTGGGGTCGTAGTACTTGACGAAAGTGTTCCATTCGCCGCGCTCGGCCAGCCAGCGCAACCAGCGCAGTTTCATCCAGTTGGCCTGGGGCAGGTCGCCATGCTTGGCGAGGAAGCCTTCGATTTCCTGGTTGCTGGCGGTTTTCAGGCGGGCGGTGAGCTCGTCGTAGGCCAGGTAGGGCGTCAGCGGGTAGTCGCTGAGGGCCTGGGCATAGCGCAGGTACGGGCCTTTGTCGCCTTTGGCCAGCGCGCGCTTGGCTTCGTCATAGTACTGGCGTTGCAGGGTAAGGTCGGCGGCCTGCGCCGCGCAGGTGGCGGCGGTAAGCAGCAGGCAGGATGCAATATGTAACAGGCGGCTGCGCATGATACGTCCGGGCAGTTGAACCATGGGAAAGTGACGGCGGAGCCAGCACTGTTGGAAGCTATTGCCTTAGCTTAGCTGTTTGCCGGCGGCGGGTGAAAGCACTGTGCTTGTATCGGGAGATTAAGTTCGACCAGATGTCGCAATACCCTCGCCGGGTGGCCAGGCGGATGCCGTCGGGGGCCAAGTCAGGTAGAATGCGCGCCCGATTTATGGAGACCAACATGACCCTGCTCAAATTCAGCGATGTGTCCCTCGCATTCGGCGCCATGCCGCTGCTGGACAACGTGTCCTGGCAGATCGCTCGTGGCGAGCGGGTGTGCATCATCGGCCGCAACGGCACCGGCAAGTCGAGCATGCTGCGCCTGGTCAAGGGCGAGCAGAAGGGCGACGACGGCGAAATCTGGCGTGCCCCGGGCCTGAAGATCGGCGAGCTGCCACAGGAGCTGCCGGTGGCCGACGAGCGCACGGTGTTCGATGTGGTGGCCGCAGGCCTGGATGGCGTGGGCGAGTTGCTGGCGCAGTTCCACCACCTGAGCCTGAACATTCAGGGCGATGAAGACCTGGAAAAACTCATGCACGTCCAGCACGAGCTGGAAGCCCGTGACGGCTGGCGCCTGCAGCAGGTGGTGGAAAGCACCCTCAGCCGCCTGCAGCTGCCGGCCGACAAGACCCTGGCCGAGCTGTCCGGTGGCTGGCGCCGCCGCGTGCTGCTGGCCCAGGCTCTGGTGTCGGAGCCCGACCTGCTGCTGCTCGACGAGCCGACCAACCACCTGGACATTGGTGCCATCGCCTGGCTTGAAGAGGCCCTGCGCGGCTTCAACGGCGCGGTGCTGTTCATCACCCACGACCGTTCCTTCCTGCAGAACCTGGCCACCCGCATCCTCGAACTGGACCGCGGCGGCCTGATCGACTGGAACGGCGACTATGCCAGCTTCCTGGTGCACAAGGAGGCCGCGCTGGCCGCCGAGGAAACCGCCAACGCGCTGTTCGACAAGCGCCTGGCCCAGGAAGAAGTGTGGATCCGCCAGGGCATCAAGGCCCGCCGTACCCGCAACGAAGGCCGCGTGCGTGCGCTGAAGGCCCTGCGCGTGGAGCGCAGCGAGCGCCGCGAGCGCCAGGGCAAGGCCAACATCCAGATCGAGGCGGCGGAAAAGTCCGGCAAGCAGGTGATGGTGCTGGAGAATGTCAGCTTCCATCACCCCGAAGGGCCTGTGCTGGTCAAGGACTTCTCCATGGTCCTGCAACGTGAGGACCGTATCGGCCTGCTGGGCGCCAACGGTACCGGCAAGACCACCCTGCTCAAGCTGATGCTCGGCGACCTGGAGCCGACCGCTGGCAAGGTCGAGCGCGGCACCAAGCTGGAAGTGGCCTATTTCGACCAGATGCGCCACCAGCTCGACCTGGAAAAGACCGTTATCGACAACCTGGCCGAAGGCCGCGATTTTATCGAGATCGACGGCCAGAACCGCCACGTGTTGAGCTACCTGGGCGACTTCCTGTTCAGCCCTCAGCGTGCCCGCACGCCGGTCAAGGCGTTGTCGGGTGGCGAGCGTGCACGGCTGTTGCTGGCCAAGCTGTTCAGCAAACCGGCCAACCTGCTGGTGCTTGACGAACCGACCAACGACCTGGACGTGGAAACCCTCGAACTGCTCGAGGAGGTGCTGTCCAACTACAAGGGCACCGTGCTGATGGTCAGCCACGACCGGGCCTTCCTCGACAACGTCGTCACCAGCACCCTGGTGTTCGAAGGCGAGGGCAAGGTGCGTGAGTACGTCGGTGGTTACGAGGACTGGATTCGCCAGGGTGGCTCGCCGAAGCTGCTGGGCGTGACCGAGAGCAAGGGCGGCAAGTCCGAGCTCAACAGCGCGGTGGTTGAAAAGGTCGAGGCCAAGCCAGCGCCTGCGCCTGTTGCCGCGGTGGCCGATGGTTCGAAGAAGAAGCTCAGCTACAAGCTGCAGCGTGAGCTGGAAATGCTGCCGGGGCAGATCGACGAGCTGGAGCAGCGCATGGCCGAGGCCCAGGAAGAAGTGAATGCGGCGGGCTTCTATCAGCGGCCGATTGCGGAAACCTCGGCGGTGCTGGCGAAAATCGAGAAGCTGCAGGGCGAGCTGGATGTTCTGGTGGAGCGTTGGGCCGAGCTGGAAGGCTGATTGGCGTTAGCCTGATCCGGCCTCTTCGCGGGCTTGCCCGCTCCCACAGGATTACCACAGCTTTCAAGGCCTGTGGGGATCCTTTGGGAGCGGGCAAGCCCGCGAAGAGGCCGGCACCGGTTGAATCATTCCTTCTTCTGCAACCGCACCGCCAACACATCGCACGGCGCGCCATGCAGCACGTCATTGGCCGTGGAGCCCAGCAGCAACGCCAGGCCATGACGACCATGGCTGCCGACCACGATCAGGTCGCACTTCTGGTCCTTGGCCAGCTGGTGAATTTCCTGGCGCGGCTGGCCATAGGTCAGGTGCGAGTCGCCGCGGTGGATGTCCGGGTATTTGTTGAACAGGCGCTCCATGCGCTCCTTGGCCTGGTCGAACTGCTGCTGTTGCAGCTGCGACAGGTCCATCGGCACGTCACCGCCGAACGCCATGGCCATCGGCTCGACGATGTGTACCAGCGAAACCTTGGCATTCGACGGCGCGGCGAGCGCCATGGCGCGTTTGATCACCGGGTCGCATTCTTCGGTCAGGTCGACGGCGACCAACAAATGTTCGTATTGCATGAGCGGAACTCCTGACAATCGCGATAGAAGAAGTATGGTCGCTTTCGGGCGGGTCTTCCGTGAAAAATGGCTAACCAGCTCATTTGCAACGTTTTATGGGAACTACTGATATGACGGTATTGCTGGTGGTGTCAATCCTTGCGCTGATTCTCAGCCCGCTTTCCTGGCTGCGCACCTCGCGCAAGCAGAGTGAGCAGATGAAGCTGCGCCTGGAGGCGCGGCGCATGGGCCTGGCCATGCAGTTGGCGCCGCAGCAGTGGCCGCACTGGCTGGAAAAGGAGCCGCCAAGCCCGTGCCCGCAATACCATCGGGCACGCCGTCGCGGGCATGAGGACAGCTTCAGTTTCTGGCAGATCACCCCAGGGGTGTGGTGCAACCAGTGGCGTGAGCCCTGCGAGGACCCCCGCTTCATGGAGCCCCTGGCGCGCTTGCCGGCGAGTGTCTACAAGGTCGAGGCCGATGCCCGAATGATCGCGCTGTACTGGACCGAGCGGGGCGATACGGCTGTATTGCAGGATGTTGCCTACGTCCTCGAAGCACTCGCCTGATACCTGTCTGGCACGGTCATTGTGGGAGCGGGCATGCCCGCGAACACCGGCGCAGCCGGTGCCAGCCACCGCGTTGAATTCTTCGCGGGCATGCCCGCTCCCACAGGGAATGCGGAGGTTTCAATAGCTATGAACGACAAAGCGGCGGCTTGGCAGAACCCTGAAGGGGTGGGGTGCCAAGTCGCCGCTTTGCGTTCTGCTGCGCAGAAAAGGCCAGGCAGGCCGGGTATGCATTCAAGCAAGTGCCAGTGTAGCCGTTCGAAGTCGCCGCGCAAGGCAAAAGCTGCAGCATTCTCCTGCGGTTCATGGTCAATCGCCGACATGAATGGTCAGCGATCACCGTCAGCATGTTTAGTACCTGGACGCTACAAAATGACCGGAAAGTCGTGTTTTCACCTTGCTTGCGAGCATTTGACAACGCCGATCTTTTCGGAGAATGTGTGCACACCCAAATCAAACGGGCGTATGAATTGAGCGTTTGTATGTCATGACGCCAAGCCATACTTCCGACTAGCGCGCTGACGGGTGTGCCTGGGGCAGGGCAGCTAAACCTGCTTTTGCTGCAGCGATCGGCGTGTACAGTTCAGCTTCCATATCGTGGAGATCAGTTGATGATTTACGAAGGTAAAGCCATCACGGTTAAGGCTCTTGAAAGTGGCATCGTCGAGCTCAAGTTCGACCTCAAGGGTGAGTCCGTCAACAAGTTCAACCGCCTGACCCTGAACGAGCTGCGCCAGGCCGTCGATGCCATCCAGGCCGACGCCTCGGTCAAGGGCGTGATCGTCAGCAGTGGCAAGGACGTGTTCATCGTCGGCGCCGACATCACCGAGTTCGTCGACAACTTCAAGCTGCCCGAGGCCGAACTGGTCGCCGGCAACCTGGAAGCCAACCGCATCTTCAACGCCTTCGAAGACCTCGAAGTGCCGACCGTCGCCGCCATCAACGGCATCGCCCTGGGCGGCGGCCTGGAAATGTGCCTGGCCGCCGACTACCGGGTCATGTCCAGCAGCGCCAAGATCGGCCTGCCGGAAGTCAAGCTGGGTATCTACCCGGGCTTCGGCGGTACCGTGCGCCTGCCGCGCCTGATCGGTTCGGACAACGCCATCGAGTGGATTGCCTCCGGCAAGGAAAACCGTGCCGAAGACGCGCTGAAAGTGGGTGCCGTCGACGCCGTGGTCGCGCCTGAACTGCTGATGGCCGGTGCCCTTGACCTGGTCAAGCGCGCCATCAGTGGCGAGCTGGACTACAAGGCCAAGCGCCAGCCCAAGCTGGAAAAGCTCAAGCTCAACGCCATCGAGCAGATGATGGCCTTCGAGACCGCCAAGGGCTTCGTCGCCGGCCAGGCCGGCCCGAACTACCCGGCCCCGGTCGAAGCCATCAAGACCATCCAGAAGGCCGCCAACTTCGGCCGTGACAAGGCCCTGGAAGTCGAGGCCGCAGGCTTCGCCAAGCTGGCCAGGACTTCGGTTGCCGAAAGCCTGATCGGCCTGTTCCTCAACGACCAGGAACTCAAGCGCAAGGCCAAGGCGCATGACGAAATCGCCCATGACGTGAAGCAGGCCGCCGTGCTCGGCGCCGGCATCATGGGTGGCGGCATCGCCTACCAGTCGGCGGTCAAGGGTACCCCGATCCTGATGAAGGACATCCGCGAGGAAGCCATCCAGCTGGGCCTGAACGAGGCCTCCAAGCTGCTCGGCAACCGCGTCGAGAAGGGCCGCCTGACCCCGGCCAAGATGGCCGAGGCACTCAACGCCATTCGCCCGACCCTGTCCTATGGCGATTTCGCCAATGTCGACATCGTCGTCGAGGCCGTGGTCGAGAACCCGAAAGTCAAACAGGCCGTGCTGGCCGAAGTGGAAGGCCAGGTGAAGGACGATGCGATCCTCGCTTCCAACACCTCGACCATCTCCATCAACCTGCTGGCCAAGGCGCTCAAGCGCCCGGAAAACTTCGTCGGCATGCACTTCTTCAACCCGGTGCACATGATGCCGCTGGTGGAAGTCATCCGTGGCGAGAAGTCCAGTGAAGTGGCGGTCGCCACCACCGTGGCCTACGCCAAGAAAATGGGCAAGAACCCGATCGTGGTCAACGACTGCCCGGGCTTTTTGGTCAACCGCGTGCTGTTCCCGTACTTCGGCGGCTTCGCCAAGCTGGTCAGCGCCGGTGTCGACTTCGTGCGTATCGACAAGGTCATGGAAAAGTTCGGCTGGCCGATGGGCCCGGCGTACCTGATGGACGTGGTCGGCATCGACACCGGCCACCACGGCCGCGACGTGATGGCCGAAGGCTTCCCGGACCGCATGAAGGACGAGCGCCGCTCGGCCGTTGACGCACTGTACGAGGCCAACCGCCTGGGCCAGAAGAACGGCAAGGGCTTCTACGCCTACGAAACCGACAAGCGCGGCAAGCCGAAGAAGGTCGCCGACGCCAGCGTGCTCGACGTGCTCAAGCCGATCGTCTTCGAACAGCGCGAAGTCACCGACGAAGACATCATCAACTGGATGATGATCCCGCTGTGCCTGGAGACCGTGCGCTGCCTGGAAGACGGCATTGTCGAAACCGCCGCCGAAGCCGACATGGGCCTGGTCTACGGCATTGGCTTCCCTCCCTTCCGCGGTGGTGCGCTGCGCTACATCGACTCGATCGGTGTGGCCGAATTCGTTGCCCTGGCCGATCAGTACGCCGATCTGGGGCCGCTGTACCACCCGACCGCCAAGCTGCGTGAAATGGCCAAGAACGGCCAGCGCTTCTTCAACTGAGCGGTCAACGAGCTAGAGCGAGAGATTTGATATGAGCCTGAATCCAAGAGACGTGGTGATTGTCGACTTCGGTCGCACGCCGATGGGCCGCTCCAAGGGTGGCATGCACCGCAATACCCGCGCCGAAGACATGTCGGCGCACCTGATCAGCAAGCTGTTGGAACGCAACGACAAGGTCGACCCGAAAGAGGTCGAGGATGTGATCTGGGGCTGCGTCAACCAGACCCTCGAGCAGGGCTGGAACATCGCCCGCATGGCCTCGCTGATGACCCAGATCCCGCACACCTCCGCGGCGCAGACCGTCAGCCGCCTGTGCGGCTCGTCGATGAGCGCGCTGCACACCGCCGCCCAGGCGATCATGACCGGCAACGGTGATGTGTTTGTGGTCGGTGGCGTGGAGCACATGGGCCACGTCAGCATGATGCATGGCGTCGACCCCAACCCGCACCTGTCCTTGCATGCCGCCAAGGCTTCCGGGATGATGGGCCTGACCGCGGAAATGCTCGGCAAGATGCACGGCATCACCCGTGAGCAGCAGGACCTGTTCGGCCTGCGTTCACACCAGCTGGCCCACAAGGCCACGGTCGAAGGCAAGTTCAAGGACGAAATCATCCCGATGCAGGGTTATGACGAGAACGGCTTCCTGAAGGTGTTCGATTTCGACGAAACCATTCGCCCGGAAACCACCCTCGAAGGCCTGGCGTCGCTGAAGCCGGCGTTCAACCCGAAAGGCGGTACCGTCACTGCCGGTACCTCGTCGCAGATCACCGACGGTGCGTCGTGCATGATCGTCATGTCCGGCCAGCGCGCCATGGACCTGGGGATCCAGCCATTGGCGGTCATCCGCTCCATGGCGGTGGCCGGTGTCGATCCGGCGATCATGGGCTATGGCCCGGTGCCGTCGACCCAGAAAGCCCTCAAGCGTGCCGGCCTGACCATGGCCGACATCGACTTCATCGAGCTCAACGAAGCCTTTGCCGCACAGGCCTTGCCAGTGCTGAAGGACTTGAAAGTACTCGACAAGATGGATGAGAAGGTTAACCTGCACGGCGGCGCCATTGCCTTGGGCCACCCGTTCGGTTGCTCCGGGGCACGGATTTCCGGCACCCTGCTCAACGTCATGAAGCAGAATGGCGGTACCCTGGGGGTGGCGACCATGTGCGTCGGCCTCGGCCAAGGTATCACCACTGTCTTCGAACGCGTCTGATCGCGGAGCGGGACAGCGACCGGGGCCTTGTGCCCCGGTTTTGTTTTTTCAGGTTTTATTCAAGAGGGTGGGCAACATGCAGATACAACCAGGCGTATACCGGCATTACAAAGGGCCTGAGTACCGTGTCTTCAGTGTTGCGCGGCACTCCGAGAGCGAAGAGTGGATGGTGTTCTACCAATGCCTGTATGGTGACTACAGCTTCTGGGTACGGCCACTTTCGATGTTCCAGGAGTCCGTCGAGGTTGACGGCGAGCAGGTGCCACGCTTTGCTTTGGTCAAGGCCGAAGAGGGGCTGCCCGGGTTGCTGGGCAAGTCTCACGAGTGATAGTCCGAACTTGACCTCACACTTTTGCCACTATATATAGCGGTGCCGCGTCTGGCACCTGACGCGTTTTTCATCTTCAGATTCAGGAATACTCCGATCCATGGGCAAATCGCTGGTCATTGTGGAATCCCCGGCCAAGGCCAAGACCATCAACAAGTACCTGGGCAACCAGTACGTGGTGAAGTCGAGTATCGGCCATATCCGAGACCTCCCCACCAGCGGTTCGGCCAGCGCCAGCAAAGAGCCGGCCGCCAAGCGTGGCAAGGCCGCGGGTGAGGCTCCGGCCCTGTCGCCGAAGGAAAAGGCCCGCCGCCAGCTGGTGGCGCGCATGGGCGTCGACCCCGATCACGGCTGGAAGGCCAAGTACGAGATCCTGCCTGGCAAGGAAAAGGTGATCGAAGAACTGCGCCGCCTGGCCAAGGATGCCGACACCATCTATCTCGCAACCGACTTGGACCGCGAAGGGGAGGCCATTGCCTGGCACCTGCGCGAGGCCATCGGCGGCGACGACACCCGCTACAAGCGCGTGGTGTTCAACGAAATTACCAAGAAGGCCATCCAGGATGCCTTCTCGCAGCCAGGCGAGCTGGATATCGACCGGGTTAACGCCCAGCAGGCACGGCGCTTCCTCGACCGCGTGGTCGGTTACATGGTTTCGCCGCTGCTGTGGGCCAAGATCGCCCGTGGCCTGTCCGCCGGCCGTGTACAGTCGGTGGCGGTGAAGCTGGTGGTGGAGCGCGAACGTGAAATACGTGCGTTCATCCCGGAAGAATACTGGGAAATCCACGCCGACCTCGGCACCGCCAAGAACGCCAAGGTGCGTTTCGAAGTGGCCCGCGAGAAGGGGGAGGCCTTCAAGCCGCTGAACGAAGCCCAGGCCATGGCAGCGCTGGAGAAGCTCAAGGCTTCGAGCTACAGCGTGGTCAAGCGCGAAGACCGCCCGACCAGCAGCAAGCCATCGGCACCGTTCATTACCTCCACCCTGCAGCAGGCGGCCAGCAACCGCCTGGGCTTCGGTGTGAAGAAAACCATGATGATGGCCCAACGCTTGTACGAAGCGGGCTACATCACCTATATGCGTACCGACTCGACCAACCTGTCGGCCGACGCCCTGGACATGGCACGCAGCTACATCGAGCGTGAGTTCGGCAAGCAGTACCTGCCCGAGGCACCGCTGGTGTACGGCAGCAAGGAAGGCGCCCAGGAGGCGCACGAGGCGATCCGTCCTTCCGACGTGAACACCCACCCGACCAAGCTCAGTGGCATGGAGCGCGACGCCGAGCGCCTGTACGAGCTGATCTGGCGCCAGTTCCTGGCCTGCCAGATGCCGCCGGCGCAGTACCTGTCCACCAGCGTCACCGTGGCCGCGGGTGACTTCGAGCTGCGTGCCAAGGGCCGCATCCTCAAGTTCGACGGTTACACCCGTGTACTGCCGCAGCAGAGCAAGCCGGGCGAAGACGACGTGTTGCCGGAAATGGTCCAGGGCGAAGCGCTGAAGCTGATCCAGATCGACCCGAGTCAGCACTTCACCAAGCCACCGGCGCGCTTCACCGAAGCCAGCCTGGTCAAGGAAATGGAAAAGCGCGGCATCGGCCGCCCGTCGACCTATGCAGCGATCATCTCGACCATTCAGGACCGTGGCTATGTGACCCTGCACAACCGCCGCTTCTATTCCGAGAAGATGGGCGACATCGTCACCGAGCGCCTGTCCGAGAGCTTCTCCAACCTGATGGACTACGGCTTTACCGCCGACATGGAAGAGAACCTCGACGACGTGGCCCAGGGCGAGCGTGACTGGAAGAACGTGCTCGACGAGTTCTACGGCGACTTCAGCAAAAAGCTGCAGACCGCCGAGTCCAGCGAAGACGGCATGCGCGCCAACCAACCGACCATGACCAACATTCCGTGCAAGGAATGTGGCCGGCCGATGATGATCCGCACCGCCTCCACCGGCGTGTTCCTCGGTTGCTCGGGCTATAGCCTGCCGCCAAAAGAGCGCTGCAAGGCCACCGTCAACCTGGTGCCGGGCGACGAGATTGCCGCCGACGACGAGGGTGAATCGGAATCCCGCGTGCTGCTGGGCAAGCACCGCTGCCCTATCTGCGCCACGGCGATGGATGCCTACCTGCTGGACGAAAAGCACAAGCTGCACATCTGCGGTAACAACCCGGATTGCACTGGCTACGAGATCGAGGAAGGCAACTACCGCATCAAGGGCTACGAAGGGCCGAGCCTGGAGTGCGACAAGTGTGGCAGCGAGATGCAGTTGAAGACAGGCCGCTTCGGCAAGTTCTTCGGTTGCACCAACCCGGCGTGCAAGAACACCCGCAAGCTGCTCAAGAGCGGCGAGGCGGCGCCACCGAAAATGGACAAGGTGGACATGCCAGAGCTCAAGTGCGAGAAGGTCGACGATACCTACGTGCTGCGTGATGGCGCTTCGGGGTTGTTCCTGGCCGCCAGCCAGTTCCCCAAGAACCGCGAAACCCGTGCGCCGCTGGTGCTGGAGATCGTGCCGCACAAGCATGAGATCGACCCGAAGTACCACTTCCTGTGCGATGCGCCGCAGAAAGACCCGGATGGCCGCCCGGCGGTGATCCGTTACAGCCGCAAGACCAAGGAGCAGTACGTGCAGTCCGAGGTTGATGGCAAGCCGACCGGCTGGAAGGCGTTCTACGACGGCAATGCGTGGAAGGTTGAAGACAAGCGCTGATCTGTCAGTGCTGTAATTGGGGCCGCTTTGCGCCCCTTCGCGGGCTTGCCCGCTCCTACAGGTACAGCGCAGGCCTTGGGCTTGATGCAATTGCTGTGGGAGCGGGCAAGCTCGCGAAGGGGCGCAAAGCGGCCCCAATCATTTATGATGCAGCTATCCGCCTTGCAGCCTCATGGGAGGGCACAGAAATGGCCCAGGAACTCTACACCCGCACCAACCAGAAACTGTTCTTTGCCGGCCTCGCCCTGGAATCCATGGCCAAGGCCGAACAAAGCCAGGCCATGAATGCCCAAGGCCTGGTCCAGGCCGAGCGCGAGTCGGCGCTGTTCCACCTGTACGGCGCACTGCTGGGCCTGTGTCATGAAATTGGTGGCTTCTACCGCCTGCCTGTGGTTGCAACGGTTGAGCAAGCACTGGCTGACGACGCCCTGAACGGCATCGCTATTCCGGAAGTGGCCGAACTGCTGGAGCTGGCCCGCCAGCGCGAAACCTGGTTGGCGCAAATGCTCGGTGCTTATGCCGATTTGTTCCGACCACCGGTCGCGAAAAAAGCGCCGAAAACCGACGTCACCCAGCCACTGATCCAGGCCGTCAATCTCGATGAGCCCGAGCATCCGGCGCTGTCGCGTGCCGAACTGGAAAGCTGGCGCAACAACCTCAAGGGCCTGGTGAGACGTTTCCGCGACGCGTTGAGTGAGTGCTGATAGCTGCTACGGCTGGTACAATGCTGGCCTTTCGCGGAGAACTGCCATTTATGTCTACGTCGTTTCTGGAAATTGTCGAGTTGCCTGATGGCCGCATCGAACTGCGTCGCGCCGAGGATGAGGGCTCTCTGGTAACCCTGGATTTCTCGGAAGACGCCAAGGCGTTCCTGCAGGGCCAGCATGTGGAAGTGGCCAAGGCCATGCTCAGCGTGGGCGTGCAGATGGCCGGTCGCCTGATGGATGGCGAGCTTGAGCGTGATGAAGGGCCCCGTGTGCTGCACTGATGTGCAGCAGGGCATCAGGTTTTATGCAGTGACAGGCAAAGCCTGAACATCAGCCGAGGCGGATGTTCAGGCTTTGTGCGTTTCCGGCACCGGCAGCGCGCAGCAATTGCTGGCGTGCAGTGGCGTTGACGTTGCCCAGCCAGCTGACCACGGTGTGGCTGCGGCCCAGGCGCAAGGCTTCGCAGGCCAGTTGAAGCGGGCTTTGATTGCCGCGAGGTTGCAGCAGCAGGATACGTTCACGGTTGAGCCCGGCATCTCGCAGCCAGGCCTGGGTCAGGCTCGACGGCGGGGCGATCAGAGTCAGCCAGCGTGTCTCGTCCTCTTCGCTCAGTTCGCGCAGCACCGGTGCCAGCAGGCTTTGGCAGTGCCCGGGGGCTCCGCGCAGCGACAGTTCGCTGAACAGCTCTGGCTGGCTGCTCTTGCGCGCCACTTCGCTGGCTTTCAGTCCAGGCAGTACGGGCTGGGCGAGGAATGCTTCGAACAATGGCAACTGGGCTTGCTCGGGTGCGTGAATGAACTGCTGCATGACGCCTCCTGGATCAGCGGCGAATGACGCCGACGCTCAAGCCCTCGATCACCAGCTCCTGTTCTTTCAGGTCAACTTCGATGGGGGCGAATTCGGGGTTCTCGGCGAGCAGCCAGACCTTGCTGCCTTCGCGCTTGAAGCGCTTGACGGTGACTTCGTCGCCGATACGGGCCACGACGATCTGGCCATTGCGGGCTTCGCGGCAGGTGTGTACCGCCAGCAGGTCGCCATCGAAGATGCCGACGTCCTTCATGCTCATGCCGTGTACGCGCAGCAGGTAGTCGGCCTGGGGGTGGAAGAAGTCAGGGTTGATGTTGCAGGATTGCTCGATGTGCTGCTCGGCAAGGATCGGCGCGCCGGCGGCAACCCGGCCGATGATCGGCAGGCCGTTTTCTTCAGCCTTGGCTTCCAGGCCGGGGATGCGAATGCCACGGGAGGCGCCCGGGGTCATCTCGATCGCACCCTTGCGGGCGAGGGCCTTGAGGTGTTCCTCGGCGGCGTTGGGCGACTTGAAGCCCAGTTCCTGAGCGATCTCGGCGCGCGTCGGCGGGAAGCCGTTGTCTTCCAGGCAGCGCTTGATGAACGCGAGAATTTCGGCTTGGCGTGGCGTCAGTTTCAACATGGTGAGCGCTCTGTCTTTTTGTACAGTGACTGGGATTATATACAGTACTGGATGAGCTGCAAGCCAAAACCTGCAATAAACAGTAGGAATGGCGCTTGCAGCGGCCCGTCTGGCGCTTTTAAATGGCGACCGACCGGTCACCGAGCCTTGACAGAAGCAGGGCTGAAACGTATGTTTCAAACACCTGTTTGTCTGGCGGAGTAGTCGGAGTAGTCATGGCCCAATCGGAAACCGTTGAACGCATTCTCGATGCTGCCGAGCAGCTGTTCGCGGAAAGGGGGTTCGCAGAAACCTCGTTGCGGCTGATTACCAGCAAGGCCGGGGTCAACCTGGCGGCGGTCAACTATCACTTCGGCTCCAAGAAGGCCCTGATCCAGGCGGTGTTCTCGCGTTTCCTGGGGCCGTTCTGCGCCAGCCTCGAACGTGAGCTGGAGCGGCGCCAGGCCAGGCCCGAGCAAAAGCCCAGCCTCGAAGAGCTGCTGGAAATGCTGGTGGAGCAGGCGTTGGCCGTGCAGCCACGCAGCAACAACGACCTGTCGATCTTCATGCGCCTGCTGGGCCTGGCCTTCAGCCAGAGCCAGGGCCACCTGCGGCGTTACCTGGAAGACATGTACGGCAAGGTGTTCCGCCGCTACATGCTGCTGGTCAACGAGGCCGCGCCGCGCATCCCGCCACTGGAGCTGTTCTGGCGCGTCCACTTCATGCTCGGTGCCGCCGCTTTCAGCATGTCCGGCATCAAGGCCCTGCGGGCGATTGCCGAGACCGATTTCGGTATCAACACCTCGATCGAGCAGGTGATGCGCCTGATGGTACCGTTCCTGGCTGCAGGCATGCGTGCCGATAGCGGAGTTACCGACGACGCCATGGCCGCCGCGCAACTGCGCCCGCGCACCAAGGCCAGTGCAAGCGCCACTACCGCCAAGGCCTGAAGGCTGGGCGGGGCAGGGCGCTTCGGCTAAGCTAGCGCCCATGCCTGACCTCGACTTCCTGCACATTTCCCTTGCCGACCAGCGCCTTTATGGCTTTGCCCATGGCCAGCTGCGCGTGCGCCTACCGGTTTCCACGGCGCGCAATGGTGCCGGCGAACGCATCGGCTCGGGTTGCACGCCGTGTGGCTTGCACCAGGTGCGGGCTAAGATCGGCGCGGGCTTGCCGCTGAATGCAGTATTGGCCGGGCGGCGCTGGACCGGCGAGGTGTGGTCGCCGGCCTTGCACGCGCAATACCCCGGCCGGGACTGGATCCTTACCCGTATTCTCTGGCTCAGTGGCTGTGAGCGGGGCGTCAACCGCCTGGGTGCGGTCGACACCTTCCGCCGTTATATCTACTTGCACGGCACCCCGGATACGGAACCCATGGGCGTAGCGCTGTCCCATGGTTGCATACGCCTGCGCAACACCGATTTGCTAAGCCTGTTCGAGCAGGTGCCGGCCCATTGCCCGGTACGCATCGAGCAGGCCGCCTGCCCCCAGTGGGCTTCTCTCAGTCTTCAATGAAGGATTACCCATGACTGTCAGCCTGCAAGGCTCCCTGATGGTGGATATCGCCGGTAAATGGCTGACCGCCGAAGATCGTCACCTGCTGCGCCAGCCTGAAGTGGCCGGCCTGATCATCTTTGCCCGTAACATCGACAGCCCGCGCCAGGTGCGTGAGCTGTGCGCGTCGATCCGCGCCATCCGCCCCGACCTGATCCTGGCGGTGGATCAGGAGGGCGGCCGTGTGCAGCGCCTGCGCCAGGGCTTTGTGCGCCTGCCGGCCATGCGTGCGCTGGCCGACAATGACAACGCCGAGTACCTGGCCGAGCAGTGCGGTTGGTTGATGGCGACCGAGGTACTGGCGGTTGGCCTGGACCTCAGCTTTGCCCCGGTGCTCGACCTGGACCACCAGCGCAGCGCCGTGGTTGGCAGCCGCGCCTTCGAGGGTGACCCGCTACGCGCCACGCAACTGGCCGGGGCGTTCATCCGTGGCATGAATGCGGCGGGCATGGCGGCCTGTGGCAAGCACTTCCCGGGGCATGGCTGGGCCGAAGCGGACTCGCATGTGGCCATCCCCACCGATGAGCGCAGCCTCGAGCAGCTGCGCCAGGCCGACCTGGTGCCGTTCAGCCGCCTGAGCGGGCAGCTGGCGGCGGTGATGCCGGCGCATGTCATCTACCCGCAGGTCGACAACCAGCCGGCTGGCTTCTCGCGGCGCTGGTTGCAGGACATCCTGCGTGGCGAGCTGGGTTTCGACGGGGTTATTTTCAGTGATGATTTGTCGATGGCCGGCGCACATGTTGTCGGAGATGCGGCCAGCCGCATCGAAGCAGCATTGAGCGCAGGTTGTGATATGGGCCTGGTTTGCAATGATCGGGCGGCGGCGGAACTGGCACTGAGTGCGGCACAGCGCATGAAGGTCAAACCTTCGCCACGCATCGCAGGCATGCGCGGGCAAGGGTTTGCGCGGACTGACTATCGCCAGCAGCCACGGTGGCTGGAGGCGTTGGGGGCGTTGCGGGAGGCGCAACTGGTCGATTGACCGCGCTGGCCTCTTCGCGGGCATGCCCGCTCCCACGGGGGCGGTGCTGGTTTGATATTGGTGTTGTACCTGTGCCGGCCTCTTCGCGGGTGAACCCGCTCCGACAGGTATGGCACCGCCTTTGAGGGCGCTGATATCCCTGTGGGAGCGGGCGTGCCCGCGAAGAGGCCGGTACAGGCAGCAGAAGATTCTGGGCTACCGCCCGCGCTTGCCGGGCAGCGGCGCAAACAGCGCTTCGATCTCTTCATCCCCCAGCCGCCATTGCCCGGCCTGCCCGCCATCGAGCAGGCTCGCCGCCAGCGCTGCCTTCTCCTGCTGCAACAGCTGGATCTTTTCTTCCACCGTCCCCCGGGTGATCAGCTTGAACACGAACACCGGCTTGTCCTGGCCTATGCGGTAGGCGCGGTCGGTAGCCTGGTTCTCGCTGGCCGGGTTCCACCAAGGGTCGAAGTGGATCACCGTATCTGCGGCCGTCAGGTTCAAGCCCACGCCACCTGCCTTGAGGCTGATCAGGAACACTTCGCTATCACCCTGCTGGAACTGCTGCACCGGCGTGCGCCGGTCGCGGGTGTCGCCGGTCAGCAGGCTGTAGCGGATCTTGCGTTTCTCCAGCTCTTGCTCGATCAACGCCAGCATCGAGGTGAACTGCGAGAACAGCAGCACCCGGCGCCCTTCGCTGAGCAGCTCTTCGAGCATTTCCAGCAGTGCGCCCAGTTTGCCCTTGTCGGCCTGGTTGCCTTTGCTTTCCACCCCCTTGACCAGGCGCAAGTCGCAGCAGACCTGGCGCAGCTTGAGCAGGGCGTCGAGGATGATGATCTGGCTGCTCGCGGCGCCATTGCGGGCGATTTCGTCGCGGACTTTCTTGTCCATGGCCACCCGCACGGCCTCGTAGGTGTCACGCTGGGCATCGCTAAGCTCGACCCAGTGCACCATCTCGGTCTTGGCCGGTAGCTCGGTGGCCACCTGTTCCTTGGTGCGGCGCAGCAGGAACGGGCGGATGCGGCTGGCCAGGTGGGCCATGCGCTCGCTGTCGCCGTGGCGCTCGATCGGTGTGCGGTAGTCCTGGTTGAAGCGCTTCAGGTCACCCAGCCAGCCAGGCATGAGGAAGTGGAAAATCGACCACAGCTCGCCCAGGTTGTTTTCCATTGGCGTGCCGGTCAGGCAGACGCGCTGATTGGCCTGCAGCTCGCAGACGGCGAGGGCGGCCTTGCTGGTGCTGCTCTTGATGTTCTGCGCCTCGTCCAGCACCAGCACATGCCAGGCCTGGGCGCGCAGGTGCTCGAGGTCGCGCGGCACCAGGGCGTAGGTGGTCAGGACCAGGTCGTATTCGTGCAGCTTGGTGAAATGCTTGCTGCGCCCCGGGCCTTGCAGGGCCAGCACGCGCAGCTCGGGGGCGAAGCGCTGGGCTTCGTCCAGCCAGTTGGGCACCAGGCTGGTCGGCATTACCGCCAGGGCCGGTGCGTTCAGGCGCCCGGCCTGTTTCTCCAGTAGCAGGTGTGCCAAGGCCTGCAGGGTCTTGCCCAGGCCCATGTCGTCGCCAAGGATGCCGCCAGTACCCATCTCGCGCAGCGCCTGCAGCCAGTTCAGGCCTTGTTGCTGGTACGGCCGCAGGCTGGCCTGTAGCCCCGTCGGCGGTTCTACCTGCAGGTCTCGGGCATCGCGCAGGCGGCGGCCCAGGTCGCGCACATGCTCGCCACCCTCCCAGTGCAGGGGCAGGCCTTCGATGTCGTTCAGGCGTGCGGCATCGGCACGGTCCAGGCGCAGGGACGGGCCTGCGGCGTCTTCGTGCAGGTACAGCTCGCCCAGGGTGCCCATCACTGCCTTGATACGGCCATAGGGCAAGGCAACGCGCAGGGCCGGGGCATCGAGGCGGCCGCGGTTGAGGTCGATCAGCAGGTGCTCGTCGTCACTGCGCCGTGCCAGTTCGCTGGGGCGCAGCAGTTCCGGGTTGCTGCGCAGCAGTTGCAGCACGATCGGCAGCAGGCTGTGACGCTGGCCATTGACCACGATGCCCAGCTCCAGGTCGAACCATTCATGGCCGGGCGCTTCGTCGATGGTCGCGTACCAGTCGTCCACCTCCTGCAGGTTGAAGGCGAAGTCACGGTGGATGTCGATGTCCCAGCCGGCCTCGCGCAGGTGCGGCAGGCCTTCGCGGGCAAAGCGCAGCCAGGCTTCGTCATCGGGCAACTGGAGCATCTCGCCGGCGCTGTCAGGCAGGGCCTTGCTCTGACGGGTGGCAGCCTTGAATCCGAGGTCGCGTAGCACCTTGCGCAGCGCCTGCTCAGCCTGGGGCTGGCGGCGGATGCGCTGGCTGGTGTCGCCGACCAGGCGGGTCAGCGGTTTGTCGTCGCTGCCGCTGGCGCGCAGGCCGTCGTAGTCGAATGCCAACGCTGCACGGTGTTGCATCTGCCGTTGCATCCGCCCGGTCTTGGGCATGTAGGCGCTGAATTCGAGGCTGCCGAGGGTCAGGTGCGGCCTGGGTGGTAGATCGTCGATGAGTTGTTCGTTCAGCGTTGTCGGCGTCGGGAGTTGGTGGTTCAAGGCGTTGAGCTTGTGGCTGAGGGGGACTACGAGGTGTTCCGGGACATCGGGGGCGATTGTCAGTTGCAGGGCAATGTGTGAATCGAGTGAGTGTTCGATCTTGCCCACTTCACTGGTGGTGAAATTGAAATAATAAAGGGGCAGTAGCGGAATCACGCAGTTCAGGGGCGTTTCGCCGTGATACCAGATGCCGCGATAGTGGCCGTTGTCCAGGCGTACCCAGCGGAATTCCGCCGCAAGCGTCGCACCCTCGCGCAGCATTGGCTTGTATTCGTCGTAAAGCATGCGGCCGGTATCCAGGGCGCGCTGGAACAATTCGCCGCCTTCACGGCCCTTGAGCTGGTAACCACGGTCCTGGCTGCCGACCTGATTCAGGGCCGAAAGCAGGCGCAGGATGCGGATATCCTCTTCCCTGACGAAGCGAGGGGGCTCGTACAGAAATTCATACAGTGACTGCACGCGGCTGTAGCGTATGCCGTTTTCTTCACGGGTGCCTTTGCGCACTCGCAAGGCGCAGCCAGGCTCGTCGGTCAGCCTGAGCTGATAGCAGACCATGCGGCCGCGTTTGTCTTGCGCTTCGGCGGGTTGCTGAGCTGGCTGTTCCAGGCCCTTGAGCCAGCGTTGGAGGTTGGCCGGCAGTGTCTCACCGCCATTGTCCCGCGCTGCCTGCGGCTCGCTCAAAACGAACAAGGCAGCGGCGCAATGCTTGCAATTGTGTCCTACGGGGCAGCTGCACTGGCCGCGTACGTGGCAGCGGCCAGCCATGGCGCTGAGCGTGATCTTCTGGCGATACGGGCTGCCTTCGCTTCCGCAGCAGGTGGCTTCGATGAGCGGGCCACTGCATTTTTCGATTTTTACCCGGTCTTCCCGGGCGTAACGCTCACCGCGCTGCAGAACCGGGTCGGTGAACGACTGGGTCCAGTTCGGGTACTCGCGCAGCAACTGGAGAGCGTCACGACTCATTGCATCACTGCTCCATCATCTCCGGGTCCATCACCGGCATTTTCGGCGTACCCGGTGGCGTCACCTTCAGCAGCACCGCCAGGTGCCCGCCGTCGAGGAAGGTCAGCTGGCCGCCCTTGACGTTGCTGTTGCTCTGCTTGAACTGTTCGCTTTGCAGCACGCTGCCGTTGCCGTCCAGCTGGTTGACCCAGAAGTTGGCCTCGATCGCGATGAAGCGGCCCTCGGCGATGCTCAGATTGCCTTCGATAGGGAAGTGGCCGAACTGCTCGGCGCCTTCGCCCAAGGCGATGCGGCTGGGCTCGCTGCCCACGTGCTGCTGCCAGGCCTTGTGCAGCAGCACAGTGTAGTCGGCGGTGGCTTCCAGGCGGGTGGCTTCGTCTTCCAGCGCCAGGCGGCGCTCGGCGTCCTTCTTCAGGCGTGGAGCGCCGGCGCTCCAGTCTTCGGGGGCGAACGGGCTGGTGAAGGCGGGCACGCTGTTCTGCCGCACCAGGATCATTTCTACCTGATACAGGCCTTCGGCGAAGGCGGCCGGGGCGAACAACGCCAGCAGCAGGGTCAGGCAACGGATGGCACGCATGGGTCTTCCTTAAGCAGGCTGTGGGGTCAGGCGCTCGAACAGCGCCTCCAGGGTATTGAAGCGTTCGTCGGGGCGTTCCATCGGCACCAGGAAGCGGAACTGGGTGGCGCCTTCGAACTTGTAGCGTTTGGGCTGGCCCTGGATCAGCTTGATCAGGGTCAGCGGGTCGACCGGGGTCTCGGCCTCGAACTCGAGCTTGCCGCCGTTGGGGCCGGCGTCGACTTTCTTGATGCCGAGCTTTTCCGCGTGCAGCTTGAGCGAGGTCAGACGCATCAGGTTCTTGGTCGGCTCGGGCAGCAGGCCGAAGCGGTCGATCATTTCCACTTGCAGGTCCTTGAGGCCTTCTTCGTCGGCGGCCGAGGCAATGCGCTTGTACAGGATCAGCCGCGCATGCACGTCGGGCAGGTAGTCCTCGGGGATTAGTGCCGGCAGGCGCAGGTTGATTTCCGGGCCGCCGCCCAGCGGCTGCTCAAGGTTTGGCTGGGTGCCCTTGCGGATCGCCTTGACCGCGCGCTCGAGCATTTCCATGTACAGGGTAAAGCCCACCGCCTGGATCTGCCCGCTCTGGCCCTCGCCCAGCAGCTCGCCGGCGCCGCGAATCTCCAGGTCGTTGGTGGCCAGTACGAAACCGGCGCCCAGGTCCTGGGTGTTGGCGATCGCCTCCAGGCGTTTTTCGGCGTCGGCGCTGACCTTCTGCCGGGTTGGCGTCAGCAGGTAGGCGTAGGCCTGGTGGTGGCTACGGCCAACCCGGCCGCGCAGCTGGTGCAGCTGGGCCAGGCCGAACTTGTCGGCGCGCTCGATGACGATGGTGTTGGCGCTGGGCACGTCGATGCCGGTTTCGATGATGGTCGAGGCCACCAGCACGTTGAAGCGCTTGTGGTAGAAGTCACTCATCACCTGTTCCAGCTCGCGCTCGCGCATTTGCCCGTGGCCGATGCCGATGCGCGCCTCGGGCACCAGTTCGGCAAGGTCGGCGGCGCATTTCTCGATGGTTTTCACATCGTTGTGCAGGTAGTACACCTGGCCACCGCGCAGCAGCTCACGCAGCAGCGCCTCCTTGACCGTGCTCTTGTTCTGCTCCATGACGAAGGTGCGTACCGACAGGCGGCGCGCCGGCGGCGTGGCGATGATCGACAGGTCGCGCATGCCCGCCACCGCCATGTTCAGCGTGCGCGGGATCGGCGTGGCGGTGAGGGTGAGGATGTCCACCTCGCTGCGCAGGGCCTTGAGCTGTTCCTTCTGGCGCACGCCAAAACGGTGTTCTTCGTCGATGATGGCCAGGCCCAGGTCCTTGAAACGCACATCGTCCTGCAGCAGCTTGTGGGTGCCGATGAGGATGTCGATCTTGCCTTCGGCCAGGTCGGCGGCGGCGTTGGCCACTTCCTTGGCCGACTTGAAGCGGCTCATCACTTCCACGGTCACAGGCCAGTCGGCGAAGCGGTCGCGGAAGCTGTTGTAGTGCTGTTGGGCGAGCAGGGTGGTGGGTACCAGCACGGCCACCTGGCGGCCGCTGTGCACGGCGATGAACGCCGCGCGCATGGCCACTTCGGTCTTGCCGAAGCCGACGTCGCCGCACACCAGGCGGTCCATCGGCTTGGGCGCCAGCATGTCGGCGCGCACGGCTTCGATGGCAGCTTGCTGGTCCGGGGTTTCCTCGAACGGGAAGCCGGCGCTGAAGGTGGCGTAGTCGGCGGACGGGTCGGCAAACGCATAGCCCTTGCGCGCGGCGCGGCGGGCATAGATGTCGAGCAGTTCGGCAGCCACGTCGCGCACCTGTTCAGCGGCCTTGCGCTTGGCCTTCTGCCAGGCCTCCGAGCCCAGCCGGTGGAGCGGTGCCAGGGCATCGTCGCTGCCGGTGTAGCGGGCGATCAGGTGCAGGTTGGCCACCGGCACGTACAGCTTGGCGCCCTCGGCGTATTCCAGGGTGAGGAATTCGGCGGCCTGGCCGTCGATTTCCAGGGTGGCCAGGCCCAGGTAGCGGCCCACGCCATGGTCGATGTGCACCACCGGTGCGCCTTCGCGCAGCTCGGTCAGGTTCTTGATCACCGCGTCGTTGGCTGTTTCGCCGCGCTTGTCGCGGCGGCGGCGCTGCATCACCCGCTGGCCGAACAGCGGGCTTTCGGCGACCAGGGCCAGGCCTGGGTCGTCCAGCAGCAGGCCATCATCCAGCGGGGCGATGGTGATCGCCAGGCGCTCGCTGCCAGTGATGAAGTCGGCCCAGCCGTCGACGGTGTGTGGGCGCAGTTTCAGCCGTTCGAGCAGCTCCAGCAGGACTTCGCGGCGGCCCGCCGATTCGGCGGTGAACAGCACGCGGCCGGGGAACTGGTCGAGGAAATTGGCCAGTTCGGCCAAGGGCTGGTTGGCCTTGGCCTCGATTGCCAGGTTGGGCAGAGCGCGCGCCGGGAAGCGCTCGCGGCCCGCGCCCGGGTCGAGGTCTTCAGTGCTGACCACTACCCGTGGCCATTGCTTGAGCCGGGCGAAGCAGTCTTCCACGGGCAGGAACAGCTCGGCTGGCGGCAGCAGCGGCCGGCTCAGGTCGCCACGGCGGTCCTCATAACGCCCGCGCACGTCGTTCCAGAAGTGTTCGGCGGCCTGTTCCACGCCGGGCAGCGAGAACACCTGGGTGTCGGCCGGCAGGTAGTCGAACAGGGTCGAGGTTTCTTCGAAGAACAGCGGCAGGTAGTACTCGATGCCGGCAGGGATGATGCCGCTGGCCAGGTCCTGGAAGATCGCGCTGCGGCGGAAGTCGACGTCGAAGCGTTCACGGAAGCGCGCCTTGAAGCGGGTCACTTCTTCTTTCTGCATCGGGAACTCGCGCGCCGGCAGCAGGCGTACCGAATCCACCTTGTCGATCGAGCGCTGGGTCTCGGGGTCGAAAGTGCGCAGCGTCTCGATCTCGTCATCGAACAGGTCGATGCGGTAGGGCAGCTTGCTGCCCATCGGGAACAGGTCGATCAACGCGCCGCGGACGGCGAACTCGCCATGCTCGTAGACAGTGTCGACGCAGCGGTAGCCACTGGCCTCCAGGCGCAGTCGCATCTGCTCCACATCGATGGTCTGGCCCACATCCAGCACCAGGCTGCTGCCCAGCAGGAAACGGGTCGGCGCCAGGCGGTGGAGGGCGGTGGTGACCGGCACCACGAGGATGCCGTGGCTCAGCTCCGGCAGGCGGTAGAGGCTGGCGATGCGCTGGGAAATGATGTCCTGGTGCGGCGAGAACAGGTCGTAGGGCAGGGTTTCCCAATCGGGGAACGGCAGCACCGGCAGGTCCGGGGCAAAGAAGCGAAGTTCCTGTTCCAGACGATCGGCAGCCTGGCTGTCGGCAGTCAGCAGCAGAGTGAAGCGGCCCGCGCTGCTGGCGGCCTCGGCGATGGCCAGGCTGAGGGCGGCACCGGGTAGATTGCCCCAGGTTTGTTTGCCGGCCGTGGCCGACATTTGCGGTAGGCGCAGAACTGACACGGGAGATCGCACTCCAAGCGTTGCGGCAAAGAGACCGATTGTACCGGTGACGATGCCGGCTGTCAGGCTCGAAAGGGCATGAACGCTGGCTTGCGTGGTCGCGACAGGCGCTCATTGCCCGCAACGCGTTGGGGCGTCATAATGTAGCCCCTTTTTTCTGTCCCTACATGTGGAAGGTTCCCGTGACTCAGAAGCCCGACCAGTGTCTTGGTGAGTGGATCGATCGTGAAGCCCTGGCTGAAGCGATGATCCCGCTTATCGGTCAGCTCTACCGCAACAACAATGTGGTGAGCTCGATTTATGGCCGTAGCCTGATCAACCGTTCGGTTATCTCGATCCTCAAGGCGCACCGCTTTGCGCGTCATCGTCAAGCCGACGAAACCGAACTGTCCGTCCACGAGACATTCCCCCTGCTCAAGGCCATGAGCGAGCTGAAACTGGGCGCCGCTTCGGTCGACCTGGGCAAGCTGGCCAACAAGTTCAAGCAGGAAGGCAATGGCCGTACTGCCGAGCAGTTCGTCCGTGAAGAACTGGCCGAGGTGGTTGGCCAGCAGAACGCTTCGGCGCGCAAAGGCACCGACGTTGTCCTGTACGGCTTCGGCCGCATCGGCCGCCTGCTGGCGCGCATCCTGATCGAGAAGACCGGTGGTGGCGACGGCCTGCGCCTGCGCGCCATCGTCGTGCGCAAAGGCGCCGAGAACGACCTGGTCAAGCGTGCCAGCCTGCTGCGCCGTGACTCGGTGCACGGCCCGTTCGATGGCACCATCACCATCGACGAAGCCAACAACACCATCACCGCCAACGGCAACCTGATCCAGGTTATCTACGCCAAGAGCCCGAGCGAAGTCGACTACACCCAGTACGGCATCGAAAACGCGCTGATCGTCGACAACACCGGCGTATGGCGTGATGCCGACGGCCTGGGCCAGCACCTGGCCTGCCCGGGCGCTGCCCGCGTGATCCTCACCGCACCTGGCAAGGGCGCGCTGAAGAACATCGTGCACGGCATCAACCACGGTGACATCGCTGCCGATGACAAGATCATCTCGGCCGCTTCGTGCACCACCAACGCCATCGTGCCGGTGCTCAAGGCCATCAACGACCAGTACGGCATCGTCAACGGCCACGTCGAAACCGTTCACTCGTTCACCAACGACCAGAACCTGATCGACAACTTCCACAAGGGCAGCCGCCGTGGCCGTGCCGCGCCGCTGAACATGGTCATCACCGAAACCGGCGCCGCCACTGCTGCCGCCAAGGCACTGCCAGTGCTGAAGGGCAAGCTGACCGGCAACGCCATTCGCGTACCGACGCCGAACGTTTCGATGGCCATCCTCAACCTGAATCTCGAGAAGGCCACCAGCCGCGACGAGATCAACGAGTACCTGCGCCAGACCGCCATGCACTCGGAACTGCACAAGCAGATCGATTACGTCAGCTCGCAGGAAGTGGTTTCGACCGACTTCGTAGGTTCCCGCCACGCCGGTGTGGTTGACGCCGAAGCGACCATCTGCAACGACAACCGCGTTGTTCTGTACGTCTGGTACGACAACGAATTCGGTTACAGCTGCCAGGTGGTTCGTGTGATGGAAGAGATGGCCGGTGTGAACCCGCCAGCGTTTCCGCACTGATACGCTTGTAAGGCAATGAAAAAACGGGAACCTTCGGGTTCCCGTTTTTTTTTGCCTGATTAACTGATCGGGCATTTACTGTGCCTGTACTGGCCCTTTCGCGGGCACGCCCGCTCCCACAGGGATATCACAGGGCTGGAGGGCAGTGGGGTACCTGTGGGAGCGGGCGTGCCCGCGAAAGGGCCAGTACAGACATTCGAGATCTCGATATTGCGCGCATTTCTTTGTTTCTTGCTGATGCTGCTCACCGCCTGCAACCAAGGCCCCACCCTGGAGCGCCTGGGCGGCCCGACCATGGGCAGCAGCTACAGCATCCAGTACGTCCGCGAGCCAGGTGGCCCGGCGCCGGCACAGGTGCAGGCTACGGTCGAAACCATTCTGCACGACATCGACCAGCACTACTCGACCTACCGCGGCGACTCCATCGTCAGCCGTTTCAACCAGTTGCCCGCCAACCATTGCCTGGCCCTGCCGCCCGACATGCTCGAACTGGTCAGCCTTGGTCAGTACCTGGCCGAGCAGAGTGATGGCGCCTTCGACCTCACCGTCGAGCCCTTGCTCGACCTGTGGGGCTTCGGCCCCCAGGCCCGTCACGAGCAGGTGCCCGACCCGTTGGCCCTGGCCCAGGTACGTCAGCGCGTGGGCTACCGGCACTTGCACATCGACGGCCAGGCCCTGTG
This sequence comes from Pseudomonas sp. p21, assembly GCF_001642705.1. Lineage (NCBI taxonomy): Bacteria > Pseudomonadati > Pseudomonadota > Gammaproteobacteria > Pseudomonadales > Pseudomonadaceae > Pseudomonas > Pseudomonas sp. p21. The sequence continues at coordinate 182,481 of NZ_LWBV01000006.1, forward strand.
CAAGGGCGCCCCGGTACAACTCGACTTCAACAGCCTCGCCGCCGGCCATGCCGTCGACCTGATTGCCGCGCGCCTACAGGCCATGGGCGTGGCCAACTTTGTCGCCGAAGCCACCGGCGAGCTCAAGGCCGTCGGCCGCAAGCCCGATGGCAACCCCTGGCGCATCGCCCTGGAGCTGCCCCGCGAAGACCGCCAGATCGCCCGCCAGGTCATCCCGGTCAATGGCCTTTCAGTATCAACCTCGGGTGACTATCGGCACTATTTCGAGCAGAATGGCCGGCGCTATTCGCACACCTTCGATGCCCGCCTTGGGCGCCCGGTACAGCACGACCTGGCTGCGGTCACCGTGCTCGATGCCTCGGCGCTGCAGGCCGACGGCTATTCGACGCTGCTATTGATCCTCGGCCCGGAACGTGGCTGGGATTTTGCCGTGGCGCATGGCCTGGCCGCAGTATTGGTGACTCGGGCCGAGGGTGGCTTCGTCTCCCGAGCTACGCCCGCATTCGAACGGGCAGTGAAAGGCGAGTGAAAGCACAAACAGGGATGATCGCCGCCAGGGAATGGTTCACACATGTAGTGCGGGCAAAATTGGCCTACGACGCGACCAAGGGTTAATGTGCGCGGCGTTCACGCTTGATTAGACTGCACCCGAATTTTCTCATGGCGCCCCGGCGGCATGATCGCGCCCCGCGAGCGACCGTGGCTTGCGGGCCAGTTCTGAAGGAGTACGCATGGCTGTCTACAACTACGACGTAGTGGTGCTGGGTTCCGGCCCGGCCGGAGAAGGTGCGGCAATGAACGCCGCCAAAGCAGGGCGCAAGGTGGCGATGGTCGATAGCCGTCGTCAGGTCGGGGGCAACTGCACCCACCTGGGCACCATCCCGTCCAAGGCACTGCGTCACTCGGTGCGGCAGATCATGCAGTTCAACACCAACCCGATGTTCCGTGCCATCGGTGAGCCGCGCTGGTTCTCGTTCCCGGACGTGCTGAAAAGCGCCGAGAAAGTCATCGCCAAGCAGGTAGCATCGCGCACCGGCTACTACGCCCGTAACCGCGTCGACGTATTCGTCGGCACCGGCAGCTTCGCCGACGAGCAAACCGTCGAAGTGGTCTGCCCGAACGGTGTGGTGGAAAAGCTCAACGCCAAGCACATCATCATCGCCACCGGCTCGCGCCCGTATCGCCCGGCCGACATCGACTTCCACCACCCGCGTGTCTACGACAGCGACACCATCCTCAGCCTCAGCCACACCCCGCGCAAGCTGATCGTGTACGGGGCCGGCGTGATCGGTTGCGAATACGCCTCGATCTTCAGCGGCCTGGGTGTATTGGTAGAACTGGTAGACAACCGTGGCCAGTTGCTAAGCTTCCTCGACTCGGAAATTTCCCAGGCGCTGAGCTACCACTTCAGCAACAACAACATCACCGTGCGCCACAACGAAGAGTATGAGCGCGTCGAAGGCCTGGATAACGGGGTGATCCTGCACCTGAAGTCGGGCAAGAAGATCAAGGCCGATGCCTTGCTGTGGTGCAACGGCCGTACCGGCAACACCGACAAGCTGGGCCTGGAAAACATCGGTATCAAGGTCAACAGCCGTGGCCAGATCGAGGTCGACGAGGCCTACCGCACCAGCGTGCCGAACATCTACGGTGCCGGCGATGTGATTGGCTGGCCGAGCCTGGCCAGTGCCGCCCATGACCAGGGCCGCTCTGCCGCTGGCAGCATCGTGGATAATGGCAGCTGGCGCTTCGTCAACGATGTGCCGACCGGCATCTACACCATTCCGGAGATCAGCTCGATCGGCAAGAACGAGCAGGAACTGACCCAGGCCAAGGTGCCGTACGAAGTGGGCAAAGCCTTCTTCAAGAGCATGGCCCGTGCGCAGATCGCCGGCGAGCCGCAAGGCATGCTGAAGATCCTGTTCCACCGCGAAACGTTGGAAGTACTGGGCGTACACTGCTTCGGCTACCAGGCTTCGGAAATCGTTCACATCGGCCAGGCGGTGATGAACCAGCCGGGCGAGCTGAACAACCTGAAGTACTTCGTCAACACCACATTCAACTACCCGACCATGGCCGAAGCCTATCGGGTAGCTGCCTACGACGGCCTGAACCGGCTTTTTTGAGCGGCTCCGACCGGTGGCCTGAGCCGGTCGGAGAGACCGATTTCAACCCTACCCGAGGGTGGTCTTGGCCAAACCGGGAAAGTCTGTAATCAGGCTGTCCACGCCAAAGTCAGCGAGCCGGCGCATCAGTGCCGGTTCGTTGACCGTCCACACCGACACGTGCAAACCCTGGGCCTGAGCTTTCAGCAGGCGCTCGGGGGTGCACAGTGTCCAGTTCAATGCCAGCAGCTCGCAGCCGTAGTTCTGAGCTACCTTCAACGGGTCGAGCCAGGCGTATTCGGCCACCAGCCCGCGTTTGACATCCGGTACCAGTTCCAGGGCAGCGCCCAGCACTTCGCGTGAGCTGGAGGTGATGGTCACCTTGTCCAGCAGGCCGTATTGCTGGGCCAGTTCGCGGATCGCCAGCACGGTGGTTGCGGCACGGGTGCGCGAGGCGCTTTTCACTTCCAGCTGCCAGTGCTCGAACGGGCACTTCTGGAACAGTTCTTCCAGTTTCGGGATCGGGCAGGGCTGTACGTGGCCCGGGCCGCCTTTGCGGGCATCGATCTTGACCAGGTCGGCGGCCGGGTGCTCGACCACCTTGCCGCGTTTGCCGGTGGTGCGCTTGAGGGTGGGGTCGTGGATCACCATCAGCTCGTTGTCGGCCGACAGGTGCAGGTCCAGCTCGCAGCGGGTCACGCCATGGGCGAGGCATTGCTGGAAGCTCTTCAGGGTATTCTCGGGCGCTTCGCCCTTGGCGCCACGATGGCCGTAGATCAGGGTCACGTTCGTTCCTTCAAATCAGAGAAAAATGGGCTCAGGAGGCAGGGGCGTTCTGTTCCAGCTGCTGGCGCCGTTGTTGTTGCTGGCGCTGCAGGATGTAGCGGGCCAGCAGTTGCCGTTGGGCGTCGGTCATGTCGATGAATTCGGTGCCGACTTCGAAGCCGCCCTCCGGGTGCGGGTCGCAGTGGGTGACCTTGCCGCGCAGCAGCAGGCCATGGGCGCGCGGCATCAGCACCATCTTCACCTTCACCCGGGTGCCGGGGGCAACCGCTGTAGCTTGCGCGAATTCGATGCCGCCCTCGGAGATGATCACCGGCTGGGGCTGGCCAACTTCGCCGATCAGGGTCTGGGCAACCACCGCGCTAAGCAGGTCGAGGCGTTTGTTCTGCGCGCGCAGGAAGGCGGCGAGGGTGCGGTCCTTTTCGCTCAGCTGGCGCAGCAGGTGCTGCGACTCGAAGTCGGACAGGTGCAGTTCGCTGAGCAGGTTGAATAGTGGTGAATCATCTTGCAACACATCTGGGTCAAGGGCTTCGGCCGCGCTAAGGGGGCTGATTTGAAGTGCGATCCGATCTTCGATGCGGTAGTATTCGCGGCGATCTTCTTCGTCTAATGTCGTCATGGCGAACCCAAGGTAGCGGCGGTGGTCCGAGTGTAAAGCCGCCGTAGGCGCCTCGCCACAAGGACGTTCCCTTTCATCCGAACAAGCCCCGACATGTTCAGACCTCTTTTCGCATTCATCGGCACGCGTTATACCCGTGCCAAACGTCGCAATCACTTCGTCTCGTTCATTTCCCTGACCTCGATGATCGGCCTCGCCCTGGGCGTGGTGGTGATGATCGTGGTGCTGTCGGTCATGAACGGTTTCGACCACGAGATGCGTACCCGCGTGTTGGGCATGATCCCCCATGCCACGCTGGAGAGCGGCCAGCCCATTGCCGACTGGCCGGCCCTTGCCCAACAAGTAAAGCAGAATCCGCAGGTGGTGGCGGTTGCGCCCTTCACCCAGATGCAGGGCCTGCTGACCCATGAAGGCAAGGTGCAGAAGGTGCTGCTCAACGGCATCGACCCGGCCCGCGAGCGCGAGGTGTCGATCATCGACAAGTTCGTCCTGCAAGGCCGCCTCGACCAGTTGGCGCCGGGCGAGTGGGGCATCATGATCGGCGACAAGGCCGCGGCCAAGCTGGGCGTGGGCATCGGCGACAAGCTCACTTTCGTCGCCCCCGAGGTCAGTGTGACCCCGGCCGGCATGTTCCCGCGCATGAAGCGCTTCACCGTGGTTGGCACCTTCCACGTAGGTGCGGGCGAGATCGACGGCTACCTGGGCCTGACCAACATCAGCGACCTGTCCCGCCTGCACCGCTGGAAGCCCGACCAGGTCCAGGGCCTGCGCCTGAAGTTCGACGACCTGTTCCAGGCGCCGCGGGTGGCCTGGGACATCGCCCAGCGCCTGGGTGACCAGGAGTTCTACAGCCGCGACTGGACTCGTACCCACGGCAACCTGTACCAGGCGATCCGCATGGAGAAGGCCATGATCGGCCTGCTGTTGCTGCTGATCGTGGCGGTGGCGGCGTTCAACATCATTTCCACCCTGGTGATGGTGGTCAACGACAAGCGCGGCGACATCGCCATCCTGCGTACCCTGGGCGCCACGCCCGGGCAGATCATGCTCATCTTCATGGTCCAGGGCACGGTGATCGGGGTGATCGGTACCCTGATCGGCGCCGTGGTCGGGATCGTCGCCGCGCTGAACGTAAGCGCGGTGATCGCCGGCATCGAGAAACTGATCGGGCACAAGTTCCTCAACGCCGACGTGTACTTCATCGATTATCTGCCGTCGCAGATCCAGGCCCAGGACGTGTACATGGTCTGTGGTGCGGCGCTGGTCCTGAGTTTCTTCGCCACCCTGTACCCGGCCTGGCGTGCGGCCCGCACCCAGCCTGCAGAGGCGCTACGTTATGAGTGAGTCGCGCATGAGTGATAAAGCCGTTCTGAGTTGCCGCAACCTGGGCAAGTCCTACGACGAGGGCCCGGAGTCGGTGCAGGTGCTGTCCGGGCTCAACCTCGAGCTGCACGCCGGTGAGCGGGTGGCCATCGTGGGTAGCTCCGGCTCGGGCAAGAGTACCTTGCTCAACCTGCTGGGAGGCCTCGACCGGCCGACCCAGGGCAGCGTCTGGCTGGCCGGCGAGGAGCTGTCGGCACTGGGCGAGCGTGCCCGTGGCCTGCTGCGCAACCGCGAGCTGGGCTTTGTCTACCAGTTCCACCACCTGCTGCCGGAATTCACTGCCATCGAGAACGTGTGCATGCCGTTGCTGATCGGTCGCACGCCCATCCCCGAGGCCCGTGAGCGTGCCGAGGCGCTGCTCAAGCGCGTGGGCCTGGCGCACCGCTTCAACCACAAGCCGGCCGAGCTGTCCGGTGGTGAGCGCCAGCGCGTGGCGATTGCCCGGGCACTGGTCAACCGCCCCGGCCTGGTCATGCTCGACGAGCCGACCGGCAACCTCGACCACCACACGGCCCAAGGCATCCAGGAGTTGATGCAGGAACTGTCCAGCGCGTCGCGTACGGCGTTCCTGGTGGTTACCCACGACCTCAACCTGGCGCGCCAGATGGACCGTGTATTGAAGCTCGACGACGGCCACCTGGTGGCGATCTGATCGACTGCACGGGGTGGCCGGTGTCGCCCCGTTTTCCTGTTTTCATTGGGTGTTTTCGTACATGTTCAGACCCTTGCCCATCTTCATCGGCGCGCGCTACACCCGAGCCAAGCGCCGCAACCACTTCATCTCGTTCATCTCGATGACCTCGATGATCGGCCTGTCGCTGGGCGTGCTGGCGATGATCGTGGTGCTGTCGGTGATGAACGGCTTCCAGCGCGAAATGAGCTCGCGCATCCTCGGCCTGGTGCCGCATGCTGCCATCCTCGGCGTGCAGCCCCTGGACGACTGGCACAAGGTGGCCGACGCGGCCATGCGCGACCCGGCGGTGATGGCGGCGGCGCCGATTACCGAAATGGAAGGCATGCTGTCGTACAAGGGCGCGATGCAGCCGATCCAGGTCGGCGGTATCGACCCGGCCGAAGAGGGCAAGGTTTCGATCGTCGGCCAGCACATCGTCCAGGGCCGCTTGCAGGATTTGCAGCCGGGTGAGTTTGGCGTGGTCATCGGTGAGCTGACTGCGCGGCGCTTCCGCCTGAACACCGGCGACAAACTGACCCTGATCGTGCCGGAAATCAGCAAGGAACCAGGTGGCATCACCCCACGCATGCAGCGCCTGACCGTGGTCGGCATCTTCAAGGTCGGCGCCGAGCTGGATGGCTCGCAGGCTTACATTCACGTGGCCGATGCTGGCGCCATGCAGCGCTGGGCACCGGGCCAGGTGCAGGGCGTGCGCCTGAAACTGCACGACCTGTATGCCGCGCCGCAGGTATCCAAGGCCATCGCTGCCGGGCTGGGCGACGCCTACCGCGCCGATGACTGGTCGCATACCCAAGGTAGCCTGTTCAGCGCCATGAAGATGGAAAAGACCATGATCGGCCTGCTGCTGATGATGATCATCGCGGTGGCCGCGTTCAACATCATCGCCACCCTGGTGATGGTGGTGAACGACAAGGGGCCGGACATCGCCATCCTGCGCACCCTGGGCGCCACGCCGGCGCAGATCATGGGCACGTTCATGGTCCAGGGCAGCCTGATCGGCATTGTCGGTACGCTGATCGGTGGCGTGCTGGGGGTGGTTGCGGCGTTCAACGTCAGCCAGATCGTCGGTTGGCTGGAGCGGGTGAGCGGGCAGCACATCTTTACTTCGGATGTGTACTTCGTCAGCAGCTTGCCGTCGCAGTTGCAGTGGGGCGATGTGGCGATCATCTGCACGGCCGGGTTGGTGATGAGCTTCCTGGCGACCATTTACCCGGCTTATCGGGCATCGCAGGTGCAGCCGGCGATTGGCCTGGCGGTTTAATGTCTACTTCAGCTTATCGAGTGGCTCTGTGGGAGCGGGTTACCCGCGAAGAATCCAGCACGGTGCATGGCACCGGCTGCGCCGGTGTTCGCGGGTAAACCCGCTCCCACAGGGTGGCGTGCCAGCCCTGATGTCACCGATCTTCAGTGAAGTCGATCACGAATCGCGTCCATCCGTCCGCACACTCCGCCCTGATTTGTCCGCCATGGGCCTGCACGATCGACCGGGTAATCGCCAACCCCAGCCCGGCATGCTCGCTACTGCCTTCCCGCCGTGCCGGGTCCACCCGGTAGAAGCGGTCGAACAACCGCGGTAGCGCTGCTGCTTCGATAGCCGCCCCGGTATTGGCCACGCTAATCCTCAGCCCTGGCCCCAAGGTCACTCGTATCTGCCCTCCCGCCGGGGTAAAGCGCAAGGCGTTGTCCAGCAAGTTGGACAGCGCCCGGCGCAGCATATGCCGGTCGCCCTGCAGCAGCGCCTGACCCTCGCGCAGCATATGCCGGTCGCCCTGCAGCAGCGCCTGACCCTCGCGCAGCATCTGCACACCGCTGTCCTCTGCCAGCGGCGCGTAGTATTCCATCAGCGCATCCACTTCGTCATGCAGTACCAGCGGTGTCTGGCCCGGCACCAGCAGGCCATGGTCGGCCTTGGCCAGGAACAGCATGTCGTTGATCATCTGCGCCATCCATTGCAGCTCCTCGAGGTTGCCGTGCAGGGCCTCGCGGTACTCTTCGAGGCTGCGCGGGCGGGTGAGGGTGACCTGGGTATGGGTCAGCAGGTTGGACAGCGGCGTGCGCAGTTCGTGGGCGATGTCGGCGGAGAATGCCGACAGGCGCTGGAAGGCATCGTCCAGGCGCTGCAGCATCGCGTTCATGCTGCCGGCCAGCTCGGCCAGCTCTTCGGGCATCTGTGCCACCGGCAGGCGGGTGGTGAGCGAGCGCGCCGATACGCTGGCGGCCACCTGGCCCATCTGCCGCAACGGGCGCAGCCCGCGGCGTGCAGCCCAGGCACCGAGCAGTGCGGTGGCCAGCGCCGACAGCCCTACCGTCAGCCAGATCAACCGTTGCATGCCCTGCAGGAAATGCTGGTGGTGGGTGATGTCGAGGTAAAGGGTAAGTTGTGGCGACTGCGGGGCGCCTTGCGCCAGGTGTACGGCCAGGCTGCGGTAGTCGGTGCCTTGCGCGTGCAGGGTTGCCAGTCCGTCGGGCAGTGGTGCCAGGGGCAGGCCTGTGCGGCTTTCGAACCAGGTGGCGCCGTCGCTGCCGTTGATGCGCAGGGCCAGGTCGGCCTGGTGGCCCAGTTCATCGCGCAGTTCGGGCAGGCGCGCCTGCAGTTCGGCCGGGGTGGTGATACCGGCCAGCTGGGTGCGGAACAGCGACAGGCGCGAGTCCAGCAGTTGCTGGTCCAGTTCGACGAAGTGCTGCTCGCTGGCCCGGCTGAATATCAGGCCGGCGCCGAGCGAGACAGCGGCGGTGCAGGCGGCGAACAGCAGGGCCAGGCGGTTGCCGAGGGAGACCCGGCGCATCACTCTGCGCGCTCTTCGAGTACGTAGCCCATGCCGCGTACGGTGTGGATCAGCTTGTTGGGGTGCGGGTCGTCGATCTTCAGACGCAGGCGGCGGATTGCCACTTCGATCACATTGGTGTCGCTGTCGAAATTCATGTCCCACACCTGCGAGGCGATCAGCGATTTGGGCAGTACCTCGCCCTGGCGGCGCAGCAGCAGTTCAAGCAGGGCGAACTCCTTGGCGGTCAGGTCGATGCGTTGGCCGGCACGCTCGGCGCGGCGGCGGATCAGGTCCAGACGCAGGTCGGCCAGGCCCAGGGTGGTGTCCTGGCTGGGGCTGGTGCCCCGGCGCAGCAGGCTGCGCACCCGGGCCAGCAGTTCGGAGAAGGCGAACGGCTTGACCAGGTAATCATCGGCGCCCAGCTCCAGGCCGTGGACCCGGTCTTCCACGGCATCGCGAGCGGTGAGGAACAGCACCGGGGTGTCCAGGCCGGCCTGGCGCACGGCCTGGAGGATCTGCCAGCCGTCACGGCCGGGCAGCATCACGTCGAGAATCAGCAGGTCGTGGTCGCCGGTCAGGGCGAGGAACTGGCCGGTCTCGCCATCTATGGCCAGTTCGGTGGCGAAGCCGGCCTCGTTCAGGCCCTGGCTCAGGTACTGGCCGGTACGGGCCTGGTCTTCGACGATCAGCAGTTTCATTAAGTGGCAGGGCTCCAGATGGCGGCGTGGGAACCTGTGGGAGCGGGCGTGCCCGCGAAGCATACAACTCGGTGTATGGCACCGGCTTCGCCGGTGTTCGCGGGCGCGCCCGCTCCCACAGGGACCGGGTGATGCTGAGATGATACGTGACGATGCACTCGCTCGCCCCAAACTGACGAAGTTGTAATCCCGCTGACTTGCGCTGCAAGGCAGGGGGCAAAACCGGTAGACTAGGGGCAATTTCGAACCTTCAGGTCAGTTTCCATGCATCCCGCTGCCGAACATTCCCCGCTGGGCAAGTCCAGCGAATACATTGCCACTTACTCCCCGGAGCTGCTGTTCCCGATTCCGCGTGCCGCCAAGTGGGCCGAGCTGGGCGTTACCGCTCAGACCTTGCCCTGGCAGGGTGTGGATTACTGGAACTGCTTCGAGCTGAGCTGGTTGTTGCCGTCGGGCAAGCCGGTGGTGGCGATCGGCGAGTTCGCCATCCCCGCCGATTCGCCGAACATCATCGAGTCCAAGTCGTTCAAGCTGTACCTGAACTCGCTGAACCAGACGGTGTTCGCCTCGCTTGGCGAGCTGCAGGCGTGCCTGGAGAAAGACCTGTCCGCCGCCGCCGGCAAGCCGGTTGGCGTGAAGGTGCGCACCCTGGGTGAGGTCGAGGCCCAAGGCGTGGTGGCCTTGCCAGGGCAGTGCATCGATGTGCTGGACGTTGCCATCAGCAACTACGAACAGCCGCAGCCAGAGCTGCTGCACTGCAACCCGCAGCGGCTGGTGGAAGAAACCTTGCACAGCCACCTGCTGAAGTCCAACTGCCCGGTCACCGGCCAGCCGGACTGGGGTAGCGTGGTGGTCGAGTACAAGGGCAGAGCGCTGGACCATGCCAGCCTGCTGACCTACCTGATCAGCTTCCGCCAGCATGCCGACTTCCATGAGCAGTGTGTGGAGCGGATCTACCTGGACCTGAAGAAGCTGCTGCAGCCGGAGCATTTGACGGTGTATGCACGCTATGTGCGCCGGGGTGGGCTGGATATCAACCCGTATCGCAGCACTGGGGCGATCAGCCCGGAGAACCAGCGCCTGGTTCGGCAGTAAGTTCAAGTACGCCGGGGCCGCTTTGCGGCCCATTCGCAGCACAAGGCTGCTCCTACAGGGGTTATGCGCTTCCCTGTAGGAGCAGCCTTGTCCGGCGAATGGGCTGCGACGCAGCCCCGGCTTTTTCAGATCCCCATGCTGTGCAGCGAGTTGGCAATGCTGCGCAGGGTGGCGGTGAGGTCGGGGTGGTCGGCCTCGAAGCGTTCGATCGCCAGGTTCACGCCGTCCACCAGGTTATGGTCTGGCGTGGCTTCCTCAAGCTTCAGTTGCGCCTCGATCTGGCGCGCTTCTTCGTGCAGCGCGGCCATCTCCTCGTCCGAAAGCGGCACGTTGCGATCCAGTTGCTCGCGCAAGCTGTTCAGGCGCTCTTGCAATTCGCGGGCAGGCATTGGCAGTTCTCCATCAATGGCTTGGCAAGCCATGGACCTCAGCGAAGCGGCAAAGGTTCTGGCCTGTCTTCAGCGTAATCCACCTGCCGTTGCTTTGCATGATCCGCGTCAAAGGTGCTGTATCAGGGTTTTTCGCCCTTGCGCCGGCGCTGGGCGATGTCCTGCAGGCAGGTGTCCAGCGCTTCGAGGTGATCGATCACCGAGTGCACGCCCAGGCTGAACAGTTCCAGCGTCGCCTTGCCACGGGCCAGGTCCTGTTCCTGCGGGGTCATCGCTTGCCATTGCCGCGATCTGCGGTCGCAGAAGGGGCTGCAGGCGGCCAGCCCTACCGTCCACAACCCCGCGTTGAGGCCAGACTGCAGCAGGCGTGGGTCGCCGCTGACCAGCACACAGCCGTCCAGGCGTTCGCTGTCCAGCGTCATCAGGGCCTGCCAGCAGGCGTTCGGCGCCGGCCAGCGCACGCCGTTCACCGAGTGCCCCGGCAGCCAGGCAGGCAAAACGTGGGCCAGGCGCCTGCTTTGGCTGGCGTTGAGGTCATCCAGCCAGATGCACGGCACCTGGCGCTGGCGCAGGCTGGCGAGGGTGGCCAGAGCGCCGGGGGCGGGGGAGGGGGCGCCACCATTGGCGGCTTGCACCAGGCAGCCGCGCAAGCCGAACAGCACAGCGGTGAAGGCGGGTGCAGCGTCCATGGCAACTTCCCTCAAATAGTCCGCAGGCTATTCGGCGATTGTTACCACCCTGTGACAGCGGGCGCCGCGCAACAGTTGTTCACAAAATATTGAGCAGAGATGTGTAAAGCTGTTTATCAGCCCGCAAGCCTCTATACTGCCGCCGTACAGCAGCGCGACCCGTTTGCGCTTGCGGCCGAGAAATTCGATGGAGAAACACCTATGCGTAGGATCGGTGCCAGTGTGATCGAACGAGTCACCCAGGCCTGTGTCTGCGCCAGCTTGCTGCTGGCGCCCGTGGCAGCCACCCAGGCCGCCACCGAGGAAGATCCCTGGGAAGCAGTCAACCGCCCGATCTTCCGGTTCAACGATACCCTCGACACCTATGCCCTCAAGCCATTGGCCAAGGGCTACCAGGCGGTCACCCCGCAGTTCCTCGAAGATGGCATCCACAACATCTTCCGCAACCTGGGTGACGTGACCAACCTGGCCAACGACCTGCTGCAGTTCAAGCCCCATGCGGCGGGCGTGGACACGGCGCGGCTGATCGTCAACACCACCTTCGGCCTGGGCGGCTTCTTCGACGTGGGCACCAAGATGGGCCTGCAGCGCAACGACGAGGACTTCGGCCAGACCCTCGGCTACTGGGGCGTGCCGAGCGGCCCGTACGTGGTCATCCCGCTGCTGGGCCCGAGCACCGTGCGTGACGGCGTGGCCAAGTACCCGGACACCTACACCGAACCCTACCGCTACATCGACCATGTGCCGACGCGCAACTCGATCTTCGCCCTGGACATCATCGACACCCGCGCCGACCTGCTGTCGGCCGAGAAGCTGATCCAGGGTGACAAGTACATCTTCATTCGCAATGCCTACCTGCAGAACCGCGAGTTCAAGGTCAAGGATGGCGAAGTCGAAGACGACTTCTGATCCTGCGCGGTCCGTGTGGGAGCGGGCTTGCCCGCGAAGCAAGCGACGCAGTGGATGGCACGGGCTTCGCCCGTGTTCGCGGGCAAGCCCGCTCCCACAGTGAGCGCATGTGCTTATAAATTTTGAGCAAGACAGTTGCTCCCACAGGGCCGATCAATGCATCGCCAGGATCCGCAACCCGAACTTCTGCTGCCCGCCCGGCTGGTCGGCAATCCACACCACTTCGGTACTGGCATGCAGCCCCTTCAGCGCCGGGTGGTCGGATTCGATCCGCACCTCTATAGGGTCCCCCACCTGGAAGCGCTGTGGTGCCTGCACCTGCATGCCGCTGCTGGACAGATCCAGGCACACGGCCGCGATCACCTGGCCTTCGTGCAGAAGGCTGACTTCGGTGTCGATGCGCATGCGGATGAAATCGCGTTTCTCGCCATGGCTGGAGGGCGTGTGGGGCATGCTGCATCCTTCTCATCGGGTTGCACTGGTCGACTTTCTTATAACTCCCGGTGATTTGCCCTGTAAAGTGCGGCGAGGTCGACCCTTGCATGCTTGAAACGCTTGGCGGATGGGAGTACCGTCTGCGCCTTACAAGGTAGCTCTCACAGTTGCCAGACAGTTGCCGGGCAGGTGTTCTTGTCCTACAACTCAAGTAGAGTGTGACCATAAAGAATTCCCGTAGCTGGCCGTCTGCCTTGCCGACACCGCTGCACCAACCCAAATCGGCGCCGTTCGCCCACATGCAGAAAACCAGTGCAACGCTGCTGATCATCGATGACGACGACGTGGTCCGTGCAAGCCTCGCCGCCTATCTTGAAGACAGTGGCTTCAGCGTCCTCCAGGCCGGCAATGGCCAGCAGGGGCTTCAGGTCTTCGAAGAACACCAGCCCGACCTCGTGATCTGCGATCTGCGCATGCCGCAGATGGGCGGCCTCGAACTGATCCGCCAGGTCAGCGAGCGCGCCCCGCAGTTGCCGGTGATCGTGGTGTCCGGTGCCGGCGTCATGAGTGATGCGGTGGAAGCGTTGCGCCTGGGCGCCGCCGACTACCTGATCAAGCCGCTGGAAGACCTGGCCGTGCTCGAGCATTCGGTGCGCCGAGCCCTCGACCGCTCGCGCCTGGTGCTGGAAAACCAGCGCTATCGCGACAAGCTCGAAGCTGCCAACCGCGAACTGGAAGCCAGCCTGCACCTGCTGCAGGAGGACCAGACCGCCGGTCGTCAGGTGCAGATGAACATGCTGCCGGAAAGCCCTTGGGTGGCCGGCGAGTTCGCCTTCGAGCACCAGATCATCCCGTCGCTGTACCTGTCGGGTGATTTTGCCGATTACTTCCGTGTGGACGAACGGCGCATCGCGTTCTATCTCGCCGATGTCTCCGGGCATGGCGCGTCGTCAGCGTTCGTCACGGTGCTGCTGAAGTTCATGACCACACGGCTGTTGTTCGAATTCAAGCGCGGCAGCAAAATGCGCGAGTTCAAACCCTCGCAGGTGCTCAGCCACATCAACCGCGGGCTGATCAACTGCAAGCTGGGCAAGCACGTGACCATGGTTGGCGGGGTGATCGACGAAGACACCGGCCTGCTGACCTACGCCGTTGGCGGCCATCTGCCGCTGCCGGTGCTGCACACCCCTGAGCACACCCGCTACCTGGAAGGCCGCGGCCTGCCGGTGGGGCTGTTCGACGAGGCTACCTACCAGGACCTGGTGGTGGAGCTGCCGCCGCAGTTCAGCCTCAGCCTTATGTCCGATGGCATTCTGGACCTTTTGCCGGGTGACACGCTCAAAGATAAAGAAGCCGCCCTGCCGGAAATCGTCAGGGCCGCAGGTGGCAGCCTGGATGGGCTGCGTCAACGATTTGGATTGGCTACGCTTGGGGAGATGCCGGATGATATCGCCCTATTGGTGTTGAGCAGGAACCTTCAATGAGTACCGGTAGAATCCAGTTCGCCGAGCAGAGTGGTACCTTCGTCCTGAAATTCGTCGGTGAAGTGCGCCTGACCCTGTGTTCGGCGCTGGATGCGACGATCGAGAAGATTTTCACCGCGTTGAACTTCTCGGCGATTGTCATCGACCTGACCGAAACCGAGAGTATCGACAGCACCACCCTGGGCCTGCTGGCCAAGCTGTCGATCCTGTCGCGCCAGAAGGTGGGCCTGCTGCCGACCGTGGTCACCACCAACCCGGACATTTCCCGGTTGCTGCAGTCGATGGGCTTCGATCAGGTGTTCAACATCGTCGATCGCCCGATTCCGTGCCCGGAATGCCTGACCGACCTGCCGTCCCAGGACCAGAACGAAGACGTGGTGCGTTCCAAGGTGCTGGAGGCGCACAAGATTCTCATGGGCCTGAACGACTCCAACCGCGAAGCTTTCCATGACCTGGTCAGTGCGCTGGAGCGGACCTGATCTTCAGCCTGTACCGGCCTCTTCGCGGGCACGCCCGCTCCCACAGGTTATGCACCGGTCTTGAGTCATGCACTCACCTGTAGGAGCAGCCTTGTGCTGCGAAGAGGCCAGCACTGCCACAGAGCATCTTTTGTCATATCTGCCTCTTCGCAGCACAAGGCTGCTCCTACAGGTACTGCGCTGCATTCGAATACTATGGTGATCGTGTGGGAGCGGGTTTACCCGCGAAGAGGCCGGCAAGGCCAACGCAAGCATTACCTGCCTGATCACTCCCGCCGCGTAAACTCGGTCGCCTCACCCCCACCCGCATCCAGCTGATACACCCGCGCCGGTCGCCCCTGTTCATCGAAAAACACCTGCCCCAACCCCGCGCCATTCCACAACCGCTCGCCAGCCTTGCTATGGCTGGGCGTACGCGGCACCACCTGCATTTCCCGCCGCTTGGTAAACCAGTTTAGCGGCGAGCGCGGCGCATACAGCCAGCGGTTGAGCCGGTCGAGCACATCCAGCAAGCGCCGCGGGAATTCGTTCTTGATCCCGCTGCTGGTTACCTGCCACAAGTGCGGGCTGCGCTGGCGGTGGCGGATCAGCACTTCATAGACGAACGAGTAATGCACATCGCCGGAGAGCACCACGTAGTGCCCCGGCGTGCGCGAGTGGCGGAAGATGTTGAGGATGACCTGCGCTGCACCGCGGTGGGCCATCCAGTTCTCGGCATCCACCAGCAGCGGGTAGCCCAGCCAGCTGAACAGCTTCTGCACTGTCTCGATCAGCTTCACGCCAAAAATCGGCGCAGGCGACACGATGATTGCCGACGGGTGGTCCAGCAATGCTTGCTGCAACTCGCTCAGCGCCTCCCAGTCGAGCAGGCCGGAGGGCTTGGCCAGGCTGCTTTCGCTGCGCCAGCGGCGGGTGCGGGTGTCCAGCACCAGCAAGGGCGGGTTGGTGGGCAGGCTGAACTGCCAGCCCTGAAAGCGCAGCAGCGCGCCGATCAACTCATCCTGGGTCTGGCTGTTCAATGTCTGGCATTGCCCGACCAGGGGCTTGCAGCCCTGCGGGTCGTTACCCCAGGCCTGGCACAGCAGGTAGCCGAGCAGGGCATTGCCGATGATCCGCCGCGAGAAGGGGTGACCGTAGGCGGTTTCTTCCCACTGCGCCGAGAGGTTCCAGTCGTCGGTGATGTCGTGGTCGTCGAAGATCATCAGGCACGGCAGGTGGGCCATCACCCGCGCTACCTGGCCGAGGCCGTCGGCAAACGCCTGGATCAGCGGCAGCTCCTGCCGGTAACGGGCCTGGCGCGGAGCGCTGAGCCCATTGGGCATGTCCAGGTTCACTAGCTGCCAGGGCACTGGTGACCACACCAGCAGGTACATGGCCATGACCTCGGCGAAGGTCACCAGGTGGTTGTCGGCGTTGCTGGACGAGAAGATCGGCTTGCGCTTGCCGGCAAAAAAACGCTCGCGCAGGGTTTCGTTGCGTTCCTGCGCCGGCAGCAGGTCGGCGCGGTGGTAATAGCAGGCCGGGTGCTGGTACAGCGCTTGGCTGTCGGGCACCACCGCGCCCTCCAGTTGCTCGTCGAACAGGCCCAGGCGTGCAATCAGGCTGTGGATGGCGCGCAGCATCGGGCCGGCGACGTCGTCGGCATAGACCTGGTCGCCGGTCATCAGCAGCACGGCGGGGCGGTCTGCGGGTTTTTTGCAGGCCTGCAGCAGGCGGTCGGCGCATAGCAGGCCGTCGGCGGCCGGGTAATGCGGCTTGCGGCAGGAGCCGTGCAGGAGGTGGTCGAGCCGATCGCGCAGCACCAGGCTTGGGCGATCGGCGCCGGTGTAGAGCAGGTGCGGCGCCCAGCCGGCGATGCCCTGGCCGTTGATGAGCAGGTCATAGTCGAGCAACTGGTTGCAGGGCAGGGGGTGGGTGAAGTGGATGTCCAGCAGATGGATGAAGGCGTGCTGGCCCACCGCGACCACCTGGCAATCGACCTGGGCCTCGCTTGCCGGAAAGATGAATTCGGGTTGCAGCGGTTGCGTGGCGACCAGCCAGATGGCCAGGCGCTGGGGTTCCAGGCGGCGCAGTACCGGACCGGCGAGTACGAGGGGCAAGGGGGTAGGGGAGGTCATCGACAGCTCGGGTGGCTTCTCGGGCCTCTTCGCGGGTAAACCCGCTCCCACAGGTACAGCGCCAACTTCTGGCGTGTGGGGATCCCTGTGGGAGCGGGTTTACCCGCGAAGAGGCCCTGGAATTCAATACACATCTAAGGCCAGGTAAAACAAAGCGGGCGGAAAATGCTGAACACTTCCCGCCCGTCAGGCAAACCCGAAATGTATCAGGCCTTGTCAGCCATCAACTTCTCCAGCTTCTCCTGGTCCCGCGCGAACTGGCGAATACCCTCGGCCAGTTTCTCGGTACCCATGGCATCTTCGTTCATGGCCCAGCGGAACTGGCTTTCGTTCAGCTGCTGCTTGGGCTCGCCGGCATTGCCCGGCTTCAGTACCTGTGGCAGGTCGCCCTGGTCATCGCTGAGCTGCTGCAGCAGCTCTGGGCTGATGGTCAGGCGGTCGCAGCCGGCCAGCTGCTCGATCTGGCCGATATTGCGGAAGCTGGCGCCCATGACCACAGTGTTGTAGCCGTTGGCCTTGTAGTAGTTGTAGATGCGAGTGACCGACTGCACGCCCGGGTCTTCTGCGCCTACGTATTCCTTGCCGGTGCTCTTCTTGTACCAGTCGTAGATACGGCCCACGAACGGCGAAATCAGGAACACCCCGGCATCGGCGCAGGCCTGTGCCTGGGCGAAAGAAAACAGCAGGGTGAGGTTGGTCTGGATGCCTTCCTTCTCCAGCTTTTCGGCGGCGCGGATGCCTTCCCAGGTGGAGGCCAGCTTGATCAGCACGCGGTCGCGGCCAACACCGGCGGCTTCGTACAACTCGATCAGCTTGCGCGCCTTGGCCAGCAGGGCGGGTTCATCGAACGACAGGCGGGCATCGACCTCGGTGGAGATACGCCCCGGAATGACCTTGAGGATGCCCGAGCCCACGGCCACCGCGAACTTGTCGCAAGCCAGGTCGACATTACCCTTGGCATCGGCCTTGACCTGCCTGAGCAGCTCGGCATAGCCCGGGATGGCCGCAGCCTTGAGCAGCAGTGACGGGTTGGTGGTGGCATCGACCGGTTTCAGGCGGGTGATGGCGTCCAGGTCCCCGGTGTCGGCGACCACGGTGGTGAACTGCTTGAGTTGTTCCAGCTTGGAGGTCATGGGCGTGCTCTGTCCTGTGTAATGACTCGACATTACCCGAGCCCCGACGGCCACTCAAGGGCCTGTGGCAGCGGGCTTGCCCGCGAAGGGCGGTGCGAAAGGTGAAGATTCGAGTCGCTAGCGGCCCCGAGGTTCCGTATGCACAGAAACGGCGTGCGCTGTAATGACGAGAACTCGGTTCGTAAGCGCGACGCGGCTTTTGTGGGAGCGGGCAAGCCCGCGAACACCGGCGGAACCGGTGCCATACTCCGCGGCGCCTGCTTCGCGGCGGTTCGACGCCTCGACACGCCCGCTCCCACAAGGGAATGTGGCACGCTGTCGAACATTGTTCCCTGTGCGACAGCGCAGCCCAAAGGGCTGGGCAATCTCCCACAGATAATGCGGCGCTTGTCAGGGCCGGGTTACCGCCCCTGCAACAGCTCCACCGCCTGGTCGAACACCGCCAACGGCTCCGCCGCCTTGTGAATGTCCGCCGACAGCAACTGGCGGAAGCGCCGCGCCCCCTTGAACCCTTGGGCCAGCCCCAGAATATGCCGGGTAACGTGGTGCATCGCGCCACCACTTTCCATGTGCGCGACAATATAAGGCCGCAACTGCGCCAGCGCCTCGCAGCGGCTGACCACCGCCGCCTCGCTGCCGAACAGCTGCTGGTCCACCTCGGCCAGCAGGTAAGGGTTGTGGTACGCCTCACGCCCCAGCATCACCCCATCGAAGGTTTCAAGGTGTGCCTGGCACTCGGCCAGGGTCTTGATCCCGCCGTTGAGCACGATCTCCAGGTCCGGGAAGTCCGCCTTCAACTGCGCTGCCACGTCATAGCGCAGGGGCGGAATCTCACGGTTCTCCTTCGGCGACAGCCCTTCCAGGATCGCGATGCGCGCGTGCACGGTAAAACTCCGGCAGCCTGCCTCGCGCACCTGGCCGACGAAGTCGCACAGCTCGGCGTAGCTGTCGCGGCCATTGATACCGATGCGGTGCTTGACCGTCACCGGGGTCGATACCGCATCACGCATGGCTTTCACGCAATCGGCCACCAGCGCCGGGTGGGCCATCAGGCAGGCACCGATCATGTTGTTCTGCACCCGGTCACTCGGGCAGCCAACGTTGAGGTTGACCTCGTCGTAGCCAGCCTCCTCGGCCAGGCGGGCACAGGCGGCCAGGTCGGCCGGCACGCTGCCGCCCAGTTGCAGCGCCAGCGGGTGCTCGGAGACGTCGTGGCGCAGGAAACGGTGGGCGTCGTTGTGCAGCAGGGCACCGGTGGTGACCATTTCAGTGTAGAGCAGGGTGTTTTTGGAAAGCAGGCGCAGGAAGAACCGGCAGTGGCGGTCTGTCCAGTCCATCATGGGCGCAACGCTGAAGCGACGGGAAGGCTCAGAGCGCGTGGTTGCTGGGTTAGAGCCTGGGTTTGTGGTCATATCGTTCAACGTGTCTTGTACCAAATTCAGCAGTTTCGAGGGTGTTTGCAGCAAACCGAGGGCGCGACGTAGCAAAAGTCGGCGCCGGGAGATCGGTGATTGCCAAGGCAGGCGGCTAGTTTACCAAGAGAGCCGGGTATCCGTCTGGACTCGATCTATGCGCAGCCCTACAGCCTTCTACCCAGATTAGCCACCAGCCAACCTACTTGAGCGGCACGTAGATATCCGTTTGCCATTGCTCCAGCGGCGTTTCCGGATACACGCTCAAGTAGTGAAAGAACAACGGATGATCCCGTAGTTCCTCGTTGCTCGAAGGCAGCCAGTCCCGATAAAGCGGATAGATGGTTTCACCAATGTAGTCAGGCGACCCGGTATGCCGGATCACAGCGCAGCGGCCCGCCGGGATGACGCGTTCGTGCACGCCGAAATCATTGGGCTGCACGGCTTCGCCTATCTCGCCACACACGGCGAAGCGAAAGGCGTGCGCCGGGGTGGTGTCGGGGTTGTCGTAGGGAATGCCGAAGGTTCGGCTGCTGGCCACCGGTGATTGGCCGCTTTGAATGCGCCATTGGCGAAAACGCGCGACGCTTTCACTGACCAGGCCGGGCGCCCCTTGGTGTTCGAGCGCGGCCACATGAGTTTCGGCGAAATCCACGATACGGATCTGCATGGTGATGCTCCTGGAATGGTGGGGAACAACGAAAACCGCACTCCAGGCCTGCCAGTTCGGGGCCTTGGCGAATACGCTCGGCGCCATGCCAAACGCACGCTTGAAAGCCCTGGAAAAGGCTTCGGGGCTTTCGAAGCCGGCGCCGAAAGCTGCTTCCAGTACGGAGATGGCAGGCGAGGCGACCAGTTGATGCGCCGCGCGTCGAAGCCTCATCAGTTGCACATACCGTGAAACCGGAACGCCGATGTATGCCGTGAACTGCCGATGGAAGTGAAATGCCGAGAAGTGGGCGATGCGGCTCAGGGCATTTACCGACAGGTCACCTTCGAGGTGGCTGTCGATGTAGGCAAGCACGGCTTCGAACCGCTTTGCGTAGGTTGGGTTGTGCTGTGAGTCAGTCAACGAACGGAATCTCCGGAAGGTGCGGTGAGCGCTAGCATCCGTTGTTCAGGCATGGAGGTGCCTAGCCGTGATTGCTCTATCGGGGATTGTCTTGACCATGCTGTGGATGGCACCGGCGTTGCCGGTGTTCGCAGGGGAGGGCAGGAGGGTGAGTACAGTACGATCACTGGCGCTTCCGTGCAGGTCGAAAGCGCCAGCGTAACTGCCCCTGCATGATCAGTCGACTGGGCGCAGCGGGTGGTTCACCCCGATCAATGATGCGCGCTGGCCACCGCAATGCTTTCGCCAGAATCGCTGAAGGCCGCCTGGGTCAGAACGCGTACACCAACGTGGCCGTGGCGCTACGCGGGCTGCCATACCAGCCACGCGAGCCAATTGCCGTGTAGTAGGTCTTGTCAAACACGTTGTCGAGGTTCAGTGAGACGCTGGTTTGTGGTGTGAAGGCATATTGCGCCATGAGGTTGACCACGCTGTAGGCGTCCTGGGTGAAGGTCTCGCGGTGGGGGCCTGCGTATTTTTTGTACTCCGCGCCCTGCCAGCGCACACCACCGCCCACTTTCACCTGTGGCAGTGACTGCAGGCGGTAGCTGGTGAACAGTTTGAGGGTGTCGCGCGGCACTTCGGTGAGCAGGCGGTCGCCATCCGCATTCTTGCTTACGGCATAGGTGTAGCTGGCCGACATTTGCCAGTCAGGCAGGATCTCGCCCGCCACTTCCATCTCGAAACCGCGGGTCTTGGTGTTGGACTCGGCACGGTAGGCCTGGTTGCCGTTCGGCGCCTTGTTGTCGCCGTCCTGCACGGGCAGGTTGTCCTGGTGCACTTCGAACACGCTGAGCGCAGCAGTCAGGCGCTTGTCCCAGAATTCGCTCTTCAGGCCCAGCTCATAGTTAACGCCCTCCAATGGGTCGAGGTAGCTGCCCGTTGCTGTCTGTTTGTCTTGCGGATTGAAGATGGTGGTGTAACTGGCATAGGCCGACCAGTTGTCGTCGATGTCGTAAACCAGGCCAACGTAAGGGGTGACGACCCCGGTTTCGCTGCGTGAGGTGCGTTTGGTTGCACCGCTCGCCAGCGTCTCGTGAGTTTCGTCACGTTGCCAGTCGATCACCCGGGCGCCGGTAATCAGCGACAGGTCATCGGTCAGGCTCCAGCGCACCGAAGCCACCAGGCCGTCCTGGGTTTCATCCAGCGCATCCTTTGTCGTCTTGTTGTAGATAGCGTCAGGTATTGGCAACGAGCCATCCCAGTCATGGATGTTGTCGATATCCTGATACGTCCACAGATCGTAGCCGTGGTTGCGGAAGTAGGCCCGGTAGTGGCTGAGCCCGACGTACGCCTGGTGCTCGCGCGACAACAGTTCGAACGGGCCCGAAGCCGACAGGTCGAACGAGGTCTGCCGGGGCTCGCCTGCCCAACGGCCAGTCCAGGTCTGGATGCCGCTGCCATCAGGTTTGACGGTGCCGCTGGCGGCGGTGGCAAATACGTCGTCATAGCTTCGGCGACTGTGCTCAGCGTTGAATTTCAGGTGCCAGCCGTTGGCCAGGTCGTGATCCAGCGTGGTGAACAGTGTCTTGGTGCGACGCTTGTGATAGCTCCATTCCGAAGCCGAATTGAAGGAGCGGGAAGGGCTGAAGTGACTGCCATCGGAGTTGAACATCGGGAAGCCATGGTTACCGGCGCCGTCGTTGTCCATTTCCTGATACTCCGCCCCCACGGTCAGCATCGTGCTGTCGGTGATGTCCCATTCCAGCACCCCGTATGCCACTTGCCGTTCCAGGGACTGGCGGTCGATGTAGCTCTGGCTGTCGGTGTTCGAGGCGACCAGGCGCCCACGCACATTGCCGCTTTCCGACAACTTGCCGGACACGTCCAGCTCGGTGCGGTAGGTGTCCCACGAGCCTGCTTTCAGGGTCAGTTTACGTTGTGTTTCAAACGTCGGCTTCTTGCGAATCAGGTTGACGGTCGCACCGGGGTCACCGGTGCCGGACATCAGCCCCGTGGCCCCGCGTACCACCTCGACCCGGTCATACGACACCATGTCGGCAAGGTCATCGCGAAAGCCAAAGCTGTCGGGCCGGTTGAGGCCGTCGACCTGGATGGTGCCGACCTCGAAGCCACGTACGTAGATATGGTTGGCGTCGCTGCCGGCCGGCCCCATGCTGTCGACGACCACGCCTGGGGTCTGTTCCAGTACCTGGGCAACATCGTTCAGGTTCTGGTCTTCGATCTGCTGGCGGGTCACCACGCTGATCGATTGTGGTGTCTCGCGTGCCGAGAGGCGTAGCCCGGTTGCCGTGTTGGCCGAACCTGTGGTGTAGCTGCCGGTGCCTTCGGTGGTGGCACCCAGCCCCACGCTGGAGACCGTCGTTGCAGCGAGCTCCATCGTGCCATCCCGGCTGGGGCGGGCCAGCATGTAGTGCTTGGCTCCCGCTTGCTGCACCTGCAGGCCACTGCCTTGCAGCAGGTGCGCAAGGCCTTGCTCCAGCTCGTAACTGCCCTGCAGCCCCTCACTGCGCAGGCCAGCGATTTCTTCGTTGGCGAAGCTGACAATCACCCCGCTCGCCGTGGCGAACTGGTTGATGGCAGCCCCTAGCGGCCCCGCCGGGATGCTGTAGCTGACAGGCACGGCCCAGGCATTGGCACTGGCCAGCAGCGAGCCCGAAAGGCTCGCCACCAGCGCGGCTTGGCGAATGCTGAAGGCGGGGGGAGAAAAACAGGCGGACATCCATTGGCTCCTTTCGATGGATAGGCGGGCACCATTATGAGAAGCGTATTGATAATAATAATGCGTCTCATAAATTCGGCCGGATAGTTATCTTTCCTCCTGCAGATGTCAATCGGTGGCTTGAGTTATTGCGGGTAGGGGCAAGCCATTGCCACGTGCTTGAAGCCACAGGGCATGGATAAAACCACTTGAGTAAATAAATCTGATTTACAATTGCGTCCCTTTTGCCGAGGCTGACGTTTCGTGGATGCCCTGTCGCTTGTCTTTGAGCACCTGACCGAGTGGGTAATTACGCCCGTTACCGACCAGTTCCTCGGCATTTTCAATCTGAACGGCCGTTTCGGGGTCTTGTTCCTTTGCATTTCCTATGGCGTCGCCTATGGCCTGTTCCGCTTCAGGAAGCAGCGCGGCCTGAGCGATGCCCATTCGTTCTGGCAATTCATCGGCGGCGCCCGGGTACACCTGCATGCCTCGGCGCTGCTGGATTACCGCTACTACTTCGTGCGCGCCATTCTCAAGGTCGCGCTGGTGCTGCCCATCGTCCATCTGGTCGACCCCTACATCCTGCGCTCCGGCGATTACCTGGCCTTTTTCAGCAAGCTCTGGGGCGCACGCCCGCGTCTGGGCGAGAACCTGGCACTGTCTCTGCTCTACGGGTTGGGGGTGTTCCTGCTCAAGGACTTCATCCATTACTGGGCGCACCGGGCCTTTCACTCGCGCTGGCTCTGGGCCTTTCACAAGGTCCATCATTCGGCGCCCGTGCTGGTGCCGGCGACGGCGAGCCGGGTGCATTTTGTGGAAAAGATCGTCGAGAAGCTGAGCACCGGCATTGGCATCGGCCTCTTCGCCGGCTGCTTCTGGTACGTTTGCGGCGGTGAAGTCAGCCGCTACACCCTGTTCGGCGTGACTTACCTGGTGTTCATCTTCAACAGCCTGGCGGCCAACCTGCGGCATAGCCATGTCTGGTTGTCGTTCGGCCCGCAGCTGGAACATGTGTTGAACAGCCCGGCCCAGCACCAGATCCATCACAGTGACGCCCCTCGCCATTTCAACCGCAACTTCGGCACCAACCTGTCCCTCTGGGACTGGATGTTCGGCACGCTCTATGTCACCACATCAAAGCCCGAAAACATCCGCTTCGGCACCGGAGCACAAGACCACCAGCGTTACCTGACGGTCTATAGCCTGATCGTCACGCCCTTTGTCGACACAGGCCGTAAGGTCCTGGCGAAACGCCAGCGCAAGGCTGTGCTCGGCGCGTCCGGCAGGGCGGGCCGTTAGCTGATCCCGCTGTTGGCAAATTCTTCGCCAAGGAAGTCCCGTAGCGGCTCTCCAAAAGAACTGATTTCCCAAGCGCTCCGCGTAGCCAGTGGGAGCGGCTTTAGCCGCGAAGAATCCAGCGCGGTGCATGGCGCCGGCTGCGCCGGTGTTCGCGGCTAAAGCCGCTCCCACAAGGGGCCTGCTGATTCAATAAGTTATGTGCGGTTCTGGGGGAGCGGGCGTGCCCGCGATGAGGCCAGCCCAGGCAGTGATTGCGAACGACCTATGACTGGTTGACTTTGCGTGCGCTCAAGAACATTTATGGCTCTGTAGTCATTTGTTTTTGAGGTGAGATCATGGCGGCGCAAACCGACGTTCTCATTGTTGGAGCTGGCCCTACCGGGCTGGCTCTGGCGCTTTGGCTCAACAGGCAAGGCGTCGCCGTAAGGATCGTCGACAAGAGCCATGGTCCAGGCGAAGCCTCTCGCGCCATGGCTGTTCAAGCCCGCACGCTGGAGCTCTATCGCCAGCTCGATATGGCCGAGGCAGTGATAGATGCCGGCTACAAAACACCTGCCATGAACATGTGGGCCCGAGGCAGCCACAGAGCGCGCATCCCCTTGAAGGATGCAGGTGCAGAGATATCGGCATATCCCTTCGTGTTGATCTATCCCCAGGACCGCCATGAGCGATTACTGGTGCAGCAGCTCCATTCACTCGGCGTGGACGTGGAATGGCAGACTGAACTGCTGTCGTTCGAAGAGGGTGAAAGCCACGTCACTGCCCTCCTGAAACAGGCAGATGGGCGGGAAGAGGCCTTGACTGCGGCTTACCTGGCAGGATGTGATGGCGCTCGGTCGCTCGTTCGGCATCAGATCGGCAGCGGTTTCGAGGGCGGCACCTATAAACACCTGTTCTATGTCGCGGATGTCAGGGTAACGGGCATCGAGCCTGCGGGTGAGGCACACATCGCTTTTGACAAGTCCGACTTTGTACTGCTGCTGTGCTATGGCGAAAAGGACCAATACCGCCTGATCGGTACCGTGCGAGACGAGCGTGCCGAGCATCCTGAGCACCTGACGTTCGCGGACGTTGCCCACGATGCCATCAACGGCTTGAACCTCAAGATTACCGAGGTGAACTGGTTTTCCACCTACCGGGTTCATCATCGTGTCACGGATCACTTCCGCCGTGGCAGAGCTTTTTTGCTCGGCGATGCTGCGCATGTCCACAGCCCGGCAGGCGGGCAGGGCATGAACACCGGCATTCTGGACGCGAACAACCTGGCCTGGAAGTTGGCAGCGGTGGTCAAAGGCAAGGCGCCCGATACGTTACTCGACAGCTACCAGATCGAACGCCAGGCATTTGCCCGCAAGCTGGTGGAAACAACCGACAAACTGTTCACGTTCGTTACCGCTCAGGGCGGGTTCGCGGACTTTGTGCGCACGCGCATCGCGCCGATCTTCGCCAGCGTTGCGTACAAGAGCGGGAGCGTGCGTGAGTTCCTGTTCCGGGTGGTTTCGCAAACGTCCCTTGATTACCGCCACAGTCCGCTGAGTCAAGGTAAGGCAGGTGAGGTTCAGGGCGGCGATCGTCTGCCTTGGCTACCAGGGGCCATTGCAGACAACTACGATCCACTGACAGCCATTCAGTGGCAGGTGCAGGTTTACGGTGAGGCCAAGGCAGACCTGGCCCAATGGTGCACAAAGCACGGCATTGCACTGCATGTTTTCGCTTGGGAGCATGCGTACGAGAAAGCCGGCATTGCCAGAAATGCAACTTATCTGTTGCGGCCGGATACCTATGTCGCGCTGGCTGATCCCGAGGGGGAAGCATCCACGTTGAACCGATATTTCGAGGAGCGCGGCGTTATGCTGCCCGCTTGAGGAATCGGTTGCCATCACTCAGGCGGGGAACTGGGCTATCCAGTGCCTGGCAATCTCTTCGCGCCGGCAGACCCACACCCCGTCATGGCCTTGCACGTAATCGAGAAAGCGCGCCAGCGCCATCGCACGACCAGGATGGCCACTGATCCGCCCATGCAGGCCCACGCTCATCATCTTCGGGTGGTGCGCACCCTCCTGCCACAGCAGGTCGAAAGCATCCTTGAGCAGCCGGAAGAAGTCTTCACCGCAGGCGAAACCATTCGGCAACAGATAGCGGGCGTCATTGTTGACCAGTGTGTACGGGATCACAAGGTGGGCGGGCGAGCCGGGAAGCCAGTAGGGCAGATCATCGTTGTAGGCGTCCGAGCTATAGAGAAACCCACCTTCCTCACGCAGCAGGCGGCGGGTGTTCTGGCTGACCCTTCCTGTATACCAACCTACGGGGCGTTTACCGCAGGTCTGCTCGATCACGTCGATGGTAAGGCGGATATGGTGTCGCTCCTGGTCCTCAGGCATGTTGCGATAGTCCATCCAACGGTAGCCATGCCCGGAAATCTCATGCCCGGCCGCGTAGAGCGCATGGCCAATCGCCGGGGTCAGTTCCAGTGCTCGGCCAACGGCGAAGGCGGTCAGCGGCAGGCCCCTGGCGCCGAACAGCTCCAGAATGCGCCACACACCTGCGCGCGATCCGTATTCGTACATGCCCTCGACGCTCAGGTCCGGTTCCCCCACGCGCGGCGGGCGGCCCGGTAGTTCATGAAGCCAGGCCTCCGACTGTGCATCGCCATTGAGGATGCAAGACTCCGCGCCTTCTTCGATGTTGAGTACGAACTGGACCGCGACGCGCGCCTCACCGGGCCATCGCGGGTGGGGTGGGCAGCCGCCATAACCGATGAGATCGCGAACGGACATCAGCCCAGCTCGAAGGTCGTGACGGCGAACACACGTTCGTGTGCGATCGCCGGGGGCGGGCCGAGGTACATGCGTGCGCAGCCGAAAACCTCGATCATGCCCTGTTGGCGCACGAGCGCCATCGCGGCGGGGTTGTTCTCCGGGGCATCCAGAAACAGCGGGTGACCTTGCGCAAATGCTGCCAGGCGCGCGTAGAGGGCATTGGCTGCAAGGGCGTCATCGGCGAACAAGGGGCCGATCTTGTAGCCTTCCCGGCAGCGCCTTGCCACGCCATAGCCGCTAAGCCTGCCCTCGCGTCGGCAACCCACGGCGAGTGCATCAGCCTGGGTTATCCACCCGCTCAGGAAGGCTGCGCGCGCGGCGGGGAAGCAGATGCGGTCGTAATCGACCACCTCATCGAACGGGAAGGTGGCCAACGGGACGATGTCCAGATTGTCTACCTGCGAAGTCGCCGGGCGTTCGGTGGCCTTGGCACGAAAACGCAGGTTGCGATGGGAGAAGACGAACCCACCCTTGGCGTAGTAGTCCTGCATCGCGAAGACGCCGTCCATGCCAATGCTCGCGCCTGGGCGAAGGCGGGCGAGGAGTCGCTCGCGGCGTGCGTGCCAGAGGGTATTGCCCAGGCCTTGACCACGATACTCAGGCCGGACGATGAAAAAACCCATGAAACCGAATTCGCCGTTGTAGGAAGTGATGGCACCGCCACCGATCAATTCGTCGCCCCGGGACGCTGCGATGAAGGCGGCAGGGTCCGTAACCCAGAACAGCTCGGCATCGTGAACGCCGGGATTCCACCCCTCACGGGCAGCCCAATCGACGAGCTCGTCCAGTTCGGGACGGGTCATGTTGCGTATGACCAGCTGATTCGACACCGCGAAGTTCTCCCCAGTTGTTAAGCGGGCGTATGGTCCATCGCCAAGCTGAACTCTTAGGGTATAGCTTCAACCCGAGTATTGATCCAGGCCGTTACGCCACCAGCAGAACAGGCTCATTGCCATTGAATTGTCCTGAGCGCCTGGGCTAGCTGCCGACCGATGCGGGTAAAAAGATCCTCAACCTATACTCACGCTTGAAATGCGTCAGTCTTTCGCATTGCAGACCCTCCTTGCAGGGCAGCGCATTGCAGTGAATTACTCCAGCCCTGCCATTTTTGCGTGAGTCGTTGATCATGGATGAAGTCACTACTATGCCCGCAAATGATGTACCTGGCCTTCAAGCTGTGGTGCAGCGCAAGCTCGGACGGTGTCTGTTGCGTCTGCAACAATACGAACAGCTGCTGAAAGACATGGTCGCGCATGCTGAGTTGAGCGGCCCTGTGGATCGGCTGCATACCCTCCGTGAGCAGAAGGTCGCATGTACCGAGAAAAAAACCATGGGCATGTTGGTCGGAATGCTGACCGACAGCTTTCTGATCCAGTCGCCCCAAAATGAAGAGTCACAGACGGAAGCCGATGCTGGTGACCAGATCGGGTTCAGCTATCGAAACCAGTTGGAAATGCCAGTCGAGCACTATGAGGCCACGAAGGTGGCTATCAAGGCGTTGGTCGACCTGCGTAACAAGCTAGTTCACCACTTCATTGAGCATTTCGATCTCTGGTCAGAGTCAGGCTGCCAGGCTGCGGATGGTTATCTGGAGGAAAGCTACCAGACCATCAATCGGCATTGTTTGAACTTGCAATGTTGGGCCAAGACCATGGTTGAGGCACGAGCTAAATTGGCGTTGTTTATACAGAGCCAGACATTTGAAGATGCGCTCGACGGCATACGGGAGGACGGCTCGGTCGATTGGCCTGACAGCGGGATCTGCTCCTGTTTACGTGAAGCAGAAGCCAAGCTTGCCGAAGGTGGCTGGACTCGACTGGAAGCAGCGATCCGCTGGATGAGTGATGCCAATCCAGAGCAGACGCCCAAGCGCTACAGTTGCAATAGCTGGAATCAGGTCCTGCACGAATCACGGCAGTTTGAAATACGAAAATCCCACGCTGATAGTGAACGGACGACCGTTTGGTATCGCAGCAAGGTCAGTTGAATGGGCTGCTGGATCGTCACTCTTTTTGTCAGCGCGTTGAGGGACTGCTTCTGACCGTTAGCTGCCCTCCGCCAAGGGTAAGCCGAGGGTCGAAAGCAGATGGTCATGACTGACCGCTATCGACCCGAAGCAGACACTGAACAGTGTATAGGCCGCCAGCCGGCAAGCATGCAAACTGTCCTTGCACTGCGCTCGATGAAACGCGACCCCTTGCCTAGTTAGCGGGCAAGAGGATCACGAAGTTCTTTTTCATGTCTTCCAGCACGGTCCATTTGCCCTTGGCGCCCGGTTCGATAATGAACGTGTCGCCAGCGGCCAGTGTGATGGGGGCGCAACCCTCAAGCTCGATGACACAGCATCCACTCAGAACATGGCAGAACTCCCAGACTTTGTAGTCGATGCGCCACGCTCCGGTGCTGGCTTCCCACTCTCCGGAAATGCGACCTTGCTGTTCATCGTGATAGTACTTGGACGTCAGCGTATGAGGGTTGCCTTCCACGACCTCTTCAAAAAAGGGAAGGTCGCGCACCGGTTGGATATCCAGTTCGCGGAACACGGTCAGTTTCTTGTTCATGGTTTTTCTCGAGTACGTTGTGGGTAGGGCGATACATCAAATAGGCTTCACCGGTTACGCCCAGCATCGGGTGCGGAACGATCTGGCAGGTTTTAACAATCTGAAAACCGTGACGTTCGTAGAAGCGGCGTGCACCGTGGTTTTCTGCATAATCGATCAGGCATAGCCCATCCAGGCCAGAGTCCTCAGCGCGCTGCTGGGCGTGGCGAAGAAACTGGACGCCCAGCCCCTGGCTGCGCCAGGCCTCATCCAGGGCCAGGCTGGATATGTACAAGGTGTCGGGTATTTCCATGTCGGAATAAGGCGCGAGGACCGGGTCTGTCTCGACAGGCCTGTCAGGGGTCTCGCGCAAGACATAGCTATGCATCATGCCGATGACGCGCCCTTCGAAAGTGGCCATCAGGCAGTTCTTGTAGGAAAAGTCGCCCTGTTCCCTGGCATAGCGAGACGCACCGACACTCAGCAATGCTTCTCCAGGTGCGGCAAGCTTGCTCCATATGTAATCGGCCATGCCCTCCGATGTCAGTTGAAAGAAGCGTGCAATATCGTGCGCGTCCGAGGCTTGAGCGGGTCTGAAGTCGATAGGCATGTACAGTGCTCCCATGGCGTCGGGTGGTTGGTTTTCAAGGATTACGCCTTTGACAGGGTGGCAGGGTAGGCGGGTTCAACGGTTCCCATCATGCTCTGGGCGAACACCGTCAGCACAGCGTGCGACGCTGCCCCATGCTCAAAGGCACGTGGCCGTCCAATGGCTCATGCCTGGGGAATCGATCGTGCAGTTGCCGGAGGTGGTGAGGCGAGAAGCGGGACGACCTGTACTTCCATGGTGGGATGGCTGGAATCAGAGCAGGGTTGCCTCCATATGAGGTCGTATTTCACGAAAGGCAGCTACTGAGAGAGCTGCCTTTCGCAGCCAGCAGCTGTGGCCCCGGCACTCACCGGCTTGGCTCCGTCTCCTCCTGCTTAAAAATACGGAATCCGCGCGCTTGATAGTTTAGAAGCGCGGCAGGATGGTCAAATGTGCATGTATGTACCCAAACCCGCTCTGTACCTTGCCACCCCCATGCGGATCGAACAGCGTGACTTAATAGCGCTCCGCCGAACCCACACCCCACAAATTGTGGTGCCAGCCCAAAGTAGCGGATTTCGCTGTTACAGCCATCGGGGCGATAAAGCTCGTAATAGCCTGCTATCGCACCACGGTGATAGGCAACCCAAGTACGGTGGCAATCCTGTTCGACGAGTGCCTGCCAGTCAGAAAGACCCCAGGAATCAAGATCACCCCACTCCCAAGGCGTGCCAACAAGCTCGTATAGGAACCGATTAAATTCCGCCTGAGGCACTTCACATTCGATGATTTGGAGGTCGTGACGCTGTGGCTTTTCCTTCAGCTCGGACGCTGAAATCATTTCCAAGTAATAAGTGGTGTAAGACCGTTCCATCTTGGCTTCCCTGCACCTTCCCGCTAACGATCACATAAGTATGCAAGTTGCTGCTCGACTACCCAAGGATTACTGTGGATGACCTCCGCAGCTCTCACCGAATGGTCGCTTCACACCTGCCGGAAAAATCGATCTGGCCGGCATGGACCAAGAATACTGGAAACCTCGCCATCGATAATCTCCTCGCTGGCAAGGCGCCCCACTATCGCCGCCAACGTAATGCCAGGGTGTACTGCACACACATAGACGCCACCCACTGTTGGTAGATAACCGATGATGGGAATACCATCGGCAGGCATGGGCCTGAGCCCGACACAAGCGCACTCCGGCTCTATCGAAGCAGCCCCATGGAGCTCGTTCTGAATCGCCTTGGCCGTGCGCAGCGCTATCGCTGCCGGCTGATTCTCCACTGCGTCGTCCAGATAATCTTCTGCTGCCACCAGCGCACCATCCGTAGTTTGCCTTACTTCCATTTCAGGGCCGGAGATGATTGTGCGCACAAGGTTGGGTTGTGCCTTGTAGCGGATGAGAACGGCAGGTGAGGCCTCAATTGGAAGTGACACTTCCAACCTGTCCGTCAGCTTCGTGATGCCTGTCCCAGCTGCCACTACCACAACATCGGCATCGATGATGCCCGTTGTTGTTTCTACGCCGGTTATCGTTGCATGCTGGGTTGCAAAACCGAGCACTGGCGTTTGAGTGAGCACTTTCGCCCCATAGGCCCTGGCACCTGCGATTAACGCATGCACAGCGGTCACGGGGTCCAGCGCCCCCTCTGCTGGCGCATATGAAGCAGACTCAGGTGGGTGTTTGAGATTGGGCTCAAGCTCGAGAATCCGTGATCGAGAGACCCTGGCAGGCGCAGACGGGGTACTTGCAGCCGACGGCGCGCCACTCGACGTCCCGTTGTAAGACAAGGCGCCAGTCCATCGCACCGTCAGGCCCGGTAGCTCGGTTTCGAGTTGGCGGTATGCCTCGATTGCAGCACTGCGCAGTTGCGCGATGGGGTCCGATTCGGAGGATGAGGTATTGATCCATGCGAATGAACGGCCAGTCACGCCCGACGCTATGTTTTCAGCGTCGACCACGGTGACATTCGCACCTTTACGGGCCAGGTGATATGCCAGTGATGCGCCCACGATGCCTGCACCAATGACAACGACCCGTTTGCCCTGCCCAGTTGTCATACCAACCTCCGTTCTGTCGATGTGCCAATGGTAAGGCAGCGGGGGGAATGCCTGTCAGGTAAGCAGTTTGGGGCCGCAAAGCGGCCCCTACAGGTCAAAAGCGCAGGTTCACTCAACCAAGGCAAGCCACGGCCAACGTGCCTGGTAGCTGGCAGCTTTCTCCCTGAACAAGCCTGGCCGTGGGTTCAGCTCGTTCATCCTGAGCAGGTCGTTCTGCAGGTCGTCCAGACTATGCGTGCTGTAAAGCTCGCCAGTGCCGACATCGACCCCCAGGCAGGTCGACCGGATCAGATACCGGTCGATGCCATCCGTGACCTTGCGCAATGGCGAATAGGTGCCGCCGAACTTCGCTTCGTACCACAAGTGAACACGGGCCTGATTGCGCACTTCCACGTTGATGCCCAGGTGCGCGCACGCCTGATGAACCCGGGCGATGACACGGTCCTCTGCCTCCCAGGACAAGTCGGCGTCGAAATAGGCGACGTCATAGTCCTTGATGCCCCATTCGGCAGGTAGCCCGGCGCGGTGGTTCCAGAACGTCTGGAACAGGGCGCCTGCCGTCAACATGCAGTGTGGGATATCCAGCGTTGGCAGGGTCGCCAGCAATGCCCGGTTTATCGGGTTCTCGCGGATGATTGCCAGCACCTGTTCGTTCGTCAGTGAATGCATGGGTACCGTCCTTGGTGGTTGCATTGCGCTGGGCTGAGCTTACCTGAATGACGCCTCGGTGATGTGTTCGTGGGAGCAGGTTTTGCCCTCGAACGAGCACTCGGAAAAGGCCATGAAAGCGTTGGTTACATTGCTCTATGCCGCCCTGTGGTCGATGGGACCATAGTTCATGCGTGTTCCGGATCGCTGTCTTGAGCTGGCCGGGGTGCCACTGGTCGCCCAGGCTCGGCAAACGGTAGATTTGATTCGGGTTTTGTACGATGATTTTCGTATTGGCAGGGGTGAGCTATGAAATTCGGCTTCAGGGAGGCTCAGCAAGCGGTGATAGCGGCGCTTGAGTCAGGGGAGTATCAACACGTTTCACGCAGGGATATCGACGTAAAGAACCTGCTGGCTACAGGGGAAGTGTCAGCCGGTGAGGTTGCCGAAGTCGTTCGCTCATGCCGGGGTATTCATCACGTCAGCACCCCTCACCATGCCGTCGCAGCCATCGAGGTGCATGTGCTCAAGCGGGATGGTTGGTACATAAAGTTCTTTTTCATCGAGCCAGACACCTGGTTCATCAGCGTTCACCAGTGAGTACCCAGATCATGAAGATCTTTTTCGAAGGCGACAGAGGAAAAGCGCTTTGCGAGCATTGCCAGGCAGTGGTGCCCACGCACTATGCTCGCCGGGATGTGCCGTTTAGCGATGGCCAAGGGGTGGCCAAGGACATTCTGGTGGGTGTGTGCGCCCGTTGTGATGGTGTGGTCGCCATTCCATCGCAATCCACACCGGCCATCCGCGAGGCGCGCAAGCAGCAGCTCAAGTCGATCGAGGCGCGTTTGCCGGCGGTCTATCTGGATGTGCTCGATGCGGCCATGCATGCGGTCAGTAATGAGGCGGGGGCAAATTTGCGCAAGTTGTTTCTTGCCCACTATTTCCAACAGTTGGTGCAGGCGCAGCAGTGTGGGCAGTTGCATGCGGCGCATCAAACGTTCCTGCAGGCGCTGGATGAACAGCGAGAGCAGCGCGGGCTTGCGCGTTCCAATGCTACTCGGCGCTTGTCGATGAAGGTCAATCCGTACATGGCGGAGGACATGCTTGCGCTTCAGCAGCATACAGCGATGAACCAGACCGAATTGCTGAAGGCTGTTATCGCGCGTATTCAGGCGGATGTGCTGGAGAATCAGGATCAGGAGGTGATTCGAGCTTTGCAGCGGCTGGCGCGGTTGGCGTTGTAGTGAGCATTTGAAAGAAGCACAGCGTACCGCCAAGCGCTGTGCTTCACACACGGATCTTGAGTCTTTTTAGAGAAACTCATATCGGTTCCTACAAGAACTAATCAGATTTTTCCCCTTCCTCGTAGTCCATTTCTGAATCATCCTTTTCAAGCCGTTTCACCATTGCGATGGAAACCTGAGCCCCCTAGTCTCGCCTTGTCGTTGCAAATTCAACGACCGGGTCTGCAAGCCCGATGCTTGGTTTGGTCTCAGTTTGCTGTTGGCTTCGTTCAACGGTGGCTGCGTGCGGGTGGTCTTCGGGCCAGCCGGGAATCGACCTCCAAGCCCGGTCTTGCAGGCCCGCATGTAGCCGCCACCCTATCATCTGCAAGTGATCTGGCGACGGTCCGACTTGTTATTGTCTGGAGGCTGTCATGCTGAAACTCGTTCCCGATCCACCTTTCTCCACCAACCCATCCCATCACCTGGAAGACACCCTGACCCAGGCCACGGAATACGTGCTCTGCGCCTTGTCCGTAGGCCATCACGCCGTAGCCTCGCTCCCCAGGTCTCCCGCCACGATCATGACCCTGGCGGTCGTGCATGAAATGGAGGCTGTGCGCACGCTGCTGGAATCGGCGATTGCGCAGGTGCAGCTCAGGGGCAGGCAGCCGGTGCATACATTGCATTGATGGGCTGATTTTCAAATTTGGCGAGCCTGGGCGGTGCGTTTTTCCTACCAGCGACTGCAACCGGGAAATCGCACTGGCCGGCAGATTCACAAGAGGGTTTCAGATGGACAAGGAAATGGATGACGACACCGGCACACTGGGCCTGACCGTAGGTGCGGCCACGTTCCTGGATGGTGTGCTGGATGGCAAGAAACTGTTCCGCGTAGAACCGGGAAACTGCTGCGACCATGCCATCGAACAAGCGTCGGTATTGATGGACTGCTCTCGGCGAGCGTCGTTCATCGGGGTGATGGACAACGAACCGGTGCTGGTCTGGGCTTCGCACTTTCTCTGCGACATGGCCAAGGCGCTGATGGATGACGCCCACATGGGTATGCGCAAGAACCGATAGCCATGGGCGGCGATGTTGGCCCCCTGGTGTTGGCAGGGTGGGCTTGGCACCCTGCCAGTATTGTCTGATTGGCATGCAGGGGTTAGGTTGCAAGGCTCATTTCAAGGAAGATGACCGATGAAACGGACCCTACCTCTGGCATTCGCCTGCGCGCTTTTCCCCCTGCAAGCCTGGTCGGCGCTGGAAGTCGGCCAGTTCACCCTGGGCATGCCCAAGCCCCAGGCCATTGCCATTCTGCAGCAGCAGTTCGGTGAGGTTGAGCATTTCACCGGCTATCACTACCAGGTGCCCACCGAGTTCTTTCAGGGGAATGACCCGAAGGGCAATTACAACCTGGGCGGTATTGCCATCACGCAAGTGAAGGCGTCGTTCAACGAAGCCGACCAGCTTCGCCAGCTGGAGGTGCGGCTGGCCGGCACCGACGAGGCGCGGGTCCAGCAACTGTTGCCGATGACCA
Organism: Pseudomonas sp. p21; assembly: GCF_001642705.1. Lineage (NCBI taxonomy): Bacteria > Pseudomonadati > Pseudomonadota > Gammaproteobacteria > Pseudomonadales > Pseudomonadaceae > Pseudomonas > Pseudomonas sp. p21. The sequence goes on from NZ_LWBV01000006.1 coordinate 218,168, forward strand.
GGCAGGCCAAGCCTGTGCCGAATAGCGGCGGCCGGCTCGAGGCGTTTTCCGCTGATGGTGAACTGGTGTATTGGGTGTCCAAGGACCGGGACTGGACAGTGGTGACCATCGCCGACAAGGCCAGCTCGGAGAAGAACATCAAGGCGCGGGCCGAGAGTGACAAGCGCTTTGCTCAACTGAACCGCAAGTTCGACAAGCTGATCGAGACGGCCAAGGCGGTGGAAGGCAAGCACTGATCGACAAAGCCGGGCAGCTTTTAAGCCTTGCGCATACCATGCATTCATGGGACTGCACATAACTCATTGAATTGGCAGGGACCCTGTGGGAGCGGCTTTAGCCGCGAACACCGGCGCAGCCGGTGCCATGCACCGCGTTGGATTCTTCGCGGCTAAAGCCGCTCCCACAGGTTACGCGGACCGCTTGCGAATTCAGTTCTCTAAGCGACAGCGCAGCAGAATAAGGCCAGAAACAGCCCGCGTCGGTTTCAGGATGCGCCTGGTCGTTCGCACGCAACCCCCCGACGCCACAAGTGCCATGCTTGCAGGATGCCTTCGGACCAGCGCGCGCAGACGTGCGGTCGTAGGCAAGGAGGCCGCTGGCACCACGCAACCGTGACGTGGCCGGCGCGCCGCAGCAGAACACGCCGGATACCTGCCCTCACAACAATTCAGGCAGGGTCCGTGATGCCGAGGTCCGCTGTATGCCTGATGAATTGCTCCACCTGCCTGTGATCCACCGCATTCTGGCCCGTGACAAGAATACCCCCGGCGCCCTGTTGCCGATCCTGCATGCCATCCAGCACGACATCGGCTACATCCCCGATGCCGCTGTCGCCGAAATTGCCCATGCCTTGAACCTCAGCCTGGCCGAGGTGCGCGGGGTGATCAGCTTCTACCACGATTTTCGCACCACGCCACCGGCGCGCCACACCTTGCGCCTGTGCCGCGCCGAGTCGTGCCAGAGCCGGGGCGCCGAGGCACTGGCCGCACAACTGCGCGAACAGCTGGCGCTGGACGACCATGGCACCAGCGCCGACGGCGCCATCAGCCTGCGCCCGGTGTACTGCCTGGGCGCCTGTGCCTGCTCGCCAGCGCTGGAACTGGACGGCCAGGTGCATGCGCGCCTTACCCCTGAGCGCCTGCGCGCACTGGTCAACGCTTGCCGGGAGGACGCAGCATGCTGAAGCTGTATATCCCCTGCGATTCGGTAGCCCGTGCCGTGGGCGCCGATCAGGTCGCCGATGCCTTGCAGCGTGAGGCCGAGCGCCGCCAGCTGCCGCTGGACATCCAGCGCACCAGCTCCCGCGGGCTGTACTGGCTGGAGCCGTTGCTGGAGTGCGACAGCGCGCAAGGGCGCCTGGGTTTCGGCCCGCTCACCCCGGAAGACGTGCCGTCCTTGCTCGACGCCTTGACCGGTGAGCCCGGCGAACCCGGAGGCCACTCGCTGGCGCTGGGGCCGGTCGAAGACATCCCTTACCTCAAGACCCAGCAACGCCTGCTGTTCGCCCGTGCCGGCATCACCCGCCCATTGTCGCTGGACGACTACCGCGCCCATGGCGGTTTTGCCGGCCTTGAAGCGGCCGTGGCCCTGGACGGTGCCGAAGTGGTCGCCGCCGTGCTCGATTCCGGCTTGCGCGGCCGCGGCGGTGCGGCGTTCCCGGCCGGCATCAAGTGGCGCACCGTGCGTGACGCCGGGGCCGGGCAGAAGTACGTGGTGTGCAACGCCGACGAGGGTGACTCCGGTACCTTCGCCGACCGCATGCTGATGGAAGGCGACCCGTTCCTGCTGATCGAAGGCATGATCATTGCCGGCCTCGCCGTGGGGGCCGACAAGGGCTACATCTATGTGCGCTCGGAATACCCCGACGCCATCCGCGTGCTCGACCAGGCCTTCGCCATCGCCCGTGACGCCGGCTATCTCGGCAGCGACGTGGCCGGCAGCGGCCAGGCCTTCGACCTGGAAGTGCGGGTCGGCGCCGGCGCCTATATCTGCGGCGAAGAAACCGCACTGCTCGAATCCATCGAAGGCAAACGCGGCATCGTCCGCGCCAAGCCTCCGCTGCCGGCGCTGCAGGGCCTGTTCGGCCTGCCGACGCTGGTGCACAACGTGCTTACCCTGGCCTCGGTTCCCATCATCATGGCCAAGGGCGCGGCGTTCTACCGCGACTTCGGCATGGGCCGCTCGCTGGGCACCATGCCGTTCCAGCTGGCCGGCAACATCCGCCAGGGCGGCCTGGTGGAACGCGCCTTTGGCCTGACCCTGCGCGAACTGGTGGAAGGCTATGGCGGCGGCACGGCCAGTGGCCGGCCGTTGAAGGCCGCGCAGGTCGGTGGCCCGCTCGGTGCCTGGGTGCCGCCCAGCCACTTCGACACGCCGCTGGACTATGAGGCCTTCGCCGCCATGGGCGCGATGCTCGGCCATGGTGGTGTGGTGGTGGCCGACGACACCCTGAACATGGCCAGCATGGCGCGCTTCGCCTTGCAGTTCTGTGCCGAAGAGTCCTGTGGCAAGTGCACCCCGTGCCGCATCGGCTCGACCCGGGGCATGGAAGTGGTCGACCGGCTGATCGCCACCAGCGACATGACCGAGCGGCATGACCAGGCCCTGTTGCTGCGTGACCTGTGCGACACCATGCAATACGGCTCGCTGTGCGCCATGGGCGGCATGACCGCTTATCCGGTGGCCAGCGCGCTGAAGTACTTCCCCGCCGATTTCGGGCTGACCCACACGGAGGCCGCGCAGTGATCAATTTCTTCGACCCCGCTTCTGATAAAAGCAGCGACCTCGGCACTCCGGCCCGTGACAGCGAGGTACAGGTCAGCCTGAGCATCGATGGCCGTGCCATCACTGTGCCCGCCGGTACCTCGGTGATGCGTGCTGCGGCCATGCTCGGCACCAGCATCCCCAAACTGTGCGCCACCGACAGCCTCGAAGCTTTCGGCTCGTGTCGCATGTGCATGGTGGAAATCGAAGGCATGCGCGGCTACCCGGCCTCCTGCACCACCCCAGTCAGCGAAGGCATGGTGGTACACACCGAAACGCCGCGCCTGGCCGGCCTGCGCCGCAACGTGATGGAGCTGTACATCTCCGACCACCCGCTGGACTGCCTGACCTGTTCGGCCAACGGTAACTGCGAGCTGCAGACCGTGGCCGGCCAGGTGGGCCTGCGCGAGGTGCGCTACGGCTACGACGGCGCCAACCACCTGGCCGAGAAAAAGGACGTATCCAACCCGTATTTCGACTACGAGCCGAGCAAGTGCATCGTCTGCAGCCGCTGCGTGCGTGCCTGCGAGGACATCCAGGGCACCTTCGCCCTGACCATCACCGGGCGCGGCTTCGAATCGCGGGTGGCAGCGGCGGGTGGTGAAAACTTCCTCGCTTCCGAGTGCGTGTCGTGTGGCGCCTGCGTGCAGGCCTGCCCGACCGCGACCCTGACGGAAAAGAGCCTGGTGCAGCTGGGCCAACCCGAGCGTGCGGTCATCACTACCTGCGCCTATTGCGGCGTCGGCTGCTCGTTCCGCGCCGAAATGAAGGGCGACCAGCTGGTGCGCATGGTCCCGGACAAGAACGGCGGCGCCAACCACGGCCACGCCTGCGTCAAGGGCCGCTTTGCCTGGGGCTACGCCACCCACCCGGACCGCATCACCAAGCCGATGATCCGCAAGCGCCTGGAAGACCCGTGGCAGGAAGTCAGCTGGGACGAGGCGGTGACCTACGCCGCCAGCGAGTTCCGCCGTATCCAGCTCAAGTACGGCCGCGACTCCATCGGCGGCATCACCTCCAGCCGCTGCACCAACGAAGAAGCCTACCTGGTGCAGAAACTGGTGCGCACGGCGTTCGGTAACAACAACGTCGACACCTGCGCACGGGTATGCCATTCGCCTACCGGCTATGGCCTGAAGCAGACCCTGGGTGAGTCGGCCGGTACGCAAAGCTTCGACTCGGTGATGCAGGCCGACGTGGTGCTGGTGATCGGCGCCAACCCCACCGACGCCCACCCGGTATTCGGCTCGCAGCTCAAGCGCCGCCTGCGCCAGGGTGCGCGACTGATCGTGATCGACCCCCGGCGCATCGACCTGGTCGATTCGCCGCATGCCCGCGCCGAGCTGCACCTGCAACTGCGCCCGGGCACCAACGTGGCCATGCTCAATGCGTTGGCCCACGTGATCGTCACTGAAGGCCTGCTGGCCCAGCGTTTCATCGATGCCCGCTGCGAAACCGAGGATTTCGCCCGCTGGCGCGACTTCGTCAGCCTGGCGGAAAACGCCCCCGAAGTGCTTGGCCCGGTCTGCGGCGTACCTGCCGAGCAAATCCGTGCCGCCGCCCGCCTGTATGCAACCGGCGGCAACGCGGCCATCTACTACGGCCTGGGCGTCACCGAGCATAGCCAGGGCAGTACCGCGGTGATGGGCATCGCCAACCTGGCCATGGCCACCGGCAACATCGGCCGTGAAGGGGTAGGGGTGAACCCGCTGCGCGGGCAGAACAACGTGCAGGGCTCGTGCGACATGGGCTCGTTCCCCCACGAACTGCCCGGCTACCGGCACATTTCCAACGAGGGTGTGCGCGCCGAGTTCGAGCGTGCCTGGGGCGTGACCCTGCAGCCCGACCCGGGCTTGCGCATCCCCAACATGTTCGAGGCGGCGCTGGACGGCAGCTTCAAGGCCTTGTACTGCCAGGGCGAGGACATTGCCCAGAGCGACCCCAACACCCAGCACGTCACCGCGGCCCTGCTGGCCATGGAGTGCGTGGTGGTGCAGGACATCTTCCTCAACGAAACGGCCAAGTTCGCCCATGTGTTCCTGCCGGGCAGCTCGTTCCTGGAGAAGGACGGCACTTTCACCAATGCCGAGCGGCGCATTTCGCGGGTGCGCAAGGTCATGGAACCGCTGGCCGGCAAGGCCGACTGGGAGGCGACCGTGGCCCTGGCCAATGCCCTGGGCTACCCGATGAACTACCGCCACCCGTCCGAGATCATGGACGAAATCGCCCGCCTGACGCCCACCTTCCACCGCGTCAGCTACGCCGAGATCGACCGCCACGGCAGCCTGCAGTGGCCGTGCAACGACGCCGCGCCCGATGGCACGCCGACCATGCACATCGACCAGTTCGTGCGCGGCAAGGGGCGCTTCATGCTCACCGGCTACGTGCCCACCGACGAGAAGGTCAACACCCGCTACCCGCTGCTGCTGACCACCGGGCGCATCCTCAGCCAGTACAACGTCGGCGCCCAGACCCGGCGCACCGGCAACGTCGCCTGGCATGACGCCGACCGCCTGGAAATTCACCCGACCGACGCCGAAAGCCGTGGCATCCAGGATGGCGACTGGGTCGGCATCGGCAGCCGTGCCGGGCAGACCGTGCTGCGCGCCAAAGTCAGCACGCGGGTGGCGCCGGGGGTGGTGTACACCACGTTCCACTTCCCTGAATCGGGGGCGAACGTGATTACCACCGACAACTCCGACTGGGCCACCAACTGCCCTGAGTACAAGGTGACGGCGGTGGAGGTAGTGAAGGTGTTCCAGCCTTCGCAGTGGCAGAAGCGCTACCAGGACTTCAGTGACGAGCAGCGGCGCTTGCTGAAGGAACGCCGTATTGCGGAGAAAACCGAGGTGCGCCGATGAGTAGTGAGAACCTGGTCAAGATGGCCAACCAGATTGCCCATTACTTTGACAGCGAGCCAGACCGGGCGCTGGCGGTGCAAGGGGTACGGCAGCATCTGCAGAGTTTCTGGACGCCGGCAATGCGCCAGCAGCTGGCGCAATGGGCCGAGGCCAATGCAGGGGAGGGCCTGGACCCGAAGGTGCGGGAGGCGTTGGCCTAGAGGTTTCTTGTAAGAAATCCCTGTGGGAGCGGGTTTACCCGCGAAGGCGGCGGTAAGTCCAACGACGCATTCGCGGGTAAACCCGCTCCCACAGGGGCCCTGCAATTTCAAGGAATCCTGTGTCCGCAAATTCAGCCGCGGGCCAATTCCGCCTGGTGGGCAATTGCTTCCTCGCTCTTGAGCACCAGCACATCGCCTTCCAGCGAATCCAGCACCACTTCCGAGGTATTGCCAATCAACGCCCCGGAAATCCCCGTGCGGCACACGGTACCGATCACCGTCACCACCGCATCGAGCTTCTGCTCGGTATACGGGATCAGTACATCAGCCGGCCCTTCGGCCACATGCAGGCACTCGTCGCTGATGCCGTACTCGGCCTGGAATGCCTTGCACGCCTCGCGGTAACGCTTCTCGATGGTTTCGGTCAACTGGTACACCGGGTCCGACGCCGACAGCATCGGCGAGGGATGGGCGCTGATGACGTGCAGCTCGCCCTTGGCCAGTTTGGCAATTTCGAAACCATGGTCGATGATGCTGGCATGCAGGCGGCGGTGGTCCTCGTCCTGGTTGCCTACGTCCACCGCAGCCAGGATCTTGCCGCCGGTCCACGGCCGCTCGCTCTTGACCATCAGCACGGCACACGGGCACTGGCGCAGCAGCTTCCAGTCGCTGGGGGTGAGCAGGGCCTTTTTCAGCGGGTTGTCCGGGCGGTGTTCCTTGATCACCAGCTCGCAGCCCTCGGCCTGCTGCACGTAGATGATGGTGTCGTGCAGGTTGTCGCGCCAGGCCTCTTCATGGGTGACGTTGTCGTACCCGTCATCATGCAACTGGCTGCTCAGCAGGCTCAGCAGCGCGCTGTGGTCATGCCTTCTGTCGCACATCAGCACGTGCAGGCGCGCGCCGGTGAGGCCGGCGATCAGCTTGGCCCGGGTCAGTGCCCGGCTGTGGGCGTGCTCGGGGTCGAGAACGACAAGGATGCTGCGGACGGCTTGCATGGGCGTTAGCTCCCTTCAAAGGTGGCGACCAATGCCTGACTATAGTCGGCGCTTCCCCCGCTGGCGCTTGATGTACATCAAGCATAGTCACTGGCGCCGCCCGCCGCCGCCGGTATAATCGCCGGCCCTGCCTGTTCTGTGTGGTTGCACGCTTATGTCCCTGATCCCCGAAATCGACGCCTTTCTTGGTTGCCCGACGCCAGATGCCTGGATCGAAGCGGCGCTCGCCGACCAGGAAACCCTGCTGATCGACCACAAGAACTGCGAATTCAAGGCTGCCAGCACCGCCCTGAGCCTGATCGCCAAGTACAACACCCACCTCGACCTGATCAACATGATGTCGCGCCTGGCCCGCGAGGAGCTGGTGCACCACGAGCAGGTGCTGCGCCTGATGAAGCGCCGTGGCGTGCCGCTGCGCCCGGTGTCGGCGGGGCGTTATGCGTCGGGGCTGCGGCGCCTGGTGCGCGCCCACGAGCCGGTCAAGCTGGTGGATACGCTGGTGGTGGGGGCATTTATCGAGGCGCGCAGCTGCGAGCGCTTTGCCGCGTTGGTACCGCATTTGGATGAGGAACTGGGCCGTTTCTACCACGGCCTGCTGAAGAGCGAAGCGCGCCACTACCAGGGTTACCTGAAACTGGCGCACAACTACGGCGATGAGGCAGACATTGCCCGCCGGGTGGAGCTGGTGCGCGCAGCGGAGGTGGAGCTGATCCAGTCACCGGATCAGGAGCTGCGCTTCCACAGCGGTATCCCGCTGGCACAGGCCGCCTGATTCGCACCAGGCGGCCCTGGCGTCAGTGACGGCGGCCCAGCAGCAGGCCGACTACCAGGCCGAGGCCCGCGGAAATGGCCACGGTCTGCCACGGGTGGCCGCCGATGTAGTCCTGGGTAGCCTCCACCACCGGTTGCGCCTTGCTGCGCACCTTGTTGGCGGCATGGCGCGCCTGGCGTAGCTTGAGGCTTACCTGCGCGCGCAGGGTTTCGGCCTCGTCGCCCACCAGGGCAGCGCTGTCGTTCAGCAGCTTTTCCGATTCTTCGATCAGCGCCTGCAGTTCGCTGAATACCTGGTCCTTGATCTGATCGCTGTCGGCCAGCGTGGCGTTTTTACGGGCCATGAACTCGTCCTCGTCGATGGTGTGGTTTGAACAATGGATGCCGGCGCGTCGGGAAAGTTGCGGCGGCTTTGGGCTGTTGCAGTACCTGGGTGTAAGATAGCGGCCATTTTCAAACCTGCAGGTACCTTCATGAGTTTCAATCTGGCCAACATGAGCTTCGAGGAACGGGCGCAGATCGAGGCAGAGAAGGCCCGGCTGTTCGAGCTGTGGCAGAACAACCTGGGCAAGGCCAAGGGCGAAGCGGCGCGGCTGATCGCCGAAAAACCACGGCGCAAAGGCAAGTGGGCCGAGTGGGTGCGCGCCGAGCTGGACGGCATGTCGCCGCCCGAATACGCCAACATGGTGCGCAGCGAAGTCAACAAGCTGATGGCCGCGGCCAGCGCCAACCGCTGATCACACCCCGCCAGGCGCTTACCGGTAGGCGCCTTTGGGCAGGTCCAGCTTGCCCTCGTCGGTGAAGCGCACGGTCCCCAGCAGCCCGCCGGCCAGCTTGCCGCGCAGTACATAGGGCAGGCCCTGCAGCGAATCCACATGGCCCAGCCCATAGGCCTGGCGCAGGAAGGAAAACGCCGTGATGCTCACCGGCACCACGATCACTGCTTCGCCATAACGGCCAATGTGCCCCTGCTGGTCGCTGACCCCGGCAGCCAGCGGCTGGCCGTTCACTTCCAGGTTCAGGGCGATGCCGTTGTAGTCGATGGGCGCCTCGTTGGGGTTTTGCACCCGCATCTTCACCGCCATGCGCAGTTCCAGCTCCTGCCCCGGTAGCGGCTCGATACCGATCACGCTGATATTGACCGGGTCGCGTGCCTGGAACAGCGCGCAGGCCCCCAGGCCGTAGGCCATCAGCAGGACCAGGAACAGGCGGGCGTAGCGTTGCAGACGGGCAGCCATGGGTTGCGACCTTGCCAGAGTGGGCGAATGGGCAGTGTGGCAAATGCGCGTCGGCGTTGAAAGTCTCCCTCCATATGAAAGATACTGTTTCTCATTAACGCCCGATAAACTTTCCTACTGGCTGTTCCCAAACCCATGCTGACCTCACCCGTGTCGGGCCTGCTGGCGAGTTTCCAGGAGCACTACGACGACCTGCTGCAGTTCCTGACCCGGCGCATGAGCGACCGCCAGCGCGCTGCCGACGTCGCGCAGGAAACCTACCTGAAGCTGGTGAGCATCGACCAGCAGGCAGTGCCGGTGCTGCACGCGCGCAGTTTCATCTTCCGCGTGGCCGGCAACCTGGCGATCGATGCCTTGCGCCGCGAGCAGCGCATCGCCGCCAGCCACGACGACTGCGAGCGGGCAGGTGAGGTGGCCTGCCCGGCGCCGGCACCCGAGGCGGCGTTGCTGGCCCGGGAGCGTCTGCAGATTCTCGACCAGGCGCTGCTGCAACTGTCCGACAATGCCCGCCAGGCGCTGTTGCTCAACCGCGTCGAAGGCCTGACCCAGGCGCAGATCGCGCAACGCCTGGGGGTTTCCGAAAGCATGGTGGCGAAATACATCGGCCAGGCCCTGCGCCATTGCCGAGGCTGGCTCAAACAGGCGGGGGTGGCTGCTGCGCTGGTGTTGGCCGTTGGTGTGGCGGGTTGGCAGCAGGCGCCGGTGCTGCTGGCGGATTACCACACCGGGGTGGGGGAGCGGCAGGTGGTGACCCTGGGCGATGGCACGCGGGTGACATTGAACAGCGCCACTGCCCTGAGCGTGGTGTTCAGCGACCGTGAGCGGCGAGTGGTGCTGGCGTCTGGCGAGGCCTTGTTCGAGACCACCGATGATTCACGGCCCTTTGTGGTCGATACGGCCGGTGAGCGGGTGCAGGGGCGTGCGGCCACCTTCAGCGTGCGTCGCGATGGCCGCGTGGTATTGGCACAGGGTGAAGCCAAGGTTGGCGAGCATGAACTGGCAGTAGCGGCCGATGCCGGCACGCAGATGGCCTGGCAGCGCGGCAAGCTGATCTTCAACGGCAAGCCGCTGGGGCAGGTGCTGGCGGAGCTTGAGCGTTACCGGCATGGGCGCATTGTGCTGTCGGACAGCAAGCTCGCGGCGATGGAGGTGAGCGGGGTGTTCGACCTCGATGAGCCGGAGGCCCTGTTGCAGACACTTGAACAGCGCTATGGGCTGAAGGTGACCTACCTGCCGTGGCTGGCCGTGGTTCATTGATTCGCCTGTGCCGGCCTCTTCGCAGCACAAGGCTGCTCCTACAGCGAACGCACAGCCTGCAGACGGGTGCGATCCCTGTAGGAGCAGCCTTGTGCTGCGAAGAGGCCGGCACAGAAATAAAAATATTTTCCATTTGGCACTGCAAGTTCCTGCCAGCCAGATCGTCGTAGTGGGACTGATCAGCAACCCATTCTCATTTACGACTTGTCAGGAAGCTCATTCGTGCCTCTGATGCTCAAGCCCTTGCACCGCCGCCGCGGCCCTCTTCACCATGCCCTGATGTCCTGCAGTGCCCTGGCCATGCTGGTCGGCCCGCTGCAGGCGTCGGCCTCGACCGCCACCGAACAGGCCCAGACCCAGGCTCGCCAGGTCCAGCTCGACCTGCCAGCCCAGCCGCTGGACCATGCCCTGACCAGGTTCGCCGACCAGGCCGGCCTGCACCTGCTGTACACCACCGGCGATGTCGCCGGCCAGGCCAGCCCGGCCTTGCAGGGCAGCTACAGCATCGAGCAGGCACTGCAACAGTTGCTGGCCGGCAGTGGCATGAGCTGGCACTTCAGCGATGCCCGCACGGTGACCCTGCGCAAGGCCGAGGTTGCGCCGCAAGCAGTCAACCTCAAGCCGATCGAGGTCAGCGTGGCCTCGCGCACCAGCACCGCGATCAGCGAAATCCCCGGCACCGTGTGGGTGGTCGACCAGCAGCAGCTGCGCGAGCAGATCGACAGCGGCGTCAGCCTGAAGGAAGCCATCGGCAAGCTGGTGCCAGGCCTCGACCTGGCGCCGGAAGGGCGCACCAACTACGGCCAGAACATGCGCGGGCGCAACGTGCTGGTGATGATCGACGGGGTCAGCCAGAACAGCTCGCGCGGCCTGTCGCGCCAGTTCGACAGCATTTCGCCGTTCAACGTCGAGCGCGTCGAAGTGCTGTCCGGTGCCAGTGCCATCTACGGCGGCGGCGCCACCGGCGGCATCATCAACATCGTGACCAAGAAGGGCGAACCCGGCCCGGCGCGCTTCGAGACCCAGCTCGGTGCCAGCAGCGGCTTCAACAACAGCGACGACCTGGCCACCCGCTTCGCCCAGTCGGTCAGCGGCGGCAACGAGCGGGTCAATGCCCGGCTGGGGGTTTCCGGTGAGCAGAACGAAGCCTTCTACGACGGCGCCGGCGACCAGATCTTCATCGACAACACCCAGACCGACCTGCAGTACAACCGCACCATCGATGTGCTCGGTACCTTGGGGATGCAGTTGAACGAGCAGCAAAGCCTCGACCTGCTGGCCCAGTACTATGACTCGGGCAACCACGGCAGCACTGGCATCTACTTCCCCCACCTGAACTACAACGCCCCGTCTGACCTGGAGGACGCCGAGCTGCGCAGCGGCTACTCGTCAGACCTGGAGCCGCGTACCCGGCGCCTGCTGCTGAACGCCAACTACCACCACACCGACGTGCTGGGTCAGGATTTCTACCTGCAGGCCTCGTACCGCAAGGAAGACGACAACTTCTACCCGTTCCCGTACTACAACCGCGCCACCCCCACCGGCTCGCGCGGGGTGTACTTCGCCGCCTCGCAGCAGAACTTCGAGGTCACCAGCCTCAAGGGCCTGTTCGCCAAGCAGTGGGATACGCTGAAGCTGACCTACGGCGTCGACCTGGACCGGGAGCGCTTCAACGCCGAGCAGACCACTTTCAACGCCCAGACGTCGTCCGAGTCGGGCGGGCTGGAGCTGGAGAAGGACAGCAAGGCCGCCCGCTACCCCAGCTACCGGGTCGATGGCGTGTCGGTGTACGCCCAGCTGGACTGGCATGCCACCGATAACCTGACCTTGTCCGGCGGCGCCCGGCGCCAGCAGATGGACGTGGACGTCAGCGACTTCAAGGGCGTGCCGGGCGGCAGCAACGATTACCAGGTCAACCTGTTCAACGTCGGTGCCATTTACGACTTCAAGAATGGCCACCAGGTATGGACCAACTACGGCGAAGGCTTCGACTTGCCCGACCCGGCCAAGTACTACGGCAAGCCCGGCCTGAGCGTGGCCGACAACCCGTTGGCCGGCATCAAGAGCCGCCAGGTTGAGCTGGGCTGGCGCTATGCCGACCTGGACTGGGATGCCCAGGCGGCGCTGTACTACATCTGGTCGGACAAGATCATCAACGTCGATTCGCAGACGCTGACCATCAATGTGGAAGAGCAGAAAAGCCGTGACTTCGGCTTTGAAGGCGCGCTGACCCGGCACTTCCAGACGGGTTGGGAAGCCGGTGGCACCCTGCACCTGACCCGCTCCGAGGAAGAAGCTGCCGATGGCGGCTGGATCAAGCGCGATGCCCGCTATGCCTCGCTGTCCAAGGCTACCGCGTTCGTCGGCTGGAAGGGCGATGGCCGCAGTGCCCGGCTGCAGGCCAACCATGCCTTCAGCCTGAAGGACGATGCCGACCACGAGATCGACGGCTACACCACCTTCGACCTGCTGGGCAGCCAGGATACCGGCTTCGGCACCTTCAGCGCCGGCATCCAGAACCTGTTGGACAAGCAGTACAGTACGGTCTGGGGGCAGCGTGCGACGCTGTTCTACTCGCCAACCTACGGGCCGGCGTACCTGTATGACTACCAAGGGCGCGGTCGTACCTACACCCTGACCTGGAGCATGGCTTACTGATGGGTGTTGTCTGTCCCGGCCTCTTCGCGGGTAAACCCGCTCCCACAGGCACGGCGCAGCCCTCAGGCTGTGTGAGAACCCTGTGGGAGCGGGTTTACCCGCGAAGAGGCCGGGTCAGGCAAACGCCGCCAGCAAATCCTGCGCAAATGCCTGCTGTGCCTCGCCAACCGCCTGCGCCCGGTGCCTGGCCAGGGTAAACGGCACCACAAAGTCCAGCCCAGGGTCCAGCGCCCACAGCATCCCCTCAGCCTCCCACCCCTGCGCGCAATGGCACGGCAGATAGCCAATATGCCGCCCCGACAGAATGAACGTCAGCACGCTCTCGATCTGCTCCGCCACCGCCATGCTGCGCTGGCTCTGGAACGGCTCGCCGCCCTTGAGCAACCGGTACGGATGGCGCACTTGGTCCATCGCCAGCAACCGCTCCCGCCCAACGCCAGCCTCACCGAACAGCACATGCCCCTTGCCGCAATACAGCCGTTGCCGTTCCTCGAACAGCGGTTGGTAATCGAAGGCTGCCTGGTTGCCGGAAAAGTAGCTGATGGCGTAATCCAGCCGCTGCTCCAGCAACAGCCGCTCCAGCTCTGCCGGCGGGGCACTGATCAGTTCCAGCTGCACCGCCTCCTCGCGCCTGCGAAACGCCGCAATGGCCGCCGCCAGTTTCAGGCTTACCGCCTTGTCCTGGTGCTCCGCCATGCCGATCCGCACGGTCCCCAGCAGCCGCCCGGCAACGCCATTGGCCTGCTGGCGAAACTGCTCGATGTTCAGCAGCAACCCACGGGCGGCGTCCAGCAACAACGCGCCTTTTTCCGTCAGCTGAAAACCACCCTTGCCGCGGCTGCACAGGCGGTAGCCCAGCCGCGTTTCCAGCTGCGCCATGCGCTGGCTGATGGTGGGCTGGCTCAGGCCCAGCACGCCTTGCGCGGCACTGAAGCCACCGGCCTCGACTACAGTGACGAACAGCCGCAGCAGGTGCAGGTCGGGGTCGTGCACTTGTCCGAGCATTACATTGCTCCTGATGAATGTCAGCTTTACAAACTTGCCATTCCTGCAATGTAACCCGGCTGGCATGCTCGCGGCATCCACCCATTTGCCGAGGTGTCCGCCATGCGTCGATCGTTGTGCCTGCTGTCCCTGGTCCTGGCCTTGCCGCTGCAGGCCGAAGAAAAGGTCGTCAACCTCTACAGCTGGGCCGACTACGTCGCCCCGCAAACCCTCCAGCGCTTCGAGCAGGAAACCGGCTACAAGGTCCGCTACGACACCTTCGACACCACCGAGGTACTGGAAACCAAGCTGCTGACCGGTGGCAGCGGCTATGACGTGGTGGTGCCGTCGTCGGCCGTGCTGGCCCGGGCGCTCAAGGCCAACGCCCTGCAACCGCTCGACCCCCAGGCCATGCCCGGCTATGCCAACCTCGACAAGGACCTGCTGGCCAAGCTCGCCGAGGCCGACCCCGGCAACCGCCATGCCGTGCCCTACACCTGGGGCACACTGGGCCTGGGGGTGAATGTGGAGGCCGTGCGCCAGCGCCTGGGCGATGTGCCGCTGGACAGCCTCGACCTGCTGTTCAAGCCCGAGTACGCCAGCCGGCTGAAGGACTGCGGCATCGCCATGCCCGACTCGCCGCAGGAGGTGATCGGCGTGGCCCTGAACTACCTGGGCAAGGACCCTTACAGCCAGAACAAGGACGACCTGGCCGCCGCGCAGAACCTGCTGAGCCAGCTGCAGCCGTCGATCAGCTACGTCGCCAATGGCCGACAGATCAGCGACCTGGCCAACGGTAGCGTGTGCCTGGCGCTGACCTACAACGGTGATGCGGCGATGGCCGCCGACCAGGCGCGCCGCGCCGGCAAGCCGTTCGAGCTGATCTACCGCATCCCCCGCGAAGGCACGCTGGTGTGGCAGGACAACCTGGTCATCCCCAAGGACGCCCCGCACCCCGAGGCCGCGCGGGCGTTCATCGCCTTCATGCTCAAGCCCGAGTCGGTGGCCGCGCTGACCAACACGCTGTTCTTCGCCAACGCCAACCAGGCGGCCACGCCGCTGGTGGATGAAGCGGTGCGCAACGACCCGGACATCTACCCGCCGGCCGCGGTGCGCCAGCGCCTGTATGCCGACCGCAGCATGGCCCTGGCCGACCTGCGCCAGCGCAACCGCCTGTGGACCGCGTTCCGCAGCCGCCAGTAACCCATGACGACAAAGGAGCCCGACCGTGGAGCAAGCAGCAAACAACGACCAGGCCATGACCCGCGACAGCCTGTATGGCACCGCTGCGGAGAGTACCTACGCCGGCATAACCAGTTTCTCCCGCCGCCGTTACAGCCGCGACCTGCGTGGCGTCGATGTGGTGGTCAGCGGTGTGCCGTTCGATACTGCCACCAGCAACCGCCCTGGTGCGCGCTTCGGCCCACGGGCGATCCGCGCCGCCTCGGTGCAGCAGGCCTGGGCCCGGCACTGGCCGTGGGCGTTCGACCCGTTCGACCACCTGGCGGTGATCGACTATGGTGATTGCGCCTTCGACAGCGGCACCCCGCAGTCGGTACCGGACAGCATCGAGGCCCATGCCACGCATATTCTGCAAGCAGGCTGCGCCATGCTCACCCTGGGCGGCGACCATTTCATCAGCTACCCGCTGCTCAAGGCCCATGCCCGCCGCCATGGTCCGCTGGCGCTGATCCACTTCGATGCGCACAGCGACACCTGGCCGGACGAGGAAGGCCAGCGTATCGACCACGGCACCATGTTCTGGCATGCCGCCCGCGAAGGCCTGGTGGACCCGGCCAGCTCGGTGCAGATCGGCCTGCGCACCACCAATGACGACAGCCAGGGCTTTGCCATCCTCGACGCCCGCCAGGTGCACCGGCAGGGCACCGAGGCGGTGATTGCGGCGATTCGCCAGCGGGTGGGCGAACGGCCGGTGTACCTGACCTTCGATATCGACTGCCTCGACCCGGCCTATGCGCCCGGTACCGGCACACCGGTGTGCGGCGGGCTGAGCACGGTGCAGGCGCTGGAAATCCTCGGTGGGCTGCGCGGCATCAACCTGGTGGGCATGGACCTGGTGGAGGTGGCGCCAGCCTATGACCATGCCGACATCACCGCGCTGGCGGGGGCGACCCTGGCGATGGAAATGCTGTGCCTGTATGCGGCGCGGCACAAGGTGGACAAGGGCCAGTAACCTGGGGCCGCTTTGCGGCCCATTCGCAGCACAAGGCTGCTCCTACAGGGGAATGCGTGCTTCTGCAGGAGCAGCCTTGTGCTGCGAATGGGCCCATACTGAAACATCAGGAATCATCTCCACCCATATTCACACTTTTGCCGCGAACCCTTCGCGCCTTAGGCTATCAAACCCACCAGGCGCGGCATTTTCGTACAGGAGGTGAAGCATGACCCCGACATTGCCCATCCTGGCCCTCGGCCTGGCCCTGTACCTGCCTGTGCAAGCGGCCCCCGAACCGCCCTTGCAACTCGCCGCCGGCAACAACAACCCCTACAACAGCCCGATCCAGCGCGCCAACCCCAACAGCCGCCAGGGCAGCATGCCGGCCACACCGCCGGTGCGCGGCCCGTCCACCGACCCGTACCAGCGCACGCCAACCCTGGACAACCGCGGCATCGGCAACGGCGACAACCTGCGCCGCCAGCAGCAAACCCCGAACCTGGAGCCCACTCGACCACCCCGCGGCAACCCGCGCGCGCCGTGAGCGCCCTACGAAAGGAATCCTGCATGCTTCGAGCACCCTGGCTTGTCACCCTGACCACCGCCGCACTGCTGCCCCTGCTGGCGCAGGCGGCGGCCGAACAGCAGTTCCGCAGTGAAGAAGGCACCTTGACCGTCAGCACAGTGGCCGATGGCCTGCGCAACCCTTGGGCCCTGGCATTCCTGCCGGGCGGCAAGGACATGCTGGTCACCGAGCGCGCCGGCAACTTGCGGGTGGTCAATGCCGAAGGCAAGGTCGGCCCGCCTGTCAGCGGTGTGCCCAAGGTCTGGGCCGAGGGCCAGGGCGGCCTGCTGGATGTGGTGTTGTCGCCGGAATTTGCCAAGGACCGCACCGTCTATCTGTCCTACGCCGAAGAGGGCAGCGACGGCAAGGCCGGCACGGCGGTCGGCCGTGGCCAGTTGTCCCAGGACCGCGCCCGGCTGGAAAACTTCAGCGTGATATTCCGCCAGCAGCCCAAGCTGTCGGAGGGCAACCACTTCGGCTCGCGCCTGGTGTTCGACCGCGACGGCTACCTGTTCATCGCCCTTGGCGAGAACAACCAGCGCCCGACTGCCCAGGACCTGGACAAACTGCAAGGCAAGATCGTGCGTATCTTGCCGGACGGCGAGGTGCCCAGGGACAACCCCTTCGTCGGCAAGGACAACGTGCGGCCAGAGATCTGGTCGTTCGGCCACCGCAACCAGCAAGGCGCCGCGCTCAACCCCTGGACCGGCAAGCTGTGGACCCACGAGCACGGCCCGCGTGGCGGCGACGAGATCAACATTCCCGAGCCCGGCAAAAACTATGGCTGGCCGATTGCGACCCACGGCATCAACTACTCGCTTCTGCCCATCCCCGAGTCCAAGGGCAAGCATGTGCAGGGCATGGTCGACCCACACCATGTGTGGGAGAAATCGCCAGGCATCAGCGGCATGGCGTTTTACGACAGCCCCACGTTCAAGGCCTGGGACCACAACCTGTTCATTGGTGCGCTGGCGACCCAGGAGCTGATCCGCCTGCAGCTGGATGGCGACAAAGTGGTGCATGAAGAGCGTTTGCTGGGTGAGCTGAAGGCGCGTATCCGCGATGTACGGGTGGGGCCGGATGGCTACCTGTATGTGCTGACCGATGACAAGGACGGCGCGCTGCTCAAGGTAGGCTTGGGCGACGCCTGATTACTTACTGCTGTACGCGGCCCCCTGTGGGAGCGGGCGTGCCGCGAAGCAGGCGCCGCGGTGGATGGCACGGGCTTCGCCCGTGTTCGCGGGCACGCCCGCTCCCACAGGGATCGCGGCAGCCTTTTGAATGTGGGGCAGACGGTTGTTCCTACGAGGTCCGCGGGGTGTCAGCCGTGTAGAATGCCGCATGGCTATCGATCCCCATTCCCTCTACCAGCAGGCCCTGAGTACCCAGGGTTATGTCGCCGACCCTGCCCAGGCCCGTGCCGTCGAGGCCTTGCAGGCCTGTTTCCAGGCTGTCGAGCAGGGCCGCCCCACCCGGGGTATCTACCTCTGGGGCCCGGTCGGTCGCGGCAAGACCTGGCTGATGGACCAGTTCCACCGCTGCTTGCGGGTACCCAGTCGGCGTCAGCATTTCCACCACTTCATGGCCTGGGTCCACCAGCGCCTATTCCAGCTCAACGGCACCGCCGACCCGCTGCTGGCGCTGGCCGGGGAGCTGGCCGGGCAGATTCGCGTGCTGTGCTTCGACGAGCTGTTCGTCAACGACATTGGCGACGCGATCATCCTCGGCCGCTTGTTCCAGGTACTGTTCGACCAGGGCGTGGTGATCGTCGCCACCTCCAACCAGCCACCCGAGCATCTCTACCGCGACGGCTTCAACCGCGAGCGTTTCCTGCCGGCCATCGCCGCCATCCAGCGGCACATGCAGGTACTGCCGGTAGCCGGCGAGCAGGACCACCGCCTGCACCCCGGTGCCGAGCGCCAGCGCTACTGGGTGGCGCAAGCGGGGCAGGCCAGCCAGCTGGGCGAGGTGTTCCGCCAGCTCAGCCCGAGTGATGCGGGCCACGATCAGCCCCTGGCCATCGGCTCCCGGCAGGTGCAGGTGGTGCGGCGCAGCGCGCAGGCCATCTGGTGCCGCTTCACCGACCTGTGCGAACAACCCTTGGCGGCCATGGAGTTCATGGCCCTGTGCGATCGTTTTCCAGCCATCCTGGTGTCGGGCATTCCTGCGCTGGGTGGTGAACAGCGGGCCGGGCGCATTGCCCGTGGCACCGAGGATGCTGCGGCGCGGGTGGCGGCGGGCGACCGCGAACTGCCGGCGCTATCGCCCAAGGACGACGCGGTGCGCCGCTTCATTGCCCTGGTCGACGAATGCTACGACCGCCGGGTGGCGTTGTACCTGGAGGCGCAGGTGCCGCTGGATGCCCTCTACACTCAAGGGTATCTGGCGTTCCCGTACCAACGGACCCTGAGCCGGCTACGGGAGATGCAACTGCAACGCTTCGCCTGAAAAGGAGCCTGACCATGGAGCCGTTGTCGCATCATCTGCTGACCCAGGCCTACAACAATGGCTGGGCCAATCACCGCCTGTACAAGGCCTGCCTGCAACTGACCCAGGACGAATTCGTCGCCCCGCGCTGCAGCTTTTTCCCGTCGATCAAGGCCACCCTCAACCACCTGCTGACGGTGGACTGGTTCTACCTGCACATGCTCGAGTGCGAGCAGCGTGGCGAGCAGCCCGGTGCCGACGGCGAGCGTTTCTTCGAGCCGGAACAGCCCTTCGCCACCTGCACCGACCTGCATGCCGAGCAGGCCCAGGCCGATCACCGGCTGATCACCTATTGCCGGGGCCTGCGCGATGCTGAGTTGGGGCGCTATGTGAACATCGTGCACCCCGAGCGGGTACAGCGCGAGCAACGGCTGCGCCTGCTGGCGCACCTGTTCGAGCACCAGGTGCATCACCGCGGGCAGGTGCATGCGATGCTCAGTGATACGGCGGTGAGGCCGCCGCAACTGGATGAGTTTTTCTGCGAGGAAGAGGCGGGGTTGCGGGCGGCGGACTTTGCCGAGCTGGGCTGGACCGAGGAGCAGATCTGGAAAGTGTAGGAGCGGGCATGCCCGCGAACACCGGCGTAGCCGGTGCCTGCCACCGCGTGGCATTCTTCGCGGGCTTGCCCGCTCCGACAGGGTTATTGCAGGCCCTTGTTCAGGCCCACCACCAGCCCAGGGTGACCATCGTCAGTACCGCATAGCGGCCAGCCTTGGCCAGGGTCACCAGCAGCAGGAAGCGCCAGAACGGCTCACGCATGATGCCAGCGATCAGCGTCAGTGGGTCGCCGATCACCGGCATCCAGCTGAGCAGCAGCGACCATTGCCCCCAGCGCTGGTAGCGCTGCTGCGCGCGCTCCAGCTGGGCAGGGCTGAACGGAAACCAGCGCTTGTCACGCAGGTGCTCGATGGCCCGCCCCAGCACCCAGTTGACCACCGAGCCCAGCACATTGCCCAGGGTAGCCACCAGCAGCAGGGTGGCCCAGGCCTCGGGCTGGCGCAGCAAAAGGCCGACCAGCACAGCCTCCGATTGCAGCGGTAGCAGGGTGGCGGCGCCAAAGGCGCTGAGGAACAGCGCCCACAGGCTGAGCATCAGTAGTTGGCGACCACGGTGTCCTTGCCGTCCTGGGTCACGCCGATGACCTGGTAGGCATCCTTGTGGTCACCCATTTCCATGCCGGGCGAGCCCATGGGCATGCCCGGCACGGCCAGGCCCTTGAGGTCGTTGCGCTTGGCCAGCAGGCGCACCTGCTCGGCCGGCACGTGGCCTTCGACGAACTTGCCGTCGATCACCCCGGTATGGCACGACGCCAGGCGTGGTGCCACGCCCAGGCGTTGCTTGACCTCGCTCATGTTCGGCTCGACATGGTCGTTGACGGTGAAGCCGTTGTCGCGCAGGTGGCTGATCCAGGCTTTGCAGCAGCCGCAGTTGGGGTCGCGGTAGACGTCGATGGTCTCGGCGGCCTGGGCCAGGCCAGTGACGGCCAGCAGGCCCAGGGTCAGCAAGTGTTTGCGCAGCATGGTGAAGCACTCCTTCCAGCGGTAGTTCAGCAGCATAGCGTAAGCGGCTTGAATGATGTTCGCCGCTGGCACCTGTCAGGTAGCTGAGGCGCACATTACAGGATTGTCAGCTGGCCTCCTCGTCGTCGCTGAGATCGCGCATCAGCAGGGCGTAGTCGAGTGCGACCTGTTCCGGGATCGGCAGGTACACCACGTGGCCGTCACCCGGCGCCACCTCGATGGCCTGCTGCTGGCGATCGCACAGGCGGTGCAGGTCGAAGTGGTAATTGCCGCGCGGGGTCATCAGCTCCAGGTGGTCACCCACGGCGAAACGGTTCTTCACCTTGACCTCGGCCAGGCCGTCGACCCGCAGGCCGGTCAGTTCGCCGACGAACTGCTGGCGCTCGGAAACCGAGTTGCCGCGCTGGTAGTTCTGGTATTCGTCGTGCACATGGCGGCGCAGGAAACCTTCGGTGTAGCCGCGTTGGGCCAGGGATTCGAGGTTGTCCATCAGTGTGCGGTCGAACGGCCGCCCGGCCACCGAGTCGTCGATCGCCTGTCGATACGACTGCACCGCGCGGGCGCAGTAGAAGTGCGACTTGGTGCGGCCTTCGATTTTCAGCGAGTGCACGCCCATGCCGGCAAGGCGCTCGACGTGCTGGATGGCGCGCAGGTCCTTGGCGTTCATGATGTAGGTGCCGTGCTCATCCTCGAACGCCGGCATTTCGGTGCCGGGGCGGTTGCTCTCCTGCAGGAGGAATACCTGCTCGGTCGGCGCACCCAGGCCCAGGGTCGGCTGCACTTCGCGCACGATGTCGCCGGTGGCGTTCTCGGTGGCTGGGATGGCGTCGTACTTCCAGCGGCAGGCGTTGGTGCAGGTGCCCTGGTTGGCATCGCGCTTGTTGAGGTAGCCCGACAGCAGGCAGCGGCCGGAGTAGGCCATGCACAGGGCGCCGTGGACGAACACCTCCAGCTCCATGTCCGGCACCTGCTGGCGGATTTCCTCGATCTCTTCGAGCGACAGCTCACGCGACAGGATCACCCGGCTCAGGCCCAGTTGCTGCCAGAACCGCACACTGGCCCAGTTGACCGTGTTGGCCTGCACCGACAGGTGCACCGGCATCTGCGGGAAGTGCTGGCGCACCAGCATGATCAGGCCGGGGTCGGACATGATCAGCGCATCCGGCGCCATCTCGATCACCGGTGCCAGGTCCTTGAGGAAGGTCTTGAGCTTGGCATTGTGCGGGGCGATGTTGACCACCACGTAGAAGCGTTTGCCCAGGGCATGCGCCTCCTGGATCCCCAGGGCCAGGTTGGCATGGTCGAACTCGTTGTTGCGTACCCGCAAGCTGTAGCGCGGCTGGCCGGCGTAGACCGCGTCGGCGCCATAGGCAAAGGCGTAGCGCATGGTCTTGAGGGTGCCGGCGGGGGCCAGCAGTTCGGGCTTGGCGGTAGGGGTCATGTGCGCACCGGGGCAAAAGGCGCGGATGCTAGGGCTGGCAGACACGGCGCGTATTGATTTGCATCAAGGAAATAGCGGCACTTTTGCCCAGGCGCGGCGCACTAATACCGCATAAGCCATGCGAGGACCCGCGATGAACCAGACCGCCCTGCAGAACAAAGCCCTGGCAGTACTGCTGGCGCTGGTGACCATTGCCTTCGTCTGGATCCTGCTGCCGTATTACGGTGCGATCTTCTGGGCGGTGATACTCGGCATCCTGTTCGCCCCGCTGCAGCGTCACCTGCTGCTGCGTTTCGGCCGCCGGCGCAACCTGGCCGCGGCTACCACCTTGCTGGTGTGCCTGCTGGTGGCGATCCTGCCGGTGATCATCACCAGCGCACTGCTGGTGCAGGAGGGCGCCGCCCTGTACCAGCGCATCGAGCACGGGGAGCTGGATATTGCCGGTTATGTCGAGCGCGGCAAGGACATGCTTCCGGCGTTTGCCCAGCAGGGACTGGACAGCATGGGCATGGGCAACCTCGACGGGCTGCGCGACAAGATCAGCAAGTGGGCCACCCAGGGTAGCCAGGTGTTGGCCAGCCAGGCGTTCAACTTTGGGCAGGGAACGTTCGAGTTCGTGATCAGCTTCGGCATCATGCTGTACCTGTTGTTCTTCTTCCTGCGCGAAGGCGCGGAGGTCGCTCGCCAGGTGCGTCTGGCGGTGCCGCTGCCCGAGCACCAGAAGCGCCGTTTGCAGCTGAAGTTCAACCGTGTGGTGCGGGCGACGGTGAAAGGCAACGTGCTGGTGGCCATTACCCAGGGGGCGCTGGGCGGTTTCATCTTCTGGGTGCTGGATATCCCGAGTGCGCTGGTGTGGGCGGTACTGATGGCGTTTCTGTCGTTGTTGCCAGCGGTAGGGGCGGGGATCGTGTGGGCGCCGGTGGCGGCGTATTTCCTGCTGACCGGGGCGATATTGCCGGGGGTGATCCTGACCGCGTTCGGCGTGCTGGTGATCGGCCTGGTGGACAACCTGCTGCGGCCGATCCTGGTGGGCAAGGATACGCGCATGCCGGACTACCTGATTCTGGTGTCGACGCTGGGCGGGCTGGCGGTGTTCGGGCTCAACGGCTTCGTGATCGGGCCGTTGATCGCGGCGCTGTTCGTGTCGAGCTGGGCGATCTTTGCCGCGACCAAGCCGCAGGTGCAGTTGCCGGAGTAAGGCTTTGACAGGGCTGCTTTGCAGCCCATCGCCGGCAAGCCAGCTCCCACAGGTACAGCGTTGCTCTCGAGGTTGTCGCTGTACCTGTCGGAGATTACCCAGCCCAATGGCCGGGTCAGGATGTTTGTGGCATCTCACCCTTGGCCAGGCGCCGGTTGATGTCGGCGATCACTTCGGGCAGTTCGTTGATGGTGTCGATCAGGTAGTGCGGACGGCTGCCGGCGAACAGTGCGTGGATGCGCTGGCGCTCGCTTTCCAGCTTCTCGGTGCTCAGCGCGCGGTAGCCTTCCCAGGTCAGCCCCAGGGCATTGCCCGAGCACACCAGGGCTACGGTCCACATGCCGGCGCGGCGCCCTTCGAGAATGCCCGGCACGGTGTCGTCGACCTTCACGCACGCCGCCACATCGTCGATACCCAGCGCGATCACGTTAGCCAGGGCCTGGGCCGGCCATGGGCGGCCGTTCGGGGTTTCGTCGGTGGCCACCACATGGTCGGCCACGTAGCCGTTCTGCGCGGCCAACTCCACCACCTTGTCCATCACCACCTTCGGGTAGCCCGAGCACGAGCCGATCTTCAGGCCGTCCTGGCGCAGCCCGGTGAGGGTCTCCAGGGCGCCGGGGATCAGCGCCGAGTGCACGGCGATCTTCTCGATCTGCAGTGGCATGAAGCGGTTGTAGATGGCGGTGACATCATCGTCGGTCGGGGTGCGGCCGAATACCTTGCGGTAGCGCTCGGCAATTTCCGGCACATCGCACAGGGTGCGGATGTGGTCCCACTTGCCCATGCCCATCGGGCCGCGGGCTTCTTCGATGGACACCTGCACATCGAATTCGGCAAAGGCTTCGACAAAGATCTGGGTCGGGGCGAAGGAGCCGAAGTCGACCACGGTGCCGGCCCAGTCGAGGATGGCGGCTTGCAGCTGGGTGGGGTTGCTGTAGTTCATGTGCGCTTGTTCCTGAGATCGGGTGGGCAAAGGGTCAGATGTCCAGCACTTCCATTTCCCGCAGCACCTCGGCCACGGCATTCACGGCGGCCTGCATGCCATCCGCTCCGACCACGCCGATGCAGCCGACGCGGAAGGTTTCCACCTGGGTCAGCTTGCCCGGGTAGAGGATGAAGCCCTTGGCCTTGACCCGCTCGTAGAAGTCCTTGAACTGGTAGCGGGCATCCTTCGGTGCGTGGAAGGTGACGATGATCGGCGCCTGGATCTCGGCGGGCAGGAAGCTGCGCAGGCCGATGGCAGCCATGCCGTCGAGCAGGGTCTTGCAGTTGTCGGCGTAGCGCTGGTGGCGCGCCGGCAGGCCGCCTTCCTCGTTGTACTGCTGCAGCGCTTCGTGCAGGGCGGCGACCACATGGGTCGGCGGGGTGAAGCGCCACTGGCCGGTCCTGGCCATGTAGGTGTGCTGGTCGTGCAGGTCCATGGCCAGCGAATGGGCATTGCCTTCGGCGGCAGCCAGGGCGGTTTTTTCGGCGAAAACGAAGCCCATGCCGGGTACGCCTTCCAGGCACTTGCCGGAAGCGGCGATCAGGGCTTCGAAGGGGATTTCGCGGGCGTCGATCGGCAGCGCACCGAACGAGCTCATGGCGTCGATGATCAGGCGCTTGCCGTGGCTTTTGACCACCTGGGCGATCTCGGGCAGCGGGTTGAGAATACCGGTGCTGGTTTCGCAGTGGATCAGCGCGACATGGCTGATGGCCGGGTCGGCGGCCAGCAGGCGGTCGACGTCGGCGGCGGTGGTCGGCTGGTCTTCGGCGGTTTCGAAGGTGCTGTGGGCGCGGCCCAGTACCTTGCAGATCTTTGCCAGGCGCTGGCCATAAGCGCCGTTGATCAGCACCAGCACCTTGCCGTCACGCGGCACCAAGGTACCAATAGCCGCCTCCACGGCGAAGGTACCGCTGCCTTGCAGGGGCACGCAGTGGTGGCTGGCGCTGCCGTCGATGATCGCCAGCAGTTGCTCGCAGACACTGGCAGTCAGTTGGTTGAAGTCGCGGTCCCAGGAGCCCCAGTCCACCAGCATGGCTTGGCGGGTGCGGATTGATGTGGTCAGGGGACCGGGGGTAAGCAGAATCGGGGCGTTGCTCATTCCGTTATTCCTCACAAGCGGTGGGCTGAAACTACGGGGCCTAGGTTGCAATTCCCGGTTGTATCAATCAAATTGTTTGTTGTTATCCGAGCTATAAGTCAGGCCGATAGAAATGAATCTGTTCCAGCTGCGTGCCTTCGACGCCGTTGCCCGTGAAGGCAGCTTCACCCGCGCTGCGGCGCGGCTGTTCATCAGCCAGCCGGCAGTGACTGGCCACGTCAAGGCGCTGGAGGAGCACTACCAGATCACCTTGCTGCGCCGCACTGCCCGGCGGGTGGAACTGACCGAAGAGGGCACCCGCCTGGCGGCGATAACCCGCGCCATGTTCGGCCTTGCCGAAGAGGCGCAGGCCATGCTCGAAGCCAACCGCCAGTTGCTGACCGGGCGTCTTGAGGTGGCCGCCGATGGCCCGCACCGGGTCATGCCGATGCTGGCTATGCTGCGCGAGCGTTACCCGGGCATCACGGTGAACCTGCGCCTGGGCAATGCCCAGGAAACCTTGGCCGCGCTGCTTGGCGAGCATGCCGATGTGGCGGTGCTGACCGAAATCGAGCCGCGCAAGGGCCTGCACCTGCAGCCTCTTTGCGAGTCGCGGCTGTGCGCCTTGCTGCCGGCGGGGCACGCCTGGGTCAGCGCCGAAGGCGACTTGCCACTGACCGAGCTGCACCAGCAGATCATGGTGCTGCGCGAGCCGAGTTCGACTACCCGGCGTACTTTCGACAAGGCCTGTATCAGGGCGGCAGTGCAGCCCAAGGTGTTGCTCGAACTGGATAGCCGTGAGGCGGTTACCGAGGCGGTGGCATCGGAGCTGGGCATTGGTGTGGTGTCATCCACCGAGGTGGCCAATGACCCGAGGGTTGTGGCACGCCCGCTGGCCGGTGCAGGGCTGGTCAATCAGCATATGGTCGGCTGCCTGGAGCGCCGTCGTGAATTGCGCCTGATCCAGGCCTTCCTGGGTTTGGCTGCCAGCCTGTAGGTCAGGGCTGGTGTTTTTTGCGAGCAGGCCTAAGATGGCCGGCATAGAGCAGACTGGATGGCCGATGAGCGAGAAAGACACCATCTCCATGCAACTGGTGCGCGAAGCGCTGTTGCAGACCTGCCCGGCCGGGCAACCCGATGCTGGCTTGCTGGCCCGTGCCGGTATCGACATCCGGCAACTTGAATTGCCCGAGGCCCGGGTCAGTGCCGAATCTTACGCAAACCTCTGGCGGCTGCTGGCCCGTCGCTGCAATGACGAATTTTTCGCCATGGACCCGCGTGGCCTGCGCACTGGCAGCCTGGCGTTCATGTGCCGGGCGAGCATGGCCCAACCAACCCTGGCTGAAGGGTTGGAAACGTTGTTGGCCTTTCTGTCCCTGATGCTCGAAGACTTGCAGCCGGGCCTGGTACGCCAGCAGAGCCTGGCCGAGATCGTCATCAACGAGCCGCGTGACCAACCTCGGCGTGCCTTCACCTATTTCACCTTCTGGATGATCGTGCACGGCGTGGCCTGCTGGCTGGCGGGGCGGCGAATTCCGATCCTGGCCGTGGACCTGCGTTGCGCCGAACCGCCGTTCTGCGATGACTACCGGGTGATGTTCTCGGAAAACCTGCAATTCGGCCGCCCACGCACGCGCATGATCATCGCCGCCGACTGCCTCGACCTGCCGCTGCGGCGCTCGGTAGATGACCTGCAGCGCTTTCTGGCCGAGGCGCCTGGCAACATTCTTGTCAAATATCGTGACCCGGCCAGCCTGGGGCGGCGTATCCGTACCAACCTGTTGCACCTGGACCCTGGCGCATGGCCCGATGCCGATGCCGTGGCCCGGCAATTGAGTCTGTCGGCCTCGACACTGCGCCGACGCCTGGGGGAGGAAGGGCAGACTTACCAAGGGTTGAAGGACAGTGTGCGGCGCGAACTGGCCATCGCCTGGCTCAGCCAGGGTGAACGGCCCATGGCCGAGATCGCCGAGCGCCTGGGCTTTGCCGACAGCAGCTCGTTCTACAAGGCATTTCGCAAATGGTTCGGCTGCAACCCAGGGCACTACCGTGCCGTGATCCAGGCGCGAGATGGGCTGCGCTGAGGAGCCAGCCCTTCCCGCTGCCGGGATGCCCTGAGCAGGCGCAGGCTGGCAGGTCGAACCATTCAGAGGTATTCGACCATGCCCGACAGGATCCCCGCAAAACTGCTGCACCCGGCTGATGACTTCATTGGCGAACACTTGCCCCCATGGCTGAAAAACGCTGCGCATGAGCAGGTCCAGGCCTTGCGTGCCAGCATGACGGCGCATCTGCAGAGCCAGAAGGACATGGCTGCGGCCCTGCAGGCGTTGCAGCCGCTCGAGCAGTTTGCCGCCCAGCGCCTGGAGCAGGCGCTGAAGGATCAGCTGAAGCTGGACATCGATGTGACCCACGACCGATGGCGGGAAGAACGCCGCCGGCTGGAGGTTGTGCAGGGCTCGGTGCGCAATTTCGAGTCGTATTTCGTGACGGTGCCGCTGCTGCAGAAACTCTTGCAGAACTTCAAGAATGGCGAGTCCTATTTCGAGCAGACAGCGGTGATCCGTGAGGGGCAAGCACCAGATGGTGCTGAGCAGGTTCTCAGCCAACGGATCGATGAAATCGTCAGTCTGTGCCGCAGGGTGGATGTGGGTAAAGCTTACCAGGAGCACTTGAAGCAAACGCTGACGTCAGCCTTCAGGCGCCAGTTGGCCAAGGATACGCGGCTGTGCATGGCGGCAGCTGTCGAGATCGCGGCCATGAAAGGGCAATTGGCGGGCAGCGATCTACGGATGCTACGCCAGTTAGGCAAGGGCGAACCTGTGCAGTTGCCTTCGAGCCTGCGCCTGGGTATGGGCGCCTTGCAGGTGCTCGGGCAAGCAGTAGGCGGCGCACTGGCATTCGAGTTGACTGGTACCGTTAGCGGCATACCTGGCCTGGTTTTCAATCCGGATCGCTTGCAGGCGGTGCTGCTCTATCTGCCAGATGATCGGGAGCAACCCTTTCAACGGTTCGACGACTGGGCATCAGCAAACCGTACCTTGGCCAGGTTGATGTGCGGTGCCGATTTTCGAAAGGCAATTGCCCGACGCATCCCCCTGGACAAGCAGGTGGACTATCAACTGCTGCTGCGCAAGCGCATGCAGGATGACGAGCCGGACCTGGAGCCCGGCATGCTTGCCAGTGACGGTGAGCTTTTTGCAAGCTTGGCTGCCAGACACGTGCGACGTATCGAGGCGGATGCTGCTTTCCTGGCCGTGCCGACGGCACAGGCGAATGCCCGGTCGGCCGCAGCGCGATTGCAGGCACTGGAAACGGCGGGCCTGGCATTGCTGAACCTGGTGGGGCTGTTCGTGCCAGTCGTTGGCACCTTGCTGCTGGTTGACCTGGCCCGACAGGTGCTTGGTCATGTGTTCGAGGGGAGCGGCGACTGGCTGCAGGGGCACCAGCACGAAGCGACGGAGCACCTGCTGCAGGTCGCAGCGACACTGGCCACTGGCGCCACCGTCACAGCAGGTGGTCAGGTGCTGCGCAGTGCCTTTGTCGAGCAGCTGGAGCCGGTTACCACCGAGGCGGGCGAGCAGCGACTGTGGCGCTACGACCTGCAGCCTTACGAGCAGCGCTCGACTACGGCATTCTTGACTGAACTGGACAATGGGCTGCTCAGCGATGGCCAGGCCTACTGGTGGCGGCGCGACGCTGTGCTTTACAGGGTACGCCGCGATGCGGCGGGCACTTGGCGATTGCTGCATCGCGACGGGCCAGGCGTGTTCGGGCCGGCGCTGGAAAGCAATGGTGAGCGTGCCTGGCGGCTTGCCTGGGAGCGTCCGCTGGCTTGGCAGGGGGCGCAGAGGCTGGTCAAAGGTCTCTGGCCTGGCCTAGCAGAGCTGGATGCGGAGCGGATCACTCAGATCCTGGTGGTAGCGGATGTGGACGAGGCGCATTTGCGCGGGCTGTGGGTGGAAGGCCGGCCCCTGCCCATAAGGTTGCGCGATACGCTGGAACGCTTTGCTGCCGATGCCCGGGTCGATGCGTTCTTTGCGCAAGTGGATGTGGCAGGCGACGACACCGAAGCGTTGCAGTGGTGTATCGACACGTTGGAACTGCAAGGGGAGAACCTGCAAGAGCAAACCCGGTCGATCCGCCAGTCAGCCGAACGGTTACGCGGGCCGATGCTGGAGCATTTCGCCCAGCGTTACCTTGCCCATGATCCACTGCTGGCCACGCTCAAGGGCAGCTTCCCCGGACTGCCAGATGCCTATGCGCTGGATTTGCTGAAAAGCGCCAGTGCCGGATTGCGCGAACGCATGACCAACGAAGCGCGAGTGCCGCTGGCATTGGCCGAGCGGGCGCGTGGCGCGCTGCAACAGGCGCGCCTGACCAGGGTGCGCGAAGTACTTTATCTACGTAACAGCTATCGTGCCGATGCAGTATCCCTGGCGTTCTCCTTGCTCCGCCGCCGTGGCTTGATGCCAGGTGGGGTGAACCTGGTACTGCGCGAGCGTTCTGCAACCGGGCCGGTGCTGGATCGGCTGTTCCCTGAACGCAGTGGTGCGCAAGCCGTCACGGAAATGGTATGGCGTGAAGGCCGCTTCGAACTGTTCGACGACATGGGCCGTACCCGCGGCATCGAGGTCGCTCAGCCTGAGGGCCTTTTCGAGGTACTTGCGGCTTGTCTACCGTCTGCGTTCCTGCAACGGCAAGGGTGGACGGGCGAGGACGTTGCAGGGAGTATCCGTTCATCGTTTCAGGCATGGCTGCCACGTGAGCGCCTGGAACTGATAAGACTGCTTGGCTGGCGTGAGGCCAGGCCCATGGCGCCCCTCATGCATCGTCTGGCCGATGGGCGGGCAGGTTATCTGCTCAGTGGCAGGGGCGCCTCCAGTCATACGCATGGGCAGGTTCTGCGGCGTCGCATCGGCAGCCTCTATCCCTCCTTCGATGATGAGGAGGTAGAGCGATACCTGCAGCTGCTATTGGCACAATCGAGCTCGGCCTATACCACGCTGTTGCGTCAGGAGGGGGACTATCGACGGCTGGATCAAGCCCTGCGGCTTTGGACTGACGCTGTTGCCGAGACAACCCGTGGCCACCGGCAGGCGGTTGCCGATGCACTTCGCCGCGCCTGGCGCCTTGAAGGGGAGAGGGTGATCTATCGCAATGGTGAGCCCGGAGGAATGCGGCTCAGCATCATCGGCGTGCCGGTGGGCAACCTGCCGACCCTGCCGGAGGGGACGGATTTTACCCACATTACGGACATGGTACTGGTCGGTATGCGCCTGGAGTCTCTTCCAACCGGCTTTCTGCGCACCTTCCCCGAGCTGCGCCGACTGGACCTTGGCAATAATGCCTTGCGTGCGATTCCGGAAGGCCTCGCCGGGCTGACGCGCCTGCGCCATCTGCGGCTGCCCCGCAACCGGATCCGGCTGACGGCACCTCATGTCGACGCGCTGGCGGGCCTGGCCCGTCTGCGCATCCTGGACCTGAGTGAAAACATGCTGGGCTCGATCAGCCTGCGCTTCAATCAGTTATCGCGCCTGCGAGAGCTACATCTGAGCCGGGCAGGTCTGCAGGCGGTGCCAAGGGGGCTGGAGTGGTGTGGCCTGCTCGAGTATGCCGATTTGCGCGGCAATCAGATATCCAGCCTGCCACAGGCGTTACTCGATGCGCCGTTGGCCTTGCGTCGGGCGGTGTGGGTCGATGGTAATCCGCTGACGGTGGCCGATCGTGAGCGTCTCCTTGTACCGGAGGCGGAACATGCCCATGGCCAGGTTCCCGATGCTGAAGAGCCTGCTGAAGCTGCCGATCCTTTGCGGGCACGAACCACCTGGCTTGGGGCGCTCGCCGATCCCGAGCAGGCGGCCAAGGCCGCACAGTGGGATGCCCTGCAGGGTGAACCTGGGCACGTGCAGTTCTTCCAGCTACTGGCTGAGCTGACCGAGAGTTCCGATTTTCGTGTGGCCCGTGACGACCTGTCGCGAAGGGTGTGGGCGATGATAGACGCTGCGACCAGCAATACACTGATTCGTGATGAACTGTTCGAGCGGGCTGCAGACCCGCGTACCTGTGTCGACAGCGTGGCGCACTGTTTCAGTCAGCTCGAAGTCCGTATGCGGGTACTGCAGGTGACTCATGGTGAAAACCCGGTCGCCACGCGTAATGCCCGCCTGCAGTTGGCACAGCGCCTGTTCCGTCTCGATCAGGTGGAGCACTTTGCCCGTGCCGATTTCCAGGCACGGCTGGCCGAAGGGCGAGGGGTGGATGAGGTCGAGGTCAGCCTGGCCTACCGTACAGGTCTGGCAAGCCGCCTGAACCTGATCGGGCAACCGCGCAGCATGCAGTTCCGCCAGGTTGCTGGTGTGGCCAGTGAGGACCTGGATCGCGTCTACCTGGCTGTCTTGAACGCCGAAGCGGGTGATGAGCGGGTTCGCTACATCAGCCAGCGAGACTACTGGCAGGCGTACCTGCGTGAACGCTACCCCGAGGCGTTCGAGCAGATCTCCAGTGACTTCAGCAAGCAACTGGACTTGCTTGAGGAAGAGAAAGAAGCCTTGGGCAGCGGCGCTTATGTCCAGCGCTGCGAGCAACTGCGCCGGGATACCGAGCAAGCCTTCGATGCGCTTGCCTTGCGGCTCACCCAGGATGAAATGAACGTGTCGGCACCTCTTGCAGAACAACACATAAGTCATTGATTCAGGGGGCCCCTGTAGGAGCGGCTTTAGCCGCGAACACCGGCGCAGCCGGTGCCATGCACCGCGTTGGATTCTTCGCGGCTAAAGCCCACAGAGTACGTGGATTGCTTGCAATTTCAGTTATCTACGCGACAGCGCAGCCCAAAGGCAACCTCCCATGCGTCCAGGCTCGATCTTGCTTAGCCGAATTTCCTCCTGCACGAAGCGCTCGTGCAGGAGGAGGGTGATCGCCTTCCCTGTCGCCTGGAGATCGCCATGCCTGAACTGCACGAACATGCCAAGCTTGCCTACCCGGTAAACGACTTCATTGTCGAGATACTGCCTGAATGGCTGAAGAAGGCCAGGAAGGAATCGATCAATGCACTGCGTGCAGCGTCGACTGCCCACCTGGCGAGCCGCAAGCAGCTGGCACCGTTATTGGGCCGCTTGCTGCCGCTCGATCAATTCGCCAAGGAGCGCCTTGGTCCCGCCATCGAAGCGAAACTTGAGATGCAACTCGATCTGGACAAGGCGGTGTGGCGCGAAGAGCGTCTTCGCGTCATCGCTCGGCCTTTCGACCCCGTACCAGGACTGTTGCCCCCGGACCTGCAGCAGGTGCTGGTCTACGAGCCGTTGTTGCAGAAACTGTTGCAGAACTTCACGGATGGCGAGTCGTTCTTCGAACAGACGGCGGTCATCAGGCAGCAACCGGCCGAGGGCTCATCGGCACAGGTGCTGAGCTGGCAGATCGATGACCTGGTCGCCTTGTGTCGGGATACCGATGTCGGTGGGGCTTACCAGCTCCACCTTGACCAGGTGCTGACGCCGGAACTGACCACGGCACTGGGCAATGACCAACGCACCGGTCTGGCGTTGGTGATTGAAACCGCCGCGCTGCGGGCACAGCTCAAAAACAGTGATCTGGACATGCTTCGCCTGCTTGTCCAGGGCAAGGTCGCTCGCCATGCTCAGGGTTGGAACGGCGTTGCCAGGGCCTTGCGCGTTCTCGATTGCCGAGTGGAGGGTGCCATGGCCTTCGAACTGGTCGAACCACCACGTCGGCAGAGTGATGTCCCGGCTGGCCCGCCAGGCAGTCTCAAGGGCGTGATTCTGTACTTGCCGGACGACCATGAGCAGCCCTTGCGGCGGTTTGCTGACTGGGATGCCGTGAATGATGCGCTGGTAGGGCAAATGCGGGACGCGTCATTCAGAAGCGCGTTCGTCCAGCGCATCGCATTAAGCCAGCGGGCTGAATTCCTGATGTTGCTGGATAAGCGCATGAGTGACGATCAACCGGACCTGCAGCCATCCCGGCTTACGGTAAAGGGCAACATCTTCATCGATGCAGCCAGGCGACATACATGGCGCATCAGGGAAGACGCTCGCTTCCTGGCGGTACCAACCGCCGAAGTGGACCGCCGCGCCAGCGCTGACCGGCTGGCAGCGCTCGAGGAGGCGGGGCTGGCGCTGGTTGGCCTGGCAGGGCTGTTCGTGCCAGCCATCAATGCCGTGCTGCTGGGCGACTTTGCCAGGCAGTTGCTGACCCAGGTATATGAAGGCGCCAGCCACTGGGCGCAGGGGCATCAGCATGAGGCGCTGGAGCATCTGGTGGACCTCGTCGCATCTGTAGCCGTGCTGGGAACGGCCGCAGCGGGAATACATACCGTCCGCTGCGCCTTTGCCGACACCCTCGAGCCCGTTACCACCGAGTCGGGCTCGCAGCGGCTCTGGCAGAATACCCTGAGCTCTTATCGTACGGCAGGCTCCGACATTTCGCTGACCGAGCGGCACGATGGCTTGTTTTCTGGGGACGACCAGCTCTGGTGGCATGACCAGGGCACCTTCTACGCTGTGCGCCAGGACAGCGAAGGTAGCTGGCGGTTGCTGCATCAGGATGGCACCGAACGGTTCGGCCCGGCTTTGCGAGGCAATGGCGAGCGTGGCTGGTGGCTGCGCATTGACCGTCCCCTGGAGTGGCAGGGCAATGCGAGGCTGTTGACCGCCCTGTGGCCAGCTGCTAGGGCACTGTCTGACGAGCAGGTTGGGCAAATCCTGACAGTGGCCGGGCTGGATGAGGCGATGCTGCGGCAGTTACTGGTGGAAAGCCGGCCGCTGCCGGTCGCGCTGCGAGACACGCTGCAGCGGTTTGCGGTGCAGGCTGAGAATGAAGCATTTTTTGCTCAGACCAGTGAAGGGCAGCAGTACGCCGAGCGCCTGAGTTGGTGCATCGAAGAGTTGTCGCTGCAGGGCCAGGACCCGGCCGAACAGATGGATGAAATCCACGAGGCTGCACAGCGCTTGCGCCAGCCCATGCTTGATCATTTTGCCGAAGCCAGCCTGCCAGACGACCCGGCGATGGCTGTGATCCGGCGCGACTTCCCCGGCCTGCCCAAGGCGTATGCGCTGGATCTGCTTAAAGCCGCTTCGCCTCTCATGCGCCAGCGGATGGTCGAGGATTTCCGCTTGCCGTTGGCTTTGGCCCAGCAGGCGCGGCTCCTGCTGCTGGAGGTGCGGCTGGTAAGAATGCGCGAGGCCTTGTACCTGCAGGGCAGCTATTGTGCCGAGCTGGTGCGCCTGGTCTTTGCGCTTCTGCGACGTCAAGGCGTTGCCACAGAGCAGATGAACCTGGTGTTGCGCGACCGGACCGCCACCGGCGCTGTGCAGGAGCGGTTGTTGCCAGCCTTTGGTGATGCCACTCAGGCCTTCGACCTGGTATGGAAAGACGGCAGCTTCCAACTGTATGACGAAAGAGGCCTGGCCAGCGATCTTGAGGTGGCTGAGCCGCAAGGTGTGTTCGAAGTACTGGCGGCAGTACTTTCTGAAAGTTTCCTTCAGCGTTCGGGTTGGGTTGGTAAAGATGTGCCTGGCCTCATCCGGGCCAGTATGCAGGCCTGGTTGCCGGGTGATCGCAAGGCCTTGCTGGCATTGCTGGACTGGCGAGAAGCCAGGCCGTTGGGCGCTTCGATCCAGCGCCTGGGTGATGGCAGGGTGGGTTACCCCCTGGGCCCTGTGCTGTCGTGCCTGGAGTCACCGGCGTGTACCCTGCGGCGTCGGGTGCGTAGCCTTTACCCCGGTTTCAGCGAAGCACAGGTCGAGCGGTTCATTCACTTCTTGCTTCTACGCAGGTCCTCTCCCTTTACCACCTTGCTGCGGCAGGAAATGGAATATGCAGCGCTGGACCGCAGCTTGAGAGCCTGGGCACGACAGGGGGATGCCGGGCAGTGGAGGCTGCGCACGTCGGCTGGCGACGAAATTCGCCGCGTCTGGCGCCTGGAGGGGCCGCGGATCGAGGATGACGTGGAGGGCGAAAACGAGGAGGACCCACGCTGGAGCATGCGTTTGTCCCTTTCCAGTTGGCCGTTGGGGGACTTGCCCGATATTCCTGCGGGCACTGACTTTTCTCATGTGACGCGTTTGACCCTGGTCAATTTGCGGCTCACGGTGTTGCCCGCGGGCTTCCTTGAAAATTTCCCCTCCCTGCAGAACCTCGACCTGAGTTTCAACGAACTTCACGCGCTGCCACAGGGGCTGGAACGCCTTCACGATCTGCGCGAGCTGACCCTGGCCGGTAACCGTCTGCGTCTGACACAGGCACAGGCCGATGTGCTGGCCGGTCTTACCGCGTTGCGCCACCTCGACCTGAGTGACAACCCGCTCGGCGCTGCTACCTTGCGGGTCGGGCGACTGGCTGACTTGCATGCGCTGGTCATGCGAAGTGCCGGCCTGCGGGCGATGCCCGAAGAGCTCGAGCGCTGTGAACGGCTCACGTTCATCGATTTTCGCAATAACCAGATCGAAGCCCTGCCACCCGCACTGCTGCGCTCCCGCGTGATGCGGCGTCAGGTGATGGTCCTAACTGGCAACCCGGTTGTTGCGACACTTGACAGTCAATTGCTTCGACATCGCTTGGCGCCCATCGAGAATGTCGAGCCTGCACTGTCCGCCAACAGGTGGCTGTCGACCCTTGATGCAGCTGAATACACGGCCCGCAGTACGCAGTGGGACACGCTACGTGCCACGCCGGGCAGTGACGCGTTCTTCGGTCTGCTCGACGAGTTGGTCGAGAGTGCCGATTTCAGGGCCGCTGCGCAGGCTACTGCCGAGCGGGTCTGGCGCGTTGTCGGAGCGGCCGCTGACGACCCACGCATTCGTCAGGACTTGTTCGACATTGCCGCAGATCCGCGTACGTGCGCCGACAGTGTGGCTCATTGCTTCAGCAACCTTGAGGTGCAGATGCACGTGTCGCAGTTCACTCACAACGGCGCGCCCGGTGCCACCAGCGTCGAGCGCATGCAACTTGCCCAGCGGCTGTTCCGCCTGGAGAGGGTCAATGCCCTGGCCCGGGCGTTCATGGATGAACGTTACGGAAGCGGGCAGTGGCAAGTTACGCACGCAGAGGAGGAGGTGGAGGTGAGCCTGGCCTTCCGCACCGGCCTGGCCGAGCGCCTGAACCTGCTGGGGCAGCCGAGAAACATGCTGTTCGGCTCTCTGGCAGGTGTCACCCAAGCGGATCTGGACAACGCTTATCAGCAGGTACTGAGCGCCGAAACGGGCGAGGAGCGGGCTGTCTTCATCAGTCAGCGCGACTTCTGGGTAGCAGCCTTGCGTGAACAGCACGCCGAGGCATTCTCAGCCATCGATGATGCGTTCCAGAAACGATGGCAGGCTGTCGAAAGCCAGTGGGAGTCGGCAGCCACCAGTGAAGCAGCATTGGGTCATCAGGAGTACCTGCGTCAGGCCACGGACCTGCGAAGGGAGCGCGAGATGGCGTTAGCCGCACTGGCCTTGAGACTGACCCGCGAAGCCTTGGAAACCCCTGTGTAGCAATTCTGTACAAGCGGCCAAACCGATCATCCAGATTGACAGCTTTGGCCATTGTCGCCACGCCCGGGCGGCGCGAACATCATCGGACCGATGGTTCACTCCAAAAACAAGAAACCAGGAGTCCGACGATGCGCGATTACGCCGAGGCCGCTCGTGCGTTCGACCATGCCCAGGCCGCTGCGGCGGCACTGCATGGCAACCTCGAAGCCCTCAATGCCTGTGTCGAATGCTGTGACCGCCATGCAGGTGAGGGCAAGCTGGCGCTGATCTACGAAGACCGCGATGGCAACAGTGCCCGCTACAGCTTCGATCAGCTCAAAAAACAGGCCGCCCGCTTCGCCAACGTGCTCAAGACGCAGGGCGTAGGCCCCGGTGATCGGGTTGCCGGGTTGATGCCGCGAACCCCCGAGCTGCTTGTTACCATTCTCGCTACCTGGCGCCTCGGCGCGGTATACCAGCCGCTGTTCACTGCGTTCGGCCCCAAGGCTATCGAGCACCGGCTTGAGCAATCCCATGCCCGCGTGGTCATCACCGACAGCCACAACCGCGCCAAGCTCGACGATGTGCACGCCTGCCCTACCATCATCACTGTCAAGGCCCGCAGCGGCGAGCTGGACTTCCAGCAGTGCCTGGACAGTGCCGCAGACGTATGCGAGCCGGTGATGCGCTCGGGCAACGACCCGTTCCTGCTGATGTTCACCTCCGGCACCACCGGCCCGGCCAAACCGCTGGAAGTGCCGCTGCGCGCCATCGTCGCGTTCCAGGGCTACATGCGCGATGCCATCGACCTGCGCCCCGAGGACAACTTCTGGAACCTGGCCGACCCGGGCTGGGCCTATGGCCTGTATTACGCAGTCACTGGCCCGCTGTCGCTGGGCCATGCCACCACCTTCTACGATGGCCCGTTCAGTGTTGAAAGCTGCGCGCGGGTGATCGACAAACTGGGCATCACCAACCTGGCCGGCTCGCCCACCGCGTACCGCCTGCTGATTGCTGCCGGGAATGGCTTCGCCGCGCCGATCAAGGGCCGCCTGCGGGTAGTCAGCAGTGCCGGCGAACCGCTCAACCCGGAGGTGATCCGCTGGTTCGCCGACGAACTGGGTGTGACCATCCACGATCACTACGGGCAGACCGAGCTGGGCATGGTGCTGTGCAACCACCATGGCCTGCAGCACCCGGTACACCTGGGCTCGGCAGGCTTCGCCATCCCTGGCCACCGCATCGTGGTGCTGGACGAGCAGGGCAACGAACTGCCCGCCGGCCAGCCGGGCATCCTCGCGGTCGACCGCGAGCAGTCGCCGTTGTGCTGGTTCGCGGGCTACCACGGCCTGCCGACCAAAGCCTTTGTCGGCCAGTACTACCTCAGCGGCGACACCGTCGAGCTGAACCAGGACGGCAGCATCAGCTTCGTCGGCCGTAGCGACGATGTGATCACCACCTCCGGCTACCGGGTTGGTCCGTTCGATGTGGAGAGCGCACTGATCGAGCACCCGGCGGTGATCGAAGCGGCGGTGATTGGCAAACCGGACCCCGAGCGTACCGAGTTGATCAAGGCCTTCGTGGTATTGACCAGTGGTTACCAGGGCAGTGCCGAGCTTGAAGAGGCTTTGCGCCAGCACGTGCGCCAGCGCCTGTACGCCCATGCTTACCCACGAGAAATCGAATTCGTCAGCGAGCTGCCCAAGACCCCGAGCGGCAAGCTGCAACGCTTCATCCTGCGCAACCAGGAAGTCGCCAAACAACAAGCGCAACAGGCCACCCCTGCCAGCGCCTGAAAGGAAATCGATCATGCAAATAGCCAACAAACACTTCATCGTCAGCGGCGCTGCCTCCGGGCTGGGCGCTGCCACCGCGCAGATGCTGGTCGAGGCCGGCGCCAAGGTCATGCTGGTCGACCTCAATGCCCAGGCCGTTGAGGCCAAGGCACGCGAGCTGGGCGGCAACGCCCGTTTCGCGGTGGCCGACATCAGCGACGAGCAAGCGGCGCAGGCTGCGGTCGATGCGGCCGTCAGCGCTTTTGGCAGCATTCACGGGCTGGTCAACTGCG
The DNA here is from genome assembly GCF_001642705.1 of Pseudomonas sp. p21. Lineage (NCBI taxonomy): Bacteria > Pseudomonadati > Pseudomonadota > Gammaproteobacteria > Pseudomonadales > Pseudomonadaceae > Pseudomonas > Pseudomonas sp. p21. The sequence goes on from NZ_LWBV01000006.1 coordinate 256,887, forward strand.
CCGGCATCGTCGGTGCCGAAAAGGTATTGGGCAAACAGGGCCCGCATGGCCTGACCAGCTTCGCCAAGGTCATCAACGTCAACCTGATCGGCAGTTTCAACCTGCTGCGCCTGGCCGCTGCGGCCATGGCCGAAGGGGCTGCCGATGAGGGGGGCGAGCGCGGGGTGATCATCAACACCGCCTCCATCGCCGCCTATGACGGCCAGATCGGTCAGGCCGCCTACGCAGCTTCCAAGGGCGCCATCGCCAGCCTGACCCTGCCGACTGCCCGTGAACTGGCGCGCTTCGGCATCCGTGTAATGACCATTGCCCCTGGCATCTTCGAAACGCCGATGATGGCCGGCATGACCGAGGAAGTGCGCGCCTCGCTGGCTGCCGGTGTGCCGTTCCCGCCGCGCCTGGGTCGCCCGCAGGAATACGCCGCGCTGGCCCGTCACATCATCGAGAACAGCATGCTCAACGGTGAGGTGATTCGCCTCGACGGTGCACTGCGCATGGCTGCCAAGTAAGGAGAACGAACATGACCCTCGCCAATGACCCGATCGTTATCGTCAGCGCCGTGCGTACACCCATGGGTGGCCTGCAGGGCGACCTCAAGAGCCTGACTGCGCCACAACTGGGCAGCGCGGCCATCCGTGGCGCCGTGGAGCGCGCCGGCATCGATACCGCCAGTGTCGAACAGGTGCTGTTCGGCTGCGTGCTGCCGGCGGGCCAGGGCCAGGCCCCGGCCCGCCAGGCCGCGCTGGGCGCCGGGCTGGACAAGCACACCACATGCACCACCCTGAACAAGATGTGCGGCTCGGGCATGCAGGCGGCGATCATGGCCCATGACCTGCTGCTGGCCGGCACCGCCGATGTGGTTGTGGCCGGTGGCATGGAAAGCATGACCAACGCGCCATACCTGTTGGACAAGGCCCGTGGCGGCTACCGCATGGGCCACGGCAAGATCATCGACCACATGTTCATGGATGGCCTGGAGGACGCCTACGACAAAGGCCGCCTGATGGGCACCTTTGCCGAAGACTGCGCCCAGGCCAACGCCTTCAGCCGCGAGGCTCAGGACCAGTTCGCCATTGCCTCGCTGACCCGTGCCCAGGACGCGATCAAGAGCGGCCGGTTTGCCGCCGAGATCGTACCGGTGGAGGTCACCGAGGGTAAGGAAAAACGCGTCATCAAGGACGACGAACAGCCGCCCAAGGCGCGCCTGGACAAGATTCCGCAGCTCAAGCCGGCGTTCCGCGAAGGCGGCACGGTAACCGCAGCCAACTCCAGCTCGATTTCCGACGGCGCTGCGGCGCTGGTACTGATGCGCCGATCCGAAGCCGACAAGCGCGGCCTCAAGCCGCTGGCGGTGATCCACGGCCACGCCGCCTTCGCCGACACCCCAGCTCTGTTCCCGACCGCACCGATCGGTGCCATCGACAAGCTGATGAAACGCACCGGCTGGAACCTGGCCGAGGTCGACCTGTTCGAGATCAACGAGGCCTTCGCCGTGGTCACCCTGGCGGCCATGAAGCACCTCGACCTGCCGCACGACAAGGTCAATATTCATGGCGGTGCCTGTGCCCTCGGCCACCCGATCGGCGCTTCCGGCGCGCGCATCCTGGTGACCCTGCTGTCGGCCCTGCGCCAGAACAACCTGCGCCGCGGCGTGGCGGCCATCTGCATTGGCGGTGGCGAGGCCACGGCCATGGCCGTCGAATGCCTGTACTGAGGTGAACCATGCTGGTAACTGACGAGCAACAACAGATCGCCGACGCGGTGCGCGCCTTTGCCCAGGAGCGCCTGAAGCCGTTTGCCGAGCAATGGGACAAGGCGCACCGCTTTCCCAAGGAGGCCATCGAGGAGATGGCCGAGCTGGGCCTGTTCGGCATGCTGGTGCCGGAGCAGTGGGGCGGCAGCGACACCGGCTACGTGGCCTATGCCATGGCCCTGGAGGAAATCGCTGCCGGTGACGGCGCCTGCTCGACCATCATGAGCGTGCACAACTCGGTGGGCTGTGTGCCGATCCTGCGTTTTGGCAGCGAGCAGCAGAAGGAGCAGTTCCTCACCCCGCTGGCCAGCGGTGCGATGCTCGGTGCCTTTGCCCTGACCGAACCGCAGGCCGGTTCCGACGCCAGCAGCCTGAAGACCCGTGCTCGTCTGGATGGCGACCACTACGTGCTCAACGGCAGCAAGCAGTTCATCACCTCCGGGCAGAACGCCGGGATGGTGATCGTGTTCGCCGTGACCGACCCGGACGCCGGCAAGCGCGGTATCAGTGCCTTTATCGTGCCTACTGATTCGCCCGGCTATCAGGTGGCGCGGGTCGAGGACAAGCTCGGCCAGCACGCCTCCGACACCTGCCAGATCGTCTTCGACAATGTGCGTGTGCCGGTGGCCAACCGCCTGGGCGCCGAAGGCGAAGGCTACAAGATCGCCTTGGCCAACCTCGAAGGCGGCCGCATCGGCATCGCCTCGCAGGCGGTGGGCATGGCCCGTGCTGCGTTCGAAGTGGCGCGCGACTATGCCAACGAGCGACAGAGCTTCGGCAAGGCGCTGATCGAACACCAGGCGGTGGCCTTCCGCCTGGCCGACATGGCGACGAAAATTGCTGTGGCCCGGCAGATGGTGCTGCATGCTGCCGCACTGCGTGATGCCGGGCGCCCGGCATTGGTGGAGGCCTCGATGGCCAAGCTGTTTGCCTCGGAGATGGCCGAAAAGGTCTGTTCGGATGCCTTGCAGACCCTGGGCGGTTATGGCTATCTGAGTGACTTCCCGCTGGAGCGGATCTACCGCGACGTTCGGGTTTGCCAGATCTACGAAGGCACCAGCGACATTCAGCGCATGGTCATTGCGCGCAATCTTTGAAGGAGCAGTCTGCATGGCATTCGAAACCATCCTGTTGGACATCCACGGCAAGGTCGGCCTGATCACCCTCAACCGCCCGCAGGCGCTGAACGCGCTGAACGCGCAGATCGTCGGCGAGATCAACCAGGCCCTGGACCAGCTCGAGCGTGACCCGAACATCGGCTGCGTGGTGCTGACCGGCTCCGCCAAGGCCTTTGCCGCTGGCGCCGACATCAAGGAAATGGCCGAGCTGCAATACCCGCAAATCTACGTTGACGACCTGTTCAGCGATTCCGACCGTATTGCCAACCGGCGCAAGCCGATCATTGCTGCAGTGTCCGGTTTTGCCCTGGGCGGCGGCTGCGAGCTGGCGATGATGTGTGACTTCATCCTGGCGGCGGACAATGCCAGGTTCGGCCAGCCGGAAATCAACCTTGGCGTGCTGCCGGGCATGGGCGGCACCCAGCGCCTGACCCGTGCGGTGGGCAAGTCCAAGGCCATGGAACTGTGCTTGACTGGTCGCCTGATGGGGGCTGAGGAAGCCGAGCGTGCTGGCCTTGTGGCACGTATCGTGCCGCAGGCGGAGCTGGTGGAAGAGGCGCTGAAGGTGGCGGCGACCATTGCCAGCAAGTCGATTCCGGTGAGCATGATGGTGAAAGAGAGCGTCAATCGTGCGTTCGAAGTCACCCTTAGCGAGGGTGTGCGCTTTGAGCGACGGGTGTTCCATGCCGCCTTTGCCACTGAAGACCAGAAAGAGGGGATGGCTGCGTTCATTGCCAAGCGTGAGGCGCAGTTCAAGGATTGTTGATCTGGTTGGGGATTTGCGCTGGGCCTCTGGGTGCATGCCTTGAGAGGTCCGGCGCCTGTGAGATCGAGCGCCGCCCGCGCGGCGCATCGCGAGCGAAGCTCGCTCCTACATTTGTTTTGGGCCAGTAACGCCTGCGCCAACGCGCGCGACCGCCTTGTTTGTTCCTCACGATATCGAGGTGGACACCAAAGGGCCGCGCGCCTCTGCCTCAGGATCGACTGGCCCGAAACAGATGTAGGAGCGAGCTTCGCTCGCGATGCGCCGCGCGGGCGGCGCTCGATCTTCCAGACGCTGCAAATGCTGTGGCGAGCACCTAGCGGCCCTGGCCCAATTCCCCGCCATGCTCCACGGCCCCTACCAAGCATCTTCTTTGCACCGACCAGCGGATTCCGAGCAATAGAAGCAAATTCACACCCATTTGCAGTTGCTCCACGCGACGCAGCGCCTTAGACTGCCGCCCCCTGTAAAAGAGTGCCGGTTGGCGCTTGAAGAATTCCGCTGCCGATGCCAAGGCGTCGGCGGCACCCGAATCGCCCAAATGCACATTTTTTCATAGAGAAATCGATGACCAAGGAACAGTTGCTGGCCATGTCGGCCGATGACTACATGAACGCTGACCAGCTGGCTTTCTTTGCTGGCCTGCTGCAGGCGATGAAAGTCGAAACCCATGAACGCATCGAGCTGAGCCGTGCCACCATCGAAGGCCTGGACACCCCGTCGGACCCTGCCGACGTGGCTTCGGTCGAAGAAGAGCGTAGCTGGCTGGTGAATGCCATCGACCGTGACCAGCGCCTGCTGCCGCAGTTGGAAATGGCCCTGGACCGTATTGCCGACGAAAGCTTCGGCTGGTGCGATGACAGCGGTGAGCCGATCGGCCTGAAGCGCCTGCTGATCAGCCCGACCACCAAGTACTGCATCGAAGCCCAGGAGCGCCACGAGCAGCTCGACCGCCACCAGCGCCAGGTGTAACCCCGCGCGGTGTGCCAAGCCCCACGGAGCGATCCCTGGGGCTTTTTGCATTTCTTGTCGGCGGCGGTTTTGTTGCCCCGCACGTAACACTGCTGTACCGGGATGTGCTGTTTCCACGCCGCGAGCAGGCGTATCATGGCTTTATCGTTAGGGTGCTAATTAAATTCCGGAGGGAATGATGAATAGCCGGGTCGATGTAGCCGTGATGATTGGTTCGGGTGTGCCGGCCACACTGCGGGCATTGGGTAAACGTATCTGCTGGGTAGTGCTGGTCAATGGCGAGCGCCGTGGTACTGCATTCGCCACACGCGAAGAGGCGCTGGAGTGCCAGACGGCCTGGCAGCAGCAGTTGAAGAAGGGCTTGGCTGCCTGAGCGCATTGAGTGCTTCCGGCGAGTGAGCGGAGTGTTGTTCCGGGCATTCTCCTGTAAGAAATGCACTTTGCCTCTCGACGGATTTCGGTGTTTTCGTGCATATTCTTCCCCCAGTAATGCGCTGATGAATTGCAGGGCCCGTTCTCACGTGCGCTCTGGCATTGCCTGCCGCATCTTTCCTGGCGGTTTTGCTGTCAGACATTACGCTTCCCGAATCGGGAATATGCCGAAAGCCTGTATTGAGGCCATATCTGGCAAGCCAGAGTAAAGAATCCTGCGCGCTGCATCGCTAGCGGGCACAGACATTTCGCATATCGTTTTATTACTCTTTTCGCCTATCGATTAGAAATGACCGTGTCTCACCGAGCTTGGGTGAGGGCGGGTTGTAACCGGTTGAGGATTACTTCATTGGCAGTCAGCACTCTTGATACTCATGCGTTGTTCGCCCTGGGCGACTTGCGCGGTAAATTGGCCCAGCTGTTTCAGGGCCGCTTTGTCTATGTCACCGAACAGAATCCTGAAGGCCTGTACATGGCCGAAATCGACACCGAAAGTGCATTGGTGGTCGATGACAAGCAGCGTTTGGAGCTGAAGGTCGGCGACCACTTTCGTGCCGCCGTACTGCCCAGCCGCGAAGGCGGCAAACTGGAAATGCGCTTTCGCGAAATCAAGCTGAACGTATATGGCGTGGGCGATTACGCCTTTGTGTCGGTACCCGAAGGCGAGGGCATCGTGTTCCGTGAAGGCCACGGTGTGATGCTGGTGTTCGCCGCCCAGCAACAAGTGCAGGAAGGCCTGGGCAAGTTGCTCAAGGCGGTGACCGGCAAGGTTGCCAAATGGCGCAAAGGTGAGCTGACCACCTTCAAGGCCAGTGAATGACCCACAGTGACGACGCGCCTGCAACGCGTGCCGAGTTCCATCGGCAGCACCAGGCGGATGCCGTGGCCGAGGCCGAGCGTTTGCTGGCCAGGCGCGAAGAACTGCAAGGCGCCTGGTTGAACTGGGTGGCAGGCGAATTGTACCGCCTCGGCCCGCCGCCTTATGCGGCCATGGTCCGGCGCGAGTTGCAGCGCCTTGCCCAAGGGTGACGCGGCGACCTTTCAGTTACCGCGATCGCGGCCGCTGCTGACTTCTTCAGGTACCGGCTCGTTTGCCATGCGCTTGCGGAACAGCGCTGCCCGCGCCAGCAACAGCGTGGTCACCGGTACGGTGATCGACAGCAGGATCGGAATCAGCCAGGCGTGCAGCACCGGCGCTTCCTTGAGCCAGGAAAAGTAGATGATCGAGGCCAGTGCCACGCACCAGGCACCAATGGTCGAGGCCAGTGCCGGCGGGTGCATGCGCTGGAAGTAGTCCTTCAGGCGCAACAGGCCAACGGCACCGATCAGGGCGAACAGGCTGCCGGTCAGCAGCAGCGCGGCGGTGACCAGCTCCAGCCAGAAGGGGAGTTGCAGGGTTTCAGTCATTCGATCACCTCACCGCGCAGCAGGAACTTGGCCAGGGCAAACGAGCCAACGAAACCGAACAGCGCAATCAGCAGGGCACCTTCGAAGTAGGTGTCACTGGCATAACGGATTCCCAGCACCAGCATGGTCAGCATGGCCAGGATGTACAGGTAGTCCAGCGCCAGCACCCGGTCCTGGGCGGACGGGCCGCGGAACAGCCGGATCAGCGCCAGGGCCATGGCCAGGGCGAAGATGAACAGGCTGGCGAGGACAGCATTGGCGAGCAGGCCTGTCATTGGAAAATCTCCATCAGCGGGCGTTCGTAGGTGTCCTTGAAGTGCTGGATGAAGGCCGCCTCATCGTCCAGGTCGAACACATGCAGCAGCAATACGCTGCGGTCCAGCGCCAGTTCGGACCAGACCGTGCCGGGCACCACCGTGGTAATCATCGACAACGCCGCCAGGCCATGCGGGTCGCGCAGGGCCAGCGGGATGTGCACGAACGCCGAGCGTGGCGGCTGCTTGCCGGCCCGCAGCACGCCACGGGCAACCAGCAGGTTGGACATGATCACATCGATGCCGACCCGGCCAATCAGCCGGGCGATGGCCAGCGGCCGCCGCACATGGGCATGCTGCGGGCGCAGCGGTGCCATCAGCAGCGGCGCCAGCACGCCGAGCGCGGCAGCCAGCAGCAGGTTGCCGGGGCTGACTGAAAGGTTCAGCAACAGCCACAGGCCGAACAGTGAAACCGATAACAGCGGTGCGGGGAACAGTCGATTCATGGCTGCACCTGTACGTCGAGCGAGGTGGGGCCAGGAATCGGCCGGGCGGCCATCACGGCTTCGATATAGGCGTCGGGGGCCTGCAGGCTGGCGGCGGTGTCCTGGGTGTAGCGCAGCAGCGGTTCAGCCTTGACGCTGAGGATGATGCACAGGCCGAGCAGGATGACGATGGGCAGGCATTCATAGCGGCGCAGCACCGGCGATGGGCGCTCCTCGGGCTTCCAGAAGCGCTGGATGCCGACGCGGCCGAAGGCGATCAGCGAGGCCATGCCAGACAGGATCAGCAACGCCACCAGGCCCCAGCCCGCCGTGCCCAGCGGTTGCTCGGGTGGCACACCCAGCCCCTGCGGGTTGAACAGCGCGCTGATCAGGTTGAGCTTGCCGACAAAGCCAGACAGCGGCGGCATGCCGATGATCAGCAGGGCGCAGGCGATGAAGCTGAGGCCGAGGAAGGCCATGGTCCACGGGATGATCTGGCCGATCACCACCTTTTGCTCATCGTCGAGGTTGATGCCCTTGGGCGGGTGCAGTGACTCTAGCGGTGGCGGCATGGCGCCTTCTTCGTCCTCAAGTGGCGCTTCGTTGGCTGAACGCGAACGTTCGACCAACTCGGCGAGCAGGAACAGCGCGCACAGCGCCAGCGTCGAGTTGACCAGGTAGAACAGTGCCGCACCGGTCAGCGCCGACTGAGCAAAACCGACGGCGCCGAGCAGGGTGCCGGCCGAGACCAGGATGCTGAGGGCAGCCATGCGCTCCAGGCGCTGCGCGGCCAGTATCGATACCGCCGCCACCGCCAGGGTGACCAGACCACCGTACACCAGCCATTCACCACCGAAGTGTGCCGAGGCCCCGGCCTGCCCGGAGAACAGCAGCGTCCACAGGCGCAGCACGGCATACAGGCCGACCTTGGTCATGATGGCAAACAGCGCCGCCACCGGCGCGCTGGCCGAGGCATAGGCCGGTACCAGCCAGAAGTTCAGCGGCCAGATGCCTGCCTTGACCAGGAAGGCCATGGCCAGGATCGCCGCGCCAGCGTGCAACAGGCCACGGTCTGCCTCCGGCACCAGCGGAATCTTCAGGGCCAGGTCGGCCATGTTCAGTGTGCCGGTCACGCCATACAGCATCGCTGCACCGATCAGGAACAGCGACGAAGCGAACAGGTTGATGGCAATGTAGTGCAGGCCGGCACGCACCCTGGCGCGGCCCGAGCCATGCAGCAGCAGGCCATAGGAAGCGGCCAGCAGCACTTCGAAGAACACGAACAGGTTGAACAGGTCGGCGGTGAGGAAGGCGCCGTACAGGCCCATCAACTGGATCTGGAACAGTGCGTGGAAGCTGGCCCCGGCACCGTCCCAGCGGGCGCGGGCAAACAGCAGGGCGCTGAAACCGATGATGCCGGTTAGGGTCAGCAGCAGGGCCGACAGGTGGTCGACCACCAGCACGATGCCGAACGGCGCTGGCCAGTTGCCCGGCAGGTAGACACCGATCGATTCCGCCTGGCCCTGGGTGCGCACCCACTGCAGCAGGCTGACCGCGATGGCCAGGCCGGCGAAGGTCGACAGCAGGTTCAGCCGGGCCTTGATCTGTCGGTGTTTCTCGCCCAGCAGCAACATCACTGCCGCCGTCACCAGCGGCAACAGAATGGGCGCGATGATCAGTTGGCTCATGCCACTCATTCGTCACGCTCCCGGCCATCCACGTGGTCGGTACCGGTCAGGCCGCGCGATGCCAGCAACACCACCAGGAACAGCGCGGTCATGGCGAAGCTGATGACGATGGCGGTGAGCACCAGGGCCTGCGGCAGCGGGTCGGTATAGTGCAGCAGGTCCTGGGGCACGCCGTCCTTGATGATTGGTTCCTTGCCGATGAACAGGCTACCCATGCTGAAGATGAACAGGTTGACCCCGTACGACAGCAGGCACAGGCCCATGATCACCTGGTAGGTTCGCGGGCGCAGGATCAGCCACACCCCCGAGGCGGCCAGGACGCCGATGGCAACTGCAATCACTTCTTCCATCAGGCGGCTCCTGCTTGGCTGGTTTTCGCCGGGTTGCCCGGGCGGTAGGCGCGCACCGACTGGTGCGCCAGGGCAGTGAGGATCAGCAGGGTCGAGCCGACCACCACGGTGAACACGCCGACATCGAAGAACAGCGCGCTGGCCACGTGCACATCACCGAGCAACGGCAGGTGCAGGTGGGCGGTATGGGTGGTGAGGAACGGGTAGCCCAGCAGCATGGCGCCCACCCCGGTCAGGGTTGCGCACAGTAGCCCGGTGCCCATCCAGCGCAGCGGGCGCAGGCTCATCTGCGCCTCGACCCACTGGGTGCCGGCCACCATGTACTGCAGGATGAACGCCACCGACATCACCAGGCCGGCGACAAAGCCGCCACCGGGCTGGTTGTGGCCGCGCATGAACAGGTACATCGACACCAGCAGGGCGATCGGCAGCAGCAGGCGCACCAGTACCGCGGGCACCATCATGAAGCCCAGGGCGGTGTCGGTGGCATGCCGCGGGTTGATCAGGTCGGTGACCACGTCGGGTGCCAGCTGGCGCTGCTGCGCCGGCAGTTGCATGCTTTCCTTCGGCGGGCGGAAGCGCCGCAACAGGGCGAACACGGTCAACGCCACGGCCACCAGCACGGTGATTTCACCAAGGGTATCGAAGCCACGGAAGTCGACCAGCATGACGTTGACCACGTTGGTGCCACCGCCCTGGGGCAGCGCCCGGCTCAGGTAGAACGAGGAAATGTCGTTGGGCGTCGGCCTGGTCAGCATGGCGTAGGACAGCACGGCCATGCCGCCACCTACCAGCACCGCCAGCAACAGGTCGCGTAGGCGGCGCATGCGTGCGCGCTCCTGGCTGCCCGGAAGTGGTGATACGCCTTCGATCCGCCGCGGCAGCCAGCGCAGGCCGAGCAGGATCAGCACGGTGGTGACCACTTCCACTACCAGCTGGGTCAGGGCCAGGTCGGGCGCGGAGAACCAGACGAAGGTGATGCAGGTCATCAGGCCGCAGACGCTGACCATGATCAATGCCGCCAAGCGGTGATACTTGGCCTGGTAGGCGGCGCCGATGGCGCAGGCAATGGCGATCAGCCACAGCGCGACGAACACGCCCGAGCCCGGAATCTTCGGCCGGTCGCCCCAGCTCAGGCCGCTGTAGAGCATAGGTGTGAGGCCGGCGAGGAAGGCGGCGAGCACCAGCATGAACAGCTGCGACTGCAGGCGGCGGCTGGTGAGCAGGCGCTCGATGCGCCGGGCCAGCAGCATCAGTTGCACCTGGCCGTGTTCGAACAGGCGCTTGCCGTTGAAGCGCTCGATCACCGGCGGGTAGGGGAAGCGGCCCAGGCGCAGCTGCTTGCGCAGCAACAGGTACAGCACGATACCGCCGCTCATGGCCACCAGGCTCATGATCAGCGGCGCGTTCCAGCCATGCCAGATGGCCAGGCTGTATTCCGGCAGGGTGCCGCCTACCACCGGCAGGGCAGCGGCGGCCAGCAGCGGGCCGACCGACTGGGCAGGGAAGATGCCCACCACCAGGCAGGTGAGCACCAGCAGTTCGACCGGCGCACGCATCCAGCGTGGCGGTTCGTGCGGGGTATGCGGGAGGTCTTGCGCAGTGGGGCCGAAGAACACATCGACGGTGAAGCGCAGGGCATAGGCCACGCTGAAGGTGCCGGCCAGGGTGGCGATCACCGGCAGCGTAGCCTCGACCCAGGCGGTGGAGCTGATGAACACCGTTTCGGCGAAGAACATTTCCTTGGACAGAAAGCCGTTCATCAATGGCACGCCGGCCATCGAGGCGCTGGCCACCATGGCCAGGGTGGCGGTGTATGGCACCAGGCGGATCAGCCCGCTGAGGCGGCGGATGTCACGGGTGCCGCTTTCGTGGTCGATGATGCCGGCGGCCATGAACAGCGAGGCCTTGAAGGTGGCGTGGTTGAGAATATGGAACACCGCTGCGACGGCGGCCAGCGGGCTGTTCAGGCCCAGCAGCAGGGTAATCAGGCCCAGGTGGCTGATGGTCGAGTACGCCAGCAGGCCCTTGAGGTCGTTCTGGAACATGGCGGCGAAGGCGCCGAGCAGCAGGGTGAGGGCGCCGGCACCGCCGACGATCCAGAACCACTCCTCGCTGCCCGACAGCACCGGCCATAGTCGCGCCAGCAGGAACACCCCGGCCTTGACCATGGTCGCCGAGTGCAGGTAAGCCGATACCGGGGTGGGAGCCGCCATGGCGTGGGGCAGCCAGAACTGGAAGGGGAATTGTGCGCTCTTGCTCAGGGCGCCGATGAGGATCAGCGGCAGCAGCACCGGGTACAGTGCATGCTGGCGGATGGTGTTGCCGGCAGCCAGGACCTTGTCCAGGTCGTAGCTGCCGACCACATGGCCGAGCAGCAGGGCACCCACCAGCAGGCACAAACCGCCTGCGCCCGTGACCATCAGCGCCATGTAGGCGCCGCGGCGGGCGTCGGCACGGTGGTGCCAGTAGCCGATCAGCAGGAAGGAGAACAGGCTGGTGAGTTCCCAGAAGAACACCAACTGGATCAGGTTGCCGGAGATCACCAGGCCGAGCATGGCGCCCATGAAAGCGAGGAAGAAGGCGAAGAAGCGCGGTACCGGGTCTTGCGGCGACATGTAGTAGCGGGCATACAGCGACACCAGCGCACCAATGCCCAGCACCAGCAGCGAGAACAGCCAGGCGAAGCCGTCCATGCGCAACACCAGGTTCAGCCCCAGGCTGGGCAGCCAGAGGAACTCTTCGCGAATTACGCCACCGTGGGCAACCTGAGGGTACAGCAGTGCTACCTGGACAGTGCCGACCAGGGCCACGAGCCCGGCGAGAATGGACTCCGCGTTACGTGCGTTGTGCGGCAGCACGGCTGCCAGGCAACTGCCCACGAACGGCAGAAGCAATAGCACTATCAATGACATAGCGTTCTATTCTGGAGAAGTTTGCAAAGAATCATACGTGTCGAGGGGGTGATCACCAACACGCAAGCTGTCGCAGAATCCTACAAACAGGCTGTGACAAGCTGTTTTTTTATAACAGTTTTTTACAAAGCATAGCCGCAGTTGGCGGCTTTACAGGCCGGCCTGGCGTTCGCCTTCATCCTGCACTTCTGGTGCTTCGGTCGCTTCGCGCGGGCGGCGCACCTTGAGTTCGCTGACCACCACCGCGATCACGATCAGCAAGCCACCGAGCAGTGCCACGCCCGGCAGGCGCTCACCGGCGATGCGCCCGACGATCCCGGCCCACACCGGTTCACCGGCATAGATGAGGGTGGCGCGGGTGGGCGAGACCGACTTCTGCGCCCAGTTCATTGCCACCTGGATCACCGCGCTCATGGCGCCCAGGCCCACGGCGCTGGCCAGCAGCAGCCAGGAGAAGTCGGGCAGGCGCTCCTGGGTCGGCACGATCATCAGGAACGCCAGCAGCGAGGCGGTTGCCAGTTGCACCACGGTGACCCGGCGCACATCGACCTGGCCGGCGTAGCGGCTGATCAGGATGATTTCGCCGGCGATGGCCACGGCGCTTACCAGGGTGACCAACTCGCCCTCGCTGAAGTGCAGGCTGCCGCCCTCCGGCCCGGCCAGCAGCATCAGGCCGATGAACGCCAGGCCGATACCGATGCTGGGCATCAGGCCGGGGCGCCGGCCCAGTACCAGCCACTGCAACAGCGGCACGAACGGCACGTACAGCGCGGTGATGAACGCCGACTGGCTGCTGCTGATGGTTTGCAGGCCCATGGTCTGCAGGCCGTAGCCGAGCATGATCGACACGCCGATCAGCATGCCGGCTTTCAGCTCGGTGAAGGTCAGCCCCGGCAGCGCCCGCGCCGAGACCACGCCAACGAACAGGGCGGCTGCAGCGAAGCGCAGGCCGACGAAGAACATCGGGCCGCTGACGGTCATCACGTTATGCACCAGCAGGAAGGTGCCGCCCCACAGCATGGTGATGAAAACCAGTACAAGTTCGGCCTTGCTCAGGCGAAAGGTAGTGGCAGGGGTCGGCTTGCTGCTGGGCTGGTTCATGGTCTTGCGCACTCGGAGGGGGGCGGCGCACAATCGCCGCAAAGTGGGCAGTATACTGCGCAATATCGACCAGTGAGCAATATAGTGCACAATGATTCCTCGCACCGGGCATCGGTGCTGCAACATGTCAGCCTCAATGTACGCAGCCTGCGCAACGCTGCGGGTATGAGCCAGACGGCGCTGGCCGAGCGCTCCGGGGTCAGCCGGCGCATGCTGGTGGCGATCGAAGCGGGCGAAAGGAATGTCAGCCTGACCACCCTTGACCTGATTGCCGAAGCCTTGGGCGTGGCTTTCAGTACCCTGATCCAGGCGCCTGACCAGCGCGACCCCGGGCGCATCGACGAGTTGGCCTGGGCCGGTGAGCACCCGCAGAGCCGGGCGGTGCTGCTGGGCAGCAGTATGGCAAGACGCGAGGTGGAGCTTTGGGAATGGACGTTGGCGCCGGGCGAGTGCTATTCCAGCGAGGCTGATGCCGAAGGCTGGAGCGAGCAGATCTATGTAGCGCAAGGGCAACTGACGCTGATTATCGAAGGGGTCGAGCATCGCCTGCAGGTCGGGCAGTTCCATGTGTTTCCCAGCAACTGCCGGTATGCGTATCGCAACGATGGGGCGGTGGCGGTGCGGTTTGTGCGCAATGTGGTGATCTGAGGTAGCCGGTTTTGGGGCTGCTGCGCAGCCCATCGCGACGCAAGGCCGCTCCCACAGGTACCGTGCCAGACATCAGATTTGCGCGGCACCTGTGGGAGCGGCCTTGCGTCGCGATGGGGCGCAAAGCGCCCCCAAATTCCACTGATCAGCTATTCAGCAACTCATCGGTCCTGACCACCTTGGCATAGGCAAACGCCAACGCCGCCATCACTGAATCATGCACCTGCGCCGCCGGCACCCGCTTGCCATCGAACTCCAGTGGCAGCGTGGCACAGGCATCGTGCGCCACGGTCACGTCATAACCCAGGTCGGCCGCGGCACGGGTGGCGGCGTCGACGCACATGTGGCTCATGCTGCCGACGATGGTCAGGGCTTCGACGCCATGCCGGTCCAGCGTGTGCTCAAGGTCTGTGCCGAGGAAGGCGTTGACCTTGTGCTTGAGTACCACTGGCTCGCCCGCCATCGGCTCGACCTTGGCGTGGATGGCCGCACCCTGTGAGCCTGGCGCGAAGAACGGCGCATCGGCGCTGTCGAACTCATGCCGCACATGCACCACCAGGTCGCCCCGTTGACGCGCTGCCGCCAGCAGGCGGGCGGCATTGTCGGCCGCCTGGTCGGCGCCATCGAGGGTCCATTTGCCGCCCGGAAAGTAGTCGTTCTGGATGTCGATGATGATCAGCGCCTGCTTGCTCATGCTGCCTCCTGTGGCAGTAGTCGTTGGATGACGTTAGTTATAGGCTGTGTGCACTGACCTGAGGATTGGCGCGAACGACACTATGCGGGCAAAAACTGACAACCCCGCCAGCCTGGACATCGGCCTGCTGCTTTACCCCGGCGCGCAGCGTGCTGCCGTGCATGGGCTGGCCGACCTGTTCCTGGTGGCCAACCGGGTGGCTGCCGAACTGGGGGCCGTCGAGTTGCCAGCGGTGCGTATCAGCTTCTGGCAGGCAGATGAGGCGGGGCAGTTGCAGCCTGCCCCTGAGAGCCCACCTGCCGTCGCGTCCGAGCTGCGGGTACTGATCATTCCGCCGAGCCTGGAGTCTGCCCCGCAAGGTGAGCTGCTTGAACGCCATCGCGCTTCGTTGTGCCAGTTGCACGGGCACGGCACGGTGCTGGCGTCGGTGTGCATCGGGGTGTTCTTCATCGCCGCCAGTGGCCTGCTCGACGGGCGCCCGGCCTGTACTCACTGGAACTACGTGCATTCGCTTGCCCAGCGTTTTCCCAAGGTGCGGGTCGAGGCCCAGCAACCGTTGCTGGACGATGGAGACATCGTCACCTCGGCCGGGTTGATGGCCTGGACCGAGCTGGGCTTGCGCTTGCTGGAGCGCTTCATGGGCGCGACGGTGGCGCGGGAAACTGCCCGTTACCTGGCGGTCGATCCGGTCGCGGCGCCGCTGCCCGGCGCAGTGTTCAACCCGCGCCTGGACCATGGCGATGAGGCAGTGCTGAAAGTGCAGCACTGGTTGCAGGGCAACGGAGGGCAGGATGCCGACCTGGCCAGCATGGCCGCATGTGCGGGGCTGGAGGAGCGCACCTTCCTGCGGCGTTTTCGTGCTGCCACGGGGCTACGGCCTACCGAGTACTGCCAGCAGGTGAGGGTGGGCCGGGCGTGCCGCTTGCTGGAGTTCACCCGGCGCAATGTCGAGCAGATTGCCTGGGGCGTCGGTTACCAGGACCCGGGTGCATTTCGCAAGGTGTTTCAGCGCATCACCGGTCTGACCCCGAGTGATTACCGGCGGCGCTTCGCGGTATCGGGTTAGGGCGAGAGGGGCGTTCCCAGGGTGGAAAACCGCTTGACCTTGACATAACTTGAGGTTTTACCCTGCACGGCGTCGCGCTGCATGCGTCCGTCGCCAGGAGACCTTTCATGACGGCAACATCTCATCCCCTGTGGTTTACCCAGATGATCGAATATGAAGTGCCCGGCAGGTGCCAGCAGGCGTTGGCCCAGGCGCTGGTGGCGCGCAGCGAAGAGCTGGCCGCGCGCTGCGAAGGGTTGCAGGGTGTCAGCATCCAGGCCAGTGACGATGGCAGCCGGGTGCTGCAGTACCTGCAATGGCAGTCCCGCCAGGCGTGGGCGGCGGCGGCCGTGCTTTTTGTCGAGGAGCCGTTCCTTGAGCTGCTTGGCCAGCATCAGGCGCGTAGCGTCAACTTTTCCGCCTACCAGACCCTGCGCAGCCTGGTACGTGGCGCCGATGGCGGCCTGCATTGCCAGGTGGGGGAGCCTCAGGCATACCAGGGCGCGTAGTGCGGGTAACGGTCCAGGCGGGCGCCAATGACCATTTCGCTGACCCATGCCGCCAGGATCGAGCTGTAGGCTTTCTGGCTCTCTTCGCTGGACAGCGCGTGGTCGGCACCGTCGACGATGCGGTGGGTGAGCGAATGGGCGCTGACGAATGCCGAGCGGTAGCTCATCAGCGTGCTGTGCGGCACGTAGTCGTCTTGCTCGGACTCCACCAGCAGTACGTCACCACCGAACTCGGCACAGGCTGCCAGTGCGCGGTTGTCCGCCGGGCCGAGCGGGCGCTGGCGGTAGGCGTTCAGCCGTTGCCGGTCGAGGGTTTGCTTGGGGAGGTTCCATTCATCGTCCCAGTACATGGCGGGTACTCGCAGGGCCAGCCATTTGACCGGCCGCACGCGGGTCAGCAGGGTGGCCAGGTAGCCGCCATAACTGCTGCCGATGATGGCGATGGCACTGCTGTCGACGACCGGGTGGCTTACCAGCCGGTCGTAGGCCACCAGCAGGTCGGTCAGGTTCTGTTCGCGGGTCACCGTCAGCCGTTGGCTTTCGGTTTTTTCGTGGCCGCGCAGGTCGAAGGTCATGCACACGCAGCCCAGCCCGGTGATATGCCGGGCACGTGCCAGGTCGCGTTGCTGGCTGCCACCCCAGCCGTGCACGAAGAGAATGCCCGGCATCTTGCTGCCGGGGCTGACCAGGGTGCCGACGATGCTGTCATCCTCGACCTGCAGTTCAACGGTTTCACTCTCAATGGCCATGTTCGCGAATCCGCGCAAATTTGCTGAGTTGTCCGAGTTCACTGTCGTTTCCTTGGTAAAAGAGGGTGGCGTCAGTGGGCAGTTCGGGGGTGCCGAACACTTCATGGGTGGAGGCACGCACCCGTTGCAATGCCGGGTCGTCGGCAAACGCCTGCAACGCCAGCAGCTCGGCACTGCTGGCACCGCCCAGGCGCCAGGATTGTTCGAGCACGCCGCTGCGCAGGCGACCCTGGGGGGTCATGCCGCGGGCGATGTCGTAGTTGCGCCGTGAGGCGATGAAACCGGGGAAGTGCTGCTCGGCGGCCTGTTCGTAGGCCATCGCCTGGTTGATGGCCAGGCGCAGCGGCTCGTCCAACGGCAGTTGCAGCAGTGCCTGGTAATCACCGCGCACCACCACCAGGTCGGAGCCGCCATACACTTCCGTGCCCTGATGGTCACGGGTCAGTTGCTGGGTGCCGTGATAGCTGCAGGTCAGACCGGCGACGCGTACCTGGCCGACGCTGAAGGTTTGCACTTCGCTCAGGTCTTCTTCGAGCACCAGCCCCCATAGCGCAAGGTCCTGGGCATCCATGCCGGCCAGCAGTGGTTGCAGTTCATCCATCGTGGTGATGACCTGTTGCCCTCGGCCTGCACAGGCCAGTACCGGCTTGACCCGCAGCGGGCCGTCCGCCAGCAACAGCTGTGCGGCGGTGCGCGCATCGGCCTTGCTGAACACGGTGTAGCCGCGCAGCAGGGCGTCGCTGGCTTGCCGGGCGAAGGCATCGGTCCAGCCTGGCGGGAAACTGGCTCCGGCCGGCAGCGGGTGGGAGATTGCCTTGGTCGCCATGTAGGGGTGTGCGACCAGCCCGCCGAACAGGTCGTGCTCGCTGCAGATGCCCAGGGCGGCATGGCGCTTGGGGTCGACCAGGGTTTCGGTGGGCAGGTAGTAGTAGCCATCGGCGGCGCCTGGTGGCTGGCTGGGTTGCACGTACGTGCAGCCCAGCAGGCGGGCCAGGCCGTCGGCAAGCTTCAGGTGCACGGCATGCTCGTGGTCAGGGGTGCGCGCGCGGGTGTCGAGCAGCACCACGCCGCTTTTAGGGGAGCAGGCATTGGGCATGGTCATCTGCCTGTGTGCAATGAATGTACAGTGTGTGAAGCCGGTGCTTTGGGGAAGTTCAGCGGAACATGATCGATGGTCCTGGCCCTGCTGTAGGAAATGTCCGGTTTGCGCAGGGCAATGCGTGCCGTGCGTCGGTCGCCACGATTGCAGGGCTTCGGCGGCTGTTCCATTATCGGCACACTGGATCAACCGTGATGTAGCCGCAGGAGAGCGCATGAACGTTCAGACCACCCTTGAGCAAAGCGTGCCGCAGCGACTGGCGCGCATGCGCCAGGCCATGGCCGCAGAGGGCATCGATGCCTTGCTGGTGCCCTCGGCAGACCCCCACCTTTCCGAATACCTGCCCGGTTACTGGCAGGGGCGCCAGTGGCTGTCGGGCTTCCACGGTTCGGTCGGCACACTGGTGGTCACGCTTGAGTTTGCCGGGTTGTGGGTCGATAGCCGCTACTGGGAACAGGCGGATCACGAGCTGGCCGGCAGTGGTATCGAACTGATGAAACTATTGCCGGGCAAGCCCGGTGCGCTGGAATGGCTGGGCGAAAACGTTGAGTCCAACGGCAGCGTCGCGGTGGATGGCGCGGTCATGGCCTTGGCCTCGGCGCGCCAGTTGGGCGAGCGGCTGAAGGCGCGTGGGGCGCGGCTGGTCACCGACAAGGACTTGCTGGGCCGGGTCTGGGAAGGGCGCCCGGCGCTGCCCGCCAACCCGGTGTACCAGCACTTGCCGCCACACGCCTCGGTGAGCCGGGCGGAAAAGCTCGCACAGCTGCGCCAGGATATGCAGGTCAAGGGGGCCGACTGGCACTTCATCGCTACCCTCGATGACATCGCCTGGCTGTTCAACCTGCGCGGTAGTGATGTGTCCTACAACCCGGTTTTCCTGGCCTTTGCCTTGATCAATCAGCAGCAGGCCATCCTGTTCGTTGGCCAGGACAAGATGGATGCGCACCTGCGTCAGGTGCTGGCGGTCGACGGCATCGAGGTGCGCGACTACAGCGAAGCAGGCAAGGCGCTAGGCGCGGTTCCGGCCAAGAGCCGGCTGCTGGTGGATCCGGCCCGGGTAACCTGCGGCTTGCTGGGTAACCTGCCGGCAGATGTGCTGCTGGTCGAGGGGCTCAACCCCACCACCCTGAGCAAGTCATGCAAAGGTGAAGACGACCTGATGCACATTCGCCAGGTCATGGAGCAGGACGGCGCCGCCCTGTGCGAATTCTTCGCCTGGTTCGAGGCCAGCCTCGGTCAGCAGGTGATCACCGAATTGACGGTTGACGAGCAGTTGAGCGCCGCGCGAGCCCGACGCCCGGATTATGTGTCGTTGAGCTTCTCGACCATTGCCGCCTTCAATGGTAACGGGGCGATGCCACATTACCGTGCCACCGAGCAGTCGCATGCGGTAATCGAGGGCGATGGTTTGCTGCTGATCGATTCGGGCGGGCAGTACCTGGGCGGCACCACCGACATCACCCGCATGGTGCCGGTGGGCAACCCCAGCCTTGCGCAGAAGCAGGATTGCACGCGCGTGCTCAAAGGCATGATCGCTCTGTCGCGCGCCACCTTCCCGCGTGGCGTGCTGTCGCCGTTGCTCGACGCCATTGCCCGGGCACCGATCTGGGCTGACCAGGTTGATTACGGCCACGGCACCGGGCATGGGGTGGGGTACTTCATGAACGTGCACGAGGGGCCGCAAGTCATTGCCTACCAGGCGGCGCCCACGCCGCAGACCGCGATGCAGGTGGGTATGATCAGCTCGATCGAGCCGGGCACGTACCGCCCAGGACAGTGGGGTGTGCGCATCGAGAACCTGGTGGTCAACCGCGAGGCTGGCAACAGCGCCTTCGGCGACTTCCTGAAGTTCGAGACCCTGACGCTGTGCCCGATCGACACTCGTTGCCTGGTACCCGAGCTGCTGGCCAGGGAAGAGCTGGACTGGTTGAACGGCTATCACGCCAGGGTACGCGAGCGCCTTGCGCCCTTGCTCAAGGGTGACGCGCTGGCCTGGCTGGAGGCGCGTACCGCGCCGTTGTAAGGCAAATGAAAAGGGCAGCTTGCGAGCTGCCCTTTTTTCTACTTGCAGATGACGATCATGCTACGGCTGGTGTAACCCGCCGGGTTGATGCCGAACAAGTAGTCACCGGGTTCTTCATCGCTATCGCCCGAGCGTGCAATGACCCGGTAGCCGCGCGTGCTGCAGGAGCTTGCGGCCTTGCTGTAGCAGTTGTCCCACGAGGAAGAAAGGCCGGAGCAATTGATATGCAGGCCCTTCTTGCCCCTTTTGACCTCAGTCTTGGCCGTGGCGGCACATCCAGCAATAGCCAAGATGGCCAGGATGAGCAAAATACGTTTCATTCCTGTCCTTAAATGCAGGGCGGATCAGCTGTCTGGCCCCGTCGTTATCGCTTTGGTTCTTCCTGAAATTTCCCCAGCGTCCGTGTTCGGTCCAGTAGATAGCGCAAAGATGATGATTCGGTGACAGCTTAATCAGCGAGGCGGGCCGCTACAATCACTAATCCTGTCTCAAATGAAAATATTTCTCATATCAGTCTGCTGCGACGGCTGGGCTGGGTTCCGTGCGCATGGACAGGGTGGTGCCGACCGACGCGGTAATGATCGCCAGGATAGCCAGCCACTGGGTGAACGTCAGCACCTCGCCCAGGAACAGCAGACCAGACAGTGCACCAAATGCGGGCTCGATGCTCATGAGGGTGCCGAAGGTGCGTGCCGGGATGCGCGTGAGGGCAACCATCTCCAGGCTGTAGGGCAGGGCAGTGGACAGCACTGCGACGCCCAGGGCCATGGGGATCAGGGCGGGCGTGAGCAATGCGCTGCCGGCGTGGGCGATACCGATGGGGGCAACGAACAGTGCGGCGACCACAACGCCCAGAGCGGCACTCTGGATACCGTGCTCAGCCCCGGCACGCTGCCCGAACAGGATGTACAGCGCCCAGCACACCCCTGCGCCCAGGGCATAGGCGGCGCCGACCGGGTCGAGGGCCTGTCCGCCATGGCCGGCAGGTAGCAACAGCAGCAGGCCGACGATGGCCAGGGCAATCCACAGGAAGTCGATCGGCCGGCGCGAAGAGAAGATCGCCACGGCCAGCGGGCCGGTGAACTCCAGTGCCACGGCAATGCCGATCGGAACCGTTTGCAGGGCCATATAGAAGAGGAAGTTCATGCCGCCTAGCGCCATGCCATAGATGATGACGTTGCGCAGGGTGTTGCGGGTCATGCGCACACGCCACGGGCGCAGTATCAGCAGCATGATGATGCTGGCGAAGATCAGGCGCAGGGTGGTGGTGCCTTGGGCGCCGACGAGGGGGAACATGCTTTTCGCCAGGGAGGCACCGGACTGTATCGATGCCATGGCGATGAGCAGCAGGCCGATCGGGAAGAGAGTAGCGGCCAGGCTGCGGGGCTGGGTGTTCATTTCTGTGCGGCGATCCTTGAGTGGGATTGGAGTGAGCAATATAGTGCGCAATTACGGCGTGTGGGGGCAAGGTGCCCGGCGTTGTTATTTCGGTGCCTGTGAGATCGAGCGCCGCCCGCGCGGCGCTCGATCTCACAGGCGCAGAAGGTGTTGTGGCGAGCACCTGGTGGCCCTGACGCGGTCTTTTCAAAAAAAACCTAAATTATTGAAATTAAAGGTTGACCCCCTGAAAAGCCGCCCTATAATGCGCACCACTCCAACGCGGTAACGAAGCAAAGCAAGTCACCCTGTTGAGTCAAGTGTTTGAAGCTAAACGAGTTTCTCGCAAAAAACTTCAAAATAAACGCTTGACAGCAAATGAGGAAAGCGTAGAATGCGCGCCTCGGTTGAGACGAAAAGCTCTTAACCAAACGCTCTTTAACAAATCGAATCAAGCAATTCGTGTGGGTGCTTGTGAGTACGGACTGATAGTCACAAAGATTATCAGCATCACAAGTGACCATGCGAGAAATCACATAGTCATTTGAGATTGCTGAGCCAAGTTTAGGGTTTCTTAAAAACCCAAGCAGTATTGAACTGAAGAGTTTGATCATGGCTCAGATTGAACGCTGGCGGCAGGCCTAACACCATGCAGGTAGGGGTTTTGTCTTTGTGGCGCAAAAATTTCCGGGCATACGCGATCCCTTGTGGGAGCGGGCGAGTCGAGGCGTCGAACCGCCGCGAACACCGGCAAAGCCGGTGCCATTCACCGCGTCGTCTGCTTCGCGGGCATGCCCGCTCCCACAGGGAGTGCGCGAGCTTCCAGCAACACCCGGAAGCATTCATGAAATGTGCGTCATTTATGCCTGACGAATCACAGGTCAATGCTACGCTCGCGGAAATACTCAGCACGGATACCCATCATGGAAATGAACTGGCACCAGGCCCTGCAAGAGAGCCTGAGCTGGCTGGCAATCGCCTCGTTCATCACCCTTGTCTGCTTCACTGCAGCCGCCACACTGGCCGTACGTTGTACGCGCTGGGGTAGCCAGTTCTGGCAGCTTGCCGGGCCATATTTCAGTTTCAGGCGCAGTTGGCGGCCGTTACTGGTGTTCGCCCTGCTGCTGGTACTGACGCTATTCTCGGTGCGCCTGAACGTGCTGTTCTCGTTCTGGTACAACGGCTTCTACAGCGCCTTGCAGGGCCTTGATCAAGCCGCATTCTGGTACCTGCTCGGTGTCTTCGCGGTATTGGCCACCATCCACGTGTTGCGTTCGCTGTTCACCTTCTATGTAAGCCAGGCCTTCAGCATCCAGTGGCGGGTCTGGCTGACCGAGCGCCTGACCCACGACTGGATGCACGGCGATGCCTACTACCGTGGCCAGTTCCTCGCCGAGCCGGTGGACAACCCCGACCAGCGTATCGAACTGGACGTCAACGCCTTTGTCAGCAACTCGGTGACCCTCGCCCTGGGTGCGGTCAGCGCGCTGGTGTCGCTGGTGGCGTTCACCGGGATCCTCTGGGGGCTGTCGGCACCGCTGGCTGTCGCCGGTGTGGAGATCCCCCGGGCGATGGTGTTTGCCGTGTACCTGTATGTCATCGTCGCCACCTGGATCGCCTTCCGCCTCGGGCGACCGCTGATCCGCCTGAACTTCCTCAACGAAAAGCTCACCGCCAACTTCCGTTACGCGCTGATGCGCCTGCGCGAGAACGCCGAGAACATCGCCTTCTACCAAGGCGCGCAAGTTGAGCGGGGCACCTTGCTGGGCCGCTTTGGTGCCTTGATCGTGAATGCCTGGGCGCTGGTGTACCGGAACCTCAAATTCAGTGGTTTCAACCTGGGCGTGAGCCAGGTTGCAGTGGTGTTCCCGTTCATTCTCCAGGCACCGCGCTTCTTCAGTGGGGCGATCAAACTGGGCGATGTCATGCAGACCTCACAGGCCTTTGGCCAGGTGCAGGATTCGTTGTCGTTCTTCCGCGAGTCGTATGATGCGTTTGCCCAGTACCGGGCCACCCTCGACCGTCTGACCGGGTTCCTCGATGCCAACGAGCAGGCGAGCGCTTTGCCGCGTGTCATCACCGAGGACCAGGCGCATGCCTTGGCGATCAGCCGTCTGCAGGTGCTGCGCCCCGACGGGCATGCCCTTATCGCCGACCTGGACCTTGACCTGCACGCCGGCCAGGCGCTGTTGATCAAGGGCCCGTCGGGCAGCGGCAAAACCACGCTGCTGCGTGCGCTGGCGGGCCTCTGGCCGTATGCCGAGGGTGAGGTCAGGCGGCCGCTGGGCCACCAGGCGCTGTTCCTGTCGCAGCGGCCGTACCTGCCGCTGGGCGATCTGCGCACCGTCATCGCCTACCCGGCGGCGAGCAAGCCTGAGGACGAAACGCGGATGCAGCAGGCCTTGCGCCAGGTCAACCTGGCCCACCTGGCCGAGCGGCTGGACGTCAGTTGTGACTGGTCACACATTCTCTCGGTCGGTGAACAGCAGCGCCTGGCGTTTGCCCGGGTGCTGTTCAACCGGCCTCAGGTGGTGTTTCTTGACGAGTCCACCTCGGCCATGGACGAAGGTCTGGAGCATGCTCTGTATTCGCTGTTGCGCACGGAAATGCCGGGTGCGCTGCTGGTCAGTGTCGGGCACCGCAGCACGCTGGCAGGGTTCCATACCCACCGGCTGGAGGTGGATGGGCATGGCGGCTGGTCGTTACTGGAACAGCAGCCAGCGCTGGTCTAGTTCGGCTTGCCGGTGGTCGGGCCTGATCTGAGCAATGCGACCCCGACCAAGGTGCCGCCGGCACATGCTGCGCCAAGCAGGAATGTCGCCTGAAAACCGGCCCCGTCCCACAGCAGCCCGGCCACCACGCTGGCCACCAGCAGCGCCACCCCGGTCAGCAGGTTGAACAGGCCGAAGGCCGTACCGCGCAGGTCGACGGGGGCGCTGTCGGCGATCATGGCGGCAAAGATGCCTTGGCTGAAGCCCAGGTGCAGGCCCCAGGCGGCCACCCCCATGGCCAGCCCGGCCCAGCCCGGCAGCAGGGCCAGCAGCAGGTCGGCGGTGACCAGCAGCCCCAGCCCGGTCATCAGCACGCCATGGCGGCCTACGCGGTCCGACAGCGCCCCGGCCGGGTAGGCCGACAGCGAGTAGGCCAAGGCCATGAGCACCAGCACTGCCGGCGCCCACAGCGGCGCCAGGCCCATGTCCTGGGCGCGTAACAGCAGAAACGCCTCGCTGAAGCGGGCGAGGGTGAACAGCGTGGCCAGGCCGATCAAGCGCCAGTAGGCCGGGCCCAGGCGAGCCAGTTCGTGCACTGCCAACGGTGAGCGTACCGGCCGGGCGGTGGCCGGCGTTTCAGGTTCGCGCACGCAGGCGATGAGGATGTACACCGCCACGAACGCCGGGATCACTGCCACCCAGAACACCGTCTGGAAATGGCTTGCGGTCAGCCACATCAACAGGATCGCCAGCAACGGCCCAAGGAAGGCGCCCACGGTGTCCAGCGCCTGGCGCAGGCCGAAGGCTGCACCACGCAGTTCAGCGGGCGTGACATCCGCCACCAGTGCGTCGCGCGGCGCCCCACGAATACCCTTGCCGACCCGGTCGACGAAGCGTGCCGCGGTCAGCCACTCCAGCCCGGAGGCCATGGGGAACACGGGTTTGCTCAGCGCCCCCAGGCCATAGCCCAGAACCGTAAGCAGCTTGCGCTTGCCCAGACGGTCGCTGAGAGCGCCGGAGAAAACCTTGGTGATCGAGGCAGTCGCCTCGGCGATGCCTTCGATAAAGCCCACCGCCACTACCGAGGTACCGAGCACGGTGACCATGTACAGCGGTAGCAGGGCGTGAATCATTTCCGAGGAAATGTCCATGAACATCGACACGAAGCCCAACGCCCAGACGCTGCGAGGGATCTTCACCAGGGGCCTGGTGGTGTTCGTGGGGCGGCATTCTTCGTGGCTGCGCATCAGGGGGGACTCGGCAGAGGGCTACCTTCGAAACTGTAGGAGATTGCCCAGCCCTTTGGGCTGCGCTGTCGCGTGGAGAACTGAATTCGCAAGCGGCCCGCTCCCACAGGGGCCCCGCTGATTCAAGGGGGTATGTGCCAGCAACGCAATCTTGTCGGCAAAGTTCCGTTACAAACATGTAAACTTCGTAAATAAGATTCAAACTCATTTAGGAATCTCTATATTTACCATCCCTGTTGGCCACCAAACTGTGTTTGCGAGGCCGGTGGGCGAGGGCCCCCGGTTTCCGACAGGGATGTGCCGTTTCGCTCATGAATCGCAGGAGATGTACCCATGCAGTGCAAGACTTCACCCAACAGCCTGGCCCTGGCGTTCGTCGCGCTGGCGTCACCGGTCATGGTGGCCAGCGCGGCTCAGGCAGAAGAAAAGCGCACGGGTGAGGTGCTGGAGATGCCGGTTGCCGACAACGCGCTGGTGATCGAGGACACCCTGGTCACCGCCGAGCGCGAGGCGCGCCAGGCCCTGGGCACGTCGATCATCACCGCCGAAGACATCAAGCGCCACCCGCCGGCCAATGACCTGTCCGACATCATTCGCCGCGAACCCGGGGTCAACCTGACCGGCAACAGCGCCAGCGGCGCGCGGGGCAACAACCGGCAGATCGACCTGCGCGGCATGGGCCCGGAAAACACCCTGATCCTCATCGACGGCAAGCCATCCAGCGCACGCAATGCCGTGCGCTATGGCTGGAACGGCGACCGCGATACCCGCGGTGAAACCAACTGGGTACCGGCCGAAGCGGTCGAGCGCATCGAGATCCTGCGTGGCCCGGCGGCCGCACGCTACGGCTCCGGCGCCATGGGCGGGGTGGTCAACATCATCACCAAGCGCCCCACCGACGCACTCAAGGGTAGCGTCAGCCTGTACACCCAGTTGCCGGAAGACAGCGCCGAGGGCGCCAGCCGCCGGGCCAACTTCAACCTGGGTGGCGGCCTGACCGACAACCTCGGCTTCCGCCTGTACGGCGGCCTGGCCAAGACCGACGCCGACGACCTGGACATCAACGCCGGGCATGCCACCAGTGCGCTGGTGGCGGGCCGCGAAGGGGTGCGCAACAAGGACATCAATGGGCTGCTGAGCTGGAAGCTGAATGACGAGCACCGCCTCGAGGCCAGCGCCGGCTACAGCCGCCAGGGCAATATCTTTGCCGGCGACACCATGAACAGCAACGGTGGTGGCGACGTCGAGTTCGTGTCCAGCCTGTACGGCCACGAAACCAATGTGATGCAGCGCAGTACCTACGACCTGACCCACCTGGGCGATTTCACCTGGGGTACCAGCAAGACCGTGCTGGCCTACGAGTACGTGCGCAACTGGCGCCTCAACGAGGGCCTGGCAGGCCGCACCGAAGGTGCCCCCAATGCCGAAGGCGCCGCCATGTCGCGCCTGCGCAACACACGCCTGAGCAGTGAAGTGAACCTGCCATTCGCAATGGGCAGCACCGAGCATGTGCTGACCCTGGGCGGCGAATACCTGTACGAAACGCTCAATGACCAGGGCTCGCTGCGCCCGCAAAGCTCGGACCCCACGGGTAATGACGGGCTGGTCGGTTTCGACCGCAGCAGCTCGAAGACGACCGCCCGCAGTTATGCGCTGTTCGTCGAGGACAACATCATTGTCGGTGACACCACCATTACCCCGGGCCTGCGCTTTGATCACCACGAAACCTTCGGCGACAACTTCAGCCCCAGCCTTAACCTGTCGCACAAGCTGACCGAAGCGCTGTCGGTCAAAGGCGGCATCGCGCGCGCCTACAAGACCCCGAACCTGTACCAGTCCAACCCCAACTACTTGCTGTACAGCCGTGGCAACGGTTGCAGCGTGCAGCAGACCAACAACGGTGGCTGCTACCTGCAGGGCAACGCCGACCTCAAGCCCGAGATCAGCGTCAACAAGGAAATCGGCCTGCTGTACGACCGGGGTACCTGGCGCACCAGTGCCACGTACTTTCGCAACGACTACAAGAACAAGATCATCGGTGATACCGATGTGCTGTACACCATCGGCACCGGCAGCCGCGTGACCCAGTGGGACAACGCCGGCAAGGCGCGGGTGGAAGGCATCGAAGGCAACCTGTTCATCGAGCTGACACCGGCCCTGGACTGGAACACCAACCTGACCTGGATGCTCGACAACGACAACCGCGAGACCGGCGAGCCGCTGTCGGTGATCCCGGAATACACTGTTAACACCACCCTCGACTGGCGCGCTACCGACAAGCTGTCGTTCCAGGTGGCGGGTACTTACTTCGGCAAGCAGAAGTCGCCGGCCTACAACGACCGTACCCAGCAAGCCTACGACAAGGCCGCGCAACAGGATGTGGAAGCCTACGGCCTGGTGGATGTCAGCGCCGGGTACAGGTTCAACGCCAACTACGACATGCGGGTGGGGGTGAACAACGTGTTCGACAAGCAGATCTTGCGTGGCGGCAACGCCAGTACTTCGGGCGCCAATACCTATAACCAGCCGGGCCGGGCGGTGTTCGCTGCGCTGAACATCAACTTCTGACACCACGGGCCGCTGTGCGGCCCATTCGCCGGCAAGCCCCACCTCGAGCGCATCGACCTCAAGCCATGCGCTATCCCTGTGGTAGCGGGCTTGCCTGCGAACACCGAAGCAGCCGGTGCCATAATGTTGCAGCAAAAAATGCCACAGCATGCTAAACCATGCGCCCCAGCCCGCTGCGAGATAAACCCGGTGAAAGCCGTCCACCTGACCCTGATCTGCCACGCCCTGACCCAGGCTCAGAAGACCGGGCGCCTACACCGTGCGGACGACGGCATCCTGCCGTTGCTCCAACAGCCTTTCGCCGACCTTTCCGGTGTGCCGGTGCTGACTGCGCCAGAGCGGCGAGCCTGTGAGACGGCGGCGTGGTTTTCGGGGCAGGCTCAGGTCGAGCCGGCCCTGGCCGATTGCGACCTGGGGCGTTGGCAAGGGCTGACGCTCAAGCAATTGCAGGCCGAGCAACCGCAGGCATTGACCGAATGGCTGCAGGACCCGGCCAGTGAGGTGCACGGCGGCGAGTCGTTCGCCGTGCTTTGCCAGCGCATGGCCGCCTGGTTGGCGGCTTTCGACAGGCCGGGTGAATGGCTGGCGGTTACCCACCCGATGGTCATGCGCGCCGTGCTGGTGCAGGTGCTTGGCTGCCCGATGAGTGCCAGCCAGCGGATCGACGTGTTGCCGCTGTCGCGTCTGGAGCTGAGCCTGACCGGGCAGTGGCGCCTGCGCCTGGGCTGAAGGTCAGAACGCCAGCTTGTAGCCGATCAGCAGCAGCATCGCTGCCAGGCACGGGCGCAGTACGCGGTCGGAAATCCGCCCGGTAAGGTGGCTGCCCAGGTAGATGCCTGGCAGTGAGCCCAGCAGCAGGTAGCCCAGCAGCGACCAGTCCATGTTGCCCATGCCCGCATGGCCCAGGCCCGCTACCAGGGTCAGTGGCACGGCATGGGCGATTTCGGTACCGACCAGGCGGCGGGTGACCAGGAAGGGGTACAGCAGGAACAACGCCACGGTACCCAGTGCGCCAGCGCCAATCGAGGTGAGGGTGACCATCACCCCCAGCACCACGCCGGTGAGCACGGTGAGGGTGTTCAGGCTGCGGTCGCTGAGGTGGTAGTGGTCACCGGCGTGCCGGCTGGCGAAGGCCTGCAGACGCGATTTGAACAGGATGGCCAGCGCGGTCAGGATAAGCACCACCGCCAGGCCTTGCTTGATGACGGCGTTGAGCGCCGAGGTGTCGGTGTGCAGGGTGCTGAGGAACCACAGGGTCAGTGCCGCCGCGGGCACGCTGCCCAGGCTGAGCAGGCCGGTGATCTTCCAGTCGACGTTCTTGTTGCGCGCATGCACCCAGACGCCACTGGCCTTGGTGATGGCGGCATAGAGCAGGTCGGTGCCGACGGCCGTTGCCGGGCTGATGCCGAACCACAACAGGATCGGGGTCATCAACGAGCCGCCACCGACGCCGGTCATGCCGACGATGAAACCTACGATCAGGCCTGCAATGGTGAAACCGAAAGAACCTACATCCATACGCTACTCGACTGCCCAACTTTGCCCGTTATCGGATGCAGCCAGCATATAGATTTTTTTATAGCCAAATAGACTTGTTCGTTATTAGGTTATAACCGAGTCAGGGGCTGAATAGGTTCCCTGTGGGAGCGGGTTTACCCGCGAAGCAGGCGCCGCGGTGGATGGCACGGGCTTCGCCCGTGTTCGCGGGTAAACCCGCTTCCACAGGGGATCGCGCCAGTTTTCGGATTTTTAGCAAGGCAGTTTCTTCCTGAGGGCCTGTCAGCGATCAGTCATCACCACCATCACATGTGCATCTGCGCCATCGTCACTTTCCGACAGGTAGATATGCCCCACCTGGCTGTCGAAATATGCCGTCTCCTGCGGCCCGATGCTCACCGCTTCGCCGGTTTCGAACTCGATACGAACGCGCCCGCTCAGCACCAAGGCGAACTCTTGCCCAGGGTGGCGGATAAAATCGTCGAACTGGCCGCGTTCACGGGCAATGATGCGGGCATAGGCGGGGGTCATGCGCCGTTCCGGGAAGTCGCCGGCGATCGGGTGGTATTCATAGGTGCCGGTCGAGTAGCCCGCCGCGCCCGGCAGCGACTCGACCACCACGGTCACCGGTACCGGCGCCGTGACCGTGCCGCTGGCGCGCAACAGCTGGGCAATGTCGACATTCAGCGCCCGGGCGGCGGCGGCGAGTTTTTCGTAGCTGACCGAGACCTGCGCCAGCTCCATCTTCGACAAGGTGGACAGCGGTACGCCACTGGCTTCGGACAATTGCTTGAGGGTCATCTGGCGCGCCTTGCGCACCTGGCGCAGGCGCTGGCCGACTATGGCACGGTCCAGCAGGGGTAGGGCAGCGGGCATTCGGGGATCTCGGCATGCGGCGTTTGTCGGGCATCTTACCTTGGACCCTTGCGCATTCATAAATTCTCATATATTAGAATTCTCACAAATGATAATTTGCCTGGCAGGAGCGTGCATGACCCCGATCTACGACACCCTGATCATCGGCGCTGGCATTGCCGGTGCCTCCCTGGGCTATCGCCTGGGCGGCCAGCAGAAGGTGCTGCTGCTCGAGCGCGAGGCACAGCCTGGCTACCATTCCACCGGGCGTTCGGCAGCCATGTTCATGGAGGCCTACGGCACTCCGCAGATCCAGGCGCTGACCCGCGCCAGCCGGGCTTTCTACGAAGCACCACCGCAGGGCTTCTGCGAGCACCCGCTGCTGGAACCGCGCGGCTGCCTGTACGTCGCCAGCCTGGAACAGCGCGCGCTGCTTGAGCAGACCTATGCGCAGAACCTGGCCAATGGCACCGAGGTCAGCCTGCTTGACCGCGACGCCGCCCTGGCCCTGGTGCCGAGCCTGCGTGGCGAGACCCTGGCTGGCGCGGTGCTCGAAGCGGGCGCCATGGACCTGGACGTACATGCCCTGCACCAGGGCTTCCTGCGCGGCTATCGCGCCGCTGGCGGTGAACTGCGCTGCAACGCCGAGCTGATCCAGGCCTGGTACCTGGATAACCTGTGGCAGGTGGAGCTGGGCGATGGCAGTCGCGTGCAGGCGCGCCAGCTGGTCAATGCCGCAGGCGCCTGGGCCGACCGCGTGGCCGAGCAGTGCGGTGTCGCGCGTATCGGCCTGCAACCCTGCCGACGCAGTGCCTTTACCTTCCCCGGCCCGGCAGATCAGGACTTCGCCCGCTGGCCGGCGGTGATCGGGGTTGACGAGAGTTTCTACTTCAAGCCCGACGCCGGCCAGTTGCTGGGTTCGCCGGCCAATGCCGACCCGGTCGAACCCCAGGACGCCGCCCCCGAGGAGTTCGACGTGGCGTTGGGCATCTACAACATCGAAGCCATGACCACCCTGGCGATCCGCCGGCCGAGCCACACCTGGGCCGGGCTGCGCTCGTTCGTCGCCGACGGCGACCTGGTGATCGGTTTCGATGCGCATGCACCAGCATTCTTCTGGCTGGCGGCACAAGGTGGCTATGGCATCCAGTCGGCTGCGGGCGCCTCGCGCCTGGCTGCCGACCTGTTGCTGGGGCAACCCCTGTGTCCCGGTCTTGTCAGCCAGGGGGTGGTGCCCGAGCGCCTGTCCCCGGCCCGTTTCCAACAACCCTGAAAGGAGCACTCCATGAGCAATGATATCCAGCGTTTCCCCAGCAGCCTGCCGTTCCCGTTTTCCCGTGCGGTGAAAGCCGGCGGCTTCCTGTTCCTCTCCGGCCAGGTGCCGATGAGTGCCGGCGGCGAAGTGGTGCGCGGGGACATCCAGACCCAGACCCGCGCCGCCTGCGAGCGCATCGCCGAAAGCCTGGCGGCCTGTGACGCGCGTTTCGACCAGGTGGTCAAGGCCACGGTATGGCTGTCGGACATGAGCCACTTCGCCGGCTTCAACGAGGTGTACAAGGAATTCTTCGGCGCAGCGCTGCCGGTGCGCTCGACCGTGGCCTCGGCATTGGCGCTGGGGGTGGATGTGGAGATCGAAGTGCAGGCGTTTGTCGGCGATTCGTGACCGAACAAATAGCCCCAAAAAGCGATGCGGTGGCAGTAAGACAACAACAATAAATCCAGAGGTTCACATGCAAGAGCAGCTGAAGATTGCAGGCGCATTTGTCGGCGTGATCGTGGGGGCGGGGTTCGCTTCAGGGCGGGAACTGCTGTTGTTCTTTGTCGATTTCGGTGTGTGGGGGCTGGCCGGTGCGCTGGTCAGCGCGGCCTTGTTCACCTTCCTCGGCATGGCCCTGGCGGGACTGGGCAATCGCCAGCAGGCCACCTCGCACAAGGATGTGATCCAGGCCATCTGTGGCCGTCACCTGGGCCTGTTCGTCGACTGGCTGATCACCTTTTTCATGTTCGCCGTCACCGTGGTCATGCTGGCCGGCGGTGGTGCCTTGCTGGAGCAGCAGTTCGGCATCCCGGCACTGACTGGCAGCGTGCTGGTGACGCTTGTGGTGGTGGGCATCGTGTGCCTGGACGTGCGCAAGGTGATCCTCGCCATTGGCGCCATCACGCCGTTGCTGATCCTGGTGGCGTCGGCGATTGCGCTGTACGCAGTATTCACCCGTGAGCAGAGTTTTGCCCAGCTTGACCAGCTGGCCAGCCAGCAACAGGCCGGCACCCGTCACTGGCTGCTGGGGGCGTTCTTGTACGTGTCCTATAACATCGTTGCCGGCGCGCCGATCCTGGCCATTCTGGGCGGCTCGGCCAAGGGCGAGAAAACCGCGGTTTGGGGTGGACTGCTCGGTGGCGCAGCACTGGGCGGCCTGATGCTGGTGATGAGTGCCGGGCTGTTGTCGCGCCTGGACAGCGTGGCTGACCTGCCGATGCCAATGCTGTCGATTGCCAACGAAGTGTCACCGCTGCTGGGGCTGGTGATGTGTCTGATCATCTTCGGCATGATCGTCAACACCGCGGTGGGTACGTTGTTTTCGTTCCTTTCGCGGCTGTTGCCGGCAGGCACGGCGAAGTTTCGCTGGGGCTCGGCGGTGACCGGGGTGGTGGCGTTCGGCTGCAGCCTGGTGGGTTTCATCAGCCTGGTGGGCGAGGTGTACCCGTTGTTCGGCTACCTGGGCTTTGTGCTGATGGCTGCGGTGCTGCTGGGCTGGGTGCGGCGGGGCAAAGTGGTTAAAGCGGCGGTGGCGTAGGGGGCTGCTGCGCAGCCCAATCGCGACACAAGGACCGCACCGCACCTGTGGGAGCGGCCTTGCGTCGCGATTGGGGCGCAGAGCGCCCCCCTGGTCCATCAGATCCTGAAACTGCCCACCAATTGCTTCAGGCGCCCGGCCTGCTGGGCCAGTTGGTCGCAATGGCGCAGGGTCTCGTTGAGGTTCTCCACCCCTTGCTGGTTCAGGGCGTTGATCTGGGTGATGTCCAGGTTGAGGCTCTCGACCACGGCGGTCTGCTCTTCGGTAGCCGTAGCCACCGACTGGTTCATGCCATCGATCTCGCCAATGCGCTGGGTAACGCTGGCCAGGCGTTCGCCAGCCTGGTTGGCCACCTGCACGGTCTGCTCGCTGGAAACCTGGCTGGTGTTCATGGTGTGCACCGCTTCGCGCGAGCCTACCTGCAGGCTGGTGATCATGCGGTGGATTTCTTCCGCCGATTCCTGGGTGCGGTGCGCCAGGTTGCGGACCTCGTCGGCCACCACGGCAAAGCCACGGCCGGCTTCACCGGCACGGGCCGCTTCAATGGCGGCGTTCAGCGCCAGCAGGTTGGTCTGCTGCGAGATGCCCTTGATCACGTCGAGGATCTTGCCGATTTCGTCCGTGCTGGCGTTGAGCGTTTCGATTTGTGCGCAGGACTCGCTGATGCGCTGCGATAGGGCGGTCATGGCGCTGATCGCTTCTTCGACCACTTCACGGCCACCGTGGGCCTGCTCGCTGGCACCGCTGGCATGCTGCGAGGCATCGGCGGCGTTGCGGGCGATTTCCTGGGTGGCGGCACCCAGTTCGTTGATCGCTGCGGCCACGCTGTTGGTGCGCATGCTTTGCTCTTCGGAGCCGATGATCGATGCATTGGAGGCATTGACCACCTTCTCCGACAGGTCGTGCACCAGGCGGGTGGCCGAGGACACTTCGCTGATCGACGCATGAATGCGCTCGACAAAGCGGTTGAACGATGTGGCCAGTTCGCCGAATTCGTCCTTGTTCTGTACGGTCAGGCGGCGGGTAAGGTCACCTTCGCCCTCGGCGATGTCGCGCATGGCGCGGCCCATGGTGGTCAGCGGGTTCATCAGCACCGGGATCAGCAGGCCGAGCAGGCCGGCGATGGCGGCCACGGCAATCAGCATGGCGATGATCGCCGAGGTGCGGAACTGGCTGAGGGCGGCGTAGGCCTTGTCCTTGTCGATCGACAGGCCGATGTACCACTGTGCCGAAGGCAGGCCGGCCACCGGGGCGAAGGAGATGATGCGGTCCTGGCCATTGAGGGTGACATCCTGCATGCCGGCGGCAACCTGCAGGTTGCTGCCGGGGTAGATGTCCTTGAGGTTCTTCATCACCTGGTCTTTGTCGGGGCTGACGATCACCTGGCCATTGCTGTCGGCCAGGAAAGCGTGGCCGATGCCGCCGAAATCGACCGAGTTGATGATCTCGACCAGGGTGTCGAGGGTGACGTCACCGCCGACCACTCCCATCAGTTCGCCATTGCCCTTGCTTTTCACAGGCGTGGCGATGGTTACCATCAGGCCGCCGACAGCGCCTTGGTACGGGGCAGTCAGCACAGACTGCCCGGCGCTGGCAGCGGCGCCGTACCACGGGCGCTGACGTGGGTCGTAACCGGCGGGCATCTGCGCATTGGGGCGCTGAGTGAACGCACCGTTGGCCTGGCCCAGGTAGGTGAACAGGAAATTGCGCGTATAGGACGGCTGCTCGATCAGCCCGTCCAGGGTGTCGCCAGCGCCTTGCTGGGCGATGTCCTGGGCCAGGTTTTCCAGGACCAGGATGCGCCCGCTCATCCAGTTCTGCACACTGCTGGCGGTCAGTGCACCGGACTGCTGCACCGAAGCTTCGATGTTCTGGCGGATGGTATTGCGTTGCAGGTAGTCGTTGTAGAGCGTGAACAGGGCAAATGCCAGGACCACGACGCCGCAGGCGCTGAGCAGGATCTTGTGGCGAAATTTCAGGTTCATGTTTCGAGACCTTGGGCCAGTGAGGGGAGGGCGCAGCGCGCTCATGACGCATTGCGGAACCTATCGATCGGGATATCGGCTCAGGGGGTAAAAGATTGATGCTCTTACAGAAAATTCTTACGGTCGTTTCGACGGACGGTATTCAAGGGTTACACAACTGCTCTATCAACAGGCGTGCAGCCTGCTGCAACGGTTGTTGCTTGCGCCACAAGATGTGTACCGGCAACTGCAGTTCGTTGCGGGTGTTGCGAAAATCCAGGCGCACCAGGCGCCCGCTGGCCAGCAGAGGCGCGACCCGCGACAGCGGCAAGTCACCCCAGCCCAGGCCGGCTTCCACCATCTGCAGGGCGAGGTCGAAGCTGTCGGTGGACCAGTGCGTGGCGCCTATCAGCGGGCGTGGATCGGTCAGCGGCAAGTCACGGCTGCGTACCAGTATCTGGCGCACCCGGGTCAGGTCCTCGAGGTAGTGGATACGCCCTTCGCGCAAGGCCGGGTGGGCGGGGGACAGGGTGGCTATCAGCGACTCCATGCCGATGTGCTGGAAGCCACGACGGGCATCGACCTGCAGCCCGGCAAAGGCGATGCAGAGGTCGGCGCGGCCGCTGTCCAGCAGGTGCAGGGCTTCTTCCTGCGGGGCACTGAGCAGGGCGATGTCCAGTAGCGGGTGGCGCTCACCCAGGCAAGCGATGGCCGCCAGCAGCGGGCGGTGGTCGATGTCCGGCACCACGGCCAGGGTCAGGCTGCTTTCCAGCCCCTGGGACAGCTCCAGGGCATGCACCTGCAGCAGCCCCAGTTGCTCGGCGATCAGCCGGGCATGGGGTTCCAGCGCAATGGCCTGTGCGGTAGGGCGGACTTCGCGCGGGCCGCGTTCGAACAAGGTGTAGCCCAGTTCGGCCTCAAGGTTGCCGATGGCCATGCTCACGGCCGAAGGTACCCGCTGCAGGGCGCGCGCGGCGGCGGAAAACGAACCGCGGTCGAGCACGGCGAGAAACAGCTGGATATTGTCGCTGGAAAAGTTCATGGCAGCCTCCTGTCAGTAGATCTGACAGCTGCTGACTTTTGCTGTCAAGCACGATGAAGCATGATCGCGCCCCATCGCTTTTGTCATTGGAGGTAACCCCGGGTGCAGGGACTCAAACGCAAACTGGTCTATGTGACTTTCTATGAACTGATCGGGTTGTGCATGTCGACCCTCGGGCTGGCCTACCTGTCGGACAGCCAAGCTTCCCATACCGGGCCTTTGGCGGTGATGATCACCACCATCGCCATGCTCTGGAACCTGATCTACAACACCCTGTTCGAGTGGTGGGAGAGTCGTCAGGCAAAGCGCGGGCGTAGCGTGGCGCGGCGGGTGGCGCATGCCATCGGCTTCCAGCTGACCCTGGTGGTGTACCTGATTCCGCTGATTGCCTGGTGGCTGGACATGACTTTGCTGGAGGCGTTGCTGGTGGACATGGCGTTCATCGTGCTGGTGCCGTGCTACACCTTTGCCTACAACTGGGCGTTCGACCGGGTGTTCGGGTTGCCCAGTTCGGCAATGGCGACAGCCTGATTCAGCCTGTGCCGCCCTGTTCGCGGGCACGCCCGCTCCCACAGGATTTCCACAATTCTCAAGACCTGTGATACCCCTGTGGGAGCGGGCGAGCCCGCGAAGAGGCCAGTACAGACAATGGCTAAGGCGGCAGGCGAATGATCAAAGGCTCCTGCTGTTGCTTCACCTGCTGTTCAACCGGTTGTTCAGCCGGCCGCGGCGCACTGGCCAGCAAACTGTCCTCGACCTGCCCCGACAGGTAATACACCCCTGCCATTGCCCCGCTCTGGCGGTTCTCCATCAGTTCCTGCCATTCCTGGCTCAGCGCCACGTTGAGGATCACCCGCAGCTGCTCGACCATCTGCGGGTGTTCGCGGTCATGGGTCATGATTCCGTAGCCGGCTGCCGCAATCGAAATCATCGCCCCCGCCACCTTGCCCACCGCTGACGCCACGGCGCTGGCGATGCCGCGCGGGGCCAGGGTGGCGCCGAGTTTTTCGCTGGCCTGGTTGGCTACCGAGTTCAGCCCGACATCGGTCTTGCCGGGGCCTTTGCCAGCCTGCTGGTGCAGGTGTTGGCGCATGGCTTGCCAGGCCGGTTGCTGGGCCAGCGACTTGGCCCGCAGCAGTTGATACAGGCTGGCATTACGCGCATCTGGCGGCCCCAGGGCGATGGTGGGAATGCGGTTGAGGCGCTGGCTGAACTGCTCGGGGGGCGCGTTGTAGCGGCTGATGATGGCCGGCAGCTGCTGGCCGAGCAGTTGCAGGTACAGCTCGCAGGCACGGTCGCGGATGCCTTCGGGGTTGATCTGTTCGGCCACCGGCTCGATCACCCGTTTGTGGTACTGCTCCTGCAGGTACAGTGCCAGGCGTTTTTCCGCCGGCTCCCGGCCTTCACCGCTGTCGATCTTGTACCAGGCCACCTTGAGGGTCAGCCACTGCTGGGTCCAGTAGCCGGTGAACCAGGGGATGAAGTCGCTTTCGGTGCGCTGCTGTACCTGTTCCTTCCACACCCGCATGGAGCGCCGGGCATAGTCGTTGGCCGAGCTGGCGGCGCCGACCGAGGCGTCGATCAGTTCCTGGTCGATGCGTTGCCAGGTGGCGGGGGTGAGCACCACGGGTGGCGGCGGGGCAGGTGGGGGCTTGCCTGCGCAGCCGGCCAGGACCAGCAGCAGGCACAGCAGCAGGAGGACTCGAGTGCTCACGCAACCGCCTCCCTGATAGAGGCTGGGGTGGTTCTCGGAGTATAGGGTGGGGTTGAGGGGGCTGCCGTGCAGCCCATCGCCGGCAGCGGCCCGGGTCAATCCAGGTCGAGCTTTTCTTCCAGGCGGTCGAGGTGCTTGTGCATCAGCCCCAGCGCCGCCTCGGCATCACCGTGCTCCACGGCATCGATGATCGCCGCATGTTCCTCCCACGCGCAGTGGTCGCAGCACGGCGACTCGTAGCGGGCGATGATCAGCGAGGTCATCGGCACCAGGCCATTGAGAAATCGCGCCAGTGGCGCATTGGCGGCCACCTGCGCCAGTTTCAGGTGAAACTCGCCGCCCAGGCGGATCGCCGCACAACGCTCGCCGTTTTCATGGTGCTGGCGCTCGCGTTCCACCAGTTGCCGCAGTTGGCGAATCTGCACCGGTCGGGCGCGTTGCGCGGCCAGGGTGATCAGCGTGGTTTCGGCCAGGCGCCGGGCGCTGAGCACCTGGCGTGCCTGCTCCGGGTCGGGCGCGGCCAAATGCGCAGTGTGGCTGGGGCGCTGCACCACCACCTGCTGGTCGGACAGGCGCCCGAGCACGCGGCGGATCACTGTACGGCTGACACCAAAGGCATGGCCCAGCGCCTGTTCGGGCAACAGGCTGCCAGGTGGCAGGCGCTGTTCGAGGATGGCATCGAACAGCCGCGGGTAGATCTGCTCGGCCGACAGGCGGGTTTCGCCGGCCGCGAGCAGGGCTGGCAAGTGGGGGGCGGCGTTCATGGTCGCTCTCCTGGGGTCATGGATGCGGGTGTTCGTCCGGGATGTTCAACGGGATGCCCATGCGCAGCCCTTCGGCCAGGATGTGCTGGCGCATCTGGGCACTGGCCTGGGCGCTACTGCGTTCACGTATGGCGCGCACCACCGCTTCGTTTTCCTTCAGCCGTGCGGCCAGGTGCTCTGGCGAATTGCGCAACATGCCGGCGCTCTGCTTGAGGGCATTGCCGGTCTGTTGCACCACGCTCTGGAAGATCGGGTTGGTGGTCAGGGCGAACAGCGCTTCATGGAAGGCGATGTAGGCCCTGACTCCGGCTTCGCTGTCATCGGCCTCCAGCGCTTCACGCATGTCCATCAGGGTCAGGCGCAGCTGGCCGATGTCCTGGCTGTTGGCCGACTGCGCCACCAGGCCGACGATGAAGGGTTCAAGGGTGTAGCGCAGCTCCAGCACGTCGGCCAGGCTGGCTGCGGTGCTGGTGTCCAGGCCCGGTTCCTGGGCGGCAGCGTCGGCATCCAGCACCAGCACGCCCTTGCCCGGCAGCGAGCGCACCAGGCCCAGGGTTTCCAGCACGGTCACCGCTTCGCGCAGGCTGGGGCGGCTGATGCCCAGTTGTTCAGCCAGCTCGCGCTGGCCTGGCAGCATGTCGCCGGTACGCCATTGGCCGCGGGCGAGGGCCTGGCGCAGTTTTTCCACCACTGAGTTGACGACGGTCGATGAGCTGATCACGGTTCGCTCCTGGAAGGGCCGGCATCAGTGCCGGCCACGTTCGCTCAGAATTCCTGTTGATGGGGGTTGGGCTGCTTGCGTGGCGTGGGGGCGAAGCCGGGCTTGCCATCGAGCACGTTGTGCGCACGCTCCAGGTCGATGTCCTTCTCCCAACGGGCGATGGCCACGGTGGCCACGCAGTTGCCGATCAGGTTGGTCAGCGCCCGGCCGATGCCCATGAACCAGTCCACCGCCAATACCAGTACCAGGCCGACCACCGGGATCGCCGGCACGGCGGTCAGGGTAGCAGCGAGGATCACCAGCGCCGAGCCTGGGATGCCGTGAGCGCCCTTGGAAGTCACCAGCGACACCAGCAGGATGGTCAGCAGGTCGGTCATTGCCAGTGGCGTGCCGGTGGCGTTGGCAATGAACACGATGGCCAGGGTCAGGTAGATGGAGAAGCCATCGAGGTTGAACGAATAGCCGGTGGGGATCACCAGGCCGACGGTGGAACTGCCGATGCCCAGGTGCTCCAGCTTGCGCATGATCTGTGGCAGTACGGCGTCGGACGAGGCGGTGCCCAGCACGATGGTCAGCTCTTCACGCAGGTACTTGATCAGCGGCAGCAGCTTCAGGCCCGACAGGCGCATGACCGTGCCCAGCACGATCAGTACGAAGCCGGCGCAAGTCAGGTAGAACAGCGCCACCAGCCCGCCCAGGTGTTGCAGCGATTCCAGGCCGTACTTGCTGGTGGTGAAGGCGATGGCGCCGAACACGCCGATGGGGGCCAGGCGCACGATCATGCCCATGATGCGGAAGATCACGTGGCTCAGTTCGTTGATCAGCCGCGAGATGCCGGCTGCGGAGTCGCCCACCAGGTTCAGCGCGCTGCCGAACAGTACCGAGAACAGCAGCACCTGGAGAATGTTGTTGTCGGCGAAGGCGCCGATCACCGAGGTGGGGATCAGGTCCATGAAGAACGCCGTCGCGCCATGGATGTGCTGGCCGCGCTCGGCCAGGCTGCTGGCGTCGGCGCTGGACAGTTGGTCCAGGTGGATGTTGGCGCCGCTGCCGATGCCGCTGGTGAAGGCGAACACCAGGCCGATCACCAGTGCCAGGGTGGTCAGCACTTCGAAGTAGATCACCGACTTCAGGCCGATGCGCCCGACCTTTTTCAGGTCTCCGGCGCCCGAGATGCCGCTGACCACCACGCAGAACACGATCAGGCCGATGAGCATCTTGATCAGCTTGATGAAACCGTCGCCAAGGGGTTTGAGTTGCAGGGAGAGGTCGGGGAAGCTGAGACCGCAGGCGATGCCGAGGGCAAGGCCGAGCACGACTTGCAGGAAGATCGAACGCGAGCACCATTTGAGCATGGGAGGGATCTCTGATCGGTGTCCTTGCTTCGGTAGCCGCACGGGGCGAAAGAGCGCAGGACTTAATTATTGTGGTCTTACCGGTTTGTTCAGCGCGAAGCCATGAAAGCGCGAAAAATCCTACATTGCAAGGATTTTTGGCCTTACCGGTCTGACCAGTTATGGGGCAATCCGGCCTGCCGGGCTCTGGTTCGGTGCATGGGGTTGGATCGGCAGTTCGCAGGCGAACCGCCGATCCCACAGGGACTGCGCACATGAATCAGATCAGGCTTTGGCCAGTGCCTGTGCACAGCTGCAATCAGCTTGCCAAGCGCCACGCCGACTTCAAAATTTTTGATAACGCTATGATTCGTAAGGTTTATTTGCATTATGTGGCTGACCTCGTAGAATCCGCGCCCGACCGGGAAGTCACTAAAGGGCCGATTATGGGGTATTCATCCTGGTAATCGCCCGCGAGCAGGCTCCTGGCGTTTAAATGAATGGAGTCTCATTGTGCGTCTCAACCTTCCGGTCACCCCGGTCGAGCAACGTTTCCCACCTGATCAACGGCTGATTTCCGCTACCGACACCGCCAGCCTGATCACTTACTGCAACCCCGAATTCGCCGCCATCAGCGGGTACAGCGAGGCCGAACTGATCGGCAGCCCGCACAACCTGGTGCGC
This sequence comes from Pseudomonas sp. p21, assembly GCF_001642705.1. Classification (NCBI taxonomy): domain Bacteria; kingdom Pseudomonadati; phylum Pseudomonadota; class Gammaproteobacteria; order Pseudomonadales; family Pseudomonadaceae; genus Pseudomonas; species Pseudomonas sp. p21. The sequence continues at coordinate 298,165 of NZ_LWBV01000006.1, forward strand.
CACCCGGACATGCCGCCAGCGGTGTACGCGTTGATGTGGCGCTACCTGAAGGCCGGCAAGAGCTGGATGGGCATCGTCAAGAACCGCTGCCGCAACGGCGACTACTACTGGGTCAATGCCTATGTCACACCCATCCTCGAAGCCGGGCGGGTGGTTGGCTATGAGTCGGTGCGGGTCTGCCCCACGCGTGAGCAGGTGGCCCGTGCCGAGGCCCTGTATGCGCGCTTGCGCAATGGCCAGGCGGTGTTGTCGTGGCCACGTCGGCTGACGTTGCTGGCACAGGCCCTGGCCCTGCCGCTGGCGAGCGGGCTGCTGGCGCTTGGCGCCAACCAGCTGTGGCCAGGCCTGGTGGGGCAGGGGCTGACCGTAGGGCTGTTCGTGGCCTATGGCCTGTGGGCGCGCGATGCCGTCGGGCGGCAGATGCAGCAGGTTGTGCAGGGGGCCGCCGGCACTTTCGCCGACCCGATCGCGGCCTTGACCTACAGCGACCTGCCCGGTGCCGCCGGGCAACTGCAACTGATGCTGATCAGTGAGGAGGCACGGCTGAAAACCGCGCTGACCCGGTTGAGCGACCTCGCGGCGCAAATGGCCGTGGCCGCCCATGATGCCGGGCAGTTGTCCCGCAGTACCGAGTCGGCCTTGCTGGAGCAGCGTGCGGAAACCGACCTGAGCGCCACCGCCATGAACCAGATGGCAGCGTCCATCGGTGAAGTGGCCAGGCATGTGCAGCTGACTGCCGCCGAGGCCCACACCGCGCATCTGCTGGCCGAGCAGGGCAGCCAGGTGGCCGATGCCAGTGGCGCGGCGATTCGCACCCTGGCCGGTACCGTGGCCCAGATCAACCAGGCGGTCAGCCACCTGGCTGGTCAGACCGGTGCAATCGCCGAGGCCACCGGGATGATCCGCGGCATTGCCGAGCAGACCAACCTGCTGGCCCTCAACGCAGCCATTGAAGCGGCCCGTGCGGGCGAGCAGGGCCGCGGCTTTGCCGTGGTCGCCGACGAAGTGCGGGCACTGGCCGACAAGACCCGGCAGTCTACCTTGCACATCCAGGCCATCATCGATGCCCTGCGCAGTGGCGCCGAGGAAGCCGTGGCGATCGCCAGCCAGGGCATCGACGGTGCCGAGCAGGGCGTTGCCCAGGTGCAGGAAGCCCGGCAGGCGCTGCATGGCATTCGTGACGCGGTGCAGCGCATCAGCGACATGAGCCAGCAGATGGCCACGGCCTCGCAGCAGCAGTCGGCAGTGGCCGCAGACGTTTCACGGCAGATCAATGGCGTGGCCGGCATTGCCCAGCACAGCGCCCACAGCGCCAACGCTGCCGCTTCGCGTGGCGCCGAACTGGAAGAGGTGTGCGCCGGATTGCGCGCCCTTGTGGAGCGCTTCAACCGCTAAGGCAGGATGCTTTATGGATGACATCTATCGTGCGGCCGTGGACGCGGCCGCGATTTTTTCCGAAACCGACCTGCGTGGGACCATCACCTACGTCAACCAGCAGTTCTGCAGCATCTCGGGCTACAGCCACGAGGAGCTGCTGGGCGCCAACCACCGCATCCTCAACTCCGGCCTGCACGAGCCGGAGTTCTTCGTCGGCATGTGGCGGGCGTTGGCCGCCGGCCGGGTATGGAAGGGCGAGATCTGCAACCGCGCCAAGGATGGCTCGCTGTACTGGGTCGACAGCACCATGGTGCCGCTGGTCGACCCGCTTACCGGCCTGGTGCGCAAGTACGTGTCGATCCGTTTCGACGTCACCGAGAAGCGCCAGCTGCTGCATGCCTTGCAATGGCGGGTGGGCCACGACGTGCTCACCGGCCTGCCCAACCGCGCTTACCTGTCCGACCTGCTGAACCAGGCCCTGGCCTACTCGCGCCGTGAAGACATTCCGCTGGCGGTGTGCATGCTCGACCTGGATGGCTTCAAGGCGGTCAACGACGGCTACGGGCATGCCATTGGCGACCTGCTGCTGGTCGAGGTGGCGCAGCGGCTGAAGCACATACTGCGCGGTGGCGACGCGGTGGCCCGGCTCTCGGGAGACGAGTTCGTGCTGATCCTGCGCGACGTCGACGAAGACCGCCAGCTGCATGCGGCGCTGCGTCGGGTGCTGCAGGCACTGGCGGCGCCCTATGTGGTGCGCGAGCACCGCCTGTCGCTTAGCGCCAGTATTGGCGTGACCCTGTACCCGCAGGACGACGAGGACGCCGACACCTTGGTGCGCCATGCCGACCAGGCCATGTACGTTGCCAAGCAGCGTGGGCGCAACCGCTATCACCTGTTCGACGTGTCCCAGGAACAGGAGCTCAAGGCTACCCATCAGACCGTGGCGCGGGTGCGCCGGGCCCTGCACAACGGCGAGCTGTGCCTGTATTACCAGCCCAAGGTCAACTTGCGCAGCGGCCAGGTGCTGGGTTTCGAGGGCTTGTTGCGCTGGCAGCGGCCAGGCCGTGGCCTGGTACCGCCTGGCGATTTCCTGCCTTGGGTGGAGCAGACCGACCTGATCGTGGAAATCGGCGAGTGGGTGCTCGTCCAGGCGCTGAACCAGCTACAGGTGTGGCAGCGCCAGGGGCGGCCCTGGTCACTGAGCGTGAATATCGCCGCGCGGCATTTGCAGCGCAGTGACTTTGCCGAACGCCTGCAGCAGTTGCTGGCGGCGCACCCGGAGGTGGACCCGGCGCGGCTGGACCTGGAAATCGTCGAGTCGGTGGCCATCGACAACCTGCAGCATGTCAGCCGCTGCCTCGATGCCTGCCGCGCGCAGGGTGTGCGTTTCTCCCTGGACGACTTCGGCACCGGCTATTCGTCGCTGAGTTATCTGAAGCGCTTGCCGACCCAGACGATCAAGATCGACCAGTCGTTCGTGCGCGACATCCTGCATGACCAGGACGACCTGGCGCTGACCAGGGCAGTGATCGGCCTGGCGCGGGCGTTTGGCCGTGAGGTGATTGCCGAAGGGCTGGAGAGCGTCGAGCACGGCCGGGTGCTGATGGGCCTGGGCTGCGAGCTGGCGCAGGGTTACTGCATCGCCCGGCCGATGCCGGCCAGTGCGGTGCAAGCCTGGGCGCAGGCCTATCGGCAGCCGGCGCAATGGCGCGACCCTTGAAAGCGCGTCAGCGGGCCATTGGTTTGACCTCGGCCAGCACCGGGTGCGCCACCAGCTTGTCGATGTGCAGGGTGTCGTCGTTCATCCAGCTTTCGCTGAGTAGCCGGTAGTGTTCCATGTCGCGGCAGCGCAGGCGCAGGCTGTAGTCGAAGTGGCCGCTGATCAGCTGACATTCGTGCACTTCCGGGCAGTTGCGCAGGGTGGCTTCGAAGGCCCTCTGCGCGGCCCGCCCACTTTGGTTGGACAGGGCGACCAGCACCAGCAGCGACACCCCGGGCGCAACCTTCTGCAGGTCGATGATCGCCCCGTAGCCGCGGATCACGCCACGGCGCTCCAGCTTGCGTACACGCTCCAGGCAGGGGCGCGGGGTAAGGTGGACAAGGCTGGAGAGTTTTTCGAAGGTGATGCGGCCGTCGTGGCGCAGGATGTCGATGATCGCTTCGTCGATGCGATCGAGGGGCTGGGCGTTGGCGTCCTTGGTGTCCATGCGCTTGGGCTTCGTTCAGAAAAGGGCATGGGAAAGGTTAGGCGGTAAAGGGGGCCGCTGCGCGGCCCATCGCGACACAAGGCCGCTCCCACAGGGATCGCGCAACCTTCAGGATGGCGGCGGCCTTTTGTGGGCGCGGCCTTGTGTCGCGAAAGGGCTGCGCAGCGGCCCCAAGGTCTATCAGGCGCAGATGGAGTCAGCCTTGTCTACCGCCCGCAATTCCACCACCCGCGGCTGCAACAACCCAAACAAATCCTTCGGATCCTCCAGCACCGGCACCAGCCCGATATCCGTGCCGATACCCAGCGCCTGCGCAGTATCCAGCACATAGCGCAACGCCGAGTAATCCTCCAGGGCAAACCCCACCGAGTCGAACAGCGTCACCTGTTCGGCGCTCTCACGGCCCTTGGCTTCCCCGGCAACCACCCGCCAGAACTCGGTCACTGGCGAGTCCGCCGGCATCTGCTGGATCTCGCCCTCCACCCGGCTCTGCGGCTCGTACTCGACGATCACCCGGGCCCGTTCGACAATCGCCCGGTGCAGCTCGGTCTTGCCCGGGCAGTCACCGCCCACGGCGTTCAGGTGCATGCCCGGTTCGATCATCTCCGGGGTGAGGATGGTGGCGTAGGCCTTGTCGGCGGTCACCGTGGTGACGATATCGGCCCCGCGCACCGCTTCGGCCACGGAGCTGGCGATGCTCACTTTGAGGCCGGGGCGATTGGCCAGGTTGGCGACCAGCTTGGCCGAGGCGGCCGGGTCGATGTCGTACAGGCGGATTTCATCGATGCCCAGCAGGGCATTGAAGGCGATGGCCTGGAACTCGCTCTGCGAGCCGTTGCCGATCAACGCCATGCTGCGGCTGTCTTCACGCGCCAGGTAGCGGGCGGCCAAGGCCGAGGTGGCCGCGGTGCGGATGGCGGTGGTCAGGGTCATTTCGCTGAGCAGCAGCGGTGCACCGGTATCGACGCTGGCCAGGGCGCCGAAGGCCATCACCGTGGGCAGGCCATGGCGGGTGTTCTTCGGATGGCCGTTGACGTACTTGAAGGCGTAAAGGCTGGCATCCGAGACCGGCATCAGCTCGATTACGCCGTCCATTGAATGGTTGGCCACCCGGGCGCATTTTTCGAAGGCGGGCCAGCGCTGGTAGTCCTGGCGGATATACTCGGCCATTTCCAGCAGGCACGTGGGCAGGCCTTTGCGGTTGACCAGTCGGGCCAGGTCTTGCACATCGATATAGCGGGTCATGAGGGGTCTCCCTGCGGCGACGCTTCCAGAGTGGGCTCTGGTTTAATTGTGCGGCGGGAGGGGAGGTAAAGCTGGCTGTAATGGGCTTTGGCGGCAGCGGCTTTGGCTGATTTCGCTGCGCTGGCAGCCGAATCGGCTGTGGGTGCCTGTACCGGCGATGAGGCCGGCACAGGCCAAGGCAATCATCGCTCACGCAACCGCTTGTACAGCGTGGTGCGGCTGATCCCAAGCCCGCGTGCCACCGCCGACAGGTTGCCGTTGGCCTGCTCCACCAGCGCGTGCAGGTCTGCCTCTTCGGTCGCGACCGGCACAGGCACTTGCGACTCGGCGAGAAAACCCGCAGGCAAGTGTTCCAGGCCGACCGGCCCATTACCCGCCAAGGCCAGTGCCACCTGCAGCACACTCACCAGTTCGCGCACATTACCTGGCCAGGGGTGCTGATCGAAAAGCTCGATAATGGCCGCAGGCAGCCGCGCGGGCTGCCCGGGTTCGCGGTAGCGCGCATGCACCTGCTCGATCAGCTGCCGGCGGTCACTGCGCTCGCGCAGCGGCGGCAACACCACCGCCAGCCCGGCGATGCGGTAATACAGGTCCTGGCGAAAGCGCCCGGCGCGCACCTCTTCGGCCAGGTCACGGTTGCTCGCCGACACCACGCGGATATCCACCGCCACCGGTTCGCCGCTGCCCAATGGCTGGATGCTGCGCGACTGCAGCACGCGCAGCAGGCGGGCCTGGGTGGGCAAGGGCATGTCACCGATTTCATCGAGGAACAGGATGCCGTGGTGGGCCTTGCGGATCAGCCCCGGGTTGCCCTTTTGGTGGGCGCCGGTGAACGCGCCCTTGTCGTAGCCGAACAGCTCCGACTCCACCAGCTCGGCCGGGATCGCCGCGCAGTTGACCGCGACCAGCGGCTGACTGGCGCGGCTGCTGGCCCGGTGCAGGGTGTCGACGAATACTTCCTTGCCCACGCCGGTTTCACCCTGCACCAGCACCGGGATGTCCTTTTCCAACAGCAGGCCGGCCTGTGCCAGCGCCTTATCCAGGCGTGGCTCAGCGCTGCTGGCGGCGGGGCGGCCAGGGGCCTCGCGCGGCGGCTGCCACTGGCAATGAAAGCGGTTGCGCCCGGTGGCTTGCAGGGCGAAGGGCTGTTGCCGGGGATGGCTGAGCAGCGCTTGCAGGGGCAGCTGGAACAGTTGCTCGATATTCTGCCTTACCGGGTTGCCGCCGAGCAGGCTGTCGGCGCGGTGATTGGCGGCCAGCACCTGCCCGTGCTCATCGAACACCAGCAGGCCGGCCCACGGGCTGTCGAGATTGTCGCAGGCGCTGTTGAAGATCAGTTGCGGGTGCTGGTCGGCATGCTCGGCAAGGATCAGGCGGTTCTCCAGGCTCTGGCTCATCATGCGCACCAAGCCCAGTGTCTGGCTGGCGGGCAGATAGCCGTCGCTGGCTACGTCGAGCACCCCGACCAGTTGCCGCGCGGCGTCGAACAGCGGCGCGGCGGCGCTGGACATATAGCGGTTCTGGCGCAGGAAATGCTCGTCCTGGCCAACGTGGATCGCCTCGGCGCAGACCAGCGCGGTGCCAAGAGCATTGGTGCCGACACCGCGCTCGTGCCAGTGGGCACCCGCGCTGAAGCCATGCTGCTGGCGCGGCTCGATGAAACGCCGCGAGCCCCAGCTGTCGAGCAGGCAGCCGCTGGCATCGGCCAGCATCACCAGGTAACTGGCATTGCCCAGCAGGTGCGCATATTGCGGCAGCACCGCTTCGCGGGTCAGGCGCAGCAGGGCCTGGCGCCGCTCCAGCAGGGCGCTCAGCTCGGCGCGGGTCAGGCAGTCGAAGTCCGGGGCGTGCTGGGGTTGCAGGCCGTGGTCGCGGCAGCGGGCCCAGGAGGCCTGGATCAGTTGGGCATGGGGCGAAGCGGATGCGGCCATGGGCCTGTCCTGTGTGATTGTTGTCATGGGGCCGACCGCTGTTCAGTGTTGTGCACGGTTGTTCAATGTCAAACCGGCAAGTGTTCAGTTGTTCAGTGCTTGTGTTCACTTGTGAACCTGCGATTGGCCAGGGCTTGCCTGCCAGGCCCCGGGCCAGACGGTCGCGGTGCAACTGGCACGGAACTGGCTGTACCCGGCAGACAATAACCACAAGAAGGCCACGCCATGTCTCTGGTGCTGGAACAGGTCAGCCGCAGCGTCGACAACCAGGCCTGGATCGTCGATGCCTCACTGCGTTTCGAGCCCGGCTCGTTCAACGTGCTGCTGGGCCGCACCCTGGCCGGCAAGACCAGCCTGATGCGCCTGATGGCCGGGCTCGACCGCCCGGACCGGGGGCGGGTGCTGATGGATGGCCAGGACGTGACGGGTGTGCCGGTGCGCCAGCGCAATGTGTCGATGGTGTATCAGCAGTTCATCAATTACCCGACCCTCAGCGTGTACGAGAATATTGCGTCACCGCTGCGCCAGGCGCGCATGGCCGAGCCCGAGATTCGCCGGCGGGTGCAGGAAACTGCCGAGATGCTGCGCATCGAAGCCTACCTGCAGCGCCTGCCGCTGGAGCTGTCCGGTGGCCAGCAGCAACGCACGGCGATGGCTCGGGCGCTGGTCAAGGATGCCTCGCTGATCCTGTTCGACGAGCCACTGGTCAACCTCGACTACAAGCTGCGCGAGGGCCTGCGCCAGGAGCTGCGCGAACTGTTCGCGGCGCGCCACTGCATTGCCGTGTATGCCACCACCGAGCCCAACGAGGCGCTGGCACTGGGCGGCACCACCACCCTGGTACATGAGGGCCGTATCGTCCAGAGCGGGCCTACTGCCGAGGTCTACCAGCGCCCGGGCAGCGTGCTGGCTGCCGAGCTGTTTTCCGAACCACCGATCAACCTGGTGCCTGGCCGTATCAGCGGCAACGATGTGAGCCTGGCCCAGGCCGTGCACTTTGCCCGCAATGCCGACTTGCGGCCGCTTGCCGAGGGTGACTACCGCTTTGGCGTACGGCCCAGCCACATCAGCCTGGTGCCGGCCCACGACGACGACCTGGAGTTGTCGGTGCTGGTGGAGCTGGCCGAGATCAGTGGTTCAGAAACCTTCCTGCATGTGCGCAACGAACACTGGCGCATGATCCTGCACCTGCCAGGGGTGCACGAATACCAGGTGGATACGCCGATCCGTGTGTTCATCCCCACCCACAAGCTGTTCGTGTTCGACAGCGCCGGGGCGCTGGTGCAGGCCCCGGGGCTGCGCCAGGCAAGGAGAGGGTGATGGCCGAAATTCGCCTGCGCCAACTGGCGCACAGCTACAGCCGCCAGCCCGCCAGCGAGGCGGACTACGCCCTGCACGCGCTGGAGCATGTGTGGGAGCAGGGCGGTGCCTACGCCTTGCTCGGGCCGTCGGGTTGCGGCAAGTCGACCTTGCTCAACATCATTTCCGGGCTGCTGACACCGTCCCACGGCGAGGTGCTGTTCGACGGCAAGCCGGTCAACCAGCTGTCACCGCAGGCGCGCAACATCGCCCAGGTGTTCCAGTTCCCGGTGGTGTACGACACCATGACGGTGTTCGACAACCTGGCGTTTCCCTTGCGCAACCAGGGGCTGGACGAAGCCCGGGTGCAGGCCCGGGTGGAGGAGATTGCCGAGGTGCTCGACCTGTCGGCCGTGTTGCGCAAGAAGGCGCGCAACCTCAGTGCCGACGAAAAGCAGAAGGTCTCCATGGGCCGTGGCCTGGTGCGCGATGACGTGTCGGCGATCCTGTTCGACGAGCCGCTGACGGTGATCGACCCGCACCTGAAGTGGAAGCTGCGGCGCAAGCTCAAGCAGATCCACGAGCAGTTCAACATCACCATGATCTACGTCACCCACGACCAGTTGGAGGCCTCGACGTTCGCCGACAAGATCGCGGTGATGCATGGCGGGCGCATTGTCCAGTTCGGTACCCCGCGCGAACTGTTCGAGCGCCCGCGGCATACCTTCGTCGGTTACTTCATTGGCAGCCCGGGGATGAACCTGATCGAGGTGCGCGCCGAAGCGGACGGGGTGGTGTTCGGCGATATTCACCTGGAGCTGCCCGACGGCTTGCGCGAGCGCCTGGCAGCGACGGCGGGCGGGCGCCTGCAGGTGGGCATCCGCCCGGAATTCGTGCAGCTGTGGGACAGCCCGTTCGATGACGCCTACCCGGCACGGGTGCTGGACATCGAGGACCTGGGCACCTATCGCATCGTCACCCTTGAACTGGGCGGTGTCGCGCTCAAGGCGCGCCTGGGCGAGGACCGCCCGCTGCCGGTGGACCAGGCCTGGGTCAGCCTGCCGGCGCAGTGGCTGATGCTGTACCTGGACGATGTGCTGCTGGAGGCCGGGCCATGAACAAGGTGCCGAACAACAAGGCCTGGTGGCTGGTGCTGCCGGTGTTCCTGCTGGTGGCATTCAGTGCGGTGGTGCCGATGATGACGGTGGTCAACTACTCGGTGCAGGACATCTTCGACCAGTCCAACCGCTACTTCGTCGGCGCCGACTGGTACCGCCAGGTGCTGCGCGACCCGGCGCTGCACGATGCACTGCTGCGCCAGTTCATCTATTCCGCCTGCGTGCTGCTGATCGAGATCCCGCTGGGCATCGCCATTGCCCTGACCATGCCGACCAAGGGGCGCATGGCTTCGGTGTGCCTGATCGTCATGGCCATCCCGTTACTGATCCCGTGGAACGTGGTCGGCACCATCTGGCAGATTTTCGGCCGTGCCGATATCGGCCTGCTCGGCGCCACCCTGGCCAAACTCGGGGTCAGCTACAACTACGCCGGCGACCCGTTCGACGCTTGGCTGACCGTGCTGGTGATGGATGTGTGGCACTGGACGTCGCTGGTGGCGTTGCTCTGTTACTCAGGGCTGCGCGCCATTCCCGATGTGTACTACCAGGCTGCGCGCATCGACCGCGCCTCGGCCTGGGCGGTGTTCCGCCATATCCAGTTGCCCAAGCTGAAGAACGTGCTGCTGATCGCGGTGATGCTGCGCTTCATGGACAGCTTCATGATCTACACCGAGCCCTTCGTGCTGACCGGTGGCGGGCCCGGCAACGCCACCACCTTCCTCAGCCAGACCCTCACGCGCATGGCTGTCGGGCAGTTCGACCTGGGCCCGGCGGCGGCGTTCTCGCTGGTGTACTTCCTGATCATCCTGCTGGTGTCGTGGCTGTTCTACACAGCCATGACCCATGCCGACAAGGACTAGGCCATGAGCACACGCAAATCGCTGGCCCTGCTGCTGTACTTCTTTTTCCTACTGGTGCCGATCTACTGGCTGCTGAACATGTCGTTCAAGAGCAACACCGAGATCCTCGGCGGCCTGACCCTGTGGCCACAGGCGTTCACCCTCGACAACTACCGGGTGATCTTCACCGATGCCAGCTGGTACAGCGGCTACATCAATTCGCTGTACTACGTGTGCCTGAACACGCTGATTTCGCTGCTGGTGGCGTTGCCAGCGGCGTATGCCTTCTCGCGCTACCGCTTCCTTGGTGATCGGCACCTGTTCTTCTGGCTGCTGACCAACCGCATGGCGCCACCGGCGGTGTTCCTGCTGCCCTTCTTTCAGCTGTATTCGTCGATCGGCCTGTTCGATACCCATATCGCCGTGGCCCTGGCCCACTGCCTGTTCAATGTGCCGCTGGCGGTGTGGATCCTCGAGGGGTTCATGTCTGGTGTGCCGAAGGAAATCGACGAAACGGCCTACATCGACGGCTACAGCTTCCCGCGCTTCTTCGCGAAAATCTTCATTCCGCTGATTGGCTCCGGCATCGGCGTGACAGCGTTTTTCTGTTTCATGTTTTCCTGGGTCGAGCTGCTGCTGGCGCGCACCCTGACCTCGGTGAATGCCAAGCCGATCGCCGCGGTGATGACCCGAACCGTGTCGGCCTCGGGCATCGATTGGGGTGTGCTGGCGGCGGCGGGGGTACTGACCATCTTGCCGGGCATGCTGGTGATCTGGTTCGTGCGCAACCATGTGGCCAAGGGCTTCGCCCTGGGCCGGGTGTGAGGAGGGCAAGGCATGGAGTGGATGGCCTGGACCTTGCCGACGGCGCTGTTCTTCGCCGCCGTCGGCGTGCTGCTGCTGGGCATGACGCTGCTGGAATTGCGCCGCCCCTGCGTGGAGCGGCGTGGCTTCCTGCCGCTGGTCACCAGCCGTGGCGACCGCTTGTTCATCGGCCTGCTGGCCAGCGCCTACCTGCATTTGCTGGTGGTTGGCGTCAGCGAGTGGCCATTGTGGGTGGCCTCGCTGCTGTCGCTGGCGTGGCTGGTGGTGGTGCTGCGCTGGGGCTGAGCGAGCGGCCCTGTGGGATAACTGAAACGGGAGATCACAATGTTCGACAACAAGTACAACAGGCGACATTTGACCCTGGCCGCGTTGCTGGTACTGGCCAGCGTGCAGGGCACAGCCTGGGCAGACCAGTACGAGGACGCGGCCAAGAAGTGGCTCGGCAGCGAGTTCAAGCCTTCGACCCTTACCCCTGAACAGCAGTTGGCCGAGTTGAAGTGGTTCATAACGGCTGCCGAGCCGTTCCGTGGCATGAAGATCAACGTGGTGTCGGAAACCATCACCACCCATGAATACGAGTCCAAGGTGCTGGCCAAGGCCTTCAGCGAAATCACCGGTATCCAGCTGACCCACGATTTGCTGCAGGAAGGCGACGTGGTGGAAAAGCTGCAGACACAGATGCAGTCGGACAAGAACATCTATGACGGCTGGGTCAACGACTCCGACCTGATCGGTACGCACTTTCGCTACGGCAAGGTGGAATCGATCACCGACCTGATGGCCAACGAAGGCAGGGACTACACCTCGCCGACCCTGGACCTGAAGGACTTCATCGGCATTTCCTTCACCACCGCGCCGGATGGCAAGGTCTACCAACTGCCCGATCAGCAGTTCGCCAACCTCTACTGGTTCCGTGCCGACTGGTTCGAACGGCCCGAGCTGAAGGCCAGGTTCAAGGAAAAGTACGGCTACGAGCTTGGCGTACCGGTGAATTGGTCAGCCTACGAGGACATTGCCAGGTTCTTCACCGAAGACGTCAAGGAAATCGACGGCAAGCGCGTCTATGGCCACATGGACTACGGCAAGAAAGACCCGTCGCTGGGTTGGCGTTTCACCGATGCCTGGTTCTCGATGGCGGGTGGCGGCGACAAAGGCCTGCCCAATGGTTTGCCGGTGGACGAATGGGGCATCCGCGTGGAGGACTGCCACCCGGTGGGTTCCAGCGTGACCCGAGGCGGCGACACCAACGGCCCGGCCGCCGTCTATGCCACACAGAAGTACGTGGACTGGATGCGTGCCTATGCGCCCAAGGAGGCCCAGGGCATGACCTTCTCCGAAGCCGGCCCGGTGCCGGCCCAGGGCAATATCGCCCAGCAGATCTTCTGGTACACCGCGTTTACCGCCGACATGACCAAGCCCGGTTTGCCGGTGGTGAATGCCGATGGCACGCCGAAGTGGCGCATGGCGCCTTCGCCGAAGGGGCCGTACTGGGAGGAGGGGATGAAGCTGGGCTACCAGGACACTGGCTCGTGGACCTTCTTCAAGTCCACTCCCGAGAAGCAACGCCTGGCGGCGTGGCTGTACGCCCAGTTCGTCACCTCCAAGACCGTGTCGCTGAAAAAGACCATCGTTGGCCTCACGCCGATTCGCGAATCGGACATCAACTCCCAGGCCATGACCGAGCTGGCGCCCAAGCTGGGCGGGCTGGTGGAGTTCTACCGCAGCCCGGCGCGGGTACAGTGGACGCCAACCGGTACCAACGTTCCGGATTACCCGCGCTTGGCGCAGTTGTGGTGGAGCCACATCGCCGAAGTGGCCAGTGGCGAGAAGACCCCGCAGGAAGCGCTGGACGGCCTGGCCCGCGACCAGGACCGGATGATGGAGCGCTTGCAGCGGTCCAACGCTCAGGCCACGTGCGCACCGAAGCTGAACCCGGAGAAGGATGCCCAGTACTGGTTCGACCAGCCCGGTGCGCCGAAACCGAAGCTGGCCAACGAAAAGCCCAAGGGCGAGACGGTCAGCTACAGCGAACTGCTGAAGTCGTGGGAGGCGGCCAGGAAGTGATCGGCTGAATACCGCGCGGGCCTCTTCGCGGGTAAACCCGCTCCCACAGGGACCGTGCAGTCCACGAAGGCTGTGATGTCCCCTGTGGGAGCGGGTTTACCCGCGAAGAGGACGGTGCAGCCATCAAGAAACTTCAGCCAAAAAAAACGGCACCTGCCAGAGGTGCCGTTTTCATTCACGCGGTATTACTTGTGCAGCTCTTCCGCCGCATACAGCGTGTTTTCCAGCAGGCATGCCCGGGTCATCGGCCCGACGCCACCTGGCACCGGCGTGATCCAGCCGGCGCGCGGCAGGGCGGTCTCGTAGACCACATCGCCGACCAGCTTGCCGTCTTCCTGGCGGTTGATGCCCACATCGATGACGATGGCGCCTTCCTTGATCCATTCACCCTTGACCAGGCCCGGCTTGCCTGCGGCCACGACCACCAGGTCGGCGCGGCCGACGTGGCCGGCAAGGTCCTTGGTAAAGCGGTGGCACACGGTCACGGTGCAGCCGGCCAGCAGCAGTTCCATGGCCATCGGGCGGCCAACGATGTTGGACGCACCGACGATGACCGCGTTCATGCCGTACAGGTCCTGGCCGGTGCTTTCCAGCAGGGTCATGATGCCCTTCGGCGTGCACGGGCGCAGCAGTGGGATGCGCTGGGCCAGGCGGCCGATGTTGTACGGGTGGAAGCCATCCACGTCCTTGTCCGGGCGGATGCGCTCGAGCAGCAGCGAGGCGTCCAGGTGCGCCGGCAGCGGCAGCTGCAGCAGGATGCCGTCGACGGCCGGATCGTCATTGAGGCGGTCGATCAGCTCGGTCAGGGCCTGCTGCGAGGTTTCGCTAGGCAGGTCGAACGCCTGCGAAATGAAGCCGACCTCTTCGCAGTCCTTGCGCTTGTGCGAGACATAGACTTGGGAGGCGGGGTCGGTGCCGACCAGGATCACCGCCAGGCCCGGCGTGCGCAGGCCTTGCTGGCGACGCTCCACGACACGTTGAGCGATCTGCTGGCGCAGGCTGGCGGCGATCGCCTTGCCATCGATTAGGTGTGCAGTCATAGACGCGTGATTAACCATCGAGAAGGAAACAATTAAAGAGGGCGCATTCTCGCACGACACGGGCCAAGGGCAAAGGCGGGTGGTCGGGCAAATCCCCTAAGCCCTTAAATAATTTAAATTTTTTTGAGAAAGGTGTTGACGACTTTCAGGCTCGCCTATAAGATTCGCCGCACTTGTCGGGCACAGCCTAGCACTGGTTGGCGAAGTCGGGCAGAATGAGTGGTTTAGCAGTTATCTGTTAATGTCTCGTTCGGTTAGGCTTCAAGCTTAAGCGCCCGTAGCTCAGCTGGATAGAGCATCCGCCTTCTAAGCGGATGGTCGCAGGTTCGAGTCCTGCCGGGTGCGCCATTAGGCAGCTTTGGCAAGCAAGTAGGCTGTAATGCAATATGGTGGGCGTAGCTCAGTTGGTAGAGCGCTGGATTGTGATTCCAGTTGTCGTGGGTTCGATTCCCATCGTCCACCCCATATTCTTCAAAGGCGCCTCGATAGCATCTGGCGCCTTTGTTTTAAGCGTTACGCGGACGTGGTGAAATTGGTAGACACACTGGATTTAGGTTCCAGCGGCGCAAGCTGTAAGAGTTCGAGTCTCTTCGTCCGCACCATGCTTCTGTAAGGTTGTACCGCAACATCGCAAGACCGCAATATGGTGGGCGTAGCTCAGTTGGTAGAGCGCTGGATTGTGATTCCAGTTGTCGTGGGTTCGATTCCCATCGTCCACCCCATATTCTTGAAAGGCGCCTTGATCGTGAGATCAGGCGCCTTTTTGTTTTGCGCTGGGTGTATGGCTTGAGGGTTCTGGCGCCTGTGAGATCGAGCGCCGCCCGCGCGGCGCTTCGCAGCACAAGGCTGCTCCTACATCTGTTTCGGGCCAGTCAGGCCTGTGCCAATGCACGCGACCGCCCTGTTTGCCCGAAACGATATCAAGGTGAACGCCAAGGGGTGCGCGCCACCGCCTCAGGATTAACTGGCCCGAAACAAATGTAGGAGCAGCCTTGTGCTGCGAAGCGCCGCGCGGGCGGCGCTCGGTCTCCCAGGCGCTGAAAATGCCCTGGCGAACTCCCTCTCGGCCAAATCGCATCCCGCCCCTTGCAATCCTCTGGTGACACCCCAATAAAAGCTGTTAGATTTCAGCCGGTTGAAACACCGGCCCAATTGGCCGGCAGAGGAACAACCCGATGATCGCAAAAGAAGCCCGTCAGGCCCTGGCGCTACAGCGCTTTGCCGAGGCCAGCCCGCAGCTGCTCGAAGAGATCCGCGAGCTGGATCCGCGCGAGCAGGCCCAGCAGATCGAGTGGGCGTTCGAGGATGCGGCCGAGGAGCAGGGTATCCAGCCTTGGGAGTTGGCCCTGCAACTGATCGCCGAAACCCCGGAGCAACTGCAGGCCATGCGCCTGGAGACGCACCGCGAGGTCGCCGAGGCGCTGGGGATGGAGTGGGAGGAGTACTGCCAGTTCAATGAAATCGATCCTGAATAAGGAAGCGAATTCGGTGGTGGCAGTTGTTTGACAAGGTATTTCGGCTGCAGGTCGCCCCGGGCGTCGTGCGGCCCCCATTGAAGCAGGCCCGGCGCTAAGTCGTACGGGCCTTGAAAGTTAATCGACCGGCGTGGTTTCCCGTCGTCCCGAGTGGGGTGACTTCTGCTGCGCGACTCACTAGAATGCTTGCCCTTGATTCTGGAGTCGGGCAAACGCCGGCTAACGTCTGTGCAACGAGGAATATCCATGCAAGTTTCTGTTGAAAACACTTCCGCTCTCGAGCGCCGCATGACCATCGCCGTTCCGGCCGAGCGCGTCGAGAACGAAGTCAACAAGCGTCTGCAGCAGACTGCCAAGCGCGCCAAGGTTGCCGGCTTCCGCCCGGGCAAAGTGCCGATGAGCGTGATCCGTCAGCGTTTCGAGGCCGATGCTCGCCAAGAGGCTTTCGGTGACCTGGTCCAGGCTTCCTTCTACGAAGCCATCGTTGAGCAGAAGCTGAACCCGGCTGGCGCCCCTGCAGTAGAGCCCAAGTCCTTCGAAAAGGGCAAGGACCTGGAATTCGTCGCCATCTTCGAAGTGTTCCCGGAATTCACCGTTGGCGGCCTCGAGTCGATCAACGTCGAGCGCCTGAGCGCCGAAGTGGCTGACGCCGACCTGGACAACATGCTGGAAGTGCTGCGCAAGCAGAACACCCGCTTCGAGGCCGTCGAGCGCGCTGCGCAGAATGACGACCAGGTCAACATCGACTTCGTCGGCAAGGTCGACGGTGAAGTGTTCGCCGGTGGTTCGGCCAAGGGCACCCAGCTGGTACTGGGCTCCGGCCGCATGATCCCTGGCTTCGAAGACGGCCTGGTTGGCGCCAAGGGTGGTGAAGAGCGCGTAGTCAACGTGACCTTCCCTGAGGACTACCAGAACCTGGACCTGGCTGGCAAAGCCGCCGAGTTCACCATCACCGTCAACAGCGTTGCCTCTCCTGTGCTGCCAGAGCTGAACGAAGAGTTCTTCGCCCAGTTCGGCATCAAGGAATCGACCCTGGAAGGCTTCCGCACCGAAGTTCGCAAGAACATGGAGCGTGAACTGCGCCAGGCCATCAAGGCCAAGGTGAAGAATCAGGTCATGGACGGTCTGCTGGCTGCCAACCCGATCGAAGTGCCAAAAGCCCTGCTGGAAAACGAAGTCAACCGTCTGCGCGTGCAGGCTGTTCAGCAGTTCGGTGGCAACATCAAGCCTGAGCAACTGCCGGCCGAGCTGTTCGAAGAACAAGCCAAGCGCCGTGTGGTCCTGGGCCTGATCGTGGCCGAAGTGGTCAAGCAGTTCGAGCTGAAGCCGGACGAAGGCAAGGTTCGCGAAATGATCGAGGAAATGGCTTCGGCTTACCAAGAGCCTGAGCAGGTCATCGCCTGGTACTACAAGAACGACCAGCAACTGAACGAAGTCCGTTCGGTTGTGCTGGAAGAACAAGTTGTAGATACTGTTCTGCAGAAAGCGACTGTGACCGACAAGTCGGTCTCGTACGAAGATGCCGTTAAACCAGCACAGGCTCCAGCCGCCGCTGAGTAACAGGCTTCTCTCGTAGGAAACCCCCACAAGCCAGCCTTCGCGCTGGCTTGTGCGTATTCAAGCCATGACTATTTGGGAGTGAGCGCAGGACATGTCCCGCAATTCTTATATTCAGCAGAGCTCTGACATCCAGGCCGCAGGCGGCCTGGTCCCGATGGTTATCGAGCAGTCCGCCCGTGGCGAACGCGCTTACGACATCTACTCGCGCCTGTTGAAGGAGCGTGTGATCTTCCTGGTTGGCCCGGTAGAGGACTACATGGCCAACCTCGTCGTGGCGCAACTGCTGTTCCTTGAAGCGGAAAACCCGGACAAGGATATCCATCTGTACATCAACTCGCCGGGCGGTTCCGTCACCGCCGGCATGTCGATCTACGACACCATGCAGTTCATCAAACCGGACGTCTCGACCATCTGCATCGGCCAGGCCTGCAGCATGGGTGCCTTCCTGCTGGCTGCAGGTGCCAAGGGCAAGCGTCACTGCCTGCCGAACTCGCGTGTGATGATCCACCAGCCGCTGGGCGGCTTCCAGGGTCAGGCCACCGATATCGAGATCCACGCCCAGGAAATCCTCAATATCAAGGCCCGTCTGAACGAACTGCTGGCCTACCACACCGGCCAGGAGCTCGAGACCATCAAGCGCGACACCGAACGTGACAACTTCATGAGCGCCTCGCGCGCGGCCGAGTACGGCCTGATCGACTCGGTCTACGACAAGCGGCAACTGGCCTCCTGAACCGGGGTGCCAGAGCAGGTGGGCGCGGAAAGCGCCTACCTGCGGACTTGAAAAAGCCCGCAATTGCCTTCATCTTGTGTTGCAAGCCTACCGGATTGGATCGATCGAATGACTGACACCCGTAACGGCGAGGACAGCGGCAAATTGCTTTATTGCTCCTTCTGCGGCAAAAGCCAGCACGAAGTGCGCAAACTGATTGCCGGGCCCTCGGTATTTATCTGCGACGAGTGCGTCGACCTGTGCAATGACATCATCCGTGAGGAGGTGCAGGAAGCCCAGGCCGAGAGCAGCGCGCACAAATTGCCTTCGCCGAAAGAAATCAGCGGTATCCTGGACCAGTATGTCATTGGCCAGGAGCGCGCGAAGAAGGTGCTTGCCGTAGCGGTGTACAACCACTACAAGCGCCTGAACCAGCGTGACAAGAAGGGTGACGAAGTCGAACTCGGCAAGAGCAACATCCTGCTCATCGGGCCGACCGGCTCGGGCAAGACCCTGCTCGCCGAAACCCTTGCACGCCTGTTGAACGTACCGTTCACCATTGCTGACGCCACCACCCTGACCGAAGCCGGTTACGTGGGTGAGGACGTCGAGAACATCATCCAGAAGCTGTTGCAGAAGTGCGACTACGATGTGGAAAAGGCCCAGATGGGCATTGTCTACATCGACGAGATCGACAAGATCTCGCGCAAGTCGGACAACCCGTCCATCACCCGTGACGTCTCGGGCGAGGGGGTGCAGCAGGCACTGCTGAAGCTGATCGAAGGCACCGTGGCTTCGGTTCCGCCGCAAGGTGGCCGTAAGCACCCGCAACAGGAATTCCTGCAGGTCGATACCCGCAACATCCTGTTCATCTGCGGTGGCGCCTTCTCGGGCCTGGAAAAGGTCATCCAGAACCGCTCCACCAAGGGTGGCATCGGTTTTGGCGCCGAAGTACGCAGCAAGGAAGAGGGCAAGAAGGTTGGCGAGTCCCTGCGTGAGGTCGAGCCGGACGATCTGGTCAAGTTTGGCCTGATCCCGGAATTCGTCGGCCGTCTGCCGGTACTGGCAACCCTCGACGAACTGGACGAGGCTGCGTTGATGCAGATCCTCACCGAGCCGAAGAACGCCCTGACCAAGCAGTATGCCAAGCTGTTCGAGATGGAAAGCGTCGACCTCGAGTTCCGCAGCGATGCGCTCAAGGCCGTAGCGCGCAAGGCCCTGGAGCGCAAGACTGGCGCCCGTGGCCTGCGTTCGATCCTCGAAGGCGTGCTGCTCGACACCATGTACGAGATTCCTTCGAAGAAGGATGTCAGCAAGGTGGTGATCGACGAGAGCGTCATCGATGGCACCTCGCAGCCGCTGATGATCTACGAGAACAGCGAGCCGCAAGCCAAGGCCGCGCCAGACGCCTGATCCAGGCAATGGCCGGTTGACGGTTGCAAGCAAGAAGGGGGCCTACGGGCCCCTTTCTGCTTTTCCTGCGCTAGCGCTTGTAATTTCCCAAGCGTGCCCCCACATTAGGTCCAAGCATCATTTCCACCGGTTTCCGGCCATAAGGCCGCTGTAGAGGCGAAATCATGAAGACCACCCTCGACTTGCCTCTTTTGCCATTGCGCGATGTCGTTGTTTACCCGCATATGGTCATCCCGCTGTTCGTGGGGCGCGAAAAGTCCATCGAAGCCCTTGAGGCGGCGATGACGGGCGAAAAGCAGATCCTCCTGCTGGCCCAGAAAAACCCGGCCGACGATGACCCGGGCGAGGACGCCCTGTACCGCGTCGGTACCGTTGCCACAGTGCTGCAATTGCTGAAACTGCCCGATGGCACCGTCAAGGTGCTGGTCGAGGGCGAGCAGCGCGGCGCTGTCGAGCGTTTCAGCGAAGTAGAAGGGCACATCCGTGCCGAAGTTTCCCTGATCGACGAAGTCGACGCCGCCGAGCGCGAGTCGGAAGTGTTCGTGCGCACGCTGCTGTCGCAGTTCGAGCAGTACGTGCAGCTGGGCAAGAAGGTCCCTGCCGAAGTGCTGTCTTCGCTGAACAGCATCGAAGAGCCTGGGCGCCTGGTCGATACCATGGCCGCGCACATGGCCCTGAAGATCGAGCAGAAACAGGAAATTCTCGAAATCGTCGACCTGCCGACCCGTGTCGAGCACGTACTGGCGCTGCTGGATGCCGAAATCGACTTGCTGCAGGTCGAAAAGCGCATTCGCGGTCGGGTCAAGAAGCAGATGGAGCGCAGCCAGCGCGAGTACTACCTGAATGAGCAGATGAAGGCCATTCAGAAAGAACTCGGCGATGGTGACGAAGGCCACAACGAAGTCGAGGAGCTGAAAAAGCGCATCGAAGCCGCTGGCCTGCCCAAGGACGCGCTGGCCAAGGCCCAGGCTGAGCTGAACAAGCTCAAGCAGATGTCGCCGATGTCGGCCGAGGCCACCGTGGTCCGTTCCTACCTCGACTGGTTGGTGCAGGTGCCGTGGAAGGCCCAGAGCAAGGTGCGCCTGGACCTGGCCAAGGCCGAGGAAATCCTCGATGCCGACCACTATGGCCTGGAAGAGGTAAAGGAACGCATACTCGAGTACCTTGCCGTGCAAAAGCGCGTCAAGAAAATCCGCGGCCCGGTGTTGTGCCTGGTCGGCCCGCCCGGCGTCGGCAAGACCTCGCTGGCCGAGTCGATCGCCGCTGCCACCAACCGCAAGTTCGTGCGCATGGCCCTGGGTGGTGTGCGTGACGAGGCCGAGATCCGTGGCCACCGCCGTACCTACATCGGCTCCATGCCTGGCCGTCTGATCCAGAAGATGACCAAGGTGGGGGTGCGCAACCCGCTGTTCCTGCTGGACGAAATCGACAAGATGGGCAGCGACATGCGTGGCGACCCGGCCTCGGCACTGCTCGAGGTGCTCGACCCGGAGCAGAACCACAACTTCAATGACCACTACCTGGAGGTCGACTACGATCTCTCGGACGTGATGTTCCTGTGCACCTCGAACTCGATGAACATCCCGCCGGCGCTGCTCGACCGGATGGAAGTCATTCGCCTGCCGGGCTACACCGAGGACGAGAAGATCAACATCGCGGTCAAGTACCTGGTGCCCAAGCAGGTCAAGGCCAACGGTTTGAAGAAGGACGAGTTGGAAGTCGACGTCTCGGCGATCCGCGACATCATCCGCTTCTATACCCGCGAAGCCGGTGTGCGTGGCCTGGAGCGGCAAATCGCCAAGGTCTGCCGCAAGGTAGTCAAGGAACATACCGGGCAGAAGCAGGTCAAGGTCAAGGTGGCCAGCGAGCAGCTGGAGCACCTGCTGGGCGTGCGCAAGTTCCGCTACGGCCTGGCCGAACAGCAGGACCAGATCGGCCAGGTTACCGGCCTGGCCTGGACCCAGGTGGGCGGCGAATTGCTGACCATCGAAGCCGTGGTCATCCCCGGCAAGGGCCAGCTGATCAAGACCGGCTCTCTTGGCGATGTCATGGTCGAGTCGATCACCGCCGCGCAGACCGTGGTACGCAGCCGCGCCCGCAGCCTGGGGATCGCCGCCGACTTCCATGAGAAGCACGACGTGCATATCCACATGCCTGAAGGCGCCACGCCGAAGGACGGCCCGAGTGCCGGTATCGGCATGTGCACCGCGCTGGTGTCAGCGCTGACGCAGATTCCGGTACGTGCCGACGTGGCCATGACCGGCGAAATCACCCTGCGTGGCCAGGTGCTGGCCATTGGCGGGTTGAAGGAAAAACTGCTGGCGGCACACCGTGGCGGGATCAAGACGGTGATCATTCCCGAGGAGAATGTTCGCGATCTGAAGGAGATTCCGGAAAATATCAAACAGGATCTGCAGATCAAACCAGTCAAATGGATTGACGAAGTCCTGCAAATTGCGCTGCAATACGCCCCGGAGCCCTTGCCAGATGTGGCTCCGGAGATTGTCGCGAAAGATGAAAAGCGCGACGGCGATGCTAAGGAAAGAATCAGCACGCATTAGTAGTTTTTGGCTGGGGGGCTTTCCTTGACAGTTTTTTCGGGGCCTTGCTATAAAGCGGCACGCTATTGTCATCAGGCCACCCAGCGCACGTTTCATAAGCTTTTCATTACATACTTAGAAACAAACTCAATTGAGAAATAAGGGGACTTAGAGTGAACAAGTCGGAACTGATTGACGCTATCGCCGCATCTGCTGACATCCCGAAAGCTGTAGCCGGCCGTGCGCTGGACGCAGTCATCGAATCCGTCACCGGCGCCCTGAAGCAAGGTGACGATGTGGTACTGGTTGGCTTCGGTACCTTCTCGGTCAAGGAGCGTGCAGAGCGCACCGGCCGCAACCCGCAAACCGGTAACGCGATCAAGATCGCTGCCGCCAAGGTTCCAGGCTTCAAGGCTGGCAAAGGCCTGAAAGACGCCGTCAACTAAGTCGTCTCTTTCAGCCGGACCTGGCCTTGCCAGGTCCGAGCACGGTGATGGCGGGGCGCAAATGTTCCCGCCTGACACGTTTGCTAAGAAAAGGCGCATCCTCGGATGCGCCTTTCTTTTATCAGGTTTCTACCCACGCTCCGCGGTTGTCGACGCAGTGGTACAGCCGTTTCTGGGGGACGCATGCTGCAAAATATCAGGGACAATTCACAAGGTTGGATTGCCAAGACCATCATCGGCCTTATCGTCGTGTTGATGGCGTTGACCGGCTTCGAAGCCATTTTCCAGGCCGCCACCCATAGCCAGGACGCCGCCAAGGTGAACGGCCAGACCATCAGCCAGAACGAGCTGAGCCAGGCAGCCGACATGCAGCGCCGTCAGCTGATGCAACAGTTGGGCAAGGATTTCGACCCGGCGCTGCTGGATGACAAATTGCTGCGCGAAGAGGCACTGAAGGGCCTGATCAGCCGCAAGTTGCTGCTGCAAGGCGCCGAGGATGCCAAGTTTGCCTTCTCCGAGGCCGCGCTGGATCAGGTGATCCTGCAGACGCCGGAATTCCAGGTGGACGGCAAGTTCAGTGCCGACCGTTTCGACCAGGTCATTCGCCAGATGGGCTATGGCCGCATGCAGTTCCGCGACATGCTCGCCGAGGAAATGCTCATCGGCCAGCTGCGCACCGGCCTGGCTGGCAGCAGCTTCGTCACCGACCAACAGGTCGATGCCTTTGCCCGCCTGGAGAAGCAGACCCGTGACTTCGCCTCTCTGACCTTCAAGGCCGACCCGGCCGCGGTCAAGGTCAGCGATGAAGAGGTCAAGGCGCACTACGACCAGCACGCCAAGGAGTTCATGTCGCCTGACCAGGTGGTGATCGACTATGTCGAGCTGAAGAAGTCGGCGTTCTTCGACCAGGTCAAGGTGACCGACGAAGAACTCAAGGCCCACTACGAGAAGGAAATCGCCAACCTCGCCGAGCAGCGCCATGCCGCGCACATCCTCATCGAGGTCAACGACAAGGTCACCGACGCCCAGGCCAAGGCCCGCGCCGAAGAGATCGAACAGCGCCTGGCCAAGGGTGAAGACTTCGCCGCGCTGGCCAAGGAGTTCTCCCAGGACCCGGGTTCGGCCAATAGCGGTGGTGACCTTGGCTTCGCCGGCCCGGGCGTTTACGACCCGGCGTTCGAGGATGCGCTGTACAAGCTGCAGGATGGCCAGGTCTCGGCGCCGGTGCGCACCGAGTTCGGCTACCACCTGATCAAGCTGCTGGGCGTGCAGGCGCCGGAAGTGCCGAGCTTCGCCAGCCTGAAGGACAAGCTGACCCGTGACCTGAAGATCCCGCTGGTCGAGCAGCGTTACGTCGATGCCAGCAAGCAGCTGCAGGATGCCGCCTACGAGGCTTCCGACCTGGCCCAGCCTGCCCAGGACCTGAACCTGAAGGTGCAAACTTCTGCAGCCTTCGGCCGCGAGGGTGGCGAAGGCATCACTGCCAACCGTTCGGTAGTGCAGGCCGCATTCTCCGAAGAAGTGCTGGAGGAGGGTGCCAACAGCACCGCCATCGAGCTCGACCCGGAAACCACCGTGGTGCTGCGCGTCAAGGAGCACCGCAAGCCGGAGCAACTGCCGCTGGAAGCCGTGGCCAAGAACATCAGCGAACACCTGGCCAAGGAGAAGGCAACTGCCGAACTCAAGGCCAAGGCGGACAAGCTGATTGCCGGCCTGCGTGACGGTTCCGTCGCTGCGGGCAGCGTGCACGAAGGGCAGGGCTGGAAGGCCTATGAAGCAGTCACCCGTGGTGAGGACGGTATCGACCCGGCCGAGCTGCAGGCGCTGTTCCGCCTGGGCAAGCCGCAGGCCAAGGACAAGCCGGTATATGGCAGCGTGGTGCTGCGTGACGGTAGCCTGGTGGTACTGCAGCTCAAGGGTGTCAACGAAGGCGCTGCTGCCACCGACGAAGAGAAGCAGCAGATCCGCCGCTACCTCGCGTCGCGTGCTGGCCAGCAGGACTTTGCGGCGTACCGCAAGCAGCTGGAAGCCAAGGCGGACATCACCCGTTACTAAGGTGATGGATGCATGAACGAGCAGGCCGCCCAGTGCGGCCTGTTTCGTTTCTGTTGTCTGTACCGGCCTCTTCGCGGGTACCGCGTTGACCTTGAACGCGGCGCAATACCTGTGGGAGCGGGTTTACCCGCGAAGAGGCCGGCACAGGCAGCACAAGGCCTAGCGCTTCACCCCTTCATAGTTATCTAGCGTATCCCGCGCAATCTCCCGCCCCAAAGCAATCAGCTCCGGCGCTTTGTAGAACTCGAAAAACCGGCACACCCGTTTGGGCACGTTGATTAGCACATCCGGCGGATAGCCGGCGATCTTGTACTGCGCCAGCGAGGTTTGCATGACTTCGAAACTCTGGTTGATCAAATCCAGCAGCGAAGCGGGCCCCACGTTGTCGACGATGAACGAGCCGGTCGCCGACTTCGGCGCGCCTTCGCGCTCCGGCGCCGCCGCCGGTTGCTGGCCTTCCGGGGCGGCGGCATCGGCCAGCCACGGGTTCGGCGGCGCCAGCCCTTCGGCGACGATTTCCTGCTCGATGCGGATCAGCTCCTCCGCCGGCTTGCGCCGGAACGGCAAGCGCGACCCCAGTGAGCTCAGCAGGGCATCGAAACGCATCTTGAACGCCGCCGGACGTTCGATCACCGGTAACTGGTACTGCTTCTGGTTGGTGGCGTTGAGGTTG
Organism: Pseudomonas sp. p21; assembly: GCF_001642705.1. Lineage (NCBI taxonomy): Bacteria > Pseudomonadati > Pseudomonadota > Gammaproteobacteria > Pseudomonadales > Pseudomonadaceae > Pseudomonas > Pseudomonas sp. p21. Next base: position 322,984 of record NZ_LWBV01000006.1, read on the forward strand.
ACCGCGATGATCAGGTCGCAGTGGCTGGACACTACCGGCACGATCGGCAGTGGGTTGAGGATGCCGCCGTCGACCAGCATGCGGTTGCCCTGCATCACCGGCGTGAACAGGCTGGGGATGGCCGCCGAAGCGCGCATGGCCTGGTGCAGGCAGCCCTCCTGGAACCAGATTTCCTGCTGGTTGGTGAGGTCGGCTGCAACCGCCGTGTAGGGGATGCGCAATTGCTCGATGTTGATCTCGCCGACGATCTTGCGGATTTGCCCGAACACCTTGTCGCCGCGAATCGCGCCGAGGCGAAAGCTGACATCGACCAGGCGCAACACATCCAGGTAGTCGAGGCTCTCGATCCAGTTGCGGTAGTCTTCCAGCTTGCCGGCGGCATAGATGCCACCAATCACCGCGCCCATGGAGCAGCCGGCGATGCAGGCGATGTCATAGCCGCGGCGCTCGATTTCCTCGATCACGCCGATGTGTGCATACCCCCGGGCTCCGCCCGATCCCAGTACCAGTGCCACGCGTTTGCTCATGAACATTCCCCGGCCAGTGCAACCATGGTCCTACAATGCACCCATCGCTGCCTGTGCTTCAATGTACATCGCGCTGAGCTACTGTAATAAAACTGGCTAGGCAAAACTGGCTGGGCAGGGCACTTTTCAGCTGCCGGGGCGTCGAACAGCCACCGTTTTTTCCATTGAGGTATTACTGATGAAAGCCTGGATCTGCCTTCCACTGATTGCCTTGGCCCTTGCTGGCTGCGCGGGCAAGACGGCCTACCGCGAGAGTTGTGCGACCCAACTGGATGCCGCCTGGAAGGAGCTGGATCTTGCCAAGGCCGAAGGCTTTGCCGGTGCCGTGAGTTACTCCAAGGCCTTGTCGCTGCTGACCGGAGCCAAGACCCAGCAGCAGTTCGAAGGTTATGAAAGCTGTACCAACAAAGCCGAAAAGGCGCGCTTCTACATTCGTGAGTCTCGCGCCGGGCGCTGACCAAGGAGCGTCTTTCAATGTCTGCCATGCTCGATCATGTGGTCGCCCAGATAGTGGCCTTGCAGGTGCGCCTGCTGGCCTGCCGCGAGCGCCTGGCTGCCGATACCGACAGTGAGGCCTTGCACGACCTGCGCACCACCCTGCGGCGCCTGCGCAGCCTGCTGCGGCCGCTGCGTGGGCTGCCGGGGGTGGAGCAACTGGAGGACGCCGCCAAGTCCTTGGGTACCCTGACCACGCCGTTGCGTGACCAAGAGGTGCTGGCGGCCGAACTGATCAGGCGTGGTTTTGCCGAGGCCGGGCAGCGGCGCCTGGAAGGGCGTGGCAGGACCTTCGCCAGCGTTGCCGTCAGCCCTCAGCTGGCGCGGGTGCTGGCGATAGTCGACGCGTTTCCGCTGTTCCTGCGTGCAGCCGGCCGCGAGGGCCTGGTCAAGGCGCTGGAAAAGCGTATCGACAAGCGCCTGGTCAAACAGTGGCGCACGTTGCACGAAGCGCTGCAGGACCCGGCCCACGACCGCCACCGCCTGCGCTTGCTGATCAAGCGTGTGCGCTACGGCGACGAGGCCTACCCGCAGCTCGACCATGCGGGCAAGCAATTGCGGCGCTTGCTGAAGCAGGCCCAGGGCGACCTGGGCGACTGGCATGATCGCCTGCAATGGTTGCTGCAGGCGCGCGATCATGCCGACCTGGCACCGTGCAAGGTCGCCTGGGAGCAGGAATTGCTCGAGGCCGAGCGCCAATCGGATGTGACGCTGGATGCCCTGCAGCAGGCGTTGGCGCGGCGAAAGCCCGAAAAATGACCGATATGCGGGCTGATCGGCAAGGGTTTGCTGGCTAGGATGGGCAGACCTTTTTCGCTGTAGGCAGGAGCCGGCCAATGAATTTCAACCAACTGCTCGACGCCGTGCGGGCCAACCCAGATGCTGTCAGCGTCCCGCCCAGCTGGGCCCAGGGCCGCGCTGCCTTTGGCGGGCTGATGGCGGCCATGGTGTATGAAGCCATGCGCCAGAAAATCTCCGATGACCGCCCCGTGCGTTCGTTGGCCATCAGCTTTGTGGCGCCGGCCGCGGCGGATGTGCCAATCCGCTTCGACGTGGAGGTGCTGCGTGAAGGCAAGGCAGTCAGCACCTTGCTGGGTCGCGCCGTTCAGGACGGCCAGGTGGTGACCCTGGTGCAGGGCAATTTCGGCGCAGGGCGGCCGTCGGTGGTCGATGTACCGGCGTTGCCGGCCATGGAAATGAAAGCGCTCGAAGACGCGGCCCCCGAGCTACCCCATATCAAAGGCGTTACCCCGGAGTTCATGCAGCATGTGGCCTTGCGCTGGGCGGTGGGCGGGTTGCCGTTCAGTGGCAATCAATCGCGCCAGATGGGTGGCTGGGTGCGTTTGCGCGGGGTGACCGAAGAGCCGGTCAACGAGGCGCACCTGCTGGCGCTGGTCGATGCCTGGCCACCGAGCCTGATGCCATTTCTCAAACAGCCCGCTGCCGGCAGTACGTTGACCTGGACCATCGAATTCATGCAGCCCACGGCGCAGTTGTCGACCCTGGACTGGTGCCGTTACTGCGTGGAAACCGAACATGCGCGGGATGGTTATGGGCATGCCGCTGCTACCTTGAGGACGGCGCAGGGCGAGTTGCTGGCCTTGAGCCGGCAGACGGTTACCGTGTTTGCCTGACCGGGGGAGCGCGTTGCGCTCCTTTCGCGACACAAGGCCGCTCCCACAGGGATCGCGTAAATTTCAGGCCATGCGCGATTTTGTGGGGGCGGCCTTGCGTCGCGATTGGGCAGCAGAGCAGCCCCAATGGCATCAGCGCCGATGTTTATGCCGTTCCCGCCAGGCCTTCCACCAGGCCCCGCTCAGCACGAAGCGCGGAAAGGTGATGAACTGCTCGGTCAGCAAGCGTTGCACGGCGTCCTTGCGGTTGGCGAAGGGCTCGGGCTGCTCGGCTTCCAGGCGATGGCCCTGGCGCTGCAGGCCCAGGCCGGCGATCAAGGCAATGATGCCAACGGCAATCTGGCCCAGATCCAGGCCGAACAGGCCAGACAAGATCAGCAACGCACCCAGAATGAACAGCGGCACGGCGATCAGGTGCAGCACCAGGTTGGTCGGGTGGCGGTGGTTATGGTGGTAGCCGCGCCATTGCCAGGTGGGCAGGTTGGGCAGACGTTTGCTCATGGGCATTTCCTCTCGGTCATGCCCAAAGCTTAGTGCGGCCCCCGGGTGTGGGCCAATCGAGGCTGGCTATGGTGACTATAGCTTGAGCTGGCCGATGGCCTTGTTCAGTTCGCCGGCCAGGGTCGCCAGTTCGCTGCTGGTGGTCGCCGAGCCCACGGTCTGCTGCACGGTCTGTTCAGTGACATCGCGAATGCTCACCACGGCGCGGTTCATTTCTTCGGCCACCTGGCTTTGCTGCTCGGCGGCCACGGCAATCTGGGTGTTGCTTTCGCGCATCTGCGCCACGGCACCGGTAATCTCGGCCAGTGCTTCGCCGGCCTCCTGGGCCTGCCTGACGCAGTCGTCGGCCTTGTACGAGCTTTCCTGCATGAACTCCACTGCATCGCGGGTGCCCGACTGCAGGGCCGAGACCATGGTGGTGATCTCGTCGGTGGAGGTTTGTACGCGCTTGGCCAGGTTGCGCACTTCATCGGCCACCACGGCAAAGCCGCGGCCCAGGTCACCGGCGCGCGCTGCTTCGATGGCGGCATTGAGCGCCAGCAGATTGGTCTGCTCGGCGATGCTATGGATTACACTGACCACGCCGTTGATCTTCTGGCTGTCTTCGGCCAGTTGGCGAATCATCTCGGCGGTTTGCTGCACGCCGCTGGACAACCCGGAAATCGAATCCTGCACCCGGCTGACCACTTCCTGGCCGCTACCGGCCAGGGTGTCGGCTGTTTGTGACAGGTCACGGGTGGCGCCGGCATGCTGGGCAATATGGTGCACCGTCGCCGACATTTCGTTGATGGCGGTAGCGGCCTGGTCGGTTTCGCTTTGCTGGCCGAGCATGCCGTGGCGCACGTCGCTCATGCTCGCGGCCAGGCGCGCGGCACCGGAGTCCAGTTGCGCGGCGGTGTGGGCGACGGTGCTGACCACACGGTGATAGGTCGCCTGCATGGCGTTGAAAGCCCCGGCCATCTGGCCGACCTCGTCGCCACAGGCCAGCGGCACGCGGGCCGACAGGTCGCCGGTTTTTTCCACGTGCAGCATCACGTCCTTGAGGGTGTTGAGCTGGCTGAGCAGGAAGCGGATCAGTAGCTGTGAGGCGCCGAGCATGGCCAGCATCAGGACCAGTACGCACACTGCGTAGTTGCTGAAACGGTCGAAGAACACCTGGCGAAGGCTCGGCGACTGGGCCAGCACGGCCATTTGCTGATCGCCGTTGCGCAGCACCTGCGCACCCTGTAACGGGTTGTTGCCGAAGAGCTGGGCGGCGGGCAGTTCGACCCAGCCTTGGGCGTTGCGCAGGGCCTCGAGGGGGGCACCCGCGAAGGTAGGCGTTTGCCCGGCCGACCAGCTGATGACATTGGCCAGGCGGGGTAGCGGCTGCCCGGCCGGCCAGGCAGCCAGCAGTTGGGCCTGCGCGGCCGCCTGGGCTTGCGCGGCCTCGGCGCGGGCACGCTGCTCCAGGTGCACGGCATAGAGCACCAGCATCAAGGTCGTGACAAAGGCCACCGCGTTGACGGCCCAGAACTTGTACTTCAGGGAAACATTGCTAAGCCAGGCACCCATGGGCAGGTCTTCTCTGAGTTGAGCGGAAACAATATTGGCAAGGTGCCATCATTGTGCCTGCATTCGCCATGGAGTTTGTTGATGTATATCAACAGCCAGCACCAGCCCTTGTAGGAGCAGCCTTGTGCTGCGAAGGGGTCGGTAAGGTGAACCGAATGTTGTGGCTTCTATGGCCTCTTCGCAGCACAAGGCTGCTCCTACAAAGGATCGCGTCAGGTTCAGGGGAGTTGGAAAAAAGCCCGCGCCGTTGCCGTGGTATGCGCCGCCGTATGCTCGGCCGACTCACCCCGGTGCAAGGCCACTTCGCGCAATACCTCCGGCAGGAACGCCGGCTCGTTGCGCCCGTTCTTCGGCTTGGGCCGCAAGCTGCGTGGCAGCAGGTAAGGCGCATCGCTCTCCAGCATCAGCCGCCCCTCGGCAATGTTGCCCACCAGCGGATGCAGGTGGGTTCCGCGGCGTTCGTCGCAGATCCAGCCGGTAATGCCGATGTGCAGGTCCATGTCCAGGTAGGCGAACAACGCGTCGCGCTCGCCGGTAAAGCAATGCACCACCGCGCCGGCCAGGTGGTCGCGGTAATCCTTGAGGATCGCCAGCAGGCGTTCGCTGGCGTCGCGTTCGTGCAGGAACACCGGAAGGCGCAACTCGGCAGCCAATGCCAGTTGGGCCTCCAGGGCTTTCTCCTGCAACGGGCGAGGGGAGAAGTCGCGGTTGAAGTCCAGGCCGCATTCGCCCACGGCACGCACCCGCGGTTCATTCAGCAGTTGGCGCAACTGGCGCTCGCTGCCGGCATCCCAGGTCTTGGCATCATGGGGGTGTACGCCTGCCGTGGCGAACAGGTGTGCGCCGCTCGCATCCAGTTGCTGGCACAGTTCCAACGCTTGTTCGCTGACCGCCAGGCTGGTGCCCGTCAGCACCATCTGCGTGACCCCGGCCTCAAGGGCACGCTCGACGATTGCCGCCTGCTGGTCGTGGAAACTGCTGTTGGTCAGGTTGACGCCGATATCGATCAGTTGCATGGTGCTACCTCGTGCCGCGGGGCGGCCAGCATAGCAAAAACCGCGTTTTTCTGAAAAAACCAAGAACTTCATGCTGTTGCCGTGGTCTTTTACCGTCATTTCTCTCTTGGCGGTGCAACCCCATGGATGCCGCCCACCGACCACGGACACGTTTTCGCATGCTGCGATGCTGGCTCATTTTCCTGCTGACGCTTGGGCTGACCTTGACCGGGCCTGCCAACGCGCGCGCGCCAGGGCCGCAGCAGAACATCCCGTCGGCCAAGGTCCGCGACCTGCAACAGATTCGCACCAGCCAGGTGCTGCGGGTGCTGGTCAACCAGAGCCGCAACAGCTCTGGTGAGGTCAAGGGCGAGCCGGTTGGCATCGAATACTATCGCCTGCGTGCCCTGGAGCATTACCTCAATGCCCGCGCTGCCGACGGCCAAGAGATCCAACTCAAACTGATTCCGCGGGCCAAGGAGCAGCTGCTGGGCGCCTTGGCCCGTGGCGAGGGTGACCTGGCCGCGCCGGGCGAGCTGCTCGACCCCGGCATGGTGCGCGGGGTCAGCAGCAGCGCGCCGGTGCTCGACCAGGTGCCGCTGCTGCTGGTGGGGCGCAAGGGCGAACGCAGTTTCAGCCATGTCGAGCAGTTGTCCGGGCGTACCGTGGCCTTGACCAGCGCCAGTGCCGCCGGCCCGTTGATCCAGCAGGTCAATCAGCAACTGGCGCTGCGCAAGCGCGCGCCGATCAAGGTGGAGTGGGTCGACTCGACCCTGGCGGTGGAGGATGTGCTGGAAATGGTCCAGGCCGGCATTTATCACCTGACCGTGGTCGAGCAGCCGATCGCCCGGCGCTGGGCCCGGGTGATGCCGCGCCTGCGCCTGGACAGCCGCGTGCAACTGGGGGCGCCCCAAGCCATGCGCTGGTATGTGGGGCGCGATGCGCCGCAGTTGCTGGCCACGGTCGATCGCTTTCTGCAGGGCTACCGCGCGCCGGACAACCAGGATGCCGCGTTCGAGCGCATCTACCGCCGCCAGTATCGGGTGCGCGACCCGTTGGCCAGCAAGAATCGCCAGCGCCTGACCGCGCTGCGGGCGGTGCTGCAGAAACACGGTGAAGCGCAGCAGATCGACTGGCTCAACCTGGCCGCGCTGGCTTTCAAGGAATCGACGCTCAACCCGGCTGCGCGCGGTACCGGCGGGGCCCATGGCCTGATGCAGATCACCCCTTCGGCAGCGCAGCGCGTAGGGGTGAGCAACACCGCCACGGTGGATGGCAATGTCCAGGCCAGCGCCCGCTACCTGGCGCTGATCCGCCGCAAGTTCTTTGCCAGCGCCAAGATCAACGAACGCGAGCGCATGGCTTTCGTACTGGCGGCCTACAACCTGGGGCCCGAGCGGGTTCAGGCCATGCGCGCAGAGGCGCGGCGGCGTGGGTTGAATGGCGACCAGTGGTTCTTTCAGACCGAACGCATCGCCATGGAGCAGGTGGGCATGGGGCCAGTCAACTTCGTCAACAGCGTCAACAAGTACTTTGTAGCGTTCAACCGGGAGCGTGCCGCGCTTGAGCGTGTGGCGAAGCGTTAATAAATCGATTTTATCGATTGTTGTGTTGGGTTTTTTGCGATTTTCATATCTATTGAATTGATTATGATGGCGCCCATCCCAACACAACTTCCCCGCTTCAAGGAAACTAAGACATGAACAACGCTACCCTCAACGCCCTGTTCTCTACCCGCGCCGGCGCTGGCCTGAGCGTCATCCGTATCCTGGTCGGCATCATCTTCATCGCGCATGGTGCGCAAAAACTGTTCGGCATGTTCGGTGGCTATGGCCTGGAAGGCACCGGCCAGTGGATGGAGAGCATCGGCCTGGCCCCGGGTTACCTGATGGCGCTGCTGTCCGGCAGTGCCGAGTTCTTCGGCGGCCTGGCCCTGGTGATCGGCCTGCTGGCCCGCCCGGCGGCCTTGGTGCTGGCTGTAACCCTGGTAGTGGCGATCCTCTCGGTGCACATCGGCAACGGCCTGTTCATGTCCAACAACGGCTATGAGTTCGGTCTGGCCCTGCTGGCCGGCACCGTCGCGGTGCTGATCGAAGGCGCTGGCCGCTTCTCGCTGGACCGCCTGATCGCCCGCTGATACACCGCAAACAGCAAGCTACAAGCCCCAGGCCGATCACTTTCGACCTGAGGCTTGTATCTTGCCGCTTGTAGCTCTAGCATACCGTCTGCGCCGATTTAAACAGCTACTTGCGGGGCGCAGGAAAGCCCCTCTGCGGGTCATCCGAAATACCGCTAAAGCGCTGGTTCGGTGACGCCTCCCACCGCTGCCCAGCGGGATTCGCGAGGCGGAGAGAAGCTCCATGAGTTGCCCACGTACCAGTGTCTGTTTGAGCCCTTTGCCTGCCAGCCAGGCGTCCCGCACACCGCGCATCCTGCTCGGCGGCCAGCATCAGCCCACTCTTTTACGTCACCTCGAAGGCCTGTCCCGGCGCAAGGGCCAGGCGCGTGCCTTTCTGATCCAGTTTGCCGATACCGGCTGCCACCTCGCGCAGTATGGCAATGACCGTTTCGACCTGGCCGTGATCCAGGCCCCGGCGCCGGACGAGGCCGCCGAAATCATCGGCCACATCACCCGCATTGCGCGCCAGGGCCTGATTACCCGCCGCTGAGGAGCGCGCTGTTGAGTACCAACATCATCACCACGGAAGGCCATGAGGCGCTGAAGAAAGAACTGGACCACCTGTGGCGGGTGTATCGCCCGGAGATTACCCAGAAGGTTACCTGGGCGGCGTCGCTGGGCGACCGTAGCGAGAACGCCGACTACCAGTACAACAAGAAGCTGCTGCGCGAGATCGACCGTCGGGTGCGTTACCTGCGCAAGCGTCTTGAAGATGTGAAGGTGGTGGCTTACTCGCCGCAGCAGGAGGGCAAGGTGTTTTTCGGTGCCTGGGTAGAGATCGAGAACGACGAGGGCGAGACCATGAAGTTTCGCATTGTCGGTTATGACGAGATCTATGGGCGCAATGACTACATCTCGATCGACTCGCCCATGGCCCGCGCCTTACTGAAGAAGGAGGAGGGTGACGAGGTGGTGGTGCACACGCCTACTGGTGAAGCGACCTGGTACGTGAACAGCATCACTTACGGCCAGTGAGTTGATATTGACTGTGCCGGCCTCTTCGCGGGTAAACCCGCTCCCACAGGTTCACCACATGACTTGAAACCTGTGTCGGACCTGTGGGAGCGGTTTTACCCGCGAAGAGGCCGGCACAGGCTGTCATCAACTCTCGCGTAAAACCGCCAGCGGGCTGGCATTCAACGCCCGCCGCGTCCCCAGCACCCCCGCACCGCCCACCAGTAGCGCCCCTGCCAGCGGTAATACCAGCAACCAAGGATGTGGGCTCCATTGCAGGTCGAAGGCATAGCGGTACAGCACCAGGGTAATCAGCTCACACCCGACCGCCGCCAGCAAGCCGCTCGCCGCCCCGAGCAAGCCGAACTCGATCCGTCTCGCCCTGACCAGCAATGGCCGCGCCGCGCCGAGCGCACGCAGCAAGGCGCCCTGGCGGATGCGCTCGTCCAGTGTCGCCTGCAAGCCAGCGAACAGCACTGCCAGCCCGGCTGCCAGCACGAACAGCAACACATACTCCACCGCCAGGGTCACCTGGGCGAGGATGCTGCGCAGCTGTTCGAGCAAGGCGTCCACCTGGAGGATGGTCACCGCCGGGAATGCCCGTGATAGCGCCACCACATCCAGGTCATGACCCGGTGCCAGGTAGAAGCTGGTCAGGTAGGTGGTCGGCAGTCCCTGCAGCGTGCCGGGCTGGAAGATCATGTAGAAGTTCGGCTGGAAGCTGTCCCAGTGCACGCTGCGCAGGTTGCTTACCCGCGCCTGGCGCTGCTGGCCGCCGATGTCGAAGGTCAGCAGGTCACCCAGTTGCAGCTTCAGGCTGTTGGCCAGTTCCGCCTCCACCGACACACCGGGGATTTCATTTTCGGCTGGCAACGCCTGCCACCAGTTGCCGGCCGTCAGTGCATTGCCTTCGGGCAGTTCGGCCGCCCAGGTCAGGCTGAGGTCGCGCTGCACGGCGCGCTCGCCTGCCGAGTCTTTGCTGACCACCTGCTGCACCGGTTGCTCATTGATTCGCACCAGGCGGCCGGGGGTCACCGGGTACAGCGGCGCCGAGGTGGCGTTGACCTGCTGCAGGCGTTGGGCGAAGGGCTCACGGTCATCCGGCAGGATGTTCAGGGCGAAATGGTTGGGCGCATCCTTGGGCAGCTGCGCTTGCCAGGTATCGAGCAGTTCCGCGCGCAGCAGGGCAACCAGGGCCATGGCCAGCAGGATCAGGCCAAAGGCCAGGGCCTGGCCGGCGGCGGCCATGGGGTGACGCAGCAGTTGGCCCAGGCCCAGGCGCCAGGTCAGTGGGGCCCCGGCCAGCAACTGGCGCAGGCTGCGCAAGCCGAGCAGCAGCAGGCCACCGAGCAGCAGCGCGGCGACCAGGCCGCCACCGAGCAGGGCGAAGGTGAGCAGCAGGTCGAGGCTCAGGCGCCACATGATCAGGCCCAGGGCGAACAACGCCGCGCCGTACACCAGCCAACTGCTGGGCGGTATCGGCAGCAGGTCGCGGCGTAGCACGCGCAGCGGCGGCACCTGGCCCAGGGCGGCAATTGGCGGCAGGGCAAAACCGGCCAGGGCCACAAGCCCGGTAGCGATGCCGGCCAGGGCCGGGACGATGCCGCCTGCGGGCACCACGCTTGGCAGCAGGCCATGCAGCAGGCGGAACAGGCCCAGCTGGGCCAGCCAGCCGAGCAGGGCGCCGGCCAGCGCGGCGGCCAGGCCGAGCATGGCTAATTGCAGGCAGTACAGGCCCAGTGCCTGGCGGCGCGAAAGGCCCAGGCAGCGCAGCAGGGCGCTGGCGTCCAGGCGGCGTGCGGCATAGCGGCTGGCCGACAGGGCCACGGCGACGCCTGCCAGCAGCACTGCCACCAGGCTGGCCATGTTCAGGTAGCGTTCGGCCTTGCCCAGGGCGCCGCCGATCTGCTGGTTGCCATCGCGGGTGTCGCGCAGGCGCTGGTTGGCGGCCAGGTCTTTTTTCAGTGCCTCGCGGTACTGGACCAGCGCTTCGGCATCGCCGCGCCACAGGTCGCGGTAGGTGACCCGGCTACCCGGCTGGACCACGCCGGTGGCTTGCAGGTCGGCCAGGTTCATCATTACCCGTGGGGTAAGGCTGTAGAAGTTGTTGGCGCGGTCCGGTTCGTAGGTCAGCACGCGGCTCATGCGCAGGGTTTTCATGCCCACGTCGATGCTGTCGCCAACCTTCAGCCCCAGTGCCGCCAGCAGGCGCGGTTCGACCCATGCCTCGCCAGGTGCCGGGCCGCCGCCCGGGGTTTCGGCGGCATAGGGCGCCGCGGCACTGCGCACTTGCCCGCGCAACGGGTAGGCGCCATCGGCAGCCTTGACGCTGGACAGCTGGATGCCGTTGTCGCCGCCGACCACACTGGTGAATTCGACCACCTGGGCGTGGCGCAAGCCAAGCGCCTTGCCAGCCTCAATCTGCGGGTCGCGGGCCGGGGCGCTGCCCTGCAGCACCAGGTCGGCACCGAGAAACTCGCTGGCGCGCAGTTGCATGGCGCCGTTGAGGCGGGCACCGAAATAGCCGATGGCAGTGCTGGCCGCGACTGCCACCAGCAGGGCGAAGAACAGCACGCGCACTTCGCTGGCGCGAATGTCGCGCAGCAACTGGCGCAGGGCCAGGCCGCACAGGCGGGACAGCGGCATGTGGGTCATCAGGCCTCCACCGGGGCCACCAGGCGGCCCGCATCCAGGCGGATCTGGCGGCGGCAGCGCCGTGCCAGGCGCTCATCATGGGTAACCAGCACCAGGGTGGTGCCGCGCTCCTTGTTCAGTTCGAACAACAGGTCACTGATGCGCTCGCCGGTGTGGCTGTCGAGGTTGCCGGTGGGCTCGTCGGCGAACAGCACTGCCGGTTGCGCGGCGAAAGCACGGGCGATGGCCACCCGTTGCTGTTCGCCGCCCGACAGCTGGCGCGGGGTGTGGCTCAGGCGCTTGCCCAGGCCGACCCGTTCGAGCAGGGTGCGCGCGTGTTCGCGGGCATCGCGGCGGCCGTCCAGCTCCAGCGGCAGCATTACGTTTTCCAGGGCGTTGAGGCTGTCGAGCAGCTGGAACGACTGGAACACGAAGCCCACATGTTCGGCGCGCACCCGCGCGCGCTGGTCTTCATCCAGCGGCCCCAGGTCGTGGCCAGCGAGGATGACCTTGCCGGCACTGGGCTGGTCGAGGCCGGCGAGCAGGCCGAGCAGGGTCGACTTGCCCGAGCCCGAGGCACCGACGATGGCCAGGCTGTCGCCCTGGGCCAGGTCGAGGGACAGCGCGTGCAGGATGGTCAGGTCACCTTCCGCGCTGGGGACCACTTTGCTAAGGTTCTGCGCAACGAGAATGCTGGGGCCCATGGAGAATCCGATGCGAGTGTGGTGGTTGAGTGCCGGCCTGGCCCTGTATTGCCTGGCCCAGAGCGCGGCGGCGGGAACACTGCTGGTTGTCGGCGATAGTATCAGCGCCGGTTTTGGCCTGGATACCCGCCAGGGTTGGGTGTCCCTGTTGCAGACCCGCCTGCGGGACGAAGGTTTCGACGACAAAGTGGTCAATGCATCGATCAGCGGCGACACCAGTGCAGGTGGCCAGGCGCGGCTGCCGGCGCTGCTTGCAGTGCACAAGCCGAGCTTGGTGCTGCTGGAATTGGGGGGCAACGATGGCCTACGCGGGCAGCCGCCAGCGCAATTGCAACAAAATCTTGCCTCGATGATCGAGAGTGCGCGCAAGGCCGGTGCCAAGGTGGTGCTGCTGGGTATGCGCCTGCCACCCAATTATGGCGTGCGCTACACCACCGCCTTCGCCCAGGTGTATGAACAGCTGGCGGCAGAAAAGCAGGTGCCGTTGGTGCCGTTTTTCCTCGAGGGGGTAGGGGGCGTGCCTGAATTGATGCAGGCCGATGGCATTCACCCGGCCCAGGCCGCCCAGCAACGCCTGCTGGAAAATGCCTGGCCGGCGATAAAACCCTTGCTGTGACGCTTTAAACGGCGCCGGCTTTCGGCTAATGTTGCGCCCCCCGTTTCGAGTGCCACCGATGCCGCGCCCTGCCTGGTCCCTGTATGCCTACCAACTGATCGAGCCCGATGAGCAGCTCGACCTGTTCGCCTGCCAGGAAATCCGCGTCCATCTGGTGGCCCGCCAGCTCGAGCTGGGCGTGCCGGTCGACCGTACCCTGTGCGGTGGCCTGCTGCCGGCGCAACCGCGCTGGTCGGGGGTGCCGCGCTCGATCTACCGCGACGGCCGCCTGTGCGACCTGTGCCGCGCCATCCTCGATGCCCAGCGGCGTGGCATGCGCCCGGTGTGGCCGGAGCTGCAGGGCGGCTGAACGCCACGCCTTTCATCATCTGAAACGCTTGCATGGCGCCAATGCCTCCCGCTTGCATCGGCGCGGGTGTACAATCGATTCTCTTGACCCACCTTTCGAAGGATTTACCGGATGTTGCCGCGCTTTCCTGCCGTCACCCGTAGCCTGTCCCTGGCCGCCCTGCTGGTAGCAGGCCCCGCTGCTGCGCTGGAGCTGCCACTGCCACCCCCCGGTGAAGACATCATCGGCCAGGTGCAGGTGATCAAGGCAAAGTACGAGGACACGTTCGCCGATATCGGCACTGCCAACGACCTCGGCTACCTGGAAATGATCGCCGCCAACCCGGGCGTAGACCCATGGCTGCCAGGTGCGGGCACCGAGATTGTCCTGCCGACCCGCTATATCCTGCCGCCGGGCCCGCGTGAGGGCATCGTCATCAACCTGGCCGAATACCGCATGTACTACTTCCCGAAAGGGCAGAGCGTGGTGCATACCTTCCCGCTGGGCATTGGCCGTGAAGGCTGGGGTTCGCCGATCGCCAACACCAAGATCACTGCCAAGACGCCGAACCCGACCTGGACCCCGCCAGCGTCGATCCGCAAAGAGCATGCGGCGGACGGTGACATCCTGCCGAGCGTGGTGCCGGCCGGCCCAGACAACCCGCTGGGGCCGTTCAAGTTCACGCTTGGCGTGCCGGGCTACCTGATCCACGGCTCGAACAAGAAGTTCGGCATTGGCATGCGTACCAGCCACGGTTGCTTCCGCATGCTCAACAACAACGTGCTGGAACTGTCGAAGATGGTGCCGGTGGGTACGCCGGTGCGCATCATCAACGAGCCCTACAAGTTCGGTATCAGTGGCGGCAAGGTCTATCTGGAGGCGCACACGCCGTTGGACGACCAGGGTAATCCGTCGGTGGTCGACAAACATACCGCTGTTATCAACGCCTTGCTCAAGCGTGAAGACCTGGCCAATAACCTACGCATGAACTGGGATATGGTGCGTGACGTGGTCGCGGCAGAAGATGGCATGCCGGTGGAAATTGCCGTGCCGACCGCAAGCCAGGGTGGTGCACCGATGGTTTCGAGCATTCCGCCCGAACTGCAGTAGGGTTTTTGCGACGCATCAGGGCCTGCCTTAGTGCAGGCCTTTTTGTTTCTGTCTGGCGTGTTTGCCTTGTGCGCGGGCAATAAAAAAGCCGACCCACAAGTGGGTCGGCTCCATAACAATCCGTGAGGACTATTACTTGCGGCTGGCTTTGTCCAGCATACGCAGAGCGCGCTCGTTGGCTTCGTCAGCGGTCTGCTGAGCCTTCTGAGCGGCTGCCAGTGCGTCATCAGCCTTACGGTAGGCTTCGTCAGCACGAGCTTGAGCGCGAGCTGCTGCGTCTTCAGTCGCAGTCAGACGAGCTTCGGTTTCTTTGGATACGCTGCTGCAACCGGTAGCCAGAACTGCGGCCAGAGCCAGAGCAGAGAATTTCAGAACGTTGTTCATCGTGTTCCCCTTCAAGGACTTTCTATTAAATAGCCATCTCTCGGAAAAGAGAAACTGGCCGGCGTACATAGTACCCATTACTTGTAGTAAGTAAACTGACTAAGCGCAAGAACTGCAAAAAAAATGTTGCTTGACGCCTTTCCGACAAGATTTGCGACACGTCTGTGAAAAAAACGTACAGGGATCGCAAGCGATTGTAGTACAGGAACTTTTTTGCTGAACTAACGGTGACTTTAACTGTCCTTCAGCGTCTTAAGCCCTAGTACATCCGGTGGCTGCTGGCGTGCAAGCAAGAGTCGCTCTGGCTGCGTTGTCGCCATTTTTAACCGCCACCACCTTGAGCAATCCCGCCTGCGGCGCCTACTATCTTGTGAGTGCCAGAGGATCCGAACGATTGCAATCGTCCAGTGGTCGAAGGGGCAACAGGTGGCGTAGAGGATTCTGTGCCGGATAAACCACCATCGGTTAAGGTATGGGTCTGCCGAGAAGACCTGCGAGGAGTAGTGATGAGCGAAGCGCTGACCATCCACCATGACCAGGCCGGTCATCAGTTCGAGACCAACGTGGACGGTCATCGTGCCTATCTGACGTACATGGATCTGGGTAAGCAGACGCTGGACATCTATCGCACCTTCGTACCCAACGCCCTGCGAGGCCGCGGGATTGCTGCCGCCCTGACCGAGCGGGCCCTGGAGTACGCAGAGCAGATGGGCTACACGGTGATTCCGTCCTGCTCGTACGTGGAGCGCTACATGGAGCGCCAGCAGCGGCATTCGAGCAAGGTTTGATTGTGTAAAAAAAAAGCGGGGCCGCTTCGCGCCCCGCTTTCTTGTATCAGCCGCGCTTACGCTGCGGCAGCACATCCTTCAGCTTGGCACGCATGCTGCGCAGGGTCTTCTCGGTAGCCGACCAGTCGATGCAGGCATCGGTGATCGACACGCCATACTGCAGCTCGTCCAGGTTCTTCGGAATCGACTGGCAGCCCCAGTTCAGGTGGCTTTCGACCATCAGGCCGATGATCGACTGGTTGCCTTCGAGGATCTGGTTGGCGACGTTCTCCATTACCAGCGGTTGCAGGGCCGGGTCCTTGTTGGAGTTGGCGTGGCTGCAGTCGACCATGATGTTGGCCTTGATCCTGGCCTTGGCCAGGTCCTGTTCACAGAGGGCGACGCTGACCGAGTCGTAGTTCGGCTTGCCGTTGCCGCCGCGCAGTACCACGTGGCCGTACGGGTTGCCCTTGGTGGTGACGATCGACACGCCGCCTTCCTGGTTGATGCCGAGGAAGCGGTGCGGCTTGGACACCGACTGCAGGGCGTTGATGGCAACGGTCAGGCCGCCGTCGGTGCCGTTCTTGAAGCCGACTGCCGAGGACAGGCCCGAAGCCATCTCGCGGTGGGTCTGCGATTCGGTGGTGCGGGCGCCGATGGCCGACCAGCTGATCAGGTCTTGCAGGTACTGCGGGGAAATCGGGTCGAGCGCTTCGGTGGCGGTCGGCAGGCCCATTTCGGCCAGGTCCAGCAGCAACTTGCGGCCGATGTGCAGGCCATCCTGGATCTTGAACGAGTCATCCAGGTACGGGTCGTTGATCAGGCCTTTCCAGCCGACGGTGGTGCGCGGTTTTTCGAAATACACGCGCATGACCAGGTACAGCGTGTCGGACACTTCCTCGGCCAGCACTTTCAGGCGCTCGGCGTACTCGTGGGCGGCCTTGATGTCGTGGATCGAGCAAGGGCCGACCACGACGAACAGGCGATGGTCCTTGCCGTCGAGAATATTGCGCACCACTTCACGGCCGGCAGTCACGGTCTGCAGGGCCTTGGCGCTGAGGGGGATTTCCTTCTTGAGCTGATCGGGTGTGATCAGGGTCTCGTTGGAGGCAACGTTCAAGTCATCGATCGGTAAATCAGCCATCGTGTTACTCGTCAGGTCACGGGTGCCGGCCGCCAACTATCCCCGTGCGGCCCAGCAGCAAGAATAATCGCAGCGGGGAGCCGAACCTTAGCGCGTTACAGGTGGCGCGACAATGGGCCAGGCCCAGTCCGTGTGGGGTTTTTCCGAGATGGCAGGTGTTTGCCGCGCACGGGCTGCCCAGCGCTGCACAACCTGTGTAAAAAGAGGGCTGACTTTTACCTGGAGATCGGCATGCATCCGCACACACCACGTATCGGCATCATTGGCAGTGGCGCCATCGGCGGCTTCTATGGGTTGATGCTGGCCCGGGCCGGCTTCGATGTGCATTTCCTGTTGCGCAGCGAGTACGAGGTTGTCCGCGAGCAAGGGTTGGCGCTGGACAGTGCCGTTCACGGCACCTTGCAAATGAAGGTGCAGGCCTATGCCAGTGCCGCCGACATGCCGCCCTGCGACTGGCTGCTGGTAGGGGCCAAGGCCACCAGCAATGACCAGTTGGCGCCGCTGATCGTGCAGGTGGCCGCGCCGGGCGCCAAGGTGGTACTGCTGCAGAACGGCCTGGGCGTGGAGGAGCAGTTGCGCCCCGCCTTGCGCAGTGACATGCACCTGCTTGGCGGTCTGTGTTTCATCTGCGTCAACCGCCAGGCGCCCGGCGTGATCCGCCACCAGGCCCTGGGCGCGGTCAACCTCGGTTACCACAGCGGGCCGGCCAGCGATGGCGGTGTCGCGCTGGTCAATGAAGGCGCGGGGCTGTTCCAGGCCGCTGGCATCGACTCGCAGGCCATGCCCGACCTGGCCCAGGCACGCTGGCAGAAGCTGGTGTGGAACGTGCCCTACAACGGCCTGTCGGTGCTGCTCGGCGCCAGTACCGCGCCACTGATGGCAGACAGCCATAGTCGCGCCCTTGTCCAGGCCTTGATGGCCGAGGTGGTGCAGGGCGCGGCGGCGTGTGGCCATGTGTTGGCCGAGGGGTATGCCGAGCACCTGTTCCAGGTGACCGAGCGCATGCCCGACTACTGGCCCAGCATGTACCACGACCATGTCCACAAGCGCCCGCTGGAGCTGCAGGCCATCTATGCCGAGCCGTTGGCGCAGGCGCGTGCGGCAGGCTGCCACTTGCCGCGAATGGAAATGCTGTATCAGGCGCTGGCCTTTATCGACCGCGGCAAGCAGCCCCGCTAAGGGGGGGCGTTGGCCTCGCCGGGGCTCTGCAGCCCGCGGCAGCAGCACGCCGGACGGCAAAGCGCGTGTCCGGCGCGCTGCTAAGCTGAAGCTTGCTCTGCCGCAGTGGCAGTCGAGGAGGTCGAATGATCCACTCCATGCTGTACGCCACCGACCTCGGTGTCTACGCCCCTTTTGTCATGCAGCACGCGCTGGCGCTGGCGCGCACATTCGGCGCCGAGTTGTATGTGATCCACGCGGTAGAACCCATGGGTCAGTTCGCTGAATCCCTCCTGCAAAGCTACCTTGATGAACAGACGCTCGACCAGCTGCACAGCCAGGGGGTGAACACGGTGATGGCCAATATCGAGCAGCGCGTGCTGGAAAACTTTCGAGACGAGCTGGGCGAGGAGGCCGACCTGGCGGTGATCAGGGCCGTGCGGGTACGTCAGGGCGACCCGGCGCAGGTGATCCTCGAGCAGGCGCAGCGGCTGAGTGTCGACTTGCTGATTTTCGGTAGCCACAGTGCCGGCGCCGGCGTGGATGTGCCATTGGGGCGCACGGCGGTGCGGCTGCTGCAGCTGTCGCCGGTGCCGGTGTACATGGTGCCGCTGGCGCAGCATTTGGGGCGTAGGAAAGCATGAAGATAGCCGTAGGCTATTTCCGGGGGTATGTAACAAAATAGTTCTAGATTTCTTTCCAGAACCACTAATATAGTTATATATCGTCGCCGCCTGCTGCCGCGGACTCATCGCTGAACCGAGGGGAACCTATGAAGCTTCAACAACTGCGCTACATCTGGGAAGTGGCGCACCATGACCTCAACGTCTCCGCGACGGCGCAGAGCCTGTATACCTCCCAGCCAGGTATCAGCAAGCAGATCCGCCTGCTCGAGGATGAACTGGGTGTTGAAGTCTTTGCCCGCAGCGGCAAGCACCTGACCCGCGTCACTCCGGCAGGTGAGCGCATCATCAATACCGCCGGCGAAATCCTGCGCAAGGTCGAAAGCATCAAGCAGATTGCCCAGGAGTTCTCCAACGAGAAGAAGGGCACGCTGTCCATCGCTACCACTCACACCCAGGCGCGTTATGCCTTGCCGCCGGTGATCAGCAGCTTCATCAAGCAGTACCCGGAAGTGTCCTTGCACATGCACCAGGGTTCGCCCATGCAGATTGCCGAGATGGCCGCGGACGGTACCGTCGACTTCGCCATCGCCACCGAGGCGCTGGAACTGTTCGGCGACCTGATCATGATGCCGTGCTACAAGTGGAACCGCTGCGTGGTGGTGCCGCAAGGGCACCCGCTGGCCAAGCTGCCGAAGCTGACCCTGGAAGCCGTCGCCGAATACCCGATCGTCACCTATGTATTCGGGTTCACCGGGCGCTCGAAGCTGGACGAGGCCTTCAACCACCGTGGTCTCACGCCGAAGGTGGTGTTCACTGCGGCAGACGCCGACGTGATCAAGACTTATGTGCGCCTGGGGTTGGGCGTGGGTATCGTCGCGGGCATGGCCGTGGACGCCAAGCTGGACAGCGACCTGGTGGCCCTGGATGCCAGCGAGCTGTTCGAAGCCAGCATCACCAAGATCGGTTTCCGCCGTGGCACTTTCCTGCGTGGCTTCATGTGCGACTTTATCGAGAAGTTTGCCCCGCACCTGACCCGTGAAGTGATGGCCAAGGCCATTCAGTGCCATAACAAGCAAGAGCTGGAAGAACTGTTCGAAGGCGTCGAACTGCCGGTGCACTGATCCAGAAATATAGGGGCCTCAGGCCCCTGTGGGAGCGGGTGAACCCGCTCCCACAACGGCCCCAGTCGTTTATGCCTTGCTGATCAGGTTGCCAGCGTGCAACCCGCATTCCTTCTGCGTCGACTCTTCCCACCACCAACGCCCTTCGCGCTCATGCTGGTTTGGCAGCACCGGGCGGGTGCAGGGCTCGCAGCCAATGCTGATGAAGCCGCGCTCATGCAGGCTGTTGTACGGCAGCTCCAGCATGCGGATATAACCCCACACTTCCTCGCTGGTCATCTGCGCCAGCGGGTTGAACTTGTACAGGGTGCGCTCGGGGGTGGAGAAGGCGCTGTCGATTTCCACTGCCGCCACCTGGCTACGGGTACCCGGGCTCTGGTCGCGGCGCTGGCCGGTGGCCCAGGCGCTTACGGTGGCCAGCTTGCGGCGCAGCGGCTCGATCTTGCGGATGCCGCAGCATTCGCCGTGGCCGTCCTTGTAGAAGCTGAACAAGCCCTTTTCCTTGACGAACGGGTCGAGCTTGGCGCGGTCGGGGCTGAGGATTTCGATCGGCAGGTTGTACTGCTCGCGCACCTGGTCGATGAACCGGTAGGTCTCCGGGTGCAGGCGGCCGGTGTCGAGGCTGAACACCTTGACCTGCTTGTTCAGCTTCCAGGCCATGTCCACCAGCACCACGTCCTCGGCGCCGCTGAAGGAGATCCACAGGTCATCACCAAAGTGCTCGAAGGCAAGCTTGAGGATGTCCTGCGGGGACTTGTTGGCATAGGTCGCGGCCAAGGCGGCGACGTCGAAGGGTTGGCTCATCAGGCGGTTTCCATCGTGGCTGTGGCGCTGTGCGCTCGTAGTAAGGTGATGGTAACAAAAAATGGCGGGGTAGACGGACTTGGAGTCGGTGGTGGCTGCTTCGCGGGCTCGCCCGCTCTCACAGGATGCGTGCAAGCATGACAGATGTGCGCTGTACCCTGTGGGAGCGGGCGTGCCCGCGAAGAATTCACCACCGATCACAAGCCTTGCAGGGTCTCCATCAACACCCGCACCTTGGCAATCGACTCTTCATACTCGGCCTGCCACTCGGAGTCGGCCACCACCGCGCCGCCGCCCCAGCAGCTGACCTGTCCGCCCTTGACCAGCAGGCTGCGAATGGCAATCGAGCTGTCCATCTCCCCGCGCACATCCACGTAAAGCAGTGAGCCGCAGTACAGCGCCCGGCGCGCCGGCTCCAGTTCGTCGATGATCTGCATGGCGCGGATTTTCGGGGCGCCGGTGATCGAACCACCGGGGAAACTGTCACCGATCAGATCCAGTGCGTCCTTGTCGCTGGCCAGCTGGCCGGTAATGCTGCTGACCAGGTGGTGTACGTTGGGGTAGCTCTCCAGGCTGAACAGCTCCGGCACCTTCACCGAGCCGATCTCGCAGGTGCGTCCCAGGTCGTTGCGCAGCAGGTCGACGATCATCAGGTTTTCCGAGCGATCCTTGGGGCTATGCAGCAGCTCCTCGGCATTGCGCGCGTCATCGGCCGGGTTGCTGGCGCGCGGGCGGGTGCCCTTGATCGGCCGGGTTTCCACCTGGCGCTGGCTGACGCGGATGAAGCGCTCGGGCGAAAAGCTCAGCAGAGCGCTGCCGTCGGCCAGTTGCTGGTAGCCGGAGAAGGGGGTGGGGCAGGCTTTGCGCAGGGCCTGGTAAGCGTGCCACGGGTCGCCCTGGCAGGGCGCGCGGAAGCGCTGGGTAAGGTTGATCTGGTAGCAGTCGCCGGCCTGGATGTAGCGCTGCACCTGGTCAAAGGCAGCCTTGTACTGCTCGGGCTGCAGGTCGCCGGCCATCGGCGCAAGTAGCTGGAAACTACCGCTTTCAGCGTTGTCGACAGCTTCGAACAGGGCGATCAGGCGTTCGCGTTCGCTGCCCGACAGGCTCGGGTGGAATACCAGCTGGCTGGTCGCGCACTGGTGGTCGGTTACCAGCGCCCAGGCATACAGGCCCAGTTGCGCGTCTGGCAGACCGAGGTCGTCCACGGCCAGGCTGGGCAGGTGTTCCAGGCGGCGGCCGAAGTCATAGCTCAGGTAGCCGATCAGGCCGCCAGCGAACGGCAGCTCACTGCCTGCGGGCAGCTGCGCGTGGCCCAGTTGCGCCAGGCCGGCGCGCAGGCGCTGGAGGAAGGCGCGGCCATCTTCGTCGGGCTGCGCCTGCAAGTGTTGCAGCGGCCAGGCGCTGAGCAGGTCGAAGCGGCCGCGCTCGGCGCCGGGGCGGGCGCTGTCCAGCAGGATCGCACCGGGGGCCTGGCGCAGGCGGGCGAAATAGGCGGCAGGGTCGGGCTGGTAGGGCAGGGGGTGGAGCGTACAGGTCGGCATCAGTGTGGACGGCGATGTAAAAGCGAGGAGGGCGATTGTAGACCTGTGCAGGAAATGCGCCTAGCTTTGTGGCGACATTCAAACACTGCGTTTCGCCCTTGCGGCCCATTCGCAGCACAAGGCTGCTCCTACAGGAGATCGCGTAATCCTGTAGGAGCAGCCTTGTGCTGCGAATGGGCTGCAGGGCAGCCCATGGCGATTTCAGCGCGGATGCACGTGCCCGAACAGCCCTTGCGATACTCGCACGCGCTGTTCGGCATCTTCGCTGATGCCATCCTTGGCCAGTGCTTCGATGTGCGCCTCGATGGCATGGGTACGCTGGGTCAGGCCGCAGTCGTTGGCGATCTGGATGTTCAGGCCCGGGCGGGCGTTGAGCTCGAGAATCAGCGGCCCCTTGTCCTGGTCCAGCACCATGTCGACACCGATGTAGCCCAGGCCGCACAGCTCGTAGCAGCCGGCGGCCAGCTTCATGAAGCCGTCCCAGTTCGGCAGTTGCACGCCATCCACCGCGTTGGTGGTGTCCGGGTGCTTGCTGATGATGTTGTTCAGCCAGGTGCCGCGCAGGGTCACGCCGGTGGCCAGGTCGACACCCACGCCGATGGCGCCCTGGTGCAGGTTGGCCTTGCCGCCGGACTGACGGGTCGGCAGGCGCAGCATGGCCATCACCGGGTAGCCCATCAGCACGATGATGCGGATGTCCGGCACGCCTTCGTAGCTGATGCTCTTGAAGATCTGGTCGGGCGTGACCCGGTACTCGATCAGCGCGCGGTCGCGGTGGCCGCCCAGCGAGTACAGGCCGGTGAGGATGCTCGAGATCTGGTGCTCGATTTCCTCGTGGCTGATGATCTTGCCCGACACCGTGCGGTAGCGGTCCTCGAAGCGGTCGGCGATCACCAGAATGCCGTCACCGCCGGCGCCCTGCGCCGGCTTGATGACGAAATCGCTGCGCCCACCAATGATCTGGTGGAGTTTCTCGATCTCTTTTTCGGTCTCGATGATGCCGTACATTTCCGGCACATGGATACCGGCCGCCAGGGCACGCTCCTTGGTGATGATCTTGTCGTCGACGATCGGGTACAGGTGGCGCTTGTTGTACTTCAACACGTAGTCCGCGTTGCGCCGGTTGATACCCATGATGCCCCGGGCCTCCAGGGCTTTCCATGTCTTGATCAGGCCAAACATCAGGCGTCAGCCTTCTTCAGGAATGCCTTGAAGCGCACGAGCTCGGTCAGGCGGTAGCCGCGGTAGCGACCCATCGCCAGCATGAAGCCCACCAGGATCAACAGCACGGCAGGGAAGGTGAACACGAAGTACACCAGCTCCGGCACCATCATCAACAGGTGTGCCAGGGAAGCGGCGAACAGGGTGCCGATGGCCACTTTCATGGCATGGCCGCCGCCACGCTCTTCCCAGGTAATGGACAGGCGCTCGATGGTCATGGTCAGGATCACCATCGGGAACAGTGCTACCGACAGACCGCGCTCCAGGCCCAGCTTGTGGCTGAACAGGCTGATGGCTGCGATCAGCACCACGACGAAGGTCAGTACCACCGACAGGCGTGGCAGCATTTGCAGCTTCAGGTGCTCCAGGTACGAGCGCAGCGACAGGCCCAGCGCGGTAATTACCGTGAACAGCATGATACCGAAGCCCAGCTGGGTCTCGCGGAAGGCCAGGGCGATCAGCACCGGGGTGAAGGTACCCAGGGTCTGCAGGCCGATCAGGTTGCGCAGCACCAGGATCACCAGCACGCCGATAGGGATCATCACCATGATCATGAAGGTTTGCTGGGTTTGCAGCGGCAGGCCGTACAGCGAATATTCGAGGAAGTCGGCGTCGGTATTCTCGTCGGTCAGCTTGGCCAGGCGGATGGCGTTCATCTCGCTGTTGTTCATGCTGAAGGTAACGTTGGCCTTCTTGCCGCCATCGACGGTGATCAGGTTGTCGTCACCGGTCCACCACAGCAGGCGATCGCTGGGCAGGCCCTGCTCGCCGGTGTCCGGGTTGAAGTACAGCCAGTCGGTACCGTTGAAGCTGCGCAGCCACAGTTCCGGGGTTTGCGGGGTGTCGGCCACCAGGCGGATGGTGTGCACCTTCTCCATCGGTACGTGGGCGATCGACAGCAGCAGGTCGATGACCTGGGCCTTCTTCATTGTCGTGGTGTCGCCGGCCAGCAGCAGCTTGACGTTGTCGTCGTTGAGGTTGTTGACCCGCTTGATGGTCTCGCTGACGAAGGTCTCGACGTCGGCCGAGTGCTGGCGGATCGGCGCCATCAGGGCCTCGGCGGCGATCTTCTCGGGGCCTTCCACGGCCAGGCTGTCACGGAAGGTCGGGCCTTTGATCTTGGTCTTCTCGTTGCTGTAGCGCTTGGTCAGCACCAGGCGGTAGTAGAGGGTCTGGTTGCCGCTGGCGCGACGGGCCGACCAGGTGACCTTGCGGTTGCCGTCGGCACGGTTGACGCTCACCCCGTAGTTGTTGGAGATGAAGCTCTCGTTGAGGCTGACGTAGTCGCGGTTCAGCGGTGGCACGAACATCTGCACCTTGACCGGGTCCTTGGTGCTGGCCACGAACTCGACCTTGGCGTCGATGTTCCACAGGTCGTCGGTTTCATCCTCGGTTACCGGGATGCCGAGTACGAAGATCTGATAAGCCGTGACCGCCACGCCCAACAGCACCAGCACGGTGATCAGGACTTTCAGATGGAGGGTAAGAGAGCGCATCGGGATTACTCTGCTTTGGGAGCGTCGGTGGCACAGGCAGGTTTGCCGGCCGCATATTTAAGGCTTGGGTCGACCAGCGCGTCGAAGTGCTTGAGCGCCTCGGAACCGATCAGCAGCGGGAACTGGAAGGCGCTGCGGTCGGTGAGGTTGACTTCGATGGTGCGCATGGCCTGGCCCATGCAGATTTCAAGTTCGATGACCGGGCGTGCGGTGTAGGCCTTGCCCGATTCGGCATCATAGTCGCCGGCCCGGCGCTTGATCTTGCTTACGCGTGCCAGCGGGCGTTCGATGGGGTGCGAATGGGCGGCGTCGATGGCCAGGTAGAAGCGCACCCAGCTTTCACCGTTGCGCTTGAAGCGCTTGATGTCGCGGGCGCTGAGCGATGCGGTCTTGGCGCCGGTGTCGAGTTTGGCGGCCACTTCCAGGTCCAGGTCGCCCAGGCGTGCATATTCGTTGAGACCGTACACGGTCTTGCCCGCAGCCTGGCCAAGGGCCGGCAGCAGGGTGAGGCAGAGCAGCAATAATACGGGTGTAAGTCTCATATTCCTGGCGCGGTGCAGTGCAAGGTTCGGGGCTATGTTCAGAGCCATGTTCAGAGCCGTGTTCAGGCCAAGGCGACTGGCAGCGACTGCGCAAGCTTCCTCGTTCATCTGTCAACAGCATGAATGGATGACAGACAGGCTATCCATACTCCAACGGAGGCGCGGCATTCTATCACGCCGGCGTCTTGACGCCAGCGGTGCGCGATCTGACAGCGGCGCACTGGCGTTAGTTCGTTCTTAGACGATTGTCGACAATATTCATTTTGTCTTTGACTGCTGCGGCTGGATTAGCTAATTTCTGGCGAAGAGATTCTCAAGGTGTCGACAATATGCAGGACCTATCCACCCCCAGCCCGGTGCTGACAGACGAAACGGAAACCTTGTCCGAAAACGTCTTCCGGCGCATTCAGGCGGCCATCGTCAAGGGCGATATCGCCCCCGGCAGCAAGATTTCCGAGCCGGAGCTGGCGCGCACCTACGGCATCAGCCGCGGGCCGCTGCGCGAGGCTATCCACCGCCTCGAAGGCCAGCGCCTGCTGGTGCGCGTGCCGCACGTGGGGGCACGAGTGGTGTCGCTCAATCACGCCGAACTGATCGAGTTGTACGAAATTCGCGAGTCGCTGGAGGGTATGGCCTGCCGCCTGGCTGCCGAACGCATGAGCCAGGCCGACATCGACGAACTGCGCCGCGTGCTCGACACTCACGAGCGCGATGCCGCATTCCAGGCCGGCCAGGGTTACTACCAGCAGGAAGGTGACTACGACTTCCATTACCGGATCATCCAGGGCAGTGGCAACCAGACCCTGGTCAAGATGCTCTGCGGTGAGCTGTACCAGCTGGTGCGCATGTACCGCATCCAGTTCTCGGGCACGCCCAACCGGCCACGCCAGGCCTTTGCCGAGCACCACCGTATTCTCGATGCCATCGCCGACCGTGACGGCGAGCTGGCCGAACTCCTGATGCGCCGCCACATCGGCGCGTCCAAGCGCAATATCGAGCGTCATTACCTGGACGCCCACAACAACAGCCCACGAGGTGAGAAATGACTGTGAAGAGCACCCCCGGTCAGCGTTTCCGCGACGCCGTTGCCGCTGAACATCCGCTGCAGGTGGTTGGCGCCATCAACGCCAACCATGCCCTGCTGGCCAAGCGCGCCGGCTTCAAGGCCATCTACCTGTCCGGTGGCGGCGTCGCCGCCGGTTCGCTGGGCCTGCCGGACCTGGGCATCAGTGGCCTGGACGACGTACTTACCGACGTGCGCCGCATCACCGACGTGTGCGACCTGCCGCTGCTGGTGGATGTCGACACCGGTTTCGGTGCCTCGGCCTTCAACGTCGCCCGTACCGTGCGCTCGATGTGCAAGTTCGGCGCTGCCGCCATCCATATCGAGGATCAGGTTGGCGCCAAGCGCTGCGGCCACCGCCCGAACAAGGAAATCGTCAGCCAGCAGGAAATGGTCGACCGCATCAAGGCCGCAGTCGATGCCCGTACCGATGACAGCTTCGTGATCATGGCGCGTACCGACGCCCTGGCCGTCGAGGGCCTGAACGCCGCCCTGGACCGCGCCGCCGCCTGCGTCGAGGCTGGCGCCGACATGATCTTCCCGGAAGCCATCACCGAACTGCAGATGTACAAGACCTTCGCCGACCGGGTGAAGGCCCCGATCCTGGCCAACATCACCGAGTTCGGCGCCACGCCGTTGTACACCACCGAAGAGCTGGCCTCGGTCGACGTGTCGCTGGTGCTGTACCCGCTGTCGGCGTTCCGCGCCATGAACAAGGCGGCCGAGAACGTGTACACCGCGCTGCGCCGCGACGGCACGCAGAAGAACGTGATCGACACCATGCAGACCCGCATGGAACTCTACGATGCCATTGGTTACCACGCTTTCGAGCAGAGCCTCGATGCGTTGTTTGCCCAGAAGAAGGGCTGAAGGCTTTTGTTGGAGCGGCTGCCCTCTTCGCGGGCGCGCCCGCGAAGAGGCCGGCACAGGCAAAACTGATTAGCCAGTTAGATTTCCAAAACAAATTCAAGAAAGGAGAAACACCATGGCCGAAGCAAAAGTACTCAGTGGCGCAGGCCTGCGCGGCCAGGTGGCCGGCCAGACCGCGCTGTCGACCGTGGGCCAGGCCGGTGCCGGGCTGACCTACCGTGGTTACGACGTGCGTGACCTGGCCGCCGGTGCCGAGTTCGAAGAAGTCGCCTACCTGCTGCTGTACGGTGAGCTGCCGAGCAAGGCCGAGCTGGCCGACTACAAGCGCAAGCTCAAGGGCCTGCGTGACCTGCCGCAAGCCCTGAAGGAAGTACTCGAGCGCATCCCGCGCGATGCCCACCCGATGGACGTGATGCGCACGGGTTGCTCGGTGCTGGGTACCCTGGAGCCCGAACTGACCTTCGAAGCCCAGCGCGACAAGACCGACCGCCTGCTGGCGCTGTTCCCGGCGGTGATGTGCTACTGGTACCGCTTCACCCACGACGGCGTGCGCATCGACTGCACCAGCGACGAAGACACCCTCGGTGGCCACTTCCTGCACTTGCTGCACGGCAAGAAGCCCAGCGAGCTGCACGTCAAGGTGATGAACGTGTCGCTGATCCTCTACGCCGAGCACGAGTTCAACGCCTCGACCTTCACCGCCCGCGTCTGTGCCTCGACCCTGTCCGACTTGTACTCCTGCGTCACCGCGGCCATCGGTTCGCTGCGCGGCCCGCTGCACGGCGGTGCCAACGAGGCAGCGATGGAGCTGATCGAGCGCTTCCAGAGCCCGCAGGAAGCCACTGCCGAGTTGCTGCGCATGCTCGAGCGCAAGGACAAGATCATGGGCTTTGGCCATGCCATCTACAAAGAGTCCGACCCGCGCAACGAGGTGATCAAGGGCTGGTCGAAGCAGCTGGCTGACGAAGTGGGCGACAAGGTGCTGTACCCGGTTTCCGAAGCCATCGACAAGACCATGTGGGAGCAGAAGCGCCTGTTCCCCAACGCCGACTTCTACCATGCCTCGGCGTACCACTTCATGGGCATCCCGACCAAGCTGTTCACCCCGATCTTCGTCTGCTCGCGCCTGACTGGCTGGGCGGCGCACGTCTTCGAGCAGCGTGCCAACAACCGCATCATCCGCCCGAGCGCCGAGTATGTCGGCGTCGAGCAGCGCCAGTTCGTACCGATCGAACAGCGCTGAGTCATAGATCGCTGGGGCTGCTGTGCAGCCCTTTCGCGACACAAGGCCGCTCCCGCAGGGACGGCGCAGTACCAGTGGGAGCGGCCTTGTGTCGCGAAAGGGGCGCGTAGCGCCCCCGAGGCCTGAGCCGCACCTGCCCCCGAATACCGTGACCGAGCCTGATAACGATATGAACACTGCATTCCGCAAGCACCTGCCAGGCACCGACCTGGACTACTTCGATGCCCGCGCGGCGGTCGAGGCCATCAAGCCCGGCGCCTACGATGGCCTGCCTTACACCTCTCGCGTACTCGCCGAAAACCTGGTGCGCCGCTGCGACCCGGCCACCCTCGACGCCTCGCTGGGCCAGCTGATCGAGCGCAAGCGCGACCTCGACTTCCCGTGGTTCCCGGCGCGTGTGGTGTGCCACGACATTCTTGGCCAGACCGCGCTGGTCGACCTCGCCGGCCTGCGTGACGCCATTGCCGACAAAGGTGGCGACCCGGCCCAGGTCAACCCGGTAGTACCGGTACAGCTGATCGTCGACCACTCGCTGGCCGTCGAGTGCGGTGGTTTCGACCCGCAGGCCTTCGAAAAGAACCGCGCCATCGAAGACCGCCGCAACGAAGACCGCTTCCATTTCATCAACTGGACCAAGAAGGCGTTCAAGAACGTTGACGTGATCCAGCCGGGCAACGGCATCATGCACCAGATCAACCTGGAGAAGATGTCGCCGGTGATCCACAACGACCGTGGCGTGGCCTACCCGGACACCTGCGTCGGCACCGACAGCCACACCCCGCATGTCGACGCCTTGGGCGTGATCGCCATTGGCGTGGGCGGCCTGGAGGCCGAGAACGTGATGCTCGGCCGTGCCTCATGGATGCGCCTGCCGGAAATCGTCGGCGTCGAGCTGACCGGCAAGCTGGCGCCGAACATCACCGCCACCGACCTGGTGCTGGCCCTGACCGAATTCCTGCGCAAGCAGAAGGTCGTCGGCGCCTACCTGGAGTTCCACGGCGAGGGCGCTCGTGCCCTGACCCTGGGCGACCGCGCCACCATCTCCAACATGGCCCCGGAATATGGCGCTACCGCGGCGATGTTCGCCATCGACCAGCAGACTATCGACTACCTGCGCCTGACCGGCCGCGAAGAGCAGCAGGTCAAGTTGGTGGAAACCTATGCCAAGGCCACCGGCCTGTGGGCCGACAGCCTGGGCGGCGCCGTCTACGAGCGCACCCTGAGCTTCGATCTGTCGAGCGTGGTGCGCAACATGGCCGGCCCGTCCAACCCGCATGCCCGCGTCGCCACCAGCGACCTGGCGGCCAAAGGCATCGCCGGCAGCTGGGAAGAAGTGCCGGGGCAAATGCCTGATGGCGCGGTGATCATTGCCGCCATCACCAGCTGCACCAACACCAGCAACCCGCGCAACGTGATTGCCGCAGGCCTGCTGGCGCGCAATGCCAACAAGCTGGGCCTGGCCCGCAAGCCGTGGGTCAAATCGTCGCTGGCGCCTGGCTCCAAGGCCGTGCAGCTGTACCTGGAAGAGGCTGGGCTGGAGAAGGAGCTGGAACAGCTCGGCTTTGGCATCGTCGCCTTCGCCTGCACCACCTGCAACGGCATGTCCGGCGCCCTGGACCCGGTGATCCAGCAAGAGATCATCGACCGTGATCTTTACGCCACTGCCGTGCTGTCGGGCAACCGCAACTTCGACGGGCGTATCCACCCGTATGCCAAGCAGGCCTTCCTCGCCTCGCCGCCGCTGGTGGTGGCCTACGCCATCGCCGGTACCATCCGCTTCGACATCGAGAAGGATGTGCTGGGCGTGGTCGATGGCAAGGAAATCCGCCTCAAGGACATCTGGCCCAGCGACGAAGAGATCGACGCTGTGGTGCGTGCCGCGGTCAAGCCGGAGCAGTTCCGCAAGGTGTACATCCCGATGTTCGCCATCGAGGAAGACCGTGGGCCGAAGGTGGCGCCGCTGTACGACTGGCGCCCGATGAGCACCTATATCCGCCGCCCGCCGTACTGGGAAGGTGCCTTGGCCGGCGAGCGTACCCTGCGCGGCATGCGCCCGCTGGCAGTGTTGCCGGACAACATCACCACCGACCACCTGTCGCCGTCCAACGCTATCATGCTCGACAGCGCTGCTGGTGAGTACCTGGCGAAGATGGGCCTGCCGGAGGAGGACTTCAACTCCTACGCTACCCACCGTGGCGACCACCTGACCGCCCAGCGCGCCACCTTCGCCAACCCCAAGCTGTTCAACGAAATGGTGCGCAAGGAAGACGGTAGCGTGAAGCAGGGCTCGCTGGCGCGTATCGAGCCGGAAGGCAAGGTCACCCGCATGTGGGAGGCCATCGAAACCTACATGGATCGCAAGCAGCCACTGATCATCGTCGCCGGTGCCGACTACGGCCAGGGTTCGTCCCGTGACTGGGCGGCCAAGGGTGTGCGCCTGGCCGGTGTCGAGGCGATCGTCGCCGAAGGCTTCGAGCGTATTCACCGTACCAACCTGGTGGGCATGGGCGTACTGCCACTGGAGTTCAAGCCGGGCACCGACCGCAAGACTCTCGGCCTGGACGGCAGCGAGACCTATGACGTGCTGGGCGCGCGTACGCCGCGGGCGACACTGACCCTGGTGGTTACCCGCGCCAACGGCGAGCGCCTGGAGGTACCGGTGACCTGCCGACTGGACACTGCCGAGGAAGTGTCGATCTACGAGGCCGGCGGGGTGCTGCAGCGCTTTGCCCAGGACTTCCTCGAAGCGACCGCCTAATCAAGAGCAGCGCGGTCCTCTGTGGGAGCGGGTTTACCCGCGAATGCGTCAGCAGATACAACATTGTTTTCTGATCGGACGCTTTCGCGGGTGAACCCGCTCCCACAGGGGGCTGCGCAAGACAGGAATTGAACATGGCTCATGTACCGCAAGTAAAAATCCCCGCCACCTACATCCGTGGCGGCACCAGCAAAGGCGTGTTCTTCCGCCTGCAAGACCTGCCCGAGCAGGCGCAAATCCCCGGCCCGGCCCGCGATGCACTGCTGCTGCGGGTGATCGGTAGCCCCGACCCGTACGGCAAGCAGATCGACGGCATGGGCGGTGCCACTTCGAGCACCAGCAAGACCGTGATCCTGTCGCAAAGCATCAAGCCTGAACACGATGTCGACTACCTGTTCGGCCAGGTCAGCATCGACAAGGCCTTCGTCGACTGGAGCGGCAACTGCGGCAACCTTTCCGCCGCGGTCGGTTCGTTCGCCATCAGCAGCGGCCTGGTCGACCCCGCACGCATTCCGCGCAACGGCATCGCCACCGTGCGCATCTGGCAGGCCAACATCGGCAAGACCATCATCGCCCATGTGCCGATCACTGAAGGTGAAGTGCAGGAAACCGGCGACTTCGAGCTGGACGGGGTAACCTTCCCGGCCGCCGAGGTGCAACTGGAGTTCCTCGACCCGGCGGCCGACGAAGATGGCGACGGCGGGGCTATGTTCCCCACCGGCAACCTGGTCGATGACCTCGAAGTGCCGGGTGTCGGTACCTTCAAGGCGACCCTGATCAATGCCGGTATCCCGACCATTTTCGTCAATGCGGCGGATATTGGCTACACCGGTACCGAACTGCAGGACGCCATCAACGGCGACCCGCAGGCGCTGCTGCGCTTCGAGACGATTCGCGCCTATGGCGCCGTGCGCATGGGGCTGATCGACAACGTCGACCAGGCTGCCGGGCGTCAGCACACGCCGAAAGTGGCTTTCGTCGCGCCGCCGAACACCTACACTGCGTCCAGTGGCAAGGCGGTGCAGGCGGGTGATATCGACCTGCTGGTACGGGCCTTGTCGATGGGCAAGCTGCATCATGCAATGATGGGGACGGCCGCGGTGGCCATCGGTACCGCGGCGGCCATTCCGGGCACGCTGGTCAACCTCGCCGCGGGCGGGGGCGAGCGCAGCGCCGTGCGTTTCGGCCACCCCTCGGGCACCCTGCGGGTGGGGGCCGAGGCGCGCCAGGTGAATGGTGAGTGGACAGTGACCAAGGCAATCATGAGCCGCAGTGCTCGCGTGCTGATGGAGGGCTGGGTTCGCGTGCCTGGCGATAGCTTCTAACGCACCACTGGCGCTCGGCTTTAGTTCGTTGGGGTCGCTTTGCGGCCCTTCGCGGGCTTGCCCGCTCCCACAGGTAATCACAGGTTCCGAAGGCTGTGGTGTACTTGTGGGGGCGGGCGAGCCCGCGAAGGGCTGCACAGCAGCCCCGGCAATTCTGAACGGAGCTGCATATGAGCGCCAACGCAGACCTCAACGCCCGCCCGGACTACGACCGGGTGCTGCAAACCCTCGCCGATTACGCCCTCACGTATCGGGTCGAATCCGCCGAAGCCCTGGACACCGCACGCAACTGCCTGATGGACACCCTCGGCTGCGGCCTGCTGGCCCTGCGCTTCCCCGAATGCACCAAGCTGCTCGGCCCCCAGGTGGAAGGCACCCTTGTGCCCAATGGCGCCCGCGTCCCCGGTACCGCCTACCGCCTCGACCCGGTCAAGGCCGCCTGGGACATCGGCTGCACGGTGCGCTGGCTGGACTACAACGATACCTGGCTGGCCGCCGAATGGGCCCACCCCTCGGACAACCTCGGCGGCATCCTGGCCGTTGCCGATCACCTGTCGCAGAAGCGTGTGGCCGCTGGTGAAGCACCGCTGCTGATGCGCGATGTGCTTGAAGCCATGGTCATGGCTCACGAGATCCAGGGCGTGCTGGCGCTGGAAAACGCCTTCAACCGCGTTGGCCTCGACCACGTGATACTGGTCAAGGTGGCCTCCACCGCCGTATGCGCCAGGCTGATGGGGGCCAACCGTGAGCAGATGTTGAGTGCCTTGTCCCACGCCTTCGTCGACGGCCAGGCGCTGCGCACCTACCGCCATGCGCCCAACGCCGGTTCGCGCAAATCGTGGGCCGCCGGTGATGCTTCCAGCCGTGGCGTGCGCCTGGCCGATATTGCCCTGCGTGGCGAGATGGGCGTGCCGGGCGTGCTCACCGCGCCCCAGTGGGGTTTTTACGATGTGCTGTTCAGCCACACCAACAAGGACCTGGCACTCAAGCCTTCCGAGCAGCAAGAACTGCGCGTGCCGCAAGCCTTGGGTAGCTACGTGATGGAAAACGTGCTGTTCAAGGTCAGTTTCCCGGCCGAGTTCCACGCCCAGACCGCCTGTGAGGCGGCGGTAACCCTGCACCCACTGGTGCGTAACCGCCTGCACGAAATCGACCGTATCGTCATCACCACCCAGGAATCGGCGATCCGCATCATTTCCAAGAGCGGCCCGCTGGCCAATGCCGCCGACCGCGACCACTGCTTGCAGTACATGGTGGCGGTGCCACTGATTTTCGGTCATTTGGTGGCCGAGCATTATGAAGACACCTTCCATGCCAACCACCCAAGTATCGACCGCCTGCGCGAGAAGATGGAGGTGGTGGAGGACCCGCGCTTCAGCCGCGAGTACCTGGAGCCGGACAAGCGCTCGATCGCCAATGCGCTGCAGGTGTTCTTCAAGGACGGCAGCAATACTGAGCAGGTGGTGGTGGAGTACCCGATCGGGCATCGCCGGCGGCGAGGGGAGGGCATACCGTTGCTGGAGGCCAAGTTCAGGGACAACCTGGCGACGCGCTTTGCGCGGCAGCGGTGTGGGGAGATTCTTGAGGTGTGCAAGGACCAGCAGAAGCTGGAACAGATGGCGGTGCACAGGTTTGTCGACCTGTTCGTGATCTGAGCCGGTCTGCACAGCGCTCGAGGCCTGTGCGACCCCTGTAGGAGCAGCCTTGCGCTGCGAAGAGGCCATTAAAGCCCAAGAGAGTCTGTCGCCTTGCTGGACTCTTCGCAGCACAAGGCTGCTCCTACAGGGATCTCGGCAGGTGCGGGCAAAACAAGAAAGCCCCGGCATTTCTGCCGGGGCTTTCCTTTACATCCTACAACTCAGCTTACGCCTGAACCACCGGGATCTTGGCGTTTTCTGCCGCTTCGCGGAACTCGGCGATCTGGTCGAAGCTCAGGTAGCGGTAAACGTCGGCAGCCATGCTGTCGATGTCTTTCGCGTACTGCATGTACTCTTCGACGGTCGGCAGCTTGCCGATGATCGAAGCGACAGCAGCCAGCTCGGCCGATGCCAGGTACACGTTGGTGGCGTCGCCCAGACGGTTCGGGAAGTTGCGGGTCGAGGTGGAGACCACGGTCGAACCGGTCTGCACGCGTGCCTGGTTACCCATGCACAGCGAGCAGCCTGGCATTTCCATGCGCGCGCCGGCCTTGCCGTAGATGCCGTAGTAGCCTTCTTCGGTCAGCTGGTGAGCGTCCATCTTGGTTGGCGGAGCCAGCCACAGACGGGTCGGGATACCGCCCTTGACCTTGTCCAGCAGCTTGCCGGCAGCGCGGAAGTGGCCGATGTTGGTCATGCACGAACCGATGAACACTTCGTCGATCTTCTCGCCCTGTACCGAGGACAGCAGGCGGGCATCGTCCGGGTCGTTCGGCGCGCAGAGCACAGGCTCTTTCACGTCGGCCAGGTCGATTTCGATGATTTCGGCGTATTCGGCATCGGCGTCGGCCGACAGCAGCTCAGGCTTGGCCAGCCAGGCTTCCATGGCCTGGGCACGGCGCTCCAGGGTGCGGGCATCGCCGTAGCCTTCGCCGATCATCCAGCGCAGCAGGGTGATGTTGGACTGCAGGTACTCGGCGATGGCCTTTTCTGGCAGCTTGATGGTGCAACCGGCAGCGGAACGCTCGGCCGAGGCGTCGGACAGCTCGAAGGCTTGCTCGACGGTCAGCTCGTTCAGGCCTTCGATCTCGAGGATGCGGCCGGAGAAGATGTTCTTCTTGCCCTTCTTCTCGACGGTCAGCAGGCCCTTCTGGATGGCGTAGTAAGGGATGGCGTGGACCAGGTCACGCAGGGTGATGCCTGGCTGCAGTTTGCCCTTGAAGCGCACCAGCACGGATTCTGGCATGTCCAGCGGCATGACGCCGGTGGCGGCGGCGAAGGCCACCAGGCCGGAACCGGCCGGGAACGAGATGCCGATCGGGAAGCGGGTGTGCGAGTCGCCACCGGTACCCACGGTGTCAGGCATCAGCATGCGGTTCAGCCAGCTGTGGATGATGCCGTCGCCCGGGCGCAGCGACACGCCGCCACGGGTGCGGATGAAGTCTGGCAGGGTGTGGTGGGTGGTGACGTCGATCGGCTTCGGATAAGCCGCGGTGTGGCAGAACGACTGCATCACCAGGTCAGCGGAGAAGCCCAGGCACGCCAGGTCTTTCAGCTCGTCGCGGGTCATCGGGCCAGTGGTGTCCTGGGAGCCGACGGTGGTCATCTTCGGCTCGCAGTAGGCACCTGGGCGCACGCCTTGGCCTTCCGGCAGGCCGCAGGCACGGCCGACCATTTTCTGTGCCAGGGTGAAGCCCTTGCCCGAATCGGCAGGCTGCTCTGGCTTCTTGAACAGGTCGGAGCTACCCAGGCCCAGCTCGGCGCGGGCTTTTTCGGTCAGGCCACGGCCGACGATCAGCGGGATACGGCCGCCAGCGCGGACTTCATCCAGCAGCACTTCGGTTTTCAGCGCGAAGTTGGTAACCAGCTCGTCGCTACCGTGACGGCGTACTTCGCCCTTGAACGGGTAAACGTCGATGACGTCGCCCATGGCCAGGTTGGTGCAGTCGAATTCGATCGGCAGGGCGCCGGCGTCTTCCATGGTGTTGTAGAAGATCGGGGCGATCTTGGTGCCGAAGCAGAAGCCACCGGCGCGCTTGTTCGGTACGTACGGGATGTCGTCGCCGAAGAACCACAGCACCGAGTTGGTGGCGGATTTGCGCGAGGAACCGGTACCGACCACGTCACCGACGTAGGCAACCGGGAAGCCTTTGGCCTTGACCGCTTCGATCTGGGCCAGCGGGCCGACCGAACCAGGCTGCTGCGGCTCGATGCCATCACGGGCCATTTTCAGCATGGCCAGGGCGTGCAGCGGGATGTCAGGGCGCGACCAGGCGTCCGGGGCAGGGGACAGGTCGTCGGTGTTGGTTTCGCCAGGCACCTTGAACACGGTCAGGGTGTACTTGTCGGCGATGGCCGGACGCGAAGTGAACCACTCGCCGGCAGCCCAGGACTCCAGCACGGCCTTGGCGTGAACATTGCCGGCCTTGGCCTTTTCGGCCACGTCGTGGAAGGCATCGAACATCAGCAGGGTGTGCTTGAGCTGTTCGGCCGCGACGGCGCCCAGTTCGGCGTCATCCAGCAGTGCGACCAGCGTTTCGATGTTGTAGCCGCCCTGCATGGTACCCAGCAGTTCGGTGGCGTGCTTGCGGTCGATCAGAGGCGACTTGGCTTCGCCCTTGGCAACGGCGGAGAGGAAAGCGGCCTTGACGTAGGCAGCTTCGTCGACCCCTGGTGGTACGCGGTGGGTGATCAGGTCTACGAGGAAGGCTTCTTCGCCGGCCGGCGGGTTTTTCAGCAGCTCGACCAGGCCTGCAGTTTGTTCGGCGTTCAGCGGCTGGGGCACGATACCCAGGGCGGCACGCTCTTCGATGTGTTTGCGGTAGGCTTCAAGCACAGTTATTACCCTCATCAGTGGTCCCTAAAGGGAGTCCGGGACGCTCATCCAGCATTCGATGCACCCATGCGCTGCCACGGCTTTGTGGGCCGCCCAGCCAGAGTCGCAAAGAATCCTTACAGAAGCTGCTTTCAAAGTTTTACGCCTGCAGAACGGGAGCTGATGAGGGCTGGCACGGGCATGCGAGGGATGCATGGCCCGGGCCAACGCCGTTCTACCGGATGAACTGTGCTCGTGACGCTTTGAAAACAGCTTCCAACGGACATTGTTGCCTTGAAAAGGCCGAATGATTCTACGGTAAAAAAAGCCTGAAGGTAAGGCGGTGAAGATGACTTTAACGAGTGACCCTGGTTAGACAAAGGGCTAACATGGGCCCGTGTTCCACCGCCAAGCTGTTGTTTTTCATGTCCAACAAGTCCATCAAGACCCCTTGCGTCGGCCTGTGCTCCACGGTGTACGGAGACACGGTGTGCCGTGGCTGCAAGCGGTTCCACCACGAAGTGATCCACTGGAACGGCTACGACGATGCGCAGAAGCGCGCCGTGTGGCTGCGCCTGGAGCAACTGCTGGTGCAGGTGATGATGGCCAAGCTGGAAGTGTTCGACAAAGGCCTGCTGCGCCAGCAACTGGAGCAGCGCTCCATCCGCTTTGTCGAGCAGCAGTCGGAATACTGCTGGGCGTACCAGCTGATTGCCCGCGGGGCGCGGATGATCCGTGATCTGGAGGCCTACGGCATGGTGCTGCTGCCGGAATTTCGCGACTGGGAACTGCCGCAGCTGCGTGACGCCATCGACCGCGAGTTCTTCCTGCTTTCAGAAGCGCATTACCAGCGCTATATCGCCCCCGGCTTCCTGCGCGATGCCTTGGAGGCGGGGCAAGGCTGAAGCTTTATTGGCGAGGCTACCGGCCTCTTCGCGGGCACGCCCGCTCCCACAGGTGTATCACAGAGCTCAAGAACGGTGGTCATCCTGTGGGAGCGGGCATGCCCGCGAATGGGCGGGTGCGTTTAGCAAATCAGTCGCCGGTATATTCGCAACCGCTGGTGCAGGTTTCGTGGATGCGCACCTTCGACAGCTCTGGCATCAACGGCTTGACCTGGTCCCAGATCCACTTGGCGATCACTTCGCTGGTGGGGTTTTCCAGGCCCGGGATGTCGTTCAGGTAGTTGTGGTCCAACTGCTCGTAGATCGGCTTGAAGATCGCCTTGACCTCGGCAAAGTCGCGGATCCAGCCGGTGTGCGGGTCGAGCGGGCCGGTCAGGTGCAGGCCGACCTTGAACGAGTGACCATGCAGGCGACCGCATTTGTGCCCTTCCGGGACGTGGGGCAGGCGGTGGGCCGATTCGAATGTGAATTCCTTGAAGATTTCCACGCTGTCATAACTCTATGTGAATCAAGAATGCGCGCAGTCTACCAGCATGGCCGCTACAAGGCTTGCAGGCGTTCATGCAACCGCCCGGTGGCAATCAGCTCCAGCAGCTCGTCGCCCAGCCGCTGGCTCTCGGCAATGGCCTTGTACCAGTAGCGCTTGCGGCCAGGCGCATCGCCCATGAAACGCTTGAAGTCGTTGCGGTCGGGCAGCTTGCCGTAGGGCAGGGCCGCCAGGTACTGCGGCGAGGGTGTCATCAGCAGCACGTTCTGCAGGCGGGTGGCATCGCCCTTGCGCCAGGGCAGGGCCTTGTCGAACCAGCCGGGTACGACCTTGTCGGTGAAGTGCGGGTACAGCACCAGGTCGTCGCCGCGGTAGGGCAGGTCGAGGTGGTAGTCGAGCAGGCCGCCGTCGCGGTAAGTGCCTGCACCTGCACCGGGGATGTCTTTAACACCTTCCATGACCATAGGGATGGAACCGGAGGCGAGCAGGGCATGGCGCAGGTTGGCCAGGTCCAGCGGCAGGCAGCGCGAGGGGAAGTCGGTCAGCGTGTCGAGCGGCGGCGCGGCGCGGCCGTCGTGCAGGATGATGCGCTCGAAGTGCCGGCCCAGGCGCGAACGGCCGAGCAGGTTGCTGGCGATCACCGAACCCAGGCCGAGGCCGAGGCGGGCGCGATGGTCGTGGGCGAGCTGGCCATGGCTCTTTACCACCAGGATGTTCAGGCGATAGTGCGGGTTGGCCAGCAGCTGGCCGTCGCGGCCTTGCAGCAGGTTATCGAGCATGTGTTGGCAGCTGCGGCTGATTTCGGCTGGGGTGACGCCCTTGGCGAAATCCTGTTCGGTGTACAGTTCGCCCAGGCGACGGATGCCTGCGACCGGGTCGTCCAGGCAGGCACTGGCGAAGCGCCAGGCGCCGATCGAGGCACCGATCAGCGCACGCTGGCGTGGTGCCGACGGCAGCCATTCACCGAACAGCGCCAGGTCCAGGCCCTGGATGCCCAGCGGCTTCGGTCCGCCTGCCGCACCCGGCAGCACACCGACATCGGCTGCTTGCAGGCCGCGCTCGCGGATCTGCCGCAGGGCACGCTGGCCGGCCTTGAAGGTGAGGGCGGGGTATTTGATGTGAATGGCGCTCATGGCGGGTCTCTTGGGCGGCAGGCGGATCATTGTAAAGGGTTCAAGGTATACGCAGGACCTGTAGGAGCAGCCTTGTGCTGCGAAGAGGCCGGTAGGGCAATAAATTTTCTTCGCCAGTAATGGCCTCTTCGCAGCACAAGGCTGCTCCTACAGGTATTGCCCCATTGCCGAGGCCTGTGATGAACCTGTGGGTGCTGCGCTATCATGGCGCCAGTTGTTTTCAGGTTGAATTAAGGACCGGTGGTTAATCTTAACCCCGTAGACAACTTGCACAGTTCTCAGGAGAG
The DNA here is from genome assembly GCF_001642705.1 of Pseudomonas sp. p21. Taxonomy (NCBI): domain Bacteria; kingdom Pseudomonadati; phylum Pseudomonadota; class Gammaproteobacteria; order Pseudomonadales; family Pseudomonadaceae; genus Pseudomonas; species Pseudomonas sp. p21. The sequence goes on from NZ_LWBV01000006.1 coordinate 362,542, forward strand.
AAGAACGATGAAACCCTTGACTGCCCTGTTCACCGTCGCAGCCGCCCTTGCCTTGGGCGCCCATTCCGCCATCGCCAAGGATGTGCAGCCCGACGAAGTGGTCAAACTGGTCAACGCCAAGACCGTCAAGTCGCTGGACGAACTCAAGGCCGCCGCCGTGGCCAAGCACCCCGGCGCCACCGTCACCGACTCCGAGCTTGAAGACGAATACGGCCGCTACATCTACAAGGTCGAGCTGCGTGACGCGCAGAACGTCGAATGGGATGTGGCGCTGGACGCCAAGACCGGTGAAGTGCTGAAGGACGAGCGGGACAACTGATGATCCACCTACCGCAGCCGGCGCGCTACCTCGCGCTGGCGCTGCTGGCGGTCTGCTCCCTGGCCGTTGCCCGCGACCTTGACCAGGACGAAGCCCTGGAACTACGCCAGAAGGGCATCATCCTGCCGCTCGAACATCTGCTGGAAACCGCCCTGGGGCGTTACCCCGGGGCGCGTCTGCTGGAGGCCGAGCTGGAAGAAGACGACGGTCGCTACGAATACGAAGTCGAGGTGCTGACGGCTGAAGGTGTGGTGCGCGAGATCAAGCTCGACGCCAGCAGCGGTGCCCTGCTCAAAGACGAGGAAGACGACTGAATGCGCCTGTTGCTTGTCGAGGACAATGTGCCGCTGGCCGATGAACTGATCGCCGGCCTGCAGCGCCAGGGCTACGCCGTGGACTGGCTGGCCGACGGCCGTGACGCGGTGTACCAGGGCCAGAGCGAACCTTACGACCTGATCATCCTGGACCTTGGCCTGCCGGGCTTGCCGGGCCTGGAGGTGCTGGCCCAGTGGCGCGCTGCCGGCCTGGTCACGCCGGTGTTGATCCTCACCGCCCGTGGCTCGTGGGCCGAGCGTATCGAAGGGCTGAAGGCCGGGGCCGATGACTACCTGAGCAAACCCTTCCACCCCGAAGAACTGCAGCTGCGCATCCAGGCTTTGTTGCGCCGTGCCCGTGGCCTGGCCAACCAGCCGACGCTGGAAGCGGCCGGCCTCCAGCTGGACGAAAGCCGGCAGTGCGTGAACCGTGACGGCGTGGATATCCAGCTGACCGCCGCCGAGTTCCGCCTGCTGCGATACTTCATGCTGCATCCGCAGCAGATCCTGTCCAAGAGCCACCTGGCCGAGCACCTCTACGACGGTGAAACCGAGCGCGACTCCAACGTGCTGGAGGTGCACGTCAACCACTTGCGGCGCAAGCTGGGCCGCAGCGTCATCGAGACCCGCCGCGGGCAAGGCTACATCTACGCCGGGAGCGCCGCGTGAAGTCGATCCAGGCGCGCCTGAGCCTGGGCCTGGTGGCGGTGCTGGTGGTGGTCGGCCTGGTGCTGGCGCAACTGACCTTGTGGCTGTTCGAGGTCGGCCTGCAGCGCTACCTGGAAAACGGCCTGCGCAAGGAAAGCGAAAACCTGCTGGTGGCCTTGGTGCGCGGGCCTTCGGGCCTGCAGCTGGATGAGCGGCGTATCTCGGCCGCCTACCAGCGGCCGTTTTCCGGCTACTACTTCCGCATCGATTTCGATAAAGGCACCTGGCGTTCCCGCTCGCTGTGGGATCTGGACATGCCCAAGCCCGCCGTTCCGGGCCTTTCCGACAGCCACGAACTCGGCCCGGAAGGCCAGCAACTGCTGGCCCTGCGTGCCGACTACCGGCGCCTGGGCCAGGACATCTCGATCAGCGTGGCACAGGATTATTCGCCGGTACGCGAAGGTTTCCGGCGCCTGCAACAGATCGGCCTGGGCATGGGCCTGGTGGCGCTGATCCTGGTGCTGGTGTTGCAGCGCATCACCGTGACCCGCTCGCTGCGGCCACTGGAGCGGGCACGCCAGCAGATCGCCCAGTTGCAGCAGGGCCAGCGCTCGCAGCTGGATGCCGAAGTGCCCAGCGAACTGGCGCCGCTGGTGGGGCAGATCAACCATTTGCTGAGCCATACCGAAGACAGCCTGCGCCGCTCGCGCAATGCCTTGGGCAACCTGGGCCACGCGCTGAAGACGCCGCTGGCGGTGTTGATGAGCCTGGCCGCCAGCGAGCGCCTGAAGGATCTGCCTGATGTTCGCGCGCAGATGCGCGAGCAGCTGGAGCAGATTCAGCAGCGCCTGGCGCGTGAGCTGAACCGTGCGCGCCTGGCGGGGGATGCGCTGCCTGGCGCGCAGTTCGACTGCGACGTCGAGCTGCCGGGGTTGCTGGGGACGCTGGGCATGATCCATGGCGAGGGCCTGCTGCTGGCCAGGGATGTGCCGCCCGGGCTGCTGCTGCCGTGGGACCGCGAGGACTTCCTGGAGCTGCTCGGCAACCTGCTGGACAACGCCTGCAAGTGGGCCGACAGCGAGGTGCGGCTGGGTATTGCGCCCAATGCCGAGGGTTACCAGGTGTGGGTCGATGACGATGGCCCCGGTATCCCCGAGAGCCAGCGGCAACAGGTGCTGGAGCGCGGTTCGCGGCTGGACGAGCAGGTTGACGGGCACGGCCTTGGCCTGGGCATCGTGCGCGACATCGTCGAGGCCTGGGGCGGGCGCCTGGCGCTGCAGGATAGCCCCCTCGGCGGCTTGCGGGTAAGCATCGACTTGCCGCGCAAGGCTCGATAACGCCGGGGCCCTGTGGGAGAGGGTTTACCCGCGAACACCGGCGAAGCCGGTGCCATGTACCGTGTTGCATTTTTCGCGGGTGAACCCGCTCCCACAAGTTGCGCGGTGCGCCTGAGAAATGTGCTGGCCATATCACCACTGCAAAAAAATTGCAGTACAGGCGCATTTTTTTGAATTGGCCCAATCTCACCCCTCCCGGCAAAATCCCCCCACGAAACCCTGCGGTTTCCATCTCTCCACGGACGGAGCCCCTTGTGCTATTGCAGCTGCAATATGAGGCCCAGGCCAACTCGGATGGGCTTTCTTTTTAACCAGAAAAACCACAGATTCCGATTACCTACATGTCTGCCTCGCGTTCCGAAAGTCGTCTGCAGCGGCTGTTGCCAGCGTCCCTGAATATTCCCCCCAAAGAATGGTTGCGTGCCGGTATCGGCGCGCTGCTCGGCCTGTTCCTCGCCGGCTGGCTGACCAGCATGGCCTATGGCCCCGGCATCGCCTTGCACCTGCTCGGCCCGCTGGCGGCTTCGGCCGTACTGGTGTTCGCCGTGCACTCCGGCCCGTTGGCCCAGCCCTGGCCGGTGCTGGGCAGCTACGCCCTGGCTGGCACGGTCGGCCTGGCCATGCGCCAGGGCTTCGGCCCGGAGTTGTGGGTGGCCGCCGCCGCCCTGGGTATCTCGATCCTGGTGATGTGCCTGCTGCGCTGCCTGCACCCACCGGGTGGCGGGGTGGCGGTGAGTGCGGTACTGGCCGACCCGGGGCTGACCGCCTTGGGCGACCATCTGCTGGAGCCGGTGCTGCTCAACGCGCTGATCCTGGTAACGGTGGCGATCCTCTACAACCGCCTCACCGGCGTGCGCTACCCGAAAGGCGCGGCGCCACGCAAGGACCTGCACCACACCCATGACCCGCTGCCCGGCGAGCGGGTCGGCATCCGCAGTGAAGACCTGGACCAGGCCCTGGAAGAACTGGGTGAGTTCGTCGATGTCACCCGTGACGAACTGGAACGCATCATCCTGGCCACCGAACAACATGCGCTGCAGCGCAGCCTCGGCGGCATCACGGCCGCGTCGGTGATGTCCCGCGACGTGCAGTTCGCCACGCCTGATACCACCCTGGAGCAGGCCTGGAAGATGCTGGCCAGCCATCACCTGAAAACCCTGCCGGTGCTGCAACAGGGCAAGCTGGTGGGCATCGTCAGCCTCAGCGACCTGGTCGGGCCGGCCATGCAGCGTGGCCGCTTCAGTTGGCGCGGGTTGTTCGGCCGCAAGGTGGTGCGCATGGAGCAGGTGATGAGCCGCCGGGTAATCAGCGTCAGCAGCCAGCATCCGCTGGAGCGCTTGCTGCCATTGCTGTGCGAGCAGGGCCTGCATTGCCTGCCGGTGCTCGATGCCGACCAGTTGGTGGGGGTGATAACCCAGACCGACCTGATCGCCGGCCTCAAGCGCCAGCTGCTCAGCAAAGCCGAGGCTTCAGATAACCGGGTCCCAGCGTTGTGACCAGTCGCTGGCGCCGGCGGCCACCAGCCGGCGCAGGATGGCGAAGGCCTGTTGCAGGGCTTCGCTGTCGCGTTTGCGCGGGTACACCAGGAAGGTCGGGTAGGTGAACTCTGGTGCCTGCGGTACCCGCTCGAACACCCCGCTGTCCAGATAGGCCTGCACCACCCGCGTGCGGAAGTAGCCACTGCCGCCCTGGTCGAGTATGAACTGCAAGGCCAAAGGGCCCAGGTTGAAGCTCAGCGCCGGGCGCGCGCAGTCGGGCAGGGCGGCATCGTGCTGGCGACGGAAGGCCTCGCCCCAGTCGATATAGATGTACGGGTCTGGCTGGTCGACCCGGCGCACACGTATCAGCTTCTCCTCCATCAACTGCTCCACCTGCAGGCCCGGGCCGTAGGTCGGCTGGTAGACCAGCGCCGCGTCCAGCAGGCCCATCTCGACCTTGCGCAGCAGCGATTCGCCGTCGCTCACCTCGCTGCGGATGGCATGGCTAGGCAGCTCGCGGTGCAGGGCACTGACCCAGTCGAGCATCATCGGGTTACCCAGGCTCACCTCACCGCCCACGTGCAGCACTTGCTGGCAGCCTTCGGGCAGCGGCAGGTCGCGGCGCGCCGCTTCCCAGGTTTGTACCATCTGGTTGGCGTAACTGACGAATGCCTCGCCATCGCTGGTCAGGCTGGCGCCGTTACGGCTACGCACGAACAGCTGACAGCCCAGTTGCTGCTCCAGGCGCTGCACCCGTGCGGTGATCGCCGTCTGTGACACGAACAGGCGTTCGGCGGCGGCGACCAGGCTGCCGCAACGCACGATTTCCAGGAAGGTACGGGCCTGATCGATGTCCATGAGCTGCTCGGTGGCTGAAGAGGTGGCCTATTCTAGAGGCTTTGCACCGTTGTGGGGCGTTCTCTGCAAATTTGCAGGTCGGTTGTGACTTTAGTCCCATGGCGGCGCGGGTGTAGCGGTCCATACTCAAGTTTCGCCCTTCAATAACAACAAGTACCGGGTTTCTTTCGATATGAGCTACCAGCACAGCTACGCCCATTCCATTTCCGACCCTGCCGCGTTCTGGGCGGAACAGGCCGCGCACCTGGCCTGGCACCGCAAGCCTGCCCTCACGCTGCAAGACAATGCCGACGGCACCCACCGCTGGTTTGCCGATGGCCGCCTTAACAGCTGCTACCTGGCCCTGGATCACCAGATCGAGCAGGGCCGTGGCGAGCAGTTGGCGCTGATCTACGATTCGCCGGTGACCGGCGTACAGCAGGCCTACACCTACCATCAACTGCGTGACGAAGTGGCGCGTCTGGCCGGTTTGTTGCGCCAGCTGGGGGTGAACAAGGGCGATGGCGTGATCATCTACATGCCCATGGTGCCGCAGGCGGCCATGGCCATGCTGGCCTGCGCGCGGATTGGCGCAGTGCACTCGGTGGTGTTCGGTGGCTTTGCCGCCAACGAGCTGGCCTTGCGCATCGACGATGCCCGGCCGACGCTGCTGCTTACAGCGTCCTGCGGGCTGGAGTTCGACCGGGTAATCGAATACAAGCCGCTGGTCGACCGAGCTCTGCAACTGGCCCGCCACCAGCCACGCAACGTGCTGGTGCTGCAGCGGCCGCAGGCGCGCGCCCAGTTGCAGTCAGACCGTGATCTGGACTGGCAGGCGGCATTGGCCAAGGCCGAGCCGGTGCCACCGGTGGAGCTGGATGCCGGCGACCCGCTTTACATCATGTATACCTCTGGCACCACCGGCAAACCCAAGGGCATCGTGCGGGAAAACGGCGGCAATGCCGTGGCGCTGTGCTACGCCATGCGCCATATCTACGGCATGCAGGCCGGTGATGTGTGGTGGGGCATATCCGACGTGGGCTGGGTGGTCGGCCATTCGCTGATCGTCTATGGGCCGCTGATGAACGGCTGCACCACGGTGTTCTACGAAGGCAAGCCGATCCGCACCCCGGACGCCTCGGCCTATTGGCGGGTGGTGGAGCAATACAAGGTCAACGCGTTGTTCTGCGCGCCCACTGCCATGCGCGCCATCCGCAAGGAAGACCCCGAGGGTGAGCTGATCCGCAAGCACGACCTGAGCTCGCTGCGCCAGTTGTTCCTGGCGGGCGAGAAACTGGATTCCAGCACCCACGAATGGCTGGAACGGGTCAGTGGCAAGCCGGTGCACGACCATTGGTGGCAGACCGAGACCGGCTGGCCGGTCACCGCGCCCTGCGTAGGGCTGGAGGGCAGCGCGGCGAAGCCGGGGTCGAGCAACCGGGCGGTGCCGGGCTACCACGTGCGCGTGCTGGATGACGAGGGCCACTTGCTGGGGCCTAATCACCAGGGCTCGATCGTCATCGCCCTGCCATTGCCGCCCGGGTGCAGCCAGACGCTGTGGGGCGACCACGAGCGATACCTGCAGGCTTACCTGCGTACCTACCCGGGGTATTACCACACCGGTGACGGCGGCTACCTGGACGATGACGGCTTCGTCTACATCATGGGGCGCACCGATGACGTGATCAACGTGTCCGGGCACCGGCTGTCCACCGGCGAGATGGAAGACCTGGTGGCACGTCACCCGGCGGTGGCCGAGTGCGCTGTGATTGGCGTGCATGACGAGATCAAGGGGCAGGTGCCGTTGGCCCTGGTGGTAGTCAAGGACGGCGAGGGCATTGCCGAAGCGCAGTTGCTGGTGGACCTGGTGGGCAGCGTGCGCGAGGAGATTGGCGCATTGGCATGCTTCAACCGGGTGCGGCTGGTGAAGCGGCTGCCCAAGACCCGCTCGGGGAAAATCTTGCGCGCGGTGCTGCGCAAGATTGCCGACGGGCAGGACTATGTACCGCCTTCGACCCTGGATGACCCGGCGGTGCTGGGGGAGATTGAGGCGGTGCTGGCGGATTTGCCCAGGGCTGGCTGAGGGTTTGACCTTGCCGGCCTCTTCGCGGGCACGTCCGCTCCCACAGGTTCATCACAGGCCCTGAAACCTGCGCCGTACCTGTGGGAGCGGGCGAGCCCGCGAAGAGGCCAGCCCAGGCAATGCAGTTCTATGGGGCAACCTGATGCAGCTGCCCCAACCGGCTACGGGTACGCATCAGGTCGGCAAGCGGCCCGCCCAGGCTCTCTTCCAGTGGGCGTTTGCCGATCACCATCACCTGCCGATCCTGGTCATACAGCACATCCACCAGGTTGACGAAGCGCTGCTGCGCCGCCAGTGAACATTCCGCCAGATCATCCAGCCCATCGATGATCCACTCATCGTACTCCCCGGCCAGCGCCAGATAGTCGATGACCGCCGTGGCCTTCTCGCACAGGTCTGCAAAGGCGAACACCACCCGCCGGCCATCGATGGCCAGTGCGCGCAACGGGCGCTTGTTCACTTCCAGCATCACCGGCTGTTCGTCCGGCACCTTCAGCGCTTGGCGCTGTGCCACATTCCCCGGCCATACATAGTGGCCCTGAGTGAAGCGCTGATGCTGGCGGTTGGCTGGCAAACTGCGGAAATCGGTGTCGCCAGCCACTTCAAGCACTTCCATCGAGCTGTTGATCAGGCGGATCACCGGCAGGAAGCGCTCGTGGTACAGCGGGTTGGGCAGCAGCCCTTCGGGCGCATAGTTGGAGGTGACCAGCAAGAGCACGCCACGGGCGAACAGGGCGTTGAACAGCCGGGTGAGCAACATGGCATCGCCAATGTCGTGCACATGGAATTCGTCGAAGCACAGCACCCGACAATCGCCCACCAGCTCGTCGAGGGTCGCGCCCAATGTGTCGTCCAGCGCCCGGTGGCGGTGCATGCCCTGGTGCAGGCGGGCAAAGAAGTCATGGAAGTGCAGGCGCCGCTTGGCCTGCACCGGTACGGCCTGGAAAAAGCCATCGAGCAGCCAGCTCTTGCCGCGCCCCACCGAGCCGTACAGGTACAGGCTGCGCGGCTGACCTTGTTCGAGCTGCGCCAGTTGCTCGGCCATGCAGTGGATCACCCGGCGTTGGCCGTCGCTAAGCTGGTAACCGCGGCTGTGCGCCTTGTCCTCGAACCAGCCGAGCAGTTCGCTCTGGTTGGCGGCGGCGCCGCGCAGGCGTTGGCCAAGCTGGCGTAGCGGGGTAGGGATCCAGGCAGACAAAAGCAAAGCTCCTTGGGCGATGGCGGTGGAGCGTGCAGCTTGCCCGAGGGCGGCCATTTTGACTAATACAGAAAGTGCGCGGCAATGATCGCCTGACGAGATAGGTAGGCCATGCAGGCGTACAGTAAAGGCTGGAACCGATGCGAGGAGGGCGAGCCATGCACACCAATTTTGATCTGGAGCGTTTCGTCGAGGCGCAGAACCGTGTGTATGACCAGGTGATGCAGGAGCTGCAGGCCGGGCGCAAGCGCAGCCACTGGATGTGGTACGTGTTCCCACAGCTCGATGGCCTGGGCCACAGTGCCATGGCCGAACGTTATGCACTGGCTGGCATCGACGAGGCCCGTGCCTATCTGGCTCATCCGCTGCTTGGTCCGCGCCTGGAAGCCTGCGTGACCGCACTGCTGCAGCACGGCGACAAGAGTGCCCGCGAAATCCTCGGTAGCCCCGACCATCTCAAGTTGCGCTCGTGCCTGACCCTGTTCGCCCGGGCAGCGCCTGACAACCCGTTGTTCCAGTTTGCGCTGGTGCAGTTCTACGACGGTGAGCCGGACGCCCTGACCTTGGCCATGTTGTCGGGTTAGCTCAGGGCTTGTGCTGAAGCTGGCGTTCGATCATGTACTTCACGGCCAGCCGGCGCTCCTTCAGGCGGCGCAGGTCCTCATCTTCGAAGTTGCCAGCCGAGATCGACTCGGCGGCCAGCACCTGGTTGTCGATGTCCATGTACTCGTCCAGCAGCCGGTCCAGCTCCTTGTCCTCCTGACGGCGCTGCTGGACGATTTCGCGCGGGTAGTGCAAGTCCTGGTAAAGATCGTGGGAAACAGGCATGGGGTCCTCCTTGGTCAATGCAGTTGGCTCATCTGATTGGAAGGGAGGAATGCGATTGTGTTGAAGCGAAGCGGGGAGAAAACGACGGATGGTCGCTGCGCCAACCGCGAAAATGACTAACTCGCTGTTTTTTGGTAATTTTTTTTCATCAGGGGGTTCACAGACCGAAAGTTTGTTGTTAAAGTGCCGCGCATTCCAAGACAACAACCCAGTTGTCTCTCAGTTGGAATTGTCAGAGCAGCAAACGCTGCATCCGATACAGGGGCGTCGCCAAGCGGTAAGGCAGCAGGTTTTGATCCTGCCATGCGTTGGTTCGAATCCAGCCGCCCCTGCCATTTTCTTGCTTCAAACGTATCTCGGTCCGGTGCTTGAAAGACAAGCGCTGGGCTTTGTCGTTTCTGTCTTTTGCATCCATATGCAGCCCTTCCCCCCGCTTTATCACTAATACAAAAAAGTGGCTTGATGCCAGCACCGTGATGCCACCTCGCTGCTACGCTCAGTTCTGCAGACATCGACAAGGATAATAAGGTGACGGAGCGTTCCCTGGCCGCCCTGTTGGGCCTTATGTTGAGCAGTGGTGCCATGGCGACGGACTTCCTGGTGGAGGTACGGGTGCTGGTGCAGCGCGGCTGCATGCTGGTCAACCAGCCCCGCGATGCCGGTGCACAGGCGCTGGGGCGGATCGACATGGGCGCTGCTGCGCGGCTGGATGGCCCTGGCGCGCCGCTCAGCGGCGTTCTGTTGAGCCAGCGCCCGCCACGCCTGGAGTGCAATCCCGACACCCCGTACCAGGTCCGCGTCGACGGTGGTCAGCATGGCGGCGTCGGCGAACTGCGTTTCCTGGCCAGCGACGATGACAAAGCCCGGCCCATCCCTTATCGCCTTTACCGCGACGCCGCCTGGCGCGAACCATTGGCGGTGAATGTGGCGCATTCGGCGCGGGTGCCGGACAGCGGCTCGGTCGAGCTGCCGCTGTATGCACGGATCGACAAGCTGGCCTGGGTACCACACGCAGGTATGTATGCCGACCTGCTCAAAGTCACCGTCACCTGGTAGGGATGCCAACATGCACAAGGACGCGACGCCATGAACCGCACCTCGATCCTGCTGCTTACCCTGGGCCCGCTGCTGGTGCCCGGCGGTGCCGCGCATGGCACCAGCACCGGTTTCATCCAGGCGCGGCTGGTAATCAGCGCGGCTTGCCAGGTCAGCAGCAACGAGACGCAACCGACAGTGGTGGGCAACCCGGGGGTGCTGGACTTCGGCGAGCGCGGTCCGCACTGGGACCAACCGCTGCGTAGCCAGGTCGATGATGTGAGCGGCGAGGGCAGCCTGCAGATCAGCTGCACGCCCGAAGTGCGGGCGTTCAACGTGCGTATCAACGGTGGCCTGAATGGCAGTGACGGCATACGGCGCCTGAGTAACGGCCGCGAGCTGATCCCCTATCAGCTGGCGATCGACCCGGGCGGCAACAGCCGCTACGGCATCGGCCAGGCGCGTGCCTTCACCATCAGCAGTACCCGGCAGATACCGATCCCCATCTACGGTGTGGTAGTGGCGCAACCGCGCGCGCTGCCGGCCGGGCTGTACCGTGACACCCTCAGGGTGACCCTGGACTGGTAACGACGCAAGGAGATTTCGATGCGAATGAACCTTTCACGCTGCATCCTCGCCGGTCTGGGGCTGGCGTTGGCTTCCCAGGCCCAGGCCGCCACGACCGGGACCATCGACTCGACGCTGACCTTGACCGCAGCGTGCCAGGTCAATGGCAGCTCAGGCACCTCGGGGGTGAGCTTTGGTGCCCTGGACTTCGGCACCAAGGATGCCCTGTTCACCACTGCCGACGCCCAGGTAATCGGCGGCGGCGGAGGGGCGATGAGCATTCTCTGTTCGGCCGGCACGGTACCGGTGATCCGTGTCCGGGGCGGCCTACACGATGGCCAGTCGGCCGGGGGCAACCGTGCGCTGGCGGATGGCGCCGGCAACTTCGTGCCGTACGACTTCTACACCGATGCCGGGCACACGCAGCTGCTGGCCATCGACGGCACCATCACCTTGCCGACCAGCAGCGGCGCGGCCCAGACCGTCAACCTGTATGGTCAGGCGCGTGGCAAGGCCGGCTTGCCGGCGGGGGCGTATACCGACACGGTGTCCGTCGAGCTGTCGTTCTGAGCCATGCGCGGCTGGCTGGCGGGCGGCCTGAGCGGCCTCGGTGTGCTGCTGGCCGCACCTCTGGATGCGGCGACCACCAGCAGCTTCATGGTGACGGCGCAGATCGTCGCCGGGTGCCTGGTGGTGGGCGGCGTCAGCAACTACGGGACGCTGAACTATGGCACGCAGTCGGCGCTGGCCACCAGTGTCCTCGGCACCTCGCTGGGCGGTACCACGGTGACCTTTCAGTGCACCCCGGGGGTGGCCTTGAGCATGAGTGTGGATGGCGGACAGAACAGTTCCAGCGGTACACGCTACCTCAAGCGCACGGGCGGCACGCAGGTGCTGGCCTACCAGTTGTACCGGGATGCGGCTTACAGCCAGAGCCTGGGGATCGGCCAGAGCGTGGCCGTGAGCTACACCGACCCGACGGCGATCAAGCTGCCGGTGTACGGCCGGCTCCAGCTGAGCGGTACGCTGCCGGCAGGGACCTATACCGATGTAGTGCAGGTGACGGTGACCTGGTGAATACATCGGCACCAACGACCAGTATCCAAGGAGAGCTTCATGGGGGCAGGCGCGAAGTGGGCGCGTGGATTGATCGGTGCGTTGTGGCTGGCGAGCCTGCCGGCCGGGGCCGCCACCTCGGTGCTTATCTGGCCGATCGACCCGGTGCTGGAGGCTGACCAGAAGGCCGGCGCACTATGGCTGGAAAACCGCGGCACTGCACCGGCCAACCTGCAGGTGCGGGTGTTCGCCTGGCGCCAGGGTGACTACCAGGAACAGTACCAGGCGCAGCGCGAGATCATCGGCAGCCCGCCGGTGGCCAACATCGCCCCCGGGCAGAAGCAACTAATCCGCCTGACCCGCACCGGCCCCTCGCCAGTCGGCCAGGAGCAGGCCTACCGCATCATCATCGACGAAATCCCGCCCGCCATCCCCGTCGACAAGGCCGAGCCCGGCACCACCGCTGCGATCCGCCTGCAGATGCGCTACTCGGTGCCCCTGTTCGTCTACGGCGAAGGCCTGTGGGGCAAGGCCGACCCTGCGGGCAAGCGCAATGCCGAGGGTGTCGGCAAGCCGCAACTCAGCTGGCGCGCGGTAAGCGTGCAGGGCAAGCCCTACGTGGAACTGCGCAACACCGGCCCTGTGCATGCACGCCTGACCGATGTAGTGCTGCAACAGGGCAGCCAGACCACGCCACTGGCCGAGGGCCTGCTGGGCTATGTGCTGCCGGGGGCCAGCATGCGCTGGCCAGCACCGCAGGCACCGAATGCCGGCAGTGTGCTGAAGGGGAGGTTGAACGGCCAGAGCAGTGCGGACGCCATCCGCCAAAGCCAATGAGCTCGCGCCTGAATGCCGAGCAGGGCCCAGGGAGGACCTGGCAATGGTTGGAAACCGTGTGTGAGGTGGCTGACGGCGGCGACGCACCGCTGGTGCCTGGGGCTGGCCCTGGTCGGTTCTGGCCTGGTGCTGGCCGACGACCTGCCGCCACCGCCTACGGAGCTGTCCGCCATCGCCGACGCCACGCTGTACCTCGAGCTGCTGGTGAACCAGATGCCCAGAGCTGAACTGGTGCCGGTGCAGCAGCGCGCCGGGCAGTTGTACCTGGACAGCGAGGTGTTGCGCGGGGCCGGTGTCTCGCTGCCGGGCAACCCCCAGGGCGAGGTGGCGCTGGAGGCCATCGCGGGGCTGCACGCCGACTACGACAGCCAGAACCAGCGCCTGCTGCTGCAAGTGCCGCCGGCCTGGCTGCCCGACCAGCAGCTGGGCGACCGCAACCTGTACCCGGCCAGCGATGCGCGCAGCAGTTTCGGCGCGTTGTTCAACTACGACCTGTACCTCAACGACACCGATGACGGCGGCAGCTACCTGGCAGCCTGGAACGAACTGCGCCTGTTCGACAGCTGGGGTACGTTCTCCAGCACCGGGCAGTGGCGCCAGTCGTTCAATGGTGCGCCGGCCGACGACACGCGCCAGGGCTTCTTGCGTTACGACACCACCTGGCGCTTCACCGACGAGCCGCGCCTGCTGACCTACGAAGCCGGTGACCTGGTGACCGGCGCCTTGCCCTGGAGCAGCTCGGTGCGGGTCGGTGGCCTGCAGCTATCGCGCGATTTCGCTGTGCGCCCCGACCTGGTCACCTACCCGTTGCCGGCGTTCTCCGGTGAAGCAGCGGTGCCGACCTCGCTGGACCTGTTCATCAATGGCTACAAGTCCAGCACCACCGAGTTGCAGCCGGGCCCCTACACACTGACCAACGTGCCGTTCATCAACGGCGCCGGGGAAGCGGTGGTGGTCACCACCGATGCCCTTGGTCGGCAGGTGTCGACCACTTTGCCGTTCTACGTCACCAGCAGCCTGCTGCAGCAGGGCCTGGCGGATTATTCGGTGGCAGCCGGTAGCCTGCGCCGGGACTACGGAGTGCGCGATTTTGCCTATGGCCCAGGGGTTGCCTCGGCCAGCCTGCGCTACGGGGTCAGCGATATCCTCACCCTGGAGACCCATGCCGAAACTGCCGAATCGCTGATGCTGGGCGGCCTGGGCGGCAACCTGCGCCTGGGCAACTTCGGCGTGCTCAACGCTGCCTTGGCGCAGAGCCGGTTCGACGGCGACAAGGGCCACCAGGTCGCCCTCGGCTACCAATACAACAGCCAGCGCATCGGCTTCAGCTACCAGCGCCTGCAACGCCATGGCGACTACGCCGACCTGACCCGGGTCGACAGCCAGGACATACAGCTGAGCCAGCGCAGCGAACAGGTCACGTTGAGCCTGAACCTGAACGAATACGGCAACATCGGTGCCGGCTACTTCGATGTGCGCGCCGGCGACGGCACGCGTACCCGGCTGATCAACCTGAGCTACAGCAGGCCGCTGTGGGGGAACAGCAGCGTGTACCTGTCGGCCAACCGTGAAGTGGGGGACAGCCAGTGGGCGGTGCAGGCACAACTGGTGATCCCGTTCGACCTGCACGGCACCTTGGCCCTGGGCATGGAGCGCAGCCAGGAAGGCGAGACCTTGCAGCGGGTCAACTACAGCCGCGCGACGCCGGTGGGTGGTGGTTTCGGGTACAACCTGGGTTATGCCGCCGGTAGCGAGCGCGATGCTTACCGCCAGGCCGATGTCACCTGGCGCCTGCAGTCGGTGCAGTTGCAGGCCGGTGTGTATGGCAGCAGTGGCGAAATGACCCGCTGGGCCGACGCCAGTGGTTCGCTGGTGTGGATGGATGCCGGGCTGTTCGCTGCCAACCGTATCGACGATGCTTTCGTGGTGGTCAGCACCGGTGGCTACGCCGATGTGCCGGTGCGCTATGAAAACCAGGAAGTAGGCCGCACCGATGCTGACGGCCACCTGCTGGTGCCGTACGGCAGCGGTTACTACCGCGGCAAGTACGAGATCGACCCCATGGACCTGCCGCCGGACATCCTCGCGCCGGAAGTGGAACAGCGGGTGGCGGTGCGCCGAGGCAGCGGCTACTTGCTGGAGTTCCCGCTCAGGCGCGTGCTGGCGGCCAGTGTCGAACTGGTGGACGCTGACCGGCAGGCGCTCAAGCTGGGCAGCCGTGTCACCCATGCTGAAAGTGGCGGCCAGGCTGTAGTCGGTTGGGATGGCCTGGTGTACCTGGAGAACCTGGCGGCGCATAACCGCCTGCAGGTGGAGCTGGAAGGGGGCGGGCATTGCCAGGTGGCGTTCGACCTGCCTGAAGCGCAAGGCTCGATCCCCTTGATCGGTCCGTTGGTGTGCAAATGACGGCCTGCTGGCGTGGGTTGTGGGCGGGGTTACTGTTACTGCCGGCAGGTTCGGCGTGGGCGCTGTGCTCGTCGGTCGCGACGTCGCCGGCAGCGTTCGGCAGCCTCAGCTCGCGGCAGGTACTCAACACGGTACAAAGCACCTCGACGCTGAACTCGGGGTTACAGTGCAGCGGTTCGCTGCTTACCCTGCTCAGCAGCGATGATCACTTCTACGCCACCATCCTGCCCGCGTCGGGCGGCCTGGTCGGTCCGACGGGCGACGTCATCCCCTACACGCTGTATGCCGACAACAGTACCAACTATCCGCTGACCCGTGGCCAGCCCTACGACTTCGCCCGCAACAGTATCATCGACGTGCTGGGGTTGCTCGGCAGCTCCACGCCCAAGACTGTGCCGATCTACATGCGTACCCAGACTGGCAGCAACGTCGCAGCAGGCCTGTACCAGGAGACCCTGACCGTGGCCTGGAGCTGGAATTACTGTGCGGGAATTGGCCTCGGCGGGCTTTGCGCGGGGCGTGACATCAACTCGGGTAGCCAGAATTTGTACGTGAGCCTGACGGTGACCAACGACTGCCAGATCACCACACCCACTATCAGCTTCTCCAGTGCGCCGGTGGTGGCAGGCTTCGGCACGGTGAGCCAGAGCCTGAGTGTATCGTGCACCAAGGGCAGCAATTACACCGTGGGCCTGGATGACGGCCAGAACGCAGCCAATGGGCGACGGCGGATGAAGTCGGCGGCCAACAACTACCTGGCCTATGACATTTTCAAGAGCGCCGGTGCGGTGCGCTGGGGTTCGGTAGGGGCTGCGCGACGGGCCAGTGCCGATGCCGATGTAAACCCCGGCACGGGTACCGGCACCGGTAGCCAGGTGTTCAACTACAACGCCAAGGTCTACACCGACCAGGCTACACCGCCGGCGGCGACCTATACCGACAGTGTGATTCTGGATGTGCAGTTCTGAGTGCAGGGACCTTGTGGGAGCGGCGGTCCGCGTAACCTGTGGGAGCGGCTTTAGCCGCGAAGAATCCAACGCGGTGCATGGCACCGGCTACGCCGGTGTTCGCGGCTAAAGCCGCTCCCACAGGGTCCCTGCTAATGCCATGAGTCATGTGCAGTCCTGTGAGAGCCGGCTTGCCGGCGATGGGCCGTTTCAGTCAACGCAAATCGCCAACCATCTTCGCCAATGTCTCCAGAACCGCCCCGGCCAACGCCTTCGAGCGCGCCCCCGACCAGCCGGTGACGGCATCTGGCGCGTCGTCATGGTCCTTGAACGGCATTTCCAGGGTCAGCGACAGGCAGTCATGCGCCATCCCCACCGCGTTGCAGGCCAGCGTCGTGTTGGCCTGCCCCGGTTCGTCGCGGGTGTAGCCATGCACCGTCTGGAAGTCGCGGGTCAGGCTGCACAGGGTGCTGCGGAACTGCTCTTCCAGCTTGGCCAGCCGCGGCGTGTAGCCCGGGTTGCCCTCGCAGGCCGCGGTGAACACATGGGGAATCTCTTCGTCGCCATGCACGTCGATGAACGCATCCACGCCGTATTGCTTCATCTGCGCCTGGGCGAAGAACACCTCTGGGGTGAGTTCGACACTGGCGTCCTGCCAGGCACGGTTGAGGTCCTTGCCCTTGAAGTTGGTGCGCAGGTGGCCGAGGAAGGCACCGTCGGGGTTCATGTTGGGGATCAGGTACAGGTCGGCCTTGGCGAGCAACTGCTGGATCACCGCGTCGTTGGCCTGCAGGCGGTCGATCACGCCTTCCATGAACCACTCGGCCATGTGTTCGCCCGGGTGTTGCTGGGCAATCAGCCACAGCTTGCGCTTGCCAGCGGCACCGTCACCGGCGCGCAGCAGGGGAATGTCGCGGCCCTGTACGCTGCGGCCATTGGCGAGCAATTCGACCCCTGGCAGTTGCCGGGCACGTTCGATCAGCTGGTTGTGGCGCGCGCGCGGGTAGGGCTCGAAGTAGGCGAACCAGATGTGTGGCTGTTCGGCCTTTACCTCGAACGACAGCGCCGTGCCGTCGAACTGGCTGGGGACGCGGAACCAGGTGTGCTGATCGTAGGAGGCCACGGCGTTGTAGCCGCTCCAGGCATTCTTGTAGGAGGAGCCGGAGGCGTTGTCGAGGCTGAAGCGATGGACCTGGCCCGGCGTCAGCCCGCTGACCTTGAAGTGGAACCACTGGTAGTGGCCGCTGTGGGTGTCCGGGCGGATGGCCAGGTGTACCTGGGCCGGGTTGCTGGCATCCAGCACCTGGATGTTGCCGGAGTCGAAATCGCAGTCGATCTGCAGGGGGGACAGCGTCACGGTCATGTGCCGGGCTCCTTCTGGGGGCTTTGTTGTGAGGCTACTGTACACGGCTTGACAGGGTTGATGCGCGAGATCAGGCGACGCGGGGCGATCTCATATGTTTCCTACAGGCTATTTGAAGAACTGACTCGGCGTGATACCGAACTGGCGCTTGAACATGCTGGCGAAGGCACTGGGGCTGTCATACCCCAGCGTCCCCGCCACATCGATGATCCGCTCGCCCAGGGCGATCCGCTCCAGTGCCTGCATCAGCCGCGCCTGCTGGCGCCACTGGCCGAAGGTCATGCCGGTTTCCTTGCGGAACAGGCGCTGGATGGTCTTTTCGTCCACCCCCAGCTGCTGGCCCCAGTCGGCCAAGGTGGCGTTATCGTCAGGTCGCTCATGCAGCGCCGAGCAGATCGCCTGCAGGCGCTTGTCGCCGGGCTGCGACAGCTTCAGCGGCAAAGTCGGCAGCACGCAGATCTCGTCGAGGATCAGGCGCATCACCCGGGCTTCACGCGAGTCTTCGGCAAACGGCGCGGTAAAGCCTACGGAGGCCTTGATCAGTTCGCTGAGCAACGGCGAGATGCTGATGGCCTTGCTCTGCACGGGCAACTGCACTGCCGCGTCGGTGCGCACGAACACGCTGCGCATCTTCACATCGCCCACGCAGCGGATCGCGTGCACCTGGCCGCAGGGCATCCAGACGCCGCGGCTGGGGGGCACGGTCCAGCGTTCGTTCCCGGACTCGACGATCATCAGGCCTTTGGTGGCATAGATCAGTTGGTGCTTGGCATGGCTGTGGGGCTCGATGAACCAGTCGGTCGGGTAGTCCGTCGCACGGCTGCCCACTTCCCAGGTCCACTCATCGACCTCCACCAGCAATTCACGCTGCGGCTTTAGCATTTCGACCTCTTGTACAGGCAGCCCGGCACGCCCATTTTAACAGCAGCGGCTGGGGCGGGCTTGCGAGCGGGTCGCCGGCAGCAGCGCGGTGGCCAGCCCCAGCAGCGGCAGGAACGAGATGACCTGGTACACCCACTCGATGCCATGCCGATCGGCCAGTTCACCGAGCCCGGCGGCGCCGATGCCGCTGATACCGAACATCAACCCGAACATCACCCCCGACACCATGCCGACCCGGCCCGGCACGGCCTCCTGGGCATACACCACCAGGGCGGCGAAGGCCGAGGACATCACCAGGCCGATGGCCACCGCCAGTACCACGGTCCAGGCCAGGTTGGCGTAGGGCAGGGCGAGGGCGAAGGGCGCAACGCCGAGGAACGAGACCCAGATCACCGCCTTGCGCCCGATACGGTCACCCACCGGGCCACCGGCGAAGGTGCCCACTGCCACGGCCGCGAGGAACACGAACAGGTACAGCTGGCTGTGCTGCACGCTCAGGCCGAAATGCTCCATCAGGTAGAAGGTGAAGTAGTTGGTGAACGAGGCGATGTAGACGAACTTGGCGAACATCAATACGGCGATAACCGCCACGGCACGCCACATGGCACCGCGCGACAGGCCGGCTGCCTGCTGGCCGGCGAAGGTCTTGAGCCGGGTCTGGCCGTGGCGCACGGTCCAGCCGGTTACCCGTAACAGCACGAATACCGCCAGCGCGGCCGCCAGCATGAACCAGGCAATGGCCGGCTGGCCATACGGAATGACGATGGCAGCGGTCAGCAGCGGGCCGAGGGCCGAGCCGGTGTTGCCGCCGACCTGGAAGGTCGATTGCGCGGTGCCGAAGCGCCCACCGGAAGCCATTCTGGCCACTCTCGAGGCTTCGGGGTGGAAGGTCGCCGAGCCCACGCCGACCACCGCGGCGGCCACCAGCAGCATTTCATAGCTGCCGGCGAAGGCGAGCAGGGCGATGCCTACCAGAGTCACCAGCATGCCGGCCGGCAGCAGGTAGGGTTGCGGGTGCTTGTCGGTGTACAGGCCGACCCAGGGTTGCAGCAGGGAGGCGGTCACCTGGTAGATGAGGGCGATCCAGCCGATCTGGGCAAAGCTCAGCGCGAAATCGCTCTTGAGCATCGGGTAGATCGACGGCAGCACGGCCTGGATCAGGTCGTTGAGCAGGTGGGCGAACGCGGCAGCGCCGACGATGCGGACCAGAAAACCCTGGGGTTGGTCGGCAGGTGTGGTGGCGGCCATGGAGGCGGTGGAGGTCGTCATGGGCAAGGTTCTTCTGTGGCAAGGGGGCAAGGCATTGCCGGCGCAGGTTAGCCAGTACCCGGGTTGCCTGTCTCACGCCGAACAGGCAGCTACTGTCGCGTTTCGGACATCTCCAACGTGGGGCTACTTTGCAGCCCTTCGCGGGCACGCCCGCTCCCACCGGAACCGCGTATTTCCTGAGCTCAGCGCGACACCTGTGGGAGCGGGCGTGCCCGCGAAGGGCCGCAAGGCGGCCCCAATTTCATTGACCCTGCCGCGCCACCCAGCGCAACAAGGCGGCAATCGGTACGCTGCGATGAACCTCGTGCCGGTAGGGTTTGCCCTCGGCGGTAAAGCGTTCGCGATAGCGGCTCAGCACCAGGCTCCGACCATCAGCCGAAACCCGGGCCTCCAATTCGTGCAGCAGCAGCGGTTGCCGGGCAGCGCCTTCCAGGCGCCTGAACAGCAGCACGGCGGCTTGAGCATCATTCGTCACGGGCACCCCCTGCACAGTCCACTGGCCACGCTCCCGGCTCGCCGGCCTTGCCTTCCGCCACCCGGTTGCTGCGCCGCTGCGCGGTGTAGTCACGCAGCGCGAGGTAGTAATCAGGCCAGGTGCGCAGCAAGTCGGTCAGTGGCAGTGCTTCGGCTCGTGCGTCGACCATGCCTCCAGCCGTGGCTACGTTGCCCAGGGTTTCGACGGTAGCGCTGTTGCCGCCAAACGGGTCCAGCGCCAGGCCCAGTAGCGTGCCGGTGGCATCGCGCAGGTTGTGGGTGCCCAGCAGCGGCAGCTCGACGATGGGGCCATCGGCGATGTTCCACACCCCGAAGGTCTGGCCAAAGTCCGAGCGGTGCTGGCTCAGCCCCATTTTGCCAGACACGTCGACCAGCCCCGCCACACCCAGGGTGGTGTTGAAGATGAAGCGGCTGAGGCTGGTCATCGCCCGTTCGCCATTGCCCTGCAGCAGGTCGTTGACGAACACCTTGGGCTCACCGAAGTTGCTGGCAAAGTTGTGCATGCCCTGTTGGGCAAAACCGGGCAGCGCGGTGTAGCCCCGGGCGACGGGGGCCAGCAGATAGTCGTCGACCGTGCGGTTGAAGGCGAATACGGCGCGGTTGGCGGGCTCGGCCGGGTCACTGACCTGATAGGCGACATTGCCGCAGGCAGCCGTGGCCGCTGCACGTTGGCTGCAGCCTCCCGCCACGAGCAGCGACAAGGCCAGCGCGGCAGAGCGCGCGGAACGGGAGGCGGATGATGAACGGGACATAGATGCATTCCTGGCAAGAACTGGCGGCGATGCTGCGCAGTTTTCTTTGCCTGGGAATGTCCGGATTGTCTCGGTGTCGACACTTTGTTTCCGGGTTGAAATATATGACGGCTGTGTAGGGATGGCCTTAAAGTACCGCTTGATAACCTTGTTTTGCGGTGCTTTTTTGTGAGCCATTTGCTGATAGTCGACGATGATGTCGAGGTGCTCGACCTGCTGCAGAAGTTTCTCTGCCAGCATGGTTACGAGGTTGACGTGGCCAGGGATGGCAAGGCGCTCTGGCAGGCCCTTGAGCGGCGGGTGCCAGACCTGGTCATTCTGGATGTGATGCTGCCTGGCGACAGTGGCCTGGTGCTGTGCCAGCGCTTGCTGGCCGAGCACAAGGTGGCAGTGATCATGCTCACCGCCATGGGCGAGTTGAGTGACCGGGTGGTTGGCCTGGAGCTGGGGGCAGACGACTACCTGACCAAACCGTTCGCCGCCCGTGAACTGCTGGCCCGGGTGAGGGCAGTACTGCGCCGTGCCGGTGAAGCGGCCGGTGGCGCGGCGGGCCATGCCTGCGCGATTTTGGAGTTTGCTGGCTGGCGGCTGGATGTGGTGCGACGCGAACTGCGTTCGCCGGACAACGTCATGATCCCCTTGTCCAACGGTGAGTTCGAGTTGTTGCTGGTGTTCGCCGAACATCCGCGGCGGGTGCTCAGCCGCCAGCAATTGCTGGACATGGCCCGTGGCGATGCCTACGACGCCTATGATCGCAGCATTGACGTCCAGGTGAGCCGGCTGCGCCGCAAGCTTGAAACCGACCACGGCAACGAGCCCTTGATCCGTACCCTGCGCAACGCGGGTTACCTGTTCACGCCCACGGTCGCGAAGCGATGAAGCTGTTTGCCAGGGTTCGCCAGGCCCTGCCACGGCCCAAAATCACCATTGCCCGCTGGATCGCGCTGACCACCCTGACGGCGATGTTGTTCCTGCTGCTGCTCAAGGGCTTGTTCAGCCTGTTGCTGAGCGTCTGGGCGCAGCCACCGCTGCTGGAGAGCGGGGTGATCGAGAAGGTTGCAGCGGTCACCCGCATTCTCGATGCCGCGCCCATGGCGCAGCGTGCCAACATCGCCAGTGCGGCGGGCGACGGCTCGTACTCCGTGCGATGGCTGCGCCGCCATGACGAAGCGGGCGTGCCAGCGCTGGTCGATGCCGAGTTCAGCCAGGGTACGCCTATACTGCGCGCGCTGCTCAAGCGCCCGGATGCCAGGGTCGAGGCCTTCGAACCGTCCGACATGCCGGAATACGCACCTGAGCGTGGCTATGCGCTGATGATCGAGCTGACCGACAAGTCCTGGGTGCTGTACCGTGCCACCGACCGCAGCTGGGGCCTGGATGAACTGCCGCGCAACCTGATCATCCTGGGCTTGATGCTGGTTTCCAGCCTTGCCGTCGCGCTGCTGGCCACGCGCTACCTGGCCAAGCCGCTGGAGCGCTTTGCCGAAGGTGCGCGGCGTTTTGGCAAGGACTTCAATGCTCCGCCCATTCCGGTGGTCGGCCCGCATGACCTGCGCCAGGCCATTCTCGCGTTCAATGCCACCCAGGCGCAGCTCAAGCATTTTCTCAACGACCGTACCCAGATGCTTGCGGCCATTTCCCATGACTTGCGTGCACCGCTTACGCGCATGCGCTTGCGCGCCGAGTTCATCGACGATGCCCAGCTACAGGCCAAGTTGTTCAAGGACGTCGACGAGATGCAGGCAATGGTCGATGCGGCATTGGGGTTCTTCCGTGATGATGCACGGCTGGAACAGACGACCGTATTCGACCTGGGCGAATTGCTGCTGACCGTAGTGGACGATTTCAAGGATGCGGGGGTCGAGGTCGGCCTCAGCGGGCCGCGCCGCTGTGTGTACACCGGGCGACCGGTGGGCATCAAGCGAGTGCTGGTCAACTTGATCGACAATGCCGCGAAGTATGGCCGTGAGCCCATGGTGGTGTTGGCGGTAAACGCCAGGCAGATCGAGATTACCGTGCAGGATCGCGGGCCGGGCATCGCGCCGGAGCTACATGAGCAGGTATTCGCGCCGTTCTACCGTATCGAAGGTTCACGCAACCGCAATACCGGTGGTGTTGGGCTGGGCCTGCCCGCAGCACGGGCCATCGTGCTGGAGCAGGGAGGCAGCGTGACCCTGGGCAACCGCCCCGGTGGCGGTCTGGAAGTCAGGATCATGCTGCCGCTGGGCTGATCAGAGCCCCATTTCGCTGAGCCCGGGGTGATCATCCGGGCGCCGGCCCAACGGCCAGTGGAACTTGCGCTCGGCTTCACTGATTGGGTGTTCGTTGATGCTCGAATGACGGTTCTGCATCAGCCCGTCGTCGGCAAATTCCCAGTTCTCGTTGCCATGGGCGCGGTACCACTGGCCGCTGTCGTCGTGGTACTCGTAGACATAGCGCACGGCGATGCGGTTGCCGGTGAAGGCCCACAGCTCCTTGATCAGGCGGTACTCCAGTTCATGGTTCCATTTGCGCGCCAGGAACGCCTCGACCTCGGCACGGCCGCGGGGGAACTCGGCGCGGTTACGCCAGACGGTGTCGATGGTATAGGCAAGCGCGACCTTGGCCGGGTCGCGGCCGTTCCAGCCATCTTCGGCCAGGCGGACCTTTTCGATGGCGCTTTCACGGGTGAAGGGTGGCAGGGGTGGGCGGGACATCGGGGTTCTCCTCAGGTCGGTTGGCTTGAAGGAGAGTAGTAGCCGATGGCCGAACAGAGAATGGGTGTGCCTGGCACTTCATAATTGCAGTGCATGGAACAATTCAGATCGGTCGAGAAAGCTTGCGCAATCCCCCTGGGGGATCGCCCAGTCCTTTGGGCTGCGCTCCCACAGGGGGACTCTATCAGGCTGCGTCGGCTGCGGCTTTCCCGGCGACCTTGCTACGGCCACCCAGCCACACCAGCAGCAGCCCGGCAGCCGCCAGCACGCCACCGGCCATCGGCACTGCCGCAAAGCCCAGATCCAGGCTGATCACCGCACCACCCAGCGCCGCGCCCAAGGCGTTGCCCAGGTTGAACGCGCCGACGTTGATCGACGAGGCCAGCCCCGGTGCTTCGATGGCGGCGATCATCACCCGCATCTGCAGCGGCGGTACCACGGCGAAGGTGAACATGCCCCACACCAGCAAGGCGATGGCGGCGCCGATGTGGCTGCCCAGTACCAGCGGCATCAGCAGCATGATCACTGCCAGTGCCGCGAGGACGATCCGCGCCGCACCCTCCAGCGACCAGTCGGCCAGGCGGCCACCCAGGCTGTTGCCCAGGGTGAAGCCGATACCGATCAGCATCAGGCCCAGGGTGACGAAGCTGTCCGAGGCGCCGGTCAGTTCGGCCAGTACCGGTGCCACGTAGGTGTACAAGGTGAACATGGCGCCGGCACCGAGCACGGTGGTGGCCATTGCCAGCAGCACGCTGGGGCGGGCAATGACCGCCAGCTCCTTGCGTACATGCGGCACGCTGCCGCGTTCACCCTTGGGCAGGGCGTACCACAGCGCGGCCATGGCCAGCAGGCCCAGCACGGCGGTACCGGCAAAGGCCATGCGCCAGCCGACCTGCTGGCCGATCCAGGTGGCGGCCGGCACGCCGCCGATATTGGCGATGGTCAGGCCCATGAACATGGTGGCCACGGCACTGGCCTGTTTCTCCTTGGGCACCACACTGGCGGCCACCACCGCGCCAAGGCCGAAGAATGCGCCGTGGTTGAGGCTGGTGACCAATCGCGAGGCGAGCAGGGTGTAGTAGTCCGGTGACAGCGACGACAGCAGGTTGCCGAGGGTGAAGATGGCCATCAGTGCCATCAGTGCGGCGCGCTTGCCGAAACGGCTGAACAGCAGGGTCATGATCGGCGCGCCGACCATCACACCAATGGCGTAGGCGGTAATCAGCATGCCGGCGCTGGGGATGCTGACGTCGACACCTTGGGCGATCACCGGCAGCAGGCCCATCGGCGTGAACTCGGTGGTGCCGATGCCGAAGGCACCGATGGCCAGGGCAAACAGGACGCGCCCGGCGTTCATTGCGCGTGCTCCGGCGCGGCCAACTCGGTCAATGGGCATGGGGTGGCCTCCGTCAGTTTGACTGGTGTCTCATGGAACTGTGGCAGTACGTATTCGGCGATTTCGTGCAGGGTTTCGTCCAGCGGTCGCACGTTACGCCGCAGGTGCAGGCCGATATGGTCGACGCCCGCCGCGCGCAGGGCGCCGAGCTCGGCCGCCAGTGCCTTGCGGCCACCGCGAAAACCGAAGCGCCAGCGTTGCAGCGGTTCGTCGGGGTTGTCCGCCAGGTCCAGGTGGATGAAGCTGCTGTAGGGCTTGTCGCCCGCCACCGCGCGCCAGGCGGCGACCCGCCGCCGGTGGTCATCCGGCGTGCCGGGGTAGGCCAGGCAGCCGTCCAGGTTGCTGCCGATCCATGCCGGGCTTTGCTGGGCCAGGCCGGCTACCAGCAACGGCAGCGGCGAGGCGGTGCCGGGTAATACGGCCAGACCTTCGGGCAGGTGGCCGTTGGCACCATCACGCAGCAGCGCGACCTGTTGGCGGAATGCGTTGCCGCGCCCCTCGAAATCCCGACCGAACAGCGGGTATTCCACTGGCCGGTCACCACTGGCCACGCCCAGCAGCAGGCGATTGCCGCTGAGGCGCTGCACACTATTGGCCGACTTCAGGGTCAGCAGCGGTTCGCGAATCGGCAGCACCACGGCAGCCGTGCCGAGCAGGATGTCGCGGGTTACCCCGGCCAGGTAGCCGAGGTAGGCAAACACCTCGAACACCTGGGCGGCGTCGCCGAACGACGGGTCATACAGCGGCACATCGCGGATCCACAGGGCGCGGTAGCCCAGGCGGTCGGCCAGTTGTGCCAGTTCTGCATGGCGGGCCAGGTCCGGCTCGCCGAACTGGCGGCCGTTGCGGCGCCGTGCCTGTTCACCGGCGGGCGTCCAGTCGTGGTCCAGCGGCGCTTCCAGGCCGACACTGAAGCCGCCAGCGGTCAGGCGTTCGAGGGGTGTGGTCATGGCATCAATCCCAGATTGGCGCCAGGCCGTCAGGGCTCACTTCGCGGCCATTGCGCTCGAGCTTGGCGATGCGCGCCATGTCGTCGGCGTCCAGCTTCAGGTCACGGGCGAGCAGGTTGCTGGCCAGGTTTTCGCGTTTGGTCGACGACGGGATCACCGCGTAGCCCAGCTGCAGGGCCCAGGCCAGGGCAACCTGGGCGACGGTGGCCTTGTGCTTGGCGGCGATGTCGGCCAGTACCGGGTCTTTCAGGACCTTGCCGTAAGCCAGGGTCATGTACGAGGTGACGGTGACGCCTTGCTCCTTGAGGAACGCGGTCAGCTTGCTGTTCTGCAGATACGGGCTGAGCTCGATCTGGTTGGTGGCGATTTCGCCTTTGCCGACCACTTCGATGGCCTGGCGGGTCAGTTCGATGTTGAAGTTGGATACACCGATCTGGCGAGTCAGGCCGAGCTTCTTGGCTTCGGCCAGGGCGGCCATGTATTCGGGCAGTTCAACGCCGTTGCCTGGGGCTGGCCAGTGGATCAGCAGCAGGTCGACGTAGTCGGTGCGCAGTTTCTGCAGGCTCTCGCGCAGGCTGGGGATCAGCTTGTCCGCGGCGTAGTTTTCAATCCAGATCTTGGTGGTGATGAACAGTTCGTCGCGCTTGACGCCGCTTTCGGCGATAGCCTGGCCAACGTCGGCTTCGTTCTTGTAGATCTGTGCGGTGTCGATGACCCGGTAGCCCAGTTCCAGGGCCGACTTGACGGAATCGATGACGGCCTGGCCGGTGAGGCGGAAGGTGCCGAGGCCGAAGGATGGAATGCTCATGGATCTGCTCCTGATGCGTAAGGGGTGAACCGAGCCGAGCCTGGTCGCTCGGGTTCGATCGCTTTTCGTGTGGGGAGCAGTGTGCGGCTTTGAGGGGGATTGATTAAGGTGGGGCGGGGCCAAGGTCATTTGACCGGGAGGCAAGAATAGGCCGTTGTGTCGTGACTGTTGCTGCAGGAATGCAGGGTAAGCCTGACCCGGCCTCTTCGCGGGTGAACCCGCTCCTACAGGTACTGCACCGTTCCTGAGTGCGGCGCAGACCCTGTGGGAGCGGGTTCACCCGCGAAGAGGCCGGTACAGGAAAACGAAACAGCCCGCCATGAAGGCGGGCCGTCTGGCATTGCAAGGCGACAATCAGCGGCGGCGGAACAGCGGCAGCGGCTCGTCGGTGGCGGCCTGGTAGGTCACCGAGAAGTCCTTCAGGCTTTGCAGCGCGTCTTCCGGGTCCTTGTCGGCACGGATGGCGAACGCGTCAAAACCGCAACGGGCCATGAAGAACAGCTGGTCACGCAGCACGTCGCCAATGGCGCGCAGCTCGCCCTTGAACTTGTAGCGGTCACGCAGCAGGCGCGCATTGGAGTAGTTGCGCCCGTCGGTGAACGCCGGGAAGTTCAGCGCGATGACCTGGAAGTGATGTACGTCCTCGCCGATTTCTTCCGCCTGCTCGTCGCTGTCCAGCCACACGCCCAGGCCGCCGTCGCGGGCCTTGAGTACGTGGGCATGGTCGCGCCACATCTGCAGCGGGACGATGTAGTCGTCGCAGTTGGTCAGCTCGTCAAAGGACGTTTCCTTGGGCAGCAGGTGCCAGGTTTCGTCGACGATCTGGTTGTTCTTAATGATTCGCTGCATAGACGCGTTCCTTGAAGGGGTCGATGCCAATACGCTGGTAGGTGTCGATGAAACGCTCTTCCTCGGTACGTTGCTCGACGTACACGGCGATCAGCTTCTCGATCACATCGGCCATGTCTTCCTGGGCGAAGGACGGGCCGAGGATCTTGCCCAGGCTCGCGCCACGCGCGGCATTGCCGCCCAGCGACACCTGGTAGAACTCCTCGCCCTTCTTGTCCACGCCGAGGATGCCGATGTGGCCCACGTGGTGGTGGCCGCAGGCGTTCATGCAGCCGGAGATGTTCAGGTCGATTTCGCCGATGTCGAACAGGTAGTCCAGGTCGTCGAAGCGGCGCTGGATGGATTCGGCGATCGGGATCGACTTGGCGTTGGCCAGCGAGCAGTAGTCACCACCCGGGCAGCAGATGATGTCGGTCAGCAGGCCGATGTTCGGGGTGGCGAAGCCGCTTTCGCGCAGTTCCAGCCACAGGGCGTGCAGCTGGCGCTGCTCGACGTCGGCAAGGATGATGTTCTGCTCGTGCGAAGTGCGCAGGAAGCCGAAGCTGTAGCGCTCGGCCAGGTCGGCCACGGCGTCCAGCTGCTTGTCGGTCAGGTCGCCCGGGGCAACGCCGGTGGGCTTCAGCGACAGGGTCACGGCCACGTAACCAGGGCGCTTGTGAGCGCGGGTGTTGCGCGAGCGCCAGCGGGCGAAGCCCGGGTACTCGGCGTCCTGAGCGGCGTAGTCGACGTTGTCCAGGGCCAGGTAGGCCGGGTCGACGAAGTGGCGCGATACACGCTGCACTTCGGCTTCGGTCAGGGTGGTGCTGCCGCCGCGCAGGTGGACCATTTCGGCCTCGACCTTCTCGGCGAACACTTCCGGGGTAAGGGCCTTGACCAGGATCTTGATCCGCGCCTTGTACTTGTTGTCACGGCGACCGTAACGGTTGTACACACGCAGGATGGCATCGAGGTAGCTGATCAGGTCTTGCCACGGCAGGAATTCGTTGATGAACGAGCCCACCACCGGGGTACGGCCCAGGCCGCCACCGACCAGCACGCGGAAGCCCAGTTCACCAGCGGCATTGCGCACCGGCTCCAGGCCGATGTCGTGCACTTCGATGGCGGCGCGGTCTTCCTGCGAGCCGTTGATGGCAATCTTGAACTTGCGCGGCAGGTAGGCGAATTCCGGGTGGAAGGTGGTCCACTGGCGGACGATTTCGCACCAAGGGCGCGGGTCGACGATTTCGTCTGCGGCCACACCGGCGAACTGGTCGGTGGTGGTGTTGCGCAGGCAGTTGCCGCTGGTCTGGATCGCGTGCATCTGCACGGTGGCCAGTTCGGCGAGGATGTCCGGGATGTCTTCCAGCGCCGGCCAGTTGAATTGCACGTTCTGGCGGGTGGAGATGTGGGCGTAGCCCTTGTCGTAGTCGCGGGCGATCTTGGCCAGCGTGCGGACCTGGGTGGCGTTCAGCTGGCCGTACGGCACGGCGACACGCAGCATCGGCGCGAAACGTTGGATGTAAAGGCCGTTCTGCAGGCGCAGAGGGCGGAATTCTTCTTCGCTCAGCTCACCGGCCAGATAGCGGCGGGTCTGATCACGGAACTGCTTGACGCGGTCCTCGATGATCCGCTGATCGTACTCGTCGTATACGTACATAAAAGTCCTGTCTCAGGCATGCAGCTATTCGCGCGCACGGCCGCGCACTCCGCTTCGGAGCCGAGGAACGATAGCAGGTTGTGTTTATGCGCTAAAGTGATGTTTTTGCATATGAAAAGAACCAAATGGACTATGTGAGACTGACTGCCATTTGTGCGCTTGGAGTGGCCTGGCGTTTATAATCCGGTGTTTGCTTCGCAGGGATTTCAGCCCATGCTCAAGGCGTTGTGCCATAGCTTGTGTCTTGCCTTGCCGCTTGCGGCAAACGCGCAGCCGGCTTCGGTGGTTTTCCTCAATCCAGGGTTGTCCACCGAGACGTTCTGGACCAGTTATACCCGCTTCATGCAGGCCGCCGCGGACGAGCTGGGCATGACCCTGCGCGTGGAATACAGCGAGCGCCGCGCCGACCTGGCGCTGACCCAGGCCAAGGCGATCCTGAGCGGGCCGCAGCGGCCGGATTACCTGGTGCTGGTCAACGAGCAGTACGTGGCGCCGGAGATCATCCGCCTGTCACGTGGCAGCGGGGTCAAACTGTTCCTGGTCAACAACGGCCTGACGGCCAGCCAGGCCCGTAGCATCGAGGCCCAGCCCGACAAGTATGCCGAGCTGCTGGGCACCTTGACGGCCAACGACGAGCAGGCGGGCTTCCAGATGTTGCGCCAGATGGTCGCGCAGTTGCCCCGCGACAGCGGGCCGGTGGACCTGGTGGCCTTCGCCGGGGTCAAGACCACGCCGGCCTCGCAGCTGCGCGAGGAAGGCATGCGCCGCGCCCTGGCCGATTTCCCCCAGGTGCGTTTGCGTCAGGTGGTGTATGGCGGCTGGAGCCGCCAGCGCGCCTATGAGCAGGCGCAGCAGCTGCTGGAGCGCTACCCGGCCACCCGCCTGGTGTGGTCGGCCAATGACGAGATGGCCTTTGGTGCCATGCAGGCGTTTGAGGAGGCGGGGCGCAAGCCGGGGCGCGATGTGCTGTTCAGCGCCATCAACAGCTCGCCCGCTGCCCTGCGGGCACGTATCGACGGGCGCCTGAGCGTGCTGATGGGAGGGCATTTCACCCTCGGCGGTTGGGCCATGGTGATGCTTCACGATGATGCCCAGGGGCTGGCAGTGAACCGCGACGGTCTGCGCGAGCATCGCACGCCGGTGTTGCAGCCGATCGACCAGGCCAAGGCGAAGCATTGGCTGAAACTGCTGGAACGGGCCGACTACGGCGTCGATTTCCAGCAGTACAGCGCCGAAGGGCGGCCACCTGGCTACCAATACCCATTTTTGACGTCACCAATCAATTATTGAAAGACCCTGCTTGAGTGAAGGGCATTGCTCGTCTTAACTGCTGGTGGTGAAGTGCATTCCCATAACCACTACAAGAGGCAATGCAATGGGAAACTCAACCAAGGTCCGCAAAGCTGACAGCAGCGTCGATGCCTGGGCGATCCTCTGCCTGATCGTTCTGGTGGTGGTCACTGCCGTGTATTGGGTCAGCCACCAGTAGACTTGTATTCAAGACCGTGATGCAGCCAGAGCGCCTGCGGGAGGGAGTCTCGCAGGCGTTTTTGCTTTGCCTGTGCCGGCCTCTTCGCGGGCTAGCGAGCCAGGTGCAGGGCCAACTGCACCAGGCCGATCAATACGGCAATGAACACCAAGGTGAACAATGTCCCCAGCGCAATGAAATGGCTGGCCTTGCCGTGGGTGAAGTCGCGGGCGCGGTTCTTGCCGCTTTGCACGCCGAAGGCGGCAGCGAGGATGCTGTGCAGCATCTGCCAGAAGGTAGGGGGTTTGCCCTGGCTGGAATCGTCCATGGTGGCTCCTGAGGAAATCAGAGGCAATCAGGGACAGTGTAGGCAATGAGATCGAGGTTGGCTTTGCCGGCCTCTTCGCGGGCTCGCCCGCTCCCGCAGGTATGTCACCGGACCTGAGGCCTGTGTTGTACCTGTGGGAGCGGGCAAGCCCGCGAAGAAGCCAACGCGGTCTTAGCTATCGTACCCGAGGTTAGGCGCCAACCAGCGCTCGCTCACGCTTACATCCTGGCCTTTGCGCGCGCTGTAACGCTCGATCTGGTCCTTGTCGACCTTGCCCACGGCAAAGTACTGCGCCTGCGGGTGGGCAAAGTACCAGCCGCTGACCGCCGCCGCCGGGAACATCGCGAAGTGATCGGTGAGGAACACGCCGCTCGGCCCGGTCTCGCCGATGGCAGTGCCATCAAGCAGGCGGAACAGGGTTTCCTTCTCGGTGTGGTCCGGGCAGGCCGGGTAGCCGGGAGCCGGGCGAATGCCGCGGTACTGCTCCTTGATCAGCGCCTCGTTGTCCAGGTGTTCGTCGCGGGCATAACCCCAGTGCTCTTTACGCACCTGCTCGTGCAACCATTCGGCACAGGCCTCGGCCAGGCGGTCGGCCAGGGCCTTGACCATGATCGAGCTGTAGTCGTCGCCCTTGTCCTGATAGGCCTTGGCCACTTCCTCGGCACCGATGCCGGCGGTGGTGATGAAACCACCGACATAATCGGTGACACCACTGGCCTTCGGCGCGACGAAGTCGGCCAGCGACCAGTTGGGCTTGCCGTCCGGCTTGATGGTCTGCTGGCGCAGGTGGTGCAGGGTGGCCAGTGCCTGGCCGTTGTCGTCATAGACTTCGATGTCGTCATCGGCCACCTGGTTGGCCGGCCAGAAGCCGAACACCGCTCGGGCACTGATCAGTTTTTCGTCGATCAGCTTGTCGAGCATCTCGCGGGCATCCTTGTACAGCGCCGTGGCAGCCTCGCCGACCACTTCGTCGGTGAGGATGCGCGGGAACTTGCCAGCCAGGTCCCAGGAGATGAAGAACGGGGTCCAGTCGATGTACTCGGCCAAGGTGCGCAGGTCGATGTCTTCCAGCACCTTGACGCCGGTGAAGGAGGGTACCGCTGGCTCGTAGCCAGCCCAGTCGTACTGCGGCTTGGCGGCGATGGCCTGGGCGTAGCTCAGGCGCTCGGTGCGGGCACTGCGGTTGGCGGTGCGCTCGCGTACTTCTTCGTATTCCTGGCGGGTCTTTTCGACGAAGCCGGCTTTCAGCTCCTTGGACAGCAACTGGGTGGCAACGCCCACCGCACGCGAGGCGTCGGTGACGTAGACCACGGCGTCGTTGCTGTACTTGGGCTCGATCTTGACCGCGGTGTGCGCCTTGGAGGTGGTGGCGCCGCCGATCATCAGCGGCAACTCGAAGCCCTGGCGCTGCATTTCGCGGGCAACGTGGACCATTTCGTCCAGTGACGGCGTGATCAGGCCGGACAGGCCGATGATGTCGCACTTCTCGTCGCGGGCGGTTTGCAGGATCTTCTCGGCCGGCACCATCACGCCAAGGTCGACGATGTCGTAGCCGTTACAGCCCAGCACCACGCCGACGATGTTCTTGCCGATGTCGTGCACGTCGCCTTTTACCGTGGCCATCAGGATCTTGCCCTTGGCTTCCGGCTTGTCGCCTTTCTCGGCTTCGATGAACGGGATCAGGTGTGCTACCGCCTGTTTCATCACGCGGGCCGACTTCACCACCTGGGGCAGGAACATCTTGCCCGCGCCGAACAGGTCGCCGACCACGTTCATGCCATTCATCAGCGGGCCTTCGATCACCTCGATCGGGCGTGCGCACTGCTGGCGGCATTCTTCGGTGTCTTCGACGATGAACGCGGTGATGCCCTTGACCAGCGCGTGCTCCAGGCGTTTTTCCACCGGCAGCGAGCGCCACTCTTCGTTTTCCACTTCCTTGGTTGCGCCGCCGCCCTTGTAGTCGTCGGCGATGGCCAGCAGCGCGTCGGTGCCATGCGGGGTACGGTTGAGCACCACGTCCTCGACCTTTTCACGCAGTGCAGCCGGGATTTCGTCATAGATCTCCAGCTGGCCGGCGTTGACGATACCCATGGTCAGGCCGTTCTGGATCGCGTGATACAGGAACACCGAGTGGATCGCCTCACGCACCGGGTTGTTGCCGCGGAACGAGAACGACACGTTGGACACACCGCCCGAACTCAGGGCGTGGGGCAGGTGGTCGCGGATGTAGGCACAGGCCTCGATGAAATCGACGGCGTAGTTGTTGTGCTCTTCGATGCCGGTGGCGACGGCGAAGATGTTCGGGTCGAAGATGATGTCTTCCGGCGGGAAGCCCACTTCGTTGACCAGGATGTCATAGCTGCGCTGGCAGATTTCCTTCTTGCGCGCGGCGGTGTCGGCCTGGCCGACCTCGTCGAAGGCCATCACCACCACGGCAGCGCCATAGCGCTTGCACAGGCGGGCGTGGTGCTTGAACTGCTCGACGCCTTCCTTCATGGAAATGGAGTTGACGATGCCCTTGCCCTGGATGCACTTCAGGCCGGCTTCGATCACTTCCCACTTGGACGAGTCGATCATGATCGGCACGCGCGAGATGTCCGGTTCGCCGGCGATCAGGTTGAGGAAGCGGACCATGGCGGCCTGGGAGTCGAGCATCCCTTCGTCCATGTTGATGTCGATTACCTGGGCGCCGGCCTCGACCTGCTGCAGGGCGACCTCCAGGGCTTCGGTGTAGTTCTCTTCACGGATCAGCCGGGCGAACTTGGCGGAGCCGGTGATGTTGGTGCGCTCGCCGACGTTGACGAACAGCGACTGGCGGTCGATGGTGAACGGCTCCAGGCCCGACAGGCGGCAGGCCTTGGCGATTTCCGGAATCGCGCGCGGCTTGTACTTGGCCACGGCTTCGGCAATGGCCTGGATGTGGCCCGGGGTGGTGCCGCAGCAGCCGCCGATGATGTTGAGGAAGCCGCTGGCGGCGAATTCCTCGACCACCACGGCCATTTCCGCCGGGGTTTCGTCGTATTCACCGAAGGCGTTCGGCAGGCCGGCATTGGGGTGGGCCGAGACGTGGGTGTCGGCCTTGGTCGCCAGTTCTTCCAGGTACGGGCGCAGGTCCTTGGCGCCAAGGGCGCAGTTCAGGCCCACGGAAATCGGCTTGGCGTGACGCACCGAGTTCCAGAACGCTTCGGTGGTCTGGCCCGACAGGGTACGGCCCGAGGCGTCGGTGATGGTGCCGGAGATCATGATCGGCAGTTCGATGCCGTCTTCCTCGAACACCTGCTGCACGGCGAAGATCGCCGCCTTGGCGTTGAGGGTGTCGAAAATGGTCTCGATCAGCAGCAGGTCGGCGCCGCCTTCGATCAGGCCGCGGGTAGCCTCGATGTAGTTCGTTACCAGCTCATCGAAGGTGACGTTGCGGTAGCCGGGGTCGTTGACGTCCGGGGAAATCGAGCAGGTGCGGCTGGTAGGGCCGAGCACGCCGGCGACGAAGCGCGGCTTGTCCGGGGTTTCCAGGGTCTTGGCATCGGCCACCTGGCGTGCGATGCGAGCGCCCTCGACGTTCAGCTCGTAAACCAGCGATTCCATGCCATAGTCGGCCTGGGAAATCTGCGTGGCGTTGAAGGTGTTGGTTTCGAGGATATCGGCGCCGGCGTCCAGGTAGGCCTTCTCGATGGCGGCGATCACATCCGGGCGGCTGAGCAGCAACAGGTCGTTGTTACCCTTGACATCGCTTGGCCAATCGGCGAAACGCGTGCCACGATAGTCGTGTTCCTCGAGGCGGTAGCTTTGGATCATAGTACCCATGCCGCCGTCGAGGATCAGGATGCGCTCTTTGAGTGCGTTCTGGAGTGCTTGGAGACGAGCGCTGCGGTCGGACATAGGAACTACCTGGTCGGGCGAATTTCAGAAGGTGCAGAATCATAACAAAGCTGCGCGGTTTTTAGGCACATCGCCCATTTGCATGAAAATGGCTCATGTTGGGCGGGTGTCGGCAAAGCAGGGCACCCAAGGACGACCAGGCAAAAAATCGTGATGGCTTTCAATACCCAGGACTTTCCGCACATGGTGCATCGTATTCTTGCCGGCGTTTTCGCCCTGCTCATCAGCAGTGTGGCGTTCGGGCAAGCCCCCCAATCGAGCCCGGCTATTTCCTACACCCGGGACATTCAACCGATCTTCACCGAGAAATGCGTGGCCTGCCACGCCTGCAACGACGCCGCCTGCCAGCTGAAGCTGGAAAGCCCCGAAGGCGCGGTGCGCGGGGCCAGCAAGGTCCCGGTGTACCAGGGCGAGCGCAGCAAGGCAGTACCCACCACACGGCTGTTCTATGACGCCCACAGCGAGGGCGAGTGGCGCAAGAAGGGCTTCTACTCGGTGCTCGACAACCAGGGCAGCCAGGCGGCACTGATGGCGCGTATGCTCGAACTGGGGCACAAGACCCCGCTCACGCCCAACGCCAAGCTGCCCGAGGAAATCGTCCTGGGCCTGAACCGCAACAACATGTGCCCGTTGCCCCATGAGTTCGATGCCTATGCCGGCGCCCACCCCAAGGAAGGCATGCCACTGGCGGTGACCGGGCTGACCGACAACGAATACGACACCATGCGCCGCTGGCTGGCCGCCGGTGCGCCGGTCGAGTACCAGCCGATCAAGCCAAGCGCGGCCGAAGCCAAGCAGATCGCCGACTGGGAAGAGCTGCTCAACCGCCCGGGTTCCACCGAGGCGCTGGTCGGCCGCTGGCTGTACGAGCACCTGTTCCTGGCGCACATCTACTTCGTCGATGGCGAGCAGGGCCACTTCTTCCAGTGGGTACGCTCGCGTACACCGAGCGGCCAGCCGGTCGACCTGATTGCCACGCGCCGCCCCAACGACCCGCCTGGCACCGACTTCTATTACCGGCTGGTCCCGGTGCAGGGCGTGATCGTGCACAAGACGCACATCACCTACCCGATGGGGCCGCAGAAGCTCAAGCGGGTCAAACAACTGTTCTATGCCGGCGACTGGCATGCCGCCGCGCTGCCAGGCTACGGCCCGCGCCACCGGGCCAACCCGTTCGAAACCTTCGAGGCGATCCCGGCGGTGGCGCGCTACCAGTTCATGCTGGATAACGCCGAGTACTTCGTGCGCACCTTCATCCGTGGCCCGGTATGCCGTGGGCAGATTGCCACTGATGTGATCCGCGACAACTTCTGGGCATTGTTCCAGGAACCGGCCCATGACCGCTACGTCACTGATGCCAAGTACCGCGGCGAGGCCACGCCGCTGCTGGCCATGCCTGGGCAGATTGATGACGTGGGCAGTGTGCTGAGCCTGTGGCACGCCTACCGCGACAAGCGCAACGAGTACGAAAAACTGCGCCGCGAAGCTTATGCCGACATGCCGGCACCGGGCTGGGCGACGCTGTGGGCCGGTAACGACAACGCGTTGCTGAGCATCTTCCGCCACTTCGACAGCGCCTCGGTGACCAAGGGCCTGATCGGTGACGTGCCGCTGACCGTGTGGCTGTTCGACTACCCGCTGTTCGAACGTACCTATTACCAGCTGGCGGTCAACTTCGATGTGTTCGGCAACGTCTCGCACCAGTTGCAGACGCGCCTGTACTTCGACCTGATCCGCAACGGCGCCGAGGTCAACTTCCTGCGCCTGATGCCGGCTGATCAGCGCAAGGCGATCCTCGGCGACTGGTACCAGAACAGCGGCAAGGTGAAGATGTGGATGGATTATGAAGACATCGACACCGACACCCCGAGTGGCATCCAGCTCGACCCGCGCAACCCCAAGCGCGACTTCGGCCTGAAGCTGCTGCAGCGCACCGGCAGCCTGAATGCCGCGCCTGACCCGATCAACCGCTGCCAGGGGGCGTTCTGCTCACGGCCGCAGATGAGCGAAGAGTTCCGCAATGCCGAGCAGTCGCTCAGCCGCCTGGTGTCGCGCCCGGCTGCCGGGTTGAAGGTGATCAACCAGCTGCCCGAAGCGACCATGCTGCGCATCGAAGGGCAGGGCGGCCAGCGCCAGGTGTACAGCCTGCTGCGCAACCGCGCGCACAGCAACGTGGCGTTCCTGCTGGGCGAGGCGTACCGCTACCAGCCGGGGCTGGATACCCTGACCCTGTACCCCGGCGTGCTCAGCAGCTACCCCAACTTCATCTTCAACATCCCGACCAAGGATGTGCCGGAGTTCGTCGAGGACATGGAGTATGCGAAGGATGATGCGGCGAAGTTCGAGCGTATCGTCATGCGCTGGGGCGTGCGTCGCAGTCACCCTGAGTTCTGGCGCTACTTCCATGACCTGAACAGCTTCATCAAGGAAACCGAGCCGGTCGAGGCGGGCGTGCTGGACATGAACCGCTACGAGAACCTCTGATCGGTCGGGCTGACCTTTCCGATTACCCTGCGGTCGGACTTGCTGGGTGGTCCTGATCGATTGCAAGGGGGCTGCTTTGCAGCCCTTCGCGGGTAAACCCGCTCCCACAGGTATGGCACCACTCTCGAGGTCAGCGCTAACCCTGTGGGAGCGGGTTTACCCGCGAACGAGCGCGTAGCGCTCGCCCCTGCATCCGAGCCTGGGCCTCAATGCACCGGCAATCGCAGGGTACTCCATGCTGTATTCGCTTCAGGCACTGCGGGCGTTCGCCGCCTGGGTGGTGGTCTGCCACCATTTCATGCAGATCTTCTTCGACTTCCATGCCACCGGCCCCATCGGCCAACTGCTCACCGACCGCGGCGCCGCAGGCGTCGATATCTTCTTCGTCATCAGCGGGCTGGTCATCTACCTGTCGACCTGCGACAAAGCCATCGAGCCCCGCCAGTTCCTGCTCAACCGGGCACTGCGTATCGTCCCGGCCTACTGGTTCTACACGGCGCTGATGGCAACCCTGCTGCTGGCCTTCAGCCAGTGGCTGCCGCACCAGGCATTCACCTGGCACCACCTGCTGTTGTCGCTGCTGTTCATCCCGGCGGAAAACCCTGGTGGCTACGGCTTGTACCCGACCCTGAACGTGGGCTGGACGTTGAACTTCGAGATGTTCTTCTACCTGCTGTTCGGCCTGGCTTTACTGGTGCGCCAGCGTCATCAGCAGCTACTGGTCACCGCCGCACTGTTGCTGGCCAGCGAGGTACTGGGCCGGCTGGGCGTGCTCAGCCGCTTCTACAGCAACGACATCATCTACGAGTTCCTGCTCGGCATCGGCCTGGGCGTGCTGCACCGTCGCGGGCTGATTCGCCATGGCCGCTGGCTGCCGTTGGCGTTGCTGGCGGTGGCAGGCCTGGCCATCTACCACCTGGACGCTTCCCGACGCCTGTTGCACTGGGGCGTGCCGAGCGCAATGATCGTGCTGGCCTTCGTCGCCCTGGAGCCGCTGCTGCGCGGCAACCGGCTGCTCAAGGCGCTGGGCGACTGTTCGTATTCGGTGTACCTGGTCCATGTGCTGGTGCTGTATGTCGGCTGGTTCGCCAGCCAGCGCCTGCAGCTGAACCCCTACCTGGTGTTCGCCCTGTGCGTGCCGTCCATTGGACTAATGTCGTGGTTCAGCTACCAGTGGCTGGAGCGCGACCTGTACCGGCGCATGCAGGCCTGGCTGGCGGCGCCACGGGGGCAGCCCCCTGAATATGCGCTTTCCCGAGTCAAATACTAGGACTTTGTTCGAAGGCCGGGTTGGCGTACACTTGGCCGCAAGTCTGTGAGGAACCTACATGAGCGCTATAACCATTACCGACGCCGCCCATGACTACCTGGCCGATCTGCTCTCCAAGCAGAATACGCCTGGCATCGGCATTCGCATTTTCATCACCCAGCCGGGCACCCAGTACGCCGAAACCTGCATCGCCTACTGCAAGCCGGGCGAAGAGAAGCCTGACGACACCGCCGTGGGTCTGAAGAGCTTCACCGCTTACCTGGACGCGGTCAGCGTGCCGTTCCTGGAAGACGCACTGGTCGACTACGCCACCGACCGCATGGGTGGCCAGCTGACCATCAAGGCGCCGAATGCCAAGGTGCCGATGGTCAACGAAGACAGCCCGATCAACGAGCGCATCAACTATTACCTGCAGACCGAGATCAACCCTGGCCTGGCCAGCCACGGCGGTCAGGTGAGCCTGGTGGATGTGGTCGACGACGGCATTGCCGTGCTGCAGTTCGGTGGTGGTTGCCAGGGTTGCGGCCAGGCTGACGTGACCCTGAAAGAAGGTATCGAGCGCACCCTGCTCGAGCGTATTCCCGAGCTGAAGGGCGTGCGTGACGTGACCGACCACAGCCAGAAAGAGAACGCCTACTACTGATGTAGAGGCACGCGCGGTCTGTTGTGTGTGGGAGCGGCCGCGCAACCTGGTCAGGCCTTAGCAACAAAGAGTTACTGTTTCAACCCCTGCGACAACAGGCCGCAGCCCGTATTCAAAGGGCTGCAGCCGATCCTCGCCTTCGTCGGGTAGAACCCCTCGGGGTGTCGTGCCAGAATGCCCCGGTTTTTCGACCGGCCCGTCCCGAGGGCCGGCACCTTCCCTGTAAAGGATGGTTTCATGAATGATCTGTATACCCGGCGCGCAGTTGTCGCCGGGATGGGCGTTCTCGGGCTTGGCCTGCTGGCAGGCTGCAGCCCGGCCCGGGGGCTCGAGTTCAAGCACGGCAAGAACATGAGCAACGAAATCCTTGGGCGCAAGTTCAGCCTCAAGGACACCCAAGGCAATGTGCGCACCCTGTCGAGTTTCTACGGCAGCATGCCGATGATCTTCTTCGGTTTCACCCAGTGCCCGGCGGTGTGCCCGACTACCCTGGCGCGCGCGGCGCAAATCCGCCAGCTGCTGCGCGGCCGCGATCGCGACCTGTTCCAGGTGGTGCTGATTACCCTGGACCCGGAGCGCGACACCCCCGAAGTGCTCGATGCCTACGTCAAGGCGTTCGACCCGTCGTTCACCGCGCTGACCGGCACCCCCGAGGAGATCGCTGCGGTGGCCAAGGAATTCAAGGTGTTCTACGAGAAAGTCCCGGCCGGTGATACCTATACCGTCTCTCACTCGTCCACCAGCTACGTCTACGATACGCGTGGCACCCTGCGCCTGAGCCTGGGCCATTCCCTGACTGCAAAGGAATGCGCCGAAGACCTGGTCACCCTGATGGAGATCTGCTGAATGTCGATGCAACCGATCAAGCACGGCCTGGCTGCCCTGGTCCTGATGGGCCTGGCGCTGCCGGCCCTGGCCCAGACCACCGTGAGCGATGCCTGGGTCCGTGCGACTGTACCGCACCAGCAGTCCACCGGTGCCTTCATGATCCTGACCGCCAGCAGCGACAGCAAACTGGTGGCCGTGGCTTCGCCCGTGGCCAAGACTGTGCAGGTGCACGAGATGACCATGAACGGCGACGTGATGGGCATGCGTGAGGTCAAGGCGGTCGAGTTGCCAGCCGGCAAGGCTGTGACCCTCGACCCGAATAGCCTGCATGTGATGCTGATGGGCCTGAACAACCAGGTGAAGGAAGGCGACAAAGTGCCGCTGACCCTGACCATCGAGGATGCCAAGGGGGCCAAGGAAACCCTGGACGTGCAGGCCGACGTGCGTGCGCTCAACGCCGAGGCGGGCGGTGGGCATGATCACATGCACATGAAGCACTGACAGGCTGAACCCTTCAGGGCGCTTTGCGCCCTGTGGGAGCGGGCCCATATTTCAATCAGCTGCGAAACCTGGGCAGCGGCCTGTCGAGGGTCAGCGAGGTCAAGGTCTTGCGGACCTGGGCCTCGTCGGCCTCCAGGGCCTTGAGACTTGCGCGGATCTTGCCGGCGGCGGGCACGTCGCCCTGCCGGTCGATCCAGTCGGCTATCTCCTTGCAGGCACTGCTCAGGCAGGCCTGGCGCTGGTTCATCAGCGACAGGAGGGTGGTGAGCTCTCTTTCAGACATGGCAGGATCCTCCATTCAGCCATGTCAGTGTAGCAGTGGCTGGCCGGCCTGCTTGAGGCCGGCTGTCGCAGTTCAGCCCTGCAGGCAGGCGCTGCGATAGGCCCCTGGCGTCACCCCGTAGGCCTGCTTGAACTGCCGGCTCAAATGGCTCTGGTCGGCAAAGCCCAGGTCGAACGCCACCTCCGAGGCTACCCAGCCACGCTTGAGCATTTCCCGCGCACGGGCCAGGCGCCGCTGCTTCAACCAGGCATGCGGCGGCAGGCCGGTGGCCTGGCGGAATACCCGGGCGAAATGGAACGGCGACAGGTTGACCGCCGCCGCCAGGGCTTCGAGCGAGGGCGGGTCGGCCAGCTGGCTTTCCAGCAGCTCGCGGGCGCGGGCAACGGCCAGCGGTTCGTGGCCGGGGGCCGCAGGTTCGGCGCATTGCCCGTGTCGTTGCACCAGGGCCAGTACCGCCTGGCGCCAGGCGGTCTGTTGCTGCAGGGCACTGGCGCCGGCTTCGGACAGCTGGTGCAGCTGGCTGAAGGCCAAGGCCAGGGCCGGGTCGTGAATCACGCTGTCCTTGAAGCTGGGCATGCCGTGGCGGCCAAGTTCCAGTTCGTCGAGCACACCGGTTACCCGCTCATGCTCCGGGTAGAAACCACGGTAGCGCCAGCCCGCTTCATGGGCTGTTGCGCCGGTGTGCAGCTCGTCGGGGTTGATCAGCACCATGCTGCCGACCGGCGCCAGGTGCTCGCTACCGCGATGCCAGAAGCGCTGGGCACCGGACTCGATCACGGTGAATACAAAGCCTTCGTGTACATGCGGGGCAAAGCGCTGCTGAAAGTAGCGCGCGTGCAGCATCTCGACGTCGCCCAGGGCCGGCGCCTGCCAGAGGTGTGTCTGCTCGCGCAGGGGTGTGGTCATGCCAGCCAGCTGCGCAGGAGGAAGAAGATCAACATGCTCACCAGCATGCTCAGCAACACGCTGCGGGTCAACAGCACCAGGGCGATGGCCACCAGCGAACCTAGCAGGTAGGGGTTGAGCAGGTTCAGGTTGAGTTGGTGCTCGGGCATGAAGATGATCGGGCCACAGATGGCGGTGAGCATGCCCGGTACGGCAAAGCCCAGGAACTGCCGGGCGTTGGAGCTCAGGCGCAAGGGCAGGCGCGGTTCCAGGAACGCATAGCGGTTGAGGAACACGATGGCGCCCATGGCAAAAATCAGGATCCAGGTCATGCGCGGGCTCCGGCAAATTTCTGGCAGATGAAGCCGGCGCTCATGCCCAGCAGGCCTGCGGCCACCAGGGCGGTTTCCCAGTGCCAGTAGCTGAACAGCACCGAACAGAACAGCGACACGGCTACGCACACCACTGTGGCCAGGTTGCGCACCAGCGGGGCGATCAGCGCGACGAAGGTGGCGACGATGGAAAAGTCCAGGCCGAACTGGTCCAGGTGTGGAATGTTCTGGCCTAGCAGGATGCCGGCCAGGGTAAACAGGTTCCAGGCGACATAGAAGGTCAGGCCCACCCCCAGGGCGTACCAGCGGTTGAACTGCTGCTGGTCGTACTGGCTGGTCAGGGCGAAGAACTCGTCGGTCAGCAGGAAGCCCAGGCCCAGCCGCCAGCGCAGCGGCTGGCTGGACAGTACCGGGCGCATCGACAGGCCGTACAGCAGGTGCTGTGAGGTCAGCAGCAGGGTGGTCAGCAGGATCGACGCCAGGTTGGCGCCGCCCTTGAGCATGCCGATGGCCACTAGTTGCGCGGCACCGGCGAAGACAATGGCCGAAAGCCCTTGCCCCTCCCAGGCGCTGAGGTTGGCCTCGATGGCCATGGAGCCGGCCAGCAGGCCCCAGGGGGCGACGGCCAGGGACAACGGGAGAATGGCGATGGCGCCGTGGAGGAGGGCTTGGCGGGCGATGTGGGGCATGGTGGCTGCAGTGCTTGTACGTGGCAGGCCAGCATGCCAGACGGGGCGAGGGATGGCTTGAACGATCTTGCTGGTCTCCACCTTGCGGGGCAACTGTCTTGCTCAAAATTTCAAGGTATACGCGGTCACTGTGGGAGCGGGCTTGCCCGCGAACACGGGCGAAGCCCGTGCCATGCACCGCGTTGGATTCTTCGCGGTTAAAGCCGCTCCCACAGGGTACGCAGGATTGCCTGCAACTGGTGATGGTCA
This sequence comes from Pseudomonas sp. p21, assembly GCF_001642705.1. Classification (NCBI taxonomy): domain Bacteria; kingdom Pseudomonadati; phylum Pseudomonadota; class Gammaproteobacteria; order Pseudomonadales; family Pseudomonadaceae; genus Pseudomonas; species Pseudomonas sp. p21. The sequence goes on from NZ_LWBV01000006.1 coordinate 405,367, forward strand.
GGGATGGCTGGTCAGGTGCTGCTGCGCCGTCACGCAGCCGTTGGTATCTACGGCTTTCTGCAGCAGGCTCTGGCGGTGCTGCGGGTCGAGGTCGCCGAGCAGGCGGTATACCTCGGCCTGGTAGTCACGCTGGCGCCCCCATTGCATTTCCAGGCCCTGTGGCCGGCTGCGGTTGCAGGCCAGGCGCGTTGCCGGTTGCGGGTAGTAGGGGGCATACACGGTGGCCATGTTGGGGATGGCCTCCAGCGCAGTACGGTACTCGCTGCTGACGTTGTAGGGCGGGCACCAGGTGGCGATGGCCGGCGCCGGTGCGGCAAAGCCCTGTTTGAGGCTGGCTTCGAGCAGCGGGCAGGCGGCATCCGGGATTTGCGCGGCGGGCAGGTAGGTCATGTAGTACAACGCCAGGCGGTACTGTGCAACCGGGTGGCCCAGCGCCACGGACTTTTTCAGCAAGGCGACCGCTGTCGGCAGGGTGTGAGCCATGGCCTGGCCCTGGCGGCTGAGCTCCGGGTCGCCGCCCACGGCCGTGCGCAGCGTGCTGGCGCTGTCGTCCTGGCTGTCGGCCTGCTCCAGCAGGGGCAAGGCCTGGCGGTAGAGCAGGTCGGCATGGGGGTCGATGCGCACTTCCAGCGCGTGCGCGGCCAGCGGCATCAGAGCGAGCAGCAGCGGGGGCAGGCGAAGCATGCAGCTCACAGGCAAGCCTCACAGGGTGCCAGGCACTGATGATGGATGGCTTCGATGTTCATGGCGGTCAAGCGTGCGCCTCGGGCAGATCGGAACGACGGCATATTCTAGCCACCCAATGGGCCTGGCCGGAAGACCACCCGGCAACTGTCAGACGAGCTTGATCGGCGTGACCTTGCGCTGGGCATGTTTTTCCTGGGCAAGGCCAAGCTTGGCGGTAATGACTTTGGCCAGGGCATTGTTGCCCAGGTCGTTCAGGTGCAGGCGGTCGATGAACAGGTCGGCGCCGAAAACCGGCGAGCTGCTGAGCATGCAGTTCATGTCGTAGCAGGGGACCGGGTCGGCCTGGCTCTTGATTCGGCGGAAGAAGGCCGAGTGCAATTGGCTGTCGAACGCGCCGTCCAGCAGCCGGTCGAAATTCGCCGGTTGCCGCTGCAGCGCGTCCAGCATGGCCTGCTCGCCAGCGGGCAGGCTATCCCGACACCAGGGTAGCAACGGCTGCAGGATGAAGGTAAGGGTGGAGTGGCTGTCTGCCAGCAGTCGATCCCATTGGCGCAAGGTCCGGCCAATGTTGTCGGCGGCACGGGCCAGGCGCTTTTCCGGGGGCGACAGCGGCCAGGTGGCAGGCGTTGCGACCGGGGGCGCGGCCAAGGCCTGGCCGATACGCTGCCACAGCGATTGCCGGCGCGGCGCCGCCGTGGGCTGCATGCCTTCGCTGAAACTGTTGAGAAAGTCCTGGTAGGCCCTGGCGTGCTGCGGGTCGTTCAGGCTGGCGAGGACTTCGCAAAGGGCTTCATGGGCCAGGCTGTTGAGGCCGCTGAGCACCACCACATGGCCGAGCTGGCCAAGGCGGTGCTGATGGGTCAGGAACATCAGCAGCTCCTGGCTGGCATTGAGCCCGCAGCCGGCCAAGCTCAGCCAGACTTCGCCGGTGAGCATCGACAGGTGCGAGGCCACGGTGTGTTCGTCGGAGCTGGCGCCGATGCCCAGGGCGGTGGAACCGCCGACCAGCAGGTTGATGCGCGCGGCACCTCCGCGCTCGGCCGCCGAAAAGCGCTTGCCGGCGCAGTAGCTGTAGCGCAGGCCCAGGGCATCGGTGTTGATGGTGCCGGATCGGTAGCCGGTTTCGTGCACATGCACGGTGTGCGGTGCACGCCGGCTGCCCAGCAGCAGAAAGCGCTGGTAGTCCTGTTGCAACGGCGAAGGCGGCGGGCTCGTATCACTCGCGGTCATGGTCTCTCCCTCATGTTGCAGCGGGCACATTGCATCACAATCAGGCCGCCAGTTCCTTGAGGTTGTACAGCAGGCCACCGATGGCGATCAGCAGCAGGGCGACGCCCGAGGCCAGGCTGATCATGCGGTTGCTGCGTTGCGAGGCGATCTTGCCGATGGCGAAGATGTAAAGGCTGAGCACAGCAAAATCGATGGCCACCCACAGCAGCGAAAGCACCACCATGCTCTTGCCGAACGACTCGGTGATCTGGATGAACTGCGGGAAGAAGGCGATGAAGAAGATGATGTCCTTCGGGTTGGAAATGCCCACCATGAAGCCTTGCAACAGCCCGCTACGCTCTGGCTTGGTGAGTTCGCCCGGCGCCTCGGCTGCAGGCGCCTGCAGGGCGTCCCTCAGGGTGCCCACGGCGGTGTAGCCGATGAACAGGCAGCCGAGCAGGCTCATGGCGCTGAGCCAGGCCTTGTCGATGGCGGCGCTGGTGAGGATGATCCAGGCCGCGGCGCCGATCAGCACCAGTGACGCCCAGTTGGTGCCGATGGCGGTGAACATGGCTCTGCGCGAGCCGGAGGCGGCTGCGGTATTGATGATAAGTGCCACTACCGGGCCGGGTGTGGCGATCAGTAGCAGGACGGTAAGAGCATAGGTGGCAGTGAGTGCGGTATTCACGGTCAGTTCTCGATCAGTATTTCAGGTGTTGCCGGGTGTACGGCATGGGCGTGGAACGGGCAGCGGGACGGGTTGAGCGACCCGGCCTCCTGCAGTTGGTATTGCTTCCACTCGTAATTGTCGGCATCGCCGAAAAAGCCAAGGGTGTCGGGCATGACACCGTCGTTGTAATGGCGCACGCGCTCGCGGATACGTTCACGGATACGTTTGCCACTTTCGGTGCTGGCGTTGGCCACTTCGTCGAAGTTCGCCCGCGGGTTGATGACGAAGGTGATGTGTGGCCCCAGGTTGCGGCTTTTCATCTGGTTGTGGCCGGGGAAATTCATGTTGATGAACAGCGGCATGCCGGCAAAGCAGAACGACCAGGTGCTGTCGTCGGGGTCGGTCGGGATGCCCTGCGGCCAGGGCTGCGGGTCGCGCGCATGTACGCCACGCAACACCTTCCAGGCCAGTGCCTGTTGCTCGGCGAGGGTGTAGTCGGCGGCGGTTTCGAGAAACACCACCAGCGGGCTGCCGATACGCTGCTTGGGTTGGATTGGAGCGACGGTGCGCACATAGTCGGCCAGGCCCAGGGCGATGTCATCGGCCAGCTGCCCGGCGCGGGCGAAGAGGATGTGGCAGGTTGCGCCGTTTACTGCCTTGCGGCCGAACAGGCAGGGGAATTCGGGGTTGGCGAGGGTGCTGCGAAAATGTTCTACGGCGTTGTAGGTCCAGTGTCGCGTGTTCCCGACATGTTCGGCGGCCAGCTCTAGCGCATCCAGGCGATAGCAAGTTCCATAACCCGTAAGCATGATTTCCCCAGGCGTTAATTTAGATGAACGTTCCAGTCACATGCAGGCAGGATCTTGGTTATGTTTGTTATTTACCTGCATTTTCCAAGACGCCCTTGACGTTGTAAAACGCGTGGAACTATGACCTACTATTAGTCTTACTCATGCTTGGGGCTTCGCCATGTCGGAAAGGATTCAGGCTTTGCACGCGCTGCGTGCCTTCGAGGTGGCCTCTCGCTATGGCTCGTTTACCCGTGCCGCGGAAGAGCTGGCCCTGACCCAGGGCGCCGTCAGTCACCACATCAAGACCCTCGAAGCCATGTTCGGCTGCGACCTGTTCGAACGCCGCGGGCCGAAACTGGCCCTGACCGAGCACGGTCGCTTGCTGGCGCAGGAACTCAAGGTTGGCTTCAAGATCATCGAAAATGCCTGCGCCCTGCTGCGCCAGGACCGCTACGGCCTGCGTCTGAAGGCGCCGTCCACGCTCACCGTGCGCTGGCTGCTGCGGGCGCTGGATGCGTTCAAGAAGGTCGAGGACAACTGCAGCGTGCAGCTGTCCAGCGTGTGGATGGACATCGACAGCGTGGACTTCTATTCCGAGCCCTACGACTGTGCAATCCTCCTGGCCAACGGGCGTTTTCCCGCCGATATCGAGAGTTTCAAGCTGTTCGATGAATGGCTGATCCCGGTGTGCCACCCGGACTACATGACCCAGGCACAACCGGCCCTGGCCGACCTGGCCCAGTGCGAGTTCCTGCACCCGTCCCCCGACCGGCGTGACTGGCGGCGCTGGTTGGCTCGCATGGACGCGCTGGACATCAGTATCGACCACGGGCAAGTGTTCGATACCCTCGACCAGGGCATCTCGGCCGCCCAGCAAGGCCTGGGTATTTCGGTGGTCGACCTGGTGCTGGCCAGTGCCGACCTGGCGGCCGGGCGCCTGGTCACGCCGTTCAAGCATGCGGTGGCTACGGGTGACGGCTATTACATGACCTGGCTCAAGGCCAGCCCCAAGGCGCGGCAGATGCACAAGCTCCGCGAATTCCTGCTTGGCCAGGTGCCGCCGCTGGCCTGCAAGGACATCAATTACCTGTACGGTTGAACACGCGCTCGAGCATGAAGTCGATGAACACCCGCAATTTCGGCGGCATCTGCCGCCCGGACGGCCATAGCAGGTAGAAGCTACCGCGCCGCTCCATGAAGTCGTCGAGCACGCTGACCAGCGCGCCGCTGGCCAGTTCGCGGCGTACGGTGAAGTCTGGCAGGCAGGTGATGCCGCGGTGGTTGACGGCAAAGCAGACGCGCGTCTCGACATGGTTGCAGACCATCGAGATGGGGATGTCGTAGCCCTGCTCGGGGTGCTCCTGGCGCAGCGGCCAGGTTTCCAGCTTGCCATTGCTGGGGAAGCGGTAATGCAGGCAGGTATGCGCCGCCAGGTCGCGCGGGTGCAGCGGCGTGCCGCGTTCACGCAGGTACTCGGGCGAAGCCACCAGGCAGTGCTGGAAGTGCCCCAGGAACTTGGCGTTGAGCCGCGAGTCCACCGGCTGCCCACCCCGCATCACCACATCGAAGCCTTCGCCGACGATATCCACCATGCGGTCGGAAAAATCCAGGTCCAACTCCACCTGCGGGTACCGCGCCATGAATTCGGCCAGTGCCGGCATCACCAGCCCGGTGACCTGCGGCATGCTCACCCGCAGGCGACCGCTCGGGGTCGCGCTGGCTTGGGAGAGCGCCTGCTCGGTGGCCTCGATTTCGGCCAGGATGCGCCGGCTGCGCTCGAGGAACAACGTGCCTTCGGCGGTGAGGGTGATGCTGCGCGTGCTGCGGTGGAACAGGCGCACCCCCAGGCGGGCTTCGAGGCGCGCCACGCGTTTGCCCACGGCCGAGGCACTGATGCCCAGCGACTGGGCGGCAGCGACGAAACTGCGGGTTTCGGCCACTCGGTTGAAGACCACGAAGCCGCTGAGGCTGTCCATGCCGTATTCCTGATTGCGGACATTGATGTCCTGGGTGAACGGTATTGTAACTGCCTTTTTCCGTAATGGCCTCGGCTTGCAGACTGTCCGCCTCGTTTCCCATTCAAGGCATCTGCAATGTCCCAGACATCCTCCGCACCGCTGCTGGCCGCCAGCAGCGAACGCTTGCCCCTCAGTGGGCTGCTGGCGCTGGCCATGACCGGCTTTATCGCCATCCTCAGCGAAACCCTGCCGGCCGGCCTGCTCGACCAGATCGCCGATGGCATGCACATCAGCCAAGCCATGGCCGGGCAATGGGTCACGGCGTATGCCCTGGGCTCGTTGCTGACCGCCATCCCGTTGGTGACCCTGACCCAGGGCTGGTACCGCCGCCGCGCGCTGTTGCTGGCGATCGTCGGTTTCGTGCTGTTCAACGGGCTGACCGCCTTGTCGACTTCCAACACCGTGACCCTGGTACTGCGTTTTTTCACTGGCGCCGCGGCCGGGCTGGCCTGGGGGTTGATTGCCGGCCATGCGCGGCGCATGGTGCCGGTGGCGTTGCAGGGCCGGGCCATGGCCGTGGCGATGCTCGGCCAGCCCATCGCCTTGTCGCTCGGGCTGCCGATCGCCACCTGGCTGGGGGCGGGGCTGGGGTGGCGGGCCACGTTCGTGGTGGTCACGGTGGTGGCGCTGCTGCTGGTGGCCTGGGTACTTCGGTCGGTGCCGGACTACCCCGGGCACGCCGCCGGCAAGCGCCCTGCGGCCCTGCAGGTGTTGCGCACGCCGGGGGTGGTGATCGTGCTGTTGGTGATCCTCAGCTGGATCCTTGGCCACAATGTGCTCTACACCTACATCGTGCCGCTGCTGGCGGCGGCCGGCATGGCTGCCGACATCGGCCTGGTACTGATGGTGTTCGGCCTTGCGGCCCTGGCCGGGATTGGCCTGGTGGGGCTGCTGGTCGACCGTTATCTGCGTTCCCTGGTGCTGCTGAGCCTGGCCGGTTTCGCCCTGGCGACGCTGGTGTTGGGGCAGGCGTCGTCGTGGGCGATGTACCTGAGCATCGCCTTGTGGGGCGTGACCTACGGCGGTGCGCCAACCCTGCTGCAGACCGCCTGCGCCGATGCGGCGGGCGAGGGTGGTGATGTGGCGCAATCGATGCTGGTAACGGTGTGGAACAGCGCCATCGCCCTGGGCGGGATCATTGGCGGGTTGTTGCTGAGCGGGGCGGGGGTGGAGTGGTTTGGTGGGGTGGTGCTGGGGTTGATCGCGCTGGCCTGGCTGCTGGCCTGGGCCGGGCGGCGCAGTGGGTTCGTGGCGGGAGCCCGCTAGACGGGCAGTACCTGTTACGGCCCTATCGCTGGCAAGCAAGCTCTCATAGAACAACACATAACTCATTGATTTAGCAGGGCTCTGTGGGAGCGGGCGTGCCCGCGAACACCGGCGAAGCCGGTGCCATCCACCGCGCCGCCTGCTTCGCGGGCACGCCCGCTCCCACAAGGGAAGGTGACACGCTCTCGAACATTGTTCCCTGTGCGACAGCGCAGCCCAAAGGGCTGGGCAATCTCCCACAGGAGCTGCGCCGGCCTGAGCGGTCTTGTGTCGCAAAAGGGCTGCGAAGCAGCCCTAGGCCTCCAGTGCGGACGCACAAATTGCTGGGGCTGTTTTGCAGTCCTTTCGCGACACAGGGCCGCTCCAAAAGCCCGCGCATGGCCAGGAAATTGATGCAAGGCAGTTGCCTTCACATAATCCCCGAGCTTCAGCGCAGGGTATTCTTGGTCAGCTCAACCTCGTTCATCAAGGCCTTGGCCAGTGCCGTGAGGTAATCGGCGGCGCCCAGGAACTTGTGGTCGTCCTCCATATCGCCTTCGCGCAGCAGGTGCTTGATATAGCTCAGCAGGATCGACACCTGCTCGTAGGCATCATCGATCGGAATGCCGGGCTGCACCCGCAGCAGATTGATCGGCGGGTTGCCGACCTCAAGGAAGGTCTCGGCGCCGATGGTGAGGATGACTTTGGGTTCGTCTGTCATGTCGTCACTCCTCTTCCTTTTCCTTTGCGCCGAACAGCCACGCATGCGAATGCGCTACCAGCGAGTGGGCGATTTCAGTGGCGTGCAAGGCATTGCACAGGCCGGGCTCGCCAGCGTGGGTGCGGCAGTGTTCGTCGAGGGTATCGATAACGCCGCGCAGTAGTTCGATGATGTGGGCGAGGGCGTGGGGAGGGTAGATGTCGGATTTGACGGTGAAGAATGGGGTGTTGATGGGACGGCGTGGTGAATTGGGGACGATCTTTTTCATTGTGTAATTCCAGCTTCTTAGCACAAAGGAACTACCACCCGAATCTTTCTCATGGATTTGAGGGTGGCAGCCGTACGCGGGTGTGAGAAAGCCGAGAAGAAGCTAGCAAAGACCCGGCCAGGCGAAAGCCCGCCCACGTACGGCCACCATAGAGGTGCTGCTAGCTTATCTGTCGGGTTCTCATGCCCGGTCACCGAAGCGACCCGGAAACGTTATCCGTGAGGTGTTTCCCCGACAACAGCGATAGTTCGGCAGCGCGCGTAGGATAATTCCTAAGCGGGTTCATTCTGAAGCATTTGGTTTCATGTTCAGAAATGTCCTACGGAGGCTGCGCGGTCCTCTTGGAGCGGGCTTGTGTCGCGATCGGGCCGCAACGCGGCCCCAGCAAGTTGCCGCGCTCATCGTAGTAACTCGTCAGCTGGCCATCAGGGTTATAGGCCAACTTCTTCTCACCGCCGTTGGCGTCGGTGATGGCGATAGGCAGGTTGTCGCTGTTGTAGGTGTAGAGGGTCTGGTTCTCCAGTGGGTCCTGGGTTTGGATGATGTTGGCGCGCTGGTCGTAATCGTACTTCCACAGGCCACCCT